>JBLIMV010000023.1:0-99575 GCA_047638395.1 Paracoccaceae bacterium | reverse complement strand
ACCTGAACGCGCGCGCCGATCTCTTCCGCCGTTCCCCCAGCTTCAGAGGTCCAGCGGCGAACTTCCGTTGTCGAGGGTAGAGCAGACCTGGCAGACGAGTCGTCAGAACAGCCGCTGTTGACCCATCTCGGACATCAGACACAAAAACGGCGGCTCCGAAGAACCGCCGTTTCGTTTAGCTGCCGGGGGTAGGCGTCCAGCAGCTAACTGACTGCCCGGGGTTGGATCAGGCAGTCTTTTTCTTACGCCGTGCGAAACCGAGACCGACAAGACCAATGCCGAAGACGACCAGGCTAGCCGGTTCAGGCACGGTCATCGACGTAACAAACTGAAATTCTGCACCCTGAGCATAGCCGACGCTCAGCGTGTCCAGTAAGACACCCGACTTCGACCATTGCTGCAACGTATTATCAACCGACAGCCACAAAGTATCCGACGCATGTTCCAGGGCCAGACCCCGAGAAAATCCGCTGGTGGTGTTGAAAGAACTGTTCGCCGTTCCGTTCATCGTATAGTTCGTAACGGTGCGAGCGTTCAAATCGCTTATCCACAATGTCGCATCATACGGATCGTAGGTGATCCCAAGTGGAGACGAGCTTCCGGTAGAAAACAGGCTGATCGGGTTCTCCCAGTTGGCATCATATCGCGTAACTGTCGTGCCGCCCCAATCCGTTGAATAATTGTACGTGCCGTCGGTCGTTCCATCGAGTGTGTTGATGCCCGTCGCGCTACTCAGGTTTCCTGTGGGCGTTCCGGTCAGGGTATATTCGTTTCCGGCACTGCCAAATCGTCCGGCGAACCGGATCGTCTGGTTCACCGCCAGGGCGTAGTCCTGATTAGTGATCGAGAAGGTATTTACGAGACCGCTTCCATTGTATTCGCGTACCGTTTGTCCATTCGCAAGATAAATTGAGCTCATCAGGCCGGCGGAAACCGGAGACCAAAGCATCGACACGCATATAACCGGGAGGAACTGGCAAAAAAGACGGCGGAACATCAGGAACCTCTTGCTTTGGGAAAATTTAAAGCGAAATCACGCTGCTTACCTTCCCTAATGCAATAAGTATGCCAAGAAAAATTTCTCATTATATCAACAGGTTAGACAGGCTCGAATTTGTTGGGGACAGTAGTTGTAAAGAAACCCGACGGTACGCCAGCCCCCCGACAATGTCCGCCTTTGGCTAAGAACGGCTGTCTGGCCCGCCGGGAATTACTTCCGTTCCACCCTCAGCAGCGGACGTCGGGCGAATGTTACCGAATACCCTATAGTGTAACAACTCAGAGCCGATAACCCGGAAACCCGCCACAACCGCTACCTACCCCAGCGCATCAAACGCATCGCCCTCGGTTGATACCCCTAGAATATGCCGCTGGTGCCAGAGCGCAAAGAACAGCAGCGTCCAGGCGGCAAAGCGCTCGCGCTTGCCGGTCGCCTGAAACAGCGCAGTCACCGCCTCCGGGCGGCAACGCTCGGCGACACCCGCTTGCGCGGCCACCATCGGGCCGATGCGGGCACCTTCGGCGGCGATCCATTCGCCGACCGGCACGGTGAAGCCCTTTTTCTTTGCGAAGGCCTGCGCCGCAGGGGCCGCGTCGTCGAGCCATTTGCGCAGGATCCATTTGCCGAGCCCGCCTTTTACTTTCAGCGAATCCGGGAGGCGGAACGCGGCGTTGGCCACCGCGGGATCGAGGAACGGCGTGCGGCCTTCAACACCATGGGCCATCAGGCAGCGGTCGAGCTTGGTCAGCAGATCATTGGGCAGCCAGTCGGCGCAATCGACGGCCTGGGCTACCTGCAGCCGCGATCGCCCATTGGTCCGTGCAACGGCTTCGGCGCCGGAAATCCCGTCACGCCATGCCGGGTCGTCGTGGCGGAGCACGCCAAGCCCGTCCAGGATGCCGCGGCGGCGCATGCCGCGCCCGCCCAGCCACCAGGGCCGCATCAGGCTGCGGTAGCGGCCGTAGCCGCCGAAAATCTCGTCCCCGCCCTCACCGGACAGGATCACCTTGTGATCCCTGGCCGCGACCTGTGCAAGTTTCCAGGTCGGCAGGATGGCGTAATCGGCCACCGGCTCGTCCATGGCTGCCGCAATGGCCGGCAGCAGCGACCAGAAATCTGAAGCTTCGAATGTTACTTCCACATGCTCGGCGCCGAACGATTGGGCGACGCTGCGCGCATGGGCGCGTTCATCCGCCGCGTCAGTGCCGGGAAAACCGGCGGTATAGGCGCGCACCGGCGTGTCGTTGAGCCGCGCCATCAGCGCCAGGATGGCCGACGAATCTATCCCGCCCGACAGGAACATCGCATAGGGAACATCGGCGCGCTGATGCACGTCGACACTGTCGGTCAGCGCGACCTCCAGCGCCTCAATCGCCGCGGCCTCGGACGTCCGCTGCGGGCCGCCGGCGGGTAATGCTGCGCGGCGGCGGCGATCAACGATGCGGCCGCCGGCAATCACGATGGTCTCCCCCGGCAGAACACGCTCGATTCCCTTGAACGGGGTGTGTGCGCCGGTCGTGAACTGAAGCTGCAGCAATTCGCCGACGGACCGGTCGCGAAGTTCCCGCGCGCCAAATCCCGCTGCCAGCAGCGCCTGCGGTTCCGAGGCGAAAGCCACGCCGTTATCCGACAGCGCATAATAGAGCGGCTTGATGCCAAACGGGTCGCGCGACAGCACAAGGCGGCGTTCCTGCGGATCGTAGATCGCCAGCGCATACATGCCACGCAGCCACTCGGCAAAATCCAGGCCGTGGTTCTGGTAGTAGTGCAACACCGGTTCGCAATCCGACGCGGTCGCGAAATCGACGCCCATCAATTCGTCGCGCAGCTCGATGTAATTGTATATCTCGCCATTCGCGACCAGGACCGTGCCACCGGGACCGAAGAGCGGCTGATCGCCGGTTTCCAGATCGATGATGGCAAGCCGCGTGTGCACAAGCCCGGTATCGCCCGATGTCCAGACCGCGTCGCCGTCCGGTCCGCGATGGACGAGCGCGTTTTTCATGGCCTCAAGCGCCGCGGCATCCGGCGCCGAGCCGTCGGCGGTCATAATACCCGCGATGCCGCACATCAGCCGCGCACCTTTTCGAACAGCTCGAGGAAATTCGCGACCACGGCATCCTCGGTAAAATCGGTTTCAAAGCGCCGCCGTCCCGCCGCGACCAGCCGTGGTGCCAATTGATCGTCCGATGCCATGCGGGTAATCGAGTCGGCCAGCAGGTCGGTATTATCAACCGGGCTGAGCAATCCGTCGGTACCGTCCTCGATCAGCCAGCCCGGGCCTTCCGCAGCGGTGGCGACCACCGGCAGATTCCGGGCCCAGGCCTCTATCACCACATTGCCCAGAGGCTCGATCCGGGACGGGCAGACCAGCATGTCAGCGGTCGCCATCAGATCGGGGATATCCGTGCGCCAGCCGAGGAACCGCACCCGGTCGGCAACGCCCAGCTTGTGCGCTAGTCCTTCGAGCGCCCTTGCATCGACGCCGTCACCGGCCAGCAGCAAGTAGGCGCCCGGCGTATGCTTCATCGCGCCCAGCAGCACATCGAACGCCTTGTTCCGGTGCAGACGGCCTGCGGCCAGCATCAGCGGCGCGCCGTCGGGAACGTTAAAATCGCTGCGCGGCAACGGCGTGCCCGGTTCCGCCGAGACAAAATTGGGCACGTAATGGGCACGGTCCTGCGCCCAGCCTTCACCCGTCAGATAGCGCACGATATCCGGCGTGTTGCCGATCAGGTGATCGCAGCCCGCATAGTATTTGAGATCGTAATAGCCGCCCTGGCGACCGATCAGTTGCGGCTTATGTGCCGCCTTCTTCACCGCCCTGCCCGTCTGATCGCTTGCCCGGTTCATCCAGGACAGCACGATGTCCGGTTGGACACGATCGATTTCCGCGGCGAGCGACGGGACGGTTTTGCGGTCGAAGAACCCGCCGAACGGTAATTCGAGGACGTCGATCCCGGCCTCGGCAAGACGCGGGCCGCGCGTATCGTTGGGACGGGCAACCACGGTCTGGTCGATGCCGCGTTCATGAAATGCGATGGCAAGACGGACAAAGAACTCCTCGGCCCCGCCGACAGCACCCCCCGCCATGGTCTGCATCAGTCTCATGCGGGCACGAAACGCTCGAACGCCGCCGCAGCGTCGTCCCAGCGCCAGTTGCGTTGCTGGGCGAGAGCCGCTTCATGCTGTGCCCGCCAGAGCGCATCATCCGACAACAAAGCAATTGCGCGCTCTGCGAAGGCCGCATCGTCGGCCGCGACATATCCCGTCACACCATCGACCACACGCTCGGCCACACAGCCGATATCCTGCACGATACTGGGTATCCCGACCGCCTGGGCCTCACCCACTGCCAGGCAATAGGTCTCGCCAGGGTCGCCGCGATAGAGCAGCGCCCGGAAGCCTGCAAGCTCGACCGCCAGTTCGGCCTTGGGCAACGGGTCGCGCAGCACCACGCCCGACCCGGACAGCGCAGACGCGCGGTCAAGCACCGCGTTCATCTGGGCGGCGCGCGCATCGCCGTGATCGCCATAGGTCTTCGGGCTGGAAAACACGTGCAGTTCCGCCGCCGGCAGATGGGGATGTATTTCCGCCGCCCACAATTCCATCAACCAGTCGAGCGACCGCAGCGGGCTGGACGTAAAGGCAACGCGTGGCGCCGGCGGTGTGGCGGGCGGTGCGGCATCAAGGAAGACGTTCGAAATCCCGTAAGGGATCGTCGCCTTGCCGCCCGATGGCAGCCACGGGGCGAAGGAAGCGGCATGGAAGGCGGACGAAAACACAATGGTCGGACGCCAGCGGAACAGTTTGGAGATATAACGCCATTTTTTGAGATAACCGGCCGGGTTATGGATCCAGAACACCCTTGAACGCGCGCCGGGCACTGCGGGCAGCAACCTGTCACCACGATTGGCGATATACAGATCGGCGGCCTCGGGCAGGCCTTTTTCAAGCGGCTCCCAATTGACGCCGAAGCGGGTCATCGGCGCACCGCACCGGTTATGGATCGTGACATCGTGTCCACGTGCGGCGAGCGCTTCGGCCAGCGAGATGAAGGCCGTTTCCGCGCCACCCAGGGGGCCGCGCGCCAGTGAATCGCCATCGAAGGCGATGCCGTCATCTGCCATCACGATGGCGGCCATCAGTTCTCCTCCAGCGTCGCTTTCAGGTAGGACAGGATCGGGTACAACCCAGCGAATATCGCGATCATCACGCCGTATTTTCCTTCGCGGTATCCCTTGCGCGACACGTAGCACTTCCACGACCGCGAGAAGATACGCCGCAGATTCCGGGCATAGGTGCCGCCGTCGCCGTTCTCGCGGATGTCACGGGCACGCGCCGTCGTGTAGGAATCGAGCCGCCGTATCATGTCGGAGATGTTCCGGTCGACGTAATGGTCTATGCGGTGGGTCAGCGGCGCGCCTTCGGTGCCGGTAAACGTCAGTGCCGGATGCACCCGCTGGCGCCCCCAGGCCTTGGCGCCCTTGCGGAACAGGCCGGGATACTGATTCTTGCCATAGGACGCGCCCCAGCCGTAGCGCACCCGACGGTCGCCGATATAATTGTCGACCCGGATGCCGTGCCAATCGCTGGTGGTGGTCGCGATGGTCGCGCGAATTTCAGCCGCCAGCGTATCGGGCACGCGTTCATCGGCATCGATCTCGAAGATCCACTCGCCGCGGCAGGCTTCTATGCCCGCATTGCGCCGGTCGCCCTCGACGGCCCAGTTGCCGTCGATCAGACGGTCGGTAAAGCGCGCGGCAATATGGCGTGAGCCGTCGGTGCAGTCATCGAGCAGCACGACGATCTCATCGGCAAACGAAAGCCGCTCCAGGCAGTCGGCAAGCTGGGCTTCCTCGTTGCGAATGGAGATTACGGCGGACAGGACACATTTTTCAGCGGTCATGGGCCGAGTTATAGCTGCAAGACTGGATAAATCCACGTCAAAGCTCTAATTAGCAGGGAGAAGGAAATATCAGTCATGAAGATGAAAGTTCACGTACCGCTGGCAATGCGCGGCGTTATCGCCGTTTCGGGCGACCCGGCCCGGGATTTCCTGCAGGGTCTGATCACGAACGATATCCAGCGGGTTTCGCCAACCTGCGCGATTTACGCAGCGCTGCTGACCCCGCAGGGCAAGTTTCTCCATGATTTCTTTATCGTCCAGCATAAGGACCGCCTTCTGCTCGACTGCAAGCGGGACCGGATTCCCGACCTGATCAAACGTCTGACCATGTACCGCCTGCGCTCGAAGGTCGAAATCGCCGACGAATCCGACACGTGGGAGGTCGGTGTGATGCTGGTCGGCGACGAGACTGGTGATGAGGCGGGAGAATCCCAGCCCGCAGGCACGGCCAAAACCCGCTTCGATGGCGTTTCCTACATTGATCCGCGCCATGCCAGCATGGGCGAGCGGACGATCCGCCTGGTTGACGAGGACGACACGTTCCCCACCGACACGGTCCAATTGGAAACAAACCGGGCCGCATACGACGCTCTGCGCATCTCGCTCGGCATTCCCGATACCGGCACAGACCTGATCGCCGACAAATCGATGCCGCTCGAATCCGGGTTCGATGAACTCCACGGCGTTGATTTCGAAAAAGGCTGCTATGTCGGCCAGGAAGTCACCGCACGGATGAAACACCGGCATTTGGTCAAGAAACGCCTGTTTCCGATCACCTTCGATGCCGGCAAAGACGGGATCGCCGACGGTTCGGGCGTCAAATGCGGCGATGTCGATGCTGGTGAAGTCCGCTCGGCGGTCGCCGGCCACGGAATCGCCCTGCTCCGTCTCGATCTGGTCGAAAAAGGCGGTCTGACGGTCGATGGTGTGGCGATTACGCCGGCGAAACCCGACTGGGCTGAATTTTAGCTCAAGGCGAGCATGATCGGCAGGCTTTGACGCGAAAGTATTATCTTTTGCGCGCCTTGCGCGCGGCATACCGGCGGTCACGCTCCGCCTTACGCTCAGCTTCATGAGCGATCTTGTCGGCAGCCTGTTTGACCACTTCGGCGGCCTGACGCTCCTCTTCGGCCTTTAGGGCGGCCTCGCGGGCGATCTCTTCTTCAGCTTTGCGGGCCGCATCGGCAAGCTTTGCTGCTTTGCGTTCTGCCAGGCGTTCGGCTTTGCGGGCCTCCCGCGCGATCGCGGCCTCCCGCCGGGCGGCCTGCTGTTCGGCAAACTTCGGGTCGTTGGCGGGATTGTTGGCCTTCGCCTTTACAATCTGGCCCCGCTTGGCCTTCGCTGCGACGTTCAACCGATCAGCGAAACCGGGCTCATAGTTCTTCATCTCACATTATCTCTATCGTTTTGCATAAATTTCAACGCCACAACCGTTGTCCTAGCTCTGATTGCCTAGCGACCGTCGCTATGGAAGCAGGTATTCGCCTTGTGATCAGGTGTTGGCCTAGGTCGTTTCATCTAGCGACCAGGAACGTGACCGGCCGCTTTACATACGGTGGGCAGCTCCAATCCGGCAGCCTCGTTATGCGATAGAGATGGTCCCTTGGCAAGGGCTGTATTGGCTTTGGGCCTCAGTCCCCCGATATCGCCTTTTTGAGCGCGTCGAAAATATGAAGCTGGCGGCTCAGGCGGCCGAAGCCGTGGCCCGCATCCGGCACGCTGCAGAAGCGTCGGTTATCCGCGCGCCTTCATCGCTGCCTGGGCCGCCGCCAGCCGGGCAATCGGCACACGGTAGGGCGAGCAGGAAACGTAATCGAGGCCGATCTCGGCACAGAAATGCACCGATGCCGGATCGCCGCCATGTTCGCCACAGATGCCGAGCTTGATGTCGGGCCGTGTCGCGCGGCCGCGCTCGGCGGCAATCTTGACGAGCTCGCCGACACCGTCGATATCGATCGACACGAAGGGGTCGGTTTCGAAAATGCCACGACGGGCATATTCCTTCAGCAGACCGGCGGTGTCGTCGCGCGACAGGCCGAACGTGGTCTGGGTGAGATCGTTGGTACCGAAGGAAAAGAACTCAGCCCCTTCGGCAATTTCGCCTGCCAGCAACGCTGCCCGCGGCAGTTCGATCATGGTGCCGACCAGATACGGCACCTCGCTGCCGGTTTCCGCGAACACTTCTGCTGCAACCGCGACGATGCGCTCACGCAGCATGTCGAATTCTTTTGGGTCCGACACCAGCGGGATCATTACCTCGGGCTCGACCGGCGCGTCGGCGGTTTTGGAGACCTCTATCGCGGCCTCGAAGATCGCCCGCGCCTGCATTTCGGAAATCTCCGGATAGGAGATCCCCAGCCGGCAGCCACGATGGCCGAGCATCGGATTAACCTCTGCAAGCTCCGCGGCGCGGATACGCAGTTCTTCGACCGCCACGCCGGAGGCTTCAGCGACCTGCTGCATTTCTTCCGGGCTGTGCGGCAGAAATTCGTGCAGGGGCGGATCCAGTAGGCGGATGGTCACCGGCTTGCCCGCCATGATCTTGAACAGTTCAACAAAGTCCTGGCGCTGCATCGGCAGAATTTTTTCGAGCGCGGCGCGACGGCCAGCCTCGTTGCTGGCCAGGATCATCTCGCGAACCGCGATAATCCGCTCGGCATCGAAGAACATATGCTCGGTCCGGCAGAGCCCGATTCCCTCGGCGCCAAAATCAAGCGCGGTCTTGGCATCCAGCGGGGTCTCGGCGTTTGTGCGGACCTTGAGCACGCGGATATCGTCGACCCATTCCATCAGCGTACCGAAATCGCCCGACAGTTCCGGCTGACGCGTCGGCACTTCGCCGGCCATGACCTCACCGGAGGCACCGTCGATGGTCATGATATCGCCGGCCGCGATTTCGCGCCCGAGCACTGTCAGTTTCTGCGTCGCATAATCAATCCGCAGATCGCCCGCGCCGGAGACGCAGGGGCGTCCCATGCCGCGCGCGACAACGGCCGCGTGGCTGGTCATACCGCCACGGCTGGTCAGGATGCCCTGGGCGGCATGCATGCCGTGAATATCTTCGGGGCTGGTCTCGATACGGACCAGAATAACTGCCTCACCGGCAGCCGCCATCGTCTCTGCCTCGTCTGAGGAGAACACGACCTTGCCCGACGCTGCCCCCGGCGATGCCGGCAGCCCCCGGGTCAGCAGGTCGCGCGGCGCATCGGGATCGAGCGTCGGATGCAGGAGCTGGTCGAGCGATTCCGGCTCCACGCGCGAAACCGCTTCGTCCTTCGTGATCAGCCCCTCGGCAACCATATCGCAGGCAATTTTCAGCGCGGCCTTTGCGGTGCGCTTGCCCGACCGGGTCTGCAGCATCCACAGCTTGTTCTGCTGGACAGTGAATTCGATATCCTGCATGTCGCGGTAATGCTTTTCGAGGTTGAGACGCACCTCGTCGAGCTGGCCGAACACCTCGGGCATGACTTCTTCCATCGCCGGCAGATCAGAACCCTGGGCGTCCTTGCCCGCGATTGTCAGATGTTGCGGCGTACGGATACCGGCGACGACGTCTTCGCCCTGCGCGTTGACCAGATATTCGCCGTAGAACATATCTTCGCCGGTCGACGGGTCGCGCGTGAAGGCGACACCGGTCGCGCAGTCCTGGCCCATATTGCCGAACACCATCGCCTGCACGTTGACCGCTGTGCCCCAGCTATCGGAAATGCCGTGCAGCCGCCGATAGGTATTGGCCCGGTCATTCTGCCAGGAACCGAACACCGCCGTTATCGCGCCCCAGAGCTGGTCGCGCGGGTCCTGCGGAAACGCCTTGCCGGTCTCGTCCTCAACGCGCTCAAGGAACCCCCTGGCGACGGCTTTCCAGTCATCGGCACCGAGATCGGTATCAAGCGCAAAGCCGCCCATCATCTTCTGGGTGTCGATAATTTCTTCGAAATGGTCGTGATCGACACCGAGCACCACATCGCCATACATCTGGATAAAACGGCGGTATGAATCCCACGCAAAACGGGCATCGCCGCTTTTCTTCGCCAGGCCTTCGACGGTGACGTCGTTGAGACCGAGGTTAAGAACCGTGTCCATCATGCCCGGCATCGAGACGCGCGCGCCCGAACGCACCGAGACCAGCAGCGGGTTGTCGGTATCGCCGAACATCGCGTCGACCGTTCCCTCGATAAACGCGAGCGCCGCGTCGACCTGGCCTGCAAGTTCTGCCGGATAATTCTCATCGTTGTCGTAATAGGCCGTGCACAAAGCCGTGGAGATCGTAAACCCGGGCGGCACCGGTAGACCAAGCGAGCACATTTCAGCCAGATTGGCGCCTTTGCCCCCGAGCAGGTTTTTCATGCTGGCATCGCCTTCGGCATTGCCGCCGCCGAAACGATAAACCCATTGCGTGTCGGTCATGGCTTAACTCTCAATACGGGAAAAATCGGCGATCTGGCCGAGGGTGGATCGAAACTGCGACAGCAGCCGCAAACGGTTGATGCGGATATCGGCGTCGTCGGCATTGACGGTAACCTTGTCGAAGAACAGATCCACCGGCGCACGCAGGGTCGACATCGCTTCCATGGCTTCGACATATTTTTCGACATCGATGGCCGCGATTGCCTGTGCCGCCGATGCGCTCAGCCCCTCGACAAGCGCGCGTTCTTCATCCTGCGCGAGTTTCTCGATGGCGATCTCGCCGTCAAACGATACCCCGTCCTTCTTTTCTTCGATCGCGACGATGTTGGAGGCGCGTTTATAGGCAGCCACCAGGTTTTCACCGTCATCGCTCGCAAGAAATCCGGATAGCGCATCGACCCGCGCGATCAACCGCACCAGGTCATCTTCATTGCCGAGGGCAAAAACGGCCTCGACATGATCATGACGCACGCCCCGCTCGCGCAGATGAACCTTGAGCCGGTCGGCAAAGAAATCGAGCAACTCACGTCCGAGGATCTTAGGCTTGTGTCCGCCGTCCAGCGTCGCCTCAAAATCGGGCACGGTTTCGCTATAACCCCAATAGGCCTTCATCAGCGCTTCGCGCAGCGGCAGACGCAGGCCGTTTTCGAGCACGAGGCGGATTATGCCAAGGGCGGCCCGGCGTAGCGCGTACGGGTCGCGTGACCCGGTCGGTTTTTCATCGACCGCGAAGAAGCCAACCAGCGTATCCAGTTTGTCGGCTAGGGCCACAGCGACCGATGCCGGTGCGGTCGGGCAATCATCATTGGGCCCGGCCGGGGAATAATGTTCGGCGATAGCGTCGGCGACAGCAGCATCTTCGCCATCGTTCAGCGCGTAGTACCGCCCCATAGTGCCCTGCAGCTCTGGGAACTCGTAAACCATCTCGGTGACCAGGTCGGCCTTGGCAAGGTGGGCGGCCCGCATGGCCCGGTCGGCATCGCAGCCCGGAATAAACGTCGCCAGTTCGCCCGCCAGCGCGGTGATGCGTTCAACCTTTTGCGCCATCGTGCCGAGCTTGGCGTGGAACACGCTGTCGGCAAGCTTTGGCACGCCGTCTTCGAGTTTCTTCCTGCGATCCTGGTCCCAGAAGAATTTGGCGTCAGACAGGCGCGCCCGAAGGACCCGCTCGTTCCCGGCGACGATCGATGCGCCATCGTCCTTGGTTTCGGTGTTGGCGACGACAACAAAACGCGGTGCAAGACTGCCATCGGCATTCAACAGGGAGAAATACTTCTGATGGGCGCGCATCGACGTGATCAGCACTTCATCCGGCACGTCCATGAACTCATCATCGATTTTACCGGTCATGACCACCGGCCATTCGACCAGCCCCGTCACTTCGTCGAGCAGGCCGGGATCGTCGCGCAAGCTCAGGCCTTCTGCCGAAGCTGCCGCCTCGGCATGTTCGGCAATATACGCCTTCCGTTCGTCCCGATCGAGCACGACGAAAGCGTGACGCAGCTTGTTCGCATAATCGGCAAAACCGTCGACCTCAAATGTCGCCGGCGCAAGGAACCGGTGTCCCGAAGTTGCTTTCCCACAGGGAATATCGTTGCGCAGTGCGAGCGGCAGGACATCGCTGCCGAACAGGCACAACACGCGTTCTAGCGAGCGCACCCAGCGCATGTCACCCGCGCCCCAGCGCATGGACTTCGGCCAGGGCATATCGCCAATCGCTTTTTCCAGCAGACCCGGCAGAACGTCCCGGGTTTCGGCACCGGTCTTTTCGACCACGGCAAACAGGAAGGTGCCCTTTTCGAGTGCGCGCTCCTCGCACGCCTCCCGGGTCAGCCCATTGGCCTTGAGAAACCCTTCGATGGCCTTTTCCGGGGCATCGACTTTGGGGCCTCGTTTTTCTTCGCGCAGGTCGGGCTGTTTTTCGGGCAAATCCTCGACCACCAGCGTCAGGCGCCGCGGCGTGACATAGGCGCGGGCGTCGCCGTGTGCGAGCCCGGCATCTTTCAGGCCTGCCGTAACGAGACGCTTCAGGTCATCGGCGGCACGTTCCTGCATGCGGGCAGGGATTTCTTCGGAGAAAAGTTCAAGTAAAAGTTCAGCCATGATTATTCCGCCACCTCGGCCCGGTCGTCGACGCCGATCCAGGTTTCGCAGCTTCCCTTGGCGAGCGCACGGACGCGGCCGATATAGGAGGCGCGTTCGGTCACGCTGATCGCGCTGCGCGCATCGAGCAGGTTAAAGACGTGGCTTGCCTTGATGCACTGGTCATAGGCCGGCAGCGCCAGTCCCTTGGCCAGCAACGCGTGGCATTCCTGTTCGGCGAACGCGAATTGCTGGAACAGCAGATCGGTATCGGCGTGTTCGAAATTATAGGCCGAGAATTCCTTCTCGGCGCGCAGGAACACATCGCCGTAGGACACACGTTGATCTCCCGGGGCGCCGTTAAAGTCGAGATCGTAGACGTTCTCAACCCCCTGAATATACATCGCGAGGCGTTCCAGCCCGTAGGTGAGTTCGACCGCCACCGGGTTACATTCGATGCCGCCGACCTGCTGGAAATATGTGAACTGGGTCACTTCCATACCGTCGCACCAGACTTCCCAGCCCAGCCCGGCTGCGCCCAATGTCGGGCTTTCCCAGTCATCCTCGACAAATCGGATATCGTGATAGTCCGGATCGATGCCAAGCTCACGCAAGCTGTCGAGATACAGATCCTGCGCGTTCGCCGGGGATGGCTTCAGGATCGCCTGATACTGATAGTAATGCTGCAGGCGATTGGGGTTCTCGCCGTAGCGCCCGTCGGTCGGTCGTCTCGACGGCTGTACATAGGCCGCTTTCCACGGGTCAGGGCCCAAAGCCCGCAGGGTCGTTGCCGGGTGAAACGTGCCCGCGCCGACCTCCATATCGTAAGGCTGAAGGATCACACATCCCTGCCGCGCCCAATAGGCGTGCAGTTTAAGAATGAGCGACTGAAAGGACGTGTCGGCAGCGTCTGTCTGCGACATGCGGGGTACTCTATTCCGGTGTGATGTTGCGCCGCAAAATACGGGGCGCGCGCCGGGAGAGTCAACGGGTGGCAGCGACTCGCTTAATTATGGTTAATTTCGGGTTAATAGCTATGGTGAGCAGGGGTAATCGAAAAGCGTGACATTGAAATGCCGTATAACAAAATAGCGGAAATGCTCTCCCGGCAGCCCGGGGTCGAAATATCGACAATGATGCAAACCCCTTGCCTGCGCTATGAGGGCGATTTCGTCGCGATGATGTTCGATCAGGAAGACTCCCTGGTCGTCAAACTCTCCGCGGATCGCGTTGATGCGCTGATCGCCGCAGGGACCGGACAGGAATTCAATTTCACGAAAAAAAGATTCAAGGAATGGGCACTGATCCCCCGCCGGCTGGAAGATCAGTTTGAAGCCTTTATCCTCGAAGCGCTCGACTACGTAAAATCCCGAAAGCACCCGAACTGAAGCGTCCCCGATATCGGCAGAACGATATCCGGACAAGCCAGCCCAGCAAAAGGAAGAAACCCGTGTTCAAACTTGGCATTGTCGGCCTTGGCGCCTGGGGAAAACGCCTCGTAAACGCCGTTCATGACAAAAGCGATACCGTGAAATTCACGGCGGCAGCGACCCGCACACCCTCGAAGGTCGCAGATTTCACCGCAGAACGGGACATCGCGGTCACCGACACGGCAGAAGGAATTTACGACGACGTCGACGGTATTGTTGTCGCCGGACATGCCGCCTTCCACGCATCCGACGCCCTGAAAGCCGTTGAAGCGGGCAAACCGGTCCTGGTCATAAAACCGCTGGCGACGACGCGGGCCGACGCTGAGGCCCTGTATGAAAAGGCCGCCGGGAAAGGCGTGCTCGCCGCGATGGGCTATGACCGCTGCTTCGCCCCGGCAATGGACGCCCTGCGCAGGCGGGTAAAAGCCGGCGAGCTCGGCCGGGTGTTCCATGCATCGGGCGATTTCAGTGTCGACCGGATGCTGACCTTCGATGCAGATGCCTGGAAAGCAGACCCCGAAACCAACCCGCCCGGGAGCATGGCCGATCACATGATGTACATGATGATCGAACTGATGGGCCCGCTTGCGTCTCTGTCGGTCGATGCGACAACGCAGGTGGTGGAACATGACTTCTCCGATTGCGCCTCGGTCACGCTACGTTTTGCCGGTGGCGAAACCGGCACACTGACCGCCATCGGCGTCTCCCCCGGCTTCAACCGTTTGCACATGTATGGCGACAAAGGCTGGGCCGAAGTGCGCGGCACCAACCGGCTGGAATTTCAGCCTGCCGGCGGCGACCTGGTGGTCGCGGAATTCGATGCCGTCGACATGTGCCGGGTCCAGTTGGAAACATTTGCCGCCGCTGCCCGGGGCGAGACCACGTGGCCGGTGCCGCCGGAAGACGCCATCAATGGTGTCGGCGCACTTGAAGCGATGTTGAAATCGGTCGAAGGTGGCGGGAGCCGTATCGACATATAGACAATCGGAGGGCGAACCATGATTGGAATCAGCTGGCGGCGGGAACAGGGCCTGGCCGATCCCCTGTTGCGTAGAATGCTTGCCGACCGCGGGCTGGAAAATGTCCCCCAATGGACCAAGGACAATGTCCGTACCGCCGCGAACGAGCGATGGACGGCTCTTGCCGATTATCGCGATGGCCCGGTCAATGCGGAAAAGCGGGAGATCACCGATCCCGGCCATATTACCGAATTGATCAAGGCGAAAGCGCTGGAACTGGGAGCCGACCTTGCCGGGGCCTGTGCGTTGACGCCGATCATGATCGATGACGGCTTCGAGATGCCCCACCGCAACGTCGTGTCGTTCATCGTGAAGGAAGATTACGCCAACGTGCTAAAGGGATCGCGCGCGATCGAGGCGGAAACCTATGACGTCTATGTCCGGGTGGCGGAAATCTCGACCGCGCTTGCAGCCTTTATCCGTGACCTGGGATATCCCGCCTGGGCGCATCACAATGGCATTCGGCAGGTTCAGGCAATCCCGACCCTGTACTATTCAGGGTTCGGTGAACTCGGGCGCCACGGCAGCCTGATCAACCCGGAACACGCCGCCAATTTCCGCCCGGGGTTCGTGACCACCAACATTCCGCTGCTTTACGATTCACCGGTGGAATTCGGCGTCCAGGATTACTGCGAAAACTGCAACCTGTGCCGCAACAATTGTCCGGGCGACGCCGTCGCCACCGACCATATCGTGACCGAGGGGGTCAAGCGCTGGAGGATCGATATGGAGAAATGCTACCCGTATTCACGTCTCCACGACGCCTATTGTCACATCTGCGTCGATGTCTGCCCTTACGTTCACAAGGAGAATGGTGATCAGGAGAAGCGCAGCATGTACAAAACCTATATGAAGCAACGCAAAGAAGACGGCTACCGCTCGCCAAACAGACTGTGAGCACTGGTTATCCCTAAGACGCAACACCTCGAATCCTGCGACAAAACGGCCCATCTTCCCCAAAAACCGCAATCGGACCGACTCCCCCTTGTTGAGAACGCGTCGCATTACTAGAATGCAGTGAACAAGCGAAACTGGGAGGATCCCGATCATGAAGATCGCGGAAAGCGGATGTGACTGCAGGACGGCCGTATTGCGGACCTTTGACGAGCTCCGAAAACGGAATTTGAGCGAAACCGCCGCGCTGGAAAGTGCCGCGACTGTGTTCCGGTTCCATCACCCGGATATTCCGGCGTTGGATGCCATGAAAACGGTGGACGACTGGATCGGGGCCTGAAGGCAACCGGTGCCAGCCCGCTAATACGGGCAGCCATCTTTCCCGCAATCGCCCTGCTCCGGCGTCACGAACGTTCCGCAGACGGCACACGCGGTCATATCCTCGACCGAGTCCTTTTGCTTGCGCTGGTCTTCGGCGGTTTTCGCCATGTTGCGCCGGGAGATGGCCTTGAAGCCGTACCAGACGGCGGCAACGATCGCCGCCAGGACCAGATATTTTATAATCATTTGCTGTTCCTCAAAGCCCGAAGCGTTTCCACTGGGCCCAGTCGTCCAACGCGCCGATCAGCTCGCCCGGATCGATCCCCACACCGGCGCCGTTCACACCGCCCCGAAGCCGGCTGAGCAGGCCACGGCGAACGCCCGCCCGCTGGAACTTCACCTTGTCGCCATAGCGTTTGCGCATCTCGGTGCGTATCTCGGCCAGCCCATCAATCAGCCCGACCTCGACCGCCTGACGGCCGGTCCAGATATCGCCGGTGAACAGCGCCTCGTCCGCTGCCCGCAGGCGGTCGCCACGGCAGCGTCGGACATGATTTTTAAAGTTCTCGAAGATGTCTTCATGCAGTTCGCGCAACCGGTCGATATCCTCGGATTTTTCATCCTGGAACGGATCGAGCATCCCCTTGCGCGGTCCCGTCGAATAGACACGGCGCTCGATGCCGATACGCTCGATCAGATCGACGAAGCCGAAACCGGCGGAGATCACCCCGATGGACCCCACGATCGAATTCTCGTCCGCAAATATCTCGTCGGCAGCGCAGGCCAGCCAGTAGCCGCCAGATGCGGCCACGTCTTCGCAGAACGCGACAACGGGCAGATCTTTTTCATCGGCCAGATCGCGAATGCGCTTGGCAATCAACGCGCTTTGCACTGGGCTGCCGCCCGGCGAGTTGATAATAAGCGCCACGGCCTTGAGCTGTGAGTTATCGAACAACTTGGCAATGGCGCGCTCGTGGCTATCGAGCGAAAGCCCCTGTCGCCCGGGCCCGGCAGATCGGCCGATGATGCCGTCGAGACGCATAACACCCACCACCGGCGGCGGATTGCGGAAGCGGTCTATCGGCAGTTTGGCGAGCAGGCCGCGCAGCTGCTCCTTGATTTTATCTAATGTCATGACCGCTTTATATCACGTTCAAATCAGGTTGGGACCGCCGCGCAGAATTTCATCTGCCGCTGCCGTATAGGCGCCGTTCTCTTCATGCATGACGAGCCCGGCAGACAGGCTCATCGGTGTGCGGATACCCTTGCGCGCACGCACAATGACTCGTTTGGCGGCGCGACCCTGTTTGGGCCAGACCGGGAATACCGTTACTTCGCCCGCCTGGCCCGCCAGCAGGCCCAGAATGTCGTCCAGCCGGTCGGCACGGTGGATCAGCGTTATTGTGCCCTTGGTGCGGACCATACGGAGCATGAAGGAAAGCCAGACATCGAGCCCCGCCTCGCCTTCAACGTTTGCCGCTGCGCGCCCGGCCTCTGGTGAAACATCGGCACGCGCGGCTTCCAGATAGGGCGGATTGGCCATCACATGGTCGAACCCGCCGGCCGCAACCCGCGGCAATGGGCGGACCAGATCGCCGATCATGACCTGCACCGAGCCTCCAAGATCATTGAGCCGCGCATTGTCGTTAGCGAGCCGCACCAGGTCCGGCTGAATTTCAATCCCGGTAACGCGGCAGTCGTGCACCCGGCGCGCGAGACAAATCGCCGCAGCGCCATGACCAGCACCGGCTTCGAGCACACGCTGTCCCGGGGCGGCATCGACCGACGCGGCCAGCAGCACGGGGTCGATCGCCGCGCGGTAGCCAGACACCGGCTGGCGCAGACGCACCTGCCCGCCAAGCAACGCATCCTCCGAAAAAGCACCCGCCGCGCCCGGCGGTGCAGAAGGCTGAGGCGGCTCAGGGGCCTCAGACAAGGCGGTCTCCCTCGCCTGCCTCTGCGAGCACCTGCCGGGCACGCTCGTAATCCTCGTCCGCCACCATGACCCGGCGCTGGATCGCGCCTGCGCTACCCTCCAGCACACTCATGTGACCGTCGAGGGCGAATATCTCGATATCCTCGGATTTCAGCAGGGCTTCGAGCCAGGACAGAAAGACGATTTCGTTGCTTCTGAGAAGTTCTCGCACGTCTGTTCCACCTTGACCGTGATTGTGTCGGGACTATGTTCCGATTGTGCAACGCAATCGTCAAGAATCGAGGCAAAGTTGAGCGTCGTAATCGATCTCGACCGTGAACGTCAGGAACGCCCTCAGCCGTCGCTGGACGCGCTGACAGCGCTTACCCAGGAAGACATCCAGAAGGTCAACAAGGCCATCATCGCCCGGATGGACAGCCCGGTTATCCTTATCCCGCAGGTGGCAGGTCACATCATAGCGGCCGGCGGCAAGCGCCTGCGCCCGATGCTGACACTCGCCGCCGCCCGCATGTGCGGCTATGAGGGCGAGCGCCATGTCGGCCTCGCCGGCTGTGTCGAATTCATTCATACCGCGACCCTGCTACATGACGACGTCGTGGACGAAAGCGACCTGCGCCGCGGTGCGGCCAGCGCCAATGCGGTCTGGGGCAACAAATCCAGCGTGCTGGTCGGCGATTTCCTGTTCAGCCGCGCGTTCGAACTCATGGTTGAAGACGGTAATCTGGACGTGCTGCGGATTCTGTCGCAGGCCTCGTCGATCATCGCCGAGGGCGAAGTGCTGCAGCTCGTGACCGCAAATGATACCGAAACCACCGAAGACGATTATCTCGAAGTCATCCGCTCCAAGACCGCCAAGCTGTTCGCCGCCGCCGCCGAAATCGGCGCGGTCGTCGCCGAACGCCCCGAAGACGAGTGGCGGGCGCTGGATTCGTTCGGCCATAATCTCGGCATGGCGTTCCAGCTGGTCGACGACGTGCTCGATTACTCGGCCCGCCAGGCGACGCTCGGCAAAACCGTCGGCGACGATTTCCGCGACGGCAAGATTACCCTACCCATCGTTCTCGCCTTCAATGCCGCCGATGACGAGGAAAAGACGTTCTGGCGCCGCACGCTCGAAGACCAGGAACAGAAAAAGGGCGATTTCCGCCGCGCGGTGGGCATGCTCGAAAAATCAGGCGCGCTGACCGCCACCATCGAACGCGCGCGCGAATACGGCGCGAAAGCCCGCCAGGCGCTTGAGCCGTTCCCCGAAAGCGAAATCAAGACGGCGCTGGTCGAAGCGGTCGAATTCGCGATCCACCGGAACTACTAGCGCTCTCCGCCACCTTCGCGACGCCGCAATTCAATCATCGCCCTGATACTGAGAAGAGCCTCTGGGCCCGTGTTGAACGATTTTTTGCCGAAAGACTTCTGCTCGCAAGAGTCTTTAGTTCACCAAAATCACCCCTGATCAATGCCTCCTTCTTGGCCCGGCCCCAACCCTTGATCTGTCGTTCCGCCGCGATGGCATCCGTGATCCGCCCGAATGATTCAGCGTACACCAGCTTCACAGGCAACCTGTAACTCGTAAAGCCGCCGTATTTCCCCGCATTATGTTCGGCAATCCGGCGTTCGAGAACATACACGTGAGCATCCATAGCTTTTCAACCGTCTATGCATCCTTCGAGACGCGCGCAGGCGCGCTCCTCAGGATGAGGGGACTCTCGTTCCACAATTCCTACAACGCACCCAATCCATTGAGACGCGCGCAAGCTCCCCCCAGCAAGAAGGGACTCTCATTCAGCTATTCCCACAACTCACCTCATCCTGAGGAGGGCCTTCAGGCCCGTCTCGAAGGATGTCCCTACCAGCGCCCTACCGTCCCTTAAATTCAGGCTTCCGCTTTTCCATGAAAGCAGCCTGGCCTTCCTTGTAATCGTCGCTGGCGAAGCACGCGTCGATCTGGGCCTGCACATCCGCCATGTCGCGACCGCTTTCATCCATCTGGGTATTGCGGATCGATGTCTTCACGGATTTCAGCGTCAGCGGCGCATTGGCGGCAATGGTGCCGGCGATCTCGCGCACGGTGTCTTCCAGGTCGGCATAGGCGACAACGCGGTTCACCATGCCCATGCGCAAGGCGTCATCGGCACCGTAGCGGGTGCCGGTATACAGCATCTCGGCGGCATAGGCCGGGCCAACCAGCTTCACGAGGCTGTCCACCCCGCCATAGCCGAAGCCAAGCCCGAGCTTGGCCGGTGGCGCGCCGAACTGGGCGTTATCGGCGGCAATGCGAAAATCGCACAGCATCGCCGTCAGCACGCCGGCACCGAGGCAATAGCCGTGAATCATGGCAATCATCGGTTTTGAGAACGCCGCCATCGCGGCATTGGCCTCGGCCGAAGCCTCGTCATACATCTTGCGCGCATCTTCCGACGAGCGTTTTGCGCCGAATTGCGAGATATCGGAGCCGGAGATAAACGCCTTCTCACCCGCCCCTGCGATGACGGCGACGCGCACATCGTCATCCGCTTCGAAATCGGCCATGATTCCGGGGATGGCGCGGCGCATATCATAGGTCACGGCGTTGTATTTGGCCTGCTGATCGTAAATCATCCAGCCGATACCGCCCTCTTTTCGCGAAATCATCGTGCCCGGCGCTTTTTCGGGGCCCGCGTCGGCAGTGGCGGTGTCGGCCATATCTCTCGTTCCTTAACTGTAAAACGACGCCCCTAAAGGCGCGCGGGATCGCTCGCCGGTATTGTACCCGAAGCCGCGCCGACGCCGCAACGCGCGCCATCCCCTCAATAATCGCTATTTCGCCCCCGCATTCGCTTGCCCGGCGCGGCACGGGGGGTTATAACCCGCCCCGTTCCGGTCGGAGTGTAGCTCAGCCTGGTAGAGCACTGCCTTCGGGAGGCAGGGGCCGGAGGTTCGAATCCTCTCACTCCGACCAACAATTCCAGGCATATACCGCGTCAACTATCGATGGAGCCAGTCCATCCAACAGACGCTCCGTCCCGCCGCGACCGGACAACGACTTCCCTCCCTTCATCGCCATCAGCCACTGAACACGTCCGCCAATTGATTCGCGTCCCTGCGCGCAATCGTAGTACGCTGATACTGTCCGACGCGTACCGACCGTAAAAATAAAAACCTGGCGAATTGCCGGAATAAAGGGACGAGGGAAACATGGACGGGCTTTCCTGGCGTAATTCGGCTTCTCACATAGAAAAGCTTCAGCCCAATTCGGGCAGAGGCTGAACCGTGGAACGCCTTTTCAAAGGATACAACTTCATCCTGAACGGGATGGCGGTGCTGGCGGGGATCCTGATTTTCCTCAGCTTCGTGATGATCGTCGTCGACGTGACCATGCGGATCACCGGCTTCATCCCGCCCGCCTTCACCATCTCGGTCGTCGAATACATCCTGCTGTGGTTCACGATGCTCGCGGCCCCCTGGCTGGTGCGGATCAAAGGACACGTGTTTATCGACGCGGTGACCCAGTTCATGCCCGCGGCCGTCAAAAAGGTCATCGCCAAGGTGGTTTACGCGATCTGCACGGTGGCGGCCTCGATTTACTGTGTCCATGCCGCCGGGCTTGTGATGGTCGCCTGGCAGGAAAGCATGGTCGATGTCCGCAGTGTGGATATGCCGCTCTGGACACTCTACTTCCCCATGCCGATCTGCCTGCTCTTCGTGGCGCTTGAATTTGCCCGGTACCTGATCGGGATCGACGACATGTACAGCCAGTCGGTCGATGAGCGGGAAGGCGTCTAGACCATGGATATGGAATGGTACTGGGCACTCGCGACACTGATCGGCATGGTGATGATCTTCATGGCAATGGGCATTCCCGTCGCCATGACATTCATCACGGCAAACATCATCGGCGCCCTGATTTTTATGGGCGACTGGGCCGCCTGGACCCAGATCGTCGACAATTCCACATCGCTGCTCACCCGCTTTACGCTGGGGCCGGTCCCGATGTTCATCATGATGGGCTCGCTGTTTTTTCACACCGGCCTTGCGATCCGGGTGTTCGACGGCCTCGATGTGCTGTTCGGCCGCCTGCCCGGTCGGCTGTGTTACCTGACGGTCGCCGGTGGGTCTGTCTTTTCCACCCTGACCGGCTCGAGCATGGCCAATACCGCGATGCTCGGTGCCCTCATGGTGCCGGAGATGCAGCGCCGCGGCTATAACCGGCGCATGTCGATGGGGCCGATCCTCGGCACTGGCGGCCTGGCAATGATTATCCCGCCCTCGGCGCTCGGCGTATTACTGGCGTCGATTGCCAATATCGATGTCGGCAGCCTGCTGATTGCCGGCTTCCTGCCCGGCTTCCTGCTGGCAGGCCTGTACGCCGCGATGATTTTCTTCCAGATCAGGATGAACCCGGATTCGGCGCCGGCCTATGAAGTCGAGATGCCGCCGGTGATGGAAAGGGTAAAACTCGTCTGCACCAATATCCTGCCGATGAGCCTTGTGGTCTTTATGGTGATCGGTTTCATAATCCTTGGCTGGACGACGCCGACGGAGGCTGCCGCATTTGGCGTGCTTGGCGTGATGATCCTGGCGACCGCGTTCCGGGTCCTGACGTTCTCCGCCCTGCGCGCCTCTGTTGAAGCCACGGTCAAAGTTGGCGCGATGGTGTTCTTCATCATTATGAGCTCGACCGTGTTCAGTCAGCTTCTGGCGTTTTCCGGCGCCAGTGCCGGGCTTCTGGAATGGGCAATCGGGTTCGGGATATCCAAGTACTGGATCCTGCTGATGATGTTTTTCATCCTCATCACGCTTGGCATGTTCATGGACCCGACATCCATGATGCTGATCACGGTGCCGATCTTCTTCCCGCTGGCGCAGCAGCTTGGCTTCGATCTGATCTGGTTCGGCCTGTTCGTCCTGATGACCTTCGAGATGGCTGGTACCACCCCGCCATTCGGCCTGCTTCTATATGTCATGCTCGGGGTCGCGCCAAAGGGTACGACCCTGTTTCAGGTGGCGAGCGCGGCCTTCCCGTTCCTGGTCTGTGACGCCATCCTGATCATGATCCTGATTTTTTTCCCGGCTCTCGCCCTCTGGCTTCCCAGCCTGATGTAGCGGAGCCACCCCTGTTCAACGCGTAACACGCGTAGTGATGCGATCTATAAGCCGGGCCACACGCGTTGTGAGACAAAATGCCCGGCGTCAAAGAAGCGGGACTTTCCCGTGAAAAACAAATGGAGGAATAACCAGATGATACGCAGATCAATTTTAATTCCGGCAATGGCCGCCGCCGCAGTGGCGTGGACCGTGCCGGCCCAGGCGTCGACGATCAAGGTATCGACCTGTCAGATCAAGACACATGACCATGTCGTTGTCTTTCTCAACGAATTCCTGAAACCCGCACAGAAGAACAAAATCGGGCTCAAGCTGAAATATATCGGCGGTCCCGAAATCACCCCGTTCCGCAAACAGGGCGGACTGGTCAAACGCGGGCTGATCGACATGATCTTCTGCCCCGCCCCCTATTACGGCGCGGACCTGCCGGAAGCGCGTCTGCTCGGCGCTCATAATAAGTCGCTCGCTGAAATGCGTGCGAACGGCGCAACCAAAATGCTGGAAGAAGCCTGGAACAAGGGCCTCAATTCCCACATTCTGGCCTTCCCCGCCTATGACGTATCCACGTTCTATATGTACACGATCAAAAAGCCGACGCTGAGCAAGACCACCGGTCTTGCGCTCAAGGGAGTCAAGATGCGCTCGACGGGTCTCTACAAACCCCTGCTATCTGCCATGAGTGCAACGCCGGTCGCCATCTCTCCGGGTGACGTCTATACCGGGCTGCAGCGCGGTGTAGTCGATGGTATCGCCTGGCCCAAGGGCTCGGTCACCAAGTATGGCTGGGAGAAATTCCTGAAATACAAGATCACGCCGAATTTCTACGGCGCGACCTTCCTCGTCATCGTCAACAAGGATAAATGGGCGAGCCTCACCCAGGCCGAACGTGACTTCCTGACCAAACTCGCCAAGCAGTACGAAGTCCGAAGCAACGAGGTCGTGGCGAAAAACCTCGCGGCGGACGAAGCCAAACTCGCCAAGGCGGGTGTCAAAGACATCGCGCTCGACGGCGAATACGGCAAAGCCTATCTCAAGACGATTTACGGTGCGAAATGGGCGGTGAACGACAAGTACTCAAACTACAATGTCGATTACAAAAAGCTCAAATCGCTGATGTACGAATAAGCCTCACGACAGGCTTTGACGATAGGCGGCGTCACCTTCGGGTGGCGCCGTTTTTACATGGTGTCGTTTTTGCATGGCGTCGTGACAAATAATCCCGCCTCCGCCCCATTGTCTCCCGACACACGAGGCGCGCATAATGAGGCCACATCGCCGCACAGGAACACCCATGTCCGTCAAAATCGACCGTATCCGTCCCGACTTTCTCTGGAACAAGCCGCATTTTACCAACCTCGTTACCAGCACCGGCGGCAAGACGATCCACCTGTCCGGGCTTGTGCCATCGACGCCGGAGGGCGAGCTTATCGCACCCGGCGATCTGGGCGCACAAATGGCCTATGTCTATGACACCATTCGCAAGGCGCTGGCTCTGGCGGGGGCGACCCCGGCCAACGTGGTACGCCAGCGGGTGTTTATTGTCGGGCTGCAGCTGGATCACCGCCCGGTTATCATGAAGGCGATGATGGATTTTTATGGCGACGACAAATCGGCGGCGAGCACCTGTGTCGGTGTCGCGGCCCTGCTGGTCGAAGGCGCCATGGTCGAGATTGACGTCACCGCCGTGGTCGACGAATAAGCAAAACCGCAAAATACAAGGGAGAGCCGAAATGGCATTTTACGAATTACGGCAATACAAGGTCCGCCCGGGTCAGATGGATACGTGGCTTAAAATCATGGAAGAGGAAATTATCCCCTTCCAGGTTGCCAAGGGCATGGTCATCACCGGCAGCTTCAAGGGCGAAGACGATGAGTCCGTCTATGTCTGGATCCGCCGTTTCGAAAGCGAAGAACAGCGCGCCGCCCTATACGACGCCGTCTATGGCAGCACCGAATGGACCGAGGGCATCAGCCCGCGGCTGAACGATGTGCTCGACCGTGAAGCCATGGTCGTGACGCGGATCGAACCGACCAGAATGTCGATCCTTCAGTAACCACGCCGATTTCCGGGAGAAACCGACAATGACGACCTCCCGGGAACACCGCTGATGGACGTTGCCGCCCGAATACAAAACCCCCGGATGGGGATCGCGCTGCTCTGCACCGGTGTCGCGTTCTTCGGCATGGGCGAAGCCTGCGTCAAAATCCTGTCGAAGGATTACGACATCCTGCAGGTCGTTTGGGCACGCTACGTGTTTCACGCAGCAGTCTTCCTGCTGATCTTCTCGCGCACGGGCATCATCAGCCAGATGCGGACCTCAAGGCCGTTCCTCCACCTGGCACGCTCGATCACGCTGATGCTGGGCACCGTCAGCTTCTTTACCGCCCTGATCTACCTGTCGCTGCCCGAAGCGGTCGCGATCAATTTCGCCGCACCATTGCTGGTCACGGCATTATCGATCCCGTTTCTGGGCGAAAAGGTCGGTCCACGCCGCTGGGCGGCGATTTTTGTCGGCTTCCTGGGCGTGCTGGTGATCATTCGGCCCGGGCTCGGCGTCATGCACTGGGCCGCGTTCCTGCCGCTGATCACCGCGGTCTGCTATGCGTCCTATCAGATCATGACCCGTATTGCCGGGCGCACCGAGGATACCAAGACCAGCCTGTTCTGGACCTCCGCCGTCGGCTGCATCGTAATGTCATGTATCGTGCCGTTTGTCTGGAAATCACCGGATGCGACCGCCTGGGCGATCATGGTGGCGACCGGCACATTGTTCGGCTTCGGCCACTACCTGCTGATCCGCGCGTTCGAGGTTGCCGGTGTGTCGACGCTGTCGCCGTTTCTGTATACCCAGATCGCCTGGGTCACGATCATCAGCATCATCGTGTTCGATCAGATCCCGGATGAATATTCGATCCTCGGTACCTGCATCGTGATCGGCAGCGGACTGTATATCTGGCACCGAGAAACCCGGGAGCGGCGCGCCGCCTCATAATCCCGCCACGCTGCAATCGCGCAGCTACATTATAACCGGCATCTCATGCGACGGCTGGCGCGCACCGTCGGCGGCCGCGGTCGGGTCTGCGGCAGAATCCCACACGCTGGCAATGTAGCGGCCACCGGTATGACCGTTCGATTGATCGGCGCAAAGCCACAGGATTGCCGGGTTCATAACACTCGGCGGCAACGGCTCACGCTTGGTCACGCCGGTGATCATACGGGTCTGCGTCGCACCTCCCGGCAACAGCACGTTGACGGTGACACCATGATCGGCGGCTTCCTTCGACCAGGCCACGCTCATTGCTTCCAGCGCCGCCTTGGACGGGCCATACGGGGAATTATGCTCGCGGATCATCGAGCGGTCGCTGGTGGACACATTCACGATCCGGCCGAACCCCTGCGAGATCATGTGCGGCCCCGCGGCGGCGCTCATCTGAAATGTCCCGATAACGTTTGTCGTCATGGTTTCAGCCCAGCGGGCACCGTCGATCTCCCAGAACGGCAGCGCGGCACCGTCGGCCGGTGCGCGCACATAGGCAATCCCGCGCGCCGCGTTGTTGACCAGTGCATGCAAGGTACCGAATTCGGATAGAGCGGTATCGACCGTGCGGGCACAGTCCTCAGGCGAACGGATATCGGCCTGAAGCGTCACGACTGTTCCAGCGAGATCTTTTGCCATCGCGGCGGTCTCAATCAGCGAATCCGTGCCCCGGGCGGCCGTCGCCACGACGCACGCGCCGCGCTCCGCAAGGGCGAGTGCCATGCAACGCCCGATACCCTGCCCGCCGCCGGTGACAATGACGGAGCGCCCCTTGAGTGACGGATAAGCGGCCGGGCCCTGTGGCCCGTCTTTTGGTGAGTGCATCTTTCTAATCGCCGGAGACGTGCTTGCCCGGCTCCCAGCCGCTCGCTGCCAGGTTCGTTTGACCGAATGCCAGCGGCCGCGTCTCCAGATCCGTCGCCATGGTGTCGTTCCAGCGGTTCAGCCAGCCGAACAGGCAGACGGCCGCGACCAGTTCGACGATCTGGTCTTCGTCAAAATGCTTCTTCATTTCGTCGAAATCTTCATCGGACACTGCATTCGGGGTCGTCCCGGCCCCCTGAGCCATGCGCAGCACCGCGCGTTCGCCGTCATCGAAAAGCGGACTGGTCTCGTATTCCCAGATCGCCGCCACCTTTTCAGCAGGCACGCCATCGACCTCGCTCGCGGTTTCAGCCGTATGCGCCGAACAATACATGCACCCGGCGGCACGGCTCGCCATATAGCCGGCCATGCGCTTCAGCGGCAGCGGTGCCTTGCCAGGCACGCCGATCACTTCGCGGGCAAGGCGCGTAAAAGCCCGCAGAATGCCGGGCGTGCGGCCCATGGCGAAGAAGCTGTTGGGCACAAATCCCAATGCCTGTTCGGCGCGGCTGAAAATGTCTTCGAGTTCCGGTGACTTCTCGCGATCAATCGGGCTGATCCGGGCCATTCTTTTTCTCCTTAAACATCGATAATTCAATGGCACATTCTGGCATGCGCGGATTACGGCTGCTATGCCTTTGCGACACCCCAATTGGAACAGGCCTATGACCGAGCCGCGCGACCTGCCGTATTGTTTCCCGCCGCATCCGAGCCCGCGAAAACCGTCCTTCCAGATGCCGGAGGGCAGCGTGGACACGCATTTCCATATCTTCGGCCCGCCGGAGGTGTTTCCCTGGTCCCCCCCGGAAAAGCGCGTCTATACCCCGCCCGCTTCCCCGCTCGGCCATTATCACCAGCTCATGACGCATCTTGGTATCGACCGTGGCGTGGTCATCCAGCCGATGGCGCACGGCCATGACAATTCGGTGACGCTGGACGCGATTGCCCGCTCGGACGGCCGCCTGATGGGTATCGCGAAGGTTGACGATACATTCACCGATGCCGACATCGATGCACTGCATGAGGGCGGCATTCGCGGTGTGCGCTTCAACATGATTGCCGAAAGCGGTGGCACGGGAAACCTCGCGCTGATTGAGAAGGTCGTCGACCGCATCAAGGATCGCGGCTGGTCCCTGACTATTCACGCGAAGCCCGACAGCATCATCGCCAATGCCGGCTGGCTCGCCGCCATGCCGGTCCCGACGATCATCGATCATTACTGCCGTATCAGCTTTGGCGACGGAACCGACCAGCCTGCCTTCCGCACGCTGATCGACCTGCTCCGCGACTATGAGCATGTCTGGGCCAAGATTTCCTGTATTGAGCGCTGCTCGGCACTCGGCCCGCCTTATGCAGATGCGCCGGCATTCGCTCATCAAATGGTGGAGACGGCACCGGACCGATTGCTATGGGGCACCGACTGGCCGCATTCTCAGCGCTATAATATTGGCGAACAGTGCGATACCGGCGAGCTGATCGACATGATCCCGGAATTGATCCCGGATGCCGCGACCCGCGACAGAATTCTGGTGGAAAACCCGCTAAAGCTGTTCGGTTTCGGCAGGTAAGAAGATCGTATCCGGCGGTTAGCGGACGATCTCGACGGTGAGATTCCAGGCGATCGATATGCGCTCACCATCACCGTGATACGGATTCACGTAGTGGTACAGCCACGCCGGGAACATCATGAGCAGCCCCGGTTCCGGCGTGATGATTTCCTTGCCGCCGTGAATATTGCCGGGGCGCGGGTCCATGAATTCGAAATTGCCGTTGCCGGGCGGCTCTGCATAGGGCTCGCCGGATGCGACGTAATACACCGCCGACCAGACGGCGCCGGGGTGATTGTGCACCTTGTTGTAACCGCCATCGCGCAGCACGTTGGCCCAGGCGCCGCCATAAGGCTCGGCAAGAACCTCGTCGCCGGGTTGCAGCGGGTACATGCTCGCCGTCAGGCCCTGCGCTGCTGTTTTCACCCAGTCGCACAGATCGCGCATTTCCGGGTCTGGCCAGTCCCAAAGATCAGCGGTCGAATGCCAGCCGCCGACATTGCTCTGGCGGACACCGGGATCGATTTGCTCGCGGTCGAGGATAATTTTGCGCAAACGCCGGTTCTTCGACTTTGCATCCGGCATACGCCGGCGCATCAGAACCGTCGGAAACAGGGTCGACAGTTCCTCCGGTGCGCAGCCTGGGCGCTGCGCCGTCACGACATGTTCACGAAGGCGTGTATTCATATTGAATTTATAGCGGGGTTTTTCCGGGGCACACAAGGTTCAAATGATCGAACGGTGATCATGACCATCACGTGCAATTACCAAATGATCACGGTCTAGTCACGGCCCGGTGACGGAGAAAAGATGGAAACGCCCGGTTCAGCCAACCTCGGGTGCGACAAGATCGACGCAGGTATCGGCCCCGCCAAGCGCCGCTCCGGTACGAGCCTGCAACTCATCAAACGATAGGCCCGGTACTTTCTCGCGCACGACAAAACCGGCTTCGGTCACGTCTATGACAGCGATATCGGAATAGATCGTATCGACCACGCCCGGCCCGGTCAGCGGAAAAACACATTCCTCAACCAGCTTGGCATCGCCTTTCTTCGTGTTGTGATCGGTCATCACGAACACTTTGCGGGCACCAACGGCGAGATCCATCGCCCCGCCGACCGCCGGTACGGAATCCGGCCCGCCGGTCGACCAGTTGGCGAGATCGCCCTTGGCCGATATCTGAAATGCACCGAGCACACAGATATCGATATGACCGCCCCGGATCATCGCAAACGAATCCGCATGATGAAAAAACGCGCCGCCAGGCAACATGGTTATCGGTTTTTTCCCCGCATTGATCAGATCGTAATCGACCTCGTTTGGGCCCGGTTCGGGCCCCATACCGAGAATGCCGTTCTCGCTGTGGAAGATGATTTCGCGACCCTCGGGGATATAGTTCGCCACCAGTTCGGGCATGCCGATGCCGAGATTGACGTAATTGCCCTCGGCGATGTCCTGCGCCAGGCGCCACGCAACCTGACGGCGCGTAAGCCGGTCTGTCGTTGCCACGGTCATGCGCCGTCTCCCGCTTTGTACCGGAAATCTTTTTCGATCATCTCACGCTCGCTACCCGGATTGGGAACCTCAACGACGCGATCGACGAAAATACCAGGGGTGACGACCTGTTCCGGCGGGATATCGCCCAGCGGCACAATCCGGCGTGCCTGGACGATGGTCGTTTTGGCCGCCGTGCACATGATCGGGCCAAAATTCCGCGCCGCCAGCCGGAAGGTGAGATTTCCCCACCGGTCAGCGAGATCCGCTTTTACGAGCGCGATATCGGCATGGAGCGGGTCTTCGAGGACATATTCCTGGCCGTTATATTCACGCCGTTCCTTGCCCTCTGCCAGCGGCGTGCCGATGGTCGTGCGGGTGTAGAACCCGCCGATGCCGGCGCCCGCCGCCCGAATACGCTCCGCCAGCGTGCCCTGGGGCACGACTTCAAGCTCGATGCGGCCTTCAACGTACATCGTGTCGAAGACTTCGGAATGGGACGACCGTGGGAAGGAGCAGATCATCTTGCGGACATTGCCGGATTCCAGCAGCGCCGCCAGCCCGACATGACCGTTGCCGGCATTGTTGTTCACAAGTGTCAGATCGCGCGCGCCATGGTCGATCAGCGCATGCGCAAGTTCCGTCGGATTACCGGATTCGCCGAAGCCGCTGATCAGGATAACCGCGCCGTCCTCGATCACGGAGACGGCGTCATGCAGGGATTCGACGGTTTTATCTATCATGAGATCGTCATAGCCGATGCGGGCCCAGGTGTCACTTGCGGGGGCATTTGCCCCTTTTTCCATCGGGCATGGTGGCCCGGCAGAAATTCGTACCGGTACGCACTACACTGGCAATTCGGGCATCGGTCAGGTCGGCGCCTGAAAAATCGGCCTCTTTCATGTTTGTGCCATAGAGAACCGCCTTGCCCAGCTTCGCCTTGCGCAGATCGGCGCCGAGCAGACGCGCATAGCTTAGGTCAGCACCCGTCAGGTTCGCACCACGCAGATCAGCATTTGTCAGATTGACCATCGTCAGGTCGGCGCCGGACAGGTCGGCGCCGGACAATTTCGCACCATCCATGTTGGCGCGCCGGAACTTGCCGCGCTGCATCGACGCACCGCGCATATCGGCGTTCCTCAGGATCGTTTTATCCGCAAACACCCGAAACAGATTGGCACCACGCAGATCGGCACCGGTCATATTGGCATCCGTCAGCTCGGCACCTTCGAGATACGCATCCTGCAGATCGGTAAAAATCATCACCGCGCCGCGCAGGGTGACGCCCAGCATGGCCGCGCGTGACAGGTTGGCCTTCGACAGATTTGTTTTGCTGAAATCGGCGCGCTCAAGGGTCGCCAGCACCATGTTGGCGCTTTCGAAATTCGATCCGGTCAGCACCGCACGGGAAAAGTTTGCGCGAAACATGAACGCCCCGGTAAATTTGGAACCGCTCATCTGACCGCCGATATACCGGCGGTAGCGCAGATCGCAAAGCCTGCAGCTGATCGCGCCGACCTGCTTTTTGGGCGCGGTATGGGAACCCAGGTTCTGCGCCGTGGCAGGAGGTGCCCCACCAATCTGCATCAGCAACACGCCGGTCGTGAGCGCGCCGGTTATCCATCCCCACATGCCGTCTCTCCGATCCATTGGTTCGTTTCCCGGCTAGAAGTAAAGGAAGTCGAGCGCTGTTTTCAGGCGTGCGCCGTGCGACGATTGCGTGTCCCAGCGTTCCAACGCCACATCGCCGGTACGGAATTCCCGGTACAGGGCGTTATTCTGCAGGTGATGAAAGACGGACGCCCAGTTGGGATAGGGCCTGAACCAATCGGTGTAGCGGGCTTTCAGTTCGTTCAAAACCTCGTCTTCTGCATCGCCCCGCGCCGCGCCGGCCAGCTTGCGCGCATCGCGCGGACGGTAGGTGTATTCAGGGGTTCGGGGCGTCACCAGCACCAGCACCGAGCGGTTAAAATCTCGAGTCGTCGCGCGGGAAAACAGGTACTGGATCAGCGGCACATCCTGAAGAACCGGCACGCCGTCGCGAATGTTTTCCGTTTCCTTTTCGCTAAGACCACTGAGGATAAGTGTCTCACCGCGGCGAAGCACAACATTCGCCTCGACGGTGGTCTTGGATGTCCGGAGTTGAAATGTGTATGAAACACTCGTGCTTGGTGTTTGAAGGAACGTCCGTTCCACTTCGACCAACAATTTAACATTATCTTTGCCGACCGTTTCAGGTGTGACCCCAAGTCTCACCCCGATATCGCGCTCCACCTCGGCAGCGCCTTCCTCGTTCGCGGTCACCACCGTGGCCTTAATATTCTCACCCGAGAAAAATTCTGACTTTTGGCCCTCGATCGCCACCAGACTGGGGCGGGCGAGAATTTCGTTCCGGGTGGTGCCTGCATTCGCGATATTCAGCGAATACGTAATATTCGGAATTGTGATGTTATTTGTGATCGTAGAGGTATCGGTTGATACGCCTCCGGCGTTGTCACCCGTCCGCGTAATGATTTGCTGGCCAGTCAACCCAAACTGAAGTTGAAGACCGTTCAACAGATTCACGCCCTTAGCAGTCGAAATATCTTCCACCGAACTGATAATCACTACATCGACAATGACCATCTTGGCCTGTTCGGCGAGCGCCTCTGAATCAGCGCCATTTTCTTCTTCGGACGTATCCTGTTCCGTGTTTTCCATCTGCCCGGCCTCTTCAGGAGAGTCCTGATCCTGCGCAAGCTGCACACCGCGCGTGATTTTCATCGTCGATGCAGGCGGCCGCAATGAGGCCTTCTGGACGCGCGCGTGGACGCGGCCCCAATCATTCACACGCCGGTCCAACTGGCGCGTTTTCTCTCCGTTTTTTTCGATTTTCTTATATTTTTCCGACCAGGCTTTCGCTTCCTGGGAACGCCCCAAGGCAGCGGTAATGATCGTAGAGGCCCGCATCATACGTCCGCTGGACGGCTCAACCTCCTGCAGACGCGTCAGCGGGCCGGCCGCTGTTTCAGGATCGCGGGCATAGTATGACGCCACGGTGAAATTATAGAGCAGGTCCGGATAGCTGTCATTGTACAGCATCGCATCGGCAAAGGCGGCCTTCGCCCGCTTGTACCGGCGCTGGTCGAGATACAGAAGGCCAAGATAGTACCGCGCCATCCAGTTCGTATCGTCGAACCTAACCGCCAGATTATACCCCTGTTCGGCGTAGGTGAATTTGCTCCGGTCGGACCGGATGGCGATCATGTGATAAGCGAGACCGTTCAGAAACTGCAGATAGGAATTCTGAATATCGAGCTTCAGCGCACCATTGAACATGCGCGATGCCAGTTCCAGATCACCTTCGCGCAGCGCCTGGACGCCACGGGTCGCGATGCTCCGGGATTCGATCGGTGATGTCGATTGCGGCCGTGCGGACACGTTTTTTTCGGTGCCCAAAGTCTGACAGCCGGACAGAAAGATTGCACAGGCCGCGAGTACTGCGAAACCACCCGCACGCGACTTTCCAATGATCTGCTTTATCCCCAACCCCTGTTCGCCTTCCCGTAACTTTTCGGCCCGCAACTGTCTGCGAAACCGCGCGCTATTTCGTTTTCGTACCGAGTAAGCCATTGTCTTCATAGTACTTTTCTGCGCCATCGTGAAGCGGAACATGGATACCTTCATTCACCATCGAATCCGGAGTCGACAGCGAAAGCGCAGGATGGCTCTTCTGAAACTTACCTTTTTCGCCAAAAATGGAATCCGCCACCGTCGCGATCGCTTTGGGCGACACCGTCGTCAGGCTGAGCAGAACCACCTTGATGCCGACGGTCTTCACATCAGTATCATTATTGGGATTGATGCTGGCGGGGATTTTATAATCGAAGAAAAACGGCCCGGCCTTGCGGAAACCCTCGGCAAGTTTCTCAGGAATATCGACAAACTTGGCATCGCATTCAGTGGCCAGCCGGTCATAAAGCGGTGCGGGCAGACCAATGGATTCAATCAGGATATCGACCTTTTGTTCGCAGAACGGCTTTGACTGGCCCCGCGTCGAAAATTCCGTGGTTGCGGCAAAATCCGCCTTCGTCCAGCCCATGATCTTGAACATCTGATCGGCGATCGCCCGCTTGCCCGATCCGCGGTTGCCGATATTGATTACCTTGCCCTTGAAATCATCAAAGGTGTTGATGCCTGAATCCTTGCGGACGGTGATGACAACGGGTTGGCTGTACAGGTTGGTCACCGTGCGCAGGTCGCGGTTCGCACCGATCGGGGCGAACTGTGCGAGGCCGTTGAACGCTTTGTAAGCCAGGTCGGACCGGGTGATCGCAATATCCAGCTCACCCGATGTCAGCGCCTGGATGTTATAGACCGACCCGCCCGTCGGATAAGACAGGCAGCGCACCAGGTGGATGTCACGCTTTTCGTTGATCAGCTTGCACAGCGTGTTGCCGACCGGAAAATACGTACCACGGGTAGACGCAGTGCCGAGCGCGAGGAACTTGTCTTCAGCCCGAGCGGTATCCGCAACAAAGAGGCTGAGCGCGGCGGCAAAACAGGCCGAAACCGCCAACAGGTGCGGTTTCATTGACCGGCTCTTCATTGGGTCGCCCCCGCCTTGATCACTTCGGCGTAGCGCAGAATCTCCATTGGCGGATACAGCTTCAGCTTGTGCGCCGTTTCCATGTTGATGATGAACGAGAACCGCCGCAGCCGCCGGATACGGATTTTTTCAGGCGGCTCCTTGTTGACGAGTACACGTCGCGCCTGATCCGCCGCGAGCTGGCCGACATTGTAGTAGCGGCTTGCGATTGCCATCAGGCCGCCGGCCTTGGTGACGGGGACTTCGGTGCCTGCGGCGACCGGCAGCTTGTATTTGATCGCGGCCTCGGTGAACGGCTTGCGGAACTTTGTCAGGAATGAGCTGGAGCCCATATACAGAAACTCGGCCTTCTTATCGGCAACTTCCTTAATCGCGGCCTCTATCGAATCCGGCGACGGCTTACCGTCCGCACCAAGCGGCAGCTTTACCTCGATCAGGTCGAGCCCCATATCCTTGGCGGTTTTCCGCACCTGTGCCGCGTTAAGCCGTGCGTTCAATTCATTCGTATTGTAAATCAGGCCGATACGTTTGAACTTTTTATACGATTGGAGCGCCTTGAACTGAACCGCCGTCGGCGCACGGTTTCTCGTACCGGTGACGTTCGGTCGGCCGGACGATTCATAGTCCCGCACCACTTTGGCGCCGATCGGGTCGGCCACGATCATGAAGACTGCGGGAATCTTGGTAACGTGTTTTTCCGGATCGGGGCTGTTCCACGGGCCAAGCATGATCCGTGTCACCGACGTCCCCCAGGTAACCACCAGGTCGGCCTTTATATCCCGCGCTTCCTGGACAAACCCCGGAAGCTTGGACTTGTCGCGTCCGGCATCGCGGACGGTGAATTTTGCCGGGATCTTGTTGTCCCGGAAATAATCCTGGAAGCCCTTGCAGGCATCTTCGCACCCGCGCCATACAGCCATATAGATATGGAAAGGGTCCGCCTTATCGGCGGCCATCACTGCCGGCGATAAGGTAACCACAAGGGCGGTCACCCCGGAAAACGCCAGCACACGAACCCATTTAATCACGTTTTATCCCCCCAACATTTTTCAGCCGGCCTTTTCCTCTGCAGAATCGTTGGCGCTTCCTCTCGCGGACATAACGAAAACAGCGAGGAAGAGAATTGCCGATCCTGAAATGATTATGCCCATATACATAATCGCCTGTTGATACCCGAAAACGCCTACCAGTGTCGCGGCGATAATCGGCCCAATCACGCTACCGATGCGTTCCATTGTGCGCAACAGGCCAAGCACCGTCGTGCGTCCGACTTTTTCCATGTCTGCTTCACAAACTTCCATCACAAATGCGATTTGTGGTGCCTTTGTGAAAGCATGCGCGCTGCCCATGACGATCACCATCAGAACGACGCCCCAGACGGATGCCAGATCGTTGAACAGAACAAGCCCGATACCGGAGGCGAAACAACCGACCACCAGCATCCACATCATGCTGCCGAGCTTGTCGGCGGTCCAAGATGCCACTGGGCCCAGTGCGATGATGATCACCGGATAAATCATCATGATCCGGCCGGTTTCCGCCGTCGATGAGCCAAGAGAGAAAAGGTAAAGGGGTACGATAAAATACAGAAACCCGGTCAGGATGATTTTCGCCGGTATCGCCGCCAGGAACACAATGGCGACGAACCGCACGTTTTTGAAGACGGCCCCCAGTTTTTTGAAGATACCGCCCTTCTGCTTTCCCTTGGTCACGATGGTATCGCCATCCGCCACCAGCATCCGATAGGCAATGGCCCCGGCGACGAGAGCAAACACGGCCGCAAGGACAAACACCGCGCGGTACCCAATGCGGTCGGCCAGGATGCCACCGATCGCCGTGCCGCACATCGACGCACTCATCAGCACACCGACGAACACTGCCATGCCCTGGGCCCGGTTCTCACGGGTCACAATGGCGGCGATATAGCCCTGGCAGGAAATCGTAATCATCGCATACCCAAGCGCGGTCGCGCTGCGCCATGCAACGAGCTCGTAGATCGAGGTTGCCGCGGCACAGCCGATATAGCCCGCGACGGCGGGAATGAGACCGATAATGAAGATCCGCCGACTGCCGTACTTATCAGCCCAGCCGCCAGCAAACGGCGTGGCAAGAGCGATAATTCCCATAAAGAAAGCGATCGGCAGGCCAATCGCAACCTCCTCGGTCAGATACGGTACCGGCTCATAGACCTCTTTGACAAAGAGCGGCAGGAACGATTTCTGAAGCTCCTCGGCGAACGAGAAGATAAAGAGCGGGATCCGGGCATCGACGATGCTTCCCTGAAAATACTTGGAAAGCTTGCCGAGCCCGTATCGGCTTCTGATTTCTTCAAGCCGGCCGGCATTGGCGCCACCGGCAGACCGCACCGAAGTCGCCACGCGCTCATAGCGTTCGTTCAGCTTGCGGGCACATTCTTCGAGAAATCCCGCGACACTGCCGACAGCATCGTGGCTTTTGTGCACCAGCACCTGACTGAAATTGCCTCGCGTATAGAGTGCAAGCACCCGGTCCAGTCGCTCCAGCGGCGCGGTGACATAGAATGTCACGAGCGCGAGCGTAATCTCTATCGCGACCAACAGGCCGACGATCAGAATAATCACCAGGTCGAAAAAGATGTCGTTCAGCTGACGCTGCACGAACTGCTTGTCGATACCGACATGCAGAAGGCCGATCGCCCTATCAGCATTCTTTAACGGCAGCGCCAGATTATGGGCCGAATCTATCTCGATACTTCTGCCCGAAGCCGCCCCTGCCATCGTATCCAGCGCTTCCGGCGTTTTGAAAAAGGCGGTCGTGTTCGCGGTCAGTTCACGGCTTGAATACAGAACGTTCCCCGACACATCCGTGACGGCCACGTATTCAATTTCCGGATAGGTCTTGCCGATTTCACTCAGATACGGCCCAACGCCGTTAAGTTCCGTGAACGGAATACCGAGACCAACGGCGCGTTCGACATCGCCGACCGCACTCAGACCGATCACTTCGGCTTTCTTGTTCAGTTCCGGCGTGAGTGAATTTTCAAATAGTTGTAGTGACTCCCAGGACAGAAAGACCGACGATGCAACAAGAACGATGGTAATCAGTGCGAACAGGCGCCGTCTGACCATCGGCGTCAGCCGGTTTTCGGCGACGAACTCTGGGGCGTTTTCTTCTGCCATGTCCGCCCCCTACGCTTTCGAGCTGTCGCTGGACGCCGCTGACACTTCGATCTGTGTCATCGCCTCGTCCACGGTCTTCGTCACCGACCCCAGTTTTAGCCTGAAATCCGATGTTTCCTGATCGTCGGGCGCACCGCCCTCTGCACTGCCGGTTTCCCGGACCCTGGCCAGTGCGGTTTGCATTGACGCATAAGTATGTCTCAATTCGCGGAACCCGAACGAGATACCAATCCAGGCGACAAGTGCTGTGATCCCGAGCAGAATAGCCGTCACAATGACCAGTTTTTCGAGAATTTTGCCGACAAGGGCGTGATAGCTGGACCGGTCATATTGGAGGACTACGCCGCCAATCGACCGATCGAAACTGTTATACAGCGTGATGCCGGCGACAAACTGGTCGTCGGTATGCGCCGCCCATTCCGTCGTATCTTTTTTACGCAATGGTTCCAACAGACCGACGATGCTCTTATCGACACTGCTCTCAACCTTGTTGCCGGCAGTCGAAAACAGAACTTTGCCGGTATTATCGAATACCTGGATTTCGCGGATAGCCGGATCGGACTCTTTGGCCCGCGTCAGCAACGTATCGGCAAATTGCAGCTCTTCAAGAGCAAGCCCCAAATTCGTCGCCCGGGACAACGAAAACTCAAGGTTCTTGTTGATCACCGCCAACCGCGATGTGGTCACGTTGGTGAGAATGTTGCCATATTTGAAATAGTTCATGGTCAATAGCAGACCCAGCACCATCGCGAGAATGCAGGTCGTATAGACCGTCATTTTGGTCGTGATATTCATATTAACGTCTTTGCCCCAGAGAACCCCATATCCGACCATTGCGGTCGGAACGTCCACGCCGAACTAACTTTCACAGCAAGCCCGCCGATGTCGGCCATTTCCCCCGGGCCACCAGCCTAAATTGGGCTTACATCCTAACCAAAAAATCGCAACGGCGTAAACGATACAATTAGATACAGGCAGTAAGATGAATAGAACATGAACATTTACTGGCATCCCGATTGACGGCGCCCTTCGGTCGTTCCAATCTCCCCGTATGAAATCCCTGTGCCGCCGTTGCCAGACAGAATTCACCGAACTCGGTCTATCCGCCTGTCCGGCCTGCGGGGCTGCGGACGTGGTAACGCACGCAGAGATGTCCACACTGTCGATTGCCCATCTGGACTGCGATTCCTTCTACGCGAGCGTCGAAAAACGCGATAATCCCGAGCTAATCGATAAACCGGTGCTGGTTGGTGGGCAGAAACGCGGCGTTGTGATGGCGGCGTGCTATATCGCACGGGAATATGGCGTGCATTCAGCCATGCCTATGTTCAAAGCCCTTCGCGCCTGCCCCGACGCTGTTGTCGTCAAACCCGATATGGCGAAATATGGCCGTATCGGCCGCGACATTCGCGAGATGATGCGGACGGTAACGCCCCTGGTGGAACCGATTTCCATCGATGAGGCATTTCTCGACATGACCGGCACCGAACGGCTGCACGGCGGCAGCCCGGCCCGCACGCTTGCCAGGTTGGTGTGCGAAATCGAAAACCGACACGGCATCACCGTGTCTATCGGCCTGAGCCACAACAAGTTCCTGGCAAAACTTTCCTCCGGCCTGAACAAACCACAGGGCTTCACGGTAATCGGCCGCACCGAGACCGTTCCGTTCCTGAGCAGACAGCCGGTATCGCGCATCTGGGGTGTGGGCAAGGTATTCCAGCGCACGCTGGAGCGCGATGGCATCACCATGATCGGCGAGCTCCAGCAATTGAGCGAAGAAGATCTGACACGGCGTTATGGCGAGATCGGCAGCCGAATGGCGCGCCTTGCGCATGGCCGTGACACACGCAAGGTGGTGCCGGGCTCGGGCCGCAAAAGCCTGTCGAGCGAAACGACATTTGCGGATGACATCTCGGACCCCGGGCGCCTGAGCCGGATACTCTGGCGCCAGGCGGAAAAGGTCTCCGCCGGCATCAAGAAGGAAGACATCGGCGGTCGAACCGTCACGCTCAAACTGAAGACAGCACGGTTCGCCATCCGGACACGGTCGCGGACCCTGCCGCATCCGACGCAGCTCGCCGATGCGATTTATGCTGCCGCCAACCCGCTGCTTGAGAAAGAGGCTGACGGCACGGCGTTCAGACTGTTGGGGATCGGACTTTCGGAATTCGCGCCACAGGAGGATTGCGACCCGATTGATCTCGCGGATCCGGACTTACAACGCCGAAAAAAAGTCGAAGGCGCGGTCGACGATCTACGCGCACGATTCGGCACCGATGCAATCGGCAAAGGCCGAATGCTCGAAACCTGAGGCGTCAGCCTGAAACCTCAAACGTCAATCAGTAGGAGTTCGCGAAACCCGCGTCGATCTGGGTCAGCTGCGCGAGCAAATATTCGATGTTGTCGTCGCCCATTGCGGAATCCGGATCGTCAAAATTGGTGATGATCCGCTCGATCATCCGACGCCGGAACCTGTCCTGATCGTCGGCGCCGCCGTCGTAGTCGGTGTCTTCGGCAACACCGATCGCGGCCGTGAATGCCGGCTGTAACGGTTTTGGCAGTTCGGCTTTATCCAGAAGAGACGAAATCTGGTTCCGATCGCCGCCATGAATCATTTCGCGCGTATTCGACAATGGGGTCCGCGCACGGACGGCCACACTACCCTCGAAAAAATCCATGTCGCCCATGCAGAGCGCGCGCAGCATGATTGTCGGGGTCAAACGGTTGTTCTGGTATAGATGTACAATCAGTCGCCGGGAATCCTCGCCATGGTTTTTCCCACTAAGAAGACCAAGGGTGGCCTTCTCGCGGGACTGCAGGATCAGGTCGCTAACGCTGTCACTCGGCAGATCGTGGCGGGCAAGGAGCTCCTGCTGGAGTTTGTCGGACACCATGTTGACGAGGCGTTCCGACACTTCCATCGGCAGTGCCGAACGCCCGACCATCGACGATTTCACAAGATCGCTGTCGGCAAAATCATCCAGAACCCGCTGCATCGAACCGGTCGAAATCTGGGCGCCGTCATTGGCAACCAGTGTGCCGACGACGGCTTCGTTCTTGGTATCGATAAGGGCATCGGAAACGTCGGGCGAAACGGTTGGCCGCGAGGCGATAGCCTTCTGCTTTTCCTCTCCCTGGCTTGTGACGATTTCAATCAGATCCGCGTCGGTGAGGACGGTCGAAAATTTGAGGACGGGGTTCGATACAGTGGCGACATCGTCGGCAAGCGTGCGCGCGATATCATGCGGCAAAAACGGGCAATCTTTCAAATTAGCGGAAAGTGCTGCACGCACACGTTCCTCGGCGTCCTTGCACATCAACGTGAAGATTTCTTCGGCGAGCTTCTTTTCCTGCTCACCAAAATCCGCGGCGGCGTCGTAATGCGTTGCTATCTTGGCAGCCGCATCAGCCCGCGCATCCACGGAGGGGTCTGTTAGGAGACGCTCAACGTCCGATTTGGATAGTTTTGTTGTCATGTCGCTGTAATCCTTCAGGCGGGAAACCCGGATAGTTTCAACGTTCCGCTAAGCCGTAATTCTGCGATAAACTCGTTAACGGCTGCTTAAGCGGATAGCGGCAGAATCGACCCGAATACGCCCTGCCGCGCAGCAGAAGCATGGCCGAATGAAACGCGCCGTATCGCACGGGGACGTGAATTGACCCGGCTGCTCTGAGGCGCGAGCCTGCGGCAATGTGCAGCTTGACCCGGAGGACTGCCTAAGGCTATTTCAGGTCAAATAACACCGTGTATGAGATCGGAATTACGACTATGAAAAAGACCCTATCACTGACCGCGACAATCGCCGTTTTGGCAATTTCTTCAATCGGTTACGCCAGTGCCGCTGATATGGCCAAAGGCAAGAAAGTCTTCAACAAATGCAAGGCCTGTCACACGCTCGTGGCCGGCAAACACCGGATCGGCCCCAGCCTGGCCGGGGTGTTCGGCCGCACGGCAGGCACCGCCAAAAAGTACAAATTCTCCAAGGCCATGAAGAAGGCCGGTAAGGGCGGATTGGCCTGGGACGTAAAAACGATGTCCGCATATCTGGTAAAACCGCGGAAGTATGTCAAAGGCACCAAGATGACCTTTGCCGGCCTGAAGAAGCAGAAAGACATCGATAATCTGATGGCGTTTCTCAAAGAAGCCACCAAATAGGCTGTCAGCCCTTCGCCGCCAGCGCCGCCTGAATTGCGGCCATCTGGTCGTCGATTGATATATCGAACACGGCCGTGATCTCCAGATCGCGGTCCTCGAAGGCGTTTTCGTCCGGTTTCTCATCCGTCCATTGCTTCACCCGTTCGTCGCGGGCGCGAATAAGCGCCACGGCCTGCGGGTGAAATAGCTGAAGAATCGCCGTAATCCAGCGGTTCACCGGCCAGGACGGGCGGGCGTGGTCGATGTTAAACCGGTCGAGCAGCGAACAGACATCGTCCGCTCTGTACCAGGTTTCACCGGTCACCCAGCGGTTTGTCGAGAACAGGCAGATCGGCAATCCCTGGGGATCCATGGATACAGCGATCAGGTGTGTAAGATCGTCATTCCGCTCAGCCGGTTTTTCGTAATCCGGCAGCGCGACCGGGCGAATAGTATCCGGAATGCCGTTTGCCCGCATGAATGTGTGAAAATGACCATGCTCGCCACCGCGTAGCTCCTGTGGATGGGCGTGATAATAGAACTGCGCGTGGGTTTCATGATCGTAGACGTCGCCATCGGGGTAATGATCCCATTCATAAAACCCCTCTGCGCCGCTCAGCAGCTCGCCGACAATATTGTCGCCCATCTTTGACAGGACGCGAATACAATCGATGGCCTCATGGCCAGCGGCAAGCATGGATTCGAGCCGTGATTTCGGCAATTTATCGAAATCGACTGTTATCTGTGGATAGCTATGAGGATCGCGCGGCACGCCAGCCTCCCTTCATCGGGTGTCTCTGTATTGCCCTTAAGATAAGCCCTGCGCGGAGAAGTGCGAGCCCGGATGGATAAAATCACCGTGAGGGGCTTTTTAACCCCGGCTCACCGCCGATGCCTGATACCACTAGCCGAAAGCCGATCAGGATGTGCTTCAGGCCATCGGGCCGGTTGTGCCGGGCGGCGGCACGGCAGACGCCGCATCCCTTGTCATCCCAGGAGCCGCCTTTGACAACCGACCTTCCGGTTTTGGCCGCCGTCGCCGTCCATTCAAACACCTGCCCTGCCATATCAAGAACGCCGTAAGGGCTGGCACCGGCCGGATACCGTCCGACGGGTTGTGTGTCGAACGGTCCGGCATCGTGGCTGTTCAGGCGATGCGGATCAAAAACGCCGCCCCACGGGAATCGGCGCCCATCGTTTCCCCGCGCCGCCTTCTCCCATTCCTCTTCGCTCGGCAGGCGCCAGGTTTTGCCGGTCCGTTGCGACAGCCACCCCGCATAGTCCATCGCGTCCGTCTTCGATACCAGGACAACAGGGTGTGCGTCGCGCCCGTCGGGGACGCGACCGCCCGACCACGCATGGCGGCGCGTCCGTGGCCAGGAATGGATCAGGCCGTAAGATTTCCAGGTTGCCCGGTCGACGTCGGGCGCAGGGTGTCCCGTCGCCGCGATAAACACGCCGTACTGAGCGTTGGTAATCGGCGTAACGGTGATGCTGTAGGCAGGCAGGTGGCGCTTTTCGCGGGGGAATTCTCCGGCATACCAGCGCCCTTTGCGGGTGACGGAATGACCATAAGCGCGCTCGTCGAGGCTGTAGCCGTATTCGCGCTGGTCGGCATCAGAACCGCGAATATAGGGTCCTGCCTGGACCGGCACTGTGGCCGGAATCTCCGCGACTCGAGAAACTTCTGCGGCACCCGCGACGCCGGCAAATCCCAGCAAAACAGCCAGAGCGGCTGCAGAAGACAGAGAACGCATATTCATGCCCCTTGCCTAGCACAGGCCGGGCATTGCGGCGGGTCATATTCCGGTGATCGGTATCAGCGAACGACCAACACGGATTTCGCCGAATGGCGCACCACACGGGCGGCATTCGGTCCCAGCAGGTAGTCCTGCAGTTCGGGCCGGTGCGATCCCATGATGATCAGGTCCGCGCCGATCTCCTCGGCCGTCTCGATGATGGTTTTGTAGATCGTGCCGTCGGCGACGATGTGCTGAACCCTGATGGTATCAGGTACCCGGTCGGCGACAAATTTGTGCAGCACTTCGCCCGCTTTCACCATCATCTTGTCTTCGTGGTCGGTCGGGAAGAACTGCGCCACCATCGGCGAGCCGAAATCCGGCATCACGGTCATCACATGCAGGACTGAGCCGAACGCGCCGCAATATTCGATCGCTGTCGGTAACGCCTTTTCCCAGGAACTATCATTACCAAGATCGACGGGAAGGAGAATGTGTTCATACATATCCGATACTCCTATGCGGCAGCGGGTTGATTGGTGGTATTGGGAACGCGACGGCGCTGAAGGCCCCAGACAATGATAAGAAGTAATACTGCCGGGATATAAAAGAGCTGCTTCGGCATCCGTTCCTGCGGCACTTCGGCGGACAGGATCACCATGTCGAACTCGAGCTTCGCGATCGTCGCGGCTGTCGGCTTGCCCTTGGCGTCCGCCTGAACGACGTCGTCGATAATCGTCTTACCGTCCTTCTGGATGATCTTGATACCGGCGGCTTCCAATCTCTTGGCGCCATCGGCCTTCGCACCAAGCGGCAGGACAACGGTCGTCTCCACATCCTCCCCGCTGGAATTCTGACCACTCACAAAGATGCGGATATCCACGTTGTCCGGCTGCGCGCCGGCAACCTGTTCGAGGTTTTTCGGATCGGCCGCCCCGAACGGCGCCTGCACCTGGTCAAGCCAGAAGCCCGGCCGGAACAGCGTGAACGCAATCAGGATCAGCGCGATGGATTCCCACATCTTGCTCCGCGCGATAAAGAACCCCTGGGTCCCGGCGGCAAAAATCAGCATGCCGATGGTCGCCACAATAAAGACTGCTATCCCGTCTGCGATACCGACGTTGATCAACAACAGGTCGGTATTGAAGATGAACAGGAACGGCAGCATCACGGTACGTAGCGAATAGAAAAACGCTGTAAAACCAGTCTTTATCGGGTCGCCCCCCGACACAGCAGCAGCCGCGAAGGACGCCAGTCCCACCGGGGGTGTTACGTCCGCCATGATACCGAAGTAGAACACGAACATGTGGACCGCGATCAGCGGCACGATAAGCCCGTTCGCCGCGCCAAGCTCCACGACCACACCGGCCATGAGTGACGACACGACAATGTAGTTCGCGGTCGTCGGCAGACCCATTCCGAGGATCAGGCTGATGATGGCAACCAGGATCAGCATGATAATCAGGTTACCGCCCGACAGCACCTCGACGAATTCGGTCATGACCTGGCCGATCCCGGTCAATGTAACCGTACCGACGATGATGCCGGCGGCCGCGGTCGCGACACCGATCCCGATCATGTTGCGCGCGCCGGCAATCATGCCGTCGATCATGTCTGCCCAGCCGTGCCGGAATGCCGCCGAAGCGTCACCGGATTTACGGAACATCGCCTTTAGCGGGCGCTGTGTGATCAGGATAATAAGCATCAGCGAACTGGCCCAGAACGCTGACAGGCCGGGTGATTTGCGCTCGACCATCAGGAACCAGACGAGGACGACAATCGGCAGGATGTAATGCAGGCCGGTCCTGAACGTCGGACCGAATTCCGGCAGCGACACCAGTTCGGCGTTCGGATCGTCCATCTCCAGATCTTCGGACTTTGCGGCATAGGCGATCAGGGCTATGTAAATCACGAACACCGCGAGTGCCAGAACCCACCCGACGAAATCGCCGGTGACCATTTTGATGCCCTGGATGCCGTAATATATGACCCCACACAGAATGAGGATGCTCAACAGGGGAATCAGCGCGCCCGCGATGCGTGCCATCGCTGCTTTCTGGATACCTGGTTTGGGCAGGCCTTCCATTTCGTTTTTAAGTGCTTCGAGATGCACGATATAGAGCAGCGCGATGTAGGAAATTACGGCCGGCAGAAATGCGTGCGTGATGACCTCGAGATATGAAATCCCCACATATTCGACCATCAGGAATGCGGCAGCGCCCATGACCGGCGGCATGATCTGGCCGTTAACCGAGGATGCGACCTCGACCGAGCCGGCCTGTTCAGCCGTAAACCCGACCCGTTTCATCAGCGGAATGGTGAATGTGCCGGTCGTCACCACATTGGCGATTGACGAGCCCGAAATCAGACCCGTCATGGCGGAGGCCAGAACGGCCGCCTTCGCCGGACCACCGCGCAGGTGGCCAAGCAGCGAGAACGCCACCTTGATGAAATAATTACCGGCGCCCGCCTTATCGAGCAGCGAGCCGAACAGCACGAACAGGAATACGAAGCTGGTCGAAACACCGAGGGCGATACCGTAGACACCTTCCGTCGTCAGCCATTGATGCCCCATGGCCTTTGCAAAGGACGCGCCCTTCCAGCGGATGGCGTCAGGGATAATGGTGCTATCGCCAAAGAACACGTAACCGAGGAAAACCATGGCCACGATCATCAGGGGCGGCCCCAATGCCCGTCGCGTCGCTTCGAGCAATGCGACCATACCGATACCGGCGACCCATAAATCCTGTTGGATTGGTGCACCGGGGCGGTCCGACAGTTCGCCGTAAAACAGGAAAATGTATCCCGCCGCCAGCGCACCGACGATGGCAAACACCCAGTCCTGCAGCGGAACGCGGTCGCGCGGTGAGCGTTTGAGGGCCGGATACGCCATGAACGCGAGGAAGATCGCGAAGGCGAGATGAATAGAGCGGGTTTCGGTGTTATTCAAAACCGGAATGATATCGGTGACCATGAACGGCAGCGGCGAGGCGATCCAGAGCTGGAACGTCGACCAGGCGAGCGCGATACCAGCCAGAAGCTTGGCGACTTTCCCACCGGGATTACGCGCACCCGTATCACTCGAAGCAACAAGATCCTGAAGTTCGTCGTCGCTTAGCGCCGCGCCGGATGTTTGCTGATCGGCCATGATTCACCCCCGTGAATTTTATTTGTTTATTTGTTCCCGCCAGCGGTCTTTGCCGCCTTCGGAAAAAAGGGGAGGCCATACGGCCTCCCCTGTCGTCTCGGTTGGACTTACATCCAGCCTTTTTCTTTGTAGTACTTCGCAGCACCTGCATGCAGCGGCGCGGAAAGACCGTCTTTGATCATTTCCTTTTCCTTCAGATTGCGGAACGCCGGATGCAGCTTCTTGAAGCGGTCAAAGTTCTCGAACACGGCTTTGACAACTTCGTAGACAACGCGGTCGGCAACCTTGGTCGAGCTGACAAAGGTCGCACCGACACCGAACGTCATCGTGTCAGCGGGCGTGCCGTTATACATGCCGCCCGGAATAGTCGCCGTCCGGTAGAACGAGTTCTTCTTAACAAGGCTGTCGACTGCCGAACCGGTCACGTTGACCAGAACCGACGCACAGGATGTCGTCGCTTCCTTGATCGAGCCGGACGGATGACCGACCGTGAAGATCATCGCGTCGATCTTGTTGTCGCACAGCGCCTGGCTCTGCTCGGCAGATTTCAGCTCGGATGCAAGCTTGAACGCGCTCTTGTCCCAGCCCATTTCGCCCATAAGCACTTCCATCGTGCCACGCTGTCCGGAACCGGGATTGCCAATATTGACGCGTTTGCCCTTCAGGTCACTGAAGCTTTTGATGCCGGCATCGGCACGCGCGACAACCGTGAACGGCTCCGGATGAACGGAGAACACGGCCCGCAGGTCTTTATACGCGCCTGAGTCCTTGAACTTCGATGTGCCGTTATAGGCGTGATACTGCCAGTCGGACTGAGCGACACCGAAATCGAGCTCACCAGCCTTGATGGTGTTGATGTTGTATACCGACCCGCCGGTCGATTCGACCGAGCAGCGAATTTTGTGCTCTTTACGGTTACGGTTCACCAGACGGCAGATCGCGCCGCCGGTCGGATAATAGACGCCGGTGACGCCGCCGGTACCGATCGAGATAAAGGACTGTTGCGCAACGGCGGTGCCGCTGGTCGCAATGCCAAATGTTCCAGCGGCAAGAACTGCTGCTGAGAGGCCGAAAACAATTTTTTTCATATTGAAGGTGTCTCCCTTTACGTGTTCCGGTTACCCGGTCGGACGGTGACAACATTCGCTCACCGAATGCTGTCAGAACGTTGAGAAGAGCGTGAATGCGGAAAATACCTGCCATATCCACGATTCTGTCATAAACAATGCATGTCCCACACCCCGGCGTCAACGACTCCGATCAGGGACTGAAACAGACCTAAGCACTTGGATTAATTAGAGTTCGAAGGTTTGCGGTACGTCGTTACCGGGCAGTCGCAACGTCAATTGAGGCCGCGAGGCGGTCGACAATCACCGGAATGTGACTGCTGTCGATGATATAGGGAGGGGCCAATAGAACATGGGCGCCACGGCTGCCGTCGATGGTACCGCCCATGGGATAGACCATTAACCCCCGCGACATCGCGTCCGCCTTTATCCGGGCAGGAACCCCCATCGCGGTATCGAACGGCAACTTCGTCTCCCTGTCGGCGACAATCTCCAAACCGATAAATAACCCGCGCCCCCGGATATCCCCCACATGTGGGTGCTGTCCGAACCGGTCGTTCAGGGCCCGGCGAAGCTCCGCGCCGCGCTCCGTTACATTGGTGAGCAGGTCGCGCTCCTCTATCGCCTCGAGCACCGCAAGCGATGCGGCACAGGCGGCCGGATGCGCCATATAGGTGTGCCCGTGCTGGAAGAAGCCGCTGCCACTGCAGATCGCGTCATATATATGCGCACCCACCAGCACCGCTCCGATCGGCTGATAGCCGCCGCCCAGGCCTTTTGCCATTGTCAGGAGGTCAGGGACGATTCCGTCCTGTTCACAGGCAAACAGCGTGCCCGTGCGTCCCGATCCGCACATGACTTCGTCGAGGATGAGCAGCACGCCATGGCGGTCGCAAATTTCACGAATACGTTTGAAATAGCGATCCGTTGGCGGCACCGCACCGGCGGTCGCACCGACCACGGGTTCGGCGACAAACGCCATCACGGTTTCGGCGCCAAGTTCCGCGATCTTCGCGTCGAGCTCATCGGCGACCCGCAATCCATAGGCCTCCGACGTCTCGCCATCGAGGCGGTCGCGGTATTCATAGCAGGGCGAAATATGATGGGTCTCGAACAGCAGGGGCTCGAACTGTGCCCGTCGCCACTGATTGCCGCCGGCGGCGAGCGCACCCAGTGTATTGCCGTGATAGCTTTGGCGGCGCGCGATGACATGCCGGCGCTCGGGCTCGCCTTTTTCGACAAAGTACTGGCGTGCGAGTTTGAGGGCGGTCTCGGTCGCTTCCGACCCGCCGGAGACGAAATAGACACGATCAAGATTCCCAGGCGCGGCCGCTGTCAGGCGATCTGCCAGAACCTCCGCCGCTTCGGACGTATAGAAGGCCGTATGCGCAAACGGGATCCGGTCGAGCTGATCGACAATAGCCTGTTTGACCTGAGCGTCCGAATGGCCAAGGCAGGAAACCGCCGCACCGCCGCAGGCATCGAGGTACTCCTTACCGTCAGTATCGTAGACATAAACGCCCTCGCCGCGATCGATGACAGGCAATGTTGTCTTGGGATAGCGGTGAAACACATGGTCCATTATGCGCGTCCTTAGGCCTCGGATAGCTAATTGGAATCGGGTAATTGAGTAAGTCGGGCAATTGAGTAATATGCGCCGCCGCATTCGCGGGACCGGAATTCAATCAGGATACGTCATGAATCTTAAAGACCATATACGGTCAGTACCGGACTTTCCCAAGCCCGGAATACTTTTTTACGACATCTCGACACTTCTGCAGCATGCGGAAGCCTGGTCGGCCACCGTCGACATGCTGGCCGACCTGATCACGCCCTACAAACCGGAGCGGCTGATCGGCATCGAATCGCGTGGCTTCCTGGTCGCCGCCCCGCTGGCGCTGCGGCTCGGTATCGGCTTCACGATGCTGCGCAAAAAAGACAAGCTGCCGGGCGAGACGATTTCCCACACTTATGATCTGGAATACGGATCGGACACGATCGAGATTCAGTCCGACGCGCTGCATAAGGGCCAGAAGGTTGTCCTGCTCGACGATCTGCTGGCAACGGGCGGCACCGCTGCCGCCGCGGTCGAACTGTTGCGCGCGGTTGGCGCCGATGTGGTCGCGTCGGCCTATATCATCGAGCTGAATTTTCTGGCCGGCCGCGACCGGCTCGATGTGCCGGCCCATTCGCTGATCGGCTACGACGACTAAATCCCGGACAATATGCCGGTATAAAAACGGGGCGGTCATTGCTGACCGCCCCGTTTTCTTAAGCGATGGACCGGCCAGCGCTACTTCGCCACCATAACCTGGAACTTGCCGATTTTGTGCGCGCGTCCGTAATAGCCGACATGGCACTCCCGGGCGAAGACCTTTCCGATGATTAATCCACCACTGAGCGGACCGCGGCAGACATAGAGCTTCTTCCCGCGCTCTGTCTCGCCGGAGACGGCACCGCCAGGAATTCTGCCACCGGGCGCCGCAACCCACCCGATCTTGGCACTTCCGCGATTAACCAGAACATTGTACTGGCGCAGGGGAATTTCCTTCGCGCCGTAGGCGATATAGCAGACGCCTTTGACCAGCTTACCAGGATGACGACCGGCGCCATGGCGGCCGGCGCACGCATGTTGCACGACACGTGGGCCGGAGCCGCCCGGAAACGCCGTACGCATATCCTTGACCGCCTTCGCTGGCACCCATCTGACAGCCTGCCCCGCACGGACGAGAACCTGGTATTTCGGCGCAGAAACCTCACGCCCGCCGGCGCTGATGATGCAGCGTTTACCGATCAGCTTGCCCGGCAGCAGTCCGCCCTGAGACGGCGCCCGACAAAGAAAGATTGGCCGGCCACGTTCATACCCACCCCGAACTGCACCGGCGGGGAGTTTGTTTCCCTTCGCCAACGCCCATCCCATACCTTTCGGCAGAGAAGCTGCCGACGGGGGCGTAGCCGGCCCTTTGGCAACGACCATCGCCTCGTATTTGGTGGACACGATTTCTTTGCCGCCATAGCCGATGTTGCACTTGCCGGCGACCACCTTGCCGGGATGTATGCCACCGTTATGCGGCGCACGGCAGACGAACAGCGTCCGCCCCGGCTCTTTGCCGCCGACATAGGCGTTGGAGGGAAGCTTTCCGCCGCGCGGCGGAACCCAGCCGATCCTGGCGCCCCGATTGACCATTACCTGGAATTTCGTCGACACGATCTCGCGCCCGCCATATCCGAAGTTGCATTTTCCAGCGACGACCTTGCCGGGGTGAATTCCCCTGGCATGATTGGCACGGCAGACAAACAGCGTCCGTCCCGGCTCCTTGCCGGCGGCGACCGCACCTTTCGGCATGCTGGCGCCCTTCCCGGGCACCCAACCGATACCCTGTTGGGCCCCGGCGCTCGACACAAACACCATGCCTGCCATCACACCTGCCATCACGCTGGCGGTCAGCGCACTCGCTGCCGTCGTCGCAACGGTCCTGAATGAAAATCGTCTCATATTGCTTACCCCATTATACCAATTTCCCGGGACCGGTTAGCCGGCCCCGGGGTCTCAAAATCCAGCGATAAGATGCTGATAGCTGTTCCAACATTAACGCCACCTGAACGGATCGTTGGACAACTGAATGGCAGCACCTGAACCACTACCGCTTCGGCGGCACCGCTGCGAATTTCGATCCTTTCAGACAGTGGCGCCCTTCGGGGTCCTGCCACAACACGCCATCCTCGTGCAGCTTGCCGAGGGCACGATTCACCGCCTGAAACCCGTACGCGACGAATTTCTCGCACAGTTCCGCGAAATAGAGCGGCGTCTCGGTGACCAGCGTCTTGATCTCCTCGGCCAGAGCGTCGGTGCCGATATCCTGCGACGGCTTTGCCGCACCGCTTGCAGGACCGATGAAGTCGTCGAGTTTTACCTCGTCGGCATAGGCATAGGTGATCCGGTGGAAGCGTTCGCGCGGCACGTTGTCCGGGATGGTCGCATCGATGCCCATCTTGGCGGTCGTCGGCACCCGGGAATACGGACCGGGCGGCGGGAGGCTTGGATCGAGCGGTTTGGAGCGCGCACCGGAAATGATCATGACGTCACGGTCGGCCTGAACACGTGTGGCAACCGCCCATTCGACATCCACGGGATCGAACACGTCGATGTCGTGATCGACCACCGTTACATGTTTCATATCGGCAACGGACAGTGCTGCGGCGATGGTGTTTTTACCATCGCCGGGCAGCGGCTTGATCGCGATGATCGCATGCCAGTGACAACAGCCACCGGGCGTGATGTTCACCGCGGTCACGTTGACACCTGCCTCGTCCAGCACGCGGCGGACGTTGGCTTCGTAGATCGGTCCTGACGGCCAGATGTTTTCCCACGGCATGTGCAGCGCATAATACAGCGGGTTCTTGCGCATCGAGATGGCCTTGATACGGACATGTGGATTCCAGTGCAGCCCACCCATCAGGCGGGTGAATTCACCGAAGCGGCCCTCGGGCTGGGTCCAGCCTGTCGGCAGGATTTCCGCTTCAAGGACGATTTCCGCATCCGCGATACACGGCATGTCGATGGTCTGACACTGGGTCAGCGGCACACCGTGGCCGCGCATACCCCCGGCAATACCGAGCTCGCTGACACCGGCGCGCGCCTTGTAAGTCGAACAGATCAGCTCGAACGGGTGCGTGCCGATATTGATCGAGATCGGCAGCGGCTCACCCTTCTCATACGCCTTGGCGGCATAGCGGTGCAGGTTGTTCGGCGTGACGATATCGATGCCGGTCAGGTTCTTTTCCTTGACCAGGAAACGATAGACACCGGCGTTGATCGCCGAATTTTCGTCTTCATCCGGATCGCGCGACAGGGTCACGCCGGCGGTGATCATCGGCCCGCCATCGAGCACCGAGAACAGCGGGATCGGCAGATCATGCAGATCGACGTCATCGCCTTCGAGATAGATTTCGCGCACCGGTCCGGTATTGACGAAATCGGGCTCGATCGGCCGATCGAGACCTTCGCGAAGCCTGCCCTCGATGTCGGAAAAGTCACACCCGGCGGCAATGGCCAGGCGTTCGCGGCTGTTTGTCACCCCGGAAATCACCGGCATGTCGTATCCGTTCACGTTGGTGAACATCAGCGCTTTGTCTGACTGATCGACCAGGGTCGCGATATGGCGAATATCGACCGGCTTCTCTATTTCGATCAGTTCGCCCGCCGCCCGCAACTCGTCAATCAGTTCCCGAAAATCCTCGGCCATCGTCCCGTATTCCTCTTGGTTTGTCCCTGTGACCCGCAACATACAGGAATTGTTTCACCGTCGGAATACGACCGTGAGAAACTTTGGAATACGGCCACGGGAAGCGGCTTGACCCAGTCGCCGAATACGTCTCTAAGACTCCCGGTCAGGAGCCATCGCGGGTTCTGAATACGGGAGCACTCATGACACCGATCAGCGACGGAAAATCAGTGGGGATCGCCGAAAACGCGCCGGAATCGTCATCAGCATCGCTCCCCGATTCTGCAATTGTCGTCTCGAAACTCTCGAAAATCTACGCCGGCGGACATGCGGCGCTGACCGATATCGATCTGGAAATCCGGAAAGGGGAGATCTTCGCCCTGCTCGGCCCGAACGGCGCCGGTAAAACGACGCTGATCAGTATCATCTGCGGCATCGTCAATCCGACATCAGGGCGAATCACGGCTGGCGGCGACGACGTCATCCGCGACTATCGCAAAACCCGCGCAAAGATCGGCCTCGTCCCCCAGGAACTGACCACCGACGCGTTCGAGACCGTGTGGAACACCGTCACGTTCAGCCGCGGCCTGTTCGGTAAAAAGCCCAATCCGGCGATTATTGAACGCATCCTGCGCGACCTGTCGCTCTGGGACCGCAAGGATTCAAAGATCATCACGCTATCGGGCGGCATGAAACGCCGCGTGCTGATCGCCAAGGCGTTGTCTCACGAACCCGAAATCCTGTTCCTCGACGAGCCGACGGCTGGTGTCGACGTCGAGTTGCGCCGCGGCATGTGGGACATGGTGCGCAAGCTTCAGAAAACTGGTGTCACCATCATCCTGACAACCCATTACATCGAGGAAGCCGAGGAAATGGCAGACCGGATCGGCGTGATCAATGGCGGCCGGATTGTTCTGGTTGAAGACAAATCGGCCCTGATGAAGAAACTCGGCAAGAAAGAACTGCGCCTCAACCTGCATACTCCGATGGAAATCATCCCGGCAGAAATTTCGGGCCATGCGCTGGCGCTGGAGGATGACGGCAACACGCTGGTCTTCACCTTCGACACACAGGCCGAGCGGACCGGTACGACACGGCTGCTGGCAGATCTCGACCGGCTTGAAGTCCGGTTCTCCGATCTCGATACGCGCCAGAGCACACTGGAAGATATATTTGTCAGCGTGGTCGGAGAATCGTCATGAACCTGCACATGAATCTTCAGGGTCTGCGCGCGATCTATCGGTTCGAAATGGCGCGCACCTGGCGCACCCTATTCCAGAGCGTGGTATCGCCGGTGGTCACCACAACGCTTTATTTCATCGTGTTCGGGGCGGCGATCGGGTCGCGCATCACAGAGATCAATGGCGTGACCTTCGCCGCATTTATCATCCCCGGCCTGATCATGCTGTCGGTCCTGACCGAAAGTGTCTCCAATGCCTCGTTCGGCATTCACCTGCCGCGTTTTACCGGCACGATATACGAGCTTCTGTCGGCACCGGTTTCATCGCTGGAAGTCGTGCTCGGCTATGTCGGTGCAGCGGCAACCAAATCGATCGCCCTCGGGTTCATCATTCTGGCAACGGCACGCCTGTTCGTCGATTACAATATCGCCCATCCGGTGGCGATGGTGTGCATCCTCCTCGTGACGGCGATCACATTCAGCCTGTTCGGTTTCATCATTGGGATCTGGGCGGACAACTTCGAAAAACTGCAATTTGTCCCCATGTTGGTCATCACCCCGCTGACGTTCCTTGGCGGCAGTTTCTATTCGATCGACATGCTACCGCCATTCTGGCGCACACTGACGCTGTTCAATCCGGTCGTATATCTGATCAGCGCTTTCCGATGGAGCTTCTACGGAACGGCCGATGTGCCGATCGGCATCAGCATCGTCATGATCCTGCTTTTTCTGATCGTCTGCATTGCCATTGTGTGGTGGATCTTCCGCACCGGCTACCGGCTTAAAAACTGATCGAACGACAGGTATAATAAGTCAGCGGCGCCGGTCGATTTGCGGTCGGGCCATTCGAAAATCGATAGGGGAGATCAGCGATGCTGCCGGAAACCCGCGTCTGGACCCGTGACGAGATGATGCAACGGGTCGCTCTGTTTAAAAATCTGATCGGCAATAAGGGCGGGCTGCCGGACAGCCACCTGCCCGAAGCTGAGAAAGAAATCTTCAATGTCATCGGCTTCCAGCCGCCGCCGGGCGAAGGCGAAGGCGGCGGGATGGTGAACTCACCGGTCGGCGCTGATGCGGCTCGGAACTCCGCGATCCAGATTTCGGAAGGCTTCAACATGGGCTTTGCCCGGTGCAAACCCGGCTGCGGTCCGCTGATGCACAATCACGATACCAACGAGACCTTTATGCCGGTGAGCGGCAAATGGCGCTGTGCCTGGAATGAAGGCGACGATTACGAATTTATCGATGCAGGCCCGAACGATGTTATCTCGTTCCCCGCAGGGGTGATGCGCCGCTTTGAATGCATCGAGCCTGCCGAGGGCGAAGAGACCGCATTGATCATGTTCGTGGTCGCCGGCAATGCGCCCGCAAACGAATTCAGCGATACCGCCCGGAAACGCATGGCCGAAGTGCCCGTTCCGGCCTGAACACAGCATTTATCCAAGGAGGAAATTCCATGTTGCCCGAAACACGTGTCTGGACCCGCGCCGAAATGATGAAACGCGTCGCGCTCTTTGATAACTTAAAAGGCGCGCGCACCGGCCTGCCGGACAGCCACCTGCCCGAATGCGACCGCGAGCTGATCAATGTCATCGGTTTTCAGCCGCCCGAAGATCAAGACGGCGCCGACGTCGTCTCGCCGGTCGGCCAGGATGTCTCGTTGCAGGCCGCCATTCCCATTTCCGAAGGATTCAATATGGGCTTCGTGAAAGCGGAACCGGGCAAAGGCCCGCTGATGCACAATCACGACACCAACGAGACCTTCATGCCGGTGAAGGGAAAATGGCGCTGTGCCTGGAACGAAGGCGACGATTACGAATTCATCGATGCCGGGCCCTGCGATGTGGTGTCTTTTCCGCCCGGCGTGATGCGCCGCTTCGAATGCATCGAAGCACCAGAGGGAGAGACCGAAGGCCTGATGCTGTTCGTCATTGGCGGCGACGCACCGGGCGCCGAGTTCAGCGATAAGGCATATGAGCGCATCGCCGAAGTACCGGCCCCTGAATAATCGGCGAACAATCGGTGATTGATCGACAACCGGTCGACGTCTGATCGTCGACGTGATTAACCCCGATTAAGGTCCGGCCTTTGGAAGGCAGGTATTCCTGCCGCCATGGCAAAGCGCATCCTTATCATCGACGGGCACCCTGACCCGGATCCCCGGCGATTGTGCCACGGGCTGGCCGACGCCTATGCATCGGGTGCCGGGGATAACGGTCATGCGGTCCGGCGGCTGGATCTGCATGCGGTCGATTTTCCATTGCTGCGCACAGAAGCCGACTTTGAGACGGGGACTCCACCGCCCACGATTGCCAAAGTGCAGCAGGATATCCACTGGGCCGAACATATCGTGATCGTCTACCCGCTCTGGCTCGGCACCATGCCGGCACTTTTAAAAGGCCTGCTTGAACAGTCAATTCGCCCTGATTTCGCGTTCGAACGCGGCAAAGCGGGATGGCCGAAGAAACTGCTAAAAGGCCGCAGCGCCCGCATCGTCGTCACCATGGGGATGCCGATCATGGTCTACCGGTGGTTTTATCTGTCCCACAGCCTGCGCAATCTGGAGCGCAATATTCTGAAGTTCGCCGGGATCGGACCGGTGCGCGAAACGCTCTTCGGCATGGTCAAAGAATCCAACGAACACACGCGTAACCGCTGGATCGACAGGATGGCGGCGCTGGGGCGCACAGGCGCCTAGTCATTGAATTGGCCGTCAGGCGTTGGGACGCGTGACCACGTAAAGGCCGGCGGCCGCCATGATGACGCCGACAACCGTCGGCAGCACCCAGTCGGACGCGACATAGAATACGATAATCGACAGACTTGTGGTCATCATGGCGATGGCGAGGACTTTGGCTTTCAGAGGAATAGCGCCACGATCACGCCACGCTATCACGGGCGGCCCCAGATATGGATGTTCGAGCAGCCAGCGCTGAAACCGGTCTGAAGACTTGGAGAACGCCCACGCCGCAATCAGCAGAAAAACCGTGGTCGGCAGAACGGGTACGACAACACCGACCAGACCAATTGTGATACACAACCAGCCGAGTGCCATCAGAAGATAGCGACCGGTCCGTGAATTCATCGGTTTGGCGGCGTGTAAAATTGCGGCGTCATTCCTCATATTGTGATTAGAACGCAGATGAATAAACAGTTTTTTAAGACCGCCACGGTCCCGCCAATCCGTGTTCTCGATAGAATCGCGTATGTGATAGACTTTGCCGGGGTTAATGGGGAAGGATACCCGAATGTTTCGCACCGCGCGGGAAACGCTTCGCAACAGTCTGTCGCGCATCCGGAACCGCCAGTTTCTGGATGCGACGATGGCGGCGACCGCGCTCGTCGCAACAGCAGACGGCGAAGTCACATTCTCCGAACTCAGCGCGCTCGATGCGGTGCTGGAGACCGTGCAGGATCTGCAGATATACGACCCCCATATCGCCGTAGACATCTATCGGGACTTCGCCGATGCGATTGCCGAGAACCCCGAAGCCGGTCGCCGCGGCGCCATGGCGGCGGTGGCCAAGATCGGCCGCGATCATGAGGCGGCCGAACTGGTGATCCGGGTCGCTGTCGCAATTTCCAAGGCTGATGGCGACTTGAGCCCCCTCGAAGCCCGCGCGATCAGCGATATCTGCGGCACGCTGGGTGTCCCCCTGCCGGCCGAGACGTAAACGCCACGTCCGACGCCTCATCTCAGGGACGACCTTTCTTCCCGATCCCTTGCTCCCCGGTGTTCCTGCTCCCCACCCCCTCATCCAGGTGCGCTATCGAAAAGTTGAACAGCGCGTGGGGTTGGCATACCCCGCACCACGCCGACATATACCTTATGCAACGGAAGATCCCGGACCTCGACAACCTGATCCGCAAGGCCAGCGCGGCAAAGCGCGGACGCGCCAAAATCGTGACCCATCACGAGGCGGTACGCCCGCCGCCACGCATTGTTCGCACCGCTTTTGCCGACGTCGTCAGCCAGTTGCTGCATGCCGAACGCGCGACCGAGAAAATGTGCCGCCTGATAGCGGGCCGGTCCGGGAGCACGCTGGCCGATGCGCTGCTCGCCCATCAGGCCGATGACGAACGCCACCATGCGGAACTATACGAATCCTACCTTGCCCGTGTTGGCGACATTCGACCGATGGATTCCCGCCTGTCCGAAGCGCTCGACGCGATGCGCGATACAACATTCGGCACCGAAGCGGTGATCGCCGCCTTTAACGTTGTGCTCGAAGGTGAAGCGGTAAAACTGCAGCAGGATTGCATCGAGCGCTTCACCTGCCCCGCGCTCTCGCGCATCACCCGGTCCATCGGCCGGGACGAAGCACGTCATGTCGCGTTCGGTCATGCTTTTCTAAAAGGCGCTTTTGCCAACATGATGGCCGAAGAACGTTTCGGGATTTACCGCCATATCCGGCATTGCTGGCAGATCGCTGCCGCGCCACCAGAAGAATCCGGCAGCCTGTTCGCGACAGTGCTGACACGGCGGCGGGCGGAATACATGACCGCCCGCTGGCATCATCATCATGCGGCGCTGCAACGCCTCGGCCTTATCGATGAACACGAAAAGGCGCCCGATTGAAACGCCCGGAAATATCGGTCGTCATTCCGGTCCTGAACGAACAAGACCGGATCGGCGGCGTGATCAATGAGCTCCGCCAGGACAGTTCAGCCCCGTTCGACATCATCGTCATAGACGGCGGCAGCACCGACGGGACTGTGCGCGCAGCGGAAGCCCTTGGCGCCCGGGTCATCGTCAGCAATCCCGGCCGTGGCCCCCAGCTTGCGGCCGGCGCGGCTGAAGCAGCGGGAAACACTCTCTGGTTTCTCCATGTGGATTCGCATGTCGCACCGGGCGCGCTTGACCGCATCCGGGCGGCAATCGACGAAGACGGGATGATTGGCGGAAATTTCCGGGTGGTCTTTGACGGCAACGATGGGTTTTCGAGATGGCTCACCGGTTTCTATGCATGGTTCCGGCGCCATGGCCTGTATTACGGGGATTCAGGCATCTTTATCCGCCGCGACATCTATGACGGAATCGGCGGAATCCAGCCGATGGCGCTGATGGAGGATTACGACCTGACCCGGCGGATGGAAAAGCATGGGGCCACGTGCTGTATCGATACGCCGGCACTGATCACGTCGTCGCGGAAGTTTGCCGGGCGTCACCCGGTCAGCATCGTGTTCGGCTGGCTGAAAATACATACCCTGTACGGGCTTGGCGTGAACCCGAAACGTCTGGCGAAAATATATTACGGACGTTAGGCGCTGAGCGCGGCCATCATCATGAGCAGCAGAAACGTCATGCAAAGCACACCGATGCGAAAGGGCAAACTGCTCCTGAACCGGCTGGTAATTGCAGACATCTCGAAGCTCTCCGTCTTGATCCGCGTCGCTGACGCTATTATCAGGGACATACGCTTGCTGTCGGATTAAGGGTTTCGGTTAACAAATTACGAATCCCGCAACTTTTCTTTCGTCTGCTGCCCCAGGCGGCACCCACCCCATCGACGAGGCCTGACTGCTAAATGGCAACCGCCACTACCGCTCCTATTGGACGCGAAATTCGCGCTATCGGCCTGATCGGCTTCGGCCATTTCCTGAGCCATTTCTATTTTTTCGGGATGGTGCCGCTCTTCGTCGGTATTCGCGCCGAGTTTGACGTCTCCCTCCTCGAGATCGGCGCAATCCTGACGGCCTGGAATGTCGCCACCGGCGTATTGCAGACACCGATGGGTATTCTGGTCGATCGTCTCGGCGCACGGCGCGTTCTGATCGGCGGGCTGTTTGTCACGGCGGCGGCCTTCGGGCTTGCCGGGTTTACATCATCATACTGGGAACTCCTGGTCCTGTTTTTCATCGCGGGGGCCGGCAACAGCGTTTTCCATCCCGCCGATTACGTCATCCTGACCGCGTCTGTAGATGAATCCCGTCAGGGACGCGCCTATTCGATGCATTCGTTCGGCGGCTCGCTCGGCACAGCCGCGGGGCCGGCAGTGATGGCGTTGCTGCTGATCGAGACTGACTGGCGAACGGCTCTTTTAATAGGCGGCGCAGTTGGCGTGATCCTCAGCTTTATCTTCGTCTTTTCGGGTGACACCCTGCGCGAAGACGCTGCACGCAAACAGAAAACCAAATCGGAAGCTCCGCTGCGCAGCATGATCAACCGCGGCGTCATCCTGCTGTTCATGTTCTATGTGCTGACGTCGTCGGCCAATATCGGCCTGACCGCCTTCGCCCCGATCTACCTGCCGACGCTGTACGGCCTGTCGGTCGAAACCGCCAGTTACATCCTGTCGGTCCTGTTGTTCAGCAATGCGATCGGCACATTGTTCGGCGGGTGGCTGGCCGACCAGACCAGACGCCACGACATGGTGTTGATCGTCGCGTTCTCGATCTATGCGGCGATCCTGACACTCGTCGGCACCGCATCGATCTCTCTGACAATTCTGATCGCCTGCTTCACGGTTGGCGGCTTTGCCCGCGGTATCGTTAATCCGTCGCGCGACATGATGGTCCGCGAGATTGCCCCCGCCGGCGCGCTGGGGACCGTATTTGCGTTCGTCAGCACGGGATTCAATGTCGGCCAGGGATTGGCACCGCTGGCCTATGGCGCGCTGCTCGACGGCGGGCTCGACAACGAGGTGCTGTACCTGTCTGCAGGCTTCATGGTGCTGTCGATCCTGCTGCTGGTGTTTTCCCGGGACCGGCGGCTTTAAGCCCCGGGATATCTGCCCCGACCTGCCGCGCTTGCAAGCCGGGAACAGTTCCGGTGTGATACGTCCCATGTTTCATCTGTCAGATATCAGCAAGTCCTTCGGGTCGCTGCGCGCCGTCGCGCCCACCGATCTCGACATTCCCACAGGGCAGACTACCGTCCTGATCGGCCCCAGCGGGTGCGGCAAATCCACATTGCTGCGGCTGATGAACGGTCTCGTCGCGCCGGATACCGGCAGCGTCACCTTTGACGGCGACGCCGTGACCGCTGCCAGTGCGACTTCCCTGCGCAGGCGCATGGGCTACGTTATTCAGCAGGGCGGGTTGTTTCCGCACCTGACCGGCCAACAAAATATTACCGTAATGGCGCACCATATTGGCTGGCCGGCGAGCGATATAGAGGCGCGGCTGCAAACCCTGACCGATCTGACCCGGTTCCCGCCGGATGCATTGACGCGCTACCCCTCAGAACTCTCCGGCGGACAGCGCCAACGGGTCAGCCTGATGCGCGCATTGATGCTCGACCCCGACGCGCTGTTGCTGGACGAGCCGCTCGGCGCGCTCGACCCCATGGTGCGGTACGACCTGCAAACCGAACTTGCGGACATTTTCAAATCCCTCGGCAAGACGGTGGTGCTGGTGACCCATGATCTGTTCGAGGCGGCGCACTTCGCCGACGACATCGTGCTGCTGCGCGACGGCGCGGTGGAACAGCGGGCATCGATGAAGATGCTTCTGGCCGAACCGGCAAGTCCGTTTGTCGAAAAGTTCATCGGCGCTCAGCGCGGACTTACGCAGGCGCCGGGCCTATGAGAAAGATAATCGCAACGCTCGCCCTCCTCCTCGCCGCATGCCTGACGACGACCATTGCCCTGCCCGTTGCAGCGCAGGACCTCACCGTCGGATCGAAGAAATTCACCGAATCTGTGATCCTGGGCGAGATCATCAAATTTACGGTCAGCGAGAGCGGCGCACAGGCAAACCATCGACGGGATCTTGGCGGCACCCGCGTGCTCTGGTCGGCGCTGATCAAGGGCGATATCGATATCTACCCCGAATATACCGGCACGATCCGCCAGGAACTGCTGAAAGGTACGGACACCCATACCCTGCCCCTGCTGCAGGCCGCGCTGGCAAAGAAGGGTATCCGCATGTCTGCGCCGCTGGGATTCAACAACACTTATGCGATCGGCGTGAAGAAAGAGACGGCCGCGCGGTATGGATTGACCAAAATCTCCGACCTGCGCCGGCACGCAAAATTTTCGCTCGGGTTTTCCAACGAATTTCTCGATCGGGGCGACGGCTGGCCCGCTCTTCGGGCAACGTATCGGCTGCCGCAACAGAACGTGCGCGGCTTGGATCACGATCTCGCCTATCGCGGCCTGGATTCGGGGGCGATTGACGGGATCGACGTTTACACCACCGATGCGGAGATCGCCTATTACGACCTGTTCCTGCTGAAAGACGACCAGCGCCATTTCCCGACCTACGACGCCGTTATTCTGTACCGGACGGATCTTGGTGAACGCGCGCCAAAAGCCGTGGCGGCATTGGCGCGGCTCGAACGTACCATCGACGAAGCGCGTATGTCGGCGATGAACGGGGCCGTAAAACTCGACAAACGATCCGAATCCGCGGTCGCGGCCGAATTCGTCAACAGCCGGCTGCAAATTTCCGCCACCGCCACCGAAACCGGATTCGCCGACCGGCTGTGGAAGTCCACCCGGGACCATCTGATCCTCGTGGTGATATCCCTCGGCGCGGCGATCCTGTTTGCCGTACCGCTCGGCATCCTGGCCGCGCGCCATGCCCGGCTCGGCCAACTGATCCTGGGAGTCGTCGGCGCGATCCAGACGATCCCGTCTCTCGCCCTGTTCGTCTTTATGATTCCACTCCTAGGGATCGGCGGTCCCCCCGCCATCGTCGCGCTGTTCCTGTACAGCCTGCTGCCGATTGTGCGGAACACACATGCGGGGCTTCGCGGGATCGATCCCGGCATCCTTGAATCGGCGGCAGCCATCGGGCTCGAACCCCGTGCCTCGCTACGGATTGTCGAACTGCCGCTCGCCATGCGGTCGATTATGGCCGGCATCAAGACATCTGCGGTAATTAATGTCGGCACCGCCACGCTGGGCGCGCTGATCGGCGCGGGCGGCTATGGCCAGCCGATATTGACCGGTATCCGCCTCGACAACACGGCCCTTATTCTTGAAGGCGCTATCCCGGCGGCGATTCTCGCACTTACCGTCCAGGGCATGTTCGAGCTGGCGGAACGCGCTGTGGTTCCGCGCGGCCTGCGGCTTAAACCAAACGGCTGACGCGCGGGCAGATCGGGGCAATTACCCGGCTGAACCCGCATCGCGCGACTTCTTGCGCAGGCGGATCGTATATACCTCACCGTCCTGTTCGATATTGATCAGCGTATGCCCGGTTTCACGACAGAACGCTTCAAAATCCTTCGGCGCAGCGGTGTCGGTCGCAAGAACATCCATCAGCGCATTGTCGGGCAGCCACTTCAACGTTTTACGCGCCCGCAGCACCGGCAGGGGACAGCGCAGGTCCGTCGCATCGAGGATGGTGACTTCGTCGGTCATGCTTTTCTTAAATCCAGGCTCCGCCGAATTACATCCATCGCTATTTGCAGGCCTCCTTCAGAAACAGCATCGGGTACGCTGAAGGAGCACGGATGGAAAAAGCGTTGGCTGGGGCGGCAGGGATCGAACCTGCGCATGACGGGATCAAAACCCGTTGCCTTACCACTTGGCTACGCCCCAACACGACGCGACGCGAACATATCGGAATTTCCGGTATCGATGCAACGGCGGAACGTGACCTGAATCGCGTTTCTCGTCTATAATACCCCGATGGTTGATCCAAGCATGCCCTGGAGCCTAAAAGGCATTTCCGATGAAGCCCGCGAATTTGCGAAGCTGTCGGCAGATAATTCCGATGTTCCGGTTGGAGCCTGGCTGTCACAGGTGATCCGGGCCGCCTCCGGTACTGCAACGATTGAGCCGTCAGAAGAAACAGTGATCGACAGCCCGCCGCCGCAAGCCGCCGTGGTGCAGCCAACCGTATCTCCGGTGCCTTCTCCTGCCCCGGCCTCAACCGGTAGCGCTGGCGGCAGCACGATCGAACGCGCAGCACAGATCGTGGATGATTTCGGGTTCGAGCCCGAAGGCCCGGCGCGCGATGCAGACCTGATAGAAGACCCGGTAATCCTGCAGGCGGAACTTCTGGCGCTGGAACGCCGGCTCGAAAACGCCGAATCAAATACCCAGGACAGCCTGGCGCCCTTGGTCGACGAAATCGATCGCATCAGGGCGCGGCTCGATGATACAGGGAACACCTGAACAGCACATCTCCCGATCGCACCCGTCAACGGCGATCCAACGAACAACCCTCGTGGCAATACCCGCCCGCCTCGCTGTATGGCCACCAAGCCGTACTTTTGAGCCGATACGACCTACGCCCCAGTCCGTTGAAAACAGTTGATATTGAAGGCTAGCTGTGGCAAATGCTGTGTATACGGTGGGGGTCGTATTAGTTTAGTAGTCCAAGGTATAACCTGAGTAACCGCTGTATTTTATGGCAAATTCACCATCCCCATGGAGCGTTAAGGGCGTTGAGCCCGAAGCCCGCGAAGCCGCAAAGATTGCGGCGCGCAAAGCTGGCCTTACTGTCGGCGCGTGGCTGACCCAGATGATTCGCCAAAGTGCCAGCGATCAGTTGCGGAGCGGCGGGGGCGCATCGTCAGGTCCGGAAGCCTCCGGTTATGACCAGCCCTCTCGCCAACATCACGGGTCTCAATACGGCTCTTCGCAACAGCGCGGCCCGTCGAACGAACAATATTTTTCGGGGAATGAAAACTGGCAGCCACCGCCCCAGCAGCCGGGCTATGGGGCCGGACAACCGCCGCCGCCCGGGACTGCGCCGCCTCCGGCACCCACAATGCAGGCCGTGTTCGAGAGCATCCAGCGGCTGTCCAGCCGCATCGAAAGTGCCGAGCAAAGAACAGCCGACACGATCGCCCCGATTGTCGATAAAGTCGCCGAGCTCAGTGAACAGCTTGAGAACGCCAAGGACAGTGGGGGCACCTCTACCGCCCCGGTAGAACGGGCGGTCCAGAAAATCGCCGACAGGCTCGACCGGATGGAAAACGGACCTGCCCATACCGAACGCGCCGCGCCACGGCCGGTCGGACACCAGCGCCCGTCAGAACGAAAAGGGTTCCTGGGGTTGTTTCGCCGAAGCTAGCGGGCCTACCGAGCAACTCTCTGATTTTCCTCGACGATTTCCCTGTGCATGCCCTGGCCATATCGAGCACTACTCCCTGGTGCCACCACGACAATGCCAGGGGAAGGACTTGCCGCGGCCTGGGTCATGCCCAAACTGCAGGGCATTCAGCGCTGCCCGAATATTGGGTGGCGAGAAATGCCCTTAACACGGGTTGCCTTCGGTCGGTATAGTCTCGACCCAGAGCCCCGATCACAGCCCTACCGGGAAGCAGACTACACGCATGGCAAAAACAAGATCATGGAGCGTCAAAGGGATCGACGGCGAGACCCGAGACCTCGCACGCGAAGCCGCCCAGGCATCCGGTATGACGATCGGTGCCTGGATTGATCAGGCGATCCTCAAAGCGAAACACGGCGAGCTTCCGACTGTTGCGCCTGTAAATGTGTCGGCGAAGGTCGCGACCGACCCTGAAATGGCTCAACGTGAAACCGCTCAATCCGAAACGGTACAGCCGGATCTGCCGCTTTTACGGGAACCGGCAGAACACGCACCTGAACAGCCGACAGGCGATCCACAGGACCAGCTTTTTCCGGAAACATCTTCAGCCGTCCTGGATGATACGCCGGCTGAACCTGCCGCCGGTTCTCTCCCCGAACCGGAGACTGCCGCACCGACCACGGTCGAAGCGAAGCGGAATCAGTTCGAACTATCTGCCAGCAACGTCGTGCCCGACCGGGATTTCGTCGCCGGAGAATCCAGCACTGGAAAATCTTCCGCCGAACCGCGACCACTTGTGCCCCCGCCCGCGCTCGCACCGGTGCGCCCATCCGTGGTCCGCTACGCCGTACTCGGACTCGTCTTCGCGGCATTACTCGGCGTCGGGGGCTGGTTGTTTGTCGACCTATTGTCGCCCGACCGAACACCCACACCACAGAAAATTGCCGACGCGGCGCCAGCAGTCGAGGCACCGCCCGCGCCGCCTGCCACCTCTTCGACGGCGCCCCCGGGAACGCCAAAACCGCAAGCGACGCCGTCGACATCCGGAACATCGCCCGGCACGGACGGACTACCGGCGGGACTACCCGACGCAATCCGCAGCGTCATCAGCAAGGCACGCGCGGGTGACCCCAAAGCTCAGTACAATTTTGGCATGTTGTATCTGTCGGGACAGCTTGGCGACAAGAACCCGGCGGAAGCTGCCAAATGGTTCGAACGCGCCGCTGAACAGGGTGTCGCCAATGCGCAGTTCAATCTGGGCGTTCTTTTCCAGCGCGGTGAGGGCGTGGCGCAAAACGACAAGCTCGCTTTCTTCTGGTACCAGAGCGCGGCAGAGCAGAACTTTCCGCAGGCCCAGCACAACCTCGCCACCGCGTATGCCGAGGGAAAAGGCATTGCCCGAAGCTACCCGAAAGCGGCTGAATGGTTCGCCAAGTCTGCAGGTGCCGGCCTGAGCCAGTCACAATACAGTCTCGGCGCCCTGCATGAACGCGGCCTGATCACCGGCCAGCCGAATGCTGTCGAAGCGCGGCGCTGGTACGAGCGGGCGCTGGCCCAGGGCGACACCCGTGCCTCCGTGCGTCTGGCGATGCTGGATGCACCCGCTCTACCGACCGAAGCTTCTTCCGCGGGGCAAGCGGTGGCGACAACCGCGGGCACGGCGCTCGGTCGTGCCGATATCCGTCAGATTCAGACATTGCTGAGCCGCATGAGTTTCAGCCCTGGCCCGGCGGATGGACAGATGGGCACGCGCACCGCCGACGCCATTCGGCTTTACCAGAAGTTTGCCGGTATGGACGAAGACGGCACACCGAGCCGGGAGCTTCTTGAAGACCTCCGCGCGGTTGCCGAGACGATGGCGAAAAACGGTTAGACCGCTGGGCCCAGGCGCCTAAACCGGCCCAATATCTGTCCCAGTATCCGGCCCAATATCTGGCGCGTCTTTGCGAAAGGTTGTCGCGACGCACCACCAGTCCGGATGCGCACGCTTTATGGCCGCTGCCGCGTCACCTGCCGCCACCGCATCGGGATACAGGCCGAAGCACGTGCCACCACTTCCCGACAGACGCGCCAATGCGCTGTGGCTGGTTTCCGACAATACCGCCAGCACATCCCCGATCACGGGAGAGACAGACAGCGCCGGGTCCGACAAATCGTTTTGGCGATGTTTCAGCGCCTCGACAAACGCATCGAAAGTCCGGGGCGTCTCCCAGGTGCCGCTCCCGGAAAAAGGCGCTGTCCGTGCTCTGAAGACCTCGGGCGTCGACACGCCTTCACCGGCATTGACTAGTACCACACCACAGGGCGGCGGTGGGACAACTCCGCGGACGGTCTCACCGACGCCCGACATGATCGACGGCCGTGCCTGGAGGCAGACCGGCACATCCGCACCGATAGCGAGCCCGATATCGGCCAGTCGCGAAGACGACATATCGATACCCCACAGGACACTAAGGGCACGCAACGCCGCCGCCGCATCTGCAGACCCGCCGCCTATGCCGGACGAGACCGGCAGATTCTTTTCCAGCGTGAGACGCGCACCGGTTTCGATCGACGCTTCACGCTGCAGTGCGACAGCGGCACGCAACACCAGATTGTCCGGACCGGCAACGGGAAGCCCCGTGGCAAACGGACCAATGATGGACAGTGAGAGATCTTTCGCCGGCTCGACGACCAGCCGGTCGCCTGTTTCGGTAAAGACAACCAGGCTCTCCAGGAGGTGATAGCCGTCATCGCGGCGGCCGGTCACATGCAGGAACAGATTGATCTTTGCAGGGGCCGCCAGCGACAGCCGGTTATTCGGAAGCATCGTGGAACCCTGATCGTCCGACACGTGGGGCTCAGCTGTCCTTTTCGATGGATTTAGCATCGCCGAGCCCGCGCAGAATTTTACCTTCGATCGCCGAGACCTGATCGGCTTCGGGTTTCAACGCCAGCGCTCGCTGCCATTGGAAACGGGCCTCATTATAACGGCCGACCCGCCAATAGGCATCTCCGAGATGGTCGTTGATCGTCGGATCCTGCGACCGCAATTCAACAGCGCGTTCGAGCTGGGTCACAGCACCCTTAAAATCTCCAAGCCGGTAAAGAACCCAGCCGAGGCTGTCGACGATATACCCATCGTTCGGGCGAAGTTGCACCGCCCGCTCGATCATCTTGCGCGCCCGATCGAGATTGATGCCCTGGTCGACCCAGGAATATCCGAGATAGTTCAACACATAGGGCTGTTCGGGATTGAGTTCGAGCGCCCGCTGGAAATCCTGTTCCGCCCGGCTCCACTGACGCGACCGTTCGAGCGAAATTCCGCGGGAATACAGGATCGTCCAGTGACGTTTTTCGGTATCGCCGAGCATGTCGACTGCGCGGTCATAGGCATCAATCGATTCTTCAAACCGTTTATTCGACCGCAACAGATCGCCGAGGCTGACCAGCGGACCGGGTCGGGTCGGGTCTTCCTTCGTCAGGACACGAAGCAGCTTGATCGCATCCTCGTCGCGCTCCAGTGCTTCCAGATTTCCGGCGACACGTAACCGCGCCGACCAGTGAAGCGGGGATGTCGGCTTCACCGACTGGTAGATCGCAATCGCATCTTCGTTTCGATCCATGGCCTCAAGAATGCCGGCAACCAGCATCTGTGCGAGGTCGAAATCGGGCCGCAGATAAATCGATAACTGCCCGTAGATCAGCGCAAGCTGCGCCGAATTCTGCCGGGTCATGGTGCTGGCAATATTGAACAGCGCCTCTGAAACACCCTCGACGGCGTTTGCCGCAAGTAATTCAGGTTTCTCGCCTTTGGCAAGTCGCTCCATCGCCGGACGCAGAACGACCGAATCCGGATTTTCCTTCAAGTAGGACTCATACAGAGCGGTCGCCTTGTCCGGCGCGCCCCGGCGTTCCAGATGGCGCCCAAGCCCCTGGACCACGCGAAGGGTCGCCCGGCGGGCGTTGTCACCCGCGAGCTTGTAATGCCCCTCGGCTGCTTCCGGCTTCCCGGCAACGTCGGTAATAAGCGCGGCATGAAGTTCATACAGAACGCGAAGACCGGATTGTTTTTTCAATGGTTCCAGCGCCGCAATCGCCGCGTCGCCCCGGCCCTGTCCGACAAGAACCCAAGCCTGAAGAAGAGGCTTCATGAACCCGCTGAAGCCACGATCGGGAAATGTCTTTAAGGCGGCTTCCGCGCCGGCGAGATCACCCTTCTCGATCGCCTCGATAACAAGCACCAGCTTGGCGATCGGCGCGCTTTTTTCTGTTGCCGCGATACTCCGCGCCATATCGGCGGAGGATGCGATATCACCGTCCGCAAGCCTGGTGAGGAACGTCCGCCTCAGAAGCCGCGTATCTTTGGGGCTATCTTCAAGCGCCTTTCCCAACAGACGTGACGCGTTGGAAAAATCCCGCTTTTTCTGCGCGTGGCGCCCGGCGAGATAATTGCCCGCACCGGAGTCGCCGACGTCCAATTGGCTCGCCTGCGCCGAGCCGGCGGAATTCAACACCGGCTTATCCCCCTCAGGGGTACAGGCGCCAAGAAGGGCGAATGCGGAAAGTGTCAGCGTAAATTTCTTAAGGGACCTGCCGCGCATGGTGCGCCCGCTCCGTTCAATAATCTAAGTTAATCGTCGCAAATGCGTCGTCACGTGCCGTTATCGTATGCCCGTCATCTAATAGGGCGCGAAACGGACAGCTTCCGGCAAAACCATGAAAAAGTCATGTACCCACCGCCAATCGCCCGTTCCAAGCCATCGGTTCCCCTAATATAGGACTTCCGGGCCAACAGTTAAACGCCAGATGACAACGATGTGAGGTGTGCCCCCATAGCAACCCCGATGCGGTACACGGGGCCACCGGGACGCGCCGTGTCACATATTCGGATAGTTGGGTCCGCCGCCGCCTTCGGGCACCACCCAGTTGATATTCTGGGTTGGGTCCTTGATATCGCAAGTTTTGCAGTGGACGCAGTTCTGCGCGTTGATCTGCAATTGCGGGTTGGAGCCATCGTCTTCGGCGATAATCTCGTAGACACCGGCCGGACAATACCGCTGCTCGGGCGCATCGTACTCCGCCAGATTGACCGAAATCGGCACTGTCTGGTCCTTTAACGTCAGATGCGCCGGCTGGTTTTCTTCATGGTTGGTGTTGGAAATAAACACCGAGGACAGCTTGTCGAAGGATACTTCGCCGTCCGGCGCGGGGTAATCGATCTTCGGCGCGTCCGCTGCCTTTTTCAGGGTCGTGTGATCGGCATGATGCTTGAACGTCCAGGGCGCGCGGCCGCGGAAGATGTATGTGTCTATAGCCGAATAGAGCAGGCCGGCCCACATGCCCCATTTGAAAGACGGTCGGATATTCCGCACCCGGTACAGCTCGTCCCAGATCCAGCTCGCTTTGATGGCGGCTTCGTAGGCTGACGTATCGGTCGATTCACCCTCACCGGTCACCACGCCGAAGACGGTCTCGGCAGCAAGCATGCCGGATTTCATCGCCGTGTGACTGCCCTTGATCTTGGGCACATTCAGGAAACCGGCGGTGCAGCCGATCAGCAATCCGCCCGGAAAGGTGAGCTTCGGGACGGACTGAAAACCGCCCTCGTTGAGCGCCCGCGCGCCATAGGCAATACGGCGGCCGCCTTCAAAAGTGGGGCGGATTTTCGGATGGGTCTTGAACCGCTGGAATTCATCGAACGGGCTAAGATGCGGATTGGTGTAATCGAGGCCGATGACAAAACCAACGGCGACCTGGTTGTCTTCTAGGTGATACAGAAACGAGCCGCCATAAGTGCCGCTGTCCATCGGCCAGCCGATGGTGTGGGTCACGTGGCCGGGCTTGTGGTTTTCCGGTTTGACTTCCCACAATTCCTTGATGCCGATGCCGTAGGTCTGATCGTCGGCGTCATCCCGCAGATCGAATTTTTCGAACAAGGTCTTGGTGAGCGATCCGTGGCAACCCTCGGCAAAGACCGTCTGCTTGGCATGCAGTTCGAACCCGGGCTGGTAATTTGCCGTCTGTTCGCCGTCCTTGCCGATGCCCATGTCGCCGGTGGCGACGCCGCGCACACGGCCATCCTCGGCATACAGCACCTCGGCGGCCGCGAAGCCCGGATAAATTTCAACACCCATCGCTTCAGCCTGTTCGGCGAGCCAGCGGCAAACATTGCCAAGGCTGACGATGTAATTGCCGTGGTTGTTCATCTGCGGCGGTGTCGGCAGTTTCAGCGCGCCGGACTTGCCCAGCAACAGGAACTGATCGCTTTTGACCGCCGTATTCAGCGGCGCGCCACGCTCCTGCCAGTCGGGGAAAAGTTCAGCCAGGGCGCGCGGTTCCAGCACCGCACCCGACAGAATATGCGCACCGACCTCGGAGCCTTTTTCGATAACGCAGACAGAGATTTCCTTGCCCGTTTCCTCGGCAAGCTGGCGCAGCCGGATGGCAGACGCCAGACCTGAAGGGCCGGCGCCGACAATCACGACGTCGAATTCCATCGATTCCCGCTCTACCGCATCAGCCATGTCTTCGCTCCGTCAAAGAGGTCTTTAATCCATGCCGCGCCGTCTAAACGACACATCCTGTGTATAACATGCGGAAACGGATTATCCACCGGGCGGAAATTGATTTAGGCTGTACGGATGGACAATGTCGCAGAAAAAAAGGTCCTTCTGGACTGGTACGTGGCCGCCGGCGTGGATGAGACCATCGCCGAAGAGCCGGTCAACCGGTTTGCCGCCGCCATGGCTGCCGCAGTGGCTGCCCCGGAAACGTCTCCGGCCAGTAACGACAGCGCAGTCCACGAAGCTCAGACAACATTCGCGCCCCCCGGCGGCACGGCGCCGACAGCACCCCGCCCCGCGCCAAAGCCGCCGCAGCTGCAATCCCGCGATGCCGCTGTCCAGACCGCCCAGGAAGTCGCCGCAGGCTGTGCGACGCTCGAAGAACTGCGCGCCGCGTTTGAGGCGTTTGACGGCTGCCCGCTCAAAGAAACCGCGATGAGTTTCGTATTCGCCGACGGCAACCCGGACGCAAGGCTGATGATCATCGGTGAGGCGCCGGGCGGGGAGGAAGACCGCCAGGGCCTGCCGTTTGTGGGGCCCGCCGGACAGCTGCTCGACAAGATGCTTGCTGCTATCCAGCTCGACCGGACCCAGGCCTATATCACCAACATTCTGCCATGGCGGCCGCCCGGCAACCGAAACCCGACCGACGCGGAGATTGCGGCCTGCCTGCCCTTTCTCGAACGCCATATTGCCCTGGCCAAGCCCGACCTTCTTGTATTCGTTGGCGGCACTGCGGCGAAAACACTGCTGCGCCGGACCGAAGGGATCATGCGGTTGCGGGGCAAATGGATGGCGTATGAGCCCGCCTCAGGCGACCCGGTTCCGGCGCGGGCGCTGTTACACCCCGCCTACCTGCTGCGGCAGCCGGCACAAAAACGTGAAACCTGGAACGATCTGCTCGACATTAAATTACGGCTGGATGCACCGGCTGAAAGCGATACGTGAGACAAATTTGCGTCAGATCGCCCTAACCTTTATTGCCGCCCGTCGCCCGCTCGGGTAAAACCGGTAATCGAAAATTAACCAAAATCGATTGTAAACAAGGGTTATGCGCGGGATTTTATCGTCAAATCAAAGACTTGCCCGGATAGCGCCCCGGATGCTCCTGTGCGGCGCCATAGCTATATGTGTCGCAATCGGTCCGTTATCCGGTCCGACCGCCGTGAAGGCTGCCGAAACTGCGTCCCTTCCCGCCGATACACAGAACACCGCGGCGCCGCTGCCCGACATCCTCTCGAAAGCCGACCGCACCCGTTACAGAAAAATTTTCACCGTCCAGGAACGCGGTGACTGGCGCGCCGCCGACCGGCTGATCAAAAAGCTCGACGACAAGGTCCTGATGGGCCACGTGCTGGCACAACGCTACCTGCACCCGACAAAATACCGGTCGCGCTACGTGGAGCTGTCGCGCTGGCTGAAATCCTATGCAGATCACCCGGATGCGCGCCGTATCTACAAGCTCGCCCTTTCCCGCAAGCCACGGAACTATCGCGCGCCGACGCGGCCAAGCCGCAAGTTCTACCCGTCCTATGCGCCGACAACGATTATTGAACATTCCGGCTACCGGCCTGCCGGGAAATCCGCGCGTTCGATCATCAGCCAGGTCCGCCGCATGACCCATCGGCGCCAATTGTCCCAGGCGACGCGCTATATCAACCGCAAGGCCAACAAGCGCCGGCTCGGCGCCACCGGATACGATCTCGCCCGCACCCATGTTGCATCGGGCTGGTTCTTCCATGGCGACGGCAAGCGCGCCTATGAAATGGCTCGGCCCGCCGCCAAGCGCTCCGGCCACCGTATTCCTTACGCGCACTGGATCGCCGGTCTGTCGGCGTATCGCCTTGGTGATTTCGTTGCCGCGGCCGACCATTTCGAATTCGTCGCGCAGTCGAAAAAAGTTACCGGTTACGACCATGCGGCAGCCGCGTTCTGGGCGGCCCGATCGAACATGACCGGCCAGCGACCCGAGCGGGTTAACCGCTGGCTCGAAATGGCGGCGGCACAGCCACGCACGTTCTACGGCATCATCGCCCGGCGGTGGCTCGGCGAGAAATCACCCTTCGACTGGGAACCGCCCGTCCTGAACGCCGACCGTCTGGGGCGCATCACGTCGCAAAAGGCCGGACGGCGGGCACTTGCCCTGCTGGAGGCAGACCTCGATGTCCGCGCCGGACGCGAGCTGCGCTTTATGTCGGGCGGACGGGACCGCGAACTGACCAAGGCCCTGATCGCCATGGCCGACAAGCTGTCATTGCCGATGGTGTCGTTCCGCGCCGGAGCAGCCCTTCTGGGACGCGACGAAATACTGCCGGCCAGCGCGCTCTATCCGTTGCCGCAATGGAAGCCGCAGGAAGGTTTCCACGTTGACCGGGCGTTGATCTTCGCCTTCATGCGCCAGGAATCGGCCTTTAACGTACGCGCCCGCAGTTCGGTCGGCGCGCGCGGCCTGATGCAGCTTATGCCCGCGACGGCCGGCTTCATCGCGCAGAAACGGTTCCGCGGTAAAAAGCGCGATCTGCTGTACGATCCCGCGCTTAACATTTCGCTCGGACAGAAATATATCCTGCACCTGCTGGATAACTCCCATATCGACGGCGACCTGCTGCTGCTGGCCGCGGCCTATAACGGCGGCCCCGGTAACCTGAGAAAATGGCAGCGTCGCGCGCGCAAGGGCGCCTATACCGACGCCCTGATGTTCATCGAAAGCATCCCTGCGCGCGAGACCCGGATCTTTATCGAACGCGTTCTATCGAACCTGTGGATGTACCGCGAACGTCTTGGCGAGCCCGCCCCGTCGCTCGACGCTCTTGCCGCGGGCGAACGTCCGGTCTACATCGCTGTAGACGGTTCAAACGGTTCGGTGGCTGAAGATGTTCGGAATTAACGAAGACCTCCCTTTCGTTGCAATCAATATCGCCGTGATGACGGTGTCCGATACACGGACGCAGGCGGATGACCGGTCCGGCGACACGCTTGCCGGGCGCATCAGCGATGCCGGCCACACGGTGGCGGACCGCGCTATCGTCAAGGACGATCAGTCCACCATCATCGCCAAGCTGCGCGAATGGATCGCGCATCCGGAAATCGACGCCGTGATCTCCACCGGCGGCACCGGCGTGACGGGGCGCGATGTGACCCCCGAGGCATTTCACGCCGTGTATGAAAAGGAAGTCGCCGGGTTCGGCGAACTGTTCCGCATGCTGTCCTATCAGAAGATTGGCACATCCACGATCCAGTCCCGCGCGACCGCGGGCGTTGCCGGCGGCACTTACCTGTTTGCCCTGCCCGGCTCGACCGGGGCCGTCAAAGACGCGTGGGACGATATCCTGCTCTACCAGCTCGACATCCGGCACAAGCCCTGCAACTTCGTCGAACTGATCCCGCGCCTGCAGGAACATCTGGCGACCGAGTGATCAGCGCCCCATGCGCCACACGCGGTAAGCATCCCCATCATCAATATCGGCAAGCGGCTCCAGCATTGCCACACGCACACCCGGTCGTACATTTTCGAGCGTATCAGCCAGCGCATGCTCGGTTGACCAGCGGACGTCGTTGAACAGGTTGCCGACGCGCGCGCCCTGGGCAGCACCGACCAGCCAGTAACCGCCATCGTCGGACGGGCCGAACACCAGTTCGTTGCGCCGCAGCTTATCGAAGGCGGCGGCGACATGGCGGCGGTCGATATCCGGGATATCGCTGCCGACGATCAGGGCCGGATGCGGGCCGAACCCCGAAAGACAATTCGCCATGCGCTGGCCAAGATCGCCGCTGCCCTGGGGCAGGCGCGAGATACCCGGCGGATAGAGCCGGTCGCGATCGATTGTGTCGTCGGGCGTGCTGCAGATCCACGTCGCCCAGCCACCGCCGGCAGACAGACGACGCGCAACCGTGTTCAGGGTGGACCGGTAAAACCTGAGCGTTTCAACCGGCCCGATATCGGCGGCGAGGCGGGTTTTGACCCGGCCGAGCTGCGGGCGCCGGGCGAAAATGACGACATGTTTCATCGGTAAAGACGCACCAGAATTCGCGGCGGCACCGCCAAAAAATAGAGTGAGAGACAGATGATATTCCGGACCGGCCGCCCCCACCATCCGCCACGCCGATAGCGCTCTGCCGACGTCACGGCACGGGTATCGAGCACATCCAGGTTGGCGCGACCGATGCGGCGGACGATATCGACGTCCTCCATCAATGGCATCGGGCGGAACCCGCCAAGCCGGTCGTAGTGGATGCGCGAAATCAGCAAGCCCTGGTCGCCATAGGGCAGGCCCAGCCGCCGGGTCCGCCAGGCCACCAGGCGTTCCATCCGCCGCGCCTTTGGCGACGCATCGTCGAGCGCGAAAGTGAACACGGCGGCGCGGTTGTCATTGGCCGGATCAGCAGCATGTGCAAGCACATCTTCCTGCCAGCCTTCCGGCAGAACCGTATCCGCATGCAGAAAGAGCAGCCAGTCACTGGTTGCAGTGGCGGCGCCGGTGCCCAGTTGTTGCCCGCGGCCCTTTTCCGACAACACGACACGCGCGCCCTCAGACGAGGCCATATCGCAGGTATCATCGGTCGATCCGCCGTCCGCGACGATAATTTCCGCAGTACCCCGAACCGATTCCAGCGCCGCGCTCAGATGCGCGGCGGCATTCAGGGTCGGAATTACGACGGATATGCTTGGCGGGTGCGGCATTTGATTGCGTTCATAGCATGGGTTGCCAGCCAATTCCCGGCCCACCTCAAAAGTTCTTGTTTTGTTCTCATTTTAGAGTCACTCTCCCTGCCCCATGGATACGCAAATTCCCGATATTCCCCGCAAGGGACGCGGCGCTGTCAGCAACCAGACCGGGCGGTTCGAAGGCTATGACGCGTTCGCCATCGACGACGGCTGGGACCTGCCGGCGGATGAAGACCTGCCGCCGCTGCGCACTACGGTGACCGCGGATGCGACGCGCACCATTATCGCCCGCAACACCTCGCCCGACGTGCCGTTCGACCGGTCGATCAATCCCTATCGCGGGTGTGAGCACGGCTGTGTGTATTGCTTCGCCCGTCCGACCCACGCGTTTCTCGGGCTGTCGCCGGGGCTCGATTTCGAGAGCCGGCTTTTTTACAAGCCGGATGCCGCTGCCCTGCTCGATAAGGAGCTGCGAAAGAAATCCTATAAATGCGACGTCATGGCGATGGGCACCAATACCGACCCCTATCAGCCGATCGAGCGCGATTACAAACTGACCCGCCGGATACTCGAAGTTCTGGCGGCGCATAATCACCCCGTCGGCATCGTCACCAAATCGAGCCTGGTCGCCCGCGACATCGATATCCTGGGACCGATGGCCGAAAAGAAGCTGGCGCAGGTCTGCCTGTCGGTGACAACGCTGGACCGCGATCTTGCGCGCAGGTTGGAACCCCGCGCGCCGACACCCCAGCGCCGGCTCGACACCATCAGGGCCCTTGTGGATGCGGGCATTCCCTGCGGCGTGATGGCGGCACCGATGATCCCGGTGCTGACCGACCCCGAACTTGAATCCATCCTGGAGGCCGCCCGGGATGCCGGCGCGCATATGGCAGGCTACGTGCTGCTGCGCCTGCCGCTGGAAATAAAGGACCTGTTCCGCGAATGGCTCGATGCCCATGCGCCGCTCAAAGCCGATCACGTGATGAACGCGGTGAAGGCAGCGGGCGGCGGTCAGATATACGATCCAACCTTCGGCGTGCGCCAGCGCGGGACTGGCGTTTATGCCGACCTGCTACTCCATCGGTTCGAGAAAGCCTGCAAGCGGCTCGGGCTGAATGAACGTCGTTACCGGCTCGACACGACGCTGTTCAAACCGCCGCTGCGGGCGGGCGACCAATTGGGACTGTTCGATCTCTGAAGATACCGCTGCCATAATCTCGCCACAGTTTTTCGCCACAAACTCCCCATGATGAGATTCTTTTTGGTACCAATTTTGCTGGCGACAATCGCCAACTTTACGGTCCCCGGTTTTGCCGCAGCTGAGCCCGCGTATTGCGCAGGGCGGGGTGCCGGACCAAATGCCAACGGAAAAGAAGCCAGTCCGTTTTTCTTCATAGCGGCAACAGTCGCTGCAATAACGGGAGCCCGGGCAGCATGCGGGATGGACACGTCGGCGGATCACGCTTTCTGGCAAAGCTACTACCGTCACAAAGGATGCTCCGATCACAGCCAGGTCGGAAAGCGCATGGCACCGCTCGTTGAACAAACAATTGCGAGGTACCAGCGCAATGCCGCCAAATTTCAGGAATCCCAACCGGACCGATACAACAAAATTTGTGAGAGGGTAAAAGCCTGCGTCATGCCCGTTTCCTACCCGCCTCCCGCTTCCTCGCCCGGCGACAAAGTGAGCTGCATCGCTGCAGAAACACTGAAATAAGAAAGAACCTGTTCGAACTTGCCCCAAATACGACGGGTAGGTGCCGATTAATCAGAATCACCTGACATCGCCCATCGAAAATTATGATAATTTGCGCCGATAATGGACGCGCACGTAAATCTTACCGGCATGGCGGTCGTCGGGCTGTCGGCCCTGCTCTGCGGCATGCTGATGGCACGGCTGCGGCAACCCGCACTGGTCGGCTATATCATCGCCGGCGTCCTGCTGGGGCCGAGCGCCTTTGGCGTTGTCGAGGATCGCGAGCAAATCGGCGGACTTGCCGAACTTGGCGTCCTGCTTCTGCTGTTCCTCATCGGCACCGAGCTCAGCGTGCGGTTTTTCATGGTCACCTGGAAAATGGCCATGGGGGCGGTCGCGCTGCAGGTAGCCGGTAGCCTTGCAGCTATCTTCCTGTGTTCCATCTTTTTAGGATTCACGGCGGCGGAATCGGTGCTGCTGGGCTTTGTCATTGCGCTGTCGAGCACGGCGGTCGCCATCAAAATTCTCGAGGAAATCGGCCAGCTGCGGACCCGGACGGGACGCATCGCCGTCGCTATCCTGATCGGCCAGGACCTCGCTTTCCTGCCGATGCTTATCATCGTCGAGAATATTGGCGGTGGCACCCTGGGCTTCTGGGCCATCGTCCAGATCGCTGTGTCGGTGCTGGTGCTGGTGCTGCTGGTAAGAAAGCTGAACAAGCGCCGGGTCGATTTGCCCTTCGCCCGGATCGTGATGGGCAATGTGGACCTGTCGCCGCTGACCGGGCTGGTTTACTGCTTTGGGTTCGGCGCGGCCTTCGGCCTGTTCGGCTTGTCCCCGGCCTATGGCGCGTTTCTGGCGGGGTTAATAATCGGCCGGTCGCGCCAGCGTGAGCAGATCGTACATGCCGTCCGCCCGGTGCAAAGTGTTCTCGTGATGGTGTTCTTCCTCTCGGTCGGGCTGTTGATCGACCTCAGGTTCATCGCCGAAAACCTCGGTACCGTTCTGGTGCTACTGCTGGTCGTCACGCTGTTCAAAACGGCGATGAATATCGGCATCATGCGTTTAATGGGCGAATCCTGGCAGCGCGCATCCCTGCAGGGGCTGACCCTGTCGCAACTCGGCGAATTTTCGTTCTTGCTGGCCGCCACCGGTCTGTCTGCCGGCGCAATCGGCGAGGAACAATCCCGGCTCGTGATCGCGGTGACGGTCCTCAGCCTCTCGATCAGTCCGCTCTGGCTGACCACCGCCCGCCGCGTGCACGGCCTTGCCAGCCGGCAGATCGGTACCTTGCGCGAACTTGTCGACGCGGCCTATGGCGACGAGGTTCAGGTCGTCCGCCGGGGTTCCCGCCGCTTTGCCATCGTGACACGGATCGTTGCCCGCTCGACCTGGGACAAAGCAGCGACACGCTTCCCCAGACTGGCGAGCATAAAGAAACCCCATCGTGCGACGCCGTCGTCATCTTCCGGTTCCGGCCCCGCCCCGGCGGATGCCCCGACTGCCATCACCACTGCCACCACGCCCGCACCTGCTGAGGCGCCGACGGAAACCCCGACTGAAACCCCGACTGAAACCCCGACTGAAACCCCGACTGAAATTCCAACTGAAATTCCAACTGAAGCACTGGCTGAAGCACTGGCTGAAGCACCGGCTGAAGCACCGAAAGATACCCTCACCCGGCTGGGCGATCAGGTTCGCGATGCCGCAAAGGATGACCCGCCGGCGTCACCCGACAAGACCAAAGATGCCTGACTTCTCCATCGAACGGGATTGCGGCGGACGCGTCGCCGGCATTGATGAAGCAGGCCGCGGCCCCTGGGCGGGCCCTGTCGTCGCCGCCGCCGTCATCCTGCCGCCCGACCTGCCGGACGAGCTGACCAATGGCCTGGACGATTCAAAAAAACTGTCTGCCACACGCCGTGAAAGTCTGTTCGAAGCGCTCAAGATCTGCCCCGGGATCGACTACGGAATCGGCGCCGCCAGCGTCACGGAGATTGAACACGACAATATCCTCGCCGCCACCTATACCGCAATGTGCCGTGCCGTCGATGCCCTCGACCATGTGCCCGAAACCGCGTTGGTCGACGGCAACCTTCTGCCGCCGAATCTCCCCTGCCCCGGTCGCACCGTCATCAAGGGCGACAGTCTCAGCCTGTCGATCGCCGCGGCCTCCATATTCGCCAAGGTGACGCGCGACCGGATCATGACCTCCCTGTCACTGCGCTATCCCGGCTATCACTGGGACCGCAATGCCGGATACGGCACAAAACAGCATCAGGACGGTCTCAGAGCCCTCGGCGTCACCTGCCATCACCGGCGCACCTATGCCCCGATTGCCAAGATGTTGAGTCCCAGCGAATCAGATAAACCATATGTTGCGTAAAATGCTCTAACCCATTGACTCCAAAAATAATTCTTGACGACGAGTCCCGCCGGACTCATGCTCTGCGGATAAATTTGCCCCTTAAAAAACACCGGGGGCTTTGGTGGGACACATCATGAAATTACCTTTGGACAGCGTCCTCATTGGGGACACCGTGGCCGAAATGAATAAACTGCCGGCCTGCTCGGTCGACGTCATTTTTGCCGATCCGCCCTATAATCTGCAGCTCACCGGAGAGCTTCACCGGCCGAACAACACCAAGGTCGACGGTGTCGACAACGCGTGGGACCAGTTCGCCCGCGAAGGCGGCGATCCGCTGTCGAGCTTTTCAGCCTATGACGCGTTTACCCGCGAATGGCTCGCCGCCGCGCGGCGGGTGCTGAAGGAAGATGGCTCTATCTGGGTAATCGGCAGCTATCACAATATTTTCCGGGTCGGCACCACGCTGCAGGATCAGGGATTCTGGGTGCTGAACGACATCGTCTGGCGCAAAACCAACCCGATGCCGAATTTTCGTGGCACAAGGTTCACCAACGCGCATGAGACCATGATCTGGTGCTCCAAAACCAAGGACGCCAAGGGTGTGACGTTCAATTACGAAGCGATGAAAACCCTGAACGACGACGTTCAGATGCGCTCCGACTGGACGATCCCGCTCTGCACCGGTCCCGAACGCATCAAGAAGGACGGCAAGAAGGCTCACCCGACACAAAAGCCGGAAGCGCTGCTCTACCGCGTATTGCTTGCCTCGACCAAGCCGGGCGATGTCATCCTGGATCCGTTCCTCGGCACCGGCACCACCGCCGCCGTCGCCAAGAAAATGGGCCGCCATTTCATCGGCATCGAACGCGATAAAACCTACGCCGCGGTTGCCAAGAAACGCATCGCCGCCGCGCAGCCACCCGAAGACGAAACCGATTTCAATATCCTGTCCAAGCGCACCGAACCCCGCGTGCCCTTCGGCACCCTGGTCGAACGCGGCCTGATCGAACCCGGACAAAAACTGTTCGACACGCGCAAGCGCTTCTTCGCCCGTGTCCGGGCGGACGGCACACTGATCTCGGAGGGCCGCCGCGGCTCGATCCACAAGATCGGCGCCGAAATTCAGGGCGCACCCGCCTGCAACGGCTGGACGTTCTGGCATTACGAAAAAGAAGGCCGCACCCAGCCGCTGGATCACCTGCGACAGGTGGTGCGCGACGGGATGAAGGAAAGCGCATAGGCGTCAGGCCGGTTCAACCGATTTAGTGGTCGGGCCGGACGCTCCCGGCGCTCGGCTGCGGCGTGCAAAGACAATCAACCTGTGCCGAAGACCGCAGCCCCGAAGACCGCAGCCCCGAAGACCAGGGGCACCAGCGAATAGCTCGCCAGTACGATCAGGAATATTGCGGCAAGATTAAGCAGGAACCCCGCCCGTGCCATGTGCGGGATGGTCACCGCACCGGATGCGAAGACGATGGCGTTGGGCGGCGTTGCGACGGGCATCATGAAAGCACAGCTCGCGGCGAGTGCGACCGGAACCATCAGCGTTATCGGGCTGGCGCCGATCGACAGGGCGAAGGCCGCAACAAGTGGCAGGAAAACCGCGGCGGTCGCGGTGTTGCTGGTGATCTCGGTAAGAAAGATCACGATGAACGCAATCAGCAGTACAATGAAGAAAACCGGCCACCCGGCACCGGCTGTCATCGCGTCGCCTATCCATAGGGCGAGACCGCTTTGACTGATGGCGGCAGCCAGAGATAACCCGCCCCCGAACAGGATAAGCACGCCCCAGGGAAGCCGTTTCGCCCAATCCCAATTAAGAAGGCATTCTCCATTGCCGGCATTTGCCGGGATCGCGAACAGGGCGAGGGCAGCACCGATGGCAATGGCGGGGTCGGAGAGCGCAAGGTCCGGAAATATGTGGTTTATGGCCGGTCGGGTCATCCACAATGCCGCCGTTACCCCGAAAACGACGGCGACCCGGATTTCCGGCGGGCGCATGGGACCAAGCGCGCCGACCTCATGCGCAATGACATCCTGCGCGCCGGGGATCGCAGCCCTGCCGACCGGAAAAGCGACGCGGGTCAGGACCAGCCACGCGAGCGGCAGCATAATCACGACCAGCGGGACGCCCAGCAGCATCCATTGGCCAAAACCGATGGAAACACCATGTGTCTCGGCCATATAGGCGGCAAGGAGCGCATTTGGCGGTGTCCCGATAAGGGTGCCAAGCCCGCCGATCGTGGCGCCGTAAGCAATGCTTAGCAGCAGTGCTATAGCGAAATTTCGATCCTCACCGGCGGGCAGGGCGGCCACGCCGTCCGCGTGCAGGAGCTTGATGACCGACAAGCCGATGGGCAACATCAGCATCGCCGTCGCGGTATTGCTGACCCACATGCTGAGCGTCGCCGTCGTAACAAGAAAGCCGGCCACCAGCGCCGCCGGACGGGCACCGACACGGTTCAGGACGGTGAGGGCGATGCGCCGGTGAAGATTCCAGCGCTCAAGCGCCAGCGCCAGCATGAAACCGCCGAGAAACAGAAAGATAAGCGGATTCGCATAAGGGGCCGCCGCTTGCTGTATTCCACCGACACCGGCGATCGGAAATGCGACGACCGGCACAAGCGCCGTGGCCGCAACAGGCAGCGCCTCGGTCACCCACCAGGCGGCCATCAGGGCCGCAATGCCGGCGACGTGCCAGGCCAGCCCGGGCATTCCTGCCGGAGGTGGCAACACGACAGTCAGAACCAGCAGCGATATGCCGATAATCACCCCGGCGATGCGCTTGCGCGGCCGACCGGAACCGGCCCCGGCCAATCGATCTAGCGCCATATGCCGCGCTTCAGTGTGACGTCCGCGACGCGGTGGATTGAGAGGTCAGCGCCAGCGTCGACGATGTCAGTTGGCATGCTGGATGTCTTGCTGGCGGATCATCTCGGTCCTCAATTCCGGCGCGGTGCCTATTGCCATCAAAATACCAGACCAACTCACCCGGATTGACGACGCGCCACATTGATCTCGGTTAAAAACAAACCGGCAAGCTGAGGACCCGAGGTGAAAAAGAAAATTGGCCGGCGCCACAAATGGACTATGCTCAGCCCCGGTAGGTACTCTGAACTTTAATAACGGGAAAACCCCATGTCGATCAAAAGTATATCGATCAAAAGACGCGCTCTGCGTGCGCTTGCTGTTTGCTGCGCCTGTATGGGCGTCACGTCGGCGCTGAGCTTCTCCTCTTTGGGCGTCTCCCCGGCGAAGGCGTTCGTCATCAGCTTCGAAGCGGCCGATTTCGGGTTGAACCCGACCTTCAGTAATGTCCAGACTTTCGCTTTCAGTATCGACATCGCGGCCCCGCTGACGGCAGGCGCCACCTATAACAATCCGACCCTGAACGGTGTGAACTACAATGTGTTTGGCACGCTCGGCACCACGCCGTCGGGTTTCCCGGCCTTCAACCTCGTGCGGGCAATTACCGGCAGCGACTTCTACAGCCAGGGCAGCGCGCTGTCCTTCGGGGTATCGGCACTTGCCGACCTGAGCGACGGGCTGCAGGTTTCCGAGCTGGTCGGGGTCGATCCGGTTTTTCTGTTCAACGGTCGCGAAGTCGGCACCGGGCGGTACCATCCCGCCCTGTTCCAGCTGAATGCCGACGGCACCGGCAGCATCCGCAATTCGGACAACTTCGGCGGGACCAATCCGAGCAGCGGTATGGTCGTCGACGTCGAATTCGGTGAAGAATACATCACCGAGCTTACCTTCGATGCGAGCCGGCTGACGCTGGCAACGGCGGTTCCCGAACCGTCAGCCGGGCTTCCCCTGCTGTTATTGGGCTTCCTGGGCATCTACACCCTGCGCCGCCAGGACCGATCACCTGTCTGATATGCGGCATGAACAGACCATTTCCCGGAACACCTGGGACTGGTTCGCATTGGACGGGCCAAATTTACAGGTCGTCTGGTGTGGAGCTGGAATTTCGGTTTGGCCCATAACCGTCTGGGCCAAACGTACAGGTTCTAAATTGCCGCCGCGGCAGCCTCGGCCTCTGGCACGACGTCATAGCTGTAGAGATGTTTGCGAAAGTCTGCGTGGGCCGTCAGTTCCGCATCCCGCTTTTGCAAATCATCGGCATAGTCCGACATCGAATCCACGCGCAGCCCATTCTGCCGTGCGCCCAGCTGAACCTCCGCAACACGTTCCCGTCTGAGCTTTTCGTAAGCGCTGAGGGCAGCCGGGACGGACGCTTTATCTGTCTGCGCGAGGATGATCGCCAGGGCCATCCCGTCCTCGATTGCCTGATTGGCGCCCTGGCCAAGGTGCGGCAACATTGGATGGGCTGCGTCCCCCAGCAGCGTCAGGCGGCCTTTGGTCCAGGTGGGCAGTGGCTCGCGATCGTAGAGCGCCCAACGGAATGTATGGTCAACCTGCTCCAACAGATGCTCGATACGCGGATCCCAGCCTTCGAACTCCGCCCGCAGCTTGTCGGGATCCCCTGGCGCGGACCAGGATTCTTTCATCTCCTCGTCCGTCGGCACGAAGCCGACATAGTTCACAATTTCTCCATGGCGCACGGGAAAGACAAGGAAGTGCTTTGAGGGGCCCGCCCACATGAGCCATTGGTCCATTGGCCAGTCGGGGAGCCGGTCACGGGACACCAGACCACGGTAGCTGATGGTACCGTGGAACACGGGCGTTGATGGCGGAAAAACATTCGGCCGGAGTTCCGAATGAATGCCATCGGCGGCAACGACAACGTCGGCGTCGATCTCGGCGCCGTTGGCGAACGTCACTCTGGCAGTGTCATCGCTCTGGTCGAACGCAACACCTTTGTGACCGCAATGGACCACCCCGTCTGGCAGCGCCGCTGCCAGGAGATCAACAAAGTCGGCACGGTGCATGCCATATGTCGCGTTCCAGCCGGCGGCGTCCGTGACCTGCACCGGCGCAATGTGCGTGCCGTCATCTCGCATATATTGCGATCCCCCGCCGACGAGGGCGCCCCATTTCTCCACCGCGGGTCCGAGACCAACACGCTGGAGATGCCGTACACTGTTCGGTGTGACGTAGAACCCTGCGCCAATCTCCCCCAGTTCCGATGCCTGCTCATAGACTGAGACCTCAAGTCCCTGCGCAATCATCGCATTCGCGGCGAATAACCCGCCGATACCGCCGCCGATGATGGCGACCCGTGGCCGTGTTCGCGACATTGTCATGCTCCAGTGAAACTTTGACTCAGGAACGCCTTTTCCCTCACCTGCAATACAATAGGACAAACGGACATTGTCTCGTTAAGCGGGATTAAGAAGAACCGGCGCTGGCTTCAGCGTTTTCGAGTGCCAGATTCACACGGAATTTTCAATAGGCATCGCGAAAGTAAACGGGGTTGATGCAAAGAAGGATGGTTCGTGCCCTTCGAGGGGGAAAACCCATCCGTTATCCGTTTTCGCGGCGTCAGGGCGGCGGTCTCAAGGCGTTGGCTGAAATTCCACGGCCAGCCGCACGATCTTTTTCATCACCGTCGGCAGCGCGTAATCGCCGAATTTGCTGGGGGCGGACCACACACCGTCAAGGTCGGCGGCAGCCTCGACGCGGGCGGCCAGCACCGTCAACTCGAGATGAAAATGGGTAAACGTGTGACGCACGAGGCCGGCTACTGCCTGCCATTCCGCGTCCACCGGCGCCTGTTTGACCGCCGCTGCGGTCGTCCACGTCCCGTCCGGCACCCAGTCGGTCGAGGGGATTTCCATCATCCCGCCGAGCAGACCGGATTCCACGCGCCGCCGCAGCAGGACCCCGCCGTCGGGGGCAACGATCCAGAACGCGACGCCGCGCCGGGTCGGGCGCTCGGCCTTGGGCGTTTTCTTCGGAAGCTCTTCGGCGATCCCAAGCCGCCGTGCAGCGCACATATCGGTCAGCGGACAGATCGCGCAGGCTGGTTTGCTCGGCGAACAGATCGTGGCACCCAGATCCATTGTCGCCTGGGCATAGTCGCCGAACCGGGCATCCGGCGTCACGCTGATGGCATGCATTCGCAGGACCTCCTTCGATCCCGGCAGCGGGTCCTCGACCGCAAACAAACGTGCCATCACCCGCTCGACATTCCCGTCGACCACGGTCGCCCGCCGATCGAACGCAATCGATGCGATGGCGGCGGCGGTATAGGGGCCTATACCCGGCAATTTCAGCAGGTCGGCCTCGGTATCGGGAAAGACACCGCCCAGATCCGTCGCCACGACAATTGCGCATTTATGGAGGTTGCGGGCGCGCGCGTAATAGCCGAGCCCCTGCCAGCCATGCAGCACATCATCCAGTTCGGCGGCGGCAAGATCACCCACCGTCGGCCACAGGCCAAGGAAGCGTTCGAAATACGGCCCCACGGTCGCCACCGTGGTTTGCTGCAGCATGATCTCGCTCAGCCAGACATGATAAGGGTCGGCGATCCGCCCCGGCAGGGCACGCCACGGCATCGCGCGCCGGTGGCGGTCGTACCAGTCCAGCAGCGGGTCGGCGATTTGGGTGGGGTTGGTGTCGGTCAATGTGTTGGTTCTGTCGTTCGAGTCTGTTGGTATTTGGTTTGGTTGCGGCGTCCGGTCACAGATAATTCAACGCATCGTCTGTTGTCGGACACGGGGGACCACCCTACCATAAACCTATGGTCAAAAAGCCCGTCCGCAAACAGCCCGGCCGCAAACGCCCCCCGCACGACCCGTCGCGCCGAAAGGCACGCGGACTGCTGACCGTCGGCACCAACCTGCCCCATCTTGCCGCCCCGGCATTGCGCAAGCGCGGTTTTGCGCAGGCCAAGCTGATTACCGACTGGCCGGCCATCGTCGGCGAGGCGATGGCGCGCGACACCGTGCCGCAAAAGCTGGTGTTTCCGCGCGGCAGCAAGACCGACGCGGTCCTGCATCTGCGCGTTGCATCGGGATATGCGCTCGAATTGCAGCACAGCGCGCCTCAGATTATCGAGCGGATCAACGGATTTTTCGGCTACCGCGCGGTCTCGGACCTGCGCTATTCGCAGGGCCCTATCCCGCTCCAGAAAAAGCCACGCCGGGTCACCCCGGCCCGGCTGAACGATACGGATGAAGCCGAGCTGCAACAGAACGTCGGCGATATGGGCGATGCGGGCCTCCGGGACGCCCTGCTCCGACTTGGTCGCGCCGTTCGTACCGGCCGGAAGTCGGGCGACCGGGAATCGGGCTGAGGATAACTTAGAATCACTTCCCAATTGCCCGAAAACCGCCACATTCAGGGTCCATCCTGTGCTGGACTCATTTTTACCCTCTAGATATTGTATCAAGGACAGAGAAATGCGGAATATGTTGAATAAATTTGGAATTACCTTGGCCGCCCTGATGCTTATCGGGAGCGCCCCTGCCCTTGCCCAGAACAAGGTTGTCGAGCCGCCCGCACACAATGGGACGGTCTCTGACCTGAAGCTGACGGACAAGGAATATGCGATGGGTCCGGCGGACGCCAAGGTGGTGCTCGTCGAATATGCCTCGCTCACCTGCCCGCATTGCGCGCGGTTCCACACCTCCGTGTTGCCCGATATCAAGAAGGAATTCGTCGATACCGGCAAGGTTCGCTATGTCTACCGCGATTTCCCGCTGGACCGGCTGGCGCTGGGCGCGGCCATGGTCGCGCGCTGCGCGGGCCGTGACAGCTTCTTTGGCTTTATCGACACGTTCTATGCGGCGCAGGGCCAGTGGTCGCGCGCATCGAACCCGATTTCGGCTCTGGGCAATCTCGCGAAGCTGGGCGGCATGTCACAGTCCAAGTTCGAAGCCTGCCTGAAAGACGTCGAAATACAGAACGGCATCCTGCAGCAGCGGCTCGAAGCGTCCAACGAATTCAAAGTGCAGGCGACGCCCACGGTTTTCGTCAATGGCGAGCGTTATGGCGGCGGTATGACGCTTGACCAGATGCGGACCCTGCTGAACCGGAAGCTTGCCGAATGAAGTCTGTAAAATGATCAGGAGTAACTAAGCGGTGCAGTTCAACCGTATGCGCATCACCGGCTTCAAGTCCTTTGTCGATCCGACCGAACTGGTCATCGACGAAGGGCTGACCGGCATCGTCGGCCCGAATGGCTGTGGCAAATCCAATCTGGTCGAAGCCCTGCGCTGGGCCATGGGCGAAACCTCCGCCAAGCAGATGCGCGGCGCCGAGATGGACGACATGATCTTTGCCGGCACTGCCGACCGTCCGTCGCGCAACCTCGCCGAGGTCATCCTGTCGATGGACAATTCGGACCGGCGTGCCCCGGCCCAGTTCAACGACACCGACGAGTTGGATATTGTCCGCCGCATCGAACGTGGCAATGGCTCGAACTACAAGGTCAACGGCCTGGACACGCGGGCCCGCGATGTCCAGATGCTGTTTGCCGACGCGTCCACAGGTGCGCGATCGACCGCGATGGTCAGCCAGGGCCGCATCGGTGCGATCATCAACGCCAAACCGACCCAGCGCCGCGGCCTGCTTGAAGAAGCCGCCGGCATCACCGGGCTGCACGCACGCCGTCACGAGGCCGAACTGCGCCTGCGCGCGGCTGAAACCAACCTGGAACGCCTGGAAGACATCGTCGGCGCACTCGAAGAACAGCACCGGGTGCTCAAACGCCAGGCCCGCCAGGCGACGCGCTACCGCAACCTGTCCGATCACATCAAACGCCACGAAGCGATCCTGCTGCATCTGCGCTGGGTCGCCGCCCAGTCCGAACGTGCAGCAGCCGCAGAGCAGTTCAACGTCATCGAGACGCTGGTCGCCGAACTGACCCAGGCGGTTGCCGCCGCGACGACGGCACAGGCCGACGCATCGACCGTCCTTCCGGGTCTCCGCCAGAAAGAAGCCGAAGCCGCGGCCGCATTGCAGCGCCTGCTGGTTGCCCGCGACGCGCTCGACGCCGAGGAACGCCGCATCGAATCCCTGCGCGCCGAGATCAGCAACCGCATCACGCTGATCGATGGCGATATCGCGCGTGAAAAAAATCTTGGCGGAGACGCGACAGCCGCCGTCGAGGCGCTGGAGACGGAAGCGACCGGTATGCGCGACGCTCAGACCCGCGAGGCTGACGATCTGGAAACCGCAAAGGCACGACTTGCCGAAGCGCAGGCCGATGTCAGCACACGCGAACAGGCGGTTGCCGAGCTGACCCGTTCAGTCGTCGCCGACGAGACCCGCGAGGCGACACTGACGCGCCAGCTCGCCGAGTTTGAGATCCGCCGCAAACGATTCGATGAACGCCGCGCCAACATCGAATCCGAGCAGCAGGAAGCAGCCCGGGCCGCCGACGATGACGGCGCACTTGAAGAAGCCCGCACATCCGCCGAAAACGCCCGCAATCAGGCCCAGGCTGCCCGCGACGCGTTGCAGGCCGCAGAGACCGCAACCGCCGATGCCCGTACCGCAGAGAACGAGGCCCGCGAGGCCCATCAGACTGCCGCATCGGCCACCGCCAAGCTGCGCGCCGAGCAGGAAGCGCTGAGCGAACTGCTCGAATTCGGCGATCCGGAACTGTGGCCGCCGATGATCGACGCGGTCGAGGTCGATACCGGCTACGAAATGGCGCTTGGCGCCGCCCTTGGCGACGATCTTATCGCGCCGACCGACGAAGCATCGCCGATCCACTGGCGCTCGCTGCCCATGTTCGCAAACCCCAAGGGCCTGCCGGACAATGTCCGGCGCCTGAGCGAGGTTGTCCGCGGACCGGCGGCGCTGATGCGGCGTCTGTCGCAAATCGGCATCGTCGAGACCGACGAACAGGGCGCCAAACTGCATGCGGAGCTCGAACAGGGCCAGCGTCTGGTTTCCGCCAATGGCGCGCTGTGGCGCTGGGACGGCTTCACCGCCGCCGCCGGCACACCGACCGCCGCCGCAACCCGCCTGGCACAGCGTAACCGCCTCGAGGAAATGCTTGTCGATCTCGAAAACGCGGATGCGGCAGCATCACTCGCCCAGGCCGACCGCGAAAAGACGGCAACCGCCGCACGCGACGCCGCAGATGCCGAACGCAAGGCGCGCGAAGGTGTGTGGGCCGCCGACAAGTCAGCCCAGGAAACCGGCAGCACCGCGACAGCCCTTGCCGAAAGCACAGCTGATGCCCGCTCGCGTGTCAGCGGTCTCAAAGACGCAATTGAAAGTCTCCAGACCGACGTCGCCGAACTCAACACCCAGGAACAGACGGCAAAGCAGGATCTCGAAAGCCTTGCCGATGTGCCGGCGCGCCGCACCGAAGTTGAAAGTCAGCAGCGCGCACTCGCCGAAAAGCGGGCGACGCTTGCGGAAATCCGCAGTGCCCACGATCGGCTTGACCAGGAATCGGAAACCCGCATCCTCCGTCTTCAGGTCATCGCCAACGAACTTGCCTCATGGCACAGCCGGGCGGCGAATGCGCTCAAGCAGCTCGAACAGCTGACCGCGCGCCGCACCCAGGAAGTCGAAGAGCATCAGAAGCTCGAAGCACGTCCGGGTGAAATCGCCGAAGAACGCTCGGCACTGCTCGACCTCATCGTTGAGGCCGAGACGACCCGCAACCAGGCGGCCGACAGTCTCGCTCAGGCAGAGACCACGCTTGAAAAACTGACGCGCGAATTGCGGAACGGCGAAGCACAGCTTGCCGAGACCCGCGAAGACCGCGTGCGCCGCGAAGCCGCTGTGGAACAGATCGACCAGACACTGGCCGTGATTGCCGAACGTATTGCGGAACGTCTCGAATGCAAGCCCGAGGAAGCGCTGGCATCGGTAGATATCGACGCCGAGGAGCAGTTGCCGGCGCAGGATACGGTTGAGCAGAAGCTCGAACGCCTGCAGCGCGAACGGGAGAATATGGGCCCGGTCAATCTGCGCGCAGAGCAGGAAGCCACGGAACTCGACGAAAAGATCCGCGGCATGGAAACCGAGCGCGAAGACCTGATCGCCGCGATTGCCCGCCTACGCCAGGGAATTTCGGGCCTGAACCGCGAGGCACGCGAACGGCTCCTGGAGGCGTTTAATGAAGTCGATCAGCATTTCCGCGAGCTTTTCGCCAAGCTGTTCGGCGGCGGGCGCGCGCATCTGCGGCTGACCGATGCCGACGATCCGCTGGAAGCCGGGCTTGAAGTGTTTGCCAGTCCGCCCGGAAAACGCCTGCAGAGCATGACGCTGCTGTCGGGCGGCGAGCAGGCGCTGACCGCGTTATCGCTGCTGTTTGCCGTGTTCCTGACCAACCCGGCACCAATCTGTGTGCTCGATGAGGTCGACGCCCCGCTGGATGACAGTAATGTCGATCGTTTCTGCAAATTGCTGGAAGAAATGATCAGCCTGTCGAACACGCGTTTCCTGCTCGTAACCCATCATCGACTGACGATGGCACGCATGGATCGGCTTTATGGTGTTACGATGGCCGAACAGGGTGTTTCGCAGCTTGTTTCGGTCGATCTGCAAGCCGCCGAACGACTCCGTGAGACAGCCTGACGCATCCCTGTTTTAGGGTTTATTATCAAAGGGTTAGATACCCGGAGGAAGGGTTGACAGTGGTTTGGTCTCACCGTATGGTGCGCTCGCTTTCGCAGGTGCAAAATCGCCTGTGGCTACTACATCGTGTAAATTTCCGATGACGGAGCGCAAACCACCGAAGTCCCGTGATGATCTGGATAATCGGCTGAGCCAATTTCGCAACGAAAGAGACGTTGTGACAGGGCGAACCCGGGATACAGACAGCACGAATAACGGGCTCGGCTTTGCAATGCGTATCGGGTGCGAATTGGTGGCGGCACTGATTATCGGGGTCGGTTTCGGGCTTTTTCTCGATAACTGGCTCGATACGAAACCATGGTTCATGCTGGTGTTCTTCTTACTTGGCGCAGCAGCAGGAATGTTTAACGTTTACCGGGTCGTCCGAAATCAGGGGGGCGCGGTAGGGTACCGGCAACAGGACAAGCCGGGGCCTGACTTGTCAAAAACGGATTTGGACGGGGATTAACCGTTGGCTACTGATACACACGGCGGAGAGCAGCACAGCCCGCTGGCACAGTTCGAGATCAAAGAGCTGGTGCCCATCGAAATCGGCGGGCAAAACATCTCCTTCAGCAACTCTGCGCTGATGATGGTGATCACGATTTCGCTCATTATTCTGTTGATGATGGTCGGCACGCGCAAGCGCGCGATGATCCCGGGCCGTTGGCAGGCGCTTGCGGAACTCTGCTACGAATTTGTCGCTAATCTGATCCGTGACACTGTCGGGAACGAGGGACGGAAGTATTTCCCGTTCATTTTTACGCTCTTCATGTTCGTTCTGATCGGCAACATGCTAGGCATGGTGCCGTACAGCTTCACATTCACGAGCCATCTCGCCGTCACGTTCGCGATGGCGATGGTCGTCTTTACCGGCGTCACGATCCTTGGCTTCGCCAAGCACGGCATAAAGTTCTTTACGTTCTTCGTGCCGCCCGGCGTGCCCGTCTGGATGTGGCCGCTGCTGATTCCGATCGAAATCATTTCCTATCTGTCACGGCCGATCAGCCTGGCAATGCGGCTGTTCGCAAACATGCTGGCGGGTCACACCCTGCTCAAAGTGTTTGCCGGCTTCGTTCCCGCACTCGGCGCGGCAGGCGTATTGCCGCTCGCCTTTGTCGGCGCGCTGACAGGCCTGGAATTTCTCATCGCGTTTTTGCAGGCCTACGTCTTCGCGATTCTAACCTGCCTGTACATCAACGATGCATTGCATCTCCACTAAGCGGGACTGTTAAAAAAATTCGCTCCCCTGCGCACAAACTTTAAGAAAGGAACTATAAAATGGAACTAGAAGCAGCCAAACTGATCGGCGCCGGACTCGCCGTTATCGGCGTTATCGGAGCCGGTATCGGTATCGGTAACATCTTCGCGGCATTCATCACCGCCGTGGGCCGCAATCCCGCCGCAAGTAAAGACGTCTTCACGATGACCATGCTTGGCTTCGCGCTCGTGGAAGCCATCGCGCTCTTCGCGCTGGTTATCGCCCTCATCATCCTGTTCGGCTAATTCGTCGAACCTACCGATAAGGTAGCGCTGTCAAATGCCTCAACTTGAACAAATCCATACGTATCTCGGCCAGATCTTCTGGCTGTTCGTTACCTTTGGGTTGCTCTACATCGTGCTCTGGAAAGCTGCCCTGCCGCGGGTCTCGACGATCCTGCAGGAACGCCAGGAGCGCATTGATGAAGATCTTCGCAAAGCGGAGGAATTCAAGCAGGAAGCTGACGACGCGATCGCCGCTTATGAAAAGCTGGTCGCCGACGCACGCTCTCAGGCACAGACGGTCATCCGTGAGGCCAATGTCGCACTCGCCGCAGACGCAACGGCCCGTCAGGATGCGCTGACCACGCGCATCAAGGCGGATGTCGCCGAAGCCGAAGCACGCATCGATAAGGCGCGGGACGCGGCACTGGCCAATATCCAGACGGTCGCCGTCGAAGTAGCGCAGGCTGCAACGGCGCGGCTAATCGGTAAGGATGTACCGGCGGATAGCGCTGAAGCGGCAGTTGCCGCAGCAATGCGGGAGCGCGGCTGATGGATTGGAATGATCCGACACTCTGGGTTGCCGTCGGCTTCGTTATCTTTGTCGCCTTTATGCTCTGGATGAAGGTGGGCTCGATGATCACCGGGGCGCTTGACGGCCGGGCGGAAGATATCCGGAACAGTCTCGACCAGGCAGCGAGTCTCCGCGAGGAAGCCCAGCAGCTGCTCGCCGAATACCAGCGCAAGCAGCGCGACGCGGTCAAAGAGACCGAGCAGATGGTCGCCCAGGCCCGCTCAGAAGCGGATCACCTTGCAAAGGCCGGCGCTAAGAAACTGGAAGAAACGCTCAAACGGCGTGAACAACTCGCCGTCGAGAAAATCGCCCAGGCCGAAGCAGACGCCATTCGCGAAGTCCGTGCCATATCAGTCGACGTCGCCGTCGCGGCGACCCGCAGCCTGATCGCATCCAGCATGGATGATGGCAAGTCGGACGCGCTGGTCAACGACGCTATTTCGGAACTGTCCAAAAAACTGCACTGATCTTCAGATCTGCAGCACTAAAAAAGGCGGGGTATTCCCCGCCTTTTTTGTGTCTGAACCGCGTATCAATCTCGGCAGCTGCTACTCCGCGGCCTCTCCCTGAACCGGATCGGGGCGCCAGCGCAGGATCGGGCGGCGCGCCGCTGCGGTTTCATCGAGCCGTCTGCGTGGTGTGTGCACGGGCGCATCATGGAACGCCTGTGCGTCCCCGTCCTTCGCCCGTTTCGCCAGATGGCGCATGGTGTCGATAAACTGGTCGAGGCTTTCGCGGCTTTCCGTCTCCGTCGGTTCCATAAGCAACGCCCCATGGACGACCAGCGGGAAATACATGGTCATCGGATGAAAGCCCTCGTCGATCATCGCCTTGGCAAAATCGAGGGTGGTGACGTCGGTCCCCTTCAGGAAGCCGTCATCGAACAGGACCTCATGCATGCACGGGCCATCATAGGCCAGGCTGAGCTCCTTCGACAGGCTGGCCAGCAGATAATTCGCGTTGAGAACGGCATCGGACGATGCCTGACGTAATCCGTCCGATCCGTGGCTCATCATGTAGGCAAGCGCGCGGACGAACATGCCCATCTGGCCATGGAACGCCTTCATCCGGCCATAGGGTGTCGCCTGACCCGTCTCGCCCTCGTGCTCGACCAGACTGAAACCGTCTTCCCCGTGGACCACCCAGGGCCGCGGGGCGTAATCCGCCAGCGCTTCGGACAGGACCACAGGCCCACTGCCCGGCCCGCCGCCGCCATGCGGCGTCGAAAACGTCTTGTGCAGGTTCAGGTGCATGCAGTCGATACCAAGATCGCCCGGCCGCACGCGCCCGACGATGGCATTGAAATTTGCCCCGTCGCAATAGAAGAACGCTCCCGCATCGTGCACCGCCTGTGCCTGTTCCAGGATCTCGTCCTCGAACAGACCGCACGTATTCGGGTTGGTCAGCATGAAGGCAGCGACATCTCCGTCCAATGCCGCTTTCAGGGCGTTGAGATCCACGCGGCCCCGGTCTGTCAGCGGAATTGCTTCGACCGCGTAACCGCATATCGCCGCCGTCGCCGGGTTGGTGCCATGGGCAGAATCGGGGACCAGCACACGTTTGCGTCCATCCCCACGGGCTTCGAGCGCTGCCCGCGCCGTCATCAACCCGCACAGCTCGCCATGGGCGCCGGCGGCGGGCGACATGGCGACCGCCGGCATGCCGGTGAGCGTCTTGATCCAGTGGGCCAGCGTATCGATCAACCGCAATGCCCCCTGCACCGTGGCTTCGGGCTGTAACGGATGAAGATCTGCAAACCCTGGCAGGCGGGCCATTTTTTCGTTCAGCCGGGGATTATGCTTCATTGTGCACGATCCCAGCGGGTAGAAGCCGGCATCGATCGCGTAATTCTTCTGGCTGAGGCGGGTGTAGTGCCGCACAACCTGCGGCTCGGACAAACCGGGCAGCCCGATAGCGTCCTGGCGGTCGAGCCCGCCGAGACGGCTTTGCACCGGCGCCGCCTCTGGCAGATCGACACCGCTGCGTCCCGGTGCGTCCTGTTCGAAGATCAGCGGTTCTTCCAGCCGAAGTCCACGGTTCCCTGTGTGTGTATCGCTCGAGCGACCATCCATTATGTGGACTCCTTTAACGCGGTGCAGAGCCGGTCCATATCGTCATCGGTAACAGTCTCCGTCACGGCGACCAGCAGCAGGTTGGCAAGCGCATCGTCGCCCGGGCGCAGCCGCGACACCGGCACGCCTGCAAGAATACCGTCCTCGGCCAACCGGTCTACGATGGGCGCTGCCGGTTTGGTGAGCCGCACGGTCAGTTCGTTAAAGAACGTATCGTTCACGACCTCTATCCCCGCTGCCGCCAGCCGGTCGCTAAGCTGCACCGTCTTTGCATGGTTTATCGTCGCCAACTGGCGGAACCCGTCTTCGCCGAGCAAAGACAGGTGAATGGTGAACGCGAGGGCACACAGCCCCGAATTGGTGCAGATATTGCTCGTCGCCTTCTCGCGGCGGATATGCTGTTCACGGGTCGACAGGGTGAGCACCCAGCCGCGCTTGCCATCGACGTCGACAGTCTCACCGGCAAGCCTGCCCGGCATCTGGCGTACGTATTTATCACGCGTCGCAAACAGCCCCACGTAAGGCCCGCCGAAATTCAGCGGGTTTCCAAGCGAGCGGCCTTCGGCGGCAACGATGTCGGCGCCCATATCGCCCGGTGGCCTGAGCACGCCAAGGGCAACAACTTCGTTCATCACGACAACCAGCAGCGCACCGGCATCATGACAGGCATCGGCAATCGGCTGCAGATCGCGCACCCGGCCGAACATGTCCGGATACTGCACGACAACGCAGGCAGTGCCGTCGGCGATATGCGCTGAAATATCCTCATCGCCGTCAATATCAGGCGGCAAAACATCGATTTCGCTGTCGAGAAATTTAAGCAGTGTTTCCGTGGTCTCGGTGTAATGCGGATGCAACCCACCCGACAGAACCACATCGGCGCGCCGTGTCACGCGGCGCGCCATCAAGGCCGCCTCGGCACAAGACGTTGCACCGTCATACATCGATGCATTCGCCACATCCATGCCCGTAATCAGCGCCACCTGGGTCTGGAACTCGAACAGGTATTGCAGGGTGCCCTGGGAAACTTCGGGCTGATACGGCGTGTAAGAGGTCAGAAACTCGCCGCGCTGGATCAGGTGATCCACCGACGCTGGCACATGGTGGCGATAGGCACCGGCACCGAGGAAAAACGGCACACTGCCCGCCGCCACGTTCTCCGCCGCCATGGCGGTCAGCGCGCGCTCGACCTCCAGTTCGCCCTGATGGGCCGGCAGGTCGACCGGCTCGGAGAGATGGACGCTTTCCGGCACATCGCTGAACAGACTGTCGACCGACGGCGCGCCGATCACGCCGAGCATCTCCCGCCGATCAGCCTCGGTGAGCGGCAGGTAGCGCATCAGCCCTGGCTCGCCGTAAAGTCGTTATATGCCGCTTCGTCCATCATGCCGTCGAGCTGCGATGTGTCGGACATGCGGATTTTCATAAACCAGCCCTTGTCGGTCGGCGACTGGTTGACCAGCTCGGGGTCGTCTTCCAGTGCTGCGTTCACCTCGACGATCTCGCCGGTAAGCGGCGCGTATACCTCGCTTGCCGCCTTGACGGATTCGACGACGGCGGCATCGCCGTTCTGGACGACCTGTTTGCCGACTTCAGGCAGCTCGACAAACACCACATCGCCTAACTGTTCCTGGGCAAAATGACTGATGCCGACCGTGGCGATATCGCCGTCCAGCCGGACCCACTCATGCTCTTTCGAATATTTCAAATCGCTCATATCGGTTACTCCTGTCCTCTGTAATATCTGTTTGGAACGAATGGCATTGCAGCGATCCGGCCGGGGCGCGGTTTCCCGCGGACAACCAGATTCACCGGTGTTTCTTTGGCAGTATGACCGCTATCGACATATCCCATGGCGATGGGCCCGCCCGCCGACGGCCCGAATCCGCCCGACGTGACGGCACCGATGACAACGCCATCTGCATCCGTGATTTCGGTCCCTTCGCGCGCCGGAGCCTTGCCATCAGGCAGGATGCCGACACGTTTGCGCGCGGCACCGTCAGCGATCTGGCGCTGGATGATTTCGGCGCCCGGGAACCCGCCTTCAACCCGGCGGCGCTTGCCGATGGACCAGGTCAGCCCGGCTTCGACCGGCGTCGTCGCGGCGTCTATATCATGACCGTAAAGACACAAACCCGCTTCAAGCCGCAGCGAATCCCGCGCACCGAGCCCCGCCAGTTCCACATCGGTATCGGTAAGCAGTAATTCGGTGATCTGCACAGCATCCGCCGACGGGATGGAAATCTCATAACCGTCTTCGCCGGTATATCCGGATCGGGTGACCGCAAGGCGGGACCCATCGATTTCGAACGGCAGCGCGCTCATAAACGGCATACTGTCCGCCCCCGGTGCATGCCGGGCGAGAACCGCCGCCGCCGCAGGTCCCTGCAACGCAATAAGCGAGCGATCGTCAAGAACCTCGATCTCTACCGCGCCGGGCAGGTCTGCGCGCAGATGAGCGATGTCGGCGTCCTTGCAGCCGGCGTTCACCACCAGAAACAGATAATCACCGACATTGGTGACCATCAGGTCATCCAGAATGCCGCCAGTCGCATTGGTGAACATGCTGTAGCGCATGCGGCCCGCCGCCAGCCCCACAATATCGCCGGGAACAAGGGTCTCCAGCGCCGCGGCCGGATTGTCGCCGCGGAGGGCGACCTGCCCCATATGAGAGACGTCAAAAATGGAGGCCCTGGCGCGTGTGTGATTGTGCTCGGCGAGGATTCCCGCGGGGTACTGCACCGGCATCTCATACCCGGCAAACGGCACCATTTTTCCGCCCTGCGCGACGTGCAGATCATAAAGCGCGGTCCGTTTCAGATCAGTTGTGTCGGTTCCGGCGATAGCACGTCCTCCTCACGGATGAGCGGCTCCGAAAATCGAAGCCTGCGTGCCCCCTCTGTCCGGTAACCTGAGAGATTCACCCGCGAGTCTGCGGGTTTACGCCTTCGGTGAGGCGGCAAAGCGGCCGCCTGCTTTCCAGAGCTACATCCCCCTGCGGTCCGTTTGCCTGAGAGTTTCCGGGGCGGTTGCTCCTTCGGCGGCGGATCCATGCGGATACCGTCTCTCCCGCAGGGCTCGTCTGTAAGGCTGTATTTCCATCCGAACCGATAGAAACCTGCCTGAAATGGTCTTCAAGGTACTTGGCAACATCTTAGTCGCCGGCGAGGCCAATACAACTCCCGCGGCGAATCATATCGACCTGATCGATCAGCGCTGTTTGCGGCTTCGGTTGTATTTGAGTTCTTCCGGCGTCAGCTGGAAGCCAAGGATGATTTCCAGCGACGCGCCGTCCCTCGGTACTTTGACCGGGATCGTCATGTCGAGATCGTCCTGATACAGCATCCGTGTCCGGTTGCCTTCGAACTCGCCGGTTACGTTGAAGACGCTTTTGCCTTCGGACTGCGACTGGAATTTGGGGATCGCCACAAAATAATCGAAAGCAACCTGGCGGCCTTTATTC
>JBLIMV010000022.1:0-102879 GCA_047638395.1 Paracoccaceae bacterium | reverse complement strand
CCGTTTTATCACCTGAATAAACGTCAGGATGATATTTTCTAATTAGTGCTTTATAGACTGCGGCAAGGGCTGTTTGTTCGATAGAGGGTAAGACTCCAAGAACCGCGTAATAATCTTCAGGGGTGGAAAAATTCATTGTTCCTCGTTGAATAACAGACAGTGTTTTCCATGGACAACTCTAGGGCATCTCTAAAAATACCCACTCTCGCTCATTGTTCTGATGAAATCACGACACCATGAGTGAGTTATCAAAAGGATAGAATATGAGCCAGCTTGGGTTGTTTTGGCCCGGACATAAGGATATCACTCAGAATGAGAGTAATTTCTTTATCCAGGCGAAGAAGTTCTAAACTGACATTTCCCATATGATCTTCACAATCGGTACTATTATACAAAATCATACCCTTTTCTGAAGCATTATTTTCTCCAATCGCCCGACGCCTCTAATTTTGACGAATTAGCGGCGTTCTGAATGCTATTTTTCGATAATTCCCGCCATCCAGACACACCTCTCATGTCTTTCCACCTTCCCGTCAATTTCCTCGGCCTACACCGGAACGGGGCTTCGGCGTAGATCATCAATCAAGGCCAGGATTTTCTGGAACAAGATTTTCGGCACGGCTACCTCGGCTAATTGGAACGTAACGTAACGGCCATGTCTGACGACCTTGGCTCCGATCTTGACCAGCTTCTCCCGTAACGTGGTCAGTGACCAATGCTCCACCTCTTCGGGTAAAGCCAAAGTCCGCATGAAATTGGCGAGGTTAGCCGTTTCCCCTGTTAACGTGACAATATCCTGCAGAGAGCATCTCCCAATCTAGATATTTTAGAACATTTTATAAATTATTGTTACCAAACCACCCCAAAGCAACAGAGATATTAAGAGTCCATGTATAACACCCCTAGCGGGATTGAGCGGGCAGGACTCACCCCCCCCAAACTCACCGACTTCACCGACTTCACCGACTTTACCCTGGAGGGTTCGCGCATCGTTTGCCTGCATCACAGATACTCCTTAAAATTCTCCTAGAGAATGGGTGAGAACATCGCTGACATCACGGGAATTTCGGTCCAGAATGCGGCTTCATCTCCGCATTTAAATCCAAAATTAAGGTGTATTGGGCCCACGGACTATCGAAAGAATGAATAGCCCCTAGTTTTTTAGACGCCTTCGGTTATCGTTTTTCGCTGCCGTTCGAACTCAACGGGCGAGAGCATCCCGTTTTTCGTGTGCTTCCGCTTCGGATTGTAGAACATCTCGATGTAGTCGAACACGTCCTGCCTGGCACCGGCTCGGGTTTTATAGGTCCTGCGCCTTATCCGTTCGCGCTTGAGCAGGTTGAAGAAGCTCTCCGCGACCGCGTTGTCATGACAGTTTCCGCGCGGGCTCATGGAATGCTCCAGATTGTGGTGCTTCAGGAATGAAGCCCAGTCCCTGCTGGTGAACTGGGAACCCTGGTCCGAGTGGATCAGCACCCTGTTCTTCGGTTTCCTGCGCCACACCGCCATCAGCAATGCCTGCAGGACAACGTCCGTCGTCTGGCGGCTCTGCATAGACCAGCCAACGACACGACGGGAGTAGAGGTCGATCACGACAGCCAGATAGGCGAAGCCTTGCTTCTTCGGGCGTTCTTTATCCTCCTCCAGGATGCTGTCTATAACACCGATGAAGGGATCGAGCTTCGGGCGCACTGGCGGCCTCGTCCGGATATAACCCGGCGGCACGGAATAGCTCAGCATCTTCCTGACCGTGCGCGGATCAATCCCAAAGCAACGAGCCGCTTCCCGCTGGCTCAGCCCATCTATCATCACCGCGTGGCGCACCCGCGCATACAATTCCACTCGCTTCATTCCCCGCCCTTCGCTCAAATACACAAAAGGCTATCGCTGACGGAATTTTACTCCGGCGCAACCAGACTTTCCGGCCGCTTCAATGAGGGATTATTGCTCCGGCGTTCTCACCGGTTTCATCGATGAACACGATGTTGCCGATCCGCGCCGGGTGCGCCTGCAGCCAGGCCTGGCGTTTGCGCCACACCGCTCGGGCCGCCTGCACATCGGGCCGCTCCTGTTCGCTGGCGTGTGCGGTTTTTTTTAAAGCTGATCCTGCGCGACCGCAGCCAGTCGTCGATGGTGGATTTCGGCGCACATACCTCGTGAACCTGCCGCAGACGCACCGACAACGTAAGCGTCCGGCCTAGCCGACCCTGCGCTTTTCAGGGGCGCGGCAGTTATGTTGAGGCTCGGGGTAATGCCAGGGCAGCAGTTCGTCGATGCGGGTGATTTTGTGGTCGGCGATACGGTCGAGAACATCGGTCAGCCAGGCTTGCGGATCGACGCCGTTGAGTTTGGCGGTTTCGATCAGACTATAGGCGATGGCGGTTGACTGGCCGCCGCCTTCGAAACCGGCAAAAAGCCAGTTCTTGCGTCCGATGGCGATGCCGCGCTCGGCGGTGTTGTTGTCGAGTTCCAGAACGCCGTGGTCGATATAGGGCCGCAGCCTCTTGAGGCGCGTGATGGCGTAGTGGACGCGCCGCCGAGCGGCGTCTTGGCGGATATCCTGCGCAATTGGGCGCCCAGCCAGACCTCCAGATCGTCGAGCAGCGGTTTGGCATTGGCCTGTCTGATCCGCGCCCGTTCATCGGGCGGCTTGCCGCGCAGCCGTTTTTCGTTGCCATAGAGCTCGGCGATCCTTTCGATCGCCTCCTCCGCGATGGCGGAGCCCTGCGATTGCTGCACATCGACGAACTTGCGCCATGCAGGCGACCTCGCGAACCCGGCCCTAGCGGTATAGCTCCTCAAAGCCGGCATAGCCGTCGGCATGCATCCAGCCCTCGAACTCGCCAAGATAATCGCCCGGCCGTATTGCCTTGCGATCGATCGAGAACCGGTACCATGCGGCCGGTGGTGCGGTGCCGGCCCAGGGCCGCTCGTCTCTCGCATAGGCCCACAATCTGGCGGTTCTGGTCTTGCCCGTTCCCGGCGCCTGCATCTTCACCGGCGTATCGTCGGCGAAGATCTCCTGTCCGCGCCGCACATGGCGGCCAATCGCATCCGCCAACGGCTCGAGCAGTCTGGCGGATTGGCCTACCCAGTCGGCCAGCGTCGATCGATCCAGATCGACCCCCTCGCGCTGGAATATCTGACTTTGCCGGTACAAAGGCGCATGATCGCCATACTTCGAGACCAGCACATGGGCCAGAAGCCCGGGGCCGGGACGCCCGCGCTCAATCGGCCGCGAGGGCAGCTCGGCCTGACGGAACGTCTCGCAGCAGGTGCAGGCTATGCGCGGTCGCACGATCCGGTTCACGACAAAACGGCCGGGGACATATTCCAATTCCTCGGTGACGTCGTCGCCAAGCCGATTGAGCCGGCCGCCACAGTCGGCGCAGGCATCGCCCGCCGAGAGAACGGTCTCATTGCGCGGCAGGTGATCGGGCAGCGGTCGCCGCTTTGGCTGGCGTTTCTCGTCAGCCGCCGCTGTATCCTGTTGAACCGGCGCTTCAGCCGCCAGGGCGATCTCTTCCTCTTCCAGCGTCAGCTCAAGCTGATCCAGAGACTCCGATCGCGACCCAAACCGATGGCGGCGCAGGCCGACCAGTTGATGCTTCAGCTTCTCGATCAGAATGTCGCGGAACTTGAGCTCCGACGCCAGCGAAGCGACAAGACCCTTCAGGATAGCGGGGTCATTCGGGAGTTCTTGAGCGTCGTCGAGCATGGCGAGACTCTACCAGATTCCGGCCAACACTGGAATCCAAAACAGCATCAAACCGTTGTATTAAAACAGGTTTTATCACCCTGACGTCAGCGGCCGCCACGTCCGCTGCGGCGTGCGCCAGTCGATCCCTTCCAGCAGCATCGACAGTTGCGCCGTGCCGATCACAAGCTTGCCACCCGCCGCCGCCGGCCGCACGAACCGGCCGCGCTCAAGACGCTTCGAGAACAGGCAGGCGCCCTGGCCGTCCCACCAGATCACTTTGATTAAATCGCCGCGCCGACCCCGGAACACAAACAGATGACCGCAATACGGGTCCGCTTTGAGAACCGTCTCCGCTTGCGCCGACAGACCGACGAAGGGTGCTGTCAGACCAATGCGAACCAGTCTCTGAAATGACGCGTAACCCAGCTTTCAGGCTACCAATTGACGCCATTCAGCCAGGGCAGCTGATCGATCTTGTTTGAAAGTTTCGCGTGGCGTGAGCTGACGGTCGAGGTTGAAATGGTTGTGGATCGAGGCATGGACGGAAGCGAACTTTTGCAGGGTCTTCACATCTCGAAATTTCGCCATCGCCCCTTCCCGTCTTCGAAACGGCTGGTGTGAGTTTTCCGCCCGGTTGTTCAGCCAGCGACCAACTTCCTGGTCAGCGGCATTCCCGATCATGTTCATCGCTGCCCGGTAGGACCGAAGCCGGTCGGTCACGATCACCCGCGGCTGACCGTAGCGTTTCATCGCGCGCTTCAGAAACTGAAGCGCTGCCTTGCGATCCCGCCGTTTCGTCGCAAACACTTCCAGCACTTCGCCCTCGTGGTCGACCGCGCGCCAGAGGTAATGCGTCTCGCCATTGATCTTCACGAAAACCTCGTCCAGGTGCCAGCGCCAGTTCGAATACCAACCGTGATGAACCCGCCGTTTCCGGATCTCCGCGGCGAACATCGGTCCGAAGCGGTTCCACCAGAACCGGACCGTCTCGTGGCAAATGTCGATGCCGCGCTCGAACAACAGGTCCTCGACCTCGCGGAGCGACAGTGGATAACGGATGTACATCATCACCGTGAGACGGATGATCTCGGGTGAACTGTTGAAATAACGGAATGGATTTTTCATCCGTCGAGGCTAAAGAACGGCCTTGTCTGCCTCAAGCCGTTTTGCTCTGACACTGCCCATCATCAAGCTCCCGATAAGCGAGTAACCCTCCGTCGGAAGTGATCTGGGAGCCGTGAAATTCCAGCTTCAGGCGGCGGTTAAAATCGACCCGAAGTCCGCCCCGTTTCGATTCACCCATCGGGTGTGCCATGCGAACCACTCCATCAACGCCTCAACACATTGATTCTTATAGCACAATCTCCATCTCAGGGCATCGATTAACGAGTTCATCTGGGAAATGGGGGCTAAGTGCGAATTGTCTCGCAATGTCTAGACTGGACAAATCCGGCACTTTGACGTTCGATCATCTCTCCGTCATGAAAAACGGGAGTGAAAATGCCACGCTCAGTCGACCCCAAATGGGGTGTGGATCGCGCTGTTAAAGTCAAGTTTTTTCAGCTTCAGAACGAAGATTTGAACGCCATCTTTGATAGCTTCCCAAAGTCCCTTTCGGAAGACGAGGCAATCACAATCTGTAGTGAAGTCGAAACGATCGGCACGCATTACCGGAAATGGCAACGATCTGGCCGCTGCTTGATCAAACGAGTCGAGGCTCGCAAGGCTCTGGAACAACTTGATGCGCGGGAAAAGATATCTGCGGGCCTGCTGAATGCGCTAAATGCCAGAGCAATTAGTGAACTTTTTGACGAATTATGCAAATCCCGAGAACTCGCGCCATCTGGTGAACCTGCCGTCCGTCTCCTCTTTACGCAAGAACCTGATTGCGATGTTTTGCGTTCCGCCATTCGCTCCTGCATCACCCGCCTGAAATCGACAAAGGGCCCGGACCGGAACGACGATTTAAGCTGGGCCGTCGGCAAGCTTTGTGCGCTATTCGAAGACATAACAAAAACCCGCGTCACACTCTCCAATAAAGGTGAGCTTCTCGAATATCGCAGCGGCCCTTCGGGTAATGGAGCAAAATTCCTGGAAGCCTGCATGCAGAGCATTGATCCCGGCGTAAAGGAACACACGTTAAGCACGGCCATCCGCCAGCACATAGAACACCGTTCCTAACCAGTTCTTCGAAGGTACATTCTTTTCGGAACATGCACGTTCAAAAGCCGGATAGTAGATAGCCCTCCACTCACAGAGGAGGGCTCAATGCTCCGCAATAACGACCCCAAAGAACAGTTTTTAAATCACAATATCGAATACCGGAAAATCTCGTCCTTAAAGCGGTCCGAACGCAATCCCAGAACACACTCTTTAAAGCAAATCCGACAGATCGCCGCGTCGATCGAATCCTTCGGGTGGACGAACCCGGTCCTGATCGACGATACAGACAGGATAGTCGCAGGCCACGGACGAATCGAAGCTGCCAAGCTGCTTGGCATGAAACGTATACCAACTATCCCGCTTACAAACATGAGCGACGCTCAAATTCGCGCCTACGTAATCGCCGATAACAAGCTCGCAGAGCTTGCGGGATGGGACGACGAGCTTCTGGCAATAGAACTTCAGGCGCTCACTGAACTCGACTTAGACTTCGATATCGAGATCACCGGTTTCGCGATGGGCGAAATTGATACCCTGATTGACGGTCTGAATAGCTCAGAAACACACGACCAGGCAGACCAGATTCCTGAACTCGACCCAGGGCAGCCTGTCGTGAGCAAACCCGGAGATCTCTGGCAGCTTGGTCAGCACAGGCTTCTGTGCGGTAACGCACTGGACCCGACAGCGTACCGACAACTCATGGATGGCGCCCCCGCCCAGATGGTGTTCACCGATCCTCCATACAACGTGAGAATAGACGGGCATGTTTGCGGGCTCGGCTCGATCAGACACGCAGAGTTCTCCATGGCGTCGGGCGAGATGTCCGAGGAAGAGTTTGTGGAATTCCTGAAGACAGCCCTAGATCTGATGGCAAAAAACAGCGTCGACGGCGCGATCCACTTCGTCTGCATGGACTGGCGTCATCTATACCAGCTGCTTGGCGCCGGCCGGTCTGTTTACAGCGAACTCAAAAATCTCTGTGTCTGGAACAAGACAAACGGCGGCATGGGTTCGCTATATCGCTCGAAACACGAACTGGTTGCCGTGTTTAAGGCGGGCCACGCCCCGCATATCAACAACGTCGAACTGGGTGCAAACGGACGTTACAGAACCAATGTCTGGGACTACGCAGGCATCAACGCATTCGGAAAAGACCGCGACGCAGAACTCGCGATTCATCCGACGGTGAAGCCGGTCGCACTTGTTGAAGATGCAATCAAGGACTGTTCGAAGCGGGGCGGGATCATCCTCGACGCCTTCTGCGGATCGGGAACATCGATCCTCGCAGCCGACCGGTCGGGACGACGATGTTACGGGTTGGAGATCGACCCGAACTACGTGGACGTGACGATCCGGCGATACGAGGCATTCACCGGTGAAACGGCGATCCATCTCGAAACCGGCCTGAATTTCGAACAACTGCGCGGGCGGCGAGAGGGCATGACCGAACAGTCATCGGAGGCGCGTCATGGCTGATGATGATTACGAAACAGGCTTTGGCAAACCACCGAAGAAAACCCGGTTCAGAAAAGGTCAGTCAGGCAACCCGAAAGGTCGCCCCAAGGGTGCCAGGAACTTCAAATCCGACGTTCTGGATGCCCTCAGCCAGCCGATCTCGGTAACAGAGAACGGCAAGCGGAAAGCGATAACGTCGCAGAAAGCTCTGATCCTGAGGCTTCGCGAAAAAGCGCTCAAGGGCGATGCGCGAGCCCTCGACCGCCTCCTCGAGCTCGCGCGCATATACAACGGCGAAAAGCTCGACACGAACGCAGGCGAGGCAATATCTGTATCGGACGAGGAGCTCATTTCACTCCACGCTCCCGGGGTACTGAAGCGGCTCCGGAACGCCACCCGGGAGGATCCCGCCCTAGACGCCGATCAACACACCCATGACGGAGAGAACAGCGATGAATGATATCAATCTGGTTGACGCGATATTGCGGGAGAGTCTCTCCGCTTTCATCCACAAAGCATTTCAGACCGTGTCGCCCGGCACCACATATCGGCATAACTGGCACATCGACGCGATCAGCTATGAACTCGAACGTTGTTCAAGAGGAGAAAACAGGCGCCTGATCATCAGCCAACCCCCTCGTTCGCTGAAGTCGATTTCCAGTTCGGTCGCCTTCGTTGCCTGGTCGCTGGGACACAATCCTTCTCTGGATTTCATCTGCGTCAGCTATTCACAGGATCTCGCGGATGAACTCGCTCTCCAATTTCGGAGGGTCGTACAGAGCGAGTGGTATCAGAGGGTATTCCCGCACATGAAGATCAAACGGGATACGGCACACGAAACCACGACGACAGAGGGTGGCGGCAGGTTCGCCACCTCGACGGGCGGGACCCTGACGGGCCGTGGCGCCGATATCATCCTTGTTGACGACCCGATGAAAGCGGCTGACGCGGCTTCGGATACCGAGCGGCAGAATGTCATCGACTGGTATTCTAATTCTCTGATTACCCGCCTGAATGATCAGGGCTCGGGGCGCATTATCGTTGTCATGCAACGTCTGCACGAAGAGGATCTCGCGGGTTATCTCCTGGCCCAGGAATCATGGGCCAATCTGGAACTTCCGGCAATTGCAGACGCGGAACAGACGATCCGGGTTGGACCGGCTGCGGACGATATCATCCACAGGTCTGTCGGCGATATTCTGCATCCGGAGCGAATGTCGGAAGATGATCTCAAACGTCTTAAATCTGAAATGGGTAGCCTGGTCTTTTCCGCCCAGTATCAGCAGCGCCCCATCCCGCGCGAGGGCAATCTCGTCAAACGGCGCTGGTTCAGATCCTATTCATTGCCCCTCACCGAAACACCCGATCAGATCGTGCAAAGCTGGGACATTGCCGTGTCGAAAGAGGACAAAGCCGATTGGTCTGTGTGCACAACGTGGGCAGTTTTCGGCCGGAACTATTACCTCATTGATGTCTGGCGTGACCGCCTGCATTTCCCCAGACTAAAACGCAAGGTCATTACTCTACAGAAACGATATAAAGCGACTGCTGTTCTGATTGAGCGGAACGGTCTCGGAGAGAGCCTGGTACAGGATCTCCGTGACTCTTCGCCCGATTCCTTTCCCGGGCCGATCGGTATCAGGGTAATGGATGACAAGCACGTTCGGCTTGAGGCGCAATCACCGACAATCGAGGCCAGACAGGTTTTTCTTCCAGAGGATGCCCCATGGCTGGACATGTTCCTGTCAGAACTCCTAGGGTTCCCCAATAGCCGACATGACGACCAAGTAGACTCCGTGTCGCAGTTTCTTTCCTGGATCAAGAGCAAATCTCGGAACAAGCTTCCCCTGTTGGCGGTAGGCGGGGGTAAAAACGAGGGCATTCGTGATCCGTTTGGCAATCATATCCCGCCGGTTACGTTAAACCGGTGGTGAGAAAGCTCGTTCACAGATCGTCAGGTTTTGCAGGGTGCTCAACCGGACTTCTTCCGGTCTTTTTGAGATCAACGCCAACGACGTTGAAATAACGATGTACGGCCCGGAATGACTGGACTTCCGGCCGAAACAGAGCGTTTCTGGTAAAGTGCCGCAGGACGATCCTGTCGTTTCTGCCGCCAGCCCGGACCGGTCCGGGCTCTCCTCGGTGACAGGCCTGCGGAATTCCCTGCGGCCCGATACCGAGGTCAGATATGACAATAACCCCCCCGACGAAGACGAAAAATCCGGCAACGAAAACCGATAAACTTGTTCGACTGCTGAAAGCACGGTCAGGCCAGGACATTGCCACGCTGAGCGCCAGACTCGGCTGGCAGCCCCATTCGACCCGAGCGGCCGTATCACGGCTCAGAAAGGCCGGATACGCAATTGAGAAGCTGCCACCGGGCAAACAGGGCGGGACTCGATACCGGATCTCCGGCGCCCCGGCAGGACCGGCGCAATGACCGTGGACAAAGGCACCCGCATCGAGCGTGAACTCGCCACGCTCGATGCTCTGGATCGTTCTGCGTTGCTCGAAAACTGGCGCTCCGTGTTCGGCCGAGACGCCCCGCCAGGCCTGTCAGGCCCTCTTCTGCAAAAGGGCATCGCCTGTGAAATCCAGGTCAGGGCCTTTGGCGGGCATTCCGTCCGCACGATCCGTGCCCTGAAAGCCGCGTCCAAGCCGGAGTCCGGCTCCGTAACGCGCCGCCTTCCTGGTCGTGGCACCCGGCTGGTCCGGGAATGGAACGGCACCTTGCACGAGGTCGACGTCGAGGATGACGGCTACCTCTGGCGCGGGCAACGGCATCGCTCGCTGTCAGCCATCGCGCTGGCAATCACGGGCACCAAATGGTCGGGCCCGAGGTTCTTTGGCATTAAGGCTTCCTGATGCTGAAGAAACTCGTCCGCTGCGCGATTTACACCCGCAAGTCTTCCGACGAGGGACTGGATCAGGAATTTAACTCGCTCGATGCCCAGCGCGAGGCCTGTGCCGCCTATATTGCCAGCCAGAAAGGAGAAGGCTGGAAGCTGGTGCCGGACCTCTACGACGATGGCGGCATCTCGGGCGGCACGCTGGAACGTCCCGCCCTGCAGAAGCTGCTCGCCGCTATCGAAGCCGGCGAAGTCGATCTCGTCGTTGTTTACAAGGTTGACCGGTTGACCCGGTCCCTGGCCGACTTCGCCAAACTGGTCGAACGCTTCGACACGACCGGCGCCTCCTTCGTGTCGGTGACGCAAGCCTTCAATACCGCCACCAGCATGGGCCGGTTAACGCTCAACGTGCTCTTGTCCTTTGCCCAGTTCGAGCGCGAGGTCACCGCCGAGCGCATCCGAGACAAGATCGCTGCCTCCAAGAAGAAAGGGCTGTGGATGGGCGGGCCGGTGCCGCTCGGCTACGAGTCCAGGGAGCGGACCCTCGTCATCAACGACGCCGAGGCCAAAACGGTCAGATCCATATTCCGGCTTTATCTCGAGCTCGGCAGCGTACGGTGCGTGAAGGAGGAAGCGGACCGCCTGGGTCTGGTGAGCAAAAAGCGGACGCGACCGGGTGGCAACGTCACGGGTGGTGTCTCCTTCACCCGCGGGCGGATATATCATCTACTTTCCAACCCGGTCTATGTCGGCGAGATCCGCCACAAAACACAGACCTACCCTGGCCAGCACCCGGCGATCATCGACCGGACCACCTTCGATGCGGTCAGGGAGAAGCTCAATGCCCACCAACACAGCTCCAGTAATCCTGCAATTACCGCGACATCGTCTCCGCTGGCCGGGAAGTTCATTGACGAGACGGGAGACCGTCTGACGCCGTCCCATGCGGTTCGGCGCGGCAAGCGTCACCGGTACTACATCTCGCGCAGACTTGTTGTCCGCAGCGGCGATCGCGACACGGGTGGATGGCGGCTTCCTGCTGCGGCGCTCGAGAGCGCGGTCGCCCGCCTGGTCACCAACGCGCTGGCGACACACACATCTACACACTGTCTGGTCAGGGATGCGCCCGCCGGGATGCTGCAGGAACTGCAATTGAAGGCGCGGGATCTCTCAACGGTTCTGAACAGTGCCGATCGGGGCCCGGCGATGAATGCCATCGTCGAGGCCGGGTGCATCGAACCCGGCCAATTGTCGGTTACGCTGGACACTGTCGCTCTTGCCGAAAAACTGGGTGTGCTGCCCGCCCATATCAATCGAGATGCCCTTAAACTGGCCGGCGATTTTGCGCTGCGCCGTCGCGGCGCCGAAGTCCGGCTCGTGCTCGGGGATACAACGTCCGGGGTCGACGAAACACTATTGCAGAACGTCGCCAAAGGCTGGGCGTGGTTCGAAGAGATCAAGGCCGGCACGACCATGCAGGCGATCGCGGGCCGCGAAAGCATATCGCAACGCCGCGTCGCCCATCTGGTCGACCTCGCCTTTCTGGCGCCCGATATCGTCCAGGCGATTGTTGACGGGCGGCAGCCTGTAACACTGACCGCTGACAGTCTCATCAGGTCGCCGCATCGGTCCTCGTGGGTCGACCAGAGAGCCTGGTTGGCCGGTATCTGAAACCTTGAGATTCGGGGCAGAAATTCCCTGTTCCGGCTTTTGAAATCCCTGATACCGCGCAAAATTTCCCTGTTAATTCCTGCAGGGAAATCTCCGGTAAACCACTGGAATAACGCCCTTATTCCGCCATCTGACAGACCCGAAATACCGAATACGATCTAATTCCCTGTAAATTTCCCTGTTAGCAGGGAAACCGAACCAGAAAATGGCCAAACGGAGACCGCCAGGACCAAACCGCAGGTATACGCAGACGGAGACCGTCTCCGCCGACCCCGACGTCGGCAAAGGCCCGGGAATTCCGGGGTTTTCAGGGAAATTCTATGAGAGACGGCAAAAGCAGAGACTAGTTGGCGGAGAGAGAGGGATTCGAACCCTCGATACGGTTACCCGCATACTGATTTAGCAAACCAGCGCCTTCAGCCACTCGGCCACCTCTCCGCCGGGGAGTGGTATCGTTTACACGCTGTATGCAGGTGCGTGTGTAGCCGAGCAGCGGCGGGCGTGTCAATCGAATGCGACGTCGCCAGTGCGTCTTCAGCGCGTCGCCGGCGCGCCTTCGTCCAGAATGACATTCACGATGGCCGTGCGGCCTTCCTGCGTAGCCGCATAGGCCTCTTTCAGCACGCCCGGCAGGTCGGCCAGGGCCTCTACCCGTCGGCCGTAAAAACCGAACGGCTTGCCCAGTTCGGCGTAGTCCACATCGGTAATTTCATGGCCAACCGAGGCGTTGGATGCCGCCGCGACACCATCGGGGTAATAAGCATGGTGTTCCTTGCGCATGGCCGAATAGCCGGCATTGTTGAACACCACGATCATGATCGGGATGTCCTTGTGCTTGGAAAGTGCGAGGCTCTGGGTGACCGGGTTATACATGAACGAGCCGTCGCCGATGACCGAGACTATGGGGCGGTCTTTCATCGCCAGCTTGGCACCAAGCGCCAGACCCAATCCCTGCCCCAGCCCGCCGGAGGCAACGCTGAAGAAGCTGAGCGGACCCTTGAAATCAATATGCTCGATGATCGACCGCCGGCTGGTGATGGTCTCGTCGATATAGATCGTGTCGTCCGGCAGCACGTCACCGAGCGTGGCGCAAAGCCCGATGGGTGAAATCGTGTCCTTCGCCAGCGCTTCATCGACCTGACCCTGTTTGCGGGCGACAAGAGCCTCATGCCCCTTTGACCAGCGCTCCCGGCGGGCGGCGACGGCGGCGTCATCAACACCCTTTGCGCGCACCGCGGCGATCAACGCCTGTAGCGTGGCGACCGCATCGCCTTCGAGGAAGATATCGGCCTGCAGGTTCTGGTGGACCATATGGCTGCGGAACGGCGCTTCGTCGATATTCACGATTGTCGCCTTGGCCGGCTTGTTGCTCGGCGGCGACCACGGCGCACGCGACCGCAGGGTCAGCACCAGATCCGATTCATGCAGGTAATCGGGATTGCCAATACCCTGATACAGCGGATGGTCCTTTGGGAAATTCGTAAAATCGCTCCACCCGGAATCGGAAACCGGAATGGCCAGCAATTCGGCAAGCTCGACCGTCGCCGCGTAGCCGTCAGGATCGCGTCCGATGGACTCGGCGATAATGGCCGGGTTCGGGCTGGCGACAAGCATATCGGCGACGCGCTCTATTTCAGATGCGGGCGGCACGGGCAGCGTCGGCTTCGGCACGACCCGCGGGTTCTGCGGCGGCGTCCAGTCATGCAGCATGGTCTCGATCGGCACCGACATATAGACCGGGCCCGCGGGCGAACGCTGCGCCATTTCACCGGCGCGTATCAGTTGTTCATGCAGGGTGAACGGGCTGCTGACGGCCTGCGACCACTTGGTGATCGCCTGTACGAGGTTTGCCGGGCCGCCGACCACGGACAAAAGCCCCTGCCATTGCGGGCCGGGCTCGAAACCTTCCTGCTCGCTATAGGTCAGGGATTCGCCGGACACGACAACCATCGGCACACCCTGGCGGTTGGCCGCATCGATCCCCATGGAGCCCTGCAACAGGCCAACGCCGGTGTGCAGCATGACGGCCTGCATCCGCCCGGTCATGACGCTGTAGCCCATGGCCAGATTGACGGCCAGAGTTTCATGCGCGCAGCTCAGATAGGTTGGGCCGTCGGCTTTATTGGCATCCTGGCGGGCAAAGGCTTCCCAGACAGAGCCCCATTCGGAGCCCGGTGAGGCCATCACGTAATCGATATCAAGGCGCCGGAACGCTTCGACAATCGCTTCGCCGCCATCAAGATAGTTTTTCATTATTCTTCCCCTGAAAAAGCCGTCACCGGTCTGTTGCAGGGAAGTCTACGCCGTCATCGAAAGCAAGGCGAATTGAAAAATGAACAGGTTCGTTTTTATTCGAGTGGCCTAGATTTCGCTCCAGGCGCGATAGGCGTTCTTCATCTTTTCCTGCGCGGTCGCCAGATCGGATGCCTTGGCACCGTTCTTTTCACAAACCGATTTGTAGGTGTTTCGCGCCTCGACAAAGCCAACCCACAGATCGGCATGTGCCGTCGCGTCGTATCCGCCGCGCTTGTCGCCCCTGGGGCGCTTTGCTTCGGTGACCAGGAGGACGGCGCGGAGTTTGGTTGCGACCTCGACCTCGCCGGTTGCATAGGCATGATTAAATGCCGCCAGCACTTTGTCACTGAGCCTGCGTGTAATGGCCAGTGTGCCGTTAACGCTTTCATAGTCCGGGCCGAGCCCGTCGATCTGTACCGTCGCCATGCGCGTTCCTTCCGCCGATCAAATATGCCCGCCGATGAAATAGGCGGTTCAGGAGCATCTAATCTCAACGCAGTTGAAATTCCCTTAATAAATCGGCAGCGCGATTCACGCATTGTTAAGGATGATGGGCCGAATATCGGATCCGACGTTAACCAGTAACGGTACCGAAAAAATGTCCATTTCGAAACGCACGGTAGAAACGCTGCTAGACCTCGTCGAAGTAAAGCTGAGCTTTATGCAGGTAAGCGACCGCGAAGATCAGCGCGAAATGTCCCAGCTTGAAAGCTGCCGACGCGAACTGCGTGGCCTCATGGCCGGCGCCCCCGCGCAAAAGGGCCGCCCCGCCACCACAACCGTCGCCGCACACTGACCCTGTCGCGATACTGCCGGACTTAAATTCGGTCAGGCCGCCTCGGCAAGATTGATCCCCATCGCCTTTGCGACCGCGGGCCGTGCGCCCACTGTCTCGAACCAGCGCTTCACGTTGGGGAATTCCTCCAGCGCCACACCCTGCCATTCATATCGCGCCGTCCACGGATAGATCGCCATATCGGCGATCGAATAGTCACCGTGCATGAAGTCATTGTTGGCGAGATGGCCGTCCAGCACACCCCACAGGCGCCGCGCTTCCTTCGTATACCGCTCGATACCGTATTCGACCTGGGTCTTGGCGCGGCGGAAATGATGCGCCTGACCGAACATCGGCCCGAGTCCGCCCATCTGGAACATCAGCCACTGGATCGTGATATAGCGGTTCCGCACGTCTTCGACCGGTGGCAGGAATTTTCCATACTTGTCAGCCAGATACATCAGCATCGCGCCGGATTCGAACAGCGAGAACGGCGCGCCGCCGGGCCCGTCCTGATCGATCATCGCCGGAATTTTGCCGTTCGGATTGATTGCCGTGAATTCCGGCGTGAACTGGTCGTCCTTACCGATATTGATCACATGGGTGTTGTAGTCGACGCCCAGCTCTTCGAGCATGATGAACAGCTTGCGACCGTTCGACGTATGCCAGTTATATAGATCGATCATGTCTTTCCCTTTTTATCCTGATGCGTGGTTTTCCATCTGGTCACGTGTCGGCACATCCATTCCCCGCTGAACTGCCGGCCGCGCCTTTATTTCGCCGTACCATCGCCGAAGATGGGGCAGGTCTGCAAGCTCCAGCCCGAACCATTTATGCAGCGCGATCCACGGATAGGTCGCTATATCGGCGACCGAATACGCATCGCCCGCAAGAAACGGCACTTCCGCCAGGCGCGCATTCATCACGTCGCACAACCGGCGGACCTCACCCCCATAGCGTTCCCTGCCATAGGCAATGCCGGCATCCGGCGCATCTTCGGGATGCTGATGGAGAAAATGAAAGGCCTGCCCGAAATTGGGGCCGACGCCGCCCATCTGCCACATCAGCCACTGGACAGCGATCCAGCGGCCTTTTTCATCCTCCGGCAGGAACAATCCCGTCTTCTGCGCGAGATAGAGCAGGATCGCGCCAGATTCGAATAGCACCAGCGGCGCGCCATCCAGTGCGTCGCGGTCGATGATGGCCGGAATCCGTCCATTCGGATTTATTACGCGGAAGGCAGGCGTATCCTGCGCGCCCGCCGTGATATCGACAATGTGCAAGGTGTAATCGAGCCCGCATTCTTCCAGCATGATCGACGCCTTGCGACCGTTCGACGTCCGGTAGGTATACAGATCGATCATCTCTCAGCCGGAGTGCCGCGGCGAAAACCTACTCCGCCGCATTGCCCTGCGAAGACTGGGTCTTGCCGTACATCATCTCCCAGCCCTTATCGCTAAAGGAATGGTCCTTGCGGCGGCTTTCGGAAAGCGTCTGGAGCGCCTCGAGCACCTGCGGGCGGGCCCACATCTTGTCGCGCCAGCGCAAAAGGTTCGGGAATTTGTCGCCATCGATGCCCTGTTTTACCGGGTCGCGCAGCCACGGCATGATTGCCATATCGGCGATGGTGTATTCATCGGCCGCAATCCAGTCCTTGCCGTCGAGCTGACGGTCAATGACGCCATAGATGCGCGTGCCTTCGTTAATATAGCGGGCCTGGGCATAGGCCAGGCGCTCCTCCGGCTCGCGCAGCGGCGCATAGGCATTAAAGTGGTGGCACTGGCCGAGCATCGGTCCGACCGAGCCCATCTGGAACATCAGCCATTGCAGAACATCGTATTTCTTGCGCTCGTCCGTGGGCATGAATTTACCGGTCTTGTTCGCCAGATAGATCAGGCAGGCGGCGGATTCGAAGACCGAGATCGGTTTCCCGTCGGGTCCGTCGGGATCGACGATGGCCGGCATTTTGTTATTCGGGCTGATCTTCAGGAAGTCGGGCTTGAACTGGTCGCCTTCCTGAATATTGATCGGAATGATGTTGTGCTCGATCTCCGCTTCCTGAAGCATGATGTGCACTTTGTGCCCGTTGGGCGTCGGCCATGTGTAGACGTCGATCGTCATGGGAATTTCCTTCCGCTGAATGCTGTTGGATGGATCATAGCGCGCCGCCGTCATCGCGCGAAGGGCCGCAACTGATCAGACGAGGAAAAGTCTTTTGCTTGAACGGTCAGAAAGAAACCGGGGGGATTCACTCCCCGGCTGTCACCCCGGATTTATTCCGGGGCCCAGTCTTTGCCTGGACGTCCTGCTGGATCCCGGAACAAGTCCGGGATGACAATCGCAAATTATGCTTAACCGTCCAGCTTCTTCCGCAGGATCTCGTTGACTGCCTGGGGGTTGGCCTTGCCCTGGGTCGCCTTCATTACCTGACCGACAAACCAGCCGAGGATTTTTTCGTTGCCGCCCTTGTACTGTTCGACCTGGGCGGCGCCGGCGGCGATCGCGTCGTCGACCGCAGCCTCGATGGCACCGGTATCGGTAACCTGCTTCAGGCCCTTTTCCTCGACAATCTTTGCAGGATCGTCGCCGGTCTCGAACATGATCTCGAAGACCTCCTTGGCGAGCCGATTGGACAGCGTGCCGTCGCCAATCAGATCGACCAGTTTGCCGAGCATGTCGGCACTGACGCTGGACTCCGAAAGCTCGGTATCGGTCCGGTTGAGGGCACCGAACAGTTCGCCCGTCACCCAGTTCGCGGCAACCTTCGGATCGCGGCCCTTGGCCACAACCTCGAAATATTCGGCCGTCTCGCGCTCGGCAATGAGCTGGGCGGCATCATCCACGCTCAGCCCATACTCATTGATGAACCGGTGTTTCTTCTGGTCCGGCAATTCGGGCAGGGATTCCCGGATCGCATCGACCCAGCTCTGCTCCAATTCAAGCGGCAGCAGATCGGGATCCGGGAAATAGCGGTAATCGTGGGATTCTTCCTTGGAGCGCATGGAGCGCGTCTCGCCACGATCCGGATCGAACAGGCGTGTTTCCTGATCGACGGTGCCACCATCCTCGAGTATCTCGATCTGGCGGCGCGCCTCATACTCGATGGCCTCGCGGATAAACCGGATCGAATTCACGTTCTTGATCTCGCTGCGCGTGCCAAGCTCGCCGCCCGGTTTGCGCACAGACACGTTCACATCGGCGCGCATCGAGCCTTCCTGCATGTTGCCATCGCAGGTGCCAAGATAGCGCACGATTGAGCGGATTTTGGTGACATAGGCGCCGGCTTCCTCGGCCGAGCGCATGTCCGGCTCGGAGACGATTTCCATCAGCGCGACGCCCGACCGGTTCAGATCGATCAGCGTCTTGCGCGGATCCTGGTCATGGATCGACTTGCCGGCATCCTGTTCGAGATGCAGCCGCGTGATACCGATAGTCCGGCTGGTGCCGTCCGCCAGGTCGATTTCAATCTCGCCCTTGCCGACCACGGGATCGAGGAACTGCGAAATCTGGTAACCCTGCGGCAGGTCGGGATAAAAATAGTTCTTCCGGTCAAAAATCGACACCAGATTGATCTGGGCGTTCAGCCCAAGCCCCGTGCGCACCGCCTGCTCCACCGCGCGTTCATTGATCACCGGCAGCATGCCCGGCATCGCGGCATCGACCAGCGAGACCTGAGAGTTCGGCTCGGCGCCGAATTCCGTGGATGCGCCGGAAAACAGTTTCGACTTCGACGTCACCTGGGCGTGAACTTCCAGCCCGATAACGATTTCCCAGTCGCCGGTGCGACCTTCCAGAAGGCTCATGCGTCTATCCTCTCATCAGCCAGGCGACGAACAGTGTCAGCAGCGCGTACGCGCTGGATCGGAACAGCCACAGCCGGCCCATCCGGGTCCAGTAGCCGCGGGTCTCCTTTTTGCGCTCTTCCGTGCCGGTCGTGCCGGACCGCATCGAATCGAACTTGTCCCAGCTCAACCGGAAAAACTCGTACATAGGCCAGGCCTGAACACTGCCGCAAACCGCCAAAGTGGCGAGCACGCCCTGATTGGAGATCGTAAAGACCTGCCAGCCAATCAGCCCAAGACTGATATGGATCAGGACATACCAGATCGTCTGCATGTTCATGCGGATTGCCCATGTCTCTGTCTCATCGCCATTTCTCAGCGCTGTGCCGGCCGGGCATCGAACCCGGCAGCGCCTTCCAGCGTCTGGGCAGCACGGAACATGGTTTCCTCATCGAACGCCTTGCCGATCAGATGCAGACCAAGCGGCAACCCGTCACCGGACAACCCGGCAGGGACCGAAATCGCAGGCAGACCCGCGAGCGAGGCCGGCACGGTCAGCACGTCATTCAGATACATGGCAATCGGATCGTCCGACTTCTCACCTGCGGCAAATGCGGGACCCGGTGTCGTCGGCGTCAGGATGACGTCGCATTTCTCATAGGCCTGCGTGAAATCGCGGGCAATCAGCGCGCGGACCTTTTGCGCCTTGATGTAATAAGCATCGTAGTAGCCCGCTGACAGCACATAGGTGCCGATCAGGATACGGCGGCGGACCTCGGTGCCGAACCCGGCAGCACGGGTGTTCTCGTACAGTTCGGTCAGATCGTCGCCGTCTTCGCGCTGGCCGTAGCGCACGCCGTCATAGCGCGCGAGGTTCGACGACGCTTCCGCCGGGGCAATAATGTAATAGGCCGGCAACGCGTATTTAGTGTGCGGCAGGCTGATATCAACCAGCTCTGCACCGGCGTCTTTGAGCCAGGCCTTGCCCTGATCCCATAGCGCTGCGATCTCCGGGTTCATGCCGTCGATCGCATATTCCGCCGGAATACCAACCCGCATTCCCTGCACGCCGCCCTCCAGCGCCGCTTCGAAATCGGGCACGGCCATATCCGCGGAGGTCGAATCCTTAGGATCGAACCCGGCCATGCCGCCAAGTAAAATTGCCGCGTCGCGCACGGTGCGGGCCATCGGCCCGGCCTGATCAAGCGACGACGCGAAGGCGACCACACCCCAGCGCGAACAACGCCCGTAGGTCGGTTTCATGCCGACGATGCCGCAGAACGCCGCCGGCTGGCGGATCGACCCGCCGGTATCCGTCCCGGTGGCACCAAGGCACAGACGCCCCGACACCGCGGCCGCCGCCCCGCCGGACGAGCCGCCCGGCACCAGTGGCCGGTTGTCGCCATCGCGGCGCCACGGGTTTTCGACATTGCCGAAATAACTGGTCTCGTTCGACGAGCCCATCGCGAATTCATCGAGATTGGTCTTGCCGAGCATCACGCTGCCCGCCGCCCGCAGATTGGCGGAGACCGAACTTTCATACGGCGGCACGAAGCCTTCGAGGATGTGCGACCCCGCCGTGGTCATGACGCCCTCGGTACAGAACAGATCCTTGATTGCGAGCGGTATACCGTCGAGCGCGCCCAGGGTTTCGCCCTTGGCCCGGCGCGCATCGGATGCATCGGCATCTTCAAGCGCGCGCTCCGGCGTCTCTGTAATAAAGGCGTTCAGATTGCGCGCGACTTCCATGGCGGCGATATGCGCTTCGGCCAGCTCGCGCGCCGACACTGCGCCGGCATCGAGCGCATCACGCGCACCCGAGATCGTGAAATCAGTCGGCGTCGTCATTATTCGATCACCTTCGGGACCGAGAACATACCGTCCACCGGATCCGGTGCGTTGGCCGTGACCTTGTCACGGATACCACCATCGGTGACCTCGTCGGCGCGCCAGCGCAGTTTCATATCGGCGACCGACGCCATCGGGTCGATGCCATCGGTATCGACCTCTTCGAGCTGCTCCACCCAGCCGATGATATTCGACAGCTCGCCCGCCAGTGTGTCCAGATCTCCTTCCGGCACCTTTACCCGCGCCAGATGCGCGACGCGTATGACAGTATCCCGATCGACAGCCATGTCGTTGAATTCTCCCGCAAAATCGCGCGGAAACTATCACCGGACCCCCGGATCGGCAAGAGATCGGCAACAACGCTTCCCGTCGGGCCCATCCTCCGTTATGAACGCGTCCGTGATCATTGAACACATCCGAGAACTAAGCGGGGCTCTGCCGCCGCGCGCCTGCCTGCTGGGCCTCGATCTCGGCGACAAGACCATCGGCATGGCAATCTCCGATGACAGCCAGATGATCGCCTCGCCGCTGGACACAATCCGCCGGACAAAATTCACCAAAGACGCCGAAAAGCTGCTCGCCGTGTTCCCCGATTACAATGTCGGCGGCATCATTCTCGGACTGCCAATCAACATGGATGGCACCGAAGGCCCGCGCTGCCAGTCGACCCGCCAGTTCGGCCTCAATCTCTCGGAAAAGACCGACCTGCCCATCGGTTTCTGGGATGAACGCATGTCGACCCAGGCGATGGAACGCCACCTGATCGCGCAGGACGTCACCCGCAAGCGCCGCGCCGAGGTGATCGACAAATTGGCGGCGCAGTTTATCCTGCAGGGCGCGCTCGATTTTTTGCGCAACATGCCTTCGTAAGCCCGCCTCTCAACACTGGATAGTCGTTTGCTCGTCGTCGTTTCCACCATCGCGCCGATCTTTCTGATCATCGTCGCCGGGTTCTGCCTGCGGCGCACGAAGCTGTTCCCTGCCGAGGCCTGGCCGCCGGTCGAGCGCATTACCTATTACGTGCTGTTCCCGTCGCTGCTGTTCGGCAGCCTGGCGACCGCCAATATTGACGATCTGCCGATTGGAGCTTTGGGGATCGGCGTTGTCGGCACACCTGCGCTGATGGCGCTGCTGCTGTTGATCTTCCGCCCGGCACTGAAACTGGATGGGCCCGGCTTTACGTCACTGACCCAAGGCTCGATCCGGTTCAATACCTATATAGGTATTCCGCTGGTCATCGCGTTTTACGGGCCCGAAACCATCGCACTCGGCGCCGTGTTCATCGCCTTTATGGTGCCGTTCATCAATGTCGTCAGCGTCTGGGTCCTGGCGAAATACGGCAGCGGCAGCGCGAGCACACTCGGCGCCGTGAAGGAAATGACGCGCAACCCGCTGATCATCGCCTGCGTCGCCGGGATCATCGTCAATGTTTCCGGGCTCGGACTGGCCACACCGATTGCCGCATTCTTCGACCTGCTCGGCCGCGCTGCCCCCGCGGTCGGCCTGATCTGCGTCGGTGCCGGGCTGGATCTTGCCGCCGCCCGCGCGGGGCGTCTCTGGGTCGGCCTGTCCGCCCTGCTCAAGCTCGTCGCGATGCCGCTGATCGCGCTTGGTTTCGCGCAGGCGATGGGGCTGACAGGCGCCGCCGCGTATGTGCTGGTGATCTTCCACGCCCTGCCGACGGCACCGTCGGCCTATATCCTCGCCCGTCAGATGGGCGGCGATGCCCGCCTTATGGCCGGCATCCTGACAACACAGACGGCGCTGGCGATCATCACCCTGCCGATCTGGATTTCGCTGCTCGGAAATTAGGCGTTTTCGGCATCGGCAATCAGCACCGGCGGAGCTGCGGCGCGCCCCCATCCGTCCGGCCGTTCCCATGGACGAACCGGTCGATCCCGGCCCAATAGGCGCCTGCTTCGCACATCGGGCACGGATGGGACGTGCTGTACATCGTGCAACCCGCAAAGTTCGCCGTCCCCAGCCGCTTCGCGGCATCACGCAGAGCGATCATCTCGGCATGGGCCGTCGGATCTGTATCGGTAACCACCCGGCTCGGTCCCCAGCCGACGATGCGCTCGTCTTTGACCACTACGGCCCCGTAAGGTTGGTCGCCCGCGTCGACCGCCGTTTTGAGCATATCGTCCGCAACCGCCATGAAACCCGCAGGAGTCGCGCGCGCCGGCTGTCGAAAGGATGATTTCTGTGCGGACGCTGCCCGCAGCGTTAATGGCGCGGCGGCGAGCCCCGCAAGCAATGCGCGACGGCTGGGTGTGGCATCAACTGACATTTCGATCCTCCTGCGATCATTCTGTCATCTATCCTGCCGCAGGATTGAGGTTTCGCCAATTGCCGCGTGCGGTGCTTTAGGCTCTAATCACAGTATGAAATTCGGAATCAATATCGCGCCTTCCTGGGATTCCTGGAAGATCGTCAAACGGGCCGAAGAGCTCGGCTTCGACCATGCCTCGTTCATCGATTCCCAGCTGATCAATGCCGACATGTTCGTCTCGATGACGGCGGCGGCCATGAAGACAAACCGTATCCATCTCAGCACAGGCGTGCTGATCCCGTCGAACCGCCTCGCCCCGGTCGCGGCCAGTGCGCTCGCCACCCTGAATGCCCTGGCACCCGGGCGCATCCACATGGGGGTGGGGACCGGGTTTACCGGACGGCGGACCATGGGGCTCGGGCCGATGAAACTCGCCGATATGTTCGCCTATATCGAGGTCGTCGAAGCGCTTCTGGCCGGCAAACTGGTCAACGCCGACATCGAAGGTGGGGAGCACCCAATCCGGTTCATGAACCCGGAACTGGACCTGATAAACATCGACGATGAAATTCCGGTGCATGTGTCCGCTCTGGGTCCGCGCGGGCGGCGTATGGTGGCCGAGCGCGGGTACCGGTGGACCAACACGGTCGGCAATCTGGACCGCGCGCAGACAGCGATGGACGACATGAAGCAGGCCTGGACCGAGGCCGGGCGCGATGTCGCCGATCTGTGGGCCAATGCCAATTGCGGCGGCGCCGTGCTTAAAACCCCGGGTGACTGGGATGCAGATTACGTCCGCGCCGAGGCCGGACCGTCAAGTGCGATCATCCTGCACAATCTGGCGGAGGAAGCCGAGTTCGGATCAATCGGTCATAAACCGCCGCCCGAACTGCAGAAACTCGTCGACCAGTACCGCGAAATATATGAGGCGTATGAGCCCGCCGATGCCCGCTATCTCGCCAATCACAAGAACCACCTGATGACCGTGCGGCCCGAGGAAGAACACCTGATCACCGGTGATTTTATCCGCGCGACGACCATTTCGGGCACAAAGGAAGACCTGCGCGACAACATCCGCGCGCTCGGCGATATGGGCTACAGTCTGTTCAGCACCCATATCCGTGCAACAAGGCCCGAAATGCTGGAAGGCTGGGCCGACGTGATCGACGGGGTCTGACACAGATGGCAACCAACCTGCGGCCACCGCTTGCCGATCCCGAACTCTGATCCCGAACCCTGAACTCTGATCCCGAACGAAGGTGCAGAAATATGTTTTTCGAACCCGCCAAGAACGACCACGGCCTGCCCTACAACCCGATCAAGGCATGCGTGGTGCCACGTCCCATCGGCTGGATCACGACGGTCAACAAGGCCGGCGACGTCAATGTCGCCCCCTTCAGCTTTTTTAACATCCTGAGCTATCACCCGCCATTCGTCATGTTTTCCGCCGGCGGTCACGCGGATGACCATGAAGACAAGGACACGATTGCCAACGTCAAGGAAACCGGCGAGTTCGTCTACAACATGGCGACCTGGGACCAGCGCGATGAAATGAACGAGACCGGCCTGATTATCGATCGCAGCACAGACGAGATGTCCGAGACCGGGCTGGAGGGCATCCCGTCGAACATGGTAGCCCCTCCGCGCATCAAGGGCTCCCCGGTGCAGTTCGAATGCAAGCTGCATGACATTGTCGTTCTGCCCGGTGACACCAAGATGGCGATCCATCATGCGGTGTTTGGTCAGGTGGTCGGCGTTCATATTGCGGATGAAGCCATCAGTGAGGACGGCATTTTCGAGGTCGCGCGGGTCAAACCCATCGCCCGGCTCGGCTACAAGGATTATGCCTGGGTGGATGAAACCAACATGTTCCAGATGGAAAAACGAACGCCCGAAGACCTGATCGGCAAGCCGCAACAGGCGGCCGAGTAACCCCCATGATAGGAACTCCGACCGGCCCCCTCACCGGCATTCGTATTCTCGATCTCAGCCGCATTCTCGCAGGCCCAGTCTGCACCCAGCTATTGGGCGATTACGGCGCCGACGTTATCAAGATCGAAAAGCCGGGCGCGGGTGACGATACGCGGACGTGGGGCCCTCCGTTCGTGAAGGACGCGGACGGCAAAGATACCGAGGAAAGCACGTTCTATCTGTGTGCCAACCGCAACAAGCGCTCGGTCGCGGTCGATATTTCGCAAACGGACGGCCAGGCCCTTATCCGCAAGCTGCTCGCCAAGTGTGATGTGCTGATCGAAAATTTCCGCGTCGGCGCGCTGGCCAAATACGGCCTCGGCTACGACGAGCTGCGCGACGAATTCCCGTCTTTGGTCTATTGCTCGATCACCGGGTTCGGCCAGACCGGGCCCTATCGCGACCGCGCCGGATACGATTTTCTGGCCCAGGGCATGGGCGGCATCATGTCGGTGACGGGCGAGCCCGACGGCATGCCCATGAAAACCGGTATCGGTATTGCCGACATCATGACCGGCATGCACGCCTCGACCGGTATCCTCGCCGCCCTGCGCCACCGGGACGCGACCGGGATGGGCCAGCACATCGACCTGTCATTGTTCGAAACGCAAATTTCGTGGCTCTATTATCATGCGGTCGAATACCTCAACACGGGCGAGAACCCCGACCGGCTCGGCAATGCCCACGCCAATGTCGTGCCCTATGAGGTCTTCGAGACTGCGGACGGCCATGTCATTCTTGCCGCCGGCAATGACGGCCAGTTTGCCAGTTTCTGCACCGCGGCAGGCGTGCCCGAGCTTGCGGCAAATGCAGACTTCGCAACCAACCCGGACCGCATCCGCAACCGCGATCAACTGCTGCCGAAGATCCGCGACATCATGCAGGCGCGCGACACCGATGACTGGGTCTCAACACTGGAGGCAGCAGGTGTGCCGTGCGGGCCAATCAACACCGTGGACCGGGTGTTCGACGACCCACATGCAAAGGCGCGCGGCATGGAGATCGACATGCCCCACCCGCAGGCGGGGTCCGTCAAACTTGTCGCCGCACCGGCCAAAATGTCGGAAACGCCAGTAACCTATCGCCGCCCGCCGCCGGTCCGCGGCGAACACACGGTCGAAGTGCTGCGCGACCTGCTGGGACTGACCGGAGACGAGATTACCCGGCTGCGCAATGACGGTGTGGCGGAGGGCGAGTAAGCCCGAACCGGCCCCATACGAATCGGCGGGCACATCCGTCTATTGCCGCTACGGTCTGCGCCTCTTATAAACAGCTTTTAATGGCAGATACGATAAACGATGCGGGCCTTCACCCGCCGAGAATGCACATTCTCGGCATGGAAGGCGTTCCGAAGGAAGAGATAGAAACTCTCCTCGACGTCTCGGAATCCTATATCGCGCAAAACCGGCAGGACAACAAGAAAAGCTCCATCCTGCGCGGTCGCACGCTGATCAACGTCTTTTTCGAAAATTCGACCCGGACACGGACATCGTTCGAGCTTGCCGGCAAGCGCCTCGGTGCCGACGTCATCAATATGTCTGTCAGCGCCAGCGCCATCAAAAAAGGTGAGACGCTGATCGACACGGCGATGACCCTGAACGCCATGCACCCGGATGTTCTTACCGTGCGCCATGCTGATTCAGGCGCCGTGCAATTGCTCAGCGAAAAGGTCACCTGCTCGGTCATCAATGCCGGCGACGGCAGCCATGAACACCCGACCCAGGCGCTGCTCGATGCGTTGACGATCCGGCGGCGCAAACAGTCGCTGGAGGGCCTGACCGTCGCGATCTGCGGCGATATCCTGCATTCACGCGTGGCGCGTTCAAACATTTACCTGCTGAACACCATGGGCGCCGATGTCCGCCTTGTCGCGCCGAAGACGCTACTGCCCGCCGCGATCGAAAAGCTCGGCGTAGAGGTCCATCACAACATGCTGGATGGCATCCGGGATGCTGACATCATCATGATGCTGCGCCTTCAGACGGAACGGATGCAGGGCTCCTACGTGCCGTCGACCCGTGAATATTTCCGGTTCTTCGGTCTCGACCGTGAAAAACTGGCCGTCGCCAAGCCGGACGCCCTGATCATGCACCCGGGCCCGATGAACCGCGGCATCGAAATCGATTCTGAACTCGCCGACGACATCCACCGCAGCGTCATCCATGAACAGGTCGAAATGGGTGTTGCCGTCCGCATGGCCTGTCTCGACCTGGTGACCCGCAGCCTGTCGCGCAATACCGGCGGGGACGTGGCATGACCGAACACCTCCGGGCATATGTGAATGCGCGGCTGCTGGATCCCGCAAGCGGGCTCGACCAGACCGGCACGGTTCTGATTGACGGCAACAAGATCATCGATATCGGGCCGCACCTGTTCCCGAACGGCCCACCGGCAAATGTTCAGGTCATAGACTGCAAAGGCTATTGCCTGGCGCCCGGGCTGATCGACATGCGCGTCCATCTGCCGGAACCGGGCGGCGAACATAAAGAGAGCTTCGAGACGGCAAGCGCTGCCGCGGCGGCCGGCGGCGTGACGTCGCTGATCTGCCTGCCGGATACAGACCCGGCGATCGACAATATCTCGGTCATCGAATTTATTGCGCGCCGGGCACGGGAAACCAACGTTGTCAAAATCTATGCCTATGGCGCGATCACACGCGGCCTCGAAGGCACCGAGCTGACGGAGTTCGGCATTCTGTCCGAAGCAGGCGCGCTTGCCTTCACCGATGCCACGCGCGGGATATCGGATACGTTGGTCATGCGCCGCGCGCTTTCCTATGCGGCAACATTCGATCTTCTCATCGTCCAGCACCCCGAAGAGCCAAAACTCGCCCGGAACGGACAGATGACGGAAGGCGAAATGTCGACGCGGCTCGGCCTGGCGGGCATTCCTGCCATTGCGGAAGTGATGATGCTGGAACGCGATCTGCGGCTGGTTGAACTGACCGGTGCGCGCTACCACGCCGCCCATGTCACCACCGCGGCTGCCATCGATGTCATCCGCGCCGCCAAGGTGCGGGGGCTGCCCGTGACCTGCGATACCGCGCCCCACTATTTCACGCTGACAGATGCGGCCACGGCCGAGTACCGTACTTTCGCCAAGGTCTCTCCGCCGCTGCGTTGCGAGGAAGACCGGCTCGCCGTGATCGAAGGTCTGCGCGACGGCACGATTGACGTTATCGCATCCGACCATCGCCCGCAGGACCAGGATTCGAAACGGCTTCCCTTCGTTCAGGCCGAGCCCGGCATTGTCGGGCTTGAAACCCTGTTGCCGCTGACGCTGGCACTCCACCGCGACGCGGATATCAGCCTGCTCGACCTGATGCGGCGGCTTACATCCGCACCGGGCGACCTGCTGCGGATGAAAGAAGGACGCCTGGCGCCCGGACTGCCGGCCGATATGGTGATCTTCGATCCCGATCATGACTGGACGGTTGAGGCCACGGAGCTCAAAAGCCGGTCCAAAAACACACCTTTCGATCAGATGCCCGTTCAGGGCAAAGCGATGTGCACCATCGTCGGCGGTCGGCACGTCCATTCCCTGATGGGTTGAGCGATGATCGACCCCATCAGCTGGGCACATAGCTGGCCATATATCCTGGCGGCACTTGCCGGCGGTTACCTGCTCGGCGCCCTGCCCTTCGGTCTGATCCTGACGCGCCTGGCCGGAATGGGCGATATCCGGGCGATCGGATCCGGCAATATCGGCGCCACCAACGTACTTCGAACCGGCAACAAGAAGATCGCCGCCGCAACGCTGCTGCTGGACGGAGCGAAGGGTGCCATCGCCGTCCTGATCGCGCAGGCATACGGCCCGGACATCGCGATTGTCGCCGCCACGGGCGCTTTTCTGGGCCACCTTTTCCCGGTCTGGCTGAAGTTTCGCGGCGGCAAAGGCGTCGCAACCGCACTCGGCATTCTGCTGGCCCTGTCACCGCCGGTCGGCGGTCTCGCCTGTGCATCATGGCTGCTGGCGGCCGCCCTGTTCCGCTATTCGTCCCTGTCGGCGTTGATCGCGCTTGCTGCCAGCCCGGCCTACATGTGGTGGCTTGCCGACCCGCAGCGGACGGAATTCGCAATTGCGATGGCGGTGCTGGTCTGGATCCGGCACCGGGAAAATATCGGTCGGCTGCTGCGCGGCCAGGAATCCAGAATCGGCGGATCACGCAAGTCTTGACCTGATCACTTATGCCACCCATCGTTGCAGAATGGAGCAGACGCGAAAAACCCTGAACGACGCGGAACGGATCGACTGGTTGCGGCTGATCCGCACCAAATTCGTCGGCCCGCGTTTATTTACCGACCTTATGGAGCGGTTCGGCAGCGCCGCGGCGGCGCTCGACGCGCTGCCCGAACTTTCGCGACGGGGCGGCGGACGCAAAAAATTCACCGTCCCCCATCCGGACACCATCGCGTCCGAGCTGGCGGCCCTGAAAGCGGCAGGCGGCGCCGCCATTGGCCTGTGGGAGCCCGATTATCCCGAAGCGCTCGCCGCCATCGCGGATCCACCGCCAATCCTGTTTCTGCGGGGCGATTCGGCGATTCTCACCCGCCCCACCGTGGCGATTGTCGGCGCCCGGAACGCATCGGCGAATGGTCGCCGGTTTGCCGGGGAAATCGCGGAACAGCTGGGTGAGGCCGGATATGTCGTCGTCTCGGGTCTCGCCCGCGGGATCGATGCCGCCGCCCATGCGGGTGCGCTGGACACAGGCACTATTGCCGCCATCGCCGGCGGGATAGATGTGGTGTATCCGCCGGAACACGAAGATCTCCAGAACAAAATCGCAGCGACCGGTGCGCTTGTGTCGGAGCAACCCGTCGGCACGCGGCCAACGGCGCGCCACTTTCCGGCACGAAACCGGCTGATTTCCGGGCTTTCGCATGGCGTTCTTATCGTCGAAGCCGCGCTCAAATCCGGCTCGCTGATTACTGCCAGGCTCGCGCTCGAGCAGGGTCGCGAAGTGTTCGCCGTGCCCGGATCTCCCCGCGATCCGCGGTGCAAGGGCACCAATGACCTGATCCGACAGGGCGCCGTTCTGACCGACAGCGCCGCCGACATCATATCCGCCCTGTCGCAGCAGATGTTGAAACCCACGCCTGTCGCGCGCCGGGAAATCGAGCCGCAACCCGTTGAAATTACACCTGAAACAGAGCCGGAGACGGGCCATGAGAAAATCATCGAATTGCTGGGCGCCACACCAACAGGTGTTGACGAACTGGTTCGCGAGTGCCACATGTCTGCCGCTTCGGTCCAGAGTACATTGCTAGAACTTGAACTCGCCGGGCGGATCGAACGACATCCGGGGAACCGGATTTCGCTGGTTTTATAAACAATGCGGCAACCAACGTTCCTTAATAGTAACGTCGCCCGCAAACTGAATTATCGGTGATCATGGACGTAGTCGTCGTCGAGTCGCCCGCCAAGGCGAAGACAATCAACAAGTATCTTGGCCCGGACTTCAAGGTCCTCGCCAGCGTCGGCCATGTGCGCGACCTCGTCTCCAAAGACGGGTCCGTCCAGCCAGACGAAGACTTTCATATGGTCTGGACCGTCGACCCAAAGGCGGAAAAGAACCTCCAGGCCATCCAGGACGCCATGAAGGGCGCGGATCATCTGTACCTCGCGACCGATCCGGATCGTGAAGGCGAGGCCATTTCATGGCATCTGCAGGAAATCCTGACCGAGCGCAGTGCGCTGGACAATATCATTGTCAAACGCGTCGTTTTCCACGAAGTCACCAAGAACGCCATTATCGAGGCGGTAAACAACCCGCGCGAACTGAACCGCGAGCTGATCGACGCCTATCTCGCCCGCCGCGCGCTCGACTATCTGGTCGGGTTCAGCCTGTCGCCAATCCTGTGGCGCAAACTGCCGGGATCGAAATCGGCGGGACGCGTGCAGTCGGTCGCCCTGCGCCTGATCTGCGAACGCGAAGCCGAGATCGAGATTTTCAATCCGCAGGAATACTGGACCATCGCGGCCGCCTTCACGACAGAGAACGGTGCTGCCGTGCCGGCACGCCTGACCCATCTGAACGGCAAAAAACTCGACCGCTACGACATCAACAACGAAGAGACTGCCAAAGCAGCCGTCGCCGAGATCGAAAAGCACGGCTACACGGTCAAATCGGTTGAGCGCAAAACGGTCAACCGCCGCGCGGCACCGCCGTTTACGACATCGACCATGCAGCAGGAAGCCTCGCGCAAGCTGGGCTTCGGCGCGACCCGGACGATGCGCACGGCACAGAAACTATACGAAGGCGTGGATGTCGGCGGCGGCGAGACGGTCGGTCTGATTACCTATATGCGGACCGACAGCGTCAGCCTCGGTCAGGAAGCCATCGTCGCGGTGCGCGCCACGATCGGCCAGGAATACGGCCACAACTACGTGCCGGACCAGCCCAACACCTATCGCAACAAATCGAAGAATGCGCAGGAAGCGCATGAAGCGATCCGTCCGACGGAATTTTCGCGCAAACCCAATGAAGTCCGCCAGTATCTGGGTGAAGACGAACGTCGGCTCTATGACCTGATCTGGAAACGCGCCGTCGCAAGTCAGATGGAAAGCGCCGTGATGGAGCAGGTCGCCGTCGATCTGACCTCGCCGGATGGCGCAGCCGTCCTTCGCGCCAATGGCTCGGTCGTCAAATTCGATGGTTTCCTCAAACTTTATCAGGAAGGCCAGGACGAACGCGCCGCCACCGTTGACGAAGACGAAGGCAATGAGCGCGACCGTATCCTGCCGCCGATGAACGAAGGCGAGACCATGAACCGCGGCGACGTGACGCCGGAACAGCATTTCACCAAACCGCCGCCCCGCTTCACCGAAGCGAGCCTCGTGCGCAAGATGGAAGAGCTCGGCATCGGCCGGCCCTCGACCTATGCCTCGATCCTCCAGGTGCTGCAGGACCGCAATTACGTGACGCTGGAACAGCGCCGGTTCACGCCGCATGACCGCGGCCGGATGGTGACGGCATTCCTGTCGGAATTCTTTGAGCGCTACGTCGAATACAGTTTCACGGCCGACCTCGAAAGCCGTCTCGACGATGTCGCGAATGGCGATATGCAGTGGAAATCGCTGCTCCGCGATTTCTGGGAAGCCTTCTCCGCCGCCATCGGTGAGACCAAGGATCTGCGTATCACCGAGGTGATCGACAAGCTCGACGCCGAGCTCGGGCCCCATTTCTTCCCGGAACGCGAAGACGGCAGCAATCCGCGCAAATGCCCGGCCTGCGAAGACGGCCGCCTCGGCCTGAAACTCGGCCGGAATGGTGGCTTTATCGGCTGCTCCAATTACCCCGATTGCGGCCACACCACGGCGCTGACGGTCATTACCGGCAACGAAGACGAAGATGCCGCCTTTACCGGCCCGAAAGAGCTCGGCACCGATCCGGAAACCGAATTGCCGGTATCGATGCGCAAGGGCCCGTTCGGCGTTTACGTACAGCTGGGTGAAGCGGTAAAGGGATCGAAGGAAAAACCGAAGCGCCAGTCACTGCTGCGCGACCAGGTGCCGTCGGATATCGACCTCAAACTCGCGCTTGCCCTGCTGTCGCTTCCGCGCCCGATTGGTCCGCACCCGGAAAGCGGCGACATGATCCTCGCCGGTGTCGGACGTTTCGGCCCGTATCTGAAGGTCGGCGACCGCTATGTGAAACTGAAACCCGACGACGATGTGCTGGGCCTCGGCCTCAACCGGGCCGTGACCATCATCGCCGAAGCACCGGCAAAGCGTGCCGCGAAATCGACCGGCAAACTCATCGGCGAGCACCCCGATGACGGCAAGCCGATCGAGCTGCGCGATGGCCGCTATGGCCCCTACGTCAAGCACGGCAAGATCAACGCGTCTCTGCCGAGCGATATGGAACCGGAATCGCTGTCGCTGGAACTCGCCATTGAGCTGATCGCGGCACGCGCCGAAAAGGTCGGCTCGAAACCCAAGAAAAAGGCCAAAGCCAAAAAAGCGAAGAAAGCCAAGAGTAAGGCAAAGGGTAAGGGCAAGGCGAAAGCCAAAGGCAAATCGAAAGCCAAGGCCAAGCCTGCAGCTGTTTCTGACGCCCCGTCTGACACCCCGTCTGACACCCCGCCTGACGCTGGGCCCGCAGCAAGCGAAGAGGCGTGACAGCGGTCACGATGTGGCACCGGTGAGCAAAACGCCCGCCGACATTCCGTTTCCGACCAAAGAACAGGTCCTGGAATTCGTCCGCGGACATAAAGGGCCCGTGGGAAAGCGCGAGATTGCGCGCGCCTTCAACATCCGTGGCGCGGATCGCGGCCGGTTAAACGGCCTTCTCCGCGACCTGCGCGAAGAGGGCAACCTGGATAAGGGACGCGGCAAGCGCTTTGCCAAACCCGGTACCCTGCCCAGCGTCGCTGTTATCGAAGTTACCGGAATCGACCGCGACGGCGATCCTGTCGCGCGCCCGGTGACCTGGGAAAGCGAGGGCCCGCCCCCGGCTGTTTTCCTCAGCACCGAACGCAAGGGCCCGGCGCCGACGGTCGGCGACCGCCTCCTGGCACGGCTGGCCCCGACAGGCGACGGCACCTATACCGCACGGGTGATCAAGCTGCTGCAGGCCGCACCGCAGCGCGTGCTCGGCATCTTCCAGATGGTCGGCGGCAAAGGCCGGGTGATCCCGACGAACCGCCGCATCCGCACCGAATTTGCAATTCCGCCCGGCGAAGAAAACGGCGCGTCCCGCGGCGACCTGGTCGAAGCCCAGGCCATCGGCGGGCGCAGCTTCGGCCTGCCGGAAGCCCGTGTCGCCGACGTGATCGGCGATGCGTCCGGCCCGCGCGCCCCCAGCCTGATCGCCATTCATTCAAACGATATCCCGGTCGATTTTTCGCCGGGCGCGCTGGCCGACGCTGAAGCCGCGCAACCTGTATCGCCTGACGGACGGACCGATTTGCGCCCTGTTCCGCTGGTCACGATTGACGGCGCCGATGCGCGCGACTTTGACGATGCCGTCTGGGCCGAACAGGACCCGGATGAAGCGAACAAGGGCGGCTGGCATCTATTGGTCGCGATTGCAGATGTTTCCTGGTATGTGCGCCCCGGCAAGGCCCTGGACAACGACGCGCATGACCGTGGCAATTCGGTGTACTTCCCGGACCGCGTGGTCCCGATGCTGCCCGAAGCACTGTCGAACGGATTGTGTTCGCTGGTCCCGAACGAGGACCGCAGCTGCCTCGCGGTTCATATGTGGATCGATGCCGACGGCAATATGAAGCGCCATGAATTTATCCGCGGCATTATGCGCTCCGCCGCGCGGCTGACCTACGAGCAGGTTCAGACAGCGCGGGACGGCAAACCCGACGACACCACCGGGCCCCTGCTCGACACTGTTATCGCCCCGCTTTACGGCGCGTTCGAAGCGCTGCAATCGGCGCGAATTCGACGTGGCACCATCGATCTCGACCTCCCCGAACGCAAGGTGAAGCTCGACGTCAAAGGCAATGTCGCCGCAATCGATCCCGTGGAGCGGCTCGACAGCCACCGCCTGATCGAGGAATTCATGATCTCGGCAAATGTCGCGGCAGCCGAGGCGCTGGAACACAAAGACGCGCCCTGCATGTTCCGCATCCATGACCAGCCGTCGCTGGAAAAGGTCGAGGGCCTGCGCGAAGTCCTGTCATCGGTCGGCATCAAGCTGGCCAAGGGTCAGGTGATCAAGCCCGAGGTATTCCAGCGCATCGTCGCGCAGGTGATCGGTAAGCCGGAGGCACAGACCGTCAACATGGCGGTGCTCCGGTCCCAGGCACAGGCGTCCTACAGCCCCGCGAATCTGGGCCATTTCGGCCTGGCACTGCGGCGCTATGCGCATTTCACCTCCCCGATCCGGCGTTATTCGGATCTGCTGGTCCACCGGTCGCTGATTACCGCCTATGGTCTCGGCAAAGACGGGCTCGGACCGGATGACGGCGACAGGTTCGCCGAGCTCGGTAAGCATATCTCCTTCACCGAGCGCCGCGCCGTCGATGCGGAGCGCGAATCCGTCGACCGGTTCACCACGATTTTCCTGTCCGATCAGGTCGGTGCCGAATTCACCGCGCGCATCAACGGCACCCACCGCGCCGGACTGTTCGTCACCCTGACCGAAACCGGCGCGGACGGCCTGGTCCCGATGTCGATGCTGGGCGACGACCGGTTCGATTACGACGAGCAGCGCCAGCAGATCAAAGGCCGCGGCACCGGCGTGACCTACCGGATCGGCGATCCGATCAAGGTCACCCTCGAAGAAGCCAACGTGCATACCGGCTCGATGGCGTTTTCAATCTCGCAGGCCCGCCGCGAACGCAGCGGACGGGAGTCCGGGGGCGGACGGGAGTCCCGGGGCAAACGGGATTCGGGGGCCGGACGTAATTCCGGGGGAGAACGCGAATCCGGGGGAGAACGCGGCGCAACACCGACACCCCCCAATAAATCGCGCCGGAAAGGGCCGAAAAAGCCCAATAAGAACAAAGGCAAACGCCGCGCCCCGTCAAAAACGCCCCGCTAACGAAAAGTTAATTTGGATTCCTTAAAGACAACGTTAGTTTAGGGGTTCATCTGTGCGGTCGTGACCGCCACACACCAGTTGAACGCGGAGAACATGCGCATCAACGCGACGGATAACAGCAACGCTCCTTCACGCCCGCCCGCCGGGTCACCGCAGCCGGCCCGGTCGGCGCGGAAACGTCGCCGTATCTTTGCCACGATTACCGTCGGCATTGTCCTTGTCGCCGCCGCCTGTGTGGCGCCCTCCCCCGAATCCCCCGAAAAGGGTAGCGACCGGCTGGTGCTGGAGACCGCCTTCAAGAATATTGACCTCCGACACGCCACGGAAACCTCGACCCGCATGGTTTCGCTCGCCGGTCTGAAAGCAATTTCCGAAGCCGACACGTTGCTCGAAATCGACGCGCAGGCAGCCGCGATAGCACTTACCTACGAAGACAGGCTCCTTGGCGAATGGCCGATCCCCGGAGAGAACGACCATGACGGCTGGGCGGCCGTGGTGGCCGATGTGCTGGAGAAGGCCCGTAGCGAGGCGCCAAAGCTCGCGGAGCAGGACCACGAACTGGTACTGGCACGGTTTTTCCGCGGCGCGCTGTCGAAGCTTGACCGCTACACCCGGTACGCAACACCCGGCAAGGCCCGTAACACCCGCGCCCGGCGTGAAGGGTTCGGCGGGCTCGGCGTCACAATCCGCTATGACAAGGGCAACATTTTCGTCGAAAAGGTCCATCCGGGCACCCCTGCGTTCAAGGCTAAACTCAAACCGCGTGACCTGATCACCCATGTCGGTGGCATCATGCTCACCGGCCTGACCCAGAGCGCCGCCATCGGACATCTGCGCGGCCCGGTACACAGCAAGGCCGATCTGACCATCGTTCGGAAAGATGCGCCCGCGCCGCTGAAAATCCCCGTTGTCCGGGCACATATCATCCTGCCGACGGTCACATCGACGCGCGAAGACGGCATCCTGACCATCAGGTTATCCGGGTTCAACCAGGGGACATCCCGCAGCCTGGGCAAGGTTCTTGCCGCCGCCGAGCGCGAGAACGCCGACACATTGCGCGGCATCGTGCTCGATCTTCGCAGCAATCCCGGCGGCCTGCTCGACCAGGCCGTCGCCGTCGCCGATTTTTTCCTCAATGACGGCCGCATCATTTCGACCAAGGGCCGGCATCACCGTGCCAACCAGATATTCAATGCGTCCTGGGGCGAGCGTGTCACAAGCACCCCGATCGCCGTCCTCGTCAACGGGCGGTCCGCATCGGCGTCAGAGATCGTCGCAGCCGCGCTCCGCGACCGCGGACGGGCCATCGTGATAGGCACCTCCTCGTTCGGCAAAGGCAGCGTACAGACGATTATCCGGCTGCCCAACGGGGGTGAGCTAACGCTGACCTGGGCGCATATGATCGCGCCGGCCGGCTTCAACCTACAGAGCCACGGCATCATCCCGGCGATCTGTACATCTGCCGCCGACGACGAACTATCGAATATGATGGCCGCAATCCGCAGCGATGTGCCTGCTGCCGGCACGATTCTCAACGCGGCGCTGGCATCGCGCTATGCCATTCGCACGAACCCCGACCTCGCCCGCGAACGCTGCCCGCCGACCCGGACAGAGCGCGCCGAGGACCAGGAAATCGCCAAATACCTGCTGGAACATAAATCGCTCTATACGCGAGCGCTGAGGGACGGCAGCGCCGCCATCGCCGAACGCTGATTTTCATGTCGCCCGGCGCACCAAATCCTTGACAGACCGGGCTGAACCGGTCAGTTTCCCGCAAATTTTCAGGTCCTGCATTTCAGGAGAAATAGAATGGCCAGATCGAGCACTATCGTCGTTAAACTGTTGAGCACCGCGGATACCGGCTATTTCTATGTCGCGAAGAAAAACCCGCGCACGCAGACAGAAAAACTCGAATTCCGGAAATACGATCCGGTTGCGCGCAAACACGTCGCATTCAGAGAAACAAAAATTAAATAGGCACTCGGCCTTTTAATGCGAAAACGCCGCCCAATGGGCGGCGTTTTTCGTAATGAAGCCGGATAATCCGCCGTCAATGCCGCCAGAGACAGGCTTCAGGCGCGTGCGGCTTCCGGTAACGGGTCTGAAGCAGTCGGCAGGTCGTCGGCAACCTCCACCCGGTTACGTCCACCGTTTTTCGCCGTATAGAGCGCCTGGTCGGCACGCTCGAGCAGATCGTTCAGCGCGATTTCACCGGCAAGCCCCGTGGCAACACCGATACTCATGGTAATTTTCAGCGACTGGCCGTTATCGTCGATATCGAACGGTTTGGCTTCGACCATTTCACGCAACCGGTTTGCCGCGATGACGGCCGACCGGCCCTCAACATTCGGCATCAGCACGACGAATTCTTCACCGCCCAGCCGGATTGCAGTATCGAAGCCACGAATACCGCTCAGCACCCGCTGCGCGAGACCCCGAAGGACTTCGTCGCCGGCCGCATGGCCATAATCGTCATTGACTGCTTTAAAGTGATCGACATCCATGATCAGCATGGAGATCGGCTTGCCGCCGCCCCGAAGGTCGCGCGAAAGCTCTTCATAATGGGTTTCCAGATAGCGCCGGTTATAGAGCCCGGTCAGGCTGTCGGTGACTGCCGCGGTCAGGCTTTTTTCGTATTGCTGGCGCAGATTGTCTTCAAACTGTTTGCGCCGTATCTGGGTCTTGGCACGCGCGGTGAGCTCATTCTTATTCACCGGCCGCACGAGGTAATCGTTCACGCCGAGGTCGAGCGCCTTCGCGAGGCGTTCGGTGTCGCCATCATCCAGCATGATCAGGATCGGCGAATGGCGCGTCACGCCGCTCGAGCGGAGTTGTGAGCAGAACCGCAAGACGTCATTGCCGCCGACACGGTCATCGACCAGAATCAGATGGAAATCGCCGTCCAGCGCCTTGATGGTCGCATCATCGGTCGATGTCGCATGTTCGACACTGTAGCCCTCTTCCGACAGCGTCTCGACGATCCGCTGAGACGGGCCGTATTCGTCGGCAACCAGTAAGACCTGCAGCGTCGACGGGTCGGTATCTTCCGGCGCGATCGCATTGTTGAGGCCGAATTGCGTAAATGTGGATTCGCGGGCCCGCCATTCATCCATCGCACGTTTAAGACGGACGAGTGACCGTATGCGGGCAAATAGCGCCAGGTCGTTGACCGGCTTGGTCAGAAAATCGTCGGCGCCGGCTTCAAGTCCTTTGACCCTGTCCGACACTTCGCTCAGCGCCGTCACCATGACGACCGGAATATGCGCCGTTGCGGGGTTGTCCTTGATACGCTGGCAGACCTCGAAGCCGTCCATGCCGGGCATCATGACATCGAGCAGAACGATATCGGGCATCGCCTCGGCGACGATTTCAAGGGCCGTCGCACCGTCATTCGCCGTTAGAACCTCGTAATACTCGACAAGCAGCTTGGCTTCGAGCAAACGGACGTTTGCGGCAATATCGTCAACGACTAGTACGCGAGCGGACATGATTTTCCCTTAATTACCCCAGAACCGTCTGGATGGTCTCCAGGAAGCTGTTCACCGAAATCGGCTTGGCGATATAGGCTTCGCATCCGCCGCTGCGGATCTTTTCCTCATCGCCTTTCATGGCGAATGCCGTCACGGCGATAACCGGAATGGATTTAAGTTCATCATCAGCCTTGATCCATTTCGTGACCTCCAGCCCGGAGACTTCCGGCAGCTGAATATCCATCAGGATAAGATCAGGACGATGTTCGCGTGCCAATTGCAGGGCTTCGCGACCGTCTTTGGTCTGTAACGTCGTATAGCCGTGAACTTCGAGCAGGTCATGAAACAGTTTCATGTTCAGCTCGTTGTCTTCGACAATAAGAATTTTCTTTTGGTCCATCTTAATCCCTGACTCTGGCGGCGCGCGCGCAATCGCGCGGCCTGTATCGGTGACGTAATATGTGAAAAGCGATCGTCAACGGCAGCGGCCCTTCGCCAAGTCGTTTGATAATCCCGACATTTCGGGAACTTCAGAGCCATCATCCGTATTATTCGTTAACATTTGGTAATCTTTCTTGGAAAGTCGCCCAAGTCAAAGGTTTATGCGATCTTCGGGAAAACCTTCACACACCTGTATGTAAAAAGGGCGAATGGAGCCTGAATGAGAATTGGAATCGACATCGGAGGCACCAAAATCGAAGGAATCGCGCTGGACTCCGACGGCACGACGCTTTTCAGAGAACGCATCCCGACGCCCGCAGGCGATTACCCCGCCACGGTCGCCGCTGTCGCCTCACTCATTCACCTCATAGAAAATAAAACGAACAGTGCCGGTTCCGTCGGCGTCGGTATTCCAGGCGCGATTTCGCCCGCCACCGGTCTCGTCAAAAATGCCAATTCGACCTGCCTGATCGGCAAGCCGCTGGAAACCGATCTGGCGCAGGCAATGGCGCGCGAAATCCGCATCGCGAACGACGCCGACTGTTTCGCTCTGTCGGAAGCCACCGATGGCGCCGCGGCGGGACTGGCATCGGTCTTTGGCGTCATCCTCGGCACCGGCGTCGGCGGCGGCATCGTTATAGGCGGCAAGCAGCTCAGCGGGCCGAACGCCATTGCCGGTGAGTGGGGCCACAATCCAATGCCGGGCGGCCTACAGAGATCCGGCACAGAGGCACCCACGTGCTATTGCGGACGGATAGGCTGTATCGAGACCTACCTGTCAGGGCCGGGCCTGTCGGCCGACCACAAGGCCGCGACGGGGCACATCCTGTCGCCACCGGATATCGCCGCTGCCGCCGACTGGGGTGAGCCCGATGCCGACGCCACAATGACCCGCTACGAAAACCGCCTCGCCAGGGCCCTCGCCACGGTGATCAATATTCTTGATCCGGCGGCGGTGGTCCTGGGCGGCGGACTGTCCGGAATCGACCGGTTATACCGCAAGGTGCCCGACCTGCTGCCCGCCTACGTTTTCTCCGACAGCGTCCAGACGGCATTGCTGCCACCGAAACACGGTGATTCGAGCGGAGTCCGCGGCGCGGCCTGGCTTTGGCCGGCTCAACGCTAAGCATTTAGGGCCCAAGCCGCCCATTGCCCTTGGCTAGTGACAGGAGGGCTAGTGACAGAAAAGCTAGTTACAAGAGAGCGGTTTTCCGGTTGTGAGTTTCTTGAGATCGGCAAGAAGACGAAAATCGCCAAAATCCATCTCCATCATTTCGGCGATCCCGTTCCTGAATATTTTCAGCCGGATTTCGGAATCGGGCTCTGCATCGGCCTTCGCCGCATCGAAGAAGGCGAGGTTAATGCCCCATGCAGGCTGTTGCTGCAGTCCGGGAAACGCCGACTCCCCGGCCTTACCGGCCGGCAGCCGTTTTCCCACAATCGCATTTACGAACTGGGCGCCACCGTCAGTGAAACCGTCAAAGACCGTCGCGCGGATAATTTCCGGTGTCTCCCCCGCGGCATCGAGCACCATCTTCGTATGCGCCGTCGGAAACATCGTTCCGGCCGGCAACTCAATGGTTTTCGGCGTCGGCAATGTGAATTCCGCAATTCTGCGCCCGCCATCGAGACGCGCCTTGCCCTCGACGCGCTCGGTTTCCTTATTGTTGAACAGCGTGCGCACAAGATAAGTGTAGCGATCCCCCGCAGCCGCTTCCCATGTAGACGCATCCATCGTGACCCGCACACTGTCGCCGCCCGTATAGGTCACGTCGAAGATCGTCCGGTTGCTCATCGTCCAGCCGGCACAATCGCCCTCCCAGCGGACGGCCATATCGCCCGAAACCGCCTCGATGCCGCTGCCGCCTCGCGAAGACAGGAGCTTCATCTCATAATGGGCCGTATGCGGGACCAGACTGGCCGCCAACGCTCCCGGAGCCAAAAACGTCAGGGCAATAGCGGTACAAAAATACCGCGTTCCCGGCAAAATTTGCCGGGTAATTCCTGCAGGGCAATTTCGAATTCTGCTTAAAAGACCATGCAAAGCGCTGTTCCAATACCGTTTCCAGGTGGCACAGGTCTTGCATACCTGCACCGCGAACACTCTCATCGACTGAATATGGTGTACGGATGATCCTTATGGAACAGGTTTCGGCTTCGCTAACCGCAAATGATCCTGAATTGATGGACATGATCGGGGTTATCGCGACACGGCTGATCGAAAATATTCCTGACGCCGAGACGGGTTCGGAGATGCGCAAAGACGCACTTCTGGAACGCGCGCTGATGTATGCCGCCCAGGCGGAACAGCAGATCGCCACCCAGAACGAGCGGATCGAATATCTTCAGGGTCTCTCCTTCACCGATGAACTGACAGGTCTCTTTAACCGTCGCGGTTTCTCGGAGCAGCTTAAACGCACGCTCGCCAGTGCCCGGCGGTTCGGACACACCGGTATCCTGATCTACTGCGACATCGACAGCTTTAAGGATTTCAACGACATCCACGGCCATTGCGCGGGCGACGCCGTCCTGCGCCACGTCGCGACGATATCCGGACAGTCATTGCGTGAAATCGATACGGTTGCACGTCTCGGCGGAGACGAATTCGCCATGATCGTTGCGCAGACACAGTGGAACGATGGCGCAAAACGTGCCCGCACCCTGCAATGGGCAATCGAATCCACGCCCTGCGAATTTCACGACGAACTTCTGCCTGTAAAGGTCAGCCTCGGCATAGAGCCCTACGGGCCCGACGACGTCCCAAAGGACCTCATCCGCCGCGCCGATATGGCGATGTACTACGTCAAAAGGCAGAAAAAAGGATCGCTCGGCCGGTTCGCCGCCGAATAGGTCTTCTTAGCTGTCTTTTTTCGCCGCCGGCGGCAGAACCACCCGCAGAGACAGCTCCTTCAGACGCTCCTCATCCACCGGAATCGGCGCGTTCATCATCAGGTCCTGCGCCTGCTGGTTCATCGGGAACAGAATAACCTCTCGAATATTCGGCTCATCCGCCAGCAGCATCACGATCCGGTCGATACCCGGCGCGGAGCCGCCATGGGGCGGGGCGCCGTATTTCAGCGCGTTCAGCATGCCCGCGAATTCGGTTTCGACTTCCTGCTGCGAATAGCCGGCGATCTCGAACGCCTTGTACATGATCTCGGGGCGATGGTTCCGGATCGCGCCGCTCGACAGCTCGATGCCGTTGCAGACGATATCGTACTGATAGGCGAGCACGTCGAGCGGATCCATCGTCTCCAGCGCCTCAACACCCCCCTGGGGCATGGAGAACGGGTTGTGGCTGAATTCGATTTTGCCGGTTGCCTCATCCATTTCGTACATCGGGTAATCGACGATCCAGCAGAACTCAAAGCTGTTGTCGTCGATCAGTTCGAGGGTCTCGCCGACCTGGGTCCGCGCCTGCCCCGCGAAGGACGCAAAGTTCTTCGGTATACCGGCGACAAAAAACACCGCATCGCCATCCTTCAGTCCAAGCTCGGTGCGCAGGGCTTCCGTGCGTTCCTCGCCAATATTCTTGGCCACCGGTCCGGCACCTTCGCCATCGCGGAAGAATATATAGCCGAGGCCGGGCTGGCCTTCTTTCTGCGCCCAGGAATTCATCCGGTCGCAGAATGCGCGCGACCCGCCGCCGGGTGCCGGGATCGCCCAGACACGGACGTTTTCGTCCTTTTCGATCATACCCGCGAAAATCTTGAAGCCCGACCCCCGGAACGTGTCGGTGATATCGCTCATTTCGATCGGGTTGCGCAGATCCGGCTTGTCGCTACCGTATTTCTGCATCGAATCTGCATAGGTAATCCGCGGGAATGGCTGCGGCGACACTTTGCGACCGTTCGCAAATTCCTCGAACACGCCGTGCAGAACGGGTTCAATCGCATCGAAAACGTCGTCCTGTGTGACAAACGACATCTCGATATCGAGCTGATAAAACTCACCCGGCGACCGGTCCGCGCGCGCATCCTCATCCCGGAAACACGGCGCGATCTGGAAATAGCGGTCGAACCCGGCGACCATGATCATCTGTTTGAACTGCTGCGGCGCCTGCGGCAGGGCGTAGAACTGGCCCGGATGCAGACGGCTTGGCACCAGGAAGTCACGTGCGCCTTCCGGCGATGTCGATGTCAGGATCGGTGTCTGGAACTCCATGAAACCCTGACCGATCATCCGCTGCCGGATGCTGGAGATCACCGAGCTGCGCAGAATGATATTCTGATGCACCTTGTCCCGCCGCAGGTCGAGGAACCGGTACCGCAGGCGAATTTCCTCGCCGTAATCGCGGTCGCTGTTCACTTCAAGCGGCAGCGGCTCGGTGGTGCCCAGCACTTCGCAGGCATCGATACGCAGTTCGACAGCACCGGTCGGCAGGTCCGCGTTCTTTGTGTCGTCGGTGCGTTCCTCGACACGGCCCGTCACGCAGATGACTGTTTCCAGCCGCAGCCCTTCGATCTGGGAAAAAATCTCCGATTCGCTATCGATCACACACTGGGTCAGCCCATAGTGGTCGCGCAAGTCGACGAAAAGCAGATTGCCGTGATCGCGCATGCGGTGAACCCACCCGGAAATCCGGGCTTCTGTGCCGGCGTTTTCGGCGCGAAGTTCGCCGCAGGTATGGGTGCGATATGCGTGCATGGTCTGACCTTTGTTCGGATAAGTATTATCTGGTGTTCGGATAAGTATCATCTGGCGCGCGCCAGTGCGGGCGCGGGCTGCAGCGGGTTTTATAGCCTACGCAGCCGCGCTTCAAGTTATGTTGGAATCCGTGTATGACTGCGTTATGAGCATAATAACAGAAACGACAGCCCTTGCAGCGTTCTGCGAGCGGGCAGCAGCCTTTCCCTTTCTGACCGTCGATACGGAATTCATCCGCGAAAAGACCTACTGGCCGGTGCTATGCCTCGTTCAGGTAGGTACGCCGGACGAAGCGGTGGCCATCGATGCCTTGGCGGACGGGATCGATCTGACCCCGCTTTTCGACCTGCTGGCCAACGAACAGGTGCTGAAAGTATTTCATGCGGCGCGCCAGGATGTCGAAATATTCGTCAATCTGGCAGGGAAGGTCCCGACGCCGATGTTCGACACCCAGATTGCCGCCATGGTCTGCGGCTACGGGGATTCGGTCGGATATGAGCGCCTGGTACGCGATATCGCCAAAAAATCCATCGACAAAACCATGCGGTTCACCGACTGGTCGCGCCGGCCGCTTGGCGACAAGCAGATTGAATATGCGCTTGGCGACGTGACGCATTTGCGGACAATCTACAGCAAGCTGGCCGAACGGCTCGAAGCGAACGACCGCACGTCCTGGCTTGATGACGAGATGGCGATCCTGACCAATACCGGGACCTACCTGGTCGATCCGCAGAATGCCTGGAAGCGCCTGAAGACCCGGAGCCGGAAACCCAAATACCTTGCCGCCGTCCGCGCGCTGGCCGCCTGGCGTGAACAAACCGCACAGGACAACAACGTGCCGCGGAACCGGGTGATAAAGGACGAATCGATCACCGAGATCGCCGCCCATCTGCCCAAAAGCGCCGAGGAACTCATGTCGCTCCGGGCCATCTCGCGCGACCGTGTCGGAAACGACCGGGCCCGCGAGATCATCGCGGTGCTGGCCGAGGTGGAAAAAATGAAATCCGCCGATTACCCCGAACCCCCGGCCGAGCGCGTCGATACGTCTGATAACGGACCGTCGATGGAGCTGCTCAAGGTCTTGCTGAAATTAAAATGCGACAGTCACAAAGTCGCCCAGAAGCTGATCGCGTCATCCGGCGACATAGATGCCATCGCCGCCAGTGACGACGCCGACGTACGAGCACTCTCCGGCTGGCGGCGTAAGGTTTTTGGTGAGGATGCTCTGCGGCTGAAACGCGGAGAGATTGCCCTCACCGCCGACGGCGCCCGCATCAAGGTTATCGAGATCCCCACCTAACAACGTTCTGAAGGCAGCAGGATGGCAGATACCGACCCACACAGAGTTGTCGTGATCGGTGGCGGCTATGCCGGGCTGACAACAGCAGCCCGCATCGGCGAGGCTGTCCCCAACGTTTCGCTCACGCTCATTGATGCGAAACCTGAATTCGTTGAACGCATTCGCCTGCACGAGATCGCCGGTGGCAGCTCGCCACGGCACCTGCCCTACAAAGATTTCATGACCGCGCGCCATGGCCGGTTCGTGCAGGCAAAAGTCGCCGGCATTGACCCAAACCGCCGACAGGTAAAAATCGACCGGGGCAATGCCGGTCGGGCGGAAATCGCATACGATACTCTGGTATACGCCCCCGGCAGTTATACCGACCGCCACGCCGTTCCCGGTGCCGACACCAACGCCACATGCCTCGATACAACCGAAGGCTCCGCCGCCCTCGGCGACCGACTGACCAAGCTTGCCGACTCCGGCGGTAGCGTGCTGATCGCCGGCGGCGGGCTGACCGCGATCGAAGCGGCCTGCGAATTCGGCGAACGCCTGCCCGGCCTCAGAATCATTCTCGCACCGGGCCGGAATTTTGCCCCCGGCCCTGATCCGGGGGACCTCTCACGTGCGGGCTTCGATCACGTGATCGCGACGCTGCAGCGGCTGGGCGTCGAGATTTCGGCGGGCGCGCGCATTGCCCACGTTCATCCCGACCACGCCGAAATGGAAGACGGCGGGACAATCCCGTTCGATGTATGCCTCTGGGCGGCAGGATTCCTGGTACCGCCACTCGCAGCCGACGCCGGTATAGAGGTGACGGAAAGCGGCCAGGTCGTGACCGACAGCACCCTGACATCCGTCAGTCATCCCGACATTCTTGCGGTCGGCGACGCGGCCCATGTGATGACCGAATTCGCGGGAAAATGCCGGATGAGCTGTGCAGCGGGGCGGCCGATGGGCGAGCTTGCGGCCCACACCTTCACTGCCCGCCTAAGCGGTACACCGCCCGGTGCATTTGACTTCAGCTACAGTTTCCGCTGCGTCAGCCTCGGTCGCGAAGATGGCCTGATCCAGTTTGTCGATGCCACGGACCGGCCGGTCGAGCAAGTCTGGACCGGCGAGCGCGGCGCGATCTGGAAAGAATATATCTGCCGGCGCACCCTCGCCGGGGTCGGGTTCGATGACGACCTGGGACCCCCGCCGGATACACCGCCGCAGATTTCCTAAGATTTCCTAAGCGCCGGTATCGCTCTCGAGTGCATCGAAGACTTCGCGCGCTAATGGGATGGTAATCCCGCGCCGGGTTGCCAGGGACGCGTTGTTCAGACGTTCGGCAAGCGTTCGCGCCGCCTCGAACGACCGCTCCATCCGGTTGACGAGATAAACCAGAACATCGGCCCCGACATCCATCTGCTCATCGGCAAACATCTTCATCATCACGGCCGCGATCAGCGGCGTGTCGGGCGCCTGAATCTGAATATTAGGCGCCGCCGCCAGGCGGGATTTGAGGTCAGGCAGCCGGTTTTCCCACCGCGCCGGTGCCGTGCGGCAGGCAAACAGCACAAAGCTTCCGGCCGCGCCTGCCGCATTAAACAGATGAAACAGTTCTTCGTCCCGTCCGGGGCCGTCGGCGTCATCTACGAAGACAGGCGCAGTGATCCCGGCGGACTCAGAAAGCATCTCCGCGCGATAGGGCTGCGCCCCCGCCCGCCCCTGCCACACCTGGCCGAGATGCGTTTTACCGCAGCCGGGCGGGCCGACCAGCACCAGTGCATGACCGGGCCAGTCGGGCCAGCGGTCGATCCACGCGACGGCTTCTTCGTTCGACGGTGAAACAAGAAAATCTTCGCGGCCCATCGCCGCGCGATGACGCAGATCAAGCGCAAGCTGGGTCGCCTTGCCCGCCATCACCTGGCCACCATCACTTGGCCGCCATCACTTGGCCGAAGGCCCATCGTCTTCGATCCCCGCCATCTGCCGGCTCCAGGACACCATGTAGCTCGCACCGGAAATAACAGTGGTGACACCAACAAGATAAATCATGGCCTCGACCACGCCCATGATATCCAGCTGCAGACCCAGTTCCGCCAGGACCAGGGCAGCGAGCCCGATCTGCGTCGCGGTATTGATCTTGCTGATGATAAGCGGGCGCATCTTCACTTCGACCCGGACCAGAAACAGGATGATGACACCGCCGATGATCAGCACATCCCGGAACACGACCAGCACAACAAGCCAGTTCGGCAAATTTCCCTGCAGTCCCAATGTTACATACACGCCCACTAGGAGCGCTTTGTCTGCCAGCGGGTCGAGAATAGCGCCGAGTTCAGTGGTCTGGTTATTTCGCTTGGCAAGATAGCCGTCCAGCGCGTCAGAAACGCCGGCCAGCAGAAACAGGATAAATGCCGCGAGATACGCCGACTGCATCAACAGGTATACAGCGATGGGGACGGTCAGCAGGCGACCAAACGTGATGAGATTGGGAAGATTCACCGGGCAGGATCCCCTTCCGTCCTTTCATCGGTCGGCTTTTCGCTCGCCGCATTGTTCGGCCCATTTGTCGGCCCATTTGTGGGCTGGGGCACATCGGCACCCGGCGAGGGAGCACTGGGCGAGACAGCGCTGGGCGCAACAGGACCGGTGGCCCGCGCCTGCCGCGAATCGCGCAACAGCCAGTCGACCGCTCCCTGATCGAGCATCAGATCCCGTTGCGCAAGGGCGACACGCAGCTGCTCTGCATCACCATAATAGGTCAGGCGCACAGAGGCTCTCTGGCGGGACATCGCAACAAGCTGCCAGCGCTGGAGGAACGCAATGCCCTGCAATTTGCGCCGCACTTCAACCCATTGGCGCAGATCGGTCAGCGAGATCCGGGCAATGAGGCTGTTTTGATTGTCGAACCGGATCAGGTTTTCCTGCTTCCAGTCTTCCTCTACCTGAAGGGCGACTTTCTGTGCGGCACGCCCGATAACCGTCTCATCCGCCTCACCCTCTGTATAGGCGAAGCTGCGGACTGCCGTCCGGCCATCCGAAGTGCCGCCAAAATAGCGGGTGGCAACCGTTAACGAACGCGCGCCCGAACTGGGGTCGGCGGTGACCGATGCTTCGGCAACCAGCACTGCACTGGCGCCGTAACGTTCGGCGATGAGGGCAAGCTGGTCCGCATTCCCGGCGACGGCCTGCTCCGCGCTGATATCGCGAATATCCGCCAGGTCTCCTGCGGGCAGACGGATCGGCACCAGGCCGTCCGAGGGCGGCACCGCATTCCACGCCAGAAGCCAGGGATTGGGATCGTCCCAGAGAAGTTTCGCACCGGCAGAATCATAGACCGGCAGCAACAGAACGGGTTTCGATCGGGTTTCTGCGAAACCGACCCCGCTGTTCTGAAGAAGCTGCCGGACATCCGCCCGCCGGAACCGGAACTTGAGCGACCCGAGATATCGGACAGATGACCTTTTCTCAGATTCAATTTCATAGCTGAGCACCAGTGGCACAATTCCGGATTGCGCAAGAGCGGGCAAAGCAGCGCGTTGGCTGTTGGGGACGAGCCGCGCGATCAAACGTCTGAAAGCGAGAACATGGCCCGCAGCGATTGCCTGTTCGCGCGCCGCCGCCGCCGTATCCGCCGTCATATCGACCGCCACGCCGCCGACTGTGTATACGCCGCCTGTTTGGGCCGAGACGCTACCGATGCCGATGCTCCCGACAGCCATGAAAAGCGCCCCGATCACGCCAAACCGGAGGCCGGTGGAAGTGCTCTGAGATATTCGCCGAGAGATTCGCCGGACGGCGTTCATTTCCGGTCGCACATTGGCTATCCTGCGCATAGCGGTTAGGTTTTTATCCATCATCCGTTCAGTCTAACATTTTCATTCGAGGCGGCGCAGTCATTAACGGTCCCAGCTACAAAGATTCGGGCGTCGATATAGACGCAGGCGCAGATCTCGTCGAGCGCATAAAACCCATGGCAAAATCGACCCTGCGTGCAGGCGTCATGGGTGGGCTTGGCGGTTTTGGCGGATTATTCGATCCCAAAGCGGCCGGCTACGAAGACCCGGTGCTGATCGCCGCTACCGACGGCGTCGGCACCAAGCTTAAAATCGCCATCGATACCGGGCACCACGACACCGTGGGAATCGATCTTGTCGCCATGTGCGTCAACGATCTGGTGGTCCAGGGCGCGGAACCCCTCTTTTTTCTCGATTATTTCGCCACCGGCCGGCTCGACACCGGCGCTGCGGCCGATGTCGTCAGTGGGATAGCCGAAGGATGCCGCCAGGCAGGCTGCGCACTGATTGGCGGCGAAACCGCAGAAATGCCCGGCATGTACGGCGACGGAGATTACGATCTTGCGGGATTTTCGGTCGGAGCAGCCGAACGCGGGAATCTGCTGCCACGCGACGATATCGCCCCCGGCGACCGGATCCTCGGGATTGCGTCATCCGGCGTGCACTCGAACGGCTTTTCGCTGGTCAGACACGTCCTCGCACAGCACGGGCTGGACTACGGTGCAAAAGCCGCTTTTGACGACGGCATTACCTGGGGCGAAGCGCTCCTCACCCCGACGCGCATCTATGTAAAATCCTGTCTCAGCCTGCACAAAGCGGGGCTGGCCAAGGCATTCGCCCATATTACCGGGGGCGGCCTCACGGAAAACGTGCCGCGTATCCTGCCTGACGGAATGGACGCGCGAATCGATCCTGCCGCCTGGTCAATGCCGCCGGTATTTTCATGGCTCATGGCCGAAGGCAGCGTCGCCCCTGCGGAAATGGCGCGGACCTTCAATTGCGGCATCGGCATGATCGCAATCGTGCAGGCGGATGACGCAGCGCAAGCCATAGATATTCTGAAAGAAGCCGGCGAAGACGTCTGTGACATCGGCGAAATTGTCGCCGGGGACAGCACCGATGAAGAGAACGCCGAGAGAGTAGCGCTGCCCGGACTGGACGACGCATGGCGCGCCTGAAGACTGCCATCCTGATATCCGGTCGCGGCTCCAACATGCAGGCGCTGGTCGACGCTGCGGCGGATCCGGATTATCCGGCTGAAATCGTCCGCGTCATCTCGAACGTGCCCGGCGCTGGTGGGCTGGAGCGGGCTGCACAGGCGGGTATCGCAACCACGGCCATCGACCACCGCGATTTCGACGGCCGCGCCTCCTTTGAGGATGCCCTGCACGCGGAACTGACGGCGGCGGGCGTCGAACTAATCTGCCTAGCAGGCTTCATGCGGCTTTTAACGGCCGATTTCGTTGAACGCTGGCTCGACAGGATGATCAACATTCACCCGTCGCTGCTGCCGTCCTTCAAGGGGCTTCAAACGCATGAGCGCGTCTTGTCGGAAGGTGTGCGGTTTACCGGATGCACGGTCCATTTCGTCCGCCCGGCGATGGATGCAGGCCCGATCATTGTCCAGGCGGCGGTCCCGGTGCTGCCGGGCGACGATGCCGACGCGCTGGCGGCACGCGTGCTCACGGCAGAGCATCGATGCTACCCGCACGCGCTTCAGCTGGTCGCCAATGGGCAGACATCGATTGTGGATGAAACCGTGATCGTCGAGGGCGCTGCAGGACCAGCCGGCATTGCTGTTAACCCAGATGACAAAGGTTCGTGATATTCCTTAACAGGCAGATTCATCGACCGCTTCACCCCGGCGCAAATCCGCGCTATATCTGATTCAGAAGTTTCATAATTGACAGTCTATTCAAGGAGTAACAGCCAAATGGCCCTCGACATGGAAAAAGAAATCGCGCGGCATCAAAAGGGATGGGCGGATTTCGCAAAATGGGCATTTGTCGGCACAGTTGCCGTCATCGCGATCGTCGGGCTCATGGGACTGACGCTGGTATAGCGTCACCCGGAAGCGACCGAGAAAAACAGAAAGGGCGGGTCATGGACCCGCCCTTTTCGATTCGGAATAACGTCTCAGAATGACAGCGCGGATTTAACCGACGATGTCGATCCCGCGGAAGAAAAACGCAATCTCCTCGGCCGCCGTTTCCGGAGCGTCGGATCCATGCGCGGAATTCGCCTCGACCGATTCGCCGAAATCGCGGCGGATCGTGCCTTCATCGGCATTCGCGGGGTTTGTGGCGCCCATTACTTCGCGGTTCTTCGCGATCGCGTCCTCACCCTCGAGCACCTGGACGACCACCGGACCGGAGGTCATGAAGGCGCAGAGATCGTCAAAAAAGGCGCGTTCCTTGTGGACAGCGTAAAACTGCTGCGCCTGCTCGACCGTCAGGCGCATCCGCCGCTGGGCGACAACGCTGAGACCTGCCTCTTCGAAACGGGCGACAATTGCGCCGGTGAGGTTCCGCCGCGTTGCGTCGGGCTTGATAATGGATAGCGTACGTTGGATTGCCATGGGGGCAACAGCTCCTGTTCGTGAATTCGGCGGCCTTATTAGACGCTTCCCGATAAGGGAGCAACCACTACATTTCGCAAGTGCGAAATAGCCGTCCCGGCTTCAGGCCCAAAAGACCCGCATCCGACAAGCGGCGTCAGGCTTTCTTTTCCCAGCCACCGCCCTCGGTCTGCTGCCAATACGCCAGTTCGTGCGCCGCCTCCTTATAGGCTGCCCAACGGCGCCGGGCGTCTGCGACCGCTACTTCGTCCCGCCCATCAAACATCTCGAGGCACCGGCGGTAGCTTGCCACCTCGGTGGATTCTGCACCGTCTGTCAGCACCAGAATATCGGCACCGTTCGGATTCTCCTCATCGGGCGTAATCCACACCGGCTGCAAAGACGCGTTGCCGTCCTGCGCGGTCCCGTGCGGCACAAAGGAATCCTGATCGAACGTCCAGAGCGCGCCGTTCAACGCCTCCGCGCGCTCTGTCGACCCGGTCCGGATCACGGCGCGCGCGCCGCTCTCCAGAACCTTCTCGATCAGCTTCGGCAACGCGCGTTCAAGCGGCGTATGAAGCAGATGGTAAAAGCTGATCTCGGTCATCGCGGACGTCTCAGCCCTCGTAATGATCCGCGACCAGACGATCCAGCAGGCGCACGCCGAACGCCGTGCCGCCCTTCGGCACGGTCGGCGCATCCTTATTCGACCAGGTCACCCCGGCAATATCGAGATGCACCCATTTCACGCCGTCCTTCACATAACGCTGCAGGAACTGGGCCGCCGTGATCGACCCACCCCAGCGCCCGCCGATATTCTTCATATCGGCGATATCAGAATTGATCAACTTGTCATAGGCATCGCCAAGCGGCATGCGCCAGACAGGTTCGCCCACAGATTTACCGGCGCCGGTAAGCCGGTCGCAGATCTCGTCGTCATTTGCGAACATCCCGGCATTCTCGTTACCGAGCGACACGATGATGGCACCGGTGAGGGTCGCCAAATCGATCATCGTGTGCGGTTTGAACCGCTCCTGACAGTACCACATGGCATCGGCGAGAACGAGACGCCCCTCCGCATCCGTGTTCAGCACTTCAACCGTCTGTCCGGACATCGTGGTCACGACGTCGCCAGGCCGTTGCGCTGTCGATGACGGCATGTTCTCAACCAGCCCGACCACGCCAATCGCGTTCACCTTGGCCTTGCGGCCGGCGAGCGCCTTCATCAGACCGATCACGACGCCCGAGCCTCCCATATCCCACTTCATGTCTTCCATGCCACCGGCAGGTTTGATCGAGATACCGCCGGTATCGAAGGTCACACCTTTGCCAACGAAAGCGATCGGCGCCTTATTCTTCGCCTTGGGCGCACCATCCCAGCGCATGACAACCAGACGTGGCTTCTGCGCCGAGCCCTGCGCAACGCCCAAAAGCGCACCCATGCCGAGCTTGGCCATCTGCTTTTCGTCAAGCACCTGAATTTTTACGCCCAGTTTTTCAAGCGTCTTCGCCTGTGCCGCCAGCGTTACCGGATACAGAATATTCGCCGGCTCGGATACGAGATCGCGGGTAAAGAACACACCGTCGGCGACCTTTGCCAGCGGCGCGAAGGCCTTCTTGGCATCGGCGGAATCTCGCGACGAGACGATCAGGGTCCGGACGCTTGGCTTGGCATCCGGCTTTTCCTTGGTCCGGTACTTGTCGAACCGGTAGGACGCGAGCAATGCGCCATAGGCAGCATTTGCCGAAATTTCAGACGTCTTAATCTTAGCGCCACTGACCACATCGATCGCGATCACCGCTGATTTGTCACCGGTGCCGGAGATCGCCTTGTAGGCCCGCCCGCCGAGAGCCTGCGCGCCAAGATCGTCAAACTGTCCCGCTTCGCCAAGGCCCATCAGCACGACGCGGCCGGCGCCGACGCCCGCCGGCGACATCACTGTCAGCGACTGGCCGCTTTCGCCTTTGAAGCGACTTGCATCGATTGCCCGGGACAACGCCCCGTCGGACGCTTTGTCCAGGCGCTCGGCCGTGGCAAGCAGCTTGCCCCCGGAAAGAACGCCGACAACGATAGGTCCGCTGCGCGGCAGGGAGGGGGCGGAAAAGCTGATTTTCATTCTGGAACTCCGGAAGGTATTCGTGAAGATATAGGTCGGCTCGTATTCATCGTCGGCGAGAATTCTGTTCTCTTGAGATGGCGGAATGTAACAAGCATTCCAGCAAACATGAAAATCTAATTCAGGTCTTATCGACAAGCCTGGCCAACCTTTCAGGACAGCTAAATTAGGGCCAACCTGCCGGCAGAGCGAATCCCGGACGGGATTCGCGGCAATTCACCATGTAGTCGATTGTAATAATTCGTAAATTCGGTTGTGACAGTCGATTCCCAAGAACCTATAGTGCCGGCATGGGACAGCTTCACCGATATATGTTTCGGCAACTGGTCTGGTGGACAATCGTCGTGTCTGCCAGCCTGACATGCATCGTGTGGCTGACCCAGTCGCTGCGGTTTGTTGAAATGATCGTCAATACCGGCCTGTCGGTGACGACCTTCGTGACATTCACGCTGTTGCTGCTACCGTCGTTTCTGTCGCTGATTGGCCCGATCGCGGTGTTCGCCGCCGTCATGTCCACCTACACCAAAATGTTGAACGACAGCGAAATCGTCATCCTGCGGGCAACCGGTATGAGCCCGCTCAAAATCGGGCGACCGGCGCTTGTGCTCGCGTCCCTCGTGATGATGCTCGGTTATCTGAACTCGATTTACCTGATGCCGGCGACGTTCCGCGAATTCAAGGACCTCCAGCGGGAATTCCGGAGCGAACTGTCTTCGCTCTTTCTGCAGGAGGGTGTTTTCAACCCGGTGGTTGACGGCATTACCGTCTTTATCCGCGAACGCAGCCAAAGCGGTCAGCTATACGGCATCATCATTCACGATGAACGCATTCCCGAAAAGCCGGTGACGATGATGGCCGAACAGGGCGCAATCGTCTCCAGCGATAAAGGTCCGCGCGTCCTCATGGTCAATGGGAACCGACAGGAGGTGCGCGAAGACGATGGGCGGTTGTCGTTGCTGTACTTCGACCGCTACACGTTCGATCTGAGCGCATTGAACAAGACCGAAATAAACCTCTGGCGGGAGCCGAGAGAACGATTTCTGAATGAATTGTTCTTTTCGCGTGAGGAGGCCGGCAAAATATACAATTACCGCGAGCTCCGAATGGAAGGCGTTTTCCGGCTTTCCTCTCCACTGTTGTATCTGGCCTTTACGGCAATCGGCTTGGCATTGTTGCTCGGCGGGGACTTCAATCGACGGGGCCAGTTCTTACGCATTCTGACAGCCGTATGCTGCGTGACCGCGATCCAGGTCGTCGTTCTCAGTATGAAGAACCTGGGAGAAAAGACTCCCGCGCTCGAACCCGTCATGTATCTTCTTCCCTTGGTCGCGACCGCCGGATTCCTGGCCGTTATGATTTCCGGCAGGCCAAGAACGGGCCGCAGGAATGCCGACCGGAAGAACGTTCCTGAGGGTGGGCTCGCGACGTGAGGCTTTCACGCACTTTCTCATCCTATGTCGGGCGGCAGTTCCTGTTCTCGTTTCTCGCCTTCACTGTCGGATTGCTCGCCATCATCATGCTGTTCGACACGCTTGAACTGTTCAGGCGCGTATCGGGTCGCTCGGAAGAGGCTGGCGCAAGTATCGTCATCTCGATGGCGCTGTTGAAACTCCCGACCGTCGCCGAAAAACTCATCCCGTTTTCAGCGCTGCTCGGCGCGATGTTCGCGTTCTGGCGGCTCAATCGGTACAACGAATTTGTGGTAGCCCGCGCCGCCGGCGTGTCGATCTGGCAGTTTCTCGCACCGCCCGTCACGATCGCGATCCTCATCGGGCTTTTCAAGATTGCGATCTTCAATCCGTTTTCATCCGCCATGCTGCTCAAATACGAAATCCTCGAGGCACGCTATATCCGTGGTAAATCGAGCCTGGCTGCATTGGCAAATCAGGGACTCTGGTTGCGCCAATCCACCGGTGACGGGCAATACATTCTGCATGCACGCAGCATATCGACAAGCGATGTCCGGCTGGACAAGGTGATCGTCTATCTGATGCAGGATGGCGACAAGTTTGTCGGACGGATCGATGCAAAATCCGCGACGCTGGAGACCGGCTTCTGGCGCCTCGATAACGCGGTGCTTACCGAACCGAACAAGGCGCCAGCCCGGTTCGATGTCCGCCGTCTGCCGACAGACCTCACCAGCGGCAACATCAATGACAGCTTCGCGCCGCCCGAAACGATATCGTTCTGGGCACTACCAGGCTTTATCAAAGTGCTGGAAAACGCCGGTTTTTCGGGAGTCAGGCATTTACTCCACTGGCACACACACCTGGCACTACCGCTAATGCTGGCGGCAGTCGTGATCCTCGCTGCAACGTTCTCACTGAGACCCATCCGCCGGGGGGGAGCGGCTGTTCTGCTGGTCTCGGGCGTCGGGACCGGGTTCCTGCTCTATTTCCTGTCCGACGTAGTCTATGCGCTGGGGGTTTCTTCCAAGGTGCCGGTGATTATGGCGGCATGGAGCCCTGCCCTGATTACGTCGTTCCTGGCAGTCGCCGTACTGCTTCACCTGGAGGACGGCTGACTTCATGCGCAGTAGCCTGCTTGCACTCGCGATGATCGCCGGGATGCTGCCTGTCGCAGCCATACCCGCCGTCGCCCAGGACCGCTCGCCGATCCAGACAGACGCCCCGGTGCTGTTTAAGGCAGACCAGTTGCGGAACGAGCAAAAAATCGGCTTGGTCGTCGCGACCGGTAATGTGGAGTTCACGCAGAATGGCCGGACATTACTGGCCGATAGCGTGACCTATAACCGGCGGACCGACACGGTGACGGCGAGCGGCAATATCAGCCTGCTTGAGCCGACCGGCGAGGTTATATTTGCCGATCATATCGAGCTCACCGGCCAAATGCGCGACGGTGTCATCAAGAACATGCGGGTGCGGATGACCGACGATTCGCGGATTGCCGCCGCCGGCGGTCGACGTATCGGTGGTACGCGCACCGAGTTCAGCAAAGCGGTCTATTCGCCCTGCAAGCTCTGCGAAAAAGACCCCACCCGGGCACCGATCTGGCAGGTCAAAGCGTCAAAAGTGACGCATGATCAGGAGACAAAGGACGTCACCTACCGGAACGCATTTCTTGAATTCTATGGCATCCCCGTAATGTACACGCCGTATCTGTCGCATCCGGATCCGACAGTCGAGCGGCGGACGGGTTTTCTGATCCCGACCTATGGCAGCGACAGCGAACTCGGCACCCTTGTCAGCACGCCATACTATTTCGATATCGCGCCCAACATGGATGCAACGTTCACGCCGATCGTCACGACCAATGAAGGCGTCGTGGGGTCCGGCGAATTTCGCCACCGGCTCAGTCAGACCGAGTACCTCCTGCAAGGCAGTCTTACCTATGCAAGCCGGGATGACGGCAATAGCGACGGCCTGCGCGGGCACCTGAAGGGAGATCTCCGTCACGAGTTCGACCGGACATGGCGGGGCGGGGTGGACCTGCATCTGGCCACCGACGACACCTATCTTCGGCGGTATGATTTTGAATCCCCGGACACCCTTGAAAACCGGATATACGCCGAAGGATTCCGCGGCCGGAACTATGCATCGGCAAATGCCTATTATTTCCAGGGCCAGCGATCGACCGACGATGAAAGCGAAACCCCGATCGTCTTTCCCAAGCTCGACTATAACTATATCAGCAATCCGGGCAGCTTCGGCGGTGTCTGGAAAGTCGATACCAACGCGTTGATGCTGACGCGGACCGGCGGCACCGACACCCGGCGGCTTTCAGCAAAAACGAAATGGGAACTGCCCTATATCAGCCGCCTTGGCGAGGTCTACCGGCTTTTCGCGTCGCTACAGACCGACGCCTACTGGGTCGACAAAGTTGTCGAAAGCGATGCCCCCGGGAATACAATCTCGGGCCTTTCCGCCCGCGTTTTCCCGCAGGCGGGCCTGGAATGGAAACTGCCCTGGGCGCGGAGGGACGGCAGGTTTACACAGATCGTAGAGCCTATCGTCAGCTTCGTCATGGCGCCAAGCAGCCAGAACCCGGACCGTATCCCAAATGAAGACAGCCTGAGTTTCGAGTTCGACGACACCAACCTGTTTTCGGAAAACCGGTTCGGCGGCATTGACCGCGTCGAGGGCGGGTCGCGCATTACCTACGGGCTGAATAGCGGCGTATTCGGTCTGAATAACGGTTTCAGTTCATTCTTCATCGGACAAAGCTACCGCTTCAGACAGGATAACGATTTCGGTACCGATACCGGGCTCGACGATCACTTTTCCGATATTGTCGGCCGGGTCGAAATTTCTCCAACCAAATACGTGAACGCGCTCTATCGCTTCCGTCTCGACAAGGATGGTTTTGCGCCGAGACGCAACGAAGTACAGGCAACGGTCGGCGTGCCGAAATTCCGGCTGAACGTAAACTATCTGTCCATCGATCAGCAGAATTTGAGCGACATCCTCGATCCGGAAGACGACTTCCGCGATCGCGAGGAGATCACGATAGGCTTTACGTCGCAGGCCACCAAACGCTGGCGCTTCGGCGCAAATACACGGCACGATCTGACTAGTGGCGGGGGCGCACTGCGCCACGGCGCATTTTTGAGCTATGAAGATGAATGCTTCCACTTTCAGGTGGACTACTCCCGGTCCTTTACGCGTGATCGCGATGTGAAGCCCTCAGATACGATCCTGTTCCGGGTCGTGTTCAAGACCCTTGGCGAAGTGGGAACCGCGACCGGCATCAATTGAGGGCACAGGACGGATTGAATGCACCCCCAAACAGGCGATATACAGTCACTACACAGATAATCTAATTTTGAGATAAACGGATTTAGGGATGACGATGGCAAACACACTCCGCGTTCTCGCCGCCGCCCTGTTGATTTCGACCGGGGTAACGGTCGCGACATCAGCCAAATCGCAAACCGTCCAGCGGATTGCCGCGATTGTGAACGATGAGTTGATCACGGCCTACGACCTCGAGTCGCGCATCCGGTTAGTGATTTTCTCCACGCGGCTGTCCAACACGGCAGACACGCGCCGTCGGATCAGCAGCCAGGTTCTGCGTACGCTGATAGACGAACGCCTCCAGGCGCAGGAAGCCAAGCGCCGCAATATTTCGGTCAGCCAGCGTGACCTTCAACGCGCCAAGGAAACGATCGAAAAACAGAACAAGTTTCCAAAGGGCGACCTTGAGCGCATTCTGAAACAGAACGGCATCCCACTTGAATCGATCGACGAACAGCTGAGGGCCGGTATTGCCTGGTCGAAACTGGTCGGCCGGCGCTTGCGCCCGCGGATCACCATCGGCGAAGACGAGATAGATGAATCACTGGAGCGCATCCGTTCCCGCCAGGGCCAGACCGAATACAGACTGAGCGAGATCATGCTGACGGTCGACAGTCCGGATCAGGAAGCCAATATCCGCCGCACGGCGGAGAGAATTGCCGATCAGGTCGCAAAGGGCGCACGCTTCGCCGCCATCGCCCGACAGTTTTCGCAAAGTGCCACGGCCGCCATCGGGGGCGACCTCGGCTGGCAACACCAGTCCGAGCTTGACGACACCCTGCGCAAAGTCGTTGCCCAGATGGGCAAAGGATCGATGACAAGCCCCATCAAAACAGTCGCCGGATACCGGATTCTATTGCTCCGCGACACGCGGAAAATCGCCCAGAGCGCGACGAAACCGGTGACCCTCGACCTCCGGCAGATTTTTCTGCCGCTCCCGACGCAATCTGTCGCCAGCGATATCGAAGCCCAGATCGATCTCGCCAAAATCGTCCGCGATACGGCGAGCAGTTGCCAGGATTTCAGCCAACTGGCGAAAGAAGTGGGGTCACCGCGGCAACCAAGCCTTGGCAAGTTCGCGCTGAAGGACCTGTCGCCGGTCATCCGCAACGTTGTAAAAGATGTTCAGGCGGGAAAGATCAGCGATCCCGTAAAGATGCCCGACGGCGTCCTCGTGCTCATGGTCTGCAGCCGCGACGGCGGGACCAGCGTCATCAAGTTACCGGAACGCGACGATATTGCCGACCGGCTGATGCGCGACCGCCTGGCGTTGAGTGCACGCCGATACATGCGCGATATCAGGTTATCTGCCGTCATCGACGTCCGGGCCTGACCCTGTGACAGGGACGCGCCCCGTTTCGGTAACCCCCGTTTCGGTAACCCCGATTGCGGTAACAATGGGCGACCCGGCCGGAATTGGCGGTGAAATCGCGCTGATGACATGGCGCGACCGCCGTGACGGGCTGCCACCGTTTTATCTGCTGGACGACCCGGACCGCCTCACCCGCCTTTTAGCGGTGACCGGCCTGTCCTGCCCCATCGGGGAGATATCGACCCCCGGCGAGGCGCTGTCGGTCTATAAGAATGCTCTGCCCGTCCTGCGCCTGAGCGCACCGGTAAAGGCATTGCCCGGAGACGACAGCACGGCGGATGGCCTGATGGTGATCGAATCCATAGACCGCGCGATCGATGCCTCCCTGAATCGCACGGCCGCCGGTATGGCAACGAACCCGATCCAGAAGAGCCGGCTTTACGACGCCGGCTTCACAGCGCCGGGTCACACCGAATATCTGGGCCAGCGCGCCGGTCTGACGCATCCGCCGATCATGCTGTTGGCGGGGCCGAACCTGAAGGTCGTGCCGGTAACGATACATTTATCCGTGAAGGATGCAGTCGCGGCGCTGACCCGCGAAGAGATCGTGCGGACGCTAAAGACCACAATTGCAGCGCTGAAATCGGATTTCGGGATCGCCGCCCCACGGATCGCAGTTTCCGGACTTAATCCCCATGCGGGCGAATCGGGGCATATGGGGCGCGAGGAAATAGATATCATCGCGCCCGCCATTGCCGACGTGGCACAAACCGGCGCCGATATCCGCGGCCCGCTTGCCGGCGACACGATGTTTCATCCCGCGGCGCGCGCCACCTATGACGTCGCTGTCTGCATGTATCACGATCAGGCGCTGATCCCAATGAAGACGCTGGATTTCGACAACGGCGTGAACGTGTCCGTCGGCCTGCCCTTCGTGCGCACGTCCCCCGATCACGGCACCGCCTATAACATCGCCGGGACCGCTACGGCCAACCCGACGAGCCTCGTATCCGCCATCCGTATGGCGGGCGAGATCGCGGCCTGCCGCGCGGTCACACAGGCTGGCAACGCTGTTGCCTGATCGCCCGACCGAAACCGACAGCGTCGCGGCCCTGCCACCCCTGCGCGACGTCATCGCCGCACACGGTCTGTCGGCACGCCGCTCGCTCGGCCAGAATTTCCTGCTCGACCTCAACATCACCCGCCGGATTGCCCGTGCTGCGGGACCGCTGGAAGGAACGACAGTTCTCGAAATCGGCCCCGGCCCGGGCGGGCTGACCCGCGCCCTTCTCGAAGAAGGTGCAGCGGCAGTCATCGCCGTCGAACGTGACGACAGATGCCTCGCCGCCCTTGAACAGGTCGCTGCCGTCGCAGGCGGGCGTCTGCACGTCATGGCAGACAATGCGCTTGAGGTGGATGTCGCCGCCCTTGCAGCGCAGTACGGCACGCTCCGGGTGGTCGCCAACCTGCCCTACAACATCTCGACCCCCCTGCTGATCAGGTGGCTGAAACGTCTGTCCCTGTTCGACAGGTTCGTCCTGATGTTCCAAAGCGAAGTCGCGGACCGGCTGGCGGCGGAACCGGGATCAAAGGCCTATGGCCGGCTCTCCGTCGCCGCGCAATGGCGTTGCGAGGTCCGCCCGCTCTTCACCCTGCCACCCCGCGCCTTCACGCCGGCGCCAAAGGTGTCTTCAACCGTTGTCGAGCTGACGCCACGCGACCGTCCGCTGGCAGAAGCTGACCCGGATATCCTTGAAGAAGTTGTTGCCGCCGCTTTCGGTCAGCGACGGAAAATGCTGCGTGCGGCGCTAAAAGGTACCTTTGCCGACCCGATAGCGGTCCTGACCGGTGTCGGTATTGCGCCGGAAGCCCGCGCAGAAACAGTGAGTATTGAAGGTTTCTGTGCCCTTGCCCGGGAACTGGCCAGGGAGCGTGGCTAAGAGCCTGCGCACCCGACCCGTCACACCTGATGGATCGCGCACCGGACCCGTCAGCGCCATTCCCGCAGACGTTTGACAAAAGCCGTCAGCCCGACCTGACGTTCCCTTTTCAGGCGTTCCGCCGCCAGGATCGCCCGAACCTTTGCGACGCTGTCATCGATATCGTAATTGACGATAATGTAGTCGTATTCGGGCCAATGGCTGATTTCGTCGGGTGCCTTTGCCATCCGCGCGGCAACGACGTCCGGCGGATCAGACGCGCGGTTCTGGAGCCGCCGCGCCAGTTCCTCGGTCGAGGGCGGCAGGATAAAAACGCTTGCCAGATCGGTGAGGGCCGCCTGTTTCAGCTGTTGTTCGCCCTGCCAGTCGATATCGAACAAAATATCCTTGCCCGCGGACAGCGCTTCTTCGACCGCTCCCTTGGGCGTGCCGTAGTAATGGTCAAAAACCTTCGCATGCTCCAACAACTCGTGGCGGTTGAGCATCAGGCCGAATTCATCGGGATCGATAAAGAAATAGTCGACCCCGTCGACCTCGCCGGGCCGTTTCGGGCGCGTGGTAACAGAGACCGACAGCGAAATATTATCGTCGTCCTCCAGCAGCATTCTTGAAATCGTTGTTTTGCCAGCGCCGGAGGGCGAGGACAGCACCAGCATCAAACCCCGTCGTTCAATATGTCCGTCAGTCTCAGCCATGGTCCCTTACTCGATATTCTGAATCTGTTCACGCAGGCGCTCGATTGCCGCCTTCAGCGCCAGACCGACCCGTGTCAGTTCCAGATCGGACGACTTGGAACAGAGCGTGTTGGCCTCCCGATTGAATTCCTGACACAAAAAATCCAGACGCCGGCCGACCGCGGCCCCCTCTGCCATCAGATCGCGCGCCGCGCCGACATGGGCGACAAGCCGGTCCAGTTCTTCGCGGATATCGCCCTTTGCAACAATCAGGGCAAGCTCCTGCGCCAGGCGCTCCGGCGAAACGGCGTTTTCACCATCGAGCAATTCTTCAAGCTGGACTGCCAGCCGTTCACGGCGGCGCACCGGCTGCATTTCTGCAAGCCCCGCCGCTTCGGATGTCAGCGACGAGATCTCGTCGATATGCTCATCAACGACAGCGCCCATCCGGGCACCTTCTTCGCCCCGGGCGGCGGCAAGCGCCGTCATCAGGTCGCCAAACCCGGCTGAGATCGCCGCGTCCCGCTGCGCGATATCAGCCTCGTCTTCTTCCTGGTTCTCAACGACCTCGACAACACCCCGCAGGCCGAACAGCGTCTCGACATTTACATTCTCGGTCCCGCCCTTGTACTCGGCAGCAAGGGCGATCATCTGATTCAGAACGTCGCGATTGATGTCCAGCGTCGGAGGACGGTCCGGACGTTGAAGGTTCAGGTTGATGGACAGATTGCCACGCACAAAGGCGTCGCCCGCGCGTTTTCGCGACGACGCTTCGATCTGGTCAAACCCGCCGGGGAGACGAAAACGCAGGTCGAGCCCCTTCGAATTGACGCTTTTGACTTCCCAGACCCAGCTATAGCCGGCCTCCGCGCCGTCCACCCGCGCAAACCCTGTCATACTTTTAACCGTCAAAGGCACCCCCTCGTGCGCTCCCGGTCCTGAAAGCCCGGGAATGTCTCGCTTCATGTCGAAAAGCGTTCCGGTAGCACCAGTCTGCCCGGACCGTTAAAGTCAGCCTGTTTTATCATCTTCAATCGTGGATGTCGTCATCACAGCCAGAGCAGTCCCCGTGCCAGCCACCCGTCATGTTCTTATCACCGGCGCATCCAGCGGTCTCGGCGCGGCACTTGCCGAAGCATATGCCGCTTCCGGGGTCCGGCTGTCTCTGGCAGGGCGCAACAAAGAGCGGTTATCTGCCGTCGGAGCTGCCTGTTCGGCCCTCGGGTCAGAGACGGCCACGTCGGTATTCGATGTGACCAATGCGGAAGCCGCCCGGGACTGGGTGCAGGGGGCCGCCGCGCTCGCCCCGCTCGATCTGGTGGTGGCCAATGCCGGTATTTCCGCCGGCACAGGGAGCGGCGGCAAGACCGCTGCCCAGGCACGTCAGATATTGGCGATCAACGTGGACGGCGTCGCCAACACGGTCCTGCCGGCGATCGGCCAGATGCAGCCACGGGGCCACGGTCAAATTGCGATTATGTCGTCCATTGCAGGCTTTGTCGGGTTTCCCGGTGCGCCTGCCTATTGCGCATCGAAGGCAGCCGTCAGGGTATGGGGAGAATCGCTGCGCGGTGAACTTGCCGGATCGGGTGTCCTTGTATCGGTCATCTGTCCCGGCTTTATCCGCACACCGATGACAGATCGAAATCCGTTCCCGATGCCGTTCCTCACCGATCCGAAAAAAGCCGCGCGCATTATTGTCGCCCGGCTGGCGCAGAACCGTGCCCGTATCGTCTTCCCCTGGCCGCTCTATGCGGCGGTGCGAACCCTCGGCGCACTGCCCGCAGGCTTGCGGGACCGGCTATTACGTGCAGCCCCACGAAAGCCCTGAACAAAAGATCTATTTAGCGCGTTCCCGTTGCAAGCGCCGCCATTTCGCGACATTGCGGTTGTGCCCGCGCAGGGTCTGGGAAAACGCATGCCCGCCCTGCCCGTCGGCAACGAAGTAATATTCCGTTGTGGTGAGCGGCTTGACGGCAGCCATAAGTGACGCCCTGCCCGGATTGGCAATCGGACCCGGGGGTAATCCGGTAACGCGATAGGTATTGTAGGGCGACTCCGCCGCCAGATCCGCACGGTTCAGGGGCCGCCCCAGCGACACCCCGCCCCCGGTCACCGCGTAGGCCACCGTCGGGTCGGACTGAAGCCGCATCCGGCGGCGCAGCCGGTTATGGAACACGGCAGAAACGCGGGCACGCTCCGCCGACACACCTGTTTCCTTTTCGATGATAGATGCGAGGATCAGGGCCTCTCGCGGCGATTTCAGGGCGATCTTGGGGTCTCTTTGTGCCCAGGCGGCTGCCAGTGCCTCATCCATCGATGCCACCATCCGGGCAAGCACGGCTGAACGGCTGTCGCCGTGGCTGTAGAAATAGGTTTCGGGCAGGTACGCGCCTTCCGGCTCCGGCGCCTCGACAGTACCGGTCAACCCGGGTGCCGCCGCAACAAGCGCGACGATCTCGCGTGTCAGCAAGCCTTCGGGAACTGTCAGCCGCCGCTTTACCGTCGCGCCATCGACGAGATGCTTCACCGCCTGTTGCATGCTGATACCGGCGACGAAGGCAAACTCACCGGCGCGCATCCGTCGCGCCATTTCGGTATAACGCGCGCCAAGCACAAACAGATGCGGGTTATCAATAACGCCCGCATCCTGAAGGCTCTGAGCGATTGCCTGAACGCCGGCGCCTTTGGGCACAATCAGCGCGACGTCGGACTGCAGTGGCCCGGGAGATTTATAGGCGTCCCACGCCCAGACCACGCCGCCGGCGATACCGACGGCGGCGATCAGAAGGATCGCCAGAATTACGCGGACGGCGGACCGCCGCATTCGGGTTCAGGATGCCTTTTTGAAAATGACCGATGCGTTGGTGCCACCGAACCCGAAGGAGTTCGACAGCGCAGCATCGATCGTGCGTTCTTTCGCCTGCAGCGGCACCAGGTCGATATCGCAACCATCGGACGGGTTTTCAAGATTCAGCGTCGGCGGTGCAACGCCATCCTGAATCGCCTTTACCGAGAAAATTGCCTCGACCGCACCGGCAGCACCGAGCAGATGCCCGATCGCCGACTTGGTCGACGACATGGACAGCTTGTAGGCATGATCGCCGAACAGGCGTTTGACCGCGCCAAGCTCGATCTCGTCGCCCAGCGGGGTCGACGTGCCATGCGCGTTCACATAGTCGATATCTTCGATATTCATCCCGGCATTCCGCAACGCGGACTGCATGGCACGGTAACCACCATTTCCATCCGGCGGCGGCGACGTAATGTGATGGGCATCCCCGGACAATCCATAGCCGGCTATTTCGGCATAGATTTTTGCGCCGCGCGCTTTTGCATGCTCGTATTCTTCAAGCACAACAACGCCTGCGCCTTCACCCATGACGAAGCCGTCACGGTCCTTGTCCCACGGGCGCGAGGCCCGTGTCGGTTCATCGTTGAAATTGGATGACAATGCACGGGCCGCCGCGAAACCGGCAATACCGAGACGACAGACCGCGGCTTCGGCACCACCGGCAATCATCACGTCCGCGTCGCCAAATCCGATCAGCCGCGATGCGTCCCCGATCGCATGTGCCCCTGTGGAGCACGCGGTGACCGGCGCATGGTTGGGGCCCTTGAACCCGTATTTGATGGATACCTGACCCGACGCCAGATTGATCAGACTTGAGGGGATAAAGAACGGTGAGACACGCCGCGGACCTTTGTCCCGCAGTATCATTGCCGCTTCGGCAATCGTCTCCAGACCGCCGATACCGGAACCGATCATGACCCCTGTGCGTTCCAGTTCCTCTTCGCTTTCAGGCGTCCAGCCGGCATCGGCAATCGCTTCGTCTGCCGCGCCGACCCCGTAGAGAATGAAACGATCCATCTTTCGCTGGTCTTTGGGCGAAACATGCTCATCAGCATTAAACCCGCCGCTCTCGCGGTCGCCGAGGGGAACCTCGCAGGCGATTTTTACCGCCAGATCGGAAACATCGAAGCCCTCGATACTGCCTGCACCGGACTCACCATTCAGGATTCGTCCCCAGATGTTATCGACGCCTGCACCCAAAGGGGTGACAGCACCGATGCCGGTTACGACAACACGTCTAAATTCCATATCCACGCTTTCAAGCTTGCCGTGCGGTAATTCCGGCACAGTTCGATGACTGTGCCAGGAACCCGAAAATCAGCCGGCGTTCTCGTCGATAAAGCCGATTGCGTCTTTAACCGTCAGGATTTTTTCGGCGGCATCGTCGGGAATCTCGCAACCGAATTCCTCTTCAAACGCCATAACCAGTTCGACCGTGTCGAGACTGTCCGCCCCGAGATCGTCGATGAAGCTGGCATTGTCGGTAACTTTGCCTTCATCTACACCGAGATGTTCGACAACGATCTTTTTCACGCGGTCTGCGGTATCGCTCATTCTATTTTCCTTGGAATTAACCGGCGTCCGAGCAAACGGCAGGCCAGCCTTTTGGGTTCGTTATCTCCTAACCCGGTATTCATGCTTTTGCCACATGTTTTCCGGGCCTGCGACTGATCGGGGCGAACTGCCCCAGCGCTCTATATCATGGCCATTCCGCCATTTACATGCAAGGTTTGACCCGTAACGTATGCAGCTTCGTTCGATGCCAGAAATACGGCGCAGGCGGCCACGTCTTCCGGCGTTCCGAGGCGTCCCGCGGGGACGGCACCAACGAGCTTCTCTTTCTGATCGTCACCGAGTGATTCGGTCATCGCGGTCGCGATAAAGCCCGGTGCAATGCAGTTCACGGTAATTCCCCGCGTCGCAACCTCGCCGGCAATCGACTTGGACATACCGATAATGCCAGCCTTGGACGCCGCGTAATTAGCCTGCCCCGGATTGCCGGTAACACCCACAATCGACGTGACGTTTATGATCCGTCCCCAGCGCGCCTTCATCATGCCGCGCAGGACCGCGCGGGACAGACGAAACGTAGCTGTAAGATTAACGTCGACAACCGCCTGCCAGTCTTCGTCCTTGATCCGCATGGCGAGATTGTCGCGCGTCAGCCCGGCGTTGTTGACCAGAATATCGATACCGTCCATCGCATCGGATGCGGCGGTGAGCATCGCGTCGGCCGATTCCGTATCGCCGAGATCGCCGACAATCACATGACAGCGATCGCCAAGCTCGGCCGCCAGCGCATCGAGCGCTTCGCGGTTACGGCCGGCCAATGCCACAGTCGCACCCTGTTCATGCATCGACCGCGCAATCGCGCCACCGATTCCGCCGGACGCGCCGGTGACCAGCGCCTTTTTATCTGCCAGTGCGAACATATTCGGATCTCCTGAATTCGAGCGTATTAAAACGTTTTAAGGACGGCTTCGACATCTGCGGGCGTCTCGACGTTCATTGATGTGATGTCCCGGTCGATTCGTTTAGTCAGCCCTGTCAGCACCTTGCCCGCGCCAAGCTCGATCAGCGTATCGACGCCGGCATCGCGCATCGCCAGCACGCTCTCGCGCCAGCGCACAAGTGCCGTCACCTGTTCGACGAGCAGGCGGCGAATATCATCGGGGTTTTCTGCAGGCGCTGCCGTGACATTGGCCATGACCGGCACCAATGGGCGCACCAGATCGACCTCAGACAGCGACTTTTCCATTACATCCGCCGCCGGTGCCATCATCGCACAGTGAAACGGCGCGCTGACGGGCAGCTTGATACAGCGTTTGATCCCTTTTTCGGCAGCGACGTCGATGGCGCGGTCAATTGCTGTCATGGCACCCGACAGCACGATCTGTCCGGGTGCGTTGTCATTCGCCGTTGAACAGACCTCGCCCTGGGCTGCGGCATCGGCGATTTCCTGCGCCACGTCCAGGTCAGCACCGAGCAGCGCTGCCATCCCGCCCTGGCCAACCGGAACCGCCTTTTGCATGGCCTGGCCGCGCACCTTCAGCAGACGGGCCGTATCCGCGAGACCGAATGTCCGTGCCGCCGCAAGGGCAGAGTATTCACCTAGCGAATGGCCGGCGACAAACGCACAGCTCTTGGACAGATCGACACCGCCTTCGGTCTCCAACACCCGGAGAACCGCCATGCTCAGCGCCATCAGCGCGGGCTGGGCGTTTTCGGTAAGCTGGAGTTCTTCCGGCGGGCCTTCAGCCATCAGTTTCGACAGATTCTGGCCGAGCGCGTCGTCAATTTCTTCAAGGGTTTCCCGTGCAGCCGGAAATGTGGCCATAAGTTCCTGGCCCATGCCAACGGCTTGTGAGCCTTGGCCTGGAAACACAAATGCGCGCGTCATATAATTTCCCCGTCGTTTTCCGCCTATTTCCGGCGCTCCGCCGCAGTCATATAGGGTGGTTAAGACGAGTCAAGATAGTCGCGCGAATCATGCCGGGATCGCTTGCGCGTGCCGGTTAAATGTGTATATTCCGGCGCCTCGTGCTTCGGCGCGCAATTTTATGGCTATGTTTATTCGGATTCGGCCCTTTTGGTGTCCGAATTCTAGCAACAGAGCGGCGGATCGGACACGGTGTCTTCGACATCGTGCGGCCGGACGCTAACCAGAAGCTAACCAGGAGTAACAACGGTGCCTTTATACGAAAGCGTGTACATCGCACGCCCGGACATTTCCGCGACCCAGGTCGAAACCCTTACGGCGGATATGACAAAGATCCTTGTGGACAACGGCGGCAAGGTCACAAAAGACGAATACTGGGGACTTAAATCCCTCGCCTACCGGATCAAAAAGAACCGGAAAGGCCATTATTCGCTGCTGAATATCGACGCCCCGGCGGCGGCGCTCACCGAAATGGAACGCAATATGCGCCTGCACGAAGACGTGCTGCGTTATATGAGCGTCCGTGTCGACGAGCACGAAGAAGAGCCGTCGGTGATGATGCAGAGCAAAAGCAGCCGTGACGACCGTGATCGCGACCGTGATCGTGGACGTGGCCGTGATGACGACCGCCCGAAGCCAGGGGCTGCTGCCCCCGCCGCACCGGCAACACCCGCCGCTACGGAAGCCTCCGCCCCTGCGGAAACGTCCGCCCCTGCGGAAGCCCCCGCCCCTGCGGAAGCACCAGCTGCTTCCGAAGAGAGCGCGCCCGCAGCAGATGACAAGGAAACCAAAGAATGAGCCGGCGCCCCTTTTTCCGGCGGCCCAAGAGCTGCCCGTTCTCCGGAGAGAACGCCCCGAAGATAGATTATAAGAACGTAAAGCTGCTGCAGCGCTTCACGTCCGAACGCGGCAAGATCGTGCCGAGCCGGATTACCGCTGTGTCAGCCAAAAAGCAGCGCGAGCTTGCGACCGCCATCAAACGGGCGCGCAACCTTGCCTTGTTGCCGTTTCTTATTAACTAAGCACTTATTATCAACAGACCAGCCGGTTCGCCGGCTGGTCATAGATCGCCGGTTCGCCGGCGGAAAGTAAGTGCATGCAGCGCGCACAGCTCATCCCGTTGGGCGCGGGCGTCATCGCGGCCCTGTTGCATCTTTCGGTGACACTGGGCTCGCCCGGCGCCTTCATGCTTGCCTATTTTGCCCAGGCCCCCATCGTCGCAACCGGTCTTGCGCTCGGCTTCATGCCGGCCGCCGTCGCGGCAGCGGTCGCGGCTGTGCTGGTGGCGCTTGGATCTCCCGGCGTCGGTGCTCTGTCTCTCTTTATTCTGACCTCTGCGTTGCCGGTTCTCATAATTGTCTATTTCGCCATCCAGCACCGTGTCCGCGATGCGGAAGGCGAAGACGGCTCGGTTGAATGGTATCCGGTCGGCAGACTGCTCGGCTGGCTGACGGCTCTCGCGCTATTGGCCTTTGTTGTCGCCTACCTCATCTTTCTTGGCAGCGAGAACGGGGTGAGAGGCGCGATCGAGACATATCTCAATAACATCCTTGCCGTGATGCGCGGCGCCCAGGCAGACACCGTGGTTGTCGATCAGCTGATCGCGACAATGGCGGCGGTTTTCCCCGCGGTCGCAGCTGCATCCTGGCTGCTCATGATCGTCGTAAACGGGGTAATGGCGCAAAAATTCCTGACCGCGTCAGGCAAAAATTTGCGGCCAATACCGGTCTATAGCGAGATAGAGGCCCCGCTCTGGCCCGTCGCGGTGATCGTTTTGGGCGCTCTAATGTCGATTTTTGGCGGAAATGCAGGGTTTTTCGGCATCAACGTAATGTTGATCGCGACCATACCTTTTTTCTTTATCGGGCTGGCAGTTCTGCATAGTATCTCCGCCGCTTGGCCCGGGCGCCTATTCCTGCTAATGGGCGCCTACTTATTTATGGTTTTGCTGGTCTGGCCCGCGGCGATTATTGCCCTGCTGGGCCTCATAGAACACTGGGTGCGCCTCCGCGAGCGGATGCATGCGCGGCGCTCGAACAAAGGGAACGAATAATGGAAGTCATACTGCTTGAACGAATCGAAAAGCTGGGCCAGATGGGCGACGTCGTAAACGTCAAGCCAGGCTATGCGCGTAACTATCTTCTGCCGCGCAAGAAAGCACTCCGGGCCTCCGAGGCCAGCCGCGCCGTGTTCCAGGAACAGCGTGCTCAGCTTGAAGCCGAGAACCTGGAAAACCGCCAGGAAGCCGAACGCATCGCCGCGGACGTCAACGGCCGGACGATCATCATCGTGCGCCAGGCGAGCGACAGCGATCAGCTATACGGTTCTGTCACAACCCGTGACATCGCCAACGGCATCACCGAATCCGGCGTCACCGTCGACCGCCGACAGGTAAAGATGCCCAATCCGATCAAAACCGTCGGCATGCACCCGGTCCGTATCGACCTTCATCCGGAAGTGTCGTCGGAGATCATCGCCAATATCGCCCGATCGGAAGAAGAAGCTCAGATGCAGGCACGTGGCGAACGGGTCAACCGCGATGGCGACGTCATCGATATCGCCGCGGAAGAAGCGGCGCAGGAAGCGGAAGCTCTTTTTGAAGAAGGAGCAACGCCCGATGCCGACGAAATCACGGCCAATGCAGCTGATGCAGCCACCGATGCTGCCCCGGAAGAGGTTGAAGCGGACGATGCGGCATCTGCCGATGACGCGGACAAGCCGGCCGTCTGAGAACGCCGCGACGGATAACCAAGGTTCCAACCGGTCCGGCCTCGCAGCCGGACCGGTCTTTTGTCCGATTAAGGCCGCCCCGGCACTCAGGAGCGCACCGCCATACGTCTCCGCAATAACCCGCACGGCTTCCAGGTGATGTGGCGCGGGGCACTCATTTCAAGCGTCCTGCATGGCGGATTGCTGATTGGCCTCGTCGGCACCCTGCCGATTCTCCCGAGAATATTCGATCGTTCGGTCGAAACGGCGTCGACCGAGCTGCAAATAGCGGTAGACGTGGTCAGCGCAGGTACGCTCAAAGAATTCATTGAGGTCGCAGGTCTCCGAGATACGGCGCCAGACAGCGAAACGGTTGTCCCCGCCCCCAGGCTCGTCGTTGGGTTAACAACGCCGAAACCCGCCCCCCCAAAAACAACCCCAGTTGCCGCCAGCCCCAGGCCAGCGCCGTCAATCGCTCCCCTGACGCCCCCGCCCGTGGAGCCACCGGTGCCGCGTGAACGGCAAAACCCCGACCGCCCAGCGTCCCCAGCCCAACCACGCCCTGTCGCAACACCTGTGATCGCGCTCCCCGCCCCACCATCTCCCGCGAGAGAAAACGAAGCGCGGACCGAGAACACACAGTCGGGCAAGACCGACAAGGCGGTAGACACATCGGCGGAAGGCGCTGAAAAAAATGCGCCGGGCGCCGCCGAGAGCGAATTCATACGTGCTGTTTCCGGGCGCAAACGAAACCTCGTCGTCGAGTTGCTCAAGGACGACCCACGAATGCGCCGGGTGGTGACGAAGCAGGCCGAGGTTTCCAATATCCCTGAACAGGCACGCACGCGGACCCTGGCGCGCCTTAACAAGGCCGCGCAGGCCGGGTTTTCTCACGCGCAGTACAATCTTGCGGGCAAATATCTGCGCGGCGAGGATGTGCCGAGGGACCCGGCAACGGCGGAAAAATGGTTGACCCGCGCTGCCGAACAGGGATATGCCCCCGCTCAGTCCCTGCTTGCCCTGATGCGCCTCACCGGCAAAGGCGCAGAACAGGATACAGAGCCAAACGAAGCCGAAGCGGCCTTCTGGTGGTCGCTTGCTGCCGAAGCCGGCAACACAGCCGCCAAACTGGCAAGCGAACGCCTTCGGCCGCTCCTCAAGCCGCAGGAACATGTGCGCGCGCAGCGGCTTCGTGCGCGCTGGGGCAGCCTGATCACCGACCTTGCGGACCTTGCCACCGGCGAAACCTCGCGGCGCGATCTCGACCGCGCGCTGCAGGAAGCGGCGGAGAAAGGTGACCTGGACGTCGTGCTGTCATTGCTGGCGCGCGGCGCGGATGCCGACCAATCGGGAGATGCGGGGAGAAACGCTGTCATCAACGCTGCCTGGCGCGGCCGGCAGCGCATCATCCAGCTCCTCCTTGAACGCGGTGTCGCGACCGAATTGCCGGACAATGATGGCCGCACGCCACTGATCTGGGCGGCGATTAACGGCCATGATACCGTCGTCAACGATCTCATCGCGAGCGGTGCCAACCCGAACAAAAGAGATCGCGACGGCAGCACCGCCCTCATCCGGGCTGCCTGGAACGGGCATGCGTCGGTGGTGTCTCAACTGATTGCTGCGGGCGCCGATATTAACATGCGGGACGATAACGGACTGACCGCGCTGGCCCACGCACGGCGGGAGAGAAACACCACCGTCGTCGAGATGCTCGAGCGCGCAGGTGCACGGTGAGCGGGACCTGAACCGCAGCTCTTCATTCCGCCGACGTCTTAATTCCGCTGGAGTCTGGCGCGACGCGCGCTGGACGATATACTCGCCCTATCCAAGGGGAATGGCCAATTCGCATGACTGCTTCAAAAATAGCCTTTGTCGCCGCTACGTCTGATACGGCGAAAAAGGCGTATAAAAAACTGGCGGCAAAATACAACCATGTCCCGCCGGAAGAAGCCGATGTGATTGTCGCGCTTGGCGGCGATGGTCATATGCTGGAAACCCTGCACACCTATCTCGAACGCGATATTCCGATTTACGGGATGAACCGCGGCACCGTCGGTTTTCTGATGAACGAATACCATGAGACCAGTCTGGTAAAACGTCTGGCCGATGCCGAAGAGGTCAAGCTGCGCCCGTTGGAGATGACGGTGCAGGACATTGACGGGAATGCCACACGGTCGGTCGCCATCAATGAAATCTCGCTTCTACGCCAAACCCGGCAGGCAGCAAAACTGCGCATCAAGATCGACCGCAAGGTCCGTATGCCCGAACTGATCTGCGACGGTGTGCTGGTCGCGACACCGGCCGGCAGCACGGCCTATAACCTGTCCGCGCACGGCCCCATCGTGCCGCTGGATGCCAATCTTCTGGCGCTGACCCCGATCAGCGCCTTCCGGCCGAGACGCTGGCGCGGCGCGCTGCTGCCGGAAACCGTCTCGATTACGATCGACGTTCTGGAACCGCGCAAAAGGCCCGTCAGCGCGGTCGGCGATTATACCGAGGTCCGCGACGTCAAGCGTGTCACCGTCGGCGTGTCGCAGGACAGATCGTTTTCCCTGCTGTTCGATCCCGAACACAATCTCGAAGACCGGATCCTGAACGAACAATTCACCCCCTGAGCGGAGCCACCCAAAAATGCCGAAAATCGTCGCGGAAGACGACGTCATCATCCGCACGTGCCAGGTGATCCTGGATCCGGATACAGACCCCGAGCGCTATGCGGCCATCGCCGATTATTACCATGTCGACGTGCCCGATTTCGACGGCTGGGCAAACAATATCCGGGCCTCGATCCCGAAACTTTATCCGGCAACCTGTGAAATGCACGGTGATCGGGCTTCGTTCCGCGCGGCACTCGGCGATGCAGACGGCGTTATCTGCGAAAGTTTTACCATCGGCGAGGAAGAACTCGCCGCTGCGCCCAATCTAAAAGTGGTTCAGAAGTTCGGCACCGATATGCGGAATATCGATCTGGAAGCGTGCGCGCGCCACGGGGTCGCGGTGTATGCGCTGCGGCGGCGGGTGAATATCGCGGTCGCAGAACATGCCCTTGCCATGATGCTCTCAATGGCCAAGAAGCTGTGCCTGATCAATCACCGGATCGACGAGGCCAGCCTCCACGAAGCGGGCTTTGCGGCGCGGATGCACGATACCCGGCATGCCGCAGCGGCCAACTGGGGACGTGTCGACGGGCTCGGCACGCTGTTCGGGTCTACGGTAGGTTGTCTGGGTCTCGGCGAAATCGGCCGCGAAGTCGCTTCACGGGCGACAGCCTTTGGCGCAAACGTCCTCTATCACCAGCGCAACAAGCTGCCCGACGAGATCGACGGGCCGCTGGGCGCCACCTATTGCGGCTTCGAGGAACTGCTGGAACGCTCTGACTATGTCAGCATCCACCTGCCGAACACCGACACGACCCGCGGCATGATCGACGCGGATGCGTTCGCACGGATGAAGGATGGCGCGTTTCTCATAAACATCTCACGCGCCGCGATTATCGACCGCAACGCGCTGATGGATGTGCTGGAAAGCGATCGCCTCGGCGGGATCGCACTGGATGTTCACTACGAAGAACCGTCCGCGCCCGACGAGCCGCTCAAAAACTATCCGAAAGCACTGCTGACGCCGCATTCCGCCGTGGCGAGCCGCCTCAACGCGGCCGCCGACATGGAAGAGCTTATCGGAAACCTTGCGGCCGAAATCGGGTAGCGGCCCCGAAAACTGCAAGCCCCATGCCGTAAGTACCGGCTATTTAACGACCAGCTTGTAATCCGGTGTCGTGTTCAGCGGGCAGGAATAAACGTATTCACCCGGTTTCAGCGTGACCTTGTAATCCTTGGTCGTACCCTGGACCAGGCCGCCGCCGGAAACGCTGGTCTTGGTCAGCTTGTGGACCGGGTTACGCCAGTCATAACCCTTGGAGCGCAGCCAGAAGCCCAGCTCGTACGGGACGTTCTTGTTGACGACGCGGAACGTGTACTCGCCGGCCTTGAGCTCAAGCACCTTTGCATCGCCGAGGCGCTTTTCACCGGTCTTTCCGTTGATTTCAACGCAATCGGCTTTTTTGGTCGGGCTGTAACCCAGATTCTTGCCGTTCTCGGATTCGATGAACTGGCAGCCAACCTGGGTCAGGTTGATGACGTTGGCCGAATTCGCCACCGGCGCATTCAACTGGGCAAAGCCGATGGTCGCGGCACCCGCAACTGTCGCGATGGCAACGGTCTTAGCAAAGATATTCGCGGACATGTGTCCCTCCTGATTAGATCCCAACCCTGCCCGGTACGCGCACGGGAAGTGTACATGCCTGATTTGAGGTTCAACACCCCTCCGGGCAATTCAACTAGACGTGAGGGAGAAAGTAAAACGGCGTCTGCCGGATACGCTGGCAGACGCCATTCTATTAGAACGCGCTTATGCGAGGGATTGGCTCAAGCGCGTGCCGCCAGATTGATAAGTGCATAGCCCCACATGATGGCGCCCGTGCAGATCGCGATGGTCACGATACCGCGGGTGGCAATGGCCGTCCCCGTGCTGGCGGTCGCACCGCGGCGCGAACGGTGTGAAGGATGGGCTTTGTTGGAACGGCGGAACATAAGTTACTCCAAAACGATATTGTCTCAGAAAACTACAATGCAAAATCCGTGCCAAGAACAGGTGTTCCTTATATTTCAATAACTTAACGGGAATCCAAATAGTCAGATCGAAAACTCTGTAAAATATTCCGACACCCCATTTCGGGTTCCGATATGCTAAAAGGCCGATCACCGAAAAATATTGCGAAAGACACATGACCGATACCATCCTGCTCGACCGTAACGGCGCCGTCGCGACCGTTACCCTCAATCGCCCCGAAAAACGCAATGCGCTCGATGCCGCGTCGTGGACGCGTATCGCCGATGTCTTTGAAGAACTCTCCGCCGATACCGATATGCGCTGCATTGTGGTGACCGGCGCCGGCGATAAGGCCTTCGGGTCGGGCAACGATATTTCGGAATTCGACACGCTTCGGGCCAATGCCGAGCAGGTGATGCCCTATAACGACAATGCGACCCGCACCGTGCACGCCATTGAAAACAGCCTGCATCCGACGATCGCGCGTATTCAGGGCTATTGCATGGGCGGCGGTCTCGAAATCGCGTTGTGCTGCGATATCCGCGTTGCCGCGACGGATTCCAAATTCGGTCTGCCGGTCAAAAACATGGGGATTTTCCTCGACCCTGCACTTGCCGACACCCTGGTGCGCGCGGTTGGCCGCGCGACGGCGCTCGAAATGGTGCTCGAGGGCCGCATTCTGAATGCCGAGGAAGCGCTCAGCCGCGGGATCATCACGCGGGTGGTCGAGACGGACGCGCTGGACGCCGAAATAGCGGCGACGGTCGACCGCGTACTTGCCGGCGCACCGCTCGCCCAGCGCTATAACCGCATGGCGATCCGCAATATCGAACGGGCCGCCGCGATTACCGACGCAGACCGCGTACAGGCCGCATCCTATGCGGACAGCGAGGATTACAACAACGCGTGGACATCCTTCATGGCGAAACGCAAAGCCGAATTCAAAGGCCGCTGATAATGTCGCCGCCAACCTCCCCTCCTAAGGGACGTCAAATCACGCGGCTAACGGCGAGCGCTCGCTCGGAGACCCCAAGGCGCGCAAAAATCCGCATCCGGACGCACACGGTCCTCATCGATGATGCCGTCAAGCGTGGCGGCACGGATCAGGGCCCGAACCCGCCGGAAACGTTCCTGGCCTCTATGGCGGGTTGTCTGAATATTCAGATGAACCGGCTGGCGAAAGAACGCGGGATCACCCTGAAGAATATCCGCCTGTCGATCGATGCCGATTTCGACCGGCGCGGCGTCACATGGGGTGAAGATGTGCCAGTCCCCTTCCCGCTCGTCCGCATTGCCGTCACCGGCAAAAGCGATGCATCCAAGAATAAGCTCGCAGTACTGCGGCGGGACATGCTGCGGCACTGCCCGGTATCGCGTGTGCTGCTCGAAGGCGGCACACGGTTCCGCCAGAGCTGGGATATCGATGCCTTATAAGGCGTAGCTGGAAATCGACGCCTTATAAGGCGTCATCCATATCGAAACCTGCGCGGATCGCCTCTATCGTCGCCGGATCGAAATAATCGGCGACGCGGTCACGGACCGAATGAATGTAAGCGGGATCGTGCTGTGCTGCCGACCATGCCGCCCCATCGCGCGACTGGACCCGCCACTTTGCGCACCACGTCGTCGTCCGCAGCCAGGTAAACCGGCGGAGCGGGCCGCACCACGGGCGGATACGCGCTGCCAGTGCCGGCGGCATCGCCTCAAAGTAAGCCGCATAGAACGCCGCCACGTCTTCGCCGGAAAGCGCGGTCGCCACGTCTGCATCCCACATGGTCGACGTGTAAACCGTCGCATGTGCGAGATCGATCGCCGGGGCGCCATAGAGCATCTTTTCCAGATCGACGAATATCGCCGTGCCATCGGCCCGGATCATAAAGTTACCGGGATGCGTGTCGGTGCCGACCAAAGTGACGGGGATATCTGCGCCCACCATATCGGCGGCAAAGGCGCGCGCACGGGCCAGTTCGTCGTTTATCTGGCCTAGCGCCGCCGGGGACAGGCCTGCATCATCCAGGAACGCCGCCTGCGACTCGATCACCTCAAGCGTCGCAGCAACCGGATCGGCATGCGACGGGATTGGTGCCCGCGCATCTTCCGGCGGTACTGCGAGCGCATGGATCGCCGCCAGCGCCTGCGCAATTGCGGGCAGGGCATCCGGCACCGGCGGTGTGCCGCCGACTATCTCCGAGATAATTAGCGCGCCCCAGGGGATACCGGCCTGCGGGGGGATCGCGCCGATCAGCTTCGGGACATGCCCGCTGGCAACCGCCCGGCTGAAACAGGCGGCCTGATAAGCCAGGTTGTCCGCAGGATTCAGCCCGAAAGAGCTGAGCCGCGGGATACGCAGCACAGCCCCCGCCTCTGGCCCTGCCCCGCGTATGCGGACATGGGCGTGGATCAGTCCTTTGGCACGCATCGGCTCGAGATCGCCGGCGCCCACCGCGGAAAACCCGTCGGTGGCACGTAACGCGCGCTGCAGGGCCGCCAGATCGGCGCCGCCTGCATCCCACGCCTCAAGCATGTCGGTATCGGGTGTTTCAGCCATTGTGTCGAGAAGGTGGGACGGTGTTGTATTGGTGTCAACATGTCACCAATGCAGACACCCCCCACACCCGCCGGATTGTGCCGCCATCGCCCACCGACTAAGCTGCGCGGCTTCCAGGGGGTGACGTGGCGGACAATCAGACAACAAGCGAAAAGCCTGCGCGTGCGCGGACGGCGATCCCCTACTGGCTGGCGCTTTGTTTTCTGGTCATTGGCGCGCTGTCCTGGGCCGGCAGCTCGGTGGCGGGGCGCGCGGCATCGGGTCATATTCCGCCGTTCAGCCTGTCGTTTATCCGGTGGGCCTGCGTCGCCCTGCTGTTTCTGCTCGTCAGCGGACGCCAGACCTGGGCGGAACGCCACATCATCGCACGGCACCTGCCGTTGATGTGCGCCTTCGGGTTTTTCGGCGTGGTCGGCTTTACGGTGCCCTATTACGTCGGGCTGCAGTTTACGGTCGCCGTCAATGCGTCGCTGATGAATGCGTCCGGCACGCTGTGGATTGTCGGCACGGCCTTTTTGATGACCGGCGCGCTGATCACCCGCAAACAGGCGCTGGGTGTTGTATGCGGTTTCAGTGGCACGCTGATGATCGTGCTGCGCGCCGATATCTCGGTACTGTCTGAATTTGCCATCAATATCGGTGACGTTCTGGTGCTGGTCGCGTTCTTTTCCTGGGCGGTCTACACGGTCATGCTGCGCTGGAAACCGCCGGAAATCAGCGAGCTGCCGTTCCTCACCGTCATGACCTGCCTTGCCGTGGTGATGATGTCACCGCTTTATATAGTCGACCTCGTGCAGGGAAAATCCTTCGAGGCTGATATCGGCAATCTGACGATCATCGGCTACGCGATTATCTTCCCGTCCTTCCTGTCTTATATTTTGTGGAACAGGGCGGTGCCGGTGGTTGGATCGAGCGTCGCGGGCATGGCGCAATACCTGATCCCGATCTTCGGCACCACGCTGTCGGTCATCGTCCTGGGCGAGAGCATCGAGAATTACCATCTGGCGGGCATTGCCGTTATCTTTGTCGGCGTCTGGCTGGTGACGTCGGGCAAAAAGCCGGATAAGGCACCAAAAGAAGTAACGGACGAAAAGACCTGAATACCGAACTCTACGAACAGGAACGCATGATGACACCAGACAATTGTATTCTTATCGCGGGCGCCGGCCCGGTCGGCATGACGACGGCGCTGGCGCTGGCCAAGGCCGGCATTCCGGTGAAGATTTTCGACACGCTCGATCATATCCCGGCCGATCACCGCGCCTCCACCCTGCACCCGTCGACCCTGATGATGGTCGAGGAACTCGGCATGACGGAGAAGCTCCTGCCCCGCGGCATCGAATCGCCGATGTTCCAGTTCCGCGACCGCGTTGGCGACCGCATCGTCGTCGAATTCGATTACCGCGACATCAAAGACGTGCTCACCTACCCCTATGCGCTGCAGGTCGAACAGCACAAGACCATCGAGGTCGCCTATGAGCTCGCCAAGGATATCGACTGCTTTGAGCTGATCCGCGAGCGCGAGGTTGTCGGGCTCATACAGGACGATGACGGCGTCGAGGTCACCGTGCAGGCGCCCGACGGCACGAAGGAGACCCATTCGGGGCGTTATCTGGTCGGTGCCGATGGCGGACGTTCGGTCGTGCGCAAGGCGCTCGATATCGATTTTCCCGGCTTCACCTGGGAAGAACGTTTCATCATCGTGTCGACCTATTACGATTTCGAGGAAGCCGCCGGCTACCGCTACCGCAACTACGTCGCCCATCCCGAGCGCTGGTGCGCCATGATCAAGGTGCCGGGCGACGAGAGCGAAGGCGTGTGGCGGGCCCTGTTCCCGGCCTTCGGCGACGCGCCGGACGAAGACGTCCTCAGCGATGAATGGATCCAGGCACGGTTCGCTGAATGCTATCCGTACAATCCGCCTTATGACCTGCTGCACCGGAACCTGTACAGCGTCCACCAGCGGGTCGCGGCAACCTTTGCCAAGGGCCGCGTCGCCCTCGCCGGCGATGCCGCGCACGTCAACAACCCGCTCGGCGGGATGGGCATGAACAGCGGCATCCATGACGGGTTGAACGTCGCCAAAAAACTGGAAGAATCCTGGCACGGCGGCGACCACGAGGCCCTGCTCGCCCGCTATGACCGCCAGCGCCGCCCGATGGCGGAGAAATACGTGCAGGCCCAGTCGATCAACAACAAGCGCATGCTGCAGGAAACCGATCCGAAGATCCGCGAAGAACGCCTGAACGAGCTTGCCGACACGGCAAAGGACGAAGCGGCCAACCGCGCGTACCTGTTGCGTTCGTCGCTGGTATCTATGGTCGAAGAGGCGGAATCGATTCAGTAGAGGCGCGCGCGCGATTCCGGTGCCAACCAAACAGAAAGAAAACGCGATGGAACGGACAGCATCCTGCCTTTGTGGCGATCTTCGGATAACCGTCGAGGGCGACCCGGCGCGGGTCAACATGTGCAACTGTACCGAATGCCAGCGCCGGTCCGGCAGTGTCTTTCAGATCGGCGCATTCTTCGACGAAAGCCAGCTCCGGTCCATCGACGGTGACTCCAAGGTCTATACCCGCACCGGCGGATCGGGGAACCTGATCGACCTTCACTTCTGCCCGACCTGCGGCGTCTCGGTCTATTTCAGACCGGCGGCACGGCCCACGGTTCTGGGCATTCACGGCGGCTGTTTTAACGATCCGGAATTTCCCCAGCCCAACACTGCCGGCTGGACCAAAAGCAAGCATTCCTGGGTGACGGTGCCCGATGGCACGGAAGCCTTCGAGGAATTCTCGCACTAGACGGCCTCGCCCTGCGCTAATCCCCTTCGAGGGATTTCGCCATCGCATCGCGCCGCGGCAGCGCCCAGAGCCACAGACCGAGCAGCATGACAGCGCCGGCAATGACCGGGGCCTGGAAACCGAACAATTCCGCGAGCCCCCCCATCGCGATGGCACCAATGGCCGGTGCGCCGCGGCCGATCATGCCGTACAGACTCATCACCCGGCCGCGCATCTTGGGGTCGACCGCATTCTGCAACAAGGTCTGTTCGCCGACGCCGATGATGATGACGGCAAAGCCCGAGACCATCAGACAGACCAGGGCGACGCCGTAGAGGTTGGTCGCGGCAAAACCGATCAACGACAGGCCAAGCAGCAGGATTGCCAGCACCACGCGTGACGCCAGCCCGACCACCTGCCCGCGCTGGGCAATCCAGAACCCGCCGACCATCGCACCAACGCCGGTTGCCGACAGCATCAGCGCATAGCCGTCCGCACCGCGGCTGAACACTTCGTCGGCAAAGCCCGACAGCAATTCCATATAGGGCCGCCCGAAGATCGACACGACCGACAGCACAACGAGCATCCGCGCGATGCCGACATGCTGCATGGCGTAACGGAACCCTTCGGCGATTTCACGCGGCACTTCGCGGGCGGGCGTGCGCGCCTTGCCACTACGCGGATTGGCGATGCGGATAAACAAAAGCGATCCGACAAACCACACGTAAGACAGCGCGTTGAACACGAAGGCAAAGCCGATGCCCCAGCTATTGATCAACAGGCCGGCAATCACCGGCCCAATAGCTTTGGCCGAGTTGAAAATCATCGAATTGATACCGATGGCGGCGGACAGGTTTTCGCGCTCCACCAGATGCGGCACCAGGGCGAGCCGCGCCGGCTGGTTGAATGACAGGATAATCCCGTGGGCCAGCACCAGCGCAAAGAGCAGCTCCGGCGTCATCACCCCCATGAAGGTCAGCCCGGCCAAAATGGCAGACTGAATCGCCGCCAGAACCTGCGTGATCTTGATCATGGTGAGAATATTCACCCGATCGGCAATGGCCCCCGCGACCGGCCCGATAAACACCACCGGCAACAGGTCGGCCACCGTCATCAGCCCGAGCCAGAAGCCCGACCCGGTCATCTCCCACGTAAACCACATCACCGCGGCGCGCTGCGCCCAGGTGCCGTTATGCGACAGCAGATTACCGATCGAAAACGCCCGGTAATTACGGTCGCGAAACGCAGCGGCGAGCGCGGGAAAACCTGAAATGACAGCCATGGGGAGGGTTTGTATCCTATTTAGGACGAAAGGCTATTAGGCAACATGAGATTGGATAATTGCACTCACGGTCCGCCCCAAGAAACAACCAATCCGGGTCTCAAAATTCACTTCCAAATACGATGATCTCGGCAACGACGAGTAACGCCGTCAGGACGAAATATTTAAGGCCAGCTCGATTGCACTCAATAATTTTCGTCTCAAGCTCACTGTCCTGATTGCCGTGAAAAAATCTCATAGACTGGAATATTGCGTTGGTCAGCCCGATTACACCCTTCTGCTCTATCTCCATCGCTAGAAGGATCGATTTCATTCCGGTCCACAAAAACATCGCAATCGAGCAGAGGATGAGTAAGTCGACAAATCTTTCAAGGACATTCATAAATCGGCCCGCACAATATAGCGCCCCACCGTAACAGGATTATTCCCGCCCTGAACAATTGGCACTGCGGGCAAGGAAATAGCCTAAGTAGTAAAGCACGAACCGCCCGCCGAATCCTCCTTGCTGGCCGACAGCCCGGTTGTTAGCCTCAACCCTGAAAACGCAAAGGGGCAACATCATGCCGGACGGCACGCAATCACGGCAGACGAACACGCTGGAACCGTTCTGGATGCCGTTTACGGCAAACCGGCAGTTCAAGGCGGCGCCGCGGATGCTCGTTTCCGCCAAGGACATGCATTATGTCGACGATCAGGGCCACCGGATCCTCGACGGCACCTCGGGCATGTGGTGTTCGAATGCCGGCCACGGACGCCAGCGCATCACCGACGCGATCAAGGCATCGGCCGAGACCATGGATTACGCGCCGACTTTCCAGTGGGGGCACCGGTCCGCGTTCGATCTGTCATCGCGGCTGGTGAACCTGTTGCCCGGCGATCTGGATTACGTGTTTTTCGGCAACTCAGGGTCGGAAGCGGTCGATACCGCACTGAAAATCGCGCTGGCCTATCATCAGGCGCGGGGCGACGGGCGGCGCACCCGGCTGATCGGGCGTGAGCGCGGCTATCACGGCGTCGGTATCGGCGGCACGTCGGTCGGCGGCATATCGAATAACCGCAAACAGTTCGGCACGCTGCTGGGCGGGGTCGATCACCTGCCCCACACCCATAATCTTGCCGAAATGGCGTTCACCCGCGGCCAGCCCGCCTGGGGCGCCCATCTGGCGGACGACCTGGAACGCATCGTGGCACTCCATGACGCCTCGACCATTGCCGCGGTCATCATTGAACCCGTGGCTGGATCGACCGGCGTGCTGGTGCCGCCCAAGGGCTACCTGGAGAAAATTCGCGCCATCTGCGACCGTCACGGCATCCTGCTGATCTTCGATGAGGTCATTACCGGGTTTGGCCGCCTCGGCGAGCCGTTTGCGGCCGATTATTTCGGCATCGTGCCGGACCTGATGACGATGGCAAAAGGCCTGACCAATGCCGCGGTACCGATGTCGGCCATCGCCGCGCGCGGACCGATTTACGAGGCGTTCATGCAGGGCCCGCCCAACATGATCGAGCTGTTCCACGGCTATACCTATTCGGCACATCCGCTGGCCTGTGCGGCCGGCCTGGCGACGCTCGACGTGTTTGCCGAGGACGACCTGTTCGCCCGCGGAAAGGCGCTGGCGCCAAAATGGGAATCGGCTCTGCACGGCCTCAACGACCTGCCCAACGTGATCGATATCCGCAATATCGGCCTGATGGGCGCGGTGGAAGTCAATCCGCGCGACGGCGCGCCGACAGCCCGCGCGTTCGATATCTTCCTAAAATGTTACGAAAAGGGGCTGCTTGTGCGGCAAACTGGAGATATTATAGCGCTGTCGCCGCCGTTGATCGTGTCCGAAGACCAGATCGACGAAATGGTGAACATACTGGGAGACGCCATCCGGGAAACCGACTGACGTTCCAGAATGTTGCGTACCGGCAGGCGACATGCAGACGACCAAACGACGGCACCCAAGACTGAACAAACCGATGCCGTTATCAACCAAAGACGTTATCTAGTGGGGCAGGCTAAACCGTCTCCCGAAACGGTAATCAGAAACAGGAGTACAGAGTAATATGACGTTCAAACAAATTTCGATTGTGATCGCTGCGACAGCACTGTTAGGTGCGTGTGGCGGTCTGGAACTGGGCACAGCACAGAAAACCTCACCGACTGGCGATGCGTTCTCGAAAGCGCTCTACAAGGAATATATCGCGTTGTCGAAAGACGAATACGGCGAAGGCGATTACGAAGATTCCGACGTCTTCGCGATGCGCGCCATCGCTGCCGCCGGTGGCAAGCCGACCGCACCGGAAGCGCCGAATGCACGCCCGCAGCCCAAAAAACCCGGCAAGCTGATTGCAAAGGCGCATCCGCGCCTGGTCAAAGCCCTCGCCGGCCCCGGCGCCAAAGCGCACCCCGCCGACGCCGCCCGTGCGCAGGCCATGTACGAATGCTGGACCCAGGAGCAGGAAGAAGGCACCCAGCAGGATCATATCGACCGCTGCCGGATCCAGTTCTTCATCGCCCTGGCGAAGATTGAAGGCAAAGTTGCCATGAAGGCGAAGCCGAAAGCCAAGCTGTCCCCGCTGACCTTCCTGGTCTATTTCGGGTTTAACGGCACGACGCTCGACGCCACGGCCAATTCAGTGCTCGGCACGGCATCCAACGTGATCAAGGACACCAAGCCGAAGGTCGTATCCGTAACCGGCCATACCGACCGCGCGGGTAGCAACGACTACAACTCCGCGCTGGCTGAGAAACGCGCCAACATCGTCGCCGGCGCGCTGACCAAGCTCGGCGTCTCGGGTCGTCTGATGACCATCGGTTCGCTTGGCGAGAACGCCAGCGCGATCGATACCAAGGACGGCATGAAAGAATCCGGCAACCGCCGGGTCGAGGTGACGGTCCGCTACTGACCGCCAGCCCGATAGAGACAGAAAAGGCCGCGGCGCAATCCGCGGCCTTTTTTGCGTTTGCTGGACTTCACCCCCTGCCCTCGCCATACTTTTTTGGTTGGCGCACGTGAAAACCCCGGGGGAGAAGGCGGAAATGGCGAAACTGCTGACCGACGAACAACTGGCCCGCTCAAAGAGCGACGGCTGCGTCTTCCCGGTCCGGATCATGGACACCGAGACGGCCGCGAAAGTCCGCTCCACCTATGAAGCCGTCGAGGCGCGCAAGGGCAAGGACGTCCCCGACGTGCTGTCGGTCAAACCCCACGTGCTGTTCAAATGGCTGTACGAGCTTGGCACCACGCCGACACTGCTCGACGCCATGGAAGATCTGCTGGGCCCCGACCTGCTGCTGACGACCTGTGCCATCTGGCCCAAGGATGCGCAGGATCCGAGCTTCGTGACCTGGCACCAGGATTCCGCTTATTTCGGCTACGATCCGATGGAGGTATGGGGCGCCTGGATATCGATTACCGACAGCCACGCCGATAACGGCTGCCTGAAATACCTGCCGGGCAGCCATAACGACCCGGAGATGATCCACGAGGAAACCCACGACCCCGAGAACATGCTGTCCCGCGGTCAAAGCATTTCATCGGACCAGTTCGAAAATTCACGGGCGATCGATGTCGAGCTGGAACCCGGCGAGTGCACGCTGCATCACTTCCGCCTCGCCCATTCGTCCGAACCCAATACCAGCGACCGCCGCCGTGTCGGCATCCTCTTTGTGTTCTGCCGGCCCGACGTGAAGCCGACCAACGCGCTCAACAGCGCCATCCTGGTAAGAGGCGAGGACAAATACGGCTACTGGAAAAGCGATCCATTGCCGGAACGTGACCTCGCCCCTGCCAATCTGGATTACTACAACAATTTCTGGCAAAGATATGTCGACCCCGAGAACATCTCGGAAGCAGAAAGAGTAACCGCCGACGAATGACTGATCTTCGCACCTATCTCAACGAAATCGACAACGCCGTTTACCGTCCCGACAAGCCAATATCCGTGGTGCAGGAGATCACGGCCTTGCAGCACGTCATGGCCGCCAAAAGCACAAATCCGGCGATTTTCGTGCGCCAGCCGAAACTCCCCGATGGCAGCATCAGCGACATGCCGGTTCTGACCAACCTGTTTGCCAGCCGCGAATTATCAGCAAAAGCGCTCGGCATCGACGATCACCGGGATTCAGCCAAGGCCATGGCCAACCTGTCGTCAAAGGCTATCGATCCCGTCGTGGTCGACGCGGCGGATGCGCCGGTGCGCGAGATTGTCGAGGACGGTGAGGCGGCCAACCTGCTGTCCCTCCCTGCGCTCCGCCAGCATGAGGGCGATGCCGGGCATTACGTCACCTGCGGCCATGTCGTCACCTACGACCCGGATACGGGTATCGACAACATGGGTATCCAGCGGCTGTGGGTGCGCGGCGAAAAACTGCTCGGCTGCTACATGCTGGAAACATCGCACAATATGCTCAACCTGCGGAAATTCTGGGCCAAGGGAGAGCCCTGCCCGGTCGCGATCTGGGTCGGCCATCATCCGGCGGTCGAAATGGGCGCGCAGGCCAAGCTCGGCTATCCCCAAAGCCACTGGGATGTCGCCGGCGGTGCAGTGGGTGAAGCGCTGCGCCTGGTCCCGTCGATTACCCATGGTGAGAAGATCATGGTGCCGGCCGATGCCGAAATCGTCATCGAAGGTTTCCTGCCGCCGAACCGGATCGAAGCCGAAGGCCCGTTTGCTGAATTTTCCGGCTATCAGGGCCCGCAGATCCCCAACCCGGTGGTCGAGGTCACCTGCATCACCCGGCGCAAGGATGCGATCTATCACGATTGCGGCTCGGGCCTCGCAGATCATCTGGTGCCTGACAATATGGGCATGGAAGGCGCGATTTACGCGCTCGCCCGCCAGGTCGCCCCGTCGCTGATCAATGTCCACGTACCGGTATCGGGCCGCCGCTTTCACGCCTATCTCCAGTTCAAGGACCCGAAACCGGGCGAAGCCCGCGACGCCATGATGGCGGCCATCGCTTTCCGGCGGCTGAAGGCGGTCTACGCGTTCGATGACGATATCGACATCTTCGACGACCGCGAGGCCATGTGGGCGATTGCGACCCGCGTACAATGGCACCGTGACGTGATGAAGCTGGACGGGCTCACCCTCGCACCGCTCGACCCGTCGGCGCCGGCCACCGGTAAAACCATCACTAAGGCGGCTATCGACGCGACCCTGCCCGCCGCCGCAAGACCGGGCGAGCCCAAACCCGTCGCCCCGCGCAACCGTGTGTCGGACGACGCCCTCACCGCGGCGGAGGCGGTGCTGGATGGCATAGACACAACCGGGTGGCCAAGCTGATGTCCGATTCACTGTTCGACAAACCCGGCAACGCAACCTGGGCGCAATGCCCCGCTTGCGATTACTGGTTCCATGTGGCCCCGGCGCTGCTTGCGCTTGAGACCGTAGATCTGATCTGCCCGGACTGCGGGACGCCGTTCTCCCCGGCCGACGCCAAGGCGATGATCGGCGAATAGAGAGAATTGAGTCGCGGAGAAATTCTGCGATGATGCGCCAATCAATTAACAAAAATGCCGGAAGCACCGATGGACACGACGACACCTACCCGCCCGAACACCGCCCAGCAGTTCACCTATGAGGACCTGCGCGACTGGATTGAACGTGCCGACCAGCTTGGTGAGCTGAAACGGGTCGACGGCGCTTCGTGGGAGAAAGATATAGGCCTCGCCGCCGAGATCGTCATCCGCGAAGATGACGGCCCCGCCGTCCTGTTCGACAAGGTGCCGGGCTGCCCCGACGGGTTTCGCGTCCTGATCAACGTGTTTGGCGGCACACGGCGGAATATGACGCTTGGCTTCCCGGATCATCTGACCAAACAGGAACTGTCTGACGGCTGTTTTGATTCCTTTGTCAAAGAGCGCAAGACGATCCCGCATGAAATCGTCGAAGACGGCCCGGTATTTGAGAACATCCTGACCGGCGACGATATCGACCTGATGAAATTTCCGACCCCGATGTGGCACCCCGAAGACGGGGGGCGCTATATCGGCACCGGCACCTACACGGTCACCCGCGACCCGGAAGAGGGCTGGATGAACTGCGGCGCCTACCGCGCCATGGTGCATGACAAAAAATCCGTCGGCTGTTTCATGGTCACCGGCAAGCACGGCTACATTCACCGCAACAAATACTGGGAAAAGGGCGAGCCCTGCCCCGTTGTGATGGTCATCGGCGGTGAGCCCATAGCATTTTTCAACGGCGGGGCCGAAGCGCCTTACGGGACGTTCGAGCTCGACATCGTCGGCGGCATCCGCAACAAGGCGGTCGATTGCGTCGAAGGCAAAGTCACCGGCCTGCCCTTCCCGGCCAATGCCGAAATCGTCTTTGAAGGTTATCTGTATCCCGACAAGATCAAGAACGAAGGCCCGTTCGGCGAATGGACCGGCTATTACGCCAGCGGCGAGCATCCCGAACCGGTGCTCGAGATCGAGGCGATCTATCACCGGAACGACCCGATCATTCTCGGCGTGCCGCCGATGGGCCAGGGCTCGGACGAGATGTCGCGCTACCGCGCGGTTCTGCGCTCCGCGATGCTCAAACAGAACCTGGCGGATGCGGGTGTGCCCGATGTCACCGGCGTGTGGTGCCATGAAATCGGCGCATCGCGGCTGTTTCACGCCGTGGCGATCACCCAGCGCTACCCGGGTCATTCGAAACAGGCCGGCCATATCGCCGCACAATGCCAGGCATCGAACTACGCCAACCGGTTTGTCATCGTCGTCGATGAGGATATCGATGTGACCAATCTGGAGCAGGTAATCTGGGCGATGTGTACGCGCTGCGATCCGGCGACCACCATCGACATCGTCAAAGGGGCGTGGACGTCACCCGCCGATCCGCGCCTGACACCGGAACAGAAAGCCAACGGCGACATCACCAACAGCCGCGCCATCGTCGATGCCTGCAAGCCGTTCCACTGGAAAGACGATTTCCCGATGGTCAACGCCCCGGGCCCGGACGTGATCCGCGAAGCACGCGAGAAGTTCGGCTACCTGATGGACTGATGCGGCTGGTCCCGCCAGCGCTACCGCCCATCTGCCTGCGCCCATATCCACCTATTTGTTCCCCCGGTCTTGTACCGGGGGTCCATTTATCAGGCGCGTATATGTTTACCATGGACCCCCGCCACAAGACCGGGGAATAGATTCCAGCTGGTATCGGTTGCGGGCGTTCAGGCCCAGGGCGAGCTAAGCCCCCTGCGGCTGCGGCGCGGCCTGGCGTTCGATCGGCTTGTCGTTGATCGGATAGTTCATCAGCGAGGCGACCAGCCCCATGACGATCGCCGCCCACCAGACGATGTTGAAATTGCCGAACATGTCGAAGAAAAATCCCGCGCCGTAAATACCGATAAAGCTGCCGAGCTGATGCGCAACGAAGGCGAAGCCGAACAGCATCCCCATGTGACGCAGCCCGAATACCCGCGCAACGATGGAGCCGGTCAGCGGCACGGTGCCAAGCCACAGCAGCCCCATCACACAGGAAAAGACGATCACGCTCACCGATGTTATCGGCAGCAGAATAAACAGGATCATCACCAGCGAGCGCAGCGAATACAGCCAGCACAGCAGATACTTCTGGCGGAACCTGCCGCCCATAGTGCCCCAGGCGAATGTGCCGATGATGTTGAACAACCCGATCAGGGCCAGAGCGTAGGCCGCGACGGTCGCATCCACCGACAGATTTTCGAGCATCACGACAAAGTGGGTGCCGATAAACATGGTCTGCAGCCCGCACACGAAATAACCGGCAATCAGGAAGCGGTATCCGCTATGACTGAAGGCCTCGCGGACCGCTTCGCGGGTGCCCTGGAGCGCGATTACAGGACCTGTCGGGGCAGCATCGCGCCGCGTCATCATGGCAACCGCCAGCGGTACGATCAGCGCCGTCAACGCCGCCATAATGTAGAGCGCGAACACCCACCCTTCGTTCTGGACGAGATAGTGGCCGACCGGGATCATGAGAACCTGACCGGACGAGCCGCCCGCGCTCGCGATCCCGAGATACAAATCCCGTTTCTCCGGTGGCACCACGCGGCTGATCGCCGACAGGATAATCGGGAACATGGCGCCCGACATGGCAAAGCCGGTGAACACGCCGATCGACAGATGCGCCATCCACGGCGCCGTCGAAACGGTCATGAGCAGCAGGCCGATCGTATATAGAATGCCGGCGGCTGCGATAACCCGACCAGCGCCGTATTTATCGGCGATATTCCCCGCGATGGGCGTGCCGATTCCCCAGAAAAGCGACTGAATCGCAAATGCCAGCGACAGCGTACCTAGATTGCCAAACAGATCCGTCCCCGCCGGCCCAATCCACGCGGCGGTGGACATCCGCACGCCGAGCGACAGAAAAACGATCAGCGTTCCGGCAACCAGAATCACAAACGGGGTACGCCAATTGGCGGAGGTGGGGGATGTCATATCGAAGTTATGCCCCTTCCGCCTGCGCGCGCACAACCGGTTTGTCGTCTATCGGGAAATGCAGAGCGGCGGCGACCAGGCCGAGGGCGATGCCGACCCACCAGATCGTGTCGTAGGAGCCCGTCGTCTCGAAGAACACGCCACCCAGCCAGGCGCCGGCAAAGCTGCCGAGCTGGTGGCTGAAAAACACCAGCCCCGTCAGCGTCGCCATGTAGCGCAGCCCGAACATGCGTGCCACAAGCCCCGATGTCAGCGGCACGGTGGCAAGCCACAGCAGCCCGATGGCGGCGGCGAAGATGTAGGTGCTCATCGCGGTAATCGGCAGCATGATATAGACGGCAAGCACACTGGAGCGCAGCAGATAGATGCTGGTCAGCAGGTATTTCATCCGGAACCGGCCGCCGAGCGCACCCCAGGTCAGCGTGCCGATGATATTGAACAGCCCGATCAACGACAGGGCCGTCGCACCGACCCACGGGTCCTGGCCGGCCTCTGAAATAAAGTTCGGCAGATGTGTGCCCAGAAACATCACCTGATAGCCGCAGACGAAATACCCCGCCGTCAACAGCAGAAACCCGCGGTGATGCAGCGCCTCACGCACGGCCTCGCCCAGTTTTTGCTGGGGCGCCGCGTTCGGATCGACTGCCGCCCGCTTCGGGTCCACCATCGCCGAAGACAACGGCACGATCACCGCGACCAGACAGGCAAACACAATGGCCGCCACGGCCCAGCCATACCCGCTGATGACGTACTGGCCCATCGGCACAAGCGCCAGCTGGCCGGATGAGCCCGCGGCACTGCCGATACCGAGGAACAGGCTGCGGCGCTTTGCGTCCACCCGCTTGGTAATGGCTGCGAGAATAATCGGGAATCCGGTGGCACTCAGCCCGAGACCAAGCAACATGCCGGCCGTCAGGTTCATGTGCATGGGGGTCTGCACCAGCGACATCAGGGCCAGGCCCACCGCGTACAGAACGCCGCCAAGCGCGATCATGCGCGCCGTGCCGTAACGTTCGGCGAGTGAGGCCGTGATCGGCGTGGTCAGCCCCCAGATGACAGCCTGCACCCCGATCGCCAGCGAAAAGTCACCGACATCCAGCGCCGTTGATTCAGTCATCGGGTCGAGCAGCAGCCCGAAGATGTTCCGTGCGCCGAAGCTGATGAACAGAATGATGGTGCCGCAGGTCAGAACGACCATCGGCGTGCGCCACGATCCTTGCATATTCGGGAGTCCTTCTTGAGGAGGGCTTTTAATTTAGTCGACGCAGTCTATAGCGGGGCAAGGATGCGCGCCACGGGCAAGCCACCCGCCAGCCATGCGCGTAGCGCAACAATGTGTTGCGTATCCGGGTTAGCCCGCCGGCCACGGGCCCGCCGACGAGATCAGAACTTGCCGGTCCCCGTCAGATACGCGCCATACGTGGCATCGAGCTCTGCCATGCAGGCGGGATCGAAATCCGCGGCCGGTTCCGGGTCGGCACGCCAGTGACCGTGCGTATCCACACCGCGTACCAGTGTCGCCGCCGCGGCTTCCTTCAGCTTCACCTGATGCACATGCGGCGCGATATAGTGGATCGACAGCCCGATCCGCGGGCGCGGCGCGTTATTTGCGCCGGAGCCATGCACGACGGCTTCGTGATGGATTGAAAATTCGCCGGGTTGAAGGATGACATCCACCGCCTTGTTTTCGTCGACATCGTGAATGGTCTGGCCCTTCATCAGCAGGTTGCCCTCGCCGTGCAATTCCTCATGGTCGATCTGGCCGATTGTATGGGTACCGGGAATGAACCGCATGCAGCCGGATTCCACGTCGGAGCCGTTGAAGGCATACCAGACGGTCACGGTCGCGCGTTCCGACAGCCCGTAATAAGTGGAATCCTGATGCCATGAGACATAGCGCGTGTCATGCGCGTTCTTGCAGAAGAACGATGAGCCCCAACACAGGATATCGGGCCCGACGATGTCTTCGACCGCGTCCAGTACCGTGTCATTGCGGATGATGTCCCACATCCAGGGAAACGGCAGGTGCGCCTTTATCTTGAAGCGGTTCTGCGGTTCCTCACCGATTTTTTCTTCAAGCGCTGTAAAGCGCGCGAGGTCCGCATCCGCCTCGGTGGGCGACACCGCCCGGATGGGGAAAATGCAGCCGTCACTGTCCCAGGCCGCGATCTGTTCTTCCGTCAGAATTTTGGGCATTTTTTCTTACTCATTTGGTCTCAATAGGGCCGACCGTGTCCTTCGATCGTGGTGCGCAACAAAAGCCGGCGTTCGGTTTCGGGAAAATCGGTGCGCGCATGCATTGAACACCGGTTGTCCCACAACACGAGGTCGCCAACTTGCCATTCGTGTTCATAGACGAATTCGGGGCTCTCTGAATGATCGTACACAGCGGTGAGAAGGCGGTCGGCCTCGGCCTGCTCCATATCGACGACGCCTTCGGTCATCAGCCGGTTGACGTAGATGGCTTTCTTGCCGGTGTCGTCATGGGTGCGGAACACCGGGTGGCTGGATTCCGAGAACGCTTCCGTTCCCCGCGTGTCGCCCTTGTGCGTGGTACCGTAATTGTAGTGATGAAAGGCCCGGCGGCCCTCAAGCGGGGCTCGGATGTCTTCCGGCAGGGTCTCATAGGCGGCATAGCCGCTTGCGAACAGTGTATTGCCGCCGTGGGACGGTATATCCACGGCATTCAGCATGGTCCCCTTGTGCGGCTCGTCGGCATGCATCATGTCGTGGTGAAACAACATGTCACCGTCGGGCAGGGCACCAATTGGCTCGCCGTTTTCGCGAACATTCGTGATCAGCATCACGCCATCCGGCAGGGCAGCATAGCCTTTGGGGAACGTATCTTTTGGCCGGGCGATCGGCGCCAGCTTGCCAAACCATTCCGTCACCTCTGTCTGTCGTTCCGCGCTCAAATTCTGGCCGCGGAACAGCAGGATGATATTGTCGAACCAGGCCTGGTTGATGGCGTCGATGGTCTCGGCGCTCTGGTCCTCGTTCAGGTCGATTTCCTGGATCTCAGCGCCGATTGCCTGAGACAGTTTGCGAATTTTCAAAGCCATGTTGTTACTTTCCTGTCGTTCCGCTTACTCGAAGAGCTGTTGCCCCTTGATCGTACAGCGCCGCAGCATACGCCGGTCGGCTGCGGGAAAATCCGTGCGCGCGTGGCACGAACACCAATTATCCCACATCAGTACGTCGCCAAGTCGCCACTCGTGTTCATAGACAAGGCTCTTATCGTCGGCAAAGCCGAAAAGTTCATCCAGCAATGCCCGGCTCTCGTCATCCGGCATATCTTCGATCCGCGCGGTGATCAGCGGATTGACATAAAGCGCGCGGCGACCCGTGACCGGGTGGGTGACGGTTACCGGCTGCACACAGTGCTTGTACTGGGCAATATCGCCCGAAATATCGACGGCTTCGCGCGTCGCGAAATCGTAAATCTGCAGCGCGGTCAGCCCTTGAACCCGCGCCTTGGTTTCGTCACGCAGTTTGTCATAGGCCATGTACATATTGGCGAACAGCGTATTGCCGCCGGATGACGGCAGTTCCATCGCGTACAGGAACGTGCCCTTGTGAGGTGCCGGGTCGTAACACATGTCGTGGTGGAACCACATTTCGCCGTCGGGCAGCGAGCCGATATATTCGCCATTCTCCTTGATGTTCGACACCAGCATGATCGATGCGTTGTAATCGACCCCTTCCGGTCGCCGGCTTGCCGGGCGTGAGCGCGTACCGACAATGCCGAATTTCTCAGCAAAGACGACCTGCTGGTCTTCCGAAATGTCCTGATCGCGGAACAGCAGGACGATATGTTCGTGCCACGCATCACGGATCGCGGCGGCCGTCGCATCGTCCATCGGTTGCGAAAGATCGACGCCGCGGATCTCGGCGCCCAGCGCATCGGATAACGGCCGGATATCCAGCCCCGTTAATGTATCACTCATTCGGCTGCTACCTCCGTCAGGCCGGGCGGGTCGCCCATCAATACCGGGTTCTCATCCATCACCGTCAAGCGGCGAAGCTTGCGCCGCTCGGTCTCTGGAAAATCCGTCCGCGCATGAATGCTGCAGCGGTTGTCCCAGATCACCATGTCGTCCGGCTGCCAGACATGCTCGTAGCAAAATTTGGCCTGACTTTGATGGGCAAATAGCAGATCGAGTAATTCACGGCTCTCGTCTTCGGGCAGACCAACGATTTCCTCGGTCATCAACTCGCTGACATACAACGCCGCGCGGCCCGTGACCGGGTGCTTGCGAAAAACCGGCTGGGCAAAATGGGGGGCGTTCTCGCGGTCGAACCTGCCGGACTTGGTCACAGCACCATATTCGAACACATGCACTGCCTTGCGCCCGGCGAGGCGGCGCTTCACCTCTTTCGGCAGCGTTTCCGCCGCCATGTAGCTATTGGCGAAAATCGTATTGCCGCCGACCGCCGGAACCTCCATCGCATAAAGCATCGTCGCCTTGTCCGGCTGCTCCCGGTAGGGCGTGTCCGAATGGAACATCATTTCACCGTCGGGCAGCGACCCGATGGGCTTGCCGTTTTCGCGTATGTTAGAGACGAGCATGACATTGGGGCCAAGCTCCGCCGCTTCATTGCGGATTGCCTTTGGCCGCATATGCTTGCCGATCTCGCCGAAATATCCGGCGAAGCGGGTATGTTCCTCCAGCCCCAGCGGCTGGCCGCGGAACAGCAGAACGATATGTGCGTGCCACGCATCGTTTATCGCGGCGATCGTCTCGGCATCCTGCTGCTGCGACAGGTCGACACCCCGTATCTCGGCGCCGATCGCGTCTGAAAGCGGTATGATTTCCATCCCGTTAGGCATCCCCCGTTGCATTCCGTCTGGCATTTTCAGCCTTTTAGTTCGGTATCTAACTATAGCCGAAACCTGTTTTCACTGTACATAACTTGTAAAGTAAGCTGGCTTACTATAAGCTAGCTTACTATAACGGGTCATTTGAACGTGGCGCGAAATGCGCACCAAAGGGACATACAGTGGACGCCAGAACGCCCGATACCGGGAAATCAGCCGAGCAGGCGGGCGATCAGGCCGGAGATCAGACTGCCGACGGTCAGACCCGCGCCGACTATGTCGGCTATCTGATCGGCGACGTGTCGCGGATGATCCGCACGGTTTACGACCGCCGGGTCGAACCGCTGGGACTGACCCGCGCGCAATGGCGGGTGATGACCCGGCTCAACCGGCTCGAAAGCTGTACGCAGACCGAGCTTGCCACCGAGCTTGAAATCGAAAAGCCGACCCTCGGCAAACTCATCGAACGGCTCGAGGCCAAGGGCTGGGTCGAGCGACGGGCGGACAAAAACGATGCGCGGTCCAAACGCCTGTTCCTGACCGCCGCGGCACACCCATTGCTCACCGACATGGCCGAGCGCGCCGACGAGGTAATCGAAGGTGTCTTTGCCGGCATCGGCGACGATGAATCGGCGCGGCTGCGCGCAACGCTGAGCCGCATAAAGGACAACCTGACCGACATGCTCGAAGTTGATACCGGACCCGCTCCTGGCCCCGCCCCTGGCCCCGCCACTACGACGGCCGGGAAAGCCGGATCATGAGACGCAACCTCCGCCGCGGCACCGTCCGCTTTGTGTTGCTGTTTGTCCTGCCGGTCATCGCCATTGCCATCGGCGGACATTACTGGGTAAAGGCAACGCGCTATATCACCACCGAAAATGCCTATGTAAAAGCACATCACCTTGCCATCAGCGCCGACATCGACGGACGCACCGTGCGCGTCCTGGTAAAGGAAAACGACCGCGTCAAGAAGGGCGATCTGCTGTTCGAGCTAGACCCGGAACGCCACCGGATCGAACTGACCCAGACAGAAGCCGAGCTCGCCGGCATCCGCAACACACTGGATGCGCTGCGCGCCGAGTACCGCACCGCGCAGGCCGAACTTGTCGATGCCCGCCAGGAAATCAGCTATTTCAAACGCGTCTTTGATCGGCAGAAAAAACTATCCGCCCGCGGCGTGTCATCGCGCGCGGCATTTGACGCCGCGGAACGAAACCTGACCCAGGCACGCCAGGCGGCCCGCACGGTCAACCAGAAGATCCTGCAGGCGCAGGCGAAGCTCGGCGGCCGCGTCGATATCCCCGCCGAACAGCACCCGATGTATATGGAAGCCACAGCGCGGCGCGCACAGGCCGCGCTCAACCTGCGCCGTACCCGCGTCCACGCGCCGGATGACGGCATCGTCGGCAAGGTCTCGCTGCAACCCGGCGAATATGTCGAAGAAGGCAAAGCAGTCATTCCGATCATCCAGTCGGGCGACACCTGGGTCGAAGCCAACCTGAAGGAAACCCAGCTCGCCCACGTGCGGACGGGCCAGACCGCGACAATCGTCATCGATGCCTACCCGGATCATCAGTTCACCGCGAAAATCCTGTCGATCAGCCCGACGACCGGCGCAGAGCTGTCTGTGCTGCCGCCACAGAATGCCAGCGGCAACTGGGTCAAGGTGGTCCAGCGCGTGCCGGTGCGCTTAGGCCTCGACCGCGTGCATGACGGGTTGCCGCTGCGTGCCGGCATGACAGTGGAAGTCTCCATCGACACTCAGCGCGACCGGTCGCTGTTCCGCATGATCGGCACGGCGCTCGCCGGCATCACCGGCAAATGACATCCGTACCCGCGGCGACCGCATCAGGCGGTGGCGACCTGCTGAACCGCCGCATGGTCACCGTGTCGGTGATGATGGCGACGACCGTCGTGATCCTCGATATGACCATTGCAACCATCGCGCTCCCCCATATGCAGGGCGGGCTCGGGGCGACCCAGGATCAGGTTTCCTGGGTGATGACGACCTATTTCATGATGCAGGCCATCACCATGTCGGCGACCGGCTGGCTGGCCGGACGGCTGGGGCGCAAACGGCTGTTTATCGGCGCACTGGCAGGCTTTGCTGTCTTTTCGATCCTGTCGGGCAATGCAACCTCGATTGAGGAAATTCTGGTCTTCCGCGCCCTTCAGGGAATGTTCTCGGCCCCCATCATACCGATCAGCCAGGCGCTGATGCTCGATTCATACCCGCGCGAACGCCACGCTCAGGCCATGTCGATCTGGGGCATGGGCGTAATGCTGGCCCCGGTACTGGGGCCAGTGGTCGGCGGCTGGCTGACCGATGAATACAGCTGGCGCTGGGTGTTCTACGTGTCGATGCCGTTTTCGATCCTCGGCATCATCGGTGCTGTGCTGTTTATCCGGGAATCGCCAAAAAACCTGGAACGCAAGTTCGACGTGTTCGGTTTTACGATGCTGGCGCTGGCGCTGGCGGGAACGCAGTTCCTGCTCGACCGCGGCGAGAGCGAAGGCTGGTTCGGGTCGGACCTGATCATCACGACGGCGGCCATTGCCATCCTCTCATTCTATATGTTCGTCGTTCACAGTGCGACGACGAAAAACCCGTTTATCAGCCCCGCGATGATCAAAGACCGCAATTTCATGATCGGGCTTGGCTTCATGTTCCTGCTCGGCGTGCTGGTGCTGTCGATGAACGTCCTCATGCCGCTTTTCCTGCAAAACCTGCGCGGCTACCCGATCCTGACGGCGGCGATGGTGATGATGCCGCGTGGAATGGGCTCGCTGTTCGGATTAATCCTGGCAGGTAAACTGAGCGGCAAGATGGACCCGCGCATCCAGATCGCGCTGGGCTTTGCGTCGACCGCCTATTCGGCCTATCTGTTTTCCACCTTCACGCCCGATGTCGGGATATGGGCATTTATCTTTGCCGCGTTCTTCAACGGCATCGGCATCGGCATGATCTTCGTGCCACTGACCGCCGTATCGTTCTGGACCCTGCCCGCAAAACTGCGCACCGAAGCATCGACCTTTACCAGCCTGATGCGGAACTATGGCAGTGGAATTGGCGTTTCCATCGTGATGACCGTGCTGTCGCGCACGCAATCGACCAGCCATGCCTATATGGCAGAGGGGATTAATCCCTATAACGAGGCCATGCAGGCGCCATGGCTCCCCGAACAGTGGGATATCCTGACCCCGGACGGGCTCGCCATGCTGAACGTCGAAGTAAACCGCCAGGCGCTGGCGCTCGGCTTCCTCAACGATTTCACCCTGATCATGATCGGCGCGCTGATTTCGGTGCCGCTGGTCTTCCTGCTGGCGCGCAGCCGCCCCGACAGACCCGAACCCGCGGGCGTGCCGGAGTAACGAATTGTTCAAATGACGAGATTGCCACTTTCACAGCGCCGACGTGATTGCTATGACGTCTCCATCATGCCCCTACAAAACAAATCCCGTCTGCGGAACACGCTCAAGAAGCTGAACAAAATCCCGTCCGACCGCGCCGATATGCGCGAGGCCCAGGCCGGCGCGCAGGAAGCGCTCGACTTTCTGTCAATGATGGCCGGCGAAAAACCCGTGATGCTGCTCGGGCGCGGCTATAACGACCCGGCCTGGATCAAAGGCGTGCTGCAGGTCGCGACCGATGCAAAGCTGCACATCGTCGAAGGACCGTTCTGGGATGCCAGCCCCGATGCCGGTGCGGGCGCCGACCTGCCGGACTGGTATCTCGACCATACGCGCCAAGCCTTTGCCGAGCATCGCGCTTATTACATCTGCCGGGCGAAGTCGGTCGCCGACGAGGTCGTCGAGATCTGCGAGACCGCGGCGATCACGGTCGCCGAAGAAGCCCGCCTGCTGAACTATCCCGATTGCTGCGTCCGCAGCCATTACGACCGCGCCGCCGAATACCAACGCATCTGGCTCGACATGCTGCGCCGCAAGGCCGGCGGCGACGATGTGAAGGCGTCCGAAATGCTTGCCGCCAACGAGCCGCTGGAACCCGAAACCGAGGAAGACATGAAACGCCTCGAAGCCGCCATGCGCGCCATCCCGGTGCCGTTCACCAGCATCAATGCCTGCGACGCCTGCATCAACGGCGGCCCGAACGCGCCCGCGAACATCAAATCGCTCGAAGGGCGGGCACTGGCCGGAGAGATCGACGAGGGGCTGTCGCGCTCAATCGGATAGGCGTGCGCGCACCGCAAGTTTCGGGATGACGGCGCTCCGCCACGCGGTCAAACTGTCGGCTTCAGATCACAGGAGCCCGCCGCATGCGCCCCACCGTTGCCGAAAAACGCCAATCCTTCCGCGCCCTCCACGAGGCTGGCTGTTTCGTCATTCCCAATCCGTGGGATGTCGGCTCAGCGGCAATCCTGCAAAGCCTCGGCTTCAAGGCGCTGGCCTCTTCCAGCGCGGGTTTGGCCTGGTCGCGGGGGAACGCCGATTACAACGTTGCCCGGGACGAGGTGCTGGCGCATCTGACCGCGATCTGTGCGGCGACCGATATTCCGGTCAACGCGGATTTCGAAAACGGTTTTGCCGATGATCCGGACGGTGTCGCCGCAAATGTGAAGCTTGCCATCGAGACCGGCGTGGCAGGTCTGTCGGTCGAGGATTCAAGCTGGGTGCCGGACGATCCGCTATATGATTTCGACCTGTCGGTGGCACGCGTCGAAGCCGCGCGCAAAGCGGTCGACGACAGCGGCACGAACGTTTTCCTGACCGCGCGGTCGGAAGGCTTCTTCGCTGGCAAACCGGATTTCGATGACATGCTGGCGCGCATCAAGGCCTATGACGCGGCCGGCGCGGATTGCCTCTATGCGCCGGGCCTGCGTGAAGAAGACCAGATCGCCGCCGTGGTCGAAGCGGTCGCACCAAAGCCGGTCAACGTGCTGACCTTCGGGATGTCGGTTGAAACATTGAACAAGCTCGGCGTGCGGCGGATCAGTGTCGGCGGCCAGCTTGCCCGCAGTGCCTACGCCGACCTTATGCGCGTGGGCACGAAAATTGCAGAGACGGGCGATTTCAGCGGCATACAGGGCGGTCGGCTGAACCTGAACAAGCTGTATGAGACATATCGCGAGGACTGATCGCCGCGCGCCAAAAACCGTCTCAAATTTGAGACGGGTGTTTCACGGGTGAAACAGGTCAGACGAAGGGCGGTTTCGGATCGATGCCGAGCGACAGACGCCCGCGATTTTCCGCCGCGTTGTTCGGATCGATCACGACGTGGGACCGGATCGCATACATATCGCGAAACATCCGTTGCAGCGGATTGCGATCGAACATCGCGCCGGTGCCCGCATCCATAAACACGTCTGTCACCACCTGGGTACACAGCCGCATCACTTCCGACATGCGTAGCCGGTGACCGATCCGGTCTTCGGCGGTGAACGTGTCGCCGGCTTCGGCGCGGCGCTGAAAATCGTTTGCGGCGGCGAGCAGCGTATCGCGTGCCATTGCCGCCTGTTCCATCGCCCGGCCAAGCGCGATCTGTGACACCGCGTTCTCGGATTGTTTGCCTGACATCAGCGCAGACGCCCGGGTTTCAAGCCGGTCGCGATAGGCCTCGACCGCCGATTGCGCAATCCCGAGTGCCGGTGCCGCCAACATCGTGGTAAAAATCATGATCCGCGGCACGCCCTGGAACATCGCACCGGGATTGACAGCCGCACCCGGCGGCGGGTCGGCATCGTAATTCCACATGTTGAGCGCGCGGTATTCGGGCACAAAGACATCTTCGAGCACGACCGTCTTAGAGCCGGTCCCGCGCAGCCCCATTACGTGCCAGTCGTCGATGACATCGGCCACCGCATCGCGCGGCACCAGGAAGGTAAGCGACGCCGCCGCGCCGCCCTCCTCCGCGCCACCGTCGAAGGCCGACAGCAGCAGCCAGTTGCACTGATCGACGCCGCTGACGTAGGGCCACTTGCCGGAGAGGCGAAACCCGCCGTCGACCCGCTCGGCCGTTGTCGTCGGCCCGGTGACAAGACAGGAGATCAGATGATCGCCGCTTTTGGCATACACCTCTTCCTGCGCCTCAGCCGGATAGCAGCCGATAAAACGGTTCTGGTTGCCGCACAGCCCGACGATCCAGGCATCGGATGCGGAACCGCGGGCGATCTCGGCGGTGATTTCGGCCATCGCCGGCAGGCCCATCTCGTAGCCGCCATAGCGCCGGGCCTGCATGACCTTGAACAGGCCGGCCTCTGTCAAGTCTTTGAGCGTTTCGGGCAACATCGACCGGTTGTCCTCGGTCGCCGCCGCACGTTCGGCAAGGGTCGGCACAAGCGCGCGGGCGCGCTCCACCAGGTCTTCGACCGACGGCATGTTGGTTACTTCGGCGTCCATTCCCTCACCATATTTTCTGCGCGCGCGACCTGGTCGGGCGTCATCTCCGCTTCGAGCACACCCAGTAGCTGCATCGCCCGGTCCTCGCCCATATTGGCAGCGAGCCGGAACCACTTATAAGCCACCACAATGTCCTGATCACCGAAATTCCCGCGATAGCTGACCGTCCCCATGGTCAGCAGCGCTTCGACATGCCCCTGATCGGCGGCGCGGACAATCCAGCCAAGGCCTTCATCGGGCAGGGCGTCGCCTGCAAGCCCATTGGCAAGGGCGGCGCCATACTGCATCTGGGCCACGGGATCGCCCTGCCGGGCGGCTTTTTCAATCCACATCACGCCGGTTTTCGGGTTCGCGGCGACACCTGCGCCCTGCAGATACCGCACGCCGAGCGAAAGCTGCGACTCCCCGTCGCCCCGTGATGCCGCCTTTTCAAGCCAGCGCGTGCTCTCGGCAACGTCTTTCTCAACCCCGACACCCTCTTCATACAGCTGTGCCAGCATGATCTGCGCGCTGAGACTGTCCTGTTCTGCCGCCTTGCGTAGCCAGCCTGCGGCAATGACGGGATCGCGCGGAACTCCACGCCCGGTGAGATAGGCTTCGGCCAGCAATTCCTGCGCCACCACATCGCCGTCTCCGGCCAGCCTGACCGCTGGTGCGGGATCGCCGCCGGACAAGGCGGCACGGGCGGTGTCGATATCGGCACGGACGGGGCCGGCCGCCAATAACAACGCCAGCAATGCGAGAAGGGCGGGTTTCATCGCGACACGCTAACCGGTTTTATTGCCCGACGAAACAT
>JBLIMV010000021.1:0-114869 GCA_047638395.1 Paracoccaceae bacterium | reverse complement strand
TGATTTCAGTCCACATGTTGTGCCTCCTCATTTGCTTCATCACAAACGAGAGAATCACAACCGACTGAAATCACTCAACTACTTTCGGATCAGCCTCTAAAAGAAAACGGCGGGAAGACCCGCCGCTTAATTCTCGTTCCGCCGGTTAAGCAGACTTTAGACGTGAAAAGACTCTCCGCAACCGCAACGGCCTTTTTCATTCGGATTGTTGAACACAAAGCCGGATTGCAGCTTGTCTTCGACATAATCCATCTCGGTCCCGATCAGGAACATCAACGCCTTAGAATCGACGAACAAGGTAACACCCTTTTCCTCGACCACTTCATCCAACGGCTCTTTATCCAGGGTAAAATCCATCGAGTACGCCATACCGGAACAGCCACCGGTGCGAACACCGATACGTAAACCGGTCGCAGGGTCTGTTCGGCTCGACATTAGATGCTTCACCCGCTCAGCGGCGGCATCCGTCAGGGACATCAGGGATTTATTCATTTAAAAACCTATATATTCAGTATGTTACGAAATATTATTAATGCGATAAATCACATAAATCCAAGTTCTAGCTTCGCCGCTTCAGACATATTCTCCGGCGTCCAGGGCGGATCCCACGTTAGCTCCAGCTCAACCTCGTTGACGCCCTCAACAAGCTCGACCCGCGACTTTACCTGTCCGGGCAGAATTTCCGCCACCGGGCAGTGCGGCGAGGTCAATGTCATGACCAGGTCAATCTTGCCTTCTTCGCCGACGTGAACGTCGTAGATCAGTCCGAGCTCGTAAATATTCACGGGAATTTCCGGGTCAAAGATTTCGGAGATCGCGGCAATGACCTCGTTTTTAAGGCCGTCATTCGGTGACGCGGCTGCGTCCTCCGTTGTCACGTCCTGGGATGTTGTCTCTATCGTCTCTTCCATCACGTCACACTTATTCTGTTGTTATTGCGGTATCGCCAGCGCCTTTTAGCGCGGCTTGGAGGGTATGCCATGGCAGGGTCGCGCACTTGATCCGTGTCGGAAAGTCACGCACTCCCATCAGGGCAGATAATTCATCGTCTTCCGCCAGTTCCGGCGATTCCTTGGCGGTTAACTGGGTATTGAAACGCTCGAACGCCGCTTCGGCATCTTCCAGCGTCTGCCCTTTTAGTATTTCGGTCATCATCGACGCAGACGCCACCGAGATAGCGCAACCACGCGCATCGAACCGAACATCTTCTATCCGCTCACCGTCAAGCTTCACATATACCGTGATGCGATCACCGCAGAGCGGGTTGTTTCCCTGCGCTTCACTGGTGGGGTCATCGAGAACGCCGGCATTCTTCGGCTTGCGGCTGTGATCCAGGATGATTTCCTGATACAGGTCGCGCAGATCCGTGCTCATGCGAACATCTCCTGCACGCGGTTGATGCCGTCAACCAGCGCATCGACTTCTTCACGGGTGTTATACAGCCCGAAAGACGCCCGCACCGTCGCCGCAACGTCAAAGCGGTCCATAACAGGCTGCGCACAGTGATGACCGGTCCGCACGGCAATACCATCATGATCGAGGATCGTGCCGACATCGTGGGGATGCACATCCTGGATATTGAACGACAGAATGGCGGCTTTCTCCGCCGCCGTGCCGACAATATTGATGCTGTTCATCGCAGAAAGGCGCTCAGTCGCGTAGGCTAAAAGATCGTGTTCATGTGCCGCGATCGCGTCGAAGCCAATGCCGTTCAGATAGTCGATAGCCGTGCCGAGTGCGATGATGCCGGCAATATGCGGTGTGCCCGCCTCGAATTTGAAGGGCAGTTCCGCATAGGTCGTTTTCTCGAACGTCACGCGGTCGATCATCTCTCCACCACCCTGATAGGGCGGCATGGCCTCCAGCAGCGCCTGTTTGCCGTACAACACGCCGATTCCGCTGGGTCCATAGAGCTTGTGACCGGAAAACACGTAGAAATCGACATCCAGCGCCTGCACATCAATCGGGATATGCGGCACGGCCTGGCAACCATCCAGCAGAACCGCCGCGCCGTTCGCCCGGGCCAGCCGGATGACATCGTCTACCGGCACCACGGTGCCAAGCGCGTTGGACACATGGGTTACCGCCACCATCTTGGTGCGCGGCGACAAAAGTTTTTCGTACTCATCGAGCAGGAATTCACCCGCATCGTCGATCGGAACGACCTTGATGACCGCACCGGTCTGCTCTGCAACAATCTGCCACGGGACAATATTAGAGTGATGCTCCAGCACAGACAGGATAATCTCGTCACCCGCCGTCAGGTTTGCCCTGCCCCAGCTCGAGGCGACCAGATTGATGCCCTCTGTCGCACCCCGGACGAAGATAATTTCCTTCTCGTCGGCGGCATTCAGGAACGTCTGCACCTTCACCCGGGCAGCTTCCATTGAATCCGTTGCCATCTGGCTCATGTAATGGACGCCGCGATGAACGTTCGCGTATTCGGTCTCGTAGGTTTTGCTGATCTGATCGATAACCGCTGACGGTTTCTGCGCGCTCGCGCCATTGTCGAGATAGACAAGCGGCTTGCCACGCACCTGCTCAGACAGGATTGGAAAATCAGCCCTGATGCGATCAATCGGATATGCGCCGTTTCCCGTCATTTCGCCTCCACCATCCAGTCCGCAATCGCGCTTTCGATATGGTCGCGGACCACTCCTTCAGCGACATCATCAAGAATCTCACCGATAAACGCCTCGATCAGAAGCGCTTTTGCCTGCTTCGGCGGAATACCACGACTTTCAAGATAGAACATGGACGCCTTGTCCAGATCACCAACCGTCGCGCCATGGGCGCATTTCACGTCGTCGGCAAAAATCCGGAGCTCCGGTTTGGTATCGGCCTGCGCGCCGGCGGATAACAGCAGGTTGCGGTTCGACTGACTGGAATCCGTTTTCTGTGCCTCCTGACGAACAATGACGCCACCCTGAAAGACCGAGTGCGCGTTTTCATCGAGAACATTCCGAAATACCTGGTCGCTGTTGGTATGCGGCACCCGGTGATCAGCCTCCGTGGTGCTGTCAGCGTGCTGACGCCCGCGCAGCAAGGCCCCGCCGGCCAGTTTGCACTCGGCCCCCTCGCCCTCAAAGGCAACTTTCACCTCATTGCGGGACAATACACCGCCAACCGTCAGCGCCACGGATGAATACCGTGCATCCCGACCGAGACGGACCTGCGTGAGTGCCGTGTGATAGGCAGCAACGGATTCCGACTGTCGTTTCAGGTGACGGACCGACGCATTCTGGCCGACCCGTACTTCGGTAACCGCATTGGTCCAGTACCCGGCCCCATCGGCGCCGGCGAAGGTTTCGATCACGGTCGCCTGGCTATTGTCGCCAGCGACTATGAGCGTCCGCGGGTGTAGCGCGAGCGCCGTATCACCGCTATCGACGATATGCACGACCTGCACGGGACGATCGAGAACCGTGCCATCGGCGACACGCAGGACAAGCCCGTCACGCATGAAGGCTGTATTCAGCGCAACTAGCGGCGCGCCCTCATCGGGAGCGATCATGGTGAGCTGTTTTTCAAGCTCCGGATCGATTTCTTCAAACGCATCTGACAAAGCGGAAACGGTGACACCTTCCGCCAACGCACCAATGGTCGAAGCAGCCGCATCGACGCGACCGTTTACGATCACGATACGGTCGCAACCGTCAATAAACAGCCCGGCCCAGGCATCGAGGTCCGGCGCTGCAATCTCCGCAAGCGGATCAAATGCGCCGCGGGCAAGCCGGTTCAGATTTGTGTACTTCCACGTCTCAACACGCTGCGTCGGAAACCCTGCCGCGGCAAAATTGTCGATCGCCCCTTGTCGCGCACCAACAAGCCAACTTCCGGGCAGACTGCTCTTGGTCTGCTCGAAACTGTCGACGATACGGGCGGTGTTTTCGTTACTGGTCATGATTTCTCTGTTGTCCTAAGCGGCTGCCGAGGCGCCTTCGTCGATGCCAAACTTCGCATAGCCTTCTTTTTCAAGCTCAAGGGCCAGTTCCTTGCCACCGCTGGCGACAAAACGCCCATCGGCGAGCACATGGATGAAGTCAGGCACGATATGGTCGAGCAACCGCTGGTAATGGGTAATCACCACCATTGAGCGCTCCGGCGAGCGAAGTTTGTTCACCCCATCGGACACAATGCGCAACGCATCGATATCAAGGCCGGAATCGGTTTCGTCCAGAATGGCGAGTGAGGGCTCCAGCATCGCCATCTGGAAGATTTCATTCCGTTTCTTTTCGCCGCCGGAAAACCCGACATTGACCGGACGTTTCAGCAATTCATCCTTCATTTCCAGAATATTGCCCTGCTCGCGGGCGAATTTCAGAAAGGTGATGGCATCCAGTTCGTCCTGGCCCCGTGCTGTCCGTACAGCGTTCACGGCCGTTTTAAGAAAGGTCAGGTTAGATACACCTGGAATTTCGACCGGGTACTGGAACGCCAGATAGATGCCGGCCCCGGCACGCTCATGCGGCTCCATGTCCAGGACGTTCTCGCCCTTAAACACGATCTCACCCTCGGTGACGTCATAACCTTCGCGGCCTGACAGCACATAAGACAGCGTGCTTTTTCCGGAACCGTTGGGTCCCATGATCGCGTGGACTTCGCCCTCGCCGACTTCAAGATCAATCCCTTTCAGGATCTCTTTACCGCCGACAGATGCGTGAAGATTTTTTATCGATAGAAAGCTCATGTCCGTTCCTTATCCCACGCTGCCTTCGAGCGTAACGCCCAGCAGCTTTTGCGCCTCAACTGCGAATTCCATCGGCAGTTCCTTCAGAACTTCCTTACAGAATCCGTTGACGATCAGCGATACCGCCGCTTCCGGGTCGAGCCCGCGTTGCTGGCAGTAAAAAAGCTGATCCTCACTGATTTTCGATGTCGTTGCCTCGTGCTCCACTTGCGTGCCCGGATTCGACACTTCGATATAGGGCACCGTATGTGCACCACATTCATTGCCGATGAGCAGCGAGTCGCACTGCGTGTAATTTCGCGCACCGTCGGCACCCGCCAATGCCTTGACCAGCCCGCGATAGGTATTCTGGCCATGACCGGCCGAGATCCCCTTCGAAATGATCGTGCTTTTGGTGTTCTTACCAATGTGGATCATTTTGGTGCCGGTATCGGCCTGCTGATAATTATTGGTAATTGCGACCGAATAGAACTCGCCGGTCGAATTATCGCCTTCAAGAATGCAGCTCGGGTATTTCCAGGTGACGGCGGAACCGGTTTCGACCTGGGTCCAGGAAATCTTGGAATTCTTCCCCCGGCAGATCCCACGCTTGGTCACGAAATTATATATCCCGCCCTTGCCTTCTTCATCGCCGGGATACCAGTTCTGGACGGTCGAATACTTGATCTCCGCGTCATCCATCACAATCAGTTCGACTACGGCAGCATGCATCTGGTTCTCATCGCGCATCGGCGCGGTGCAGCCCTCCAGATAACTGACATAACTGCCTTCATCGGCAATGATCAGCGTGCGCTCGAACTGCCCCGTATTGGCGGCATTGATCCGGAAATACGTGCTGAGTTCCATCGGGCAGCGAACACCCTTCGGCACATACACGAAGGTCCCGTCACTGAAGACCGCGGAATTAAGCGTCGCGTAAAAATTGTCTGCATATGGCACCACGGAACCGAGGTATTTCTTCACCAGCTCCGGATGGGTCTGAACGGCTTCAGAGATCGGGCAGAAAACAACGCCGGCTTCGGTCAGCTTGTCCTTGAAGGTCGTCGCGACCGAAACACTGTCGAACACGGCATCGACTGCAACGCCTGCCAGGATCGCCTGCTCAGCGAGCGGGATACCGAGCTTCTCATACGTTTCCAGCAGCCTGGGGTCGACCTCATCAAGGCTTTGCGGCTTGTCCTCGTCACGCTTCGGCGCGGCATAATAATAGGCATCCTGAAAATCGATTTCGGGATAGTTCACAAACGCCCATTTCGGCTCCGTCATGGTCAGCCAGTGCCGGTAGGCAACCAGCCGCCATTCGAGCAGCCATTCGGGCTCGCCCTTTTTATCCGAGATATAGCGAACGATGTCCTCGTTCAGCCCCTTGGGGGCGAACTCGGATTCGATGTCGGTGACGAAACCGTACTGGTAATCCTGCTTGGCAGCTTCTTCGAAAACCGTCGCGGTTTCTGCTGGGGGCGTCATCTTCGTCTCCCTAAACGCTCGCAGCCACGGCAACGCGTGCGGGCTGGATAGTGGTTGTTTCAAATACGGGTCGCGCCATCTCCGCGAGCGAAACGCGATCAAGCGCCTCTACAAGCGCATTGTTTATCTGGCGCCAATTCGTTCGTGTCGGGCACAAAGCCTCTATTTCGCAGACGGCACCTTCCGCGGTCATACATTCGGTCAGTGCAATCGGTCCGTCCAAGGCAGAGACGATCTCGGCAACCGATATATCGTTGGCAGGTAACGACAAAGTGTATCCACCATTGGTGCCACGTTGAGAATCGAGCAAACCGGTTCGCGACAACTGCTTCAGTAGCTTGCTGACCGTCGGTCCCGGCAGAGCCGTAGATTCAGTCAGTTCAGCCGCTGTCGTCACCTGGTCGGGCGCGCGCGCAAGCTGGACCATCAGGATCACGCCGTAATCGGCCATTCGGCTCAATTTAATCATATGATTTCATATCTTTAACTGAATTCGAACCAGATCGGTACTATTGGAAAATAGGCTTTTGAACGGCACTGTCAACCGCTTCACACAAATTAATAGGATTAATCTCGTCCGATTTAGCTCCGGTCTCAATTAACCTTAATTCTTAGGCGGTTAGAGAGATCGTAACGCTAAATGTATCGATAAACTTGATCGGTGAGAGCTGCCAAAAATCTCAATGTCGCAAAGGTTGTCTTAAATTTTTACACGGTGTCGGAATTCTTTACATAAACCACCCCCTGGAACGCAAACATGACCGTCTTTCACTGAATTCGGCCATTTTTCAGAATTGGCACGAAAATTGCATCACTACACCAAGACGTTGCAATGATGAATGCTTGAAACACGAATTGCATCGCTTCTACATCTAACGGCGCGACGCGTAGGTTAAGGACCGAGGTTGGCTTCGGCGTTTGCAGTACGCAGCAGTAGCAAAGGTTAATATGATGAAGAAATTTTTGGCACTTTATGTTTTCGCGATCCTGGCAGTCGCTTTGGGTACAACAACCTCAAAAGCCGGCACAATCGCTCACTGGACATTTGAAGAAGGTGTACCCGGCAGTGTTGCCTCCGGAACAGAAACGATCACCGACATTGTCGGCGGCAATCACGGAACCGCGTTGAACGGCCCACATTATGTCGACGGTGCAATCAGCGGGTTTGGCACAAAGGGCCTTAGATTAGACGGCAACAGCCACACCGTAAGGGTGGCGAGCGGCTCGACCGGGGCTCTGGCGCTTAGCAATGATTTCACAATCGAGATCGGAATGATCGCGAACAGGCCCAACTCAACCGGGTTCGGTGTCTTCTACGGCGACTCCCAAGGGGGACGCGATCCCTATTTCATCTCTTTTGACAACAATGGTAGCGTTACTTTTCGGATTTACGGTGGCGCGAGCGGAACGGACACCCTGACAACCGCTGCCGGGCTCATCAATTACGGCGAGAGCGCACATATCGCCGCGGTATTCGACCTCGACGAAGCGAACGGCACGGACAACATGATGAACATCTATGTTGACAGCCTGCTTGTCGCGTCCCTGAATGCCGGAGACACAACACCGTTTTACGGCGACACTGTCAGCGATTTTTGGATCGGATCAGTACATGGCGCAGGACGCAATTTCTCTGGAATTCTGACAGATGTCCGTATCTCGGACATGGCGCTCACCGGTGAGGACATGTTCCCCGTCCCCGAACCGGGTGCGATTGCCATATTTGCCGTTGGGCTGTTTCTGTTGGGCATCAGCCGTCGCCGGAAAGCGTAATCGGATACTTCTCCTTGCACCCTAAAAGCAGCGCCCCTCGGGGTCGCTGCTTTTCTTTTTCAGCCGTGTGACTAGCGGCATTCTCATTCATTCGCCGCCGATCTGCATCCGACCCTGTCAGAAACTTGAAGCCACCCGTTGTTTTTCGGCATGCTTGGCTATTGCACCGTGAATCGAAATCCTCGACTATTTGCGCAACCCGACCGTATTCTCGCGCAACCCGCCCGTATTCGAATTTCGGAATCGATGGTTTTGACATTTCTGTTCACCATTAGAATCGCTGTAGCTTATGAGTAAATACCTTTCGGAAATGGCGGAGACGGGTTACGCGCCCGACACGATCTCCGACTATCACTACACAATGATACCCTGGCTTCTCAAACAGCATGGTGTCGACCTTGATGCACGGATCGCTGACTTTGGATCCGGCAGCGGGCACATTCTGATTCCCATGGCCGACGCGGGATGGAAAAACCTCGTCGCAGTTGATATTCACGAACTGCAATTCCAGCTGTTTCGAGAAACCTACGGAAGCGAGGCGGTTCTGTGGGATGCAAACGAACCCGGCCTCGATCTGGCCGACGCCTCCGTTCAGGCAATCACATGTTTTCATCTGATCGAGCATCTGAAAAACGGCGATCACCTGCTCGCCGAAGCGTTTCGCATTCTCAAACCTGGTGGCACGCTGTTTCTTGCGACACCGGATTGGAACAAATGCGTTCGCACATTTTATAACGACCCGACCCACATCCGGCCCTATACCAAGAATTCGATCGCTCGCTTGCTCCGAATGTATGGTTTCGATCCGAGCGTCTATTCGTGGAACTCTCGGTATGGCCTCGGGCGCCTTAAGCTATATCGTTGGTGGCCCCGAACAGCCATGATCGGCGTGGAGATGCTCGCTGTGGCGAAAAAACCGCTCTAATCATTCACGCGGGCTGTGTCGCCGCTCCATCGACGAACACTGAATAAAGCCGCTTAACTCGGCACAAATTTCTCCGCATGAACCAGTGATGGGTCATGACCGTTCTCCGCCAACCAGGACTCGGCTGCATCGATCATCGGTGGCGGTCCACAGAGATAAACCTGGCAGTCCCCGCCATTCATAATTTCATTGCGAAGCAGGCCGGTGACATGTCCGGTCGCTGAATCCCAGCCTTCGGCCGGATCGACGACACAGAACTCCGTCGTGAGATCAACGCCCTTTGCCGCATATTTCTCCAGCTGCTCGAAGGCGAAAAGTTCATCCGCAACGTTCGCCCCATACAGAAGCCGGACAGGTTGGTCCGTATCGCCATTGGCGACGAGAGTATCGAGCATGCTGAGCATTGGTGCGAGGCCGGTACCGCCGGCGACCATCACAATCGGGCGGTCCACTGGGCGCAGATAGAAACGGCCGAACGGGCCGGTCACAGTTATTTCATCGCCAGCCTGTGCGCGCTGGGACATGTAGTCGCTCATTGCGCCCTGTTCGAGCACCTTGATGTAGAATGTGTATTTACCGCTCTCATAGTCAGCATTGGCAAACGAATAAGAACGGTGTTCGGACGTGCCCGGAACGGACAGATGGACGTACTGGCCAGCAATAAACGAAATCGGCGACGCATCGGCGTCCGGCTCAACGACGAGCCTGGCAACGGTTGAAGAGATCATGTCGACCTCTGCCACATGCGCCTTCCGGCTGTCCGGCTTGGACTTAAGCGCGACCCGGGATTCGTACGGGAACTCAATCACACAATCCGATTTGACGTGCATCTGGCAGGTCAGCACTTCCCGCCGGTCGAATTCCTCCTGCGTCAGCGCCTCATCCGTATATTCATCAAGCTCGTAGGTGCCGCTTGTGCACACGCCTTTGCAGGTCGCACAGGCGCCTTCGAGACAATCGGTCAGTATGCGGACCTTGTTCTTCAGGGCCGCGAAATAAAGATTATCGTCTTCGCTCGCATCGAATTTGACGATGCGTCCGTCTTCGAAGACGAACGTTACAGCATGCGTCGTCATTAATTATCCTTCAGGGACGAGAAGCGGCTTAACGGCCTCGCCACGGCGTATGAGTTCGAAGCCTTCTGCAGCCTCTGACAGCGGCAATACGTGGCTTTGGATAGGTTTCAGGTCAACCGCGCCGGAATACACAAGCTCGGTCGAACGCTGCCAGGTATCCCAGATCCGCCGGCCGTGAATCGGCATCAGACGCGGGCATTTCAACAGCCACCACGTAAAGTCGACAGGAATCGCCGATGGCGGGCCACCAACAAGACGAAAATCGCCCCCCTTGCACAAACTGTCGAACACCGCCTGAAACCCGGGCTCGGTACCGGAGAATTCGATCCCCACATCGACACCCTCACCGCCCGTCATGTCGCGAACGACATCGCCCAGGTTTTCTTCATCGGCCTTTACCGACCGGTCGGCACCCATGATCTCTGCCGTCTTGAGGCGAAGCGGATTAAGGTCGGACGCGATAATTTTTGCGGCACCAAGTGCACGCGCGACTGCAATCGCCATCAGCCCGATCGGCCCGCAACCATTGACCAGCACGTTCATCCCCGACACGCCCGACCCTTCAAGGCAGGCATGCACGCCAATGCCGAACGGTTCCAGCATCGCTGCGGTCTCATGCGGCAGGTCCTTCGGGTTCTTCCACGCGATCAGAGACGGCACCGTGATGTAGTCCGCAAACGCGCCGTCGATATCGATGCCGGGATAGGTTGTATTGGTACACAGATGCGCGTTGCCAAGCCGACAGGGACGGCAGGTACCGCAAAAAATGTGACTTTCCAGGCTGACATGGTCGCCAAGCGCCACGTTGGTCACCCCCTCGCCCACCTGATCGACGACACCACTGACCTCATGCCCCAAAACGCGCGGCAGCTTCATCCGGCGCGCCATGCGCGGCGCCCAGTTGAATATCTGCATGTCGGTGCCGCAGATTCCGGCGGCACCGACCTTGAGGCGGATTTCACCCGGCCCGGCATCGCGCGGTTCCCATTCACGGACCGCGACACCACCGCCTTCGACGGGTTCGGTTTTACAAAGTGCCAACATTACAGGTGATACACATCGATGGGACCTTCGAGCCGGTCATCGATAAAGGTGATCTTTTTACGGGTAATTTTCAGTTCACCATCGACCCGCCGCATATTGAAATCGTACAGGCTGCCACGTGTCAGACCGCCCTTCTTTCCATATGTATGAATGATGCAGTTGGCGGTCGCTTCAACCTCGTCGCCACTTTCGTTCGCAATCAGCACGTTACCGACGACATGAACCGTGCGATCGAGCGGCACGGATGCGTATGAATCCCGGGACTCGATCCGGAAAACACGATCTTCCAGCCCGCCACGATTGCGCAGATAGATCAGGTTCAGCTGCAATTCCGGATCGTCCGTGGTTTCTTCCTCGTTCGCCCAGGACGGCACCCAGTAGACCGCGTCTTCGGTGTACAGATCGATCCACTCGTCCCATTCGCGGCGATCGAGCAGCGTCGATTCACGATAGATCAGGTTTGTTACTTCTGTTTGCAAATCGCTCATCGCGGTTAGTTCTCCTCCAGCATTTTCAGCCACTGCCTGTAAAAACCGTGGTAGTGAATTTCGTGATCCCAATTTTCGGTGCAGGCAGGCGGGTTAAAGCCGAGCGCGGCGGCCTCTTTGTCCGGCCCGTGAATGATACTGTTCATCCCGCGGGTAAATTCGTTCCACTTGGCACCGGTCGCGAGCGAGCCTTCCTGGGTGTCTTCGAGTGCTGCCAGATCATCCGACGTCGCCATCCCCGCCGTCAGATAAAAATCCTCAAATTTCCGCAGACGCCCTGCCCGGGCCGTGTCGCTCTCTCCCTTCGGCGCGATGCAGTACACCGATACATCCATCCGGCTCGCCGATATCGGCTTCATCACGCGGATCTGTGTCGACGGGTTATCCATCAGCATCACGTTAGGGAAAATATAGAGGTTGCGCCCCTTGGTCAGTATCCAGTCGACCTGCGCAGGTGTCAGGTCTCTCTCCAATCGTTCTTTCTGTTCCCAGATCGGCCGGACTTCAGGCGTGGTGTGCTGCGCCCATACAGCCATATGCCCGTTGCCGAGATCGTAGCTGCCGGTCGGCACCCCGCCCGCCATGCGGCCGGCTTCGGTCTTTTTAATCCCGGTATATTCGCCCTTGCCCTCACGGGCCGCGATCGTATTCGCGAACACCCGATGCACGGTCGAGACGTGATAACCGTCGACGCTGTTTTCCGCCTGGAACTTCCAGTTTCCGTCGATTGCATAGATCGGCGAGCCCGGCACGACTTCAAGTCCCTCGGTCGACTGTAAGACCATCAGGTCGATCCACGGCTTTGCTTCACCCAGCCAATCGTCCAATGACGGCACATCCGCATTCAGGCTGCCGAAGACAAAACCGCCATAGGTTTCCAGCCGCGCAATCTCGCGCAGATCAAAGGTGCTCTTATCGGTACCCGGCTCCTCGTTCTTGATCCCCATACAGGCGCCGTCGCATTTGTAGCTCCACCCGTGAAAGCGGCAGGTCAGTGTTTTCGCATTGCCCTGCCTGAACGGCGTCAGGATAGCTGCGCGGTGCGAACAGGCATTGATAAAACATTTGAGCGAGCCGTCTTCCTGGCGATGCACAAAGACCGGTTGGCGACCGATTTCTGTCCAGAAATAGTCGCCATGTTTCGCCACCTGGCTTTCATGACACAGAAAGATCCAGCATTTCTCGAAGATCTTGTCGATCTCCTGCTCAAAAATACTTTCATCCGTGTAGACAGACCGGTCGACCCGGAACATGCCGTCATCCATACGGTCATCGACAAGCGCCGAGACATCCTTCGCGATAATACTGCCGTCCATTGCGGTCTCCTTACGACCCAGATACCTGATCCCGCCAACGGCGGTAAAAGCTGTAATAGAGTGTCTCGTGATCCCAGCTCGAATTGCTGGTCTCCGGATTGAAACCGCCCTCTTCCGCGACATCGTCAGGCCCGTGCATCAACGTGCCCTGCCCGCGATGAAACTCACCCCAGCGCGCCACACGTCCCCGGCTGCCATCATGAGTGGCTTCAAGTGCCATCACATCGTCAGACGTTGCCATGCCGCTCGCCATGAAAAAATCCTCGAACTTGCGCAGCCTTGCATAGCGCGCTTCGCGGCTTTCTTCCGACGGTGCAAGGCAGTAGATCGTCACCTCGGTCTCATCAGCGGAGATCGGACGGAACGTGCGGATCTGCGTTGCCGCGAAATCGTTGATCATCAGCGATGGAAAGATGATCAGGTTGCGACCGCGGCGCAGCATCCAGTTCACCTTGCCGGTCGGATGGTCGTTCTCCAGCCTGTCCTCTGCCTCGGACAATGGTGACGTCGATAACGGATCGCGGTCGGCCCAGATCACCATGTGCCCCTGTCCCAGATCGTAACAGCCGTTACGCACGGTTTTCTTGGCAAGACGACCGGTCTCGGTCTTCATCATGCCTTCATAGCCTTCGCGGGCTTCGCGTTGTTTGACCGTGCTCGCGAAAATGCGGTGCACCGTGCTGGTGTGATAGCCGTCAACGGCATTCTCCGTCGACATCTTCCAGTTACCGGCGATCACGTATTTCTGCGAGCCGGGCAATACCTCCAGCCCCGCGGCAGACTGATCGGCGACGAAATCGATAAAGGTCTTCGATTCCCCCAGGAAGTTCTCGAGCGTGTCGACATCCGACGACAGGCTGCCAAAGACAAACCCCTTGTAGCTGGCGATCCCGCCAATCTCGGTCAGATCAAACGTGCTGCGATCCAGATCATCCCCGTAGCCGGACTCCTCATCCTTTACGCGGATGCAGGCGCCGTCGCACTTATACGTCCAGCCATGGAACCGGCAAGTGATCGTCTTCGCATTGCCATGCTGCAGCGGTGTCAGGATCGCCCCACGATGCGAACAGGCGTTCAGGAAGCCCTTGATGCTGCCATCTTCCTGACGATGAAGATAAACCGGCTGGCGGCCGATATGCGCCGCGAAATAGTCGCCCGGTTTCTTCACCTGGCTTTCATGGCACAGGAAAATCCAGTCGGCCTCGAAGATGTTCTTCAATTCGGATTCAAACAGGCCCTCATCGAGGTAAATCTTTCGGTCGACGCGAAAAATATGATCGTCAGGGCGATCGTCGATCAATTTGTCCGCTGACGGCGGGGTGACCATTCCATCCATTCTTTCTCTCCTTATTCCGCCGCCGAGGCGATGGCCTCGGTGTAACCGAGCGCACGTGAGATATCCTCTGACGCAGTTCGGACCCGATCGATACATTCGCGGCGCCGCGCATCGGATAACCGAACCTCCGGCCCGAACACGCAGACGCTGCCTTTAACCTGAGCATCGCGGTCAAACACAGGTGCCGCAACGGCAACGGCACCCTCTATGATTTCGCCTTCCGACACCCGCACGCCGGTCCGGCGAACATCATCAAATTCCGGGTCCGCCGACGCTTTTTTGGTGAAGGCCAGCATTGCCTTGCCGGATGCCCCTGTCGCGAGATCTTCCATAAAGCCCACCCCGCGCGTGAAGGTCAGCGCGTGGGTACTTTGCAGTTCCTCGATACAGATTTTCTTGCCGTTCTCGGCCGCCACGAACAACGCGACGGTCTCGCCCGTCTCTTTCCACAACCGGGTAAGGATTGGGCGCGCGGCACGGATAAAATCATCCTGCCCGATCCAGTTGGCGCCAAGCCGGCTGGCTTCATGGCCAAGCTCGAAGCGCTGCGGCTCACCGAAAGACCGGATAACACCTTTGCCTTCGAGCGTCGCCAGAATGCGATAGAGCGTCGGCCGACTGAGACCCGTGCGCTTCTGAAGATCTGTGACGCTGAGCTGCGGGGTTGCATGATCGAAACACGACAACACATCGATCGCCCGTTCAATCGAACGGATCGTCTTCGTTGCTTCGTCATCTACCGGCTTGATCATTAATGTACACTAGGTGGACAAGGTGTACATTAATGATATTGGCGTGGTCCGATGGTGTCAACCGGACCGGTCAGACGGTGTGACGGCCAGGTCCGAAGTCCTGCATCACCGTGTTATGCGCTATGCGCGTCTGACGGGTTGATGGCGGCGTATTGCGGGAACGCCCGACATAGCGCGGAATACCGTCGGTGAATGCCGCGGCAACCGCCGGGTAATCGCCATGCTTGATTGCATCCAGTGCCGTCTTCGCACTACTGCCCAGGGGGGCATCCAGCAAAATCACATCGGCTGCCCTGCCCCGTTTGATGAACCCGGTATTGATCTTATAGACATTGGCGTTATTGCCCGTCGCCGCCGCGAGCATCATTTCCGGCGAATGTTTCGACAGGCAGGCCATTTCAACCACGGTCTTGATCATACCCAGCGGCATGACGCCTGTACCGGTCGGCGTATCCGTTGCAAAAATCAGGCGATCGAACGCATCCGCTTCGATGGCCATGTCGAGGCACATCAGCGCGGTACGAATATTGCCCGCCTGGCAAATCTGCAGTGCGATCTCACTCTCATTAATGATCCGCGGAAAATCAGCGTCGGGCATCGCGACCGGTCCACCATTGATGTGGAACGATACATCAGGCTGCATGTGGAGCAGATGATCACCCGTGATCGGCGATGAATCGGGGATCGACGCACCACCGGTATGAACGTTGACGATCATCCCGGCTTTCTGCGCCATCTTCACATAGGGCTTGTAGTCGAACGGCGACTTGAACTTGCCGAAGCCGGCCTTGGCCAGCCACACGCCCTGTCGTGCCGCTTCATTGAAATGCTTCTGGGTCAGGCCCGGTTCCAGAATAACGGCACCGGCATGCACGTGCATCCCGCCCGGTGAATAATTGTCGAAGCTTTTCTTCGCCGCAACCGCGAGTGCGACAACGCCATCCGGGTCTGTCGGGCGGCCCGGCACATGCACTTCACTGGCGGAAATCGATGTTGTAATCCCCCCATGGAGATAGCTTTCGAGAAAGCCGATCGTGCGCTGGCGTGGTGTGTAATCTGCAAAGGCAACGTGCACCTGGGAATCGATCAGGCCCGGTGCCGCGGTCATCCCGTCGGCATCCAGCACGAAGTCGCAGGAGTTAAACTCTTTGGCAGAGATCGTACCGACTTTGGTGATCTTGCCGTTATTCATCAGGATGGAATCGCCCTTGGCGAAAGGCTTGCGCCAGTCACCGCTGACAATGGTCTTAATATTTACAATGGCGGTTTTCATATTCAGTTCCCTTATCTCAGCCCATCGTCGCCGACGATCTCGTCCTTGCTCGGACCACCGACCCGGTGGTTCAGACGACCTCGATTGGCAAAACAGCAGATCATACAGATTTCGTCTTCCAGTGGCGCATCCGGCACCATGATGGTCATCCCGTCATAATGCGAACGCACGAAAAGCGCATCCTTATGGGCCAGCGGTATATCAACCTGCTCGCCCGGCCGCGCGCGTTTTGTGATCGATGAGATCCATGCTTTACCGCCACCGACCGCATCACGCAGCACATTGCCATACACCGTCGTCAGGCAGGCAACGCCATGTTCCTGCTCTCCTGCCGTGCCGATAAGAGCGGCCTTGCCGTATGAATCCACGGTGTAGGGCTTCATCTGTTGCGCGCCCATGGTGGCAATCCTGTCGCCAAGCGCGATACTCGCATCCGTCAGATCACTGAGATCTTCGACATAGCCTTTGCCGGCATGCGGATTTTTGATGACGGCGACGACCGCAACCTTACGCAACGGCTCATCCCGGGTCTGGCCCATGTCCTGGAAGGTTTCCTCGACAACGGTGTAGAGACGGCGGATTTCCATTGTGTCGCTCCCCTGAAAGTCGTTTTTTTAGTATACTAAGTATACATTATTACGGGGCAGATCCGAGAATGGCAAATCCCATGCCGCAACCCGTCCCCGCCGGCGTCCGGTAACACGGAATATAATCGTGCCAGACCGGCGCTAATCCCGCGCATGCCCCAGCGACTGTAATCCAGTTGCGGATTTCCGAATTGCCGGAATTCAGACGATGCTTTGGAATACGGCCGAGGACCTCCCCGTCACGGGCGAGAAACGCATCCATCACTCTCGCATCGAGATCCGGATCGACCGTGAAGTGGCTCAACCCGCCTGAAGCCACGAAGGCCACCCGAATATCTTCCGGCCAAGCCTGGGTCGCTTTTGTCAAAGCCTGCCCGAGCGCAAAACACCGCGTCGGTGTCGGCTGGTTCGGCGGGAAATACGTGTTGAGCATCACGGGCACGATCGGTGCAGTGAAATCAGTCATCAGCCGCTGATGGACAAACCCGTAGGCATGCCCTTCTCCGGTTGCGCGCGGCAACTTCTCCGAATGGCTGATATCGAAACCATCATCGACCAGTGATTCCGTCAGGTAGCGGGCAAACGACGCGGCTACGGGGTAGTCCCTTGGATGATCGGTCTCATGATACTGGGAGCGCGCCGTCTTCCAGTATTCGGGCGCGGTCGCCGGAAGGGGCAACACGCCGTTCTCTATCGTCTCACCCGAATAAATCAGAACGGCGGGCTGGTTGTCCGACCGGAACTGTTCGTGCTGATCGTCACCGATAATAACGACGACATCGGGCTTCTCCGCCGCGAGTGTTTCGGCAAGGCGCGCAATGCCGGCCTGACAGCCCGCGACCTTATTGCTGACGACATTTGGCAGAAGTTCTTCGGCAATTGACGGGTCCGCTTTTTCGAGTAAATCCTGATAGGTCAGCTCCACACCGTCGAGATCGAGATGCGCATTATTCGCGATATCGCGTTCGGCATGTTTCAGAAAGTCATCAACCGGACTGCCGAGCATGGGCCCATGCGACGACGCCAGCCCAAGAACGATGTCCGCCATGAGGCGTACTCCCTAGAATTTACGACCGTCGAGATCGTAGCCCGAAAGCGCATAATCTACGAGGTCCGTGCCCTTCGACCAGTCATAGGTCCGGTGTGCGTGAGTTTTGACGATGAACGGCGCACCGGCATAGAACTTTTCATACTGTTCATGCCGTCCGGCGAACTCGGACCCGATCAGGTCCCAGGCAAGCTTCATCAGCTTGATGCGCTCTTCCCCCTCTACGCCCGGTGACTGAACGTATTTCGTCACGTATTCGCGAATTTCCGGGTTCTTCAGATCTTCCGTCGACGAGGGAAGCTGAATCAGCCCGCCGCCGCAAAGTTCGCGCACGATATCGAGCATCTTCGGATTGATCTCGGATTGCAGGTTCATATTCGCATAAAGATGCGACTGGCTTGGCAGAACAAAGCCATTGTCATTGGTCCAGCAATCCGCTTCCTGCGCGTAAACCAGGCCTTCATACATGGCGGCATAGGTCGCAAGCTTTCCGAGCTCACCGATGACCGGCGGAATATTGCCGATACCGTTCATGTCGGTGATCTTTTTCGCCAGGCCGATCAGGAACCGCAGCTTCACCATATAGCGAACCTGTGCCTGGCTATTGCCCATGATATGGGCCGGCGCCTCGAACCACTGCGCCCGGGCGACGTCGACGTTTTTGTAAACGAACACCCGTTCCCAAGGCACAAAGACATCATCATAGACCAGCAGCGAGTCCGTTTCGTCAAAGCGCGACGCCAGCGGATAGTCGAATACGCTGCTCGCTGCCCACGCGTAGGAGCGGCGTGAGAAAATCTTTACGCCGGGTGCGTTACTCGGCACCGCGATGGAGATCGCGTAGTTTTCATCGCCCTGACGCATCGGATGAATTGTGCTGAGTTGCACGTAATCGGCAATCGCCGTCCCGGTCCCCAGCATCTGCGCGCCACGAATGATCACACCGTCGTCTCGTTCATCGACGATGCCCGCATAAAGGTCGGGCGGGTTCTGCTGATGGGCCGGCTTCGAGCGGTCAATCTGCGGGGGCACGATCGTGTAAGTGGCATACATGTCGTGGTCGCGGCAGAACTCATAGAATTTGACGGTGTTATCGGCGAATTGCTGACCGCCCCGCGCCAGCACTTCCGGCGCCATCGCATATCCGGCGAAGAACCCGGCGACATGATCCGGGCTACGGCCCATCAGCCCCAGCGTCATGCCTGCGGTTTTGGTCAGCGCCTTGCGGCGCAGCATCAGTTCTTCGCGAGACCGCGGGGTCGACCAATGCCGGTTAACCCGGTCGCCGGTTGTCGGCGATTCATAGGTCATTTCTTCGGCATTTTCGGGATCGGATGCCATGTCATAAATATTTGCGACCGACTGCACCGCACCACGGAACGCAGGGTGTGTGGTCACATCGCTGACGACCTCGCCATTGTGGACGACGTGGCGCCCGTCATCGCGGATTCCTTCGACATATTGCGCGCCGGTACGCACGCCGGTGCCATGCACCTCTCCACGGCAGAACCCGATACAGCCGCAAATTGGCTGTTTTCCGCAATCGACTGAAAGTGAATCCGCTTTGGTCGCCATGGTCGTTCCTTCTCAATTTCGTTCCACGATACTAACGCCCCGGCATGGCTGCGCAAACTGACCGCACAGGCTGCAATATAGATACGAATGATTGCTCCTGCCGGACCGGCAATATAGGATTTCCTTAGATACCAAAGCAAAGCGATAAACGCCAATCGTCGGTCGCTGACAAAGAACTGGGAATACAGATGCAGCAACGCCCCGTCGCCGAAAACCCGCTCTATAACGATAACCGGATGAAAATCGGCATTATCGCGATGAACTGCTCGCACGGATCGACAATTACGCAGGCGGACGGCTCCTGGGAAATGACCTGGCCGGAGACCAAGGAAGTCGCTGTCATGGCCGACCGTGCAGGCTTCGAAGTGCTGCTCCCCGTCGCCCGCTGGAAAGGCTATGGCGGCCCCACAAACTTCAACAACCGCACGTTCGAGACCTATAACTGGGCATCTGCCGTCGCCGCCGTCACCGATTACTCATGCATTTTCTCGACCTCCCACGTACCGTTGATTCACCCCGTGGCAGCAGCCAAGCAATGCGCGACGATCGACCATATCTCCGGCGGACGGTTCGCATTGAATGTGGTTTGCGGCTGGTTCAAAAACGAATTCGAAATGTTCCAGGCCAACTGGTCAGAACACGACGTGCGCTACGAATACGCCGCCGAGTGGCTGAAATTCGTTCGCCAGATCTGGACCCAGGAAGGCGAATTCAGCTTCGACGGGCGCTGGTTCAAATCAGACAACGTCTGGAGCGAGCCCAAACCGATCCAGAAGCCCATGCCCCCCGTGATGAATGCCGGTGGATCGGAAGCCGGTCAGAAATTTGCGGCAACTCAGGCCGATATGAATTTTGTGATCCTCAAGGAACGTGACCTTGAGGGCGGCAAGGCACAGATCGATCATCTGAAAAACATGGCGCGCGAGGCCGGACGGGACGTCAAAAGCTGGGTCCACGTCTATGTCGTGTGCCGGGAAACCGAACAGGAAGCCCGCGACTATCTAAATCACTACGTTGTTGAAAAAGGCGACTACGAAGCCGTGAACAACCTGCTTGAAATATTCGGGATGCAGTCAGAAACGCTGCCGAAGGAAGTCCTCGACGAATTCCGGTTTCACTTCATCGCCGGGCATGGCGGATATCCGCTGGTCGGCACGCCTGAACAGATCGTCGACGAGATCGGCAAACTGTCGGACATGGGCGTCGACGGGATGCTTATTTCCTGGGTCGATTACAAAACCGAGTGCAAACAGTGGATCGACGAAATCATGCCGCTGATGGAACAGGCCGGGCAACGCAAAGCGTTTACACCGGCCAATATCTAGTCGCAAAATTTGGCCACAAAAAAGGGCGGCCGAAGCCGCCCTTTTCCTTATGTATCCGAAACCGGATTACATCTTTTCATGCTTTTTAGCCGAGGCCTTCAGAATGCCGTACATTTCACGGATCTGAGCATTCTTGTGACCGCCAAGAAGCTGATCGCCAAGCGGTGCAATCTTCTTCATGTAGGTCGCCTGCTCGTCACCCGATAACCGGCTAACCGTCGCACCCTGCTTCTTCCATTCCGCTTCCATATCGGCAACGAAACCAAGTGAGTTCTTGGACGCCCACTCGGCCATCTCGTTGGCGGTACCAATAACGATCTTCCGGTTCTTGGCCGACAGCTTGTTGAGCCATACCTTGCTGAACCATGCGCCCGCCGTGATATAGGCGCCATTGGTCACAAGAAGGTTTTTGGTGACCGTCGGGAACTTCGCCTTGGCAGCGACAACGAGGCTGGTCCGCGCGCCGTCAACGACTTTACGCTGGATGGCCGGCACCACTTCGGTGAACGGGATCGGCACACCGGTCGCACCGAACTGTCCAACGATCTCACGCTCGATCTGTGTGGCGAGCACGCGAATTTTCAATCCCTTGAAATCCGCAAGTTTCACAATGGGCGTCGTCGTCATGTAGGACGTTCCGTCATACGTATAGATATGACCGCCGATGATGCCTTTATCGGCAGCAAGCTGCAGGAACTTGTCCCGGAAGCTGTCATCGTTGATCGCCCGATGAACGTGCATGTGATCCTTGAACATGCCGGGAGCGTCAGCAACCTGGAACGCCGGATTAACGCCCTGCAAAAACCCGGGAGGTGCCAGGAAGACTTCCTGAGTGCCAAGCTGGATGCCTTCGACCTGGCGCGGAATTTTACCGAGCTGGCTGGTCGGAAATACCCGGCCCTTGATCTCGCCATTCGTGCGTTCGGTGACAAGTTTCGCCAATCTCAGCCCAACATCATGCTGGGGGTCGGCGGTCGTCGGATAGCCGATTTTCATGTCGATCGCGCTGGCCGGGCCAGCGAGAACAACGGCGGTCGCTGCCGCGATTACCGGCAAAATACCGGACTTGATTTGTTTCCTCATTAGAAAGCCTCCTTATGATTTCCGCTTATGCGGTTTTAGTGGTCTCAAACTAGGCGAGCCGGTCGCAAATTCAAAGGGAAAATGCACCCATTTCGCCCGATTGGTTAACCGTGGCGATGGTATGGGGCCAAATTAAGGCAGCCCCATCAGGCTATATTTTCCGCCTCTCTCAGGGTCGAGATCATGGACGATTGAAGCAGATATTCTCGGGCCTTTGCCGGATCGGCGACCATCGCCCGCATCTCGTCATGTTTGGCCTTACGGGCGTCCGGGTCGGTTTCCTCAAGCATTTGTTTGTTCCGGATTGTCGTCTTCTGCACATAGTCGACGGCAATCGGTCGGCGCTGGGCATCATAGAGGTCAAGCTCGCGATCATCCGCCTCGCCGTTCCAGACCTTTACGATTTTTTCGGACAGATTGACCGCATCGTGAATGCCGCCATTCATGCCCATACCGCCAAGGGGGTTGTTGATATGTGCGGAATCTCCAGCCAAAAACACGCGCCCCTTACGGTAGGTTTCCGCCACACGCTGATGGACCGAATAGGCCGTCCGGTGGAACGTGTCGTAGTCACCGGTCTTGGGACACACCTGATGCATCCGTTCCTGCACGGTTTCATCCGTCACCAGGGATTCCGCCGTCTCACCGACACGCGACGGCAACAGCAGACGCCACAGGCCGGGGACGCGCACAAAGACGAACCAGAAATCAGGATCTGCGATATACGCGATAGGTGCCAGATCTTCGAAATGATCCTCAAACTTGAACTCGGTGCTGGTGCAAAGCCACAGTTCGGGGAATGTCAGCCCCGGGAATTCAATCCCCTGGGTAATCCGGATCACGCTCGAAGCACCATCGGCGGCAATAAGGTATTTACCTTTCAGGTCTTCCGGACCATCGGGCCCCTCAACGCTCAGCGTCACGCCATGATCGTCCTGGCTGGTGCCCGTCGCGCGAACTCGGAAACGAACCTCGACATTGTCCATTTTTTCCAGTTCGGCGACGATGATGCGCGTCAGTTTGTACTGTTCACACTGAATTCTGTAAGGGTGGCGTGTATCGTCCTTCAGGACGCCGAGATCCCAGTTGGCAATTACACCCTCACGCGTATCGCGATATTGCCATTCCGGGCAGACGATCCCCTGCTCCAGCAGCTGATCGATCACACCCAGGTCGTCGAGCATATCCAGCGTCGGCGGATGAAAGGTCGATGCCCGGAGATCTTCCGGCAGCGTTGCCGCGGCTTCGACCAGGGTCACGGGAATTCCCCGCTGGGCAAGATACAGGGCTGCGGAACAGCCTACGGGGCCCGCCCCGGCAATTAGCACGCGATCATTATCGGACATCGAAATTTCTCCTGTTGCGTTGGATCAACATACAAGTGCGAAGGGGTCGGTCAACCGTGGTTGCGCCAACCGTGACGGATTGGCACAGTGCTCTGAATACGTAATCGAAGGGGCTTCCGGATGTCGGCACTTAGCGGTTTGCAGCCAATTGGCGCGCGGGCAAAAATCGGGGTAATCGTTCCGCCAAGCAACACGGTCAACGAAGCCGAATTCAACCGCTTTACGCCCCCGGGCGTCAGCTTCCATTTTACCCGTTCTCCACATCACGCCGACCCCGCGGCCGATGATTTCGCGGAAATGCTCAGCGACGTCAAACGCGCGATGGGCGACCTCGCAGCGTGCCGGGTTGATCACGCGACCTATGCCTGCACCGCCGGGTCGATGGCCTGCCCCGCCGACCGGCTGTTGGGCACGATGACCGATACAGGTGACATCGGCGCGAATTCGACCGCGCAGGCGATCGTTGCCGCATTGGGCACGCTCGGTGTCTCCACCATATCGATGGCCTCGCCCTATACCGACGAGACCAACGCCCACGAAGCGCATTACCTCAAAGATCACGGAATCGACGTGATCGCCACAGCAGGGCTCGGCCTCAACACCTCGCTTGAGAAAATCCAGCAGATTTCCCGCGTTGCGCCGCCTGACGTGTTCGAACACGCCAGATCGGTAGACCGCGAGGATGCGGAAGCACTTTTGATCTGCTGCACGGATTTCAACACCTTCGATGCGATCGAGCCACTGGAAGAAGCCCTGGGAAAACCCGTCATTTCCAGCAACTCAGCGACGCTGTGGCACACATTGCGCGCGGCAGGGATAGACGATCGGATCGATGGCCTCGGCACCCTGCTCCGCGACCACTGAGCAAAACCGGCTCAGGTTGTCAGTCGCGGGACGGACATAACTACCCGCCCCGAAAACATCAGATCATGCCGTCTTTTTCACACTGGTCGAGCGCTTCGCGTGCGTTGCGGAATGCATCCACACCCGCCGGAATACCGCAATAGACCGTTGCATGCGCAAGCGCTTCGGAAATTTCGTCGACAGTGCATCCGTTTGTGATCGCACCGCGCGTATGCGCCTTCAGTTCCTGCATCTTGCCGAGGGCGGTCAGAATGCAGAGATTCATCAGGCTGCGCGTCTTGTGGTCCAGCGTCTCGTTGGTCCACGCGCCGCCCCAGCAGTATTCGGTGACCATGGTCTGGATCTTCGCCGTGAAGGGATCGTTTTCCGCCTTCTCGATATTCGGGTCGACGTATTGCGCACCAAGGACCTTCTTGCGAACGGCCAAACCGGCTTCATAGAGTTCCTTATTCCAGGGCTTGATCGCCATGTTTTCTCTCCCTTGCGTATTTAATGATCAGATATCGAGCGTAAAGGTCGCCGCTTCGGGCTCACCCTTGTGATAGCGTTTGCCGTGCCGGTGATACATGACCATGTGTGGTTTGTACCAATCGAGCGCGGCAAATTTCTGCCGCCATTCCGTCGCCCGCGAAGCCGCCACTTCCTCGCTGTCGAGCACATGCTCCCCATCGATATAGTGCAACATCATATGTGTGAACGGGTTGGGGTCGGCATCGACGATCTTCATATGCCGCGCCATACGCCAACCGCTATTGCCCAGCAAAATCGGGCTGTGTTCGGTCTCGTACCATTCTATGAACTCGGCCACGGTATCGTCAGGGACCGTGAAGAATGCGCCGAGAACCATTTCGGCGTCGAAAGCCTCATCGATGGTCATACCATCGCGAACCTGAAAACTGATTTCTTCGCCGACATACCGTGTAAAAGCGATGACTTCCGACAGCATCTTCTTGGTCGGCGCGTCCGGCTTGTACTTGCGGTCCTGGTATTCCTCATCCGTCAGCGTTTCCGGCGATTCAAGATCGTAGATCGCCAGATAATCGGGCCGGTCGGGAATTTTGTAGCGCTGCCCTGAACGAAAACCCGATACGCCATACACATGGCTCGGCATGTGATGGTTATTGTACCAGTCGTTAAAATGATCCTCCGCCCCGTCGGGTGGTGTCATCTCCGAAAACAGAACTGCGCCGCCCTTGCGGCCAGATTCAGTGGCAGACTTGGCATCTGACTTGGCGTCGGACATCACAGACGCTTGCAGGCCGCATCAAGTGCCCGCACTGTTTCTTCGATGTCCTGGCCCGTATGGACAGCGGAGACGAAGCGGCGAACGTTCGGCAGGACATACAGCCCTTCATGCATCTGCGCGAGATCGAGCGCCCGGCTGGATACCATATCCGAATTCATCACGTCGGCATGGCTGACCGGCGCCTTGTCCATGAACAATATCTGCCAGAACGATCCCTCGCCCAACGCAATACCCGGCACCCGGTTCTTGTCCAGGACCTCCTGGCAGGCCTTGCAGACGTCATCGGCGAGCGCGTGCAGGTCCTTGTAGAACGACGGCTTTTTCAATTCAGCCAGTGTGGCCAGTCCTGCGACGGCAGCAACCGGGTTTCCGTGCAACGTGCCGTTCACATAGGAATAATTGGGCTGCCCCTTATTCAGCGGGCTCATCAGGTCCATGTATTCGGCCTTGCCGCCGACGCAGCCGAGCGGTCCGCCGCCACCGACGATCTTGCCGTAGCTCGCGATGTCGGGAAGCACGCCAAAATACTCCTGCGCGCCGCCGAGACCGAGACGGAAGCCGGTAACGACCTCATCGAAAATCAGCAGGATATCGTTGTCGTCACACAGTTTACGCAGCCCCGGCAGGAAACCTTCTTTGGGCATAATGATCCGCTGCAGCGGCTCAACAATAATAGCCGCCAGGTCATCGCGGTTGGCCTCGACAATCTTGGTAACCGTTTCGAGATCATTGTAGGGCGAGACCAGAACGTTATCGACCATGTTGGCCGGTAGACCGCCTGTGTCAGGCCGGCCCTGCGGATAGTTCGACAATGCTGTGGGCGTCACGCTATAGGCGGAATAATCATGGTTGCCGTGATAGGCACCCTCAAACTTTAAAACCTTGCTGCGCCCGGTCGCCGCGCGTGCCGTCCGCATGGCATAGGCGGTCGCTTCAGAGCCCGTGGTCGTAAAGGCGATCCGATCAGCGCAGGGAATTATCGGTACAAGCTGTTCGGCAAGCTGGATGCATTGTTCGTTCAGTGTCCCGAAGAAATGCAGACCGCGTTCGGCCTGTTCCTTGACTGCTTCGACAACGGTCGGGAATGCGTGCCCCAGGATCAGTGCCCCCGCACCACCGACATAATCCAGATACCAACGGCCGCGAACATCCTGCAGACGGGAGCCTTCGCCCTTGTGGATAACGAAGCGCACGTCATCGGGCAGTGAATAACTGCCAAGCCCGGCGCCGGGCAGACTGTCGGACGCGATCTTGTAATACTCGTCATGCGCCATCGCGCCCACGGGTTCGGGCACTTCGGCAATCGCGGTCTCTGCTGGTGTCATCTCTTTAGTTCCTATCCGAAAGCATTTTAAGAAAGCTACTCCCGAGGATTCACAGTGGCAAGAATTCTAAGGTGCATAGCCCCATTCTCTGTCGTCGTAGCTCCGGCTCAGTCGTCGTAACTCCGGCGGCAGTCGAGCGAGCCCGATGCATGGACGTTGATCGTCCATCCCGGGGGCACCACAGACGTTCCACCGGCCTCTTCGATGATCATCGGGCCCTGGAAGGTCTCTCCGGCAGCCATCTTCGTACGGTCCATAATCGGGCAATCCGTCCAGTCATCCCCAAACCACACCTGACGTTTCTCGATCACCGGGTCCGCCCCGCCTTCGGGCGACACGAATTTCAGCGCCGGCTTGTCGATCAGACCCAGCGAGAACAGGCGAATATTGACCAGCTCAACTTCGCTGTGACGATCCGCCCGGCCGAATGTCTGTTCGTGCCGGTCATGGAACGCCTCACGCAGGTCGTCCCAGGATGCCACCTGCGGATCGCACGGAATCGACAGCGTGTAGGACTGTCCGACATACCGCATATCGACCGTGAAGGTATGGGCATGCCGGTCTTCGGCGAACCCGTCATCGATCAGGCGCGCCGTCGCTTCGGCCTGCATGTCGCCGGCCTGGGAGCGAAGATCGGCAACATCGAGCTCATTCAGCGGGCCGCCCCAGGCAACGACAAAGTCATGACGCAGGTCGGCAAGCAACTGACCGAGCGCTGAAAGGTGGCCCGGGAAACGCGGCACGATGACCTGCGGGATTGAGAGCTCTTCGGCAACCAGGAACACATGCATCGGACCGGCACCACCAAAACCGAGCAGCGCGAAGTCGCGCGGATCGAAGCCGCGATGGACCGACACTTCACGCACGGCGCCGGCCATCTTCGAAACCGCAATCCGCAGCACACCGTCGGCAAGCTGAACCGGAGAACCTGACCCCTCGCCCAGTCTTTCAGAAAGGCCAATAAAGGCCTTTTCCGACAGCTCTTTCGAGAGCTGCAGACCACCGGCAAGCGTGCGGTCGGTCGGCAGGCGACCAAGCATCAAATTGGCATCCGAAATCGTCGGCTCCGTCCCGCCACGCTGATAACAGGCAGGCCCCGGCATGGCACCGGCACTTTTCGGACCAACTTCAAGTGTGCCATCGGGCTGGACCCAGGCAATCGAACCACCGCCCGCACCAATTGTATGGATATCGAGCTGCGGCACCTGAAGCGGATAGGCGTCGATCTGGTTGGAATGGCTAATCCGGGGCTTTAGCTGATGGATCAGCGCGACGTCGGTACTCGTGCCACCCATGTCGAAGGTGATGCAATCATCAACCCCCGCCATCTCGCAGATGCGCACCGCACCGCCCGCGCCGCCCACCGGGCCTGACAGGAACGTGCCGGCCGCGAACTTGGCTGCCTGATCCAGCGTCATCACGCCGCCATTGGATCCCATCACACTGACGGGTGCCGCAATCCCCTGCCCTTCAAGCTCGGCTGCAAGCGTTTCGAGATACGTCGTCACCACCGGCGTCAAATAGGCATTGAGTACGCAGGTAGAGAACCGCTCGAATTCGCCCTTTTCCGGCACAACAGTTGTCGATGCACAAACCGGCACATCACCGGCAAGCGCCTGAATTTTCTCCAGCGCCTTGGCTTCATTCTCGCTGTTGCGATAGGAATTTATAAAGGCGACGGCAATCGTTTCGACGCCGCTCTCTTTGAATTTTTCAACAATCGGGGCGAAGTCGACATCATCAACCGACTGCAGCACCGTGCCGTCTGCCGACACCCGTTCATCTACCTCAACACGCAGATCGCGGCTGACCAGCGGCTTGGGTCGGACAAACTTGATATCGAACAGCCCGCCGATCAAACGGCGCGTACGGCCGATCTCCAGCGTGTCGCGAAATCCGTCCGTCGTGACAAGGCCGGTCTTGGCGCCCTTGCGCTCCAGCAGTGCATTGGTCGCGATTGTCGTACCATGCACGAAGGCACGGATTTCGCCGTAATCGATACCAAGCTGTTCCAGAGCACCGAGGACACCTTTCCACTGGCTGCCGGGAATCGACGGCACTTTCTCCGACAGCAATTCCTGGGTTTCCGTATTCAGGCAGAGCAGATCCGTAAACGTGCCGCCGACATCGATACCAACGATATATTTTTGTTCTTGCATCTTCTCGCTCACGCGTAAGTTTCGGGATGGGGACGCGCAGCACGCAAGCCGACCTGGTCCCCCGGCGCAATACCGAGGATGTCCATGCTGCTGGCGCTGACGACGAGGTTGTCACCGCCTGTGCCAAGCCGGGCCCAGGCGCGAAGCGGAGAGCCCCGGCCGGTCACGATTTCAATAAGATCACCTTCTGCAACATCCAGAGATGTCGCAAGCGCCGCCGGCACCAGGAACTGGCGCCGCGGACCATCGGTCATTTCTTCATTTGAAAGTTCGACCGCAACGGAAATTCTGACCTGACTCAGCGCTGCACGCTTAGCCTCGGTAGCAGCCGCATCGACGCTGTCGCCGTCCAGGATCACACCATACCGGTGCGCCGCTTCGCCGATCGTCAGATAGCCTTCCGACACATCGGCGAGGACCAGTTCAGCATCGCGCTTCAATGGATCGCCGTAACCGCCGCCACCCGCCGTTTCTTCTCGGACGACATCGCCTGTTTTCAACGGGAAACCCGACACCTTCCCCGGCACCGGGGATGGCTGGGTAACTTCCCCATCGCGAATGACGGTAAAGCTGTTGGCTGCACCGTTCGATCCACCTTCGACGCCGTAAGGCGGGATGACGTTCTTTTCCGACAGGACCGAGAGTGCCCCCGTCGCGCCAAGAATTTTGACATCGCGACGCAACCCGAAACCGCCGCGGAATTCACCATCGCCACAGGCGCTTTCGCGGATTTCACAACGCTCGATGCGGAGCGGAAATTGTGCTTCGACCATTTCGACCGACTGAATGGAATTGAAATCGCCTTCGTTATAGCTGCGCACAGCGTTCGAGCCGTCTGTACCATCCGATGCACCCGTGCCGCCAGCAGGCCATTCGTAATGGATGTAATTACTGCCGCGCGGGTCGGAGCCCGAAATGATGATGTGGTTTGCCCCGCCTTTGAGATCGCCAACCGTCATTTCCGGTGCGACCTTGCCCATTGCAGACGCAACGACGGAATCGATCAGGAACTTGCACTCCGCCATGCCGCCGCAGGGCGCATCGTTGCGGGCGTTGATAAACGTACCCGGTTCCGAGATCACGGTGATCGGATTGAACGAGCCCTGATTGATCGGTGTTTTCGCATCGAGGAAGGATTTCACGATCGTGCCCACGGCGTTCAGCGCCATCGCCGGCCCGCAATTGGTCGGACCGTTGGTCTGTGCCGACGTGCCGGCAAAATCAGCGATGATTTCGTCGCCCTTCACGGTCAGCTTCAGTTTCACCACCAGAGGATCGGGGTTCGTGCCGTCGCTTTCAATATAGCCCTCGGCGAAATAGTCACCGTCCGGGCGCTCTGTGATCTTTGCACGCAGCTGGCGTTCGGAGCGTGCGATCAGCTCTTCAACGCCACCCAGCAAACCTTCGCCGAAACGCTTGAACAGCCGCTGAAGATGTTCTTCAGCCTTCCGGCCCGTGCCGACCATCGCGTTATAGTCACCAAGGCGCTCGGAGCGTGCGCGCATGTTGTTGAACAGAAGGTTCATGAAGGGCTCGTTGACGACGCCGCGATCACAGATCTTGGTCGGCTCGATACGGATGCCTTCCTGGATGATCTCGTTGACCCGTCCCGACAGGCTGCCCGGCGTCATGCCACCGACATCGTTCCAGTGACAGCGCATGGCAGCGAACATGCCGAGCTTGCCGTTGAAGAAAATCGGCTGGAGCATCAACACGTCGTTCAGATGCGTGCCGCCGGTATAGGGATCGTTATGGAGGAACAGATCGCCCTCGTTGATATCGTCCTTGAACTTGGCGACAACCTGCTGTGTCGAATATGGGACGGCGAAAATATGGATCGGATGATCCGCCAGCCCCTGTGCGACCTGGCGCCCGTCCGCCGACATCAGCGCGCATGAAAAATCATGACCTTCATAGATGATCGGTGCGTAGGACGAATGGATAATATTCGCGCGCATCTCGTTGACGACGGCGATCAGCGACTCACGGATGAGTTCCAGCTGCACAAGATCTTTCATGACACCCCTATCCGTACCAAAACGGTTCAATTCGAGGCCACTTGTGTAGCACCTGACCTGCTTGATTCCAACAATATTTTACACTAACGTAAAATTATTGGTTTCAGGGTCGTGGGCGACTAAATTCCCGGCTCCTGAGCAGCGTCGTTTTCACCCGAATTAGCCGAGGCGTCATGACAGAACCCACGTCACATGTGGATACCTTTATCCGGGACAACATGCCGGGACCCGAACTCTGGCCGGAGATGGACTATTCCGTGCTGCCCGAGCTTGCCGCCTACCCCGCGCGCTTCAACGTAGCGGTCGAGCTGATCGACAAGCAGGTCGAAGCCGGATACGCCGACACGCCGGCCCTGATGTTCGGGGACGATGTCTGGACCTACCGGGAACTGATGCACCGCGCCAACCGGATCGCAAATGTACTGGTTGAAGACTACGGCTTCGTCCCCGGTGAACGCGTTCTGATTCGCAGTGGCAATCATCCGATGCTCATAGCCTCCTGGCTCGGCGTGCTTAAAGCAGGTGGCGTGGCGATCACGACAATGCCGGTGCTGCGTGAACGCGAGCTGGTCTACATGATCGGCAAGGCCAAGGTGCGGTTCGCCATCTCGCACGACAACCTCTCCGAAGACATCGACAAAGCCAAAACCGGCGCGCCCGACCTCGAACACATCCTGTATTTCGGCAGCGACCGCACCGACGGCCTGGAAGCCGCTATGGAAACGAAATCCGACGATTTCGCCAATGTGGATACCGCGGCGGATGACCCTGCAATTATCGGTTTCACGTCGGGCTCCACGGGCACGCCCAAAGGCACCCTGCACTTCCACCGCGATATCCTCGCCGCTGCCGATTGCTTTATCGGCCACGTGGTCAAGATCAAACCCGGCGACATTGTCTGCGGCAGCCCGCAGATCGCTTTTCTTTATGGCCTATGCGCATTTATCGCCGACACTTTCCGCTTTGGTGCAACCGCCGTGCTACTGGAACGCGGCACACCGGAATCTGTCCTACAGACAATCGAGAAATACAAAGCGACTGTCTGCTTCTCGACACCGTCCGGCTACAAACTGATGCTCGACAAGGCGCGCGATTACGACCTGTCATCGCTACGCGAATGCGTGGCCGGTGGGGAACCGCTCGCACCGGCGACGTTCAATGAATGGAAAGACATCACCGGTGTCGAGATGATCAACGGCCTCGGCATCTCCGAGCTGTTGCACATCTTCATCTCGGCCAGTGGCGACGACATCAAACCCGGTGCCATCGGAAAAGCGACACCCGGGTTCCAGGTCCGCGTCGTCGATGACGAAATGAACGATGTAAAACCGAACGAAATTGGTCAGATGATCGTAAAGGGCCCCAATGGCTGCCGCTACCTGGACGACCTCGAGCGCCAGAAAGCTTACATCCACGATGGCTGGAACAAATCCGGCGATCTATGCCGCATCGACGAAGACGGCTATTTTTATTACGAAGCACGGACCGACGACATGATCCTCACCGGCGGCTATAATGTGTCGGGTCTCGAGGTCGAAGCGGTCCTGCTGGAGCACCCGAAAGTGAAAGAAGTCGCAGTCGTCGGCACACCTGACAAAGACCGTGGCCAGATCGTCAAAGCCTTTATTATTCTGTCAGATGCGGACGCAAATTCAGATGAAACTGTTTCTGAGTTGCAGAACTTCGTAAAATCGCAGATATCTGCATTCAAGTACCCGCGGGCAGTGGAATTCGTCGACGAGCTTCCTCTGACCGCCACTGGCAAAATCCAGCGCGGCGCGCTGCGACAGTTAGAGCGGGAACGCGCGGAAAAGGCCGGAATAATCTAGAAAGGATACCCATGTCTGAACTGAACGTACGAGACAAAGACACCATCGACTTTCTGCTGACGCGCCGCTCAACGGTCGCAAAGATGATGGACGGCCCCGGCCCGTCCGACGCCGAGCTCCAGCAAATTCTCGAGACCGGCATGCGTGTACCCGATCACGGCCGCCTGACGCCCTGGCGCTTTATCGTCATCCGTGGCGATGCTCGCGACAAGATCGGTGACGTAATTGCAGCCTCTTTCAAGAAGAACAAAGCAGATGCGATCGAGGAAGAGATCGAAATTGAGCAGGAACGCCTGAGCCGTGCACCGGTTGTCGTTGCCGTACTGTCCCGCGTGCACAAAGGCCACAAGATTCCCGAATGGGAACAGGTGCTTTCCGCGGGTGCAGCCTGTCAGACAATGCTGATCGCCGCTCAGTCGATGGGTTACGCAGCTCAGTGGCTGACCGAATGGTACGCCTACGACCCCGACGTCAAATCAGCTGTCGGTGCCGAACCGGGGGACGAGATTGCCGGCTATGTCTTTTTCGGCAACCAAATGGCCGAAGGCAAGGAACGCGCGCGCCCCGAGTACGAAAACATCGTGTCGGAATGGTCTGCAGCGGGCTAACTGCCCCCCACTCTGCCGGGGTTCCGTCTTACGCGCTCGTGTCGATGACAATCTTGCCGCGCACCTTGCGCTCTGAGAGCACCTTGCAGGCATCGACGATCTGATCCATCGGGAAAATCGCCTGTACGGGCACCTTTAGTGTGCCGGCAGAAACCATCTCGAAGATTTCGGTCTGGACCCTCTGAACCCACGCCGGATCCCGGTCACGGTACTCAGCCCAGTTCACACCGGTGACCGCAATATTCTTGAGCAGTGTGTAGTTAGCTTTCACCACCGGTATTGTGCCGCTGGTAAAACCGACCACCACAATGCTGCCGGCGAAATTGAGCGCGCGGATACATCCGTCGAACACTTCTCCGCCGATAATTTCGATAACAACGTCGACGCCACTGCCGGTAATCGCCTTTACATCGTCACGGATGCTGTCTTTGACATCGTCGCCGGAAATATCGATCACATGATGAGCGCCGTTCTCGCGCACGAGATCTTCCTTCGACATGGTCGTCAGCCCGGCGATTACCTCACAGCCCCACGCGGCGGCGAGCTGCATCGCGGCAAGCCCGACGCTGCCGGACGCACCGGTCACCAGGACCTTGTCGCCCTTTTTGACATGTGCGCGCGCAACCAGCGCAAAATGGGCGGTCTGGTAGGCAATGCCGATTGCCGCGGCTTCCTCAAAGGAGACGCCTTCCGGCACCGGGTAACATTGGGATTCTTCTGCCAGAATTTCCTGCGCGTAGGATCCGTATTCGACCTGTACCATCACCCGGTCCCCCGGTTTCAGACCCGTGACACCTTCACCAACGGACTTGATGATTCCCGCACCCTCTTTTCCCGGCGAAAACGGCAAAGGCGGTCGGAACTGGTACTTGCCCTCCATCACCAGAAGATCGGGGAAATTGACCGCGGCGGCCTTGTTGTCGACGACGACCTGTCCCGGTCCGGCCGTCAACGGCGCCAGCTCTTCGATCACGAGGTTTTCCGGCGGTCCAAGTTCCCGGGCGATAATTGCGCGCATTGCTGGCTGTTCCTTTGTTTCTGTCCGGTATCGGCGGATCGATGGTCACTACTTTACCGGCAGACCCTAATTCCGCAACTTATTTTACACTAACGTAAAATTAATTTTACGCTCACGTAAATAAAATGTAAGAGTGGTAACCCGGACCAAACGCCCCATAATCTATGGGCGGCAATCATAGGAGCCCCAAATGCTTATCGGCGTGCCCAAAGAAATTAAAGCCTTCGAAAACCGCGTCGGCCTCACCCCGGCCAGCGTTCGTGAAATGATCGGCAACGACCACCAGGTTGTGGTCGAGACAAATGCCGGCCATGCGATCGGGTTCGACGATACCGATTACGAAGCTGCCGGCGCCAGTATTTCCGGCACTGCCGCCGACGTCTTCGCCAAGGCGGAAATGATTGTGAAGGTAAAAGAACCGCAGGCATCTGAAATTGCCGCCCTCCGCGAGGGCCAAATTCTTTTTACCTACCTGCATCTGGCCCCCGATGAAGCACAGACACAGGGTCTTCTCGACAGCGGCTGCACCGGCATCGCCTATGAGACGGTGACCGACAATCGCGGTGGCCTGCCTCTTCTGGCCCCGATGAGCGAAGTGGCCGGGCGCATGGCCGTGCAGGCCGGCGCTACCTGCCTTGAAATCTCCCATGGCGGCCGCGGCGTTCTGCTCGGCGGTGTACCGGGCGTAACCCCGGGCAAGGTGGTGGTCATAGGCGGCGGCGTCGTCGGCAGCAATTCCGTCTTCGTCGCGACCGGTATGGGGGGACATGTCACCGTGATTGACCGCGATATCCGCCGGCTGGCCGAAATCGATTCACAATACAAAAGCCTGATCACGACCCGCTTCTCGAACAGCACCAATATCGAAGAAGAGGTCGCCAATGCCGATCTGTTGATTGGGGCGGTATTGGTTCCCGGCGCAGAAGCACCGAAGCTTGTCACGGCCGACATGGTGAAAAACATGAAACGCGGTGCGGTTATCGTCGATGTCGCCATCGATCAGGGCGGTTGCTGCGAAACCAGCCGGCCAACCACACATGACGACCCGACATACATCGTCGACGACGTGGTTCATTACTGCGTTGCCAATATGCCGGGTGCCGTCGCGCGGACATCCACGTTCGCGCTCAACAACGCCACCCTGCCCTTTGCCATTCGCATTGCAAATATGGGCGTGAAAGACGCCCTGGAATCCGACGAAAACCTGATGAACGGCCTGAACGTCCATGCCGGCAAACTGACCTATGAGGCGGTCGCGACCGCACAGGGCCGCGACTTCACGCCGGCAGCGGAGGCGCTCGCCGGCTGACGCACGCCCGGTTAAACAACGCTTGCAGCGAACCTATTCGATTGTTTCTTCCTTGCGGACGCTGTCCAGCAGGGATGAGCGCATCAGCCATGCCTTGGCCTTCGCCGGGTCTTGGGCATTTTCACGCAGAATTTTCTGATTGGCCTTGATGACGTCCGGATCCTTTTCTTCGATCCGCTTCTTGTTCTCAATCGTCACGCTTTGCAGGAATTCGGTTGCGAGTTGATGACGCTGGCGATGATAGCGCTCGAACACTTCCGGCTGGGCCCGGCCGAACCAGACATCGCCAATTTTCTTGGTGATATTCATGCAGTCGTGGATACCGGTGTTTAGTCCCAGCCCGCCGAGCGGGTTGTTGAGATGGGCCGCGTCGCCCGCCAGGAAAATCCGCTCAATCGCAAACCGGTCGGCGACACGCTGATTCACCGTGTAAAGATTCCGGTGAAGAATATCGTTGTGGTTCATATCCGGGCGAAGACCGCTGATGCGTTGCGTCACCCCGGCATCCGACAGAAGGTCGTCGTCCAGTTCACCTTCGCTGGTGGGAAACAGTGTCCGCCAGATACCCTGGTCTTCATCCCCCATCACCTTGAATACAGCGCACCACTCGGTCGGATCGAGCACGTAGTTGCGGTAGATGTAGCGGTCGTTCTCGGCAAAATCGTGCATCGATGTCAACACAAGGAAACGTTCGCCCCAGGTAAAGCCGGACATATAGACGCCGAGGCCAATACGAATGGTCGATCGTCCCCCATCACAGGCGATCATATAGCGCCCTTCGATCTTCTCGAGCTCGCCGTCGGCGTTTTCGGTTACCACGGTAACGCCGTCATAATCCTGAGAAAACGCCGTCACGGTCGTACCGAGCCTGACATCGGCGATATCGTATTCCTTTAGCGCCGCGAGACCGTCCCGGACGAGCTTCCACTGCTCATACTGAACGGCGAGCGGAAACTTGGTTTCGTCGGCGATATGCGCCATGTCGAACACGGCAACGATTTCCTGCGACTTGCGGTCGCGAAACTGGAATGCGGGTGCATGCAGGCCACGCTGCAGGATGCCTTCGGCCAGGCCGAGCGTATCGAGCATCTCGAGCGTCGAGGGATGAAGCGTCGCCGCGCGAGGGTCTTTCGGCGGTTCTTCGAACGCTTCCAGCACCGTCACGGGAATTCCCTGTTGGACCAGAGCCAGGGCCGTCACCGCCCCCACTGGTCCGCCGCCGCAAATAATCACCCGTTCGTTCTGTTTCATTTCAAAAAACCCTGTTTCAATATATTCAAATCGGGCGGCGTGATGCCGCGAGATTAATCGGTCTGCAAACTGCGCAGAACCATCCGGTTATACATGGCGATCAGATCCGGTACCGGTATCGACTGGCCCGGCTTATACCAGCGCGCCACCCAGTTACAGAGACCGAGGATACCAAGATGAGCGAGCCGCGGGTCGAGCGCGGCATCGAAGACACCTTTGTCCTGACCTTCCTGAATGATCGCCACCCAGAGCGTTTCATACACGTCCCAGATCGGCTGCATTTCGGCGAGGACAACCTCGTTGTCGGCGAAATAATCGTCCCGGAGGGTAATCTTCGATTCCGCGAACCTGTTCTCGAAACGCATCAGATGGTTTTCGACCGCCTGACAAATCTTGTCCTCAGGCGACGCATCGCTTTCCAGAATTTCGCGCACCCGGTCGCGGAGCTGCAGGCCGAGCGGCTTGATAATCGTGATCAGAATCTGCGTCCGGTTGGGGAAATAATAATACAGCCCTTCCCGTTTGATCCCGACGGCCCGCGCGATATCGTCAAGCGAAGTATTGGCGTAGCCCTGGCGATGGAAAAGGTCCTGGGCGGCACGCAGGATTTCCTCGCGCCGGTTTTCCCGGCGTTCCTCAACAGTCGTACTCGATCCGGATTTTTGCGCTCTAGCCAATGCGATCCCCTTCAGGGCGCATTTTTTACGCTTGTGTAAAGATTCGCAAGGGCTTCGTAGGCCTTATCCACCGAAAGTCCTGTCATCAGCGATTTTTGGCTTCGGTGATCGAATTCCGGCGACAAAACCAGGTCCTTAAACCCCTCATCGGTACGCACCGAGGCGCAATGCGTGCCCCAGGGCCCATACCGCGTTTCCGGCGATGGGCCGAACAGGCCGAGCGTCGGCGTCCCCGTCGCCGCGGCGATATGCATCAGGCCGGAATCATTGCCGACATACAGCGTCGATCGTTCGATGGTGGCGGCTGCAACCGGCAAAGACTGGCCGATCAGGTCGATGCGCCGGTCACGCGGCAGCGCATCGAGCACCGGCTGCGCCATCTCGCGTTCGGGTTCCGCCCCGAGGACCGCGACCCGCGCCCCTTCGAGCAGACCGCCCTCCCCGGTCGCACGTAGCGCCAGTTCGGCGAACCGGTCCGCCGGCCATTGCTTGCCGCCCCAGTTCGCCGTCGGCCCAATGGCAAGCACGGGCGGCCCGTCCGGGACCAACCCGGCAGCCGCTGCACGTGCCTCGTCGGACAACGACAGCGCCGGCGCCGGTGCCGGCGATACCCCGATCAGGCGGCCCAGCTCCTCGACACGGTGAATGCTGTCATCCCGGTAGTCGCCGATATGACGTTCGCCGGCCCACATAAGGCGTGAGAGCATTGAGCCACGAAGGTCGTAGATCCGGTCCCAGCGATTTCCAATGCATGCCGCCCAAAGGGATAGCCAATGGCTGTGAAACGGCTTTTTCTCAATAACGATCAGCCGGTCGAGCCCGGGCACCGCTTCAAACAAGGGTGCGGCCGGCGCTCCACAGGCAATGGTGAACCGTGCACCGGGATGCTCCGCGGCCAGATACGCGACCAGCCCCGATGACAGGACGGCGTCGCCAATGCGCGTTGCGGTGATAAAAAGGATCTTCAACGGTCGGATTCCGGTATAGCCACTCTCGATTGCACAAGGGATGCATGACGGGGCGCGACTCCGCAACTGCCTTCCCCCTGACACGACATTGTACCGCCGGGCACGCTCTGATACGGAGATACATATTCCGGCCAATCTGTCGGACGATACGGAAAGCTCTTGCCTTGAATACCCCTGCGGGTGGCGCCTATGCACCGAAGCTGAATAACGTCCGCGGAATTCTGTGGATGCTGCTTGCCGTGACGACGCTGACGACAATGTTCGTTGTCGTGAAACACATGGCGACTGAACTGCCGATATTTGTCGTCGCCATCGCAAGAACGTTTTTCGCGCTTTGCATGCTGACACCGTGGCTGATCCGGTCCGGGCCCAGCGTAATGCGGACCCGGCGTCCGGGGCTGCATTTTGTGCGGTCATTTTGCGGCATCGCCGCGTTCGTCACCCTAATTTTCGCGCTTGAAGACCTCATTCTTGCCGATGCAATGGTGCTCGCCTTCACATCACCATTCTGGTCGATCCTGATCGGCGCAATCGTCCTGAAGGAAATGATCCGAGGCCGACGGGTCGCCGCCACGGTCGTTGGTTTCTGCGGCATGCTGCTGATCGTCAAACCGCATCTCGGCGTCGAGCCTGCGATGCTCCTCGCACTGGGCAGCGCCGTTCTGACATCATCCGCGATGATTTCGATGAAAAACCTGTCCGCGACAGAGCCGCCGACACGGATCGTCTTTTACTTCATGTTTTTCGGTACGCTGATTTTGTTGCCTGGCGCCGCGTATACGTGGGAAACGCCGACGCTGGGCCAAACAGGCTGGTTGTTTCTGGCAGGCGTTCTGGGTGCCATCGGGCAGGATTTTCTGGCGCGCGCCTATGACGCCGGTGAGGTCAGTATCGTGGCACCCTTCGACTTCATGCGCCTGCCGGTCGCCGCAATCCTGGGGTTCCTGGTGTTTGCGGAAATACCCGACCAATGGTCAATCATCGGCACGCTGGTCATTATCGCGTCGGCGGTTTACCTGCTCCGGCGCGGACATGTCGAACGCCGGGAGGCCAAGAAAGGCACTCCCGGGTCGTAAGATCCCGCTCCTCAGCGCTTGGAGATTGCCTTCACCTTGCGCTGTTTCTTGCCGCTATAGGCGCTAAGCGGCCGGATCAGGCTGTTGCTGGCATTCTGCTCAATGATGTGCGCGGCCCAGCCGGTAATCCGGCTCATCACGAAGATCGGCGTATACATGTCGATCTCGAAACCCATCAGGTAATAGGCGGGCCCTGCAGGGAAATCGAGGTTCGGATGGATGTTCTTTTCCGAAATCATGATGTTCTGGAGAATATCCGATATCTCCAGCCACTTGGTGTCACCCTTCCATGCCGCAAGATCTTCGAGTGCGGCGCGCATTGTGGGGACGCGGGAATCGCCCTGCTTGTAGACCCGGTGGCCGAAGCCCATCACAAGCTCGCCGGCCGCCTGCTTGTCGCGCAACCATTTCTCGGCGCGTGCGGGGGTGCGGATTTCCTTCAGATTATGCATCACGGCTTCATTGGCACCGCCATGCAGCGGGCCTTTGAGTGAGCCGATACCACCCGTCACCGCACTGTAGATATCAGAGCGCGAGGACGTGATGACGCGCGCCGTAAATGTCGATGCGTTAAAGCTGTGCTCCGCATACAGAATGAGCGAAATATCGAACGCGCGGATCACTTCCTTCGGCGGCACTTCACCGAAACACATGTGGAAGAAATTCTCCGACATGGTCAGGTCCTTGCGCGGCGTTTTGCGCGGAAGGCCTTTGCGGAACCGGTAGTCGGTTGCGATCATGGTCGGGATCTTGGCAAGCATATCCATTGCCCGGTTCAGATCTTTCTCCGCCGGCTCACCGCCCCACGCGGTCTCCGACGTGCCGAGATAGCTGACCGACGTCCGCAGCGTATCCATCGGATGCGCGCGCTTCGGATACTGGCGGATCACTTCGACATGGGCGCGCGAGATGTTGCGGCGGCTGCGCTCGTCTTTCTCAAACTTGCGAAGCTGGGCGCGGGTCGGCAGTTCGCCATGCCACATCAGATAGGCGACCTCTTCAAACCGGCAATTGGCTGCGAGATCCTGAACGGCATACCCGCGATAGGTCAGCGAGTTGGTTTCCGGCATGACCTTGGACACCTCTGTGGTGTCGACGGTAACGCCGGCCAGTCCCTTGTAGATGACGGGCTCAGCGACCTTGGTCTTCTTTACCTTGGTCGTCTTGGCCTTCGCCTTCTTTTTCACGCTCTTCTTTGCTGCCTTGGCTGCCATCTTTCGTCTCCCTGCCGTCAAACCTTGAAGTTAAAAATATCCTGGTCGAACTTGTTGTAATCCTCGTAGCGGATCAGCTCATAGAGCCGTGCCCGCGTCTGCATCCGGTCGACAATTTCCTTTTGCGTGCCCTGCTGGCGGATCGCCGCGAGACCATCTTCGACCGCCTTCATCGACAGGCGCAGCGAAGTCACCGGATATATCGCGATATTGTAGCCGAGATTTTCCAGTTCCGTCTTCGTCAGTAACGGCGTCTTGCCAAACTCCGTCAGGTTGGCGAGCAACGGGACATCAAGCGCTTCGCGCACTGCCTCGTATTCCGACAAATCCTGAAGCGCTTCCGGGAAGATCGCATCGGCGCCCGCATCGATATAGGCCTTCGCCCGGTCGAGCGATGCCTCAAGCCCTTCGGATGCCCGCGCATCGGTACGCGCCATGATGAGGAAGTTCGGATCTTTACGTGCATCCGCCGCGGCGCGGATTTTCATCGTCATTTCGCGGACCGGCACAATGTTTTTATTGTCGAGATGGCCGCAGCGCTTGGGGTTTTCCTGATCTTCCAGATGACAGCCGGCAATGCCCAGTTCTTCAAGTTCCAGAATACTGCGGGCCGCGCTCATCGGCTCGCCGAACCCGGTATCGATATCGATCAGCGCCGGCAGGTCGGTCACACGGGCGATCTGGCGTCCCCGCTGGGTCACCTCGGACAGCGTGGTCAGGCCGATATCGGGCAGGCCGAGTTCGGCCGACAGAGCCGCACCGGAAATATAGACCCCGTCGAAGCCCTGATCCTCGATCGCCAGCGACACGATGGGCGAATGGGCCCCCGGAAACTGAAGCAGACGACCGGTGGCGAGTTCCTCGCGGAACGATGCCCGCTTTTCGGCGGCAGTTTTCTTTGTAAACAGCATCAGAAAATTCCTCTGTCATCGCGGGTGGCGTAATCGAGTGCCATCGCATCGAGCGTGACGTGCAAACCGCCCAGTTCATCTGCCGTGAGATTCGGCAGGCGTTGAACGGTGTCGAGAAAACGATCACGCTCACCGTCGCTGACAACACCGTCGACCAGCATCTTGAACTTGTCGATATAGTTCTGCCGCGCGAAGGGCCGCGCACCTGCGGGATGGGCATCGGCGAGCGCCAGTTCGTCTTCAAGCGTCGAGCCGTCCTTCATCGTGATCACGACACGGCCGCCAAAGGCGCGCTGGTTCGGGTCGGGGTGATGATAGCGTTCGGTCCAGCGCGTGTCTTCGACCGTCGAGATACTGTGCCACAGCTTCACGGTGTCGGGGCGCTGCGCACGTTCCGGCGCGTAGGATTTAACGTGATGCCACGCCTGATCCTGCAGGGCGACGGCAAAGATATACATGATCGAATGATCGAGCGTCTCTCGGCTGGCGGCCGGGTCCATCTTCTGCGGATCGCCGGCCCCGGTGCCGATGACGTAATGCGTGTGATGGCTGGTCTGGATGACGATATTGTCGATGGCATCGAAGTCCGAAATCTGCCCGCCCATTTTACGCGCCAGATCGATCAGCGCCTGGCTCTGATATTCTGCAGAATGTTCCTTGGTGTATGTTTCCAGAATCGCGCGCTTGGCCTCTCCCGCCTCGGGCAGCGGCACCGTGTAATTCGCATCCGGGCCATCCAGCATCCAGGCGATTACGCTGTCTTCACCTTCATAGATTGGTGACGGCGCACCTTCGCCCCGCATACAGCGGTCGACCGCTTCGATGGCGAGCTTGCCGGCATGGGCCGGCGCATAGGCCTTCCAGCTTGAAATCTCGCCCTTGCGCGACTGGCGCGTGGTGCAGGTGACGTGCAGCCCCTGCTGGACCGACTGATAGATCGTCTCCGTATCCAGCTTCAGCAGTGTGCCGAGCGCCGCGGCAACCGACGGGCCGACATGGGCGATATGATCGATCTTGTGTTCGTGGAGGCAGATGCCCTTCACCAGGTTCACCTGAATTTCGTACCCGGTCGCGATCCCACGCAGCAATTGTTTGCCGTCGAGGCCCTTCTGCTGGGCAACTGCGAGCGTCGGCGGAATGTTGTCACCGGGATGCGAATAGTCGGCCGCGAGAAACGTGTCGTGATAATCCAGTTCGCGGACGGCCGTGCCATTCGCCCAGGCGGCCCATTCGGCGCAGAAGCGCTGATCCGCCGGCATCCCGAAGATCGTCGCACCGCCTTCGCGCGGATGACAGATCGCCATTGCGCGGGCATTGGCCACCGGGCGACGGTTAACCGACGCCATGGCGACGGACGCGTTATCTATCATCCGGTTGATCACCATATCTGTGACGTCGTCATCGACATCGACGGGGTCGGCGGCAACAGCGGCAATTTTCCAGGCGAACTGGTCTTCGCGTTTAAGTTCCTGCTTCGACGGATAGACCTTAACGGTATGATTTTTCACGGAATGACTGCTCCTGAACCGCGCGCGGCGGGTGGTTGAAATGGCGCGCCATCATACCCGCGCCCCTGTCCGCGTCAACGAAGCGGGCAACCCGTCGTGACGGAAACAGTGGCACGACACAGAGCGGCAACGGCGCCTTGTTTTCGACCGACAGCGTTACCATAACTGCCGATGCTGATGGTGCTCCCTTCAGGTTGTCGAATTTCCCGCCAACAGCCAGATAATTCGAAAAATCTTACGCTCCAAATTCGGTTTTCGCCCTTTTGCATGATAGCGTGATTGGGCAAGCAACCCCCGGACCTATCCGCCCAACAGGCGCGACACCGTCGCGCGTGAACCGGGGTGGTGTGTCCCCATATCAGAGGCCGCATGACGTTCGCCCAACGCCAGATTTTTAACAGGCACCGTCCCCACAGGCCCGGACCGTCCCTTCGGGTGCATGGAGTTGAATTGCGACTTATCGAAGATACCCACCGCCCCTTTGGGTGCATGGGGTTGAATTGCATGTTTCGCCACCGCCCGATCAGGACCTGCCCCCGGCGCCGGATAAATCGCCAGCGTGTCGTTCCACAGGTTCTGATAGCCCTGGATCCGGCGGAAGTTGCATTTGAAAGGGCTGAGATAGACCAATGCGAACCGGATCATCGTCACGAACATCGGGTAGATGCATTCTTCATACGCTTTCCGGGCTTTTGCAAACCCGCACCGGCACACGCCATCGTACATTCCTTGCCGCCCAAACGGTGCTGTGATACGCCGGTTAGGCAACAACGAGGGGCGACGTGATGGCCGATTATATTCAACGCGTATATACGGATGTGTTTACCGAAAAAGCCACATTGTCGGCCGCCCTGCCCGCGGGCAACCGCGGGCTCTATGTGGCCGACGGGATGGCGACGATACGCGACGAACGCGGCGGCGCAACACTCAGCGCAAATTCCGCCTGGTTCTCGACCGGTGAGGTGACCGTCACTGCAGGCGCCGGAGGTGCTCGAATTCTGCGCTACGAACTCGTCAAGGGCGGCACCCCCGATTCCGACGGGCTTGCACAGGGTGACGGCGTTACGTCGGTTCATAAACTATCGGCAAACGTCGACCTGGAGCCGGGAGACGGCTATCTCTGGCGTTGTGACCGGGTCGATATTCCGCCAAGCGGCATTGCCTATACACATGTCCATCAGGGACCGGGCATTCGTTGTCTGCTCGAAGGCGGGTTCAAGGTCGAAACCGGTGGAGAGACCCATGTGATTGCGGCGGGCGAACCCTGGTTCGAAGCCGGCCCCGTACCGGTGCTGGCCTATGCGCCCGATGACAAACCCGGCAATTTCTCGCGGACAATGATCCTGCCGCGCAGCCTCAAGGGGAAATCGTCGATCTCCTATGTGAATGAGGAAGACAAAGACAAACCCAAGCGCCAGAAATACACGATCTTTCTGGACGAATTTATCGAGGTCTGAAGATGGTCTATGCCCACTTCCGAATGGTCGCACCTCTTCGCTTGTCATCCCGGCCTTGTGCCGGGATCCAGAGCTTCGTCGACGGAGAGACTGGACCCCGGGACAAGCCCGGGGTGACAATAGGTAGAACGATACGCTCTGACAGGAACACACAATATGCCTGACGCCTCTTCAAATCTCCGCACCGGCGGACAAATCCTTGTGGACTGCCTGCGCCTGCACGGCGTCGACACCGTATTTTGCGTGCCCGGCGAAAGCTACCTCGCCGCCCTTGATGCGTTCCACGACGTCCAGGACCAGATCAACCTGGTGGTCTGCCGCCAGGAGGGCGGTGTCACCAACATGGCCGATGCCTGGGGCAAGATGACCGGCAAACCGGGCGTCGCCTTCGTGACCCGTGGACCGGGGGCGACCAACGCCTCGGTCGGCATTCACACGGCGCATCAGGATTCCACCCCGCTGATCCTGTTCGTCGGCCAGATCGCCCGTGACATGTCGGAACGTGAAGCTTTCCAGGAAGTCGATTACCGCCGCATGTTCGGCGAGATGACCAAATGGGTCGCGCAGATCGACAACCCTGCCCGTGTGCCCGAAATGGTCAGCCGGGCGTTTCATGTCGCCACATCCGGGCGTCCCGGCCCCGTGGTGCTCGCCCTGCCCGAAGACATGCAGACCGAACGCGCCGATGCCGAAGATGGCCAGCCCTATCGCAGCGCGCAGGCCAATCCGGGCGCTGCCGACATGGCAAAATTCCGAGACATGCTGTCCGCCGCGAAGAAACCGCTGGTCCTCGCCGGTGGTGGTGGCTGGACGCCCGACGCCTGCGCCGACCTGACCGCCTTCGCCGAGCAGAACGGTCTGCCCGTCGCTGTGTCGTTCCGTCGTCAGGACCTGATGGATAACCGGCACCCGAACTATGCCGGCGTCATCGGGCTCGGCATCAACCCCACCCTGAAGGCCCGGCTGGATGAAACCGATCTGCTGATCGTGCTCGGCCCGCAACTGGGCGAAATCGTCTCCGGCGGCTACACCTATTTCACCTTCCCGAAACCGAAGCAGCCCTTCATCCATATCAGCGCCGGTGTGGATGAGCTCGGCAAAGTCTATCAGGCCGATCTCGGCATCAATTCAGGCATGGCCGAATTCTGTGCCGCCGCCAAAGACATGGTGCCGGTCGCCACGCCGTGGAAAGGCGAAGCCGAAGCCGCCCATGCGGATTACCTGGCGTTCTCGACCCCGCCCGCCATGCCGGGCGACGTGAATTATTCCGAAATCGTCGGCTGGTTGAGCGATAACCTGCCGGAAGATTCCGTGATCACGAATGGTGCCGGCAACTACACCGTCTGGGTCCACCGGTTTTACCGCTACAAGCAATACGGCACACAGCTTGCCCCGCAATCGGGCGCGATGGGCTATGGCGTGCCGGCGGGCGTGTCTGCCGCAATCCGTCACCCTGACCGCGTCGTTGTTTCTTTCAGCGGAGATGGTTGTTTCCAGATGAACGGCCAGGAAATCGGCACCGCGGTGCAGCAGAACGCGAAAGTGATTTTCGTGGTCGTCAATAACGGCATGTACGGCACCATCCGGATGCATCAGGAAACCCACTATCCGAAACGCAAATCCGGTACCGACCTCGTAAACCCCGACTTCGCCGCCCTCGCCCGCGCCTATGGCGCCCATGGCGAGACGGTGACGAAGACCGCCGATTTCGAAGCGGCGTTCGCGCGCTGCCGCGCAGTGGATGGGCCGTCACTGATTGAGCTGGTGATCGAACAGGATGCGATACTGCCGACGTCTACATTGTCGGGGATTCAGGCTTCGGCGCTAAAGGCCGGGTAAAACCAAAGCCTTGCGCCGATTGTCATCCCGGGCTTGTCCCGGGATCCAGAAACCGCGCGTCTAACAAGACTGCCCCCCCGGAATAAATCCGGGGTGACAGGGTTTTAGCTAACCTCACCCCATCAGCTTGTTCATCGCCGGGTGAATGATGTTGTCTTTGCCCCAGTTCAGCGTGCCGGATTTGCGCATCTCTTCGCAGGCTTCGCGCATCTGTGTATAAATCAGCAGCGAGAACAGCCCGCCGATACTGACGCGCGCAACACCCATTTCCTGCATCTGACCCAGATCAGGGGCAGCCGGATTGGCGAGAAAATTCACCGGTCCATCAATAGCCGCAACCAGCTTTTCCATCGTCTCACGGTCAGGGACGAACGGCACGAAGACGCACCCCGCGCCCTCTTCCAGATAGGCATTGCAGCGCCGGACCGCTTCTTCAAAGACGCCCTCGCCCGGCCCGCCAAAAAAGCCATCCGTGCGCGCGTTGATCACGAACGGCACGCCGTAATCATCAGCGGCCTTCTTCGCCGCCCGAATACGGGCAACTGACAGATCGTAATCGAGCAACGGATGGCCGGCGGCCTGTGACGAGCTGTCTTCGATATTGGCGCCCGCAGCGCCTGCATTCAGCGTAGCCGTGACCGTGTCCGCCACGGCTTCCGGGGCTTCGCCGTAGCCGGCCTCCATATCGGCGGTCACCGGCAGGTCGACCGCATCCGCAATTTTTTTGACCATGAACAGCATGTCGTCGCGGCTGATGATTTCACCGTCCGGGCATCCAAGCGACCAGGCGACACCTGCGCTGGATGTCGCGATCACGGGATAGCCTTGTTCGGCAACAATGCGCGCGCCGGCGACATCCCACACATTGGGCAGTACCAGTGTTTCATCCGCATCGATCAGGGCCTGAAGTTTCTCGGCCCGCGCGATCAGTGTCGCTTTGTCCATGATGGTTCCCCGTTATGTTCGTGGATCAGAGAGTAATTTCCGGCACCGGGCCGCCATTTGCCATGCCGAGCACCCCGTCAATGACGGCATCGACGTCGTTCACAGTGGCGAAGGTCAGAAGATCGCGCGCCTTGTCGATCATCTCATCGCGGGTAAGGGCGAGTTCCGGATCGCCCTTGCAGGCCGTCCGCGCCGCGGTCACCGAAGCGCCGTCTTTGAGGTTTACCGTCACTTCGCCGCCCCAGTCTTTCGGATAGGCATTGCTGTAGGTCTCGCCTGCGCGGACCGAGATCAATTTGCGCAATTCGGCCGCACGCTCGCGCCCTGACGGATCGAAAGAGGCAAAGACGCATTTGCCGTCAAGCAGGCTGATCGCCACACAATGCTGGACCGAGAATTTCGCTTCGTATTCGCTTTCCGGCACGGGGCGATCACACACATCGATGGATGCCTGATAGACGGCCACATCGATGCTCTCAATCGCGTCCACGTCTATCTTGCCGGAAAGCTCAAGTGCTGCATCAATCACCGGGTGCGTATGCCGGCATGACGGCCACGGCTTGATCGATGTCAGGTGAACCTGCCAGGGCGCATCCGGGTCGCGCAGCACGGCGTCAGGATCGGGGTCCGGACAGGCGCCGGCATAAAGCCCCTGCGGGCCTTCGAGGATTGCGGGCGGACCGGTAAATCCAAGCTGCGCCAGTTCGGCGGCGACAATGCCCGCCTCCGCACCGCGCCCGGCATGCAGATGTTTGCTCATCGCGCCGGTGTTGAGGAATTCCCACAGCCCGGCGGATTGCGTTCCCGCATTGCCAAGTGCGTGCACGGTTTCTCCGTCCGTCAGCCCCATCAGCGTGGCTGCCGTCATCGCACCGCCGAAGGTGCCGCAGGTCGCCGTGTTGTGCCAGACTTTGTAATGCGCCCTGCCGACCGACATGCCGACACGCGTACAGGCTTCAAAGCCGAACAGGATCGCCTTGAGAAAGTCGGTGCCGGACGGCATGTCATCGCCGGCGAGCGCAAGTGCGGCCGGTATCGTCACGCATGCGGGGTGCACGACCGACGCCTTATGCAGGTCATCGACTTCGAGGATATGGGTCAACCCGCCCATCACCAGGGCGCGACGGCCCGTGTCGCCTTCCTTGCCCTTCAGATAGGCGAGCAGCTTTTCACCCGGCACGGACCGGCGGCCCGCGAGCATGTTGGCGATACCGTCAAGCGTGAACAATGCCATGGCATCGAGATCCACCTGGTCGACCGGCTTGTTGCGGATCAGGGAGACGAGTCCCTCGGTCAGGGTGCCGTCGAATTGGGGATCAAGCAGGTTGGAAGGGTCGGTATTCATGGGCGTCGCCTTTTGTCTGGGACACCATTATTACATTCTTCGCCGCCTTCATAAAAGCGATTGGCGGTGGCTTGCACAAATGGGGCGCGGCATTAGGTTTCGGCCCATGAATACAATCCAATCTGCTGAACAACCTTCCTCTCCCCTCGCCCACATACCGCCGACCTTCTTCGGGGCGGTGATGGGTGTATCCGGCCTTGGCCTCGCCTGGCGGCAGGCGGAGAAGATTCTCGACTGGCCCTCGCTCCCGGGCGATATCGCGCTCATCATCGGGGGCGTGATGCTGGCGGTCGTCGCATCTGCCTATCTCGCCAAATGCCTGCTCTATCCGGCGATGCTGTGGCGGGATTTCGACCACCCGGCAAAAGGCCCGTTTCTCGGAGGGGCGCCGCTGGCCATCCTGCTCCAGGTACCGGCAGTCCTGCCGTTACATGCTGGTGTGGCGCAGGTTCTGTTTTTTGGCGGTGCCGGGCTCAGCCTGTTTCTGACATTTTACATCTTTTCACGCTGGTACCTGCGGCCGCAGGAAATGGCAAAAATGAACCCGATCTGGCTGATCCCCGGCGTCGGCAGTCTCCTGACGGCACTGATCGGCCCATCCTTCGGCTATATCGAATTGAGCTGGTTCTTCTTTTCAATCGGCGCGATCGTCTGGGTACTACTATCGGCCGTCCTGATGTACAGGATCATGTTCGGACCGGGCCTGCCCGCGCCGCTGACACCGAGCTATTTCGTGCTCATCGTGCCGCCAGCACTCATGTCGTTGATTTTTCCGCTGCTTGTGCCGGGCGACATCTCGCCGTTCACGCGGATGATTTACTACTTCGCACTGTTCCTGCTGCTGCTGAACATCTCGATGATACGAACGTTCCTGCGGGTGAAATTTTCGATGGGCTGGTGGGCCTATTCGTTCCCGCTCGACATCATCGGCGCGGCGACACTGATATACGCTAGCGCCACCAACAACACGTACCTGCTTGCCGCAGGCCAGGTGATCCTCATCTTCGCAACAGTGCTTATCGCCTACATCCTGGTGCGGACCCTGATAGACGTCGCCTGCGGGCGGATACTGATTCCCGATCCGCCGCCTCCCCCCGCCAAGCCCGCCGATTAAACCGGCGGCTTATAGTTCGGGAAGCGGTCCGACACATCCATGTTGTAGAGTTTCCGGGCGTTCTCGCCGAGAATGTTCTTTTTCTGGCGTTCGTCGAGGAACGGCAGATCCCAGATCACGCTCGGCAGATCCATATCCCAGTGCGGATAGTCGGAAGACCAACACAGCTGAGTCTCCGCTTTGATCATCTTGAAGGTCATTTCGAGAATGTCGGGATCGTGCGGCATTTCCATCGGCTGCGACGAATAGAACATGTCCTGCATGTATTCGCTCGGCAGCTTCCGCAGCAGCGGCGCTTCGGACGACCGCATCCGGTAATCATTGTCGAGGCGCTGCATCAGCCACGGTATCCAGGCAAGACCGGATTCGATCCACATCACATCGAGCTTGGGGAACCGTTCGGGCAGGCCGTTTATGATCCAGTTACACATGTGTACGGCGTTGAAGAGGGTAAAGCCGAGCGCATGGGTGACGAGAAAGCGGTTGGTATTTCCAAGAAGCTTGTCATTCCAGCTGAATGACGCATGGAACGCCAACGGCTTGCCCATCTCCTCGATCAGGGAATATGTCTTCATATAGGCATTGTCGTAGACCGGCTTGTACCGGGTGGACACCACCATGAACCCGGCAACCCCTGGCGCATCGCCAAAATCCTGGACCATCTTGTAAGTCTCGTCCGGATCGTTGAACGGCAGATACAGCATCGTCTTGAGGCGGCTTTCCTCTGCCAGAATTTTCTCCGTCAACCAGCGGTTATACGCCCGCGACATGGCGACTTCGTATTCCGGCACCGGGTGCAGACCAAGCAGCAGCATCGGCCCGGGGAACAGCATCGCGTAATCGACGCCGAGCGCATCCATCCATTTCAGCGACAGATGAATATCGCGGTGCGTGCCGTCCTCCGGCGTCGGATCCATTTTGCGCAGCGGGTAACGGGTGATCCGTCCGGCGACGTCCTGCGCGCCGGGACTACCGACCATGAACGGATTGTTCGCGCCGGTACCGGCACCTGCATAGACTTGGCCGGTCCGTCGCAGCACCGGATCTTCAATGAATTCGATGATGTCGGACATCGATTCATTTTCGTAATGGTGACAATCCACATCGACGATCAGCGTCTTGTCCAAGCCCCGCTGGTCGCGCTGACGCGCTGCGTTGATGAGGAGTTTCGATGTATCGAACTCCTCTACCGTCATTTTGTGCAAATGATCTGTCGGAATTTCCACGCGCGGGTTTCTGACGCTGCCTAGACCGGCGGCTTATAGTTTGGGAAGCGGTCCGACACATCCATGTTGTAGAGTTTCCGGGCGTTCTCGCCGAGAATGTTCTTTTTCTGGCGTTCATCGAGGAACGGCAGATCCCAGATCACACTCGGCACGTCCATGTCCCAATGCGGATAGTCCGAACACCAGCAGAGCTGGGTTTCCGCCTTGATCATCTTGAACGTCATTTCAAGAACGTCCATATCGTGCGGCATTTCCATCGGCTGCGACGAATAGAACATGTCCTGCATGTATTCGCTCGGTAGTTTTGTGAGCAACGGCGCCTCGGACGACCGCATGCGGTAATCGTTATCGAGGCGTTGCATCAACCAGGGAATCCAGGCAAGACCGGATTCAATCCACATCACGTCCATCTTCGGGAAACGTTCCGGCAATCCGTTCACGATCCAGTTGCACATATGCACCGCATTAAACACGGTGAAACCCAGCGCGTGGGTCACAAGGAAGCGGTTGGTATTGCCGAGAAGGTGGTCGTTCCAGCTGTATGAGCCGTGGAAAGCGAGTGGCTTGCCCATTTCCTCGATCAGGGAATAGGTTTTCATATAGGCGTTGTCGTAGACCGGCTTGTAGCGCGTCGACACCACCATGAAACCGCAGACGCCTTCGCGGTCACCGAAATCCTTGACCATCTTGTAAGTCTCGTCCGGATCATTAAACGGCAGGTACAGCATGGTCTTCAGGCGTTTTTCTTCCTGAAGGATTTTTTCCGTCAGCCAGCGGTTATAAGCACGCGACATGGCGACTTCATATTCCGGCACCGGGTGCAGCCCGAGCAGCAACATCGGCGTCGGGAACAGCATCACGTAATCGACGCCCATAGCGTCCATCCATTTGAGCGACAGGTGAATATCGCGATGCTTGTCGTCGTCTGGCGTCTGATCCATCTTGCGCAGCGGATAGCGCGTCACGCGCCCTGCCACATCCTGCGAACCGGGACTGCCCATCATGAACGGGCTGTTGGCACCGGTTCCGGCACCCGAATAGACCTGCGCTGTGCGGCGCAGAACCGGATCATCGATGAACTCGACGATCTCTTTCATGGATTCATTTTCGTAATGGTGGCAATCGACGTCGATGATCAGCGTCTTGTCGAAGCCCCGCTGGTCGCGCTGGCGCGCCGCGTTGATCAGGAGCTTCGACGTATCGAACTCCGCGACCGACATCTTGTTTAGGTGATCTGTGGGGATTTCCATGTCGTCCCTCCTTCGTCAAATCTTCAAAAAATTTTAGCCGCCCGGCTTCAAACCGCCCGACTTCTAGCCACCTGACCAGGCCTGCCACATTCCAAGTTCGAACAGTTCGATATTCACGGCCTGCAACATGGCCGTGGACATAATCATCACCGATGTCACCGGCATGCCGCGCCCGTTCAAAAACGGATCCCAGCGCTCACCGCTTTGATAGCGGACAGTATAAAGCCGGGTCAGCGCTCCGAGGCCTTCCTGGATCATTTCCTGGCTCGGCGTTTCGCCGTCTTTCAGATCGAGAATTCGCCGGGCCATCGCTTTGAGTTTTTCGGTCTCGACATCGACATCCGCCAACGGGTCGCCGGATTCCTGCGCGATCCGCGCTGTCGCCTTTCCGTGGAACGGCGAATTGGCGATGTCTTCATCGGTGATCTCGTCAGAGGGTGACATAAATGCCGTCATCCTTTTCCGCGACTTCGTATTTCTTCAGCCGGAACTTGCGGTCGGCGACCATGTCACCGGTTTCCAGATCGAACTCCCAGCCATGCCAGGGGCACACGATGTGCATTTCATCGTGGTTGAAGGTCATTCCCTGATAGGTTTTGTCTTCGGCGATGACCTCTTCGACCTTCGCCATCAACAGACCTTCGCAGGCCGGACCGCCCTGATGCGGGCAGACGTTCTGATAGGCGAACAGATTGCCATTCACCCGGTAGACGCCAATCTCGTAATTTCCGTTCGGGACGATCTTTCGATCGCCGTCCTGCAAGTCATCCGATTTCGATACAAAAAGTTCCTTGGCCATATTCCCTCTAATCCTTCCGACGCAAATCGATTAATTAACGACGCCAAGGCCGCCGGACGCGCTTGCCCGGGCCTTTTTGCCTTTGGTTGTAGTTGGCGCCATGTGGCGGTTCACCCTGTCCTGCAACTTCGTCATCCCCGAATTTGCGGCCGCTGCCAATGCGAAGATCAGCACAATCACAGCATACATCGGGGCGATTTGAAACTGCTCGTAATAAATCCCCAGCCGGTAGCCCAGACCGCCATCAGCGAATTTCAGCTCGGCTACAAGCACGCCGATGACCGTGATCGCCACGCCCAACCGGAACCCCGTGATCACCGGGTTTACCATCGCCGGCATGTAGATCTTTGTGATCATCTGCCATTTGGTGAGGTTGAATGTGCGGCCGACCCGGATCAGTACCGGGTTGATCAGCATCATCCCCAGTGTCGTGGTAAAGACCACCGGGAAAAACGCTGACATCGAGCCCTTGGCCATCTTTGATTCAATCCCCACGCCAAACATCAGGAAGATGATCGGCAGAAAAATGATCTTGGGCGTCGAACCAATGGCATTCAAATAGGGAAGCATCGCTTCGCGGATCAACTTGTTCGTCCCAAGCCAGATACCGACGAAGACCGCCAGCGCCGCACCACAGATAAATCCAACGCTATGGGCAGCGAAGGTCATCCCAAGATCGCTGTAGAAGCTCGCCGAGATGAGCTCCTGCCCTACCGCAATTACGATATTCCAGATATGCGGCACCACATCGTTATAAAGGATGCCGAAGGACCCGAGCGTCGCGATGATTTCCCACAAAACAACCGCACCAATGCAGGTCAAAAAGCGAATGCGCGTCACCCGGCTGTCCAGCGATCTCTCAACCTGACTTACGGCGGGGACAGTTCCTTTGATCACACCGGCCTGAGCCATTTTTCAACCCTCCCGAATCCCCAGTAGAAGAACGTGCTTACCAGAATAACGGCAACGATCGCCGCATAGGTCTCCGGTATATCGAAATTATCGTACATCTGCGAAACGATGCGCCCAAGTCCACCGAAATCGATGAGGTATTCGATCGCGACGATATTAACGAGGGTGTACATTACGCCGATCCGGATGCCGGTAAAGATCGTCGGCACCGCGCTCGGCAACATGATTTTCCGGAACATATCGCGTTCCGACACGTTGAAGCTGCGCCCGACATTGACCAGCGTTTTCGATACGCCAAGTAGTCCCTGGCGCGTCTGGATCGCAATCGGGATCGCCCCGGGTATGCACCCCATCACGATCAACGTCATATGGTTGCGCCCGAGGATCACCAGAAACAACGGATATAGCAGAACGATCGGCGTTGAAAACGCGGCTGCAAGCCAGCCTTCATAGGCTATGCCATAGGCCTCACGCCGGTACAGGAAATAGCCAAATGGAAGCCCGATCGCCAGGGCAAGTGCCGTCGCCGCCGCCGTCATTCCGAGCGTGACGAAAAAATTGCCGATCAGGTCCATGTCTTCCTGAAGCGTCGGGAAGGACAGGACTGTATCGGTCGGGCGCGGAACAATAATTTCCATCACCCAGCCGAAATTGACGGCCAGTTCGAGAAGCATGGCACACGCCAACAACCCGAACAGGCCGACAATCACAGGTACTTTATGAAGCCTGGTCATTTAACCGTCTGCTCCAGCAAGCTTTGTCTGGTTTTCACCAATCAGGGCTTGTTGCCCATCGGGTGAACAAGTTCCTTCAGCTGCGCGGCCGTCAGAAGTTTTTTGATCTTCTTGTTGTCGAGCGCGATCTGATTGATCTTGTCGAGGCCCGCCACAGGCATGATCGTCGCGATAGCCTGCGGCGTGTCTTTCGCTGCATCCTTGACGTCCTCGAAGTTCAGCTTCCAGCGCTTCGCATATGTCTCCAGACGCTTTGTGTTCGAATACGTCATGTCTACGGATTCTTTAAACGCCGTCATCAGCCGCTTGGCGACTTCGCGGTTTTTATTGAGCCAGTTCACGTTCGCAGCAATAACCCGGATCGTTACACCGTTCAGACCGGATGCTTCCTTGCCCGTGCCGATGATGCGGATCTTGCCTTCACGCAACAGGTTTTTGTTCAGCGGATACACGGACCATCCACTATCCACCTGGCCAGACATTAGCTGGGTACGCGACCCGGAAGGCCCACCGACAGACACGAATTTCGGTTTGATGTTCTGTGCCTCGGCAATAAAACGCGCAGCAAGGTCGGTCGTCGACCCCGGGCGCGAATAAGCCATTTGCTTGCCATTCAGATCCTTGAACGATTTGATCGGGCTGTCGGGCTTCACGTACCAGTATAGATCCTGCACACCGCGAATGTTACTGCCGAGGATACGCACCGGTGCGCCCTTGGCATAAGCAGAGACGACGCCGAGCACACCATTGCCCCAGACAACATCCTGGCTGCCCGTGATAATCGCCTGCAGGGACGCAGCACCACCCGATCCGTGGATCACGGAAACGTCGAGGTCATGTTTCTTGAAAATACCCTCTTCAAGTCCGGTATAGGGGTGCTCGGTTTCGAACACGACCTTGGTGCTGTTGACCAGCCGGACCTTGTCCGCCGCAAATGACGGCGCCGACAGAACAGCAACACCAGTCGCCGCAATCGCTATTGTTTTCAGTATATTAGACATAGTTTCCTCCCGTTTTGGGTTTTGGGTTAATTTAGTTTAGTCCAAACTTCATTCGCAGGCTAACGACACTTACGTGGCCGCAATGGATGCCTCCGCATCGGCCATGCCGCGCGACGCTTCATCGCGCAGTAACGTCCAGAGTTTTCCGACATAGGTGCCGAATTCCGCCGTCGCGATAACGTCAGATGTGCGCGGGCGTGGCAGTTCGATCGGAATGATTTCCTTGATGATCCCGGGCCGGTACGACATCACGACCACTCTGTCGGAAAGCTGTACCGCTTCGGTAATGTTATGCGTGATCAACAGCATCGTCTGGTTTAATGCCGCCCAGATTTCCAGCATCTTGTCGCCCAGCAGCATCCGTGTCTGTTCATCCAGCGCACCAAACGGCTCATCCATCAGCATGATCCGTGGCTCATATGCCAGCGTCCGCGCAACGGCGGTGCGTTGTTTCATCCCGCCCGAAAGTTGCGCCGGAAAATGGTTCTCGAACCCCTCAAGGCCAACCAGCTTGATGAACTTACGCGCGGTTTCTTCACGTTCCGCCTTGTCGATACCTTCTATCTCCAGCGGGAAAGCCACATTGTCCAAAGTGGAGCGCCACGGAAACGTGGATTCTTCCTGAAACACGACCCCGACGTCCTTGTGCGCGCCATCCACTTCGCGGCCATCGATCAGAACTTCCCCATCATGATCGTCGATCAGCCCGCCAATAATGTTGAACAGCGTCGATTTTCCGCAACCCGACGGTCCGATGACCGAGACGAATTCCCCTTCGGCAATATTGAGATCAACGCCGTCCAGCGCTTTTACCGGGTTATCGCCACCCGCGTCGTAGGTCTTGGAGACGTTTTTTATTTCGAGAATATCGGCCATTGCCCTGCCCCGCCTCAGCTCGCCGTGCCGGTCGACGCTTCGCCGCTGGCCCGCGTGACCATGGGCGCCGAATATCCCGGCTGCACGACAACATCGATCAGATAGGGTTCTCCTGCCGCCACAACGGCCAGGCCCTTCTTCAGCGCTTCCACCAGATCGCCAACCTTCTCGATCGGACCATCGGACTGCACGCCCTGCGAGCGCGCATATCCCGCAAGATCCAGCGCCGGCTCGTCTATGCGCTGGCCAATCCAGCGATTTTCAACCGGCCGGTTGCGCTGCGTCGCCATCGCTTCCTGATGAACCTCGTCGTTAAAGTTCGACCGGTTGTTCGAAATAATGAACAGAGCCGGAATTTTGTAATGCGCGGCCGTCCACAGTGCTGAGCCACCCTGCATGAAATCTCCGTCGCCGACGATAGCCACCGCCATCCGGTCTGTTTCCATCAGTGCCAGTGCCGCACCAATGGCCCCGCCGGCGGTAGAGCCAAGCCCGCCGCCACCATCATTGCCGAGGTAATCCAGCGGATGGTCGAAATCCCAGGATTCAGACGCCCAGCCCAAAGGCACGCGCGTCAGGGTCAGCTTGTGATCACCGCGCGCTTCCTTCAGCGCATAGGCGATATCGCGCGGTGCGATCTTTGCGTCGTGCGCCTTGTCTTCCTGTGCAGGCACCTCAACCTTCGGCTTTGCACCGCCATCCCACATGGATTTGCCGCCCAGTTTCGCCTCCAGCGCATCAAGCAGCTGTTTCACAAACACATCCGGGTCGGCAAGAACCGGAATGTCCGCGGGCGCCAGACCGAAATGATCCGCACTCCAGCCGTTATGTACGTATGAATCGACCGTACAGTTGACGATCTTCCCGGGCACCCCGCCCCGCGGTGTCAGCGGTTTCAGAGAGCCGGCCAGATCGATCCAGTCAAAGGACACGATCACGTCCGCCGTCATCATTTCCTCCTGACCAAGCGGGCTGACCCAGTTGGACGGTGAGCCGACATGCAGGGCATGGCGCGTCGGGAACGATGCCCGGCTTTTGAGATCTGTCACAACGCCTGCGCCTGACAGCTCCGCGAGTTTCACACGGTTCTCCCACCCCTCCATCGTCGGCGACATACGACCGAACATGAGGACCGAATTCCTGGCGCCGGCAAGCAGCTCTACCGTTGCCGCCACCGCCTCTTCCGACGCCGGCGGCGCATCGGCCATCTGGAAGCGTGACACATCCGGAATTTTTACTTCGTTCTCTTTGAGCGGGGTTTCCTGCAACCCGGCATCGAAACACACATAGACCGGCCCTTTGGGTGCCTGTTGCGCCATAATATTGGCACGCAGCATGGTCTCGACGATTGCTTCGGCGGACCGGGGCTCATCATCGTATTTCACATAATTGCGCAGCAACGCGCCCTGATCCTTGGCTGTGTGAATCCAGTCAATCCAGGGACGACGCAGCGGCGCATCGACCGGGCCGGTCGCGCCCATCACGAAGATCGGCGCACGATCGCACCAGGCGTTAAATATGCCCATCAGCCCGTGCATCAGTCCGACATTCGAATGCACGATCGCACCCATCATTTCATCGGCCACCTTGGAATACCCGTGCGCGATGGAAATCGCATGATCTTCGTGCAGACAAAGCAGCATCTGCGGCTCTTCATTACCGAGATAGTTCACGATTGAATCGTGGAAACCGCGATAGCTCGCGCCCGGGTTCAGAGACACATATTTAATGCCGAGCTTCCGCAGCATTTCGGCGGATACATCGCTGACCCATTCCATGGGTTTATTGTCGCCGGGAACGGGGCGATCGAATTTGCCGATCTGATTCATGCTGTCAGTACTCCTGCGAAGGCAGATTGAGAAAAGGGAACGCGCTCAGGACACCCGGCGCAACAACGGGCGGCGCGGGCTCGAGAAAATCTTCGGAAAGCTTGTCGAAGCTGTCGAGCCCCAACAGCCCCATGACGGTATTCATTTCAATTTCAAGGAGCTCGAGCACGCGGTGCACACCGGCCTGTCCGTCGGCACCAAGTCCGAGTCCCTGAATTTTTCCAATCGCCACCGCATCGGCACCACGAGCCATCGCCTTGACAATATCAGTACCCCGACAGAACCCGCCATCGACGATGATTTCTGCCCGACCGGCCACCTCGGCGGCGATTTCAGGCAGCATGTCGATCGTGCCGCGTCCGTGATCAAGCTGTCTGCCGCCATGGTTGGACACGTAGACGACCTCGACCCCATGCTCGATGCACAGGGCGGCATCCTGCGCCGTCGCGATCCCTTTCAGGATCAGCGGAATATCCCAGGTATCCTTGAACCATTTCACAAGATCCCAGTTGAGCGCCGCCTGGAAATCCCAGCCTTCATTGTTCCGCGCCCGGCCGCTTGGCGTGTAGCCTGTAATCAGGTCGCGTTCGCGCCGCGAATACAGCGCGACATCGACGGTCAGACAGAAACGGACATAGCCGAGGTCTACCGCCTTATTGACGATATCGGCGATCCAGTCGCGATCGCCCCGCACGTAGAGCTGAAATACCTTGTCATGCGTCGTCTCCGCAGCGATCTCTTCGATCCCGGGCTGCGTAACAGAACTCAGATAACTGACGACGCCGAATTCTTCGGCTGCCTTGGCGACCGCCATCGCACCCCCCGGATCAAGGGCGTCGAGCGATCCCATCGGTGCCAGAATAATTGGCAGGCGGCTTTTTGTACCATGAACCGTTGAAGTGAGGTCGATCTCGCGTACATCGTTGAGCACGCGCGGGCGAAAAGCGAGACTGTCGAGCGCCATGCGATTGCGCAGCAACGCGGTTTCCGTATCCGCGCCGCCAGTCAGATAGTCCCACGCACCGGGCGAAAGATTCCGGTGCGCCGCTTTGACGATTTCGTGCAACGTGGCGAAGTCGCTCACCCGTTTATTCCTCCCGCGCAATACCGGTATTTATTTCCGGTTTAGCTTCTAAAGCAAACGCTTGCTTAGATTCCTAAACAATTTGCCGAGGCAAGGCAAACTGAGGATAAGAAATATTTTCAACGCCGGGCGACGCGGGCCGACAAACGGAATAAACTCTCCCATACGTGCCTTTTTCAGGAAGGACATCATCCATGAATATTGCTGGGTCCGAGGTCGAGGCGGCGCCGGTCGCCGCCCCGCCATCTGCCAGCCTGCCATCTCAGGACGGCCGCTTGCGCACCGCCTTCCGAAATGAAGAATACGCGGGCTTCAGATTCTCCATTTATGTGCGCTCTGCCGCGCTGGTCGTCATCGGGGTCTGGCTTCAGATCGTTATTCCATGGCCGCGTGTCACGTACTTCCTTGCGTTCGTTGTCCTGTTTCTCGCCTCCGGCCTCGTTGCGGAATGGATGCGCCGAAAGACCTCGCGCCCCGCAATGTGGACGGCTGCATTCATCCTCATAGATGCCTGTCTGTTGACCTACGTGCTTGTCGCCCCAAACCCGTTTTCGGATTCCGAATGGCCGATACAGGTGACGCTGAGGTTCTACAACCACCTCTATCTGTTTCTTTTCCTGATCTTCTCCGGCCTCAGTTATTCACCGGTCATGGTTCTCTGGACGGGCATATCGATCACGGCCACGTGGAGTGCTGCCGTCTTCTATATTCATTCTCTGCCTAACTCCGTGACTGAATTTACCGCAGGTGCCGGAACGCTGGATGCGCTGGACAATTTTCTGGATCCCTACTTCGTCAACTCAATTGCCTGGTACAATCAGGTCGCGCTGTTGCTCATAGGTTCCATGATAATTGCTGCAAGCGTTTGGCGGGCGCGCCGTCTGGTCCGCCAACAGGTCGCCGCCGAAGAAGCGCGCGGGAATCTGTCACGGTACTTTTCTCCCAATGTGGTCGAGCAGCTATCGGCCGCGCCAGGAGACCTGGATGTCGCGCGCTCCCAGAATGTCGCAATCCTTTTCGTCGACGTTATCGGCTTCACAAAAATGTCCGAAGATCTGCCGCCAGACCGGATGATCGCACAGGTCCGGGAATTTCATGGCCGTATGGTCGAACAGGTGTTTCAGCACGGCGGCACCGTCGACAAATTTATGGGCGATTGCGTGATGGCAACCTTCGGCACACCGGTCTCCGGCCCGTCGGACGCGACCAACGCGCTGCAGTGTTCGCTCGCCATTCTTGATGAAGTGCGGGAGTGGAATGCATCGCGGCGTTCCGCCGGACTGAATGATGTCGGTGTCGGGCTCGGCCTGCATTACGGCGAAGTCGTCGTCGGCAACGTGGGTGCCGAACGCCGGCTTGAATTCACGGTCATGGGCGATCCCGTCAACGTTACCAGCCGGCTGGAACGGCTGACACGCGATCACGACACGCCGATTATCGCGAGCGACGACCTGATCGAACAGGTCCGACGCGAGCAGGAAATTACATCGGACCTCATCGACCGTTTCTCGGACCTTGGGACGCTCGATATCCGCGGTCGCCGGGGCAGTATCCGGGCGTGGCGGTATGGGCCAGGCACCGCGGCAGCCGATTGACCATTGCGGCGCACCGCGTCTGACAATCACCAAGATTGAGGAGACCACCAATGAAAGCCGTCGCCCTTACACATTACCTGCCCGTCGAGGACCCGAATGCGTTTCTTGATGTTGAGTTGCCCACCCCGATTCCTTCAGGACGTGATCTCCTGGTCTCGGTCAAGGCTGTGTCGATCAACCCGGTAGACACCAAAGTGCGCAGCCCGAAAGATGGCGTCGAAGATCCGCCCCGCGTTCTGGGCTGGGATGCCAGCGGTGTGGTTGAATCTGTGGGCCCCGATTCCACGCTCTTCAAACCGGGGGACGAGGTTTATTACGCCGGCGACATCACGCGTGCGGGTACCAACTCAGAATTCCAGCTGATCGATGAACGCATTGTCGGATCGAAACCGAAAAGTCTCAGTTTTGCTGAAGCCGCAGCGCTGCCACTCACATCGATAACGGCCTACGAGTCGTTCTTTGACCGTCTCGGCATCGATCGCGATGGCGCGGACAAAGGACAATCGATTTTCATCGTCGGCGCCGGCGGCGGTGTTGGTTCGATCGGCATTCAGCTCGCCAAAGCGGCCGGGCTCATCGTTATCGCCACCGCATCACGCCCTGAAACCGAGAGTTGGGTCAGAGAACTTGGCGCGGATCACGTGGTCAATCATCGCGAACCGATGGTCGAACAGGTGCGCGCCCTCGGATTTCAGCATGTCGATCACATCGCGATCTTCAATGACATGCGCCACTGGGGCACTGCGGTTGAGCTGATCCGATCCCAGGGTGGTATTGTCTCGATTGACAATACCGATCAGCCAATGCCGATGGCCGGGATGAAGACAAAATGTGCCAGCCTGCATTGGGAATTCATGTTCGCGCGCGCCATGTTCGAAACACCGGACATGATAGAGCAGCACAATCTGCTGAATTATGTGGCGAACGAAATCGATGCGGGACGGATCCGCACCACCGTCAGTGAAGTCCTGGCCCCGATCAACGCCGAAAACATCCGGGCAGCCCACGCGCTCATCGAGACCGGGCAGGCAAAAGGCAAGATCGTCGTCGAAGGGTTCTGAACGCGGCTACATTCGGCTTGGCCGCTTCACGATCTCCTCTCGGAAAGGCTCAGGTCGGACCGCAGACCACGTTCACGAGGGCCTGACGTTTCTCACCGGTGACGACTTCGAGCGCCTTGTCCAGGGTTGCCATCAGGTCTTTGGATTCGGTGACACGGAACCCGGCCCCACCCGATACCTCGACGGCTTTTTCGTAATGCTGCTCCACGGTGAAATGGGTCAGCGGCTGACGGTTTGCCTTGGCAGCATATCCATCCGGCTCCAGCCCGAGCGTGGAGCGATGCACCGCCTGCCAGTGCTGGTTATTGAACACCACCCACAGGATCGGCAGGTTCTGTTCGGCGGCAACGTAATGACAGGACGTCGGCACATTGAACATGTAGGCGCCGTCACCCTCTGTGCCGATCACCAGTTTATCCGGGGCGGCAAGCTGCGCACCGAGCGCGACACCCATGCCGTGCCCGAGCCCTGACGCAGCGCCGGCATTGAGCATCGTGCCGGGCCGATCGATATCGACGTACTGTCCCATCAACGGCGATTCCTTGACCATGATGGTGTCCGGATCGCGCAGATTGTTTAGGCAGTGCGAAATATACGCGGGAGAAATCGGCGACTGTGTCTTTTCCTTCTCCAGCTTCGAGCGCCAGCCTTCTTCAAGCTCTTCATGGGCGGCGGTGATCTTGTCGCGGCGTTTGGCGATCTTTTCCTTCGCACCGTTCGCGTGCTCTGCCATCACCGGCAGCAGGCTGCGGAAAGCAATATCGGCAGGACAGGTAAGCGAAATATCAGCCGGGAATCCGCGCACAGGGACCATCTGGTACATCGGGTCGGATGCGATATGAATGACCTTGCAGTCATCCGGCGGGGTCACCTGCGACGGCAGCCACGGCACAACCGTATCGAACACAACGATCACGTCGGCGTCTTCGACATACGGGTTCGGATTATAACCCGCATGCATGGGATGGCGCGGCGGCATGGCGACAAACCGGTTGCGGTATTCGACGACGGGGATCGCGTAGGTTTCCGCCAATTCGACCAGGGGCGCCATTACGCCGGGGTTACGTCCGCCCCAGTTGGTAATCATCACCGGGCGTTCGGCATTCGCCAGCAGCGACGCGACCTCATCAAGGGCGTTCGGATCAGGGTATGGCGGCGATGCCGGCTGAATCCGGTTAGGTGAATCGAATGAGAATTCGTCCATTTCCAGCGATAGAACCTCGCGCGGGAGCGACAGATAAACCGGCCCCCGGGGCTCGCTCATAGAGATCGACAGCGCGCGGTCGACAATATCTGCGACCTGTTCGCCGTTGCGGAGCTCGTAATCCCACTTGGCAACCTCCCGGGTCATCCCTCCCTGGTCGTACATCTCCTGTGTCCAGTGGATATCGAGGCTGCGATGGCCTTTAAGCGTATGCTCGTTGGTTGGCGTACGCCCGGCAGTGAACAGCATCGGCACATACCCGCGCGCCGCATTCAAAAAACCATTCATACCGTTCGCGGTGCCGACATTCACATGCATCATGGTCATCTGCGGACGACCGGACACCAGGTAATGACCAATCGCCATATGCTGGGCCGTGTTTTCATGCGGACACGTGATCGGTTCGGGGATCGGGGTGCCAAGCGCCTGCGCCTTCGCCAGCGCTTCGATCAACGGTGCAAAATCGGTGCCAGCATTCGCAAACAGATAATCGATACCCCGGTCGGCGAGGACCGCGAGATAGGCATCGGCGACAGTGCAGTTCCTGAGTGTCTTCTTCGGCATCAAAGTCTCTCCCCGTAAATTACCGCCGCTTCCGATCGGTTGCGGCTGTTGTCCCGATCAGTGTGGCAGAGCGCGAAGCCGAGGCCAAATGAGTGCAGTCGTATGCGCTCATTTCGGACGTTGCGAGAAAAAGAACCTGACTAATCGTCGTCCTCGTCCTTCAGCGTCCTCACCTCGGTATTCATGGCGAGGTCGCTGCGGCGACGCTGGGCGATGATCTCGCCGGTCTTGAAGTAGTCGCTTTCAACGGCGCGTTTCGCCATCACGTCGAATTCCTCTGCCCACTCGCCGAGTGAATAGCCATGCCACGGCACCTGCGGTTTGAGTTCCGGCAGGCCGAGCTCTTCCCAAATCTCCTTGGCGGCGAGCATGTATTCCTTTTTCGGCAGCGAAATCGGCGGAAAATCTTCTTTGAGGGTCGCGTCGAACAGGACAGAAGCGTCTTCGCCGCCGGCGCGCTCGCTGCGCGGACCATGACCGGAATCGCGATGTTTCAGAATTTCGACATCAAGCGCCGGGTTGGCGCGATAGGCCATTGCCCAGAAAATCGCATCGGCGTTATCGGGATCGATATCGTCATTGACGGCAATCACGTATTTACCGGCAGCCCGGTGCAGTGACGCAGCACCGTAAAGAGCCCGCCAGATTTCCGTCGACGGCATGTCGCGCTCGCAGATCACGATGATGAGCTTGCGGATATTGGTCAAAGGCTCATGCATCGAGACCTTGATCACGCCCTTGATGCCAAGATGGTCGCGCAGATGCTCGGTGAACATCGGCTCGTAGGCCACACGCTTGATGACCGACGATTCCGACGGGGTCACCTGGCTGATTATCGACGTCAGGATCGCGTTCTTTTTCCGCGTGATGCAGGTAACGTCCATGAAGGCGTTGTATTCCTGCAGGTTCACATGCCCGTGGGATTCACCGAACGGCGCTTCGGGCTCCAGGAATTCGGTGCTGATATAGCCCTCGATGACGATTTCGGCCTCCGCCGGCACCATCAGATCGACAGTCTTGGCCTTCACGACATTGATCGGTGAACCCGCCAGCGCGCCGGCAACACTGAACTCATCAGTGTCTTCGGGCAGCTTGATCGCCGATGTAAACGTAACTGACGGCGGCGCACCGAGCACCACGGCGGCCGGCATCGGCAGGCCGAGCTTCTTGTATTTTTCCCAGTGGATATAGATGCCAGGCCGCAATTCCAGCGACGGGTTCATGCCCATACGCTTCTGGCCTTTGATCTGGCCACGGTAGTTACCCATGTTCTGAACCCCGTTATCCGGGTCCTTGGTGATGTATTGCGACAGCGTCGTGTATGGCGCGTTGTCCCAGCCGGGCGTGGAGATCGGCACTGGGATGCCATCAAGCCCCTGTCCGTCCACATCGAGATCCGCCCCCTGCCAGACAATTTCCTGACACGGTGCGGTCGTCACCTCGACCGGATCGATCGGGTTGGCGGTCGCGTTTTTCCAGGTCGATTCAATTTCGTCGAGCTCACACCCGATGCCCGTGCGGTAGATGTCACGGCTCGCGGCGAGCACACCCACTGCGACTGGTATATCGAACTTCCGGCCTTTTGAATCGACGACGTTGTTGAACAGGAACGCCTTGCGATCCTTTTCCTCGATCCCGCCCCGGAACTGCCACCGCACCAGCGGGTGCATCTCGGTGTCCTTGTTGATCTCGCGGTCAACGGTAACCAGCAGTCCCCGTTTATCGAGTTCGGCCAGGTGATCGTGCAGATCGGGATAACTGCGCGGCGGATTTTTTTCGTCGGTCATTCTGTCTTCCTTCTCCCCGGCGGGGAGTGCTGCTGTCTCCCTGTCAGGGAGATGTTACACGTCTTTGTCTTTTATCTGGGAGGCGTCTTCAAGCTTGTCCCATGTCAGATCTTCATCCACTTCATCCCCGGCGCCGGGGTTGCCCATATCGAGCGTACGTACCTCGGTGTTGATCGGCACGTCGCCACGGCGGCGCTGGGCGATGATCTGACCCGTCGTCCAGTATTCACTTTTAACAGCCCGGCGCGCCATCGCTTCGAGCCCGGTATTCCATTCGCCAAGATCGTAGCCGAACCACGGTGCTTTCGGTTTCAGCTTCGGAAGTCCCAGCTCTTCCCAGATCTTCTTGGCTTTTTCCATGAATTCACGCTTCGGCAGCGAGACCGGCGGAAAGGTTTCCTTCAGGGTCGCATCGATCAGCACGGCGCTGTCTTCGGAATCGAGCAGCGATCGCGGCCCGTGCCCTTCATGCTTGTGCTTCAGAATCTCGACATCGTTATGCGGCTTACACCGATAGGACATCGCCCAGAACACGGCATCCGTATCATCGGGATCGATATCCTCGTTCACCGCGATAATCCACTTTCCTTCGGCCTGGCGCAGCGAGGCGACGCCATACATCGCCCGCCAGATTTCAGTGCGGGGAATATTGCGGTCAACGACGACGATGATCAGCTTGTGCAGTGAGGTCAGCGGCTCATGCGTAGATACATGCTTCACGCCCTTGATGCCGAGATGATCGCGCAGATGTTCGATCTGGCGCGCCTCGTATGCAGGCCGCTTGATCGTGCTGGATTCGGACGGCGTGACCTGGCTGATCCAGGATGTCATCACAGCTTTTTTACGCCGCGTGATGGTCGTGATATCGAGATAGGCGTTGTATTCCTGAAGGTTCACATGGCCATGGGATTCGCCGAACGGCGCTTCCGGCTCCAGGAGTTCGGTAGACACGAATCCTTCGATAACAATTTCCGATTCCGCCGGCACCAACAGATCCACGGTTTTGCACTTCGTCACGTTCAGTGCGGCACCCGCAAGACCACCTGACACCGCGAGTTCGTCGAGCGATTCCGGCACCTTCTGTACAGAGGTAAACGACACCACGGGCGGGGCGCCGATCACAACGGCGACCGGCATCGGCTTGCCAAGTTTTTTCCACTCCAGCCAGTGCATATAGCCACCGGTCCGCAACTCGACCGACGGGTTCATGCCGAGCCGGGTTGGCGATTTCACCATGCCGCGATAATTGCCTGCATTCTGGATGCCGGTATGCGGGTCCTTGGTGATGAAATGCGATGACGAGAAATACGGCGCATTGTCCCAGCCGGGCGACGAAATCGGCACCGGTATGGCATCGAGGCCGTTACCGTTCAGCAGATCATCACCTTCGAACACCACGTCATGGCACGGCGCGTCGGCGCTTTCGACCACGTTGGGTTCGATTGGGTTGTTGATCGCGTTGATCCAGGTGTTCTTCAGGTCTTTGAGATCGCACCGCATGCCAAGCTGATAGATCTGCTGATTACCGGCAAGGCCGCAGACCAGAACCGGGATATCGTATTTTCGTCCCTTGGAATCCGTGATGTTGTTGAACAGGAACGCCTTGCGATCTTCCTCGTCGATACCGCCGCGGAACTGCCAGCGCACCAGCGGGTGCATCTCGGTGTCCTTGTTGATCTCGCGATCGATCTCGATCAGCAGGCCTTTGGCGCGCAGCTCCTCGATATGCTCATGCAGATCGGTATAGCCGCGCTGTTCAAGGGTCGTTTCCGTCATTTCATATTTCCCTTCACTGGTCCTGGTCCCAATCGGGCACCGAGCGGACATGCGTGTTCGGCTTGATGTTCGAGCGGCGGCGCTGCGCGCTGCGCTTGCCATTTTCGAGATATTCTCCCGCCGCGGCGCGTTCGGCGAGTTTGTCCCATTCCTCAGTCCAGTCGCCGAGCGAATAACCATGCCACGGGCTTTCCGGGTTCAACGGCGGCAGACCGAGCTCTTCCCAGAGTTCCTTCGCGCGTTCCATATATTCGCGCTTCGGCAATGCCAGGGGCGGCATTTCGCGCTTCAGCGTCGCATCGATTAGCAATGTCGAATCCTCGGGCCTTGTACCGCCCGGTCCTTTAGGGCCATGCCCCGCATCGCGGTGGCGCAAAATCTCGATGTCCTTGTCCGGATCGGCGCGGTAGCCGAGCGACCAGAACACCGCATCGCCGTTATCCGGGTCGATATCCTCATTCACCGCAATCACGTACTTGCCGCAATCCGCGCGCAGAGATGTTGCACCGTAGAGCGCGCGCCAGACTTCGGTGCGCGGCGTGCCAGGTTCCATCTGCAGGAAGATCACGCGGCGGATATTGGTCAGCGGCTCATGCATGAAGACCCGCTTGATGCCCTTTACGCCAAGATGGTCCCGGATATGTGACAGAAACATTGGCTCATACGCGACACGCTTGATGACGGAAGATTCCGACGGCGTGACCTGGCTGATGATTGATGACAGAACCGCGTTGGATTTACGCGTGATCGCCGTCACCTCGAAAATCATGTTGTAGTCTTCAAGCGAGATATGACCGTGGGATTCGCCGAACGGCGCTTCGGGCTCAAGATATTCTGTATCAATCAGCCCTTCGATAATGATCTCAGAATCTGCGGGCACCACGAGATCGAGCCCCGTGCATTTCACGGTTCTAATCGGCCCACCGGCAAGACCGCCGGCAATTGTCAGTTCATCAACGTCCCGGCGAATTTTCTGCGGGCCGGTATAAGCCACCGACGGCGGACAGCCCAGCACGATCGCACACGGCATCTTTTCACCGCGTGCCTTGTATTTTTCCCAGTGCAGATAGCCCCCAGCGCCGCCTTCGCGCGCGGACATCCGCACAGCCATCCGGTTGGATGCTTTCAGGCCACCGCGATAGGTGCCAAGATTCTGAACACCGGTTTCCGGGTCCTTGGTCACGAACATTCCGGCCGTGAGGTAAGGCGCGCTATCAAAACCAGGCGTCGAAATAGGCACAGGCAGGGCATCGAGCCCCTTCCCTTCGCCGATCAGGTCATCTCCGGTGATTATCACCTGCTGACAGGCGGCTTCGGTCACGGCAACCGGGTCCACCGGATTGTTCACGGCGTTGGCCCAGTGCGGTCCAATCTCGTCCAAGGAGACGCCGATACCGACGCGATACACATCGCGGTTGGCCGCCAGCGCACCGACAACAACGGGCATATCGTACTTCCTGCCGCGGCTGTCATAGACGTTGGTGAACAGGAAGGCCTTTCGGTCGGCATCCGGAATCCCGCCCCGGTACTGCCACCGCACCAACGGATGAAGTTCTGTATCCTTATTGATCGGTTTATCTATGCGCAGCAGGAGACCTTCGGCTTCTAGCGCTGCAATATGGTCCTGAAGATCGGGGTAAGTTCCATCGCCATCGAGAGCCGTCGCATCTGCCTGCGTCGCCATTTATTCGCCACCGCTGAGTTAGAAAAACGCCCTGATCGAATGAGCGTATCGTGGCGGAGTTTACGCCCTCGGATTAGGTGTTTCAATACGCCACCGTATGGAATCCGGCAGACGTCGAAAGTCCCGCTACCCGGCGTTTTATGAAGCTGTGGAACCAGACAACATCAGATGATAGCTGCGCGCCCGGCCAATTCGCTCTTCCAGCGGCAGACCGCCGCTGCGCAGATATTCGCCGGTCATGATTGTCTGATAAACCTGACCGCGCACCCGTGCCTCGTCGGGTGAAAATCCGATGGCGCCAAGCTGCGTCATCAGAAAATAGAGCCTTTGCCCATCCCTCTCTTCAATGCGGCGGGCAACATCCGGATCGCTGTGTGACAACATCCGCAGCGATACCGTCTGGCCGCGCGTTACCCGGCCCACGACGCTTTCGAACAGCGCCCAGATCCTGTCGGCCGGATCAGCCGCTTGCTCCATATCCGGCGACATCTGATCGTCCCAGATGGAGAACCAACGATCGAGCAAGGCTTCGATCAGTTGCTGGCGGCCTTTGAAATGCCAGTAAAAGCTGCCCTTGGTCACACCGAGACGGCGCGCCAGCGGCTCCACCCGGACGCCATCAAGCCCGTTTTCGCCCAGCATGTCCCAGGCCCCGGAGATCCAGTCGTCCCGGGTCAGGCTTTCAGTTGTTTTTCGCCGTGTATTCGCAACGGGCGACGGTGCAGTTTCAGCCATGATATCTCCTCTGACCGCATGATTGCCGCCAATTCAAAGCGATATCAACCGATATATTCAGACCTTTCCGATTTCTGGTCTGCCCTTTTAAATTGATACTTCGGCGTCTAAGCTTTGATGACGATACGAACAGAAACTCAATAAGGGAGATAATTCATGTCGAAAAAACTAAATAGAACACTCGCCGTATTGCCGGCGGTGGCGGTCCTCGGGCTGGCTATGCCGGTATCGGCGGACGCCATTTCCGATTTCTACAAAGGCAAAACGGTCACCGTCATGGTTCCGTCAGGCCTTGGTGCGACGCTTGGCCTGTACGGCCGGCTGACGACAGAACATCTGGGTAAGCACATCCCAGGCAACCCAACCGTCATTATTCAGTCGCGCCCCGGCGGCGGCGGCACCAAGGGAGCCGCGTTCGCCTATAATGCTGCCCCCAAAGACGGCACCTACATCGCCGAAGCGCTTGCACCGTCGGTACTGGCGCCGCTGCTTCGCGACATGAAGTTCGATGCGTCGAAGTTCCAGTGGCTCGGCTCGATCGCCCCGCGCCCGGCCGTTCTTTCCGTATGGCACACCGCGCCGGTATCCGATCTCGCCAGCGCCCAGAAGAAAGAATCCATCATGGGTTCCACCGGGCTCGGGTCAGAGACCTATCTCGCCCCGACGCTGATGAACCATATCGCCGGCACGAAATTCAAGGTCGTCAAAGGCTATAAGGGTGGCGCGAAGATCAACAAGGCCATGGAAGGCAGTGAAGTCCACGGCCGGATGAACTACTGGTCCGGTTGGACGGCGGCAAAAGCGGCCTGGCTTGCTGATGGCAAGCTGAAGCACATCGTCAGCTATGGTGGAGACATCAAGGAACTGCCGAACCTGCCGAAGATGATCGATCTTGCAAAGACCGACGAGCACAAGGCGATGGTTCGCTTCCTCGAAGTTGCACCGCGTGTCGGCATGGGCTTCTGGGTCTCCCCCGAAGTGCCGAAAGATCGTGCAATGGCGCTGCGTAAGGCATTTCAGGCAATGCTCCGCGACCCCGCATTCGTCGCCGATGCCGCCAAGCGTAAGGCACCCGTGCAGCCGGTTGCCGGTGAAGAACTCGATAAGATCGTCGCCGCCGTCTACAAGACGCCTGCGGATACGATCGCAAAGCTGAAGAAGGTATTCGGCTTCAAATAAGCCGGACTACCCCGAATACGAAAACACCCCGGAGCATCCGCTCCGGGGTGTTTTTTTGTCTCTGTCCTAAGCCGATCAGAACATATTGAGCCAGGGAATTGTCCTGACGACCGGGAACATATCCCCGACCAGCGTTTGCGGCCACGGAATGATCAGCAGCTTGTGGAACAGCATGTAGGAAACAATCCACACACCGCTGGACACCATGAGCGTCAGACGCCAGCTTTCTTTGCCCTCGAACCGGATATACCCGACCATGAAGAGGAACATTGCCGGCAGAAGCCCGACAACGGCAGCGGCGCCGAAGAACGCCAGCAACCAGCCGAAATAGTTCAGGACACGCTTGGTGACCTCGGAACCCGGCAAGTCGCCATAATCCGCGCTGATGTCAAAGTGGACATCGCTTTGCACAGGTGCCGTGCCGCCCTCGCCCCGTCCGGGAATCCCGTCATCCTCCACGACAACCTTTTCGCCAGGTGCCACGAACAACGCTGACAGGATGAGCCAGCCGATAAAGATCATCGCCGCGACTGAAACAACCTGCGGGATAAGCCTTGCTCCGAACTCCCATGTTGATGCAATGCCGAAGGCAGTTGCAAACGTAGCGAACAGGAGCATTGCAAAGATCAGATCAGGATTGATCGCCTCTTTCTGGAAACCGAATTTACTCGCCCCCTGGTTCGCCTTTGCACGTGACCGATACCCTTTGATGATCGGCGCCAGCACGCCATACAGCGTTACCGCGAAGATAATCGGAACATAGGGTGCAAACCGCACGTCGCCGTCCCCGAAATCACGCCAGATCCACAACCAATCTGCACCGTAGCGTTCCGTCGAGATGAACATGTAGCGTTCGACGAGACCACCGAGCACGAAACCCAGGATCAGCGGCGGCCGTGGCCAGCGCAGGCGTTTCATGATCCAGCCGACGATGCCGAACAGCAGCAGCGCGTAGATATCGCCCCACTGACGTGAGCCCTGGAACGCACCGATATAGGTGATTGCCAGCACGACCGGGGCCAGAACACCGATTCGGATCAGTGCCACCTTGGCCAACTGATTTGCGAAGGTGAAGCAGATACCGGCGCCCAGGATATTGGCGATCGCGACCGACCATACAAGAGTGTACGTAACGTCGAGCCGCGTCGTCAGCATTTCCGGTCCGGGCACAAGGCCATGGATCAGGAAGGCACCCAGGATCAGGGCCATCGAGGCAGAACCCGGCACACCGAACGCAATCGTCGGCACCAGCGCGCCGCCTTCTTTGGCATTATTCGATGCTTCAGACGCGATCACACCGCGAACGTCGCCCTTACCGAACGTCTCAGCCGCACCTTTTTCGGTCCGTGCCGCATGGCCATAGGCGATCCAGTCAATCACCGATGCGCCAATACCCGGCACCGCGCCAAGCGCAGAGCCGATAGATGCACAACGAAGGACGAGGAACCAGTTCCGGAAGGTATCCTTGATACCTTCTATCTGCCCGAACCGGGCATCCTGTTTATCTTCTTCCTTCACATTGATCGATTGCTTGGTGATCGCCATATCCGCGAGCTCCGGAATAGCAAATAGCCCAAGTGCCAGCGGCACCACCGGCAGGCCGTCCCAAAGATAAAGTGAATCAAACGTCCAGCGCAGCGTGCCCGTTTGCGGATCATCACCCGCTGTCGCGACCAACAGGCCGATACAGGCGCCTGCAAGGCCTTTGAGTGGCGAACCACCCGAAAGAACCGCGACAAGCGACAGACCGAACACACAGATTGCGAGCAATTCCGGAGAACCGATTTCAAGAACAATCGGCCGCAGCACCGGCACACTGATACCAAGCAGCAGCGCGCCGAAAAGCCCACCAATCACGGAGGCGGAGAACGCGGCGCCAAACGCCCGCCCGGCCTCGCCTTTTCGCGCCATTGGATAACCGTCGAGGATCGTCGCCGCTGACCCCACCGTTCCCGGCACCCCGAATAGAACAGCCGGGATCGTATCCGACGTCACAACGACCGCCTGCAGACCCATCATAAAGGCCAGCGCGGTATAGGGATCCATGTTGAACGTAAACGGCAACAACAATGACAGACCGACAAGCCCGCCGAGCCCGGGAATCACCCCGAGAACCAGACCGATCAGCACCCCAAAGAAGAGAAACCCAAGTCTCTCTACGTTCGCCATGTTCTGGAACGCCAGTATGGCGCTTCCCAACATATCAACTTCCATCTTACGCTCCCTGTAAGGCCATTATGATCGGCCCTTTAAAGTATTCACGTACGCCTGCGTATGGTCCTAGTGGTACCAGACCGCCCTTTGCAGTCAAGCGGTTAGCCACAAGGTTTGCATATGCAGATCACATTATTCTGCGGCAACCGCCGTCGCATGGTTCGGGTGTCGTGCGCTGACATCCATATTGAATATTTTCTGTGCCGTTTCACCCAGTATATTTCGCTTCGCCGCCTCGTCGATAAAGGGCAGATCCCAGATCACGCTCGGAATATCCATGTCCCAATGCGGATAGTCCGATGCCCAAAGCAGCTGTGTCTCGGCATTCATGGCTTTGAACGTGCCTTCGAGCAGGTCCATGTCGTCCGGCATCTCCATCGGCTGCGTCGTGTAATACATGTCACGCATGTAGTCACTCGGCAGTTTTTTGAGCAACGGACACTCGGATGACCGCATCCGGTATTGTGTATCAAGGCGCTGCATCAGGAACGGAATCCAGGAAATACCCGATTCGATCCAGATGACCGGCAGATTCGGGAATCGCTCGTTCATGCCGTTCAGCACCCAGTTCGTGCAGTGAACGACGTTATACCAGGTGAATCCCAGCGCATGCACCGCAAGGAAGCGGTTACAGGTGCGGAACATCGGGTCGTCCCAGTTAAAGCCCGAATGGAAACCGATTGGCAGGCCACGTTCCTGAATGGCCGAGTAGATTTTCATGTAGTCGTTATGATGCACCGGGCGGTGGCGCACCGATGTGACCATAAATCCGATCACCCCTTCGGCGTCGCCGAAATCCTCGACAATTTTGAGCGCGGCCGCCGGGTCGTTGAACGGCAGATACAGCATCGACTTCATCCGCGGCGAACCCGGCAGAACCTTTTCGACCAGCCAGCGGTTATAGGCACGGGCGAGGCAGACCTCGACATCCGGTTGCGGATGCATCGCGAGCCCCAGCATCGGCGTCGGAAACACGCAGGCATAATCAACGCCCATTGCGTCCATCCAGCGGTGACTTAGGTGCACATCGCGGTGCTTGTCGTCCTTTGGAGTCTCTTCCATCGAGCGGAGCGGATAACGTGTCACGCGCCCGCCAATATCCTGATAACCGACGCGCCCGAGCGAAAACATCGAGCCGCGATGGGCGATCTGCTGGGCTGACCGCGCCAACTGGCGCAACACGGGATCCTCGATAAACTCGACGATCTCGATCATCGATTCCGTTTCGTAATGATGCGCATCCACATCAATGATCAGAACGTCATCAAAACCACGCTGATCGCGCTGGCGCGACGCGTTGGTGAGTAGTTTTTCCGTGTCGAACTCTTCGACACTCATCCGGAAATAGCGTTCGTTACCTGTGGGGAGTTCCATAAACCCCGCCTCCGATAGTGATACTTAGAACTCTTATTGTAGACACAAATCTGACATACGCCACAGAAATGCAGCCTTCTTCGGCGTCATAAATCCGTCAGCAGTGAATCCGCGATCAGAGAAAGCTCGGCAGGAAGGTTGCGATAGGCGGGAATGCCGCGATCACGAACATGCCGAGGAGAAAGATCAATACGAAAGGCCAGGTCGCGCTGAACACCTGTCGCAATGACACCCTGTCCGTCGCCCCCTTGAAGGCGAATATCGTATAGCCGAATGGCGGCGTCATCCCCCCTACCGTTACGTTGAGAAGCATTAGCAGCCAGAACCAGATCGGATCGAATTCAAGCGACTTGATCAGCGGCTGATATATCGGAATCACGACCAGCATCAACGCAATCTGATCGATAAACATGCAGAGGATGAACGGGATCAGCATCATGATGAACAGCATCAGATAGGCCGACAGATCCAGTCCGGCGACCACTTGCGTCAGTTCCCGTGTCGAACCGGTAAACGCCAGAAGCTGGCTGAACATTTTGGAACTCGCCATGATCACGAGGATCATGCTGGAGATAAACGCCGCAGAAGACAGCGATTCCGAGATCATTTTCCAGTTCAGCTTGCGGTAATACGCCGCCGTTATCATCGAGCCGACGACGCCCGTCGCCGCGGATTCAGACGGCGTCGCAATGCCAAGGAGGATCAGTCCCATCACGCAGAAAATAATCAGGGCAAAGGGTGCGACACGTATGACAGCCCGGATTTTCTCACCGAAACTGACATCGACGGTCGATGACGCTGCGTCCTCCGGCGCGAGCGCCGGGTTCAGGCGCACACGTCCCAGGGTGTAAATCAGGAACATCACCGCCAGCATCAGACCCGGCAAAATGCCGGCGATCAGCATCCCCGCAATCGACACATTGGCGAGCGTGCCGATGATAATCACCAGAACGCTGGGGGGTATGATCGGCGCCAGCGACGCGCCCGCCAGAATCGCACCCGTCGACATCTTCGCGTCGTAGCCCCGATCCAGCATTCCCGGCAGTAACGTGCGGGCCATCATTGCCGCCACGCCCATCGCCGCCCCGGATAACGCGCCGAAGATCGTCGAGAGCGCGATACACAGAACGTATTGGCGGCCCTTTACCTTGCCGACCAGCTTGTCGACAGAATCGAACAGGATATCGATCGATCCCGACCGGAAGAGCAACTCTCCCATCATGATAAAGAGCGGGATTGCCGACAGATCAGCGAAATTCGTCGTCTCAAAGATCGAATTGGCGACCATCCCGAAACCGGGTTGGCCAAGAATAACCAGGACGCCGACCAGGTTGATCAACAGGAACGCAACAAAGATCGGCATACCTGACATGAAGCATGCCAGCAGCAGTGTCAGCCCGATTGTGAGTACTGCCCACCAGACCATTACTCGTACGCCCCGCTGCTTTTATCGGTGACATCGATCTTCCGGTAGTCAAGCATTCGCAGGTAGTGGAGCGCCGACATCCCAAACCCGAAGGTGATAAAGACCGAAATATAGTATTTCGGGAACGGCTTCACTTTCATCATGTGCACGTCATTCACAATCTGGCGGATATTTTCATCGAGGTTGATCCAGAATGCGGCAGCGCACACCAGAAAACCGACCAGATAAATCACCCATTGCGCCGATTTCGCTTTCTCGGCCGGCATCATTTCCAGCAGGAAAGTCACCGCGACATGTCCCTTTTCACGGGTCACGTGCGGCATCATCAGGAAACACCCGATACACAGCGAATAGGAAACGGCTTCATCCGCCCACCACGTCGGCGCGTTGAACAGATACCGCGCAACGACCTCGTAGCAATACGAAACAAGAATGATGGCAAGACAGAGCTTACCGAGCTGGAACCCCAGGTCGGTAAGCCTGTCATGCACCCATAGGAAGGGACGCAGCATCAAACAGCCGCTACGCGCGGTTCTTCAATCGCTACTCAGTTGCTCAGGCCGGCTTTTTGGGCCAGCGCGCGCAGTCCCTTAACACCGTCGGAACAGCATTTCTGGGCAATCGTCCACATATCGCCGGAGAACGTCGCGCGGACCTTTGCCGCCATCTCGGCGTTCAGCATCGTTTCCTTGACGCCGAATTTTTCAAGCGTCTTGGATTCTTCGGCGAGGATTCTGTCGCCTTCGGCAGGCATCTCGATCTCGGTCTGCTTGGCCGCCTCGATCAGCACGCCCTGCTCCGCCTTGGTCAGCGTCTTCCACTTGGCAAGATTGATCCAGAACCCGGTATTCGTCGTCCCAAAGGTCGGACGAACCTTAAACTTCGCGACCTCATAGTGCTTCATGGTCAGCATGCCGGCGGCGGGCCATGCCGCACCGTCAATCACGCCTTTTTCAAGCGCCGTATAGATCTGACCACCCGGCAACACCACCGGCGAGCCGCCGAGCAGGCGGATAACGCCGTGATAGCTGAGTGTCCCGCGCACCTTCCGGCCCTTGAAGCTGCCATCGGTCAGCGGCTTCTTGAGGAAGATGTGATAGCCCTGATTGCTGTTCGCAACGAGGCCGAGCAGCTTCATGTTATTGTGTTTCTGGTAGTACTTGTCGATGTAATCGATCAGCCCCGCATCGCGGCGCTTCTTGGCGCCCGGTGCGACCGCATCCATTGTAAAAGCGATACCCTTGCTGCCGGCGTGATAAATGCCGTGCGTATAGAGCATGTCGAACACGCCTGCCGATACCGGCTGAAGCTGCTCGAAGGGCGGCACGACTTCCTTGCCGCTGATTGAAATATTGACCTTGCCCTCGCCAATTGACTTCACCTTCTTTGTGAACATGTCGAGCGCGGCATAGGTCGGCCAGTTATCCGTGTTCCAGCTGGACAGGAGTTTCAGGTCGGCTGCCGATGCTGGTACCGCCGCCAGAGCGAGCAGTGCGATGGTTGAACCTGCTGTCAGAAATTTCTTCATGATGTCCTCCATTTTTATGATTTGATCTTTGTCACTCACCACTTGCGATTGATCTAAGCACTCCTGAATTCCCCCGGCAAGCTGATCCCGGCGCCGGCCGGTTGGACGCGCGCGTCCTCACCGCGTAAATTGCCATAAGAAAAAATGCATCAGGGAGCATCATCATGGCCGACAAACCTTTCACCCGCATTGGCACACCGACATCCGATACCAAACGTTTTCGCATGCGCGGCAAGGACGTGCTGACCGAGATCATCGGCGTCAAAACATTTGCCGAAACATTCTATCTGCTGGTGACGGGGCGCGACCTGCCGGAGAACCACGTGCGCACGTTCGATGCCTGCATGGTGATCCTGATGGATCACGGAATCACCCCAACAGCGCTCGTCGCCCGTATGGTCCACGATTCCCTGCCTGACGATATTCAGCTGCCGATGATTGCCGGCGCGATGATGGTCGGCAACAAGTTCGCCGGCACCATGGCGGGCGCCGGGGCAATCTTCAAAGAAGGTGCCGCGCATGACGGCGACAAGCGCGAATGGGCCGCCGGTGTGGTGAAACGTTTCAGGGAAGAAAAGAAATTCATTCCCGGTTACGGCCATCCCTACTACTTCCCGACCGACCCGCGCGCCGACCGCATGTTCCAGATCGCCATGGAAGGCGGGGCGACCGGCGAATATATCGAGCTTGCCAAGATCCTTGCCGAGGAAATCGAGAAAGCCCGTGGCAAGCCGCTGACCCTGAACGTTACCGGCGCACTCGGTGCTGTGCTGAACGAGGTCGATTTCCCGGTGGAGACCATGCGCGCGGTTGCCGCGGTGGGCCGCGCCGCCGGTCTCATCGGTCATATCCGCGAGGAGATGGAAAACCCGATCGTGCCGTCGGTGGTCGAGTTCATCAACAACATCGAATACCGGGACCCGGATTAAACGAACAGGCCGAGACTGCACTCAGCCCCCATCAGATGACCTGACAGGTACAGCATGACCGGCAAGCAAATCGATTTCAGAATGACGCCGGCCGTGTGGGCGATGCTGGTTCTGCTGTCCGTCGTGTGGGGCGGCACGTTCTTCTTTCAGGAAATCGCGGTTCGCGAACTCCCCGTCTTTACGATTGTCGCAGTCCGCGTAATTCTCGCGGCCGCCATCCTGCTGATTGTCGTTGCCCTCTCCGGGGAACGCCTGCCGCGGGAATGGAAAATCTGGCGGGCGCTGTTTCTATTGGCGTTGATCAACAATGTGATCCCGTTCTGCCTGATCGTGTGGGGGCAAAAGGAAATTGCGTCGGGCCTCGCCGCCATTCTGAACGCCACCACCCCGATCTTCACCGTTCTGGTCGCGCATTATGCAACGACGGATGAAAAGATAACCGGCGCAAAGCTGATCGGCGTCCTTGCCGGTTTTATTGGCGTCGCAATCGTGCTCGGCATCGACCTGCTGGACGGCTTGGGCACCGCCGTTATCGCCCAGCTCGCCGTCCTGGGCGCTGCCCTCGCGTATGGGATCGGCGCGATCTTCGGCCGCAAATTCCGCGCCATGGGTGTTTCCGCAAATGTGACGGCAACCGGCCAGTTGATGGCCTCATGCGTCGTGCTGATCCCGATGGCACTTGTGGTCGACGCGCCATGGTCCCTGCCCGTACCAAGCACCGGCACGATCTTCTCCCTGATTGGCCTCGGCTCGGTCTCCACGGCGCTGGCCTATATCCTCTATTTCCACATTCTGGAAAAAGCCGGTGCGACCAACCTGGTGCTGGTGACGTTCCTGATCCCCGTCAGCGCGCTGGGGCTCGGCATCTTTATCCTGGGTGAAGTGCTGCTGATCCAGCACGTGGTTGGCCTTTTGTGTATCGGCGTCGGGCTGGCGGCGCTTGATGGGCGGCTGTTGAAGCGGTGGTGGTAAATTCAACCATTTCGACCAATTCCGATTGAGCCTAGGTTGTAAGACAACTCACGGTCCTACAAAGCGACACGAATGACGTGTAGATATCCAGCGTATCAACAGGTGGGTGATTGCTATGGACGCAGTCCAGATCAGCGCCGTCTCCATTCTTGTTAAAATTCCGACGATAGAAAAAACCCCGCCCATAAACCCTAAAAGCCCAAAGAATACTGAACCGCCGATCCCGCCGCCAATAGAAGTACAGACAATCGCAGTCGCTAAACTTAGGAACCAGCCTTTCACACCTGGACGCCCAACAAACCCTGCCGCGACGAGGCCTGTTGCCACTCCCCCGACAAGCCCAAGTACGGCGATGTACACGACATCGGTCGGGCCGCTGAACCACTTGAAATAATAGTTGCAGGCGGCCCCGTTCACCGCTCCGGAGAAACCAAATAACGTGGCGCAAATCCAACGACCTGCAAAAGTCTTCTGATAATCGATCTCGTGATCCATCAACTCTTCTAAACCACCCCTTTGTCCCGCAGGCCCCTCACCGCGTCTGCATCCATGCCAAGCTCCGCCAGCACCTCGTCCGTATGCTCGCCGAGCTGCGGTGGCGGGTTCATTGGCTGGTCGTCGCGGCTGCCATCGATATACACCGCCCGGCGGGAAAACGTCTGTTTGCCCTCTTCGGGGTGTTCTATCTCGAAGAACGTATCCAGGTGTTTGACCTGCGGGTCGTCGAAAACGTCCGGCAGGGTGTTGATTGGCGCATATGGCACGTCGGCCTCTTCAAGCCGCGGCACCCAATAGGCGCGGGGCTGTTCGATGGCGGCCTTTTTGAACTCCGCCGTCATGTCGAAGTAATGGGCGATGCGGCTCATCCGGTCGACGTAGCGTGGATCGTCTCGCATATGCTCGACGCCTAACGCCGCCGTGACGCCCTGCCAGAATTTTTCCTGCGATGAGATATGCACCGCCAGCAATTTACCGTCGGAACACCGCATGGCATGAGATTGCGATGCTTCGGAGCGCGATGTCGGGCTCGGCTGGATATCCTGCTGGGTCAGATTGGCGAACGGATCGGGCAGAAACCAGATCGAGCTTTCGAGCATGTTCACGCTGAGGCTGCGCGGCGGACCACCGCGTTCGCGTTCGAACAGGGCGGCCATAATGCCGTAACACGCATTTATGCCGGTGACGTTGTCACTGATCGTGGGGCCGGTGGTCTGCGGGTTTTCCGGGTCAACAAAAAGACTGGCGATACCGGACAGCGACTGCGCCACCGCATCATAGGCCGGGCGCTTTTCATACGGGCCGTCCTCACCGAAACCGGAGATCGAGCAGTAGATCAGCTTCGGATTGCGTTCGCGCAGTTCCTCGACCGACAGCTTGAGGCGTTTCATCACGCCGGGGCGGAAATTCTCGACCAGTACGTCTGCCGTCTCGACCAGTTTGAGCAGAATTTCGCGGCCTTCGTCGGAGCGGATATCCAGCGTCACCGAGCGTTTGTTGCGGTTATAGGCGCCAAACTGCGCGCTGTAGGTCCCGCCGCGCCAGGACCGGAACATGTCCCCGCCCTCTTTCTTTTCGATCTTGATACTGTCCGCGCCCATGTCGGCCAGCATCTGGCCGCAGAGCGAGCCGGTGATCATGGTGGTCAGTTCGATGACGCGTACACCGTTCAACGGTCCGGCCATTTCTTATATCTCCCTAAATTTATCCGGCCTTACGCGCTTTTACGCTGTTCGGCCAATTCCGCCTGCTCTTCGGCAATCATCTCGTCAATCATGCGCCGCACCTGAATGTTCGGCGCGTCGGCGTTGATGTCTATCGAGGGGGCCGACGGATTCTCGCTCATCCGTTTCTGCTGCCCTTCGAGCACCACCTTGTCCTCATCGAACACAGCCGTGAACTGGGTGCGGTAAATCTCGTCCCATTCCTCGGAATCGATGTGGAAATGCCGACAATGCGAATAGAAGTAATGGGTCGATGTTTCGGTTTCGGGCGTCGGCAGATTCATGATCTTCATCTCGACGCCCCGCTCCGGCCCGACCTCGCCCGGCGTAATACCGGTGCCGACCTCTACCGAGCCTGCATCGGACGCCATGTAACACGGCAGATCCGATGTGGTCATGACCCAGCGATCGACATTGGCCTTGAAGTCGCCTGCCTTCTGATAAAACGGTGCTGCCGGTCGATCGAAAATCTCGCGGCTCATTTTTACGCGCTTCTCGTCGTCCCAGCGCTCTGTCTTCGGCGGAAAATCGACAATGGAATCCGCCCCGATGGACGATGCGTGGACATATGTCAGGTGTGAGATGTCGAACAGATTGTCAGAGATCAGCAGATAGTTGGCATCCAGATGCATCGGCGTGCCGCCCCGCCCCGGAATGATCTTCCAGCCGGGGCTGTCAAGCCACCACCAGTCCGGTATCTGCGCGGGGTCGGCCTTCGCCGCATCGCCGGTCCAGATCCAGACCCAGCCATAGCGCTGAACCACGGGATAGGACCTGATCTGTGCGCCTGGCGGGATCTTGGTCTGCCCCGGTACTTTTACGCAAACACCCGACGCATCGAATTCAAGCCCGTGATAGCCGCACTGTATCCGGTCGCCGACAACCTGCCCCATCGACAGCGGCAGCGCGCGATGACAACAGCGGTCCTCCAGCGCGACGACGCCGTCTGCGGTGCGGAACATGACCACCGGCTCCGACAATATCGTCCGTGCCAGCGGCGTCTCCGCAATTTCGGTTTCCCAGGCGGCGACATACCACGCATTTTTGACGAACATCTCATCTCCTCCTGACCGGATATCACCACATCAAAGGGGTTTTGCACAACGCCGTCGGCGATCTATCATCGGGGTAATAATATCAGGGAGGGCAAATGGCCCGCATCGACGCCTACAACCACGTTATTCCGAAATCCTATTTTGAAAAATTTGCCGAGATCGCGCCCGATCCGGGTATCGTCAAATTCTTCGGCGCACTGACCGCGCTGCACGATGAAGATGCGCATATGCGCCTGCTGGACGGGTTCGACGATTACCGCCAGATCATCTCGCTCGCCAATCCGCCGATCGAGATGCTCGGTAGTCCCGATCAGACCCCTGCCCTCGCGCGTCTCGCAAATGACGGACTGGCCGCCCGGGTGAAACAAAACCCGGACCGCCTGGCCGGCTTTATCGCGGCCTTGCCGATGAACAACCCGGATGCCGCCGTCGCCGAAGCCAACCGCGCCGTGAACGAGCTGGATGCGAAGGGTATTCAGCTTTTCACCAACGTCCTCGGCAAGCCGCTATCGGCACCGGAGTTTTATCCGATATTCGAGATCATGGCGCAGCATGACCTGCCGATCTGGATACACCCCATGCGCGGGCCGAACTTCCCCGATTACGCACAGGAAGACGCCTCCGAGGTCGAAATATGGTTCACCTTCGGCTGGCCCTACGAGACCAGCGCCTGCATGACGCGGCTGATATATTCAGGCCTGTTCGACAAGCTGCCCGATATCAAGATCATTACCCACCATTTCGGCGGGATGATCCCGTTCTTTGCCGAGAAAATCGGTATCGGGTTCCAGCAGATTTTTGCCGGCGATCCGGATCGCAACCCGCTGGCCGAACAGGCGGGGCTGAAAAAGCAGCCCAAGGAATATTTCAAAATGTTCTACGCGGACACCGCCACGAACGGATCGGTGGCCGCCGCTGCCTGCGGCCTGGAATTCTTTGGCCCGGATCATTCGCTATTCGCGACCGATGCACCGTTCGATCCCGAGGGCGGCGGATTGCTGATCCGCGAGACGATCAACGCCGTCGACAAGCTCGATATCGATGCCGCGACACGGGCCAAGATTTACAGCGGCAATCTGGAACGTCTTATCAAATTGGCCTGACCCCTGCCCGGCGTCAGCCGTCTGACGACCTCCTGTCAGGCACCGATACAAGCCCGATCCCCGCAAGGATCAGAACCAGACCGGCGGCGAGCCCGAATGTGAGTGTTTCATTCAGAAAAACAACACTCAACGTAAGCGCGAATACAGGAACGCCTAATAGCCCGACGGTGGAGACGACCGTCGGCAGATAACGGATCGCTGTCGTCACGGATAGCATCGCGACCGCCGTTCCCATGATCCCGCCATAGGCAAAGACACCGACCTCCAGCATCGACCCTGTAAACACCGGCAACGGGTCGAAAATCAGCGCCATAATGGCAATCAGCGATCCAGCCAGGGTGAGTTGAAACGGGGCGAGCTGAAACGGCGTCCGCTGCGGCTGGTGCTTGCGGATGTGAATGATCGCGATCGACCAGCTGATGCCACAGCAAAGCAGCATCGCATTGCCGATCACAACATCGGTATCAGACCAGTCAAACGTCGCCGGGTTAAACAGCACGACCAGTCCGCACATGGCGACGATCAGTCCAATCAGCCGCCGCCGGGACGGCCGCTCTTTCAGAAAGAAATAAGCTGCCGGCAACACCCAGATCGGCGTCGTATAGCCCAGAAGCGCGGCCCTTCCGGCATCCACATAGAGCAACGCGATATGCATCAGCAGGGTATAGATCGCCATCATGAAGACACCGACACTCAGCACCAACGGCACATCGTGCCGGGTCGGCCAGCGCAGCTTGCCCATCATCCAGAGCAGAGCAAACAGGATCACCGCACCGCTCAGTATTCGGATCGACGCGTACCAGAACGGCGGCATGAATTCGAGCGCCGTCTTCGAGACCGGCCACAACCCGCCATACCCCGCAATCGCGCCGGCAAGCGCGACAAAACCTATCGATCGTGAAGAAATCATAACCTGCGGATCACCCGAATGCCGCTCCGCCATTGATGTTCGTATTTTCGCCGGTGATAAATCCGGATTCGTCCGATAGAAGCCAGATCGCGGCCGCCGCCTGCTCTTCCGGCTGTGACACACGCCCCAGCGCCGCGCGGGACGCCGCGCCCGCCATTGCCTCTTCGCTATACTCCGACGTCATCGCCGTTTCGACGACGCCCGGGCTGATTGCATTCACGCGGATGCCGTATTTTCCCCACGATTTTGCGAGCGTCCGGACCAGCACCAGCACCCCGCCCTTGGACGTTGTGTAGGCGGGACCGCCACGACCGTTCTCTCCCGTGCCGCCCATCAGAACGCCGCCGGACGAGGTGAGCACAATCGCGCCTTTTGTCCCCTGATCGATCATCACCTGTGCCGCTGCTTTGGCCATCAGGAACGGGCCCGTGATATTGACCGACATAATCCTGTTGAATTCTTCCTCGTCGGCCTGCTCCCAATTCAGTTTGGAATGCGCCGCCGCGAAATGAGCCAGACCGTCCACGCCGCCAAATGATTCGACCGCAAGTGCCGCCGCACCGTCGGCTGTCATCGTGCGGGCAACATCGCCCGCGAAAAATTTCAGGTTCTCCGACTCTGCTCCGAGAGCCGTCTCAAGCGCCTCTCGCTCGAGATCGACCGCAACAACCCGGTTTCCAGTACCCAGAAGCCGCCTGGCACAGGCCCTCCCTATACCGCTGGCAGCGCCGGTCACAATTATCGATTTTTCGGAAAACATAGCCCTCTCTCGGAACTGACAGATCATCGCTCTGTTAGCATATTTAACGCCCCCTGTCCCGGGCGAGACACCGTACCCGCAGAAATCCACGCGAGTCCGGCCGGATTCGAAGTGCCGGAGACATTAACCAATTATCGCTCACGGAAGTTATCTACAGGAAAATACCTCCGGTTGTGGATAACTCCGCTTTAGGAATTGAGATTTGATCGTAGACCGGCTTCAATCTGTGTTGTTCAGAGTTGGTAGGCTGATCAAATATCGCCGCCTCAGGCGGATGTCTCTTTAGCGCGAAAGCGCGAGAATGTGGGAAAATCTATGTCGAAGCGCGAGAGCCGGGATGAAGAAACACGGGTAAGCCCCTATCTGCTTCGGCCCGCGCGGACCTATGAAGAATATCTTCGGGACCGGGCAATCGCAGATCGCCTTCAGAAGCAATTTGATGTTGATCCGGCTGTTTCCGTCACCGCTGCGACCAGAAACCCGTCCGTAAAAATGCCCACTTCTGCAAAGATGCCCACGTCGGCCTGGAAACCCAAAACCGTCTCGGCCGAGCAGCCCTAAGCTTCGCGGGACAGTGTTACCGCCACAATTCCACCAATAATCAAACAAAGCCCCGCCAACAGCGGCAGCGTCAGGACCTCCCCCATAAAGGAGACGCTGACGACCGTCGCGAAGACGGGAACGCCGAGAAGACAGATACTCGACGTCGTTGCCGGCAAGTTCATAATCGCCGTCGTGACGCCCCAATTGCCGATCCCGCTGCAGACCACCCCTGTGTAGAGAAACAACAACCAGCCGGTGGTGGAGACTTCGAATACCGGCGGTCCCTCGAAGATAAAAGCCGATATCATCGCCACGAAGCCTGACACCAGAAGATACCAGGGGACAAGCGACAGCGTGTCCGAGATCTGGCGGTGCACCCGAAGGTGCAGGATCACCGAAGACCAAAGGATGACACACAGGACCAGCAGACCGTTGCCGAGCACCACATCGGAATTCGACCAATCCATCTCGGCCGGGCTAAAGAGGATCAGCAACCCCGAAAGCGCAGCCGCAAGGCCGATCCCTTTAATCAGTGAAAGCCGTTCACCGAGAAACAGGATGGCAAGCGGGGTGATGAATATTGCGGTCGTATAACCGAGAATAGTCGCGCGCCCGGCATCGACGAACTGGAGCGCACTCTGGAAAATCGACGAATACATCCCAAGCATGACGCCCCCGACACTCAGGATGATCGGCACATCAGCCCGGTCCGGCAGTTTCAGCCGCCCCTGGGCGCAGAGCACGCCCGCGATAAACAGTGAACCTATCGCGAAGCGCCCGGCGGTAAACCAAAGCGGCGGAATATAATCAATAGAGACTTTGCCCACGGTCCACAATGTTCCGTAACAAAAGATGGTCGTGGCAAGAGCGATAAAGCCGAGACGCCGATTTTCTGTCAGCCGGCGCTGGTGATCCTTCAACTCAGAGAACGGGTCGAGGCGGCTGCATGGTCTGCAAGCCGCCTCTTCCTAATTCACAAACTGCGTCAGATAGAGCGACAGTTCCGGCACGTAGGTGATGATACCCAGCGCGAGCAGGTTGACGAAGATAAACGGTATCAGACCCGGATAGATGCTCGACAGCGGAACCTTGAACAGCGCCTGCGTGACGAAGATGTTCAGACCGAAAGGCGGCGTGAACATGCCAATGGCGAGGTTCACCGTCATGATGATGCCAAAGTGGATCAGGTCCACACCCATCGCAAACGCGATCGGCGCCAGCAACGGCGTAAGCACCAGGATGGCAGAGCCCGGATCGAGCACACAGCCGACGACAAGCAGGAACACGTTGATCACCAAAAGAACCATCCACGGTTCCATATTCATGGCTTCAATCGCCGCGACCGCATCCTGCGGAATACCGCTGATCGTCAACAACTGCGAGAACACACCCGCGGCAGCGACGATAATCAGGACCTGCGCCGTCAGGTACATGGAGTCTACCGAGACGGTCCAGATGCCCTTCCAGGAAATATCACCGTAAATAAAGCGCGTTACGATGATCGCATAGACACAGGCGATGCCGGCAGATTCTGTAGGAGAAAAGATACCAGCGTAAATACCGCCAAGAATGATGAACGGTGTACCAAGCGCCCAGATGCCTTCCTTAGTGGCTGAGAAGAACCGCGCGAGCGAGAAGCCGGATGCTTCGCGAATACCGGTGCGAAGGGCGTAGATGTAAATGTAAGTCGCCATCAGCCCGGCAATCAGAAGTCCGGGAATGACACCGGCGACAAACAGCAGGGCGACGGATTGTTCGGCCGACGCACCATACAGGATCATACCGATTGACGGCGGAATGACCGTGGCAATGGCGCCTGACGAAGAAATCAGGCCGGAAGCAAATCGTTCGGTATATCCCGCCTGGCGCATCGGGGCGTAGAGCAGACGCCCGACCGCGGCGACTGTCGCCGGGCTTGAGCCGGAGATAGCGCCAAAGACCGTGCAGGTGCCGACCGTGGTCAGCGCGAGACTGCCGCGCACACTACCGATAATCGACATGACCCAGGCGACAATCCGCTTGGAGATACCGCCCTGCCCCATAATTTCACCCGCGAAGATGAAGAACGGCACGGCCATCAGCGCGAATTTATCGACACTCCCGAACATATTGATGTGCATCGCCATCGGCGGCACAGCCTGATGGACGATCAGCACGATCGATGCGGTCGCGAGCAAGATGATGAATATGGGAAAGCCCAGAATCAAAAGTATGACCGGCACGATCCCCATATAATATTCCATCGGAATCGTCGCTAATCCCCCAATAATCCATTCCATGGATACGCTCCTTAATCTCTGTCTATTCTTTTAAAGGGATTAGTTTTTTGCGTCGGTCACGGTCGTGTCTTCATCGCCGTGTCCCTTGACGATAAGATCGAGCTCGCTCGTCAGCGTTCCGCTGACGTGCGATCTGAACCGGACTAGGATCCCAATGAAGATCAGCGTGAACCCTGCCAATATCGCGAAATGCGGTATCACCATCGGCACCTCGGCAACGACACTGCGCTGATCGTTGTTCCACATCAGTTCGACGACGATCCAGTTATTCGGAATAACGTAAATGCAGACGAGGAGCACCGACGCCGTTGCGATGAAATTGATGATCTCTTTGTAAGGCGACGGCAGCATGACGGAAAAGACATCCATCTTCAGGTGCTGGCCGTCGTAAGAAACAAGGATCGCACCGATAAAGACGGTCCAGACCATGATGTAGATCATGATTTCCTCGGCCCAGATAATTGGCTCGAGGAACATGTAACGCCCGATAACGTTGGCGACGTTAATAAGAATGCCAACGAGGATCATGCACCCGATAATAAACCTCGGAACCGTAACAATCCCGAAGTGAAGAGGTTTCGGAATCGAATTCTTCGACGCGTTTGACATGACCGCTCCCGTGTCCGCCCGGCCAGTGGCCAGACTATGTTACCCTGTTCGACCGCTCTCTCTATTCGGAGCGTGTCTGAGGCGAATTGATTTGTTCCTGAGGGAACAGCTCTTTTGCCTCGTGTGCATATATAAATTACACATGATTAGGACTCTAATCAAACGGGAGATTTTCGATGGGACAAACCGTCCTCGTTACCGGCGCCGCGAGCGGAATTGGGCTCGCCTGCACAAAGCTGTTACTTGAGGATGGCTGCCGTGTCCTGGCGTTCGATCCGCAGGAAGACCGCATGCGTGCCGAACTTCCCGAATGCGATGAGCTGACGTTTTTTGGCGGAGATGTCTCCAAAACGGAAGACTGCGCCGCCGCCGTCGCACAGACCGTCGACAAGTTCGGCGGGCTCGATGCGCTGATGCATTGGGGAGCTGCCCATTCGTCCAAGCGCTGGGACGAACTGGAAGCCGACGAATGTAATTTCATCATGTCGGTCAACGTCACCGGATCGTTCCTGATTTCTCAGGCCGCCGCCAAACACATGATGGCTCATGACGGTGGCTCCATCGTTCTGACGACGTCGACATCCGTTCTGTTCGGCGTCACCGGCGGTAACGGACAGGGCGGCCCCGCCTATGTATCGTCCAAAGGTGCGATCATTGCGCTCAACCGCTCGCTCGCTCGGGCACTGGCACCGAAGGTCCGCTGTAACGCTGTCAGCCCGGGTCTTGCCGAGACCGCGATGGTCGGCGGCATGACCGACGAGTTGCGTGCCTCCATGACCATGCGTTTTCCGATGGGCCGGTTTGGCGAGCCGGAAGAAATCGCCAATGCGGGCATCTTCCTGATCTCGGACAAGGCGAGCTTCATCACCGGCGAAGTCATCCACGCCAATGGCGGGTCGAACTTTAACTAAGGCGCACGATTGCGTATCATCTGGTTAGTGAACAGAGACAAACAGGAGACGGGACATGCCGCATCAATTTGAAATGCCACAGCGATATATCGATGCAATGACGGCCCGCATGGGCCGCGAACATTCGCAGGAAACCTTCGAGACCGAAAAGACGGCGCTCGTGGTGGTCGATATGCAGAACTATTTCATGGATGAAAGCCAGCAGGCCGGCTGCCCGGTCGGTCAGACTGTCGTCGGCAACGTCAACCGGATCGCCGAGACAGTTCGGCGTACCGGCGGCATTGTCATCTGGATCCAGAATCTAGCCCCGGCCGATACGAGAGAATCATGGAAGACCGCACATGAACGTTACCTGCCGGAAAAAGCGGAACTGCGTGTCGATTCGATGACGCCGGGCGCATGGCCGTTCGAGCTGTGGGCGGATCTGGATGTTCAGGATGGCGACTTCCGTGTCGTCAAGCGGCGCTACAGCGCGTTCATTCAGGGCTCGTCCGACATCGAGCTTATCCTCAAGGATAACGGCATCGAAAACATTCTCGTCTGCGGCGTCGCCACAAATGTGTGCTGCGAATCCACAGCGCGCGATGCGATGATGCTGAACTACCGCGCCCTGATGGTATCGGATGGCTGCGCCACATCATCGGATGAAGATCACGCCAATTCGCTGGTCGCTTTCTATTCGCATTTCGGCGACGTCCAGAATACGGATGAGCTCTGCGCCCGGCTCGAAGCGTCGGACCGGCGCAACTCCACTGCCGCCGCCGAATAACAACCGCTCTCACCACTCTTTATAAGGAACAACCCCATGGCTGGACCCGCCGCCCCAGAGGCGCCGAAGGGCAAGACTGTCATCAGGAACATCGGATTGATGCTGTCCGGCGCGCTCGAAAACCCGGTGCTCGACGCGGACACCCTGGTCGCGGTGGACGGTAAAATCACGGCGTTCGGTAAGGAGAAAGACCTCGATACCGACCAGGCGGATGTCACGATTGATGCCCATGGCACCGCCCTTTGCCCGGGCCTCGTCGACAGCCATGTCCATCCGGTCTTTGGCGACTGGACACCGCGTCAGAACCAGACCAACTGGATTGATTCCTCCATGCATGGCGGCGTCACCACGATGATCTCCGCCGGTGAAGTCCACCTGCCCGGCCGCCCGAAGGATCCCAAGGGCGTGGTCGCCCTTGCCATCACGGCACAGCGCTGCTTCTCGGCCTTCCCCATCGGGGGCGTCAAAATGCACGCAGGTGCGCCGATCCTCGAGAAAGGCATGGTCGAAGAAGACTTCAAAGAGATGAGCGAAGCCGGCGTGAAACTGCTGGGCGAGATCGGCCTCGGCGGCGTCAAGGCCGGCCAGGAGGCCAAGCAGATGGTCGACTGGGCCCGCAAATACGGCATTCAATCGACGATCCATACCGGCGGACCATCCATCCCCGGCTCCGGCCTGATCGACAAGGATGTCGTGCTCGAAGCCGGCGCTGATATCATCGGCCACATCAATGGCGGTCACACCGCCCTGCCCCTCGATCAGATTGCCTGCCTGTGCGAGCAGTGCGGTGCCGGGATCGAGATCGTCCATAACGGCAATGAAAAAGCTGCCCTGTTTGCACTGCGCACAGCGTCCGAATTGAATCAGGTCGATCGCGTCATCCTCGGCACGGACGGCCCGGCGGGCTCCGGCGTGCAGCCGCTCGGCATCCTGCGCATGGTTTCAATGCTGTCATCACTCGGCGACGTCGCCGCCGAAACCGCGTTCTGCTTCGCGACCGGCAACACGGCACGGATGCGCGAGCTCGATTGCGGCCTGATCGAAGTGGGCCGCGCCGCCGATTTCGTCTTCCTCGACCGCGCACAGCACACGGCGGGCAAAGACCTTCTTGAAAGCGTCGAGATGGGCGACATCCCGGGCGTCGGCATGGTCGTCATCGACGGCAAGGTCGCCTCGGGCCGCAGCCGCAACACCCCGCCGGCGGACCGTATTCCCGAAGTGGTCTGAATTGATCGCCTAGTTCGACAACAGATACATATCGTCACCCCGGCCTCGTGCCGGGGCCCAGTCTTACCGGTTCGTCGAACTGGATCCCGGCACAAGGCCGAGACGACAAGCTGGGGACTGCAGAATCAACGGAACAAACTTACCGACCTACTTCAGCCCGTCTTTGCCAACCATGTCATCGGTCGTCAACCCGCCGACCCGCGGGAACGGGCGGCCTGAATCGGTTACCGAAATCGCGACCAGAATTTCGTTGGCCCGTGGCGCGTCCGCCAGGCGGACTTCCATGCCGTCGAAATGGCTGCGCACGTAGGCGGCATCCTTATGGCCGAGCGGAATATCGATTGCTGTGCCGGGACCCCCTAGTTTTTTGACCGACGGTACAAGTGCTGCGCCCTTTTCAACTTCCTTGCGCAGCGGCGCGCCGAGCTTCGGATGCAGGATCGCGGCTGCATGTTCCCATTCGCCGTTTTCACCGACGATGGCGGCCTTGCCGTAACCTTCCGCCTCTTCAGGCTTGATACCCAGCGCCTCGACGCACATGCGGCCAAGCAGTTCGCCCAGTTCGGCACCGATATCCATCAGCACCGTCAGATCCTCTTCGTACCGACCCGCGAACGGGTTCTCGATCACGGCGAGCGCTGCCGCCTTGCGTGTCGGCGGATTTACCGCCCGGCCCATATCCTGGCGGGTTTCTTCGACGATCACGGATGTTTTACGGATATTGGCTGGCATGGTGCGCTCCCGGCTAGGCGATCAAATTTTTCAAATATTCGTTTGTGTACATACAATGTTCATCCGCGACAGCCGGCTTGTCAAGTCTGCGCAGACACAACGCTGTTGTCCCGAAAGGCGGGATTGCACGCATATAGCGCTCTGCTACATTACCGTTACATCACCCTCATCAGAGAGCTCCCCGATATGCCTGACGACGCCGTTCTGGACACACTGAAATTTGGCATTGGCCAGCCCGTCCTTCGCACCGAAGACCCCAAACTGCTGACGGGCCGCGGCGAGTATTCCGACGATTACAATGCTGAAGGTCAGGCTTATGCCGTATTCCTGCGCTCGCCGGTCGCCCATGGCAACATCAAGGCTGTAGATGCCACGGCAGCGCTTGCCGCCCCCGGCGTCATCGCAGTGCATACCGGTGAAGACCTCCGCGCCGACGGCGTAAAAGACATTCCCTGCCCGATCGGTGTCAAAAGCCGCGACGGCTCAGCCGCCGTTGTGCCGCCCCGCCCGGCGATGGCCGTCGGTCAGGTCAAACATGTCGGTGACCCTATCGCCGTTGTGATTGCAGAGACCACGGCCCAGGCGCGCGACGCGATGGAACTGATCGAGGTCGATATCGAATCCCTGGCATCCGTCAGCGATCCCGTGGAAGCGGTCAAAGACGGCGCGCCGTCCGTGTGGGATGACGCGCCGAACAACACCTGCCTCGATTTCCAATGGGGCGATGACGAAGCGGTGGCAAAAGCCTTCGCCGAAGCCGCCCATACGACCAAGGTCGAGCTGACCAACACCAAGATCGTCGTCAGCGCGATGGAACCCCGCGCAACCGTCGCCGAATACGATGCCGCGACCGAGCGCTACACGTTACATGTCGGCACACAGGGCGTGTCAGGTTACCGTAACGGTACCGCTAATATGCTCGGAACGACGCCAGACAAAGTCCGCATCATCTCCAAGGAAGTCGGCGGCTCATTCGGCATGAAGGGCTCCGCCTTCAACGAAGCCATTGTCGTGATGCATGCGGCGAAGAAACTCGGCCGCGCCGTCAAATGGACCGGTGACCGCTCGGAAAGCTTCCTGTCCGATCACCACGGCCGCGCGATGACGTTCGAGCTGGCCATGGCCCTTGATGCCGACGGCAATTTCCTGGCGCTGCGTGTCGATGGCGTCGGCGACATGGGCGCGTACCTCACCGCAATGGGGCCATGGCCCGCAACGATGGTGACAAGCCGCAACATTATCAGCCTCTATAAGACGCCGGCGATTTCGTATAACGCCAAATGCGTGTTCACCAACACAGTACCGACCGGGCCCTATCGCGGCGCCGGAAGGCCTGAGTCCAAATTCTTCCTCGAACGCCTGATCGACAAGGCCGCCGAGGAAATGGGCATCGACCGGGTCGAAATCCGCCGCCGCAACATGATCAGCCCGGACATGTTCCCGCATGAAACGCCGGTCGACCTGACCTACGATTCAGGCGAGTTCGAAACCATCCTCGATATGTGCCTCCAGCGCAGCGACTACGCCGGATACGCTGCCCGTAAACAGGCCTCCGAAGCAGCCGGCATGAAACGTGGCGTCGGCATCGCGCCCTATCTTGAAACCACGGCGGGACCCGGCACAGAACTTGCCGACATCCGGTTCGAGGAAGACGGCTCGGTGACGCTCGTGACCGGGAACAAGGATTTCGGCATGGGCCACGCGACGCCGTTCGCCCAGGTTCTTTCTGCCCAGCTCGGTATTCCGTTCGAGGCGATTAATCTCGTCCAGCATGATTCCGATGAGATGAGCGACGGTGCCGGCGGTTCCGGTGGCTCCCGCTCTATGATTGCCGCCAGTGGCGCCATCATCGAATGCGCTGAAACCATTATCGAGAACGGCAAGAAACTCGCCGGTCATGTGCTCGAAGCGGCTATCGAGGATATCGAATTCGTTAACGGCCAGTTCACCGTTGCCGGCACAGATAAAAGCGTCGGCATCATGACGCTGGCCGAAAAAGCCCGCGACCTGGGCGGCGCTGAAGAACTTCCCGACTCCCTGTCGCACAAGGTCAATCACAAGACCGCGCCGATCAGCTTCCCCAATGGCTGCCACATCGCCGAGGTCGAGATCGATCCCGACACCGGCGTTGTCAAAATCGACCGCTACACCGTGGTCGACGATTTCGGCGTCGTCGTGAATCCGATGATCGTCGAAGGCCAGGTCCATGGCGGCATCGCCCAGGGCATCGGCCAGGTGTTGGGCGAAGACACGATCTATGACGATGAAGGACAGCTGATGACGGGAACGTTCCTCGACTACCAGCTGCCGCGTGCCGATGACATCGCCCATATCGACTTCACGACCCATGCGGTCCCGTGCAAAACCAACCCGCTCGGCGTCAAAGGCTGCGGCGAAGCCGGTAATGGCGGTGCGTACCCGGTGATCTATAATGCGATCATGGATGCGCTGGACGGTAATGGCGGCAAGGAGCTCGGCATCCCGGCAACGCCGCCGAAGGTCTGGAAAGCGCTGAACGCGGGGTAAGCCATAAGGCCACTTCGCGCCCCCACCTGATATCTCATGTACAGTAGACCGGTGGTTGCGCCGGTCTACTGTGATTCGCCAAAAAAGCTTGAATTCTCGAATCCCGTGATAGGGTAATTCCGTCCGATATTAAAAATAATAGACGGGGTACGACAAATGGAACTTCTTGAATCGTTCTTTGGCGTCATCGGCGATCTCACGTGGGGGTGGGCGCTAGTCCCCTTCCTCGTCGTCCTTGGCGTCTTCTTCACAATTGTCAGTGGTTTCGTTCAGTTCAAATATTTCATCCGCATGTTTCGGGTTCTCTCGAGCAGCAACCAGTCGGGTGACCCCAATACCATCACCGCGCGCGAAGCGCTTTTGCTGTCCGTTGGCGGACGGGTCGGCGGCGGTAATATTGCCGGTGTCGCCGTTGCCATCACCCTTGGCGGTCCGGGCGCCGTATTCTGGATGTGGGCAATCGCGATTGTCGGGATGGCAACCAGCCTGATCGAATGTTCGCTGGCCCAGCTGTTCAAGGAGCGGGAGGCCGACGGTTCGTTCCGCGGTGGCCCTGCCCGGACGATCATTCATGGCCTGGGCGCGGATTATAAGTGGCTCGCGATCCTGTATGCGATCTGCCTGATTGCCGCCTTCGGTATCGGGTTTCCGGCATTCCAGGGCAACACTGTCGCCGGTGCGGCGCAGGACAGCCTCGGGATCGATCGATACATTACCGCCATCGTCCTGGCCGCTGGTACGGCCATCATCGTTTACGGCGGTATCCACCGGATCGCGAAGACCGCCGATGTCATCGTCCCGATCATGGCAATCGGCTATATCGGGCTCGCCCTGATCGTCATCGTCATGAACATCGGTGATGTGCCACGCGTCTTTATGACGATCGTTGCCAATGCGGTTGGTATCGAGGAAGCGGTCAGTGGCGGTATGGGTGCGGCAATCGCACAGGGACTCAGACGCGGTCTGTTCTCAAACGAAGCCGGGCTTGGCTCGGCGCCGAACGTGGCGGCGACCGCGGATGTCCGTCATCCGGTCAGCCAGGGGATCACGCAGTCGTTCTCGGTCTTCATCGACACGATTATCATCTGCAGCTGCACGGCGTTCGTGATCCTGCTCGGCGATGTCTACGTCGCCGGTGCGGAAGGGATTGACGGTGTCGCGCTGACCCAGCAATCCCTCGTGTTCCACCTTGGGGCCTGGTCTCAGTACTTCCTGACGGCGGCGATCCTGCTCTTTGCGTTCAGTTCAATCATCTACAATTACTACCTGGGTGAGAACGCAATGACGGTCATGACCAAACACCCAATGTCTCTCCATGCGCTACGCATCGGGATCACGGCCATCGTGTTCCTCGGTGCGGTCGCACCCGGGGCAACATCGGTGTTCTTCTTCTCAGACCCGATGATGGGCGTGCTGGCGGTGGTCAACCTGCTCGCCCTGATCATGCTGTTCCCGATCGCGAAACGTCTGCTCAACGACTTTCGCGATCAGCTTAAGGCAGGCATCGTCCGGCCGGTCTTCGACCCGGATAAATTCCCGGATCTGGATATCGACCGCACGGCCTGGACCGGTGAGGCAAACAAGGACAAGTAACGCGCCGTCCACAATTGACGGCACGCAATAGAAAACCTGCGGAGCGGACGGCACCGAAAGGCGCCTCCGCTCCGCAGGCCTGAGTTTTTAACCTGAGACCGAAGACGGGCTGTTAACGCAGTCCGTCTTCGCCTTTGGTGTCTTCGTCGCGCAGACCGCCCGAACGCGAATAAATCCGTGGCGCATTCGACATCGACTGAATCCAGACAATTTCGTTGGCCCGCGGCGCGTCGTTGATCGAACACACCACCGTGTCGAAATGGCTCCGCACGTAGGCCGCATTCGCGTGCGCAATCGGCACGTCGATGGTGCAACCGGGGCCGCCGACTTTCTTGGTCGACGGGACGATCGCGGCGGACTTGTCCATCAGCTCCCGCATGCCGTACCCGCCGGGTTCATGCCAGAGCGCTGCATGTTCCAGCTCGCCGTTCTCGCCGACGATGGCAGCCTTGCCGTAGCCGACGATGGCGTTCGGTCCGCCCATGATCGCCATCAGGCGCTTGGCCATGGCGATACCCATCGGTTTGAGCTGTTCCGTCAGCGGCATGATGTCTTCGACATACCGACCCGCGTAAGGATTCTGGGCGATTGCCGCAATATAGCCTTTAAGCTGCGGGGTCTCGGCGGGCGGGCCGAATTCGTGCAGGACCTCTTCGATATGCATGACGAATTTGCGCACCTTCACCAGGTCCCCGAAATCGCCTTCGGGCCGCGTTTCAACAACCATTCTTCCGTCGTTCATCTTGGTCTTCCTCTCCTGTTTAGCCGTTACCGGCAGATGTTATGCCGTTGCCGGCAGCGCAGCCGGCAGGGTGCCGGTCGCGCGCATTTCTTTCTTCAATACCATCACCGCGCCTGCGATGAGTCCAGTATCCTGCATGTCCTTCGCGGTCGCGAATCCCGCCGCCAGGGCGGCATCGACCGCGTCATGTTCCAGGTCTCCAACACCGACCGTCACCAGCCGCTCACCAAGATCCGACTGGTCGTCGAGATCGGTTGCCGGCGCGCGCTCGATGGCCGGATGATCGACATTCACCGCATTGGCAATCAGTGTCGCCGCCACGTCTGCGGCCGCCGCCGATTTCGCCAGCACCGTGACCGCATCAGCGATCCCGAAAGACTGGCTCCTGCCCTGCCACCCGCTGGTCGCTACGCCGCGCACCGGTTGTTCGAAAGTCAGTTCTGCCGTGCCGTCTATCGTCGGCCGGAACAGTTCGCCGACGATACCGAGACGCAGCGATTGTCCCGGGGTCAGGTGGACGGCAATATCGCCCGAATTGTTGACATACGCCTTTTCCACACCGCGCCCCGCGACCAATGCGGTCACCACTTCGTCGGCGACTGCACCTGCGACGGCGGCCATCGGTGTCACGAACATGTCCCGGTGCGGCCAAACGGCGTCCATCATGCGCAGCGCGGTCGGGCCCTCAGGCATCCATCGCTCAGTAATCCCGCCGACCGGTGTGCGCAGGTCTGACAATTCGCCAACCAGTTCGCCCAGCACCGTTTGAAAACGAGCGCGCGCCTGACGATACGCAGCACCGACTTCTTCACTGTCGCCAAACGCCTCGATCACAAGATCGATCGGCCCATGCTGCAGATGCAGCCGCCGCCCGTCGGGCAGAAGGGCTACCTGAGGAGCGTCCATCGGGAGGCGCTAAACGTCCTCGAGCGCGCGGCGTTCGGCCAGCGGCCACGGGTTGTTACCCTCCCAGGCCATCGACTGGACCCCATGAAGGCCGCCCTCCTTCATCACGTCACCGATTGGCTTGATGTGATCTTCATAGCCGCCGAGCCCAATGAACTCATCACGCGACATAGAGAATTCGATGGGCGCAACCAGTGCCGGCGTCGGCACATACCCGAACGAATTGTCGGGCATCCGCAGCACATCGACCATCACCGTGATGCCACCGCCCGGCCATACATAGACCGGCGCGCCACCGCAGGTGACCCGCGTCCGCAATTCACGCACCGACCGCGTCAGCAGAACCGGGTTTACGGTCACACCCGCACGCAGGCTACCGCCGGCACCGCCCATGAACAGCACCGTACTCAGTGCGGGTTCACAGTTTTCGGCAATCCGGTCGACCGACACGGCAAGTTCTGGCGGCATCTCGGCCGGAACCGGTTTGAGATCGTCATCCAGAATGAAATAAGCCTGATCCTCGCCCGTGGTGCTGACCATCAGCAGCCGCAGCCCGAGCCATGCTGTTTCGGGATCGATCTTCTCGATAATCGACAGCGGCTCGGTGATGTCCGTGCCGCCCCAGCCCGCACCGGGCTCGGCAACCTGGAAATACCGCCCCGCGGTCGAGCGACGGCCGCGCACGCGGATACCCGCCGGCGGCATGTCGAGGAACTTGCCCGACTGATGTTCGCTGAGAACACCGGTGATGTGATCGTCGACGACAATGACCTCGTCCGCATGCCCGTGCCACTGGAGCGCGAACATCCCGATGGTCGCCGACCCGCAACCGACCCGCATGCGCTCTTCCAGATTGCCATCGATAACTGGCGGCTTGCCTGCCTGAACAGTCATTGTCGCGCCGCCATCGATCGTGAATTCGACTTCTTCCTTGTTGCACAGCTTGAGCATTGCCTGACAGGTGGCATTGCCTTCTTTCTTACTGCCGCCGGTCAGGTGATGGACGCCGCCGAGCGCCAGCATTTGCGAGCCGTATTCGGCAGTGGTTACATGGCCGACCTGTTCGCCTTTGACGCGCACCGGCGCTGCTTCCGGGCCGATAAAGCGATCGGTATCGATTTTGACCTTCACACCGCAATAGCTGAACACGCCTTCGGACACGACCGTGATCATGTCGACGTCGTGGTGTTGGGACGACACGATGAACGGTGCCGGCTTGTAATCGGGATAGGTCGTTGTCGCGCCGATACCGGTCACAAAGGACGGCGACTGGAAATTGAGCGAGCCGTCCCAGTCCGGCTGGGTTCCGTCTTCCTGCGTCGGCAGGAATGGCACAAGGTCACCGTTCTCGTCCGAAATCTGCTGGGTAATGATCAACGGATCGGTCCGGGTCAGCGCGCCTTCGACATTACCGTAGCGGCTGCACGCGCCGGTTTTACCTTCCCGAATGCGGCACAATACCGGGCAGGCATCGCAGGTGATGACGCCATCGGTCTTTGATTCTGCGGCCTTGGTTGTGTCGGCTTCGGTTTTCGACCAGACGTCGGCGTTGCTTTTGGCTTCCTCGCTCATTTTTTATCTCCCTGTGCCGCAAGTATCGCTGAACGCACGCGGTCCGGTGTCGCCGGTGCCTGCTTCATGCGCACGCCCGTTGCGTGGTAGATCGCCCCAAAAATCGCAGGCGGTGTCGGGATCAGGGCGGGTTCGCCGATCCCCTTCGCACCGTAAGGCCCGGTCGGTTCGGGGTCTTCAATCAGATAAACATCGATCGGCGGTACGTCACCGAACGTTGGCATCAGGTAGTCATGCAGGTTTTCAGTCCGGCCGGGCAGGTACTCTTCCATCAGCGCCAGTCCAAGCCCCTGCGCGACACCGCCATGGACCTGGCCTTCAACCTGAGTCGGATTGATCGCCGCCCCCACATCATGCGCTGCCCAGACGTGCAGAACCTTGACCGTGCCGAGATCAACGTCGACCTCGACCTCTGCAATCTGTGCGCCGAACCCGTAGGTACCATAGGGATTGCCCTGCCCCAGTTCGTCCAGCGGCGTTGCCGGCGGGTCGAACGTGGCCTCCCCGACCAATACATTGCCATGCAGCTTGTCAGCGGACAGTTCGGACAGATCGATCTCGCGAACGGCATCGCCCTCCGTGACGGTCAGCCGGCCTTCGCCGAAATCAATCGACGCGCTGTCGCCGACATTGGCGAGACGCAGGATCTGACCGCGGAGGTCTTCACCCGCCTCCATTGCCGCCCGGCCCGATACATAAGCCTGGCGCGAGGCGGAGCTTTTGCCTGCATCCGCCGTCTTGTCGGTGTCGCCCCAGACAAGTTCCATCTTGTCCATGCGGATACCGAGCCCGTCGGCGGCGACCTGCATCATCGTCGTGTTGGTGCCCTGGCCGATATCCTGCGCGCCCGAATACAGCGTGACCGTGCCGTCGGCGGCGATGCCGACATGCATGGTCGACGGGTTCGACAAAGACGTGTTGCCGCAGCCGTACCACATACAGCCAAGACCGACGCCGCGGCGCTTCACGCCGTCAGAGGTCGCGTTGAATTTTTCTGCCGCCGCGCGCGCCGTCTGCCAATCCTCCCTCAGCGCGACGAGGCACTGGTCGAGCCCCGCGGAATATTCAAGCACCTGACCGGTCGCCGTGTCCTGGCCCTTGCGGATCGCGTTGCGGAGGCGGAATTCCAGAATGTCCATGCCGATTTCCTCGGCCATCATGTCCATAAGCGTGTCATGGGCGATCGCCGCCTGCGGAATGCCAAAGCCACGGAATGCACCGGCTGGCGTCTCATTGGCGAATACCGCCCGGCTCTTGGCTTCTACGTGCGGAACATAGTAAGGCCCGGTCGCATGCACGGGCACGCGATCCTTGACGGTCAGTCCCCACGATACATAAGCGCCGGTATTGAAATCGCCCGACATCTCATAGGCGACAAGATCGCCGTCCTGCGTGCAGCCGTAACGCGCGGTGATGCGCGACGGATGCCGTTTGGTCGACGCGGCCATGGATTCGATCCGGGTCCAGGTGCAGCGCACCGGTTTGTTCAGGACCCACGCGGCAACGCCGATCACCGGGTGGACGCCGAGATCCAGCTTGCCGCCGAACCCGCCACCGCAGGCGGTCGGAATGATGCGCACGGCTTCGTTCGGAATCCCGATGATCTGCGCGACCTCGTCGCGATCCATATAAGGTGCCTGGGTCGATACCGTCATCTCGAGACGGTCGCCGACGCGTTGGGCCCAGCCGGCTTCCGGCTCGATATAGCCGTGTTCGACAAAACCGGTCACGAAGCTGTCCTCGACAACGACGTCGGCGGTTTCCATCGCCGATTTGGCTTCGCCCTTTTTGACATAGCCATGGGCGAGGATGTTGCCGGGATTGGCCTCATGCATCTGATGTGCGCCATCCTCCAGCCCGGCGAATCCGAAAAGCGGCTCACGGGGCTCGTAAGTAATCGGCACGTCTTCATCGCGAATGCCGTAGACGGCCTCGCGGGTGCCCACCAGTGCGACAACCGTTTCACCCTTGAAACGTACTTCGCCATCGGCGAAAGCGGGCTGGTCTTTAATGTCGGGGTAGATGCCGTAGCCGTTATTCCCGGGCACATCAGCGGCGGTGAACACACGCTCGAGCCCCGGCCATTTCTTGTACAGATCATCAAAATCGCCGAGCGCAAACGTGGCGGAATGGTGAGGCGACCGGATGGTTCGCGCCCACAGGGCATCCGCCGGGGCAACATCGGCACCGAACAGCTCGGTGCCGTCGACCTTGCGTACGCCGTCGGTTTTCAGGGTTCTGGCCCCCATGGCATCGCCGGCATCGGGATTGACGAACTCGACCCCGTTGGGTTGCACGACATGTTTCACCGCGTCGATAATCTTGCTGTAGCCGGTGCAGCGGCACAGCACACCGCCCATGGCGTCCATAATCTGGTCGTCGCTGGGGGTTTCGTTGTGTTTGAACATGTCGGCTGCCGCCATCAGCATGCCGGGTGTGCAGATACCGCACTGGGCCGCACCGTATTCGTGAAAGGCCTGCTGCAGCTGGGACAGGCGCCCGTCCGCGGAGGCAAGACCTTCGACCGTCATCACATCGCGATCTGCGACCTGGGCGACTGGGACCAGGCAGGCACACACCTGTTCGCCATCGAGCAGAACCGTGCAGGCGCCGCAATCGCCCGCATCGCAGCCGATCTTCGTGCCGGTAAAGCCCAGGTCCTCGCGCAGGACATGGGCGAGGCGCCGCGCAGGCGCTGCATCGGTGACAGCGGGTTTTCCGTTAAGATTGAAAGAGATGGACATGTTTACTCCGTCAGTTCTGCGATGGCGCGGCGGACAAGCGTCAACGCCGCATCGCTGCGGTATTCGGCTGAGCCGCGAACGTCGCCGATGGGCGACAGCGGCGCGATATGATCTTCGGTAACAAGGCCTGCAAGGCTGCTATCGGCGGGTTTGCCGGCAAGGTCAGCTTCGAGCGCCGTCAGGCGTTTTGCGACCTCGGAACAGGAACCGACCGCTATCCGCAGCCGAGCGACCGTGCCGTCCGCCGCCGTCTCGAGCACGGCGGAGACCATGACAATGGAGATCACCAGATATTTGCGGGCACCGAGCTTCAGGAACGCACTCCGTGCACCCGTTCTGCAGACCGGGATATTGATCCCGAGCACCATTTCATCGGGCTTTCGTGCGGTTTTCCGGTTGCCCTGCACGAAGTCCGTAATAGAGACTTCCCGCTCCCCGGAAACCGACCCGAGTACCACGGACGCATCCAGTGCGACCAGGCCCGGCACGCCGTCCGCGGCGGGAGACGCATTACATATGTTGCCGACGATGGTGCCGGCGTTCTGGATCTGCACCCCGCCCACTTCGCGCGCCGCCTGTTTCAGGGCGCGGAACCAGTCCGGCAGATCGGCACGAATAAGATCGGTCCAGGTCGCTGTCGCACCGATATGAAAGTAATCGCCGTGCTGCTCCAGCCGGCGCAGACCGTCAATCGCCGTCACATCGAGTATGTCTTCATCGACCGGCTTGCCGACACGGGCCGGATAGAAATCGGTCCCGCCCGCGACAATGATGCGATCCCCTGCGGCCAGCGCCTGCAGGGCCTCGTCGAGCTCCGTGGGTCTCAAATAAGATGACATCTGTGCCTCGGATTCCTGTTCGGAATAATTGTTTGTGTACGAACAATTATTCTTCACAGACGGGTGGACTGTCAAGCGGTCCTTTGGGAATAGTTCACTCCCCTGAATTGTCCTCCCTCCCCGTTCCGCGTCGGTGCATCCTTTACGCTTCCACTCTTCAGGATCAGGCGTGCGTGACGCGCATCCGGATTTTCCTCTCTCACGCGATTGCCGAGGTGCCCCGCCCCGAACCCGAATCCATCCTGCACCGATCACGTCAATTTGGGGATGAAAGACTCGCCAGCCATGATATAAAAACCTCGCTGCCGTAACGAGAACGCTTGGCATTCCCATCCAGTAATACCATTTGGGTCTGAGCATCCCGGCGCGGCTTGACGGGGAAGAAGCGCCCACCTAATTTGTTTGTACACATATAATTATCTGGAACAGGTTCCATGGCCACAAACGTTGCCTCCACCGAAGACGGAGGGCGTAAAGCTCTCGACTCGGTTGTCATCAGGTTCGCCGGCGATTCCGGCGACGGCATGCAGCTCACCGGTACTCAGTTCACGCAGTCCACCGCCCTGATGGGCAATGATCTCGCGACCTTCCCGGATTTTCCGGCGGAGATCCGCGCACCTGCCGGCACCACGTTTGGTGTCTCAGCGTTCCAGATCAACTTCGCGTCCTTCGACATTCAGACGCCGGGCGACGATCCGGACGTGCTGGTGGCGATGAACCCCGCGGCGCTTAAAGTGCATCTGAAAGATGTCCCCAAGGGCGGCACCGTCATCCTGAACACCGACGCCTTTTCCGAGCGCAACATCGCGCGCGCCGGCTACACGGAAAACCCGCTCGAAGACGGCACGCTGGACAACCACATCGTCATCGCGATCGAGATCAACAAGCTGACAAACGCCGCCGTCGCCCACTGCGATGTGTCGTCGAAAGAAGCGACGCGGTGCAAAAATTTCTGGGCCCTCGGTCTGATGTGCTGGATGTACGACCGCGACCGCGAGCCAACCGTGGAATGGGTCAACCAGCGCTTCGGCAAGCTGCCGAATATTGCGGCTGCAAATATCGCCGCGATGAATGCGGGCCATGCCTATGGCGAGACGGTTGAACTGCCCTCCGGCGTCGAGGCCTATATCGTGCCGCGCGCCAAAGTGCAGCCCGGCACCTACCGCGCGGTCACGGGGACCGAAGCTGCTGCCTGGGGCCTTGTCGCGGGCGCGAAGAAAGCCGGCCTGGAACTGTTCCTTGGTTCCTACCCGATCACGCCGGCCTCCGCCCTCCTCCACACGCTCACCAATCTCAAACCCTATGGCGTGACCACGTTCCAGGCGGAAGACGAAATTGCCGCCGTGTGTTCGGCCATCGGGGCGTCCTATGCGGGCAAGCTCGGACTGACGTCGTCGTCCGGACCGGGTATCGCCCTCAAGACCGAAGCCATCGGCCTGGCATTGGTCACCGAACTGCCACTGGTGATCGTCAATGTTCAGCGCGGCGGGCCCTCCACCGGGCTGCCGACCAAGACAGAACAGTCCGATCTGTTCCAGGCTATCTGGGGCCGTAACGCCGACACGCCGCTGCCGGTTGTTGCCTCGGCCACGCCGGGTGACTGCTTCGAGACCGCGATTGAAGCGGTCCGGCTTGCCACCAAATACATGACGCCGGTGATCTTCCTGAGCGACGGTTACCTCGCCAATGCGGCCGAGCCGTGGGAAATTCCCGACGCCGACGATGTCGAGCCGTTCCCGGTCGAATTCCGCAAAGACCCCGAGGGTTTCCATCCCTATCTGCGCGACGAGAAAACCCTCGCACGCAACTGGGCCATTCCCGGAACGCCGGGCCTGATGCATCGCCTCGGCGGCATCGAAAAGGATTACAATTCCGGTCATATCTCCTATGACAGCGACAACCATCACCGGATGACCAAGGTGCGTGCCGCCAAGATTGACGGAATCGCCCATGACATCCCACCGCAAGCCGTCGCCACCGGCGAAGAATCCGGCAAGCTCGCGGTTGTCGGCTGGGGATCGACCTTCGGGGCGATCAACCAGGCGGTCGGCCGCTGCGTGAAGGACGGTCTCAGCGTCTCACACATCCATATCCGCCATGTCTGGCCGTTCCCGGCCAATATGGAAGAGCTTCTGTCGAAGTTCGACCGCATCATCGTGCCGGAGATGAATAACGGCCAGATGGTCAACGTGCTGCGCGCCAAGTTCCTCGTCGATGCCGAAAGCATTACGCAAATCACGGGTCAGCCCTTCAAGGTCTCGACCCTCGAACGCGAGATCCGCTCGCGGATAGAAGGATAAACCGATGAACATCGAAACGCCTGTCGAAGCGCTCAAGCCGAACGATTACGCGTCGGACCAGGAAGTCCGCTGGTGCCCCGGTTGTGGCGATTACGCCATCCTCAAGGCCGTGCACCGCACGATGGCCGAACTGCAGATCCCGCTGGAAAAGCTGGTCTTTTTCTCGGGCATCGGCTGCGCCGCGCGCTTCCCCTACTATATGGCATCTTACGGCTTCCACACGATCCATGGCCGCGCACCGGCGCTGGCCACCGGCGCCAAGCTTGCCAATCCCGATCTCGACATCTGGGTCGTGATGGGAGACGGCGATGCGCTGTCGATCGGCGGCAATCACACGATGCACGCCATCCGCCGCAACGTCGATCTGAATCTGCTGCTGTTCAATAACGAGATCTACGGCCTGACCAAGGGCCAGTACTCGCCGACCAGCCAGCTCGGCACCCGATCGCCGTCAACCCCGCAGGGCTCGGTCGATGCCCCGCTGACAGCGCTCAGCCTGGCCCTCGGCGCCGGCGCCCGCTTCGTTGCGCGCACGTTCGATACCAACCAGAAGCAGATGCCGGGCGTGCTCAAAGCCGCCCACGCCCATAAGGGCGCCTCCCTGGTCGAGATCATCCAGAACTGCATCGTCTATAATGACGGCGCGTTCGATGGCTGGACCAACAAGAAGGTCGTCGGCGACAATTCGATCTCGGTCGAACACGGCAAGCCGCTGATCTTCGGTGCCGACAGCAACAAGGGCCTCGCCAAGGCCGATGACGGTTTCGGCATTCAGGCCGTCACCATCGGCGAGAACGGCGTGACGGAGGACGATATCCTGGTCCATGACGAGACCAACAAGATCCTCGCCATGATGCTCGCCGACATGAAACAGCCGGAATTCCCGGTCGCCCTCGGCGTGCTCTACAACAACCCCGCCAAGGCCTATGACGTAGCGGTGCATGAACAGCTCGCAGAGGTCCGCGCCGCAAACCCCGCCGGCAGCCTGAACGACATGCTGCGCAAGGGCCGCACCTGGACGGTGGAAGAAGGGGCGTAAGCTTTTTCGAGAACGATTACGGTCGCCGGCAGCGGCGACGACGATAAAAAACCCGGTGGAGCGAGAGCTTCGCCGGGTTTTTACGTCGAGTCAAAACGCTATCTCGATACCTTCCACGCGCCAGTCGGCATCGATAGAAGTGATAAAGGATCGTCGCGACAGAAGCGATAACTCGTATATCTTCATGTTCTCCAACCCCGCAACCTTCGGAGCCCCGCCATGCCCGCGCCCCGCAAAAAACGCTACCCGCTCCCCAAACGGTTCAATGCCGCGCTTTCGGAAGATGCCTATGCCCGGCTCCGCGCGCTGAATGCGGAATACGGACTCGGGAACAATTACCTGCTGGTTGTCCTGCTCGAACGGCTGGACGACTTCGCTGACGCAGATGCCCTCGACGGTGCCTTCAGGGAGTTTATCGGGGAATACGGCGCACCGGCACCGCCCGACAAAACAACGCGCAATGATTGAATACGATGGTATGATTTTCTACCTGAGCATACCGCACAGGTTTATCGTGTTGACCATAATTTTTAGATAAAACACATCAACAAACCTACATAAACACTTGACATAAAACAGATAAAATTTTTGGCGTGTGCAAGAAACAAATCGAAACATTTTCACTTGAATACGCCCTGCTTCTTACCTACATTTATTCCCGTAGGCGTTACCGGTTAGCTGTTGTCTTCCGGTAACCGTAGTAATTAGTAAAAGTGAGTAGAGTTATGAAAAAGTATGCGATTGCCGCCCTCGCAGGCGCGGCCTTTATCCTTCCCCTCAGCCTTTCCATCAGCGCGCCGGCATCCGCTGCCGACGATCAGGTGCGCCAGTGCATCCGCCATGTCGCGGAACTGGAACGCAGCGTTGCGCGCCAGACCCAAGGCGAGCAGCGGCGTGACATCCTGCGTGTACTGAGCACGGCCAAGACGGCCTGCACCAAGGGTAATATCGGCGCTGCGTATCAGGCTGCCGGTAAAGGTCTTGAGATGGCCAAGAAGGCCGGCACAAACGGCTGACCGGTCGTCCCCGGCAGCAGCATACGTCGCTGCGGCCGGTTGCGCGCCTATGCGGCCGGTATACGCACCGCATGGATCGGCTGCCAGATCCTGATTTCCCACCCGTCCTGGTTTTTCAGCATGCCGTCCGGGTTGCTTTCCGCAACCCCTCGCTGCGCAATTGTGCGGTCGAGTCCGATTACGTGCAGCGGCGCGACGCCGTCGGGCAGCGGCGGGGCGTCCGGTGTCAGCCGGTCTATCAGGATCATCGTGTCTTCCATCGCCGTCGCGAGGTCAGGTCCGCCCCGATCCCCGTCCCCATCTGCGGGTACGTCTGCCCTGCCCTGCACCAGGTTGCGGTCCCAGTCGGAAATATAGGCGCGGAAGTCCGGATGCACCGACATACGCCCGGCCTTGGACGTGTAGGCCTCCGACGTCAGCACCTCCGGTCCGGTAAGGCGGTAAAGCGCCAGGAACGGCGCCATTTTCGTGTCCGCGCAGTAAAAGCGCTGCGCCGTCAGAAACCCCGGAATGGTGAGCAGCATGTCGATATGGCGCCCGTAATAGGCGTCGAAACTTTCGCGCTGTGCCGCGGTTTCATGCGGGTAGTCCATCTCCACCATGTAATAGGTGGCCGCCCCGTTCGAAGTCATCCGATGCGTCGTCCCGTTCGTGGATCCTGCGATGCTTGCCAAACAAACACCCCAGTCATTCTGAATTATGTCACCCCGGATTTATTCCGGGGTCCAGCTCTTCGACATCCCCAGCAAGAAAGAAGACTGGATCCCGGCACAAGGCCGGGATGACAGAAACTACCGTGTATATGCGTCGTCCCGTTCGTGGATCAGGCGATATCGCCTGATTTTATGCGCTTCACGCCGGATGCCGCCATCGATTTCCAGGCCGCCGCGACCGAGCCGTTCAGGTCGATGCCGCGACAGGCATCTTCGATCACCGAAACATCAAGCTTGGCAGACCGCGCATCGATCGCCGACCAGCTGACGCAGAAATCGGTCGCCAGACCGCAGACATACACATCCGTCAGCCCGCGTTCGAGCAGATAGCCGGTCAGACCCGTCTTGGTCTTCTTGTCCGCCGCCACGAAGGTCGAATAGCTGTCGACCTCGTTATGATATCCCTTGCGGATAATGAGCTGCGCGTGCGGGATATCGATCCCGGCGGCAAGCTTTGCATCATCCGATCCCTGAACGCAGTGATCCGGCCACAGCACCTGGTCGCCATAGGACAGCTTTACCGTCTCGAACGGTTTCTTTCCCGGGTGGCTGGACGCAAACGATGTGTGGTTTTTGGTATGCCAGTCCTGTGTGAAAACAACGTTGCTGAACTTTTTGCCCAGCGCGTTGATGATGGGGATGATCTCGTTGCCGCCCTTGACCGGCAGCGTGCCGCCGGGCAGGAAACAGTTCTGCAGGTCGATCACCAGCAGCACCGCATTTTTGCCGGGTTTGACGGCCGCATGGGCGAGCCCGGGTGCAAGGCCTGCGAACGCGCCCACGGCACCGGCAGCGCCCAGGCCTGCAAGCATCCGGCGGCGGTCGAGAGTCGGATTGGCGAAGAATTCCCTGGTCATGACTGTTCCCCCGTTTTGCGTTTGTTCTGAGTGTTCCAGAGAAGTCTACGCCGATGCGCCGATATCGCACCAGTTGTAATTTATCTCAACCTGCAGACAGTTGTGTCAATTGTGAGACACCTGCATTTCTGCGGTTTCTTTATGATGTGAATACGGTAGTATGTAGCGCACTGATCGTTGAGTTCACGTCAGTACAGTTGAGTTTAGTAGAGTACCGTCCGGCGAGCGTTCGAGTTGCTTCGCATACGACGAAGGGTAGGTTAATTATGAAGTACACCAAGACACTGCTGGTCGCGGCTATGTTCGCCGCGATCACCGCACACCCCGCACGCGCAGCCGATATAGGGCCCGAAAAAAATCCGGTTCAGATCGCTGAAAACATCCCGGCCGAGAGCCGGAATGTAACCGCAATCCGCAGGCTGGAGACGGCAGATACTGACGCCTCGGCGGAAAACAATCCCCGAACACAGCCGCAGGGCGCACAGGCCCTGATGGCACTCGGCATCGCGTTGATCGTCACCCCGTCGATGTTCGCGGGCGCGTTCTCGAACTGACGCATTTCTGACGGTTTACCGGTAGCGGTTCTTCGGGCCAGGGTTTTTCGCACCGCCCCTTTTGCGGCGCCCGATTCCGGCGCATAAACGCTGGATGAAAATGTTTCCCGCAGTTGTCTTCGGTCGTCGGAAATCCGTGTGACGTCCGATACGCCCCCAAAAGCCGTTTCATCCAAGACGCCCGGCCTCGTGCCCGTTGCCCTGCTGTTTCTCATTGGCGCGCTCTGGGGCAGTTTCTTTGTGCTGATCAAAATCGCCGTTAGCGACGGGGTGCGCCCTGTCAGCTATCTGTTCTGGTTCACCCTGCTGGCAGGTAGCTGGTTGTTCCTCGCCGGCATTCTCCGTGGCAAGCGGCCCCGTTTCGCCCGCGCAGACCTGCCCTACTACCTCAAACTCGGTCTGGTGCGTTTCACGCTGGCGAACATGATCCTGTATACGGTCCAGGGAAAGCTCGCGGTCGGTCTTATGGCCGTGATCATGGCCTTCGTGCCGATTTTCACCTACCTGATCAGTCTGGTTATCCGCATCGAGAAATTTCTCTGGCTGCGCGCGGTGGGCATCCTGATGGGGTTCGGCGGCGTGCTGCTGATCGTGCTGCCGAAATCGAGCCTGCCCGACCGGTCGCTGGCAGTCTGGGTGCTGATCGGCTTTGGCGCGCCGCTGTTTCACGCTATCGCTTATGTCGCGCTTTCCGAAAAATCGCGGCCCAAAGACGTGGACTCAATCACCCTGTCGAGCGGCACGCTATTCGCCGCCGCATTCTTCGCCCTGCCGCTGGCACTGGTGCTCGGCGAGTTCCAGACACCGGGTTGGCCGCTGGCGACGGGAGAGCTGGCATTACTCGCCCATTCGCTTGTGGCGGCGGTAAATTTCTACGCGATATTCGAGCTCATCCGTATCGCCGGGCCGACCTATATGAGCCAGGCCAACTTCCTGTCAGTGGGCTTCGGTGTCGCCTTCGGGGTCATCCTGCTGGGCGAAACCCACAGCCTGTTCGTGTGGGCGGCGATCGCCCTCATGCTGGCGGGTGTCGGGCTGGTCAATCTGCGGCGCTAAACGGCGCCGCAACGCCTGATCGGTCGTAGATCCGACACATTCAAACGGCGGTCCTGATGGGCCGCCGTTTTTCGTATGACAATACTCCCTGTCACCCCGGCCTTGTGCCGGGGTCCAGTCCTTGGGGCGACGAGATACGTAGAGCGGGTCACCGGCTGCTGGCCGGCAAGCTGGATCCCGGCACAAGACCGGGATGACAATGGAGAGTGGTGAAGGACTGAGGGGAAGCGTTTTGAGCACCCTTCTCCCCCCCAACCGAGTCCGTTCCTAAAGTCCTCGCGCCGCCATCGCCGCCGCTCGGTCCTCGTCCGACATGAACGGCAGGTGGTGGTCTTCCTTCGACAGCGACGGCACGTCGTCATCGAGGCACACCCAGGAACGGCAATAGTCATCTGTCGCCCAGATCTCGCCGGTCGCGGTACCGATGACCAGCATCATCCCGCCATACCACAGATGCATGCTCATCGCTTCAAACGAACCAATGACGGGGTTGGGGAAACCGGCGTTCGGCTCGGTCCAGCTGCCGCCCTGATCCCGGCTTTGCAGGATGGTTGAATCGGCGATGCCGTCCTTGAACCATTCGGTCGGGTTCAGGTGTGAGCCGCCCATCCAGATGGTCTTGTGGTCGGACGGATCGAGAAACAGGAATTCGGGATAGCCCATCCGCTCGCCACGATGATGGACATTGTTGAAGGTCTCACCGCCGTCGCGGGTGCGGTACAGCCCCTCACCGGTCGCTAGATACATCAGGTCCGGGTCGTGCGGATGGATCATCAACCGGTGAACCTCATGCCATAGCGTATCCGCCGCGCTGGCATAGGCATCAAGCTCGGCCCAGGTCGCGCCGTCATCCGTTGTCTTCAGCAACGCGCCCTGCTCGACCAGGACAAAAAACGTATCCGTTTCAGCGGGATGAAATACAATGTTCTTCACATGCGGATGATGCGGCGGTGGAATGAATGTCCACGCGTCCGATCCCGGCACATCGCGTAAAGCCGATATCTCCGACCAGGACTCGCCGAGGTCGTCACTGCGATACAAAGCTGCCGGCGACGTTCCGGCAAACAGCGTGACGCTACCGTCGGTGTCACGCGCCGCCAGCGAATAGATATGATCATGCGCCAGGCCGTCGGTCAGCCGGCGCCACTCACCGCCATTGTCGCTGACCCAGAGCCCGCCATCGTCATGACAGCCCGCGAACAGTTTGCCCGATCCCTCATCGAACAACAGCGCGCCGACATGCAGCCCTTTCAGCCCTCGCGCGGTCTCTGCCCATGGCTTGCCACGCAGCTTGCGGTCCAGCGTCACGACCCCGTCAATGGTGCCAACAAGCATCCGGGTGACAGTACCGGTGCCATAGGTCGTGTTCTGCCCGTTCGGCGACAGATAGGTGATGTTCTCGGTCATCGCACGTTCCTGCATTTTTCCGATGGTAACACAGCGTAACGATTGCGGTAGAGCGCGGGCGCGGTAAGGGCTAACGTTTGTATTCCGTCACAGGAAGGGAAACGTCATGCAAGGCAATAAAGACCGGATACTGACAACCCATGTCGGCAGCCTGCCACGCACTGTCGAAGTGCTGGATGCCATGAAGGCGAAAATGAGCGGAGAGGCCTATAGCGAGGACACATACCAGACCGAGATCGCCAAGGGCGTGAAGGAGATTGTGAAACTTCAGGCCGACCTCGGCATCGATGTCGTCGCCGACGGTGAGATGTCCAAGCCCGGGTTTTTTACCTATATCGAGGAACGGCTTGACGGTTTCGAAGGCCGCCCGGACGAAAAATACAACCTGTTTGCCGCCGAGATCGCCGCCTTCCCGGAATATTACGAAGACTATTTCGCCCGCGCGATGCTCGGCGGCACCGTGGTGCCAATGTACCCGTCGTACTGCGTCGGGCCGATCAGCTACAAAGGCGAGGCGGCGTTGCAGCACGACATCGACAATCTCAAGGCGGCGATGACGGACGTGGACGTCGAAGGCGCCTTCATCCCCGCCGTGGCGCCCGCGGGCGTCGGCTATAACGAGTATTACGGCACCGAAGAGGAGTTTGCCGAAGCCGTCGCCGAGGCGCTGCGGACGGAATACGAAGCAATCGTCGATGCCGGTTTCCTGCTGCAGATCGACGATCCGTTCCTGTGCGATATCCTGGTCGACCCGGCACTCGACGACAAAGGTAAAGACCGCAAGGCCAATACCTATGTCGAGGCGATCAATCACAGCATCCGCAACATTCCGGAAGCGAAAATCCGGTTTCATACCTGTTACGGCATCAACGAAGGCCCGCGCATCCACGAAGCACCAGGCGGTGATGTCGCCAAGTACATGCTCAACGTCAAAGCGGGCGCCTATTCCTTTGAAGCCGCCAACCCGCGCCACGAACACGACTATCATATATGGAAAGACCTGAAACTGCGCGACGGCCAGGCGCTTATTCCGGGCGTGATCACCCATGCCAGCAACATCGTCGAGCACCCCGAACTGATTGCCGAACGCCTGGTGCGTTATGCCAAGCTGGTCGGCCGCGAGAACGTGTTGGCAGGCGGCGATTGCGGGTTTTCATCACAGGCCTGTTATCACACGGAGGTTCATCCAAAAGTCATCTGGGCCAAGTTCGAAGCCATGGCCGAAGGGGCACGGCTTGCAACGAAGCAGCTCTGGTAATACGGCGCTGACCGGGCATTTCCTGCACGCCCTTTTCTCCCGCCATTCAGCCGCTATGATGTTTGTCATCAGATGTCGAAAAGACACGGAAACGTTCGAATAAGGGCTTCACAATGAACCGTACTATCGCGGTCGTCGGCTCCGGTCCCGGCGGGATGTATGCCGCACAGGGCCTCCTCGATAAAGACCCGGACTGTCGTGTTGACGTGTTTGAACGCCTCCCTTCTCCGTTCGGGCTTATTCGCGGCGGCGTCGCCCCGGACCACCAGAAAACCAAACGTGTCTCGAAATCCTATGAGCGCACCTTGAGCCATGAGCGGGTGCGTTATCTCGGTAATGTTGAAGTCGGCCGCGACGTCGCGATCCCCGAATTGCTGGAATTATACGACGCGGTCGTCCTTGCATACGGCGCACCGCATGACAACCGGCTCGGCGTCGATGGCGAAGATCTGCCGAATGTCTACGGCTCCAACGCGTTTGTCGGCTGGTATAACGGCCACCCCGATTTCAAGGATTTGAACCCCGATCTCGATGTCGAGGCGGCCGTCATCATCGGCGTCGGCAACGTGGCACTGGACGTCGCGCGGGTGCTTGCAAAGACGGCCTCGGAAATGTCGGTGACCGACCTTGTGCCTTATGCGGCGGACGCGGCACATCAATCGCCGATCACGGATGTTCATATGGTTGGCCGGCGCGGTCCCGTGGAAGCCTCCTTCACCAATGTTGAACTGCGCGAGATGGGCGAGCTGGAAAACGCCGCCCCTGTCGTAGATCCGGAGCATCTGCCCGGGAAAATCGTTGCCGATTACATGTCCGACCGCGATTTGCGGCTGCGCGAAAAGAACATCGAAACCATGCGGTCGTTCCTCGATGTGAGCACCGACGGCAAATCGAAAAAAGTTCATTTCGGCTTTTATGCGTCGCCGGTGGAAATCCTCGGCCAGAACCGCGTCGAAGGTGTGCGCGTCGAAAAAACCACCGTCGATTCCAAAGGCAAGGTGCATGGTACCGGTGAGACCTACGATATTCCCTGCCAACTCGTCATTACCTGCATCGGCTCGCGCGCGTTCCCGATCGACAACCTGCCATTCAATGAGAAATGGGGCATTGTCGAAAACCAGGACGGCAAGGTGGCGGAGCGGCTCTATGCCGTCGGCTGGCTGAAACGCGGGGCTTCAGGCACCATCGGTACGAACAAAAATGACTCCCTAGAAGTGGTCGACAGGATTGTCGCCGAGTACGATGCGGGGGGCCGCAAAGGCCTGGCAGGGATCGATGCCCTACTCGCCGATCGCAACGTGCGCATTATCAGCTTTGCCGACTGGCAGGTGATTGACAGGCTGGAGATCGAAGCAGCCCCCGAAGGCGCGCCACGCCGGAAGTTCGTCACCCCCGCAGAAATGATCGCAGCACTGGATTCTGCCGACAGTGCCTAAACAGTAATACTGGGCCTATTTGTATTCAATCGAATACAAATACATACGACTGCATTACACATGCATTACACATGCATTACACATGCATTACACATGCATTACACATGCATTACACATGCATTACACATGCATTACACATGCATTACACATGCATTACACATGCATTAC
>JBLIMV010000020.1:0-120552 GCA_047638395.1 Paracoccaceae bacterium | reverse complement strand
CGCTTCTGACCCATGGCGGACATTCCTCATATTAAAAACCGCGGCCCGATTAAACTGAACAACTGTTCCTTCGAACGGCCGAATTTTAACGTCAAGTAATACGTTTTCAGTAAACGGTCCGGTTAACAATGGGGGGCAGGAGGTCGTCACCTGGCGCAACAGTAGCGGATGTAAATTATCTCACCTTCAGGCTGACGACCTGGGTGAAGGGTTGAAACAACGAAACCGGTTTTACATCCTCCAATGTTTTTGACGGAACAGGATCGCTATAACGCGGCTTTCTCCGACACCGCCGGATATCAGCCATCTTTCTTCAGGAGGATGTAGGGTGCCACATTGTATTCTTCCCAGTCACATTCGCAGATTATACCCTGCGTCTGCTTAAAGCATTCACGCAACCCTGCCGGCGAAAAGCGGAAATAGTCTTCCGGGCTCGGATGGTAGACATAAGAAAATACAGTCTGCAGATAGACATACCCTCCGGGCTTTACGACGCGGAGCAGGTTTCGGCAAAACGCCCGTGGGTCGGATACGTGTTCGAGCGTATCGAACGAAATTGCCATCGCAAATTTATCAGTGAGGTGCTCGACCTGATCATCGATGGTGAAATCGATTGTATAGTCCTGATCGGTGCCGAGCTTTTCCTGATTGTAGCCGCGATCGAGGTATTCGAGACCAGGGAATAAATCCGCCAGCGGATTGGAGCGCACTTCAATCTGCGATTTGACCCGCGGTTGCCCGCCAAGCATATTTACGAGCATGTTCCGGATGCGCTGACGGGCTGAAGCCCGCGCAACACTGTCGAGCTGGAAATAAACTTCAGGAGTGCCCCCGACATCCAGCACCCTACCGGCGTTGCCGAGTAGACTGTGACGTTCGAATACCGAGCGGGCAAAAATCACGGACGTTTCACGCATTATTACTCGTCTCTCCGGTTGTACGCTCAGCCCGCATCATGAAACTACTTGGCCAGAAATCACGCAGGAAGCCAAAAGTAAGCTGCGTATACAACCACTTGTTCTTCCATGGCTTCAGCGCTGGCACCGGCCGGATTGCCGTAACCGTTAGACCGCTGCATTCCATCAGTTCACGCATCGTCTCACGGGTAAACCAGCGCAGATGGGTGCGGTCCATCAGGCCTTCATCCTCGTAATCCCAGCGCCCGCCGAAAACGAGTTTTCGGACAATTTTCTTGTTTCGCACATTCGGGACATTGGCGACGATGGCGCCGTTTACGGAGAGCCACGGCATGATACGGTGTATCATCTCCCACGGGTCAACCAGGTGTTCCAGCACGTCCATCAGGATCACCAGGTCGAGCGAACCGGGCTCGATATCGGCTTCAAGGTCGAGGTTTTCAGCATTCCCCTCCCACACCCGGTCAAGCTGCTCGCGCGCCTTTGCGGCGGGTGCTGGCACGATTTCCACGCCGCCGGCCCAACGGATAAGTCCAGCCTCTTTGAGCATCACCAACGTATTGCCCACGCCACAACCTATCTCCAGCGCGCGGTCAACCTGCGCAGGAATAAACTCGACGATGTCGCGGCGCGGCATCGAATAATAAGCGAGGTCGTCGGACATGAAGGGGCAGTGTGTTGATGATCGTTGGACGGATACTATCATTTTACCCACGATTTGTGCCAGCCGCTTAAACGATAGAGACAGGATGACGAGACGATTACGGCGGCTGTCACCTCACAGGACAAGGACGCGGTTTCCAGCGCCGATTATACCGACTACTTACTAATCGAGCTCCCGTTACTGGACCACTACATGGTTAGAACATGATGCGAACAGGCGTGGTTGTGCTGCCTTGGCCGGAAATCGGCAACGACTTGAGACGATGTCCGCTTATGGCTATTAACGGACCTTTGCGACCTGGCGCCAGATGTCTGCTGTTGAACGTATAGCGGACATCGAGCCAGAGAATAACCGTTCAAACGGTAAAGTGGCCGCAGCGCGTCTAGTCACTCTAGATATGGCATTAAGTTCCAAATAGCAGGCCAGTTGTGGTATTATATTACCGTATTCGAGTGGCCATCTGGAGCGGCAACCATGCCTGCTAAATCAACCAAAAAACAGGGCTTCCAACCGGGGAAATCCGGCAACCCAGCAGGGCGTCCCGCAGGAAGCCGTAACAAGGCCACGCTGGCGATTGAAGCACTGCTGGACGGCGAAGCGGAGGCGCTAACGCGCAAGGCGGTGGGGATGGCGCTGGAAGGCGACACGGTGGCCTTGCGCCTTTGCATGGACCGAATATGCCCGCCGCGCAAAGACTCGCCCATCAGCTTTAAAATGCCTCCTGTAAACAACGTATCGGATGCAGCCTTGGTCATGCGTTCGGTGATTGAAGAGGTTGCTATAGGCAGCATTTCGCCGGGCGAGGCGAAGGCGGTGTCGGAGGTGTTGGAGTGCTATCGCCGCCTGGTGGAAACATCGGAATTTGAGCATCGCCTGACAGCATTGGAGACGGGCCATTGATACAGCCAAACTGGAGCCATCGAATATGAGTAACCTCGCCGCCCGCATCAACCGCCTGGAGAAAGCCGAAGGTGTGCGCCAGGCCAGAATACGCTCAGTTCATTTTGTCGGCACACCGGAGGAAGCACGCCCTCGCGACGCTAATGCTGCCGCTGGGTTTTGGGGGAGCGGCAATAGTGCCTGGCATGTATTCAAGGCACCGGGGCAGACAAAGGAGGATGCTCTCAGGGCAGTTGGCATCGATACGGAAAAGGATGACGTGATTATCTGGACGCCGGTTGGGCCAGAGGTCGATGAGTCTGGGCGGTAACCCAGAACGCCATTAAGCATGGCCGCTACACAACACTGCCGAGGCGATTGCGGAGCGGCGGGTTATGTCTGAACTTTTGACGCAATGCCGGGCGACGATGGGAAGTATTCCGCCGGCGCTACAAGTGAGGAAAAGATGACGTTATGCCATCTCTAATGGCAAATCCGAGCGTTAACGATTTACCAAAGCGACCCCAACTCCAGCGAGAAATATCGCCACATAAAGTATCCATCTCAAATATTTAGACGCAACATCCAGCCGGTCTTCAATCGTTTTTAACGACAGTTGCAACTTCCGCAGATGACCTTCAGGCCCTGAAATGGAGGGGTCGATTACGCCATCTTCGTTCTTCTGTGGAGACAATAATTGATACCCGAATACAATACTCTCAAGTTTAACGCGCTGATTTTCCTTGTCCTTATTTTTCCATACCGACTCACTGCCGTCTGGTGCATCCCCATAACTGAATGGTCCTTGTTCTTCGTAGGGATGAAATCCGTTATCGATAGAAATGGTCGCTGGAATAAGGCCGTTTTTTAAATTTGATAAAAGATCATCGTAATCTTTGGGTTTCAGGTATTGGGTCACTTCTAAACAGGCGTCGGAACCGGCGCTGTCAATATGGTCCTCGTCTGGTCCGAAATAACGAATGGTGCTGGCTTGACGTTCAGCAGGAAAATCGTCCGAGAGACGCATTACTGACATGCTCATCGATATTTTTGGCTTCTTGCTCTGCCAATAAGCCCCACTAAAGAACTCTCCTGTTTCTAGTTCCAAACAATCAAATCCATCATCAGGGATTAGTTCGAACCCTATATAATGCCCGGTCCTTTCATCATCCGCCTCGTGCGAAGTCACTCCAATGGTGGCTTCGACGACCCTCGTTCTAATAATCGGCATCTATTTGCGCTCTTTAATTCATCACTGGGCGGGTTGGTGCGACTTAGCCGCTGGTACTGACCGTGGGGACAGGTCAGGGACGCGCGGCTCGCCTCGATGCCTGTATTGTTGCGCGAGTCACGCCTCTTCCTCGTCTCTACGACGCCAACAAAATATAGATATCTCAACCAAAACCCACAGCATTTGGGGGACCAAATATGTGCGAATGCCCGAAACGAAAGCATCCCAAGACAGCATGTGATCAATCCGATTATCGAAACCGTCCGTCCCCGAACCGAATCCGGAAAGCAAAATAGAGATACACAATGAGAGTAGGTGCCCCGTTAGAATGATCGGGAGCGAATAACGGTAAATTCGTCGCAGAACAAAAATGAACAGCCGGCTGACCAGTAATGTCGGAAGTAGACCGCCAACCATTGCAGCCAAAGCCGCCATGTCTAAAACCACTCTGTTCGCCTCCTGATTCCAAAACCATTTCCCGCTAGCCTAGCGGAAGAGCGGCGCTTGGCAAATTACCGTGATCAAGGCGTTCAGGAATTTCCTTGCCGCTAAGATCGCGCTGTTAGAAATTTTTACACGCGCCAGATGTCCGCTTTTGATCTGTTATCCGCCAAACAGATGATCACCCTACACGGCGACGACGCACACCTACATGCCGCTCAGCGCACCGATGAACTGCTTGCCCAGGGCGATATCGAGGGGCGCAGAGTGTGGCAGCGGATACAGGATGCAGTCGGGGAATTGCAGCGAACTGAGCCCGAAGCAGGTGCACGAGCGCGTTAGATCACCAGATTTTTAGTTAAGTGAATCCTTGCGCTTGGGTGCCCCATAGGTGCCCTAACCCACACACCAGCAAACCTTGGCACCTCTCCCAGGCCATAACTTCTTATAATATATAGAAAAATTGGTGGAGCCGAGGAGGATCGAACTCCCGACCTCAGCGTTGCGAACGCTGCGCTCTCCCAGCTGAGCTACGGCCCCACCGTGTCGACCCCGGATCATACGCCTTGGGGGGGTCGAGCGGGGCGGATAATGGTTTCGGGGCCCCTATCTGTCAAGCGGTCTGAAAGGGTTTCGAAACGTTTTACAGACACTGTCTCCGCTTGCGTCCGAATCGCAGCATCGCTAGGCTCCGGCGACCGCTTCGCACCCGTCAGAAGCCTTAAAAATCACGGAATTCGCCATGACCGCCGTCCTGAATCTGATAGACAACGTCGTCTCTCTATACATTTGGATACTGTTCCTCTCGGTAATCGCGAGCTGGCTGATCAATTTCAACGTGATCAACACCTCGAACCGCGTCGTCTATATGATCGTCGACGTTCTGTACAAGATGACCGAACCCGCGCTGCGCCCCATCCGGCGGCTGCTGCCGAATATGGGCGGGCTGGATCTGTCCCCCGTGGTACTGATCCTGCTGTTGTGGTTCATTCGCGACCTTATTTTCGACTTCGCCCGCTAGAAGCGGCCTTTGAAGGCTGCCTTCAGACGAACGCCGGACGGTATCCGTCTGTTCGTACAGGTAACCCCGCGGGCATCGCGCAGTGCTATTTCGGGCACCGCGCTGGATGCAGACAGCCAGCCATTTCTGAAGATCATGGTGACGGCGCCTGCCGAAGGCGGTAAAGCCAATACAGCGGTGATAAAACTGCTGTCCAAGGCGTGGAAAGTGCCCAAATCCGCGATAGACGTCGCCGGCGGCGCGAAAAGCCGCCGCAAGACGCTCGATATCGCGGGCAACCCGGACGCGCTGGCCGCCGCAATCGAATTGACGATGGGAAAGACGGGAGAAAGCACCGAAAATGTCTGAAGCAAAAATCATTGACGGCAAGGGCTTCGCCGCTGCCTTACGCGCGCGCGTGACCGAAGAGACCGCGAAGCTCAAAGCCGAACACGGGATCGTGCCGGGTCTTGCCGCGGTGCTGGTGGGAGAAGACCCCGCCAGCCAGGTCTACGTGCGCAACAAAAACAAGCAGACGGTAGATGCCGGTATGAACTCGCTGGGCGAGACGCTGCCGGTCGACACATCGGAAAAAGACCTCCTGGCGGCCATCGACAAGCTGAATAGCGACCCCGCCGTAAATGGCATTCTTGTGCAGCTTCCCCTGCCCGCTCAGATCAATCCCCACGCCGTCATCGATGCCATTGACCCGGCGAAGGATGTCGATGGGTTCCACCTGCGTAATGTCGGCCTGCTGGCCACCGGGCGCGGCGGCATGGTGCCGTGCACGCCGCTTGGCTGCCTGATGATGCTTGAAGACCGGCTTGGCGATCTGACGGGGCTGAACGCGGTCATCGTCGGCCGGTCCAATATTGTCGGAAAGCCGATGGCGCAGTTGCTTCTATCGGCCAACTGCACCGTGACCATCGCCCATTCACGCACGGCGGATCTGGTTGCAGTCTGTCGCGGCGCCGATATCCTGGTTGCCGCCGTCGGGCGTCCGCAGATGATCAAAGGCGACTGGATCAAACCGGGTGCGACAGTCATCGATGTCGGGATTAACCGTGTGCCCGCCGCCGAGGAAGGCAAAATGCGCCTGGTCGGCGACGTCGCGTTTGACGAAGCCATCGATATCGCCGGCGCAATCACCCCGGTTCCGGGCGGGGTCGGCCCGATGACCATAGCCTGCCTGCTGCGTAACACCCTGGTGGCTGCTTGCCAGCAGGGTGGAATCGACGTTCCCGAAATCTGATAACGCGCTATACTCGGGCGCATTCTGACGAAACGAGTACACTGGTCCCGATGGTCGCCGACTTTCTGCCCCTGCTGCTCGCGACACTCGCCTTCACCGGCGGACATTTTGCCCTGTCCGCCGCACCGATACGCGGACCGGTTTCCGGCGCGATCGGCGAAGTGCCATTCCGGGCGATCTATTCAATCCTGATGATCGCCGCACTCATCTGGATGATCGGCGCCTATAACGCGGCCCCTGATCTGCGGGTCTGGGATGTCGGCCTGTTCGGGCCGCCCATCATTCTGATCGTGATGTATTTCGCGATCTTCTTTTTCCTGTGCAGCGTCACCACCCGGAACCCGACCCTGATCGGCATGGATGCGCTGCACCACGAGGTCGCCCCCGGCAAAGGCGTCTATGCAATCGTCCGCCACCCCATGCTTGCGGCCTTTGCGCTCTGGTCGGGCGCACATCTGTTTGTCCGCGGCGACATCGCGGCCATCGTGTTTTTTGGCGGTTTCTGGGCGCTTGCGACATTCGGCATGGTCCACATAGACAACCGCCGGCGCGCCAATGCCGATAATGCCTGGCGGGCCTTCGAGGCGGGCACCTGCAGAACGCCTTTCAAGGCGATCCTTCAGGACCGCCGGTCACTGGTGATGCGCGATGTCGGCTGGTGGCGGGTCGTGGTCGCCACGATTCTCTATGTCGTGCTTCTCTACCTGCACGAAAACGTCTTTGGGATGAACCTTTTCCCGGTTTGATTCCCGCTCTGATTCCCCGTCTGACCGCATCACACCCCGTGAACGCGCTTAACCGCATCTGCGGGCGCTATGAGGTTCTCGCGTTCCGCAGTGCTTCACGCCGGGTGATGTAATAGCCGGCGGCAAAGATGATGACCGCACCGGCCCAGGTCCATACATCGATAAATTCGGCCAGCAGCACATATCCGAATAACGCGCCCAGCGGCAGACGCAGGAAATCGAACGGCATCACGGCGCTGGCGTCGGAATGTTCGAATGCGCGTGCCTGACAAAAATGAGCGGACCAGCCCGACAGCGCCATCACCATCAGCGGCAAGGCATCCGACCAGTCCGGCGTCACCCACAGGAACGCCACCGGGATCGCCGTCAAAGGCACCATCAGCACGTTCAGCCAGAACACGGTAACGGCAGGGGAATCGGTGCGGGTCAGGATTTTGACGCTGGACCATGCCCCGGCATACAGCGCAGATGACAAGACCACGAGCATCACCGGCAAACCGATTTCAATCACGCCCGGGCGGATAATAACCATCGCGCCGGCAAAGCCGACCAGCGTCGCCCCCCAACGATGAATGCCGACGGATTCCCGTAAAACCAGACCGGCGGCTATCGTCGTAAACAAGGGAATGAGGAACGTCAGCGCGATGGCCTGCGCCACCGCGATGTCGGCCAGCGCATAATACAGCGTCGCCATGGCAAACAGCGCAAACAGCGTCCGCACCAGATGCATCGGCATTCTGGTTGTCCTGAGCGCGCCGAAGCCGAATTTCGAGACCAGCGGGATCACCAGCAGAAGCCCCACCAGCGCCCGGACCAGCACAATCTGAAAAGCGTCGAACTTGCCGTCCATATAGCGGACGCTGATCATCATGAAAGCAAAACTGACCGCTGCCAGAATCGCCCAGAACGCACTGCGTAGAAATTGTGATGGCGGGGCAGAGCCCCCCGCCATCATCCCTTGCGGGCGTTCATCAGGCGCAGACGCAGGGCGTTCAGCTTGATGAAGCCTTCGGCGTCGCGCTGGTCGTAAACGGTATCTGCCTCGAACGTGACGTGTTGTTCGGAATAGAGACTGACGGGGGATTTACGGCCCACCACACTGACTGAGCCCTTGAACAGTTTGAGGCGCACCGTGCCGTTGACGAATTTCTGGCTCTCATCCACGGCCGCCTGAAGCATTTCGCGTTCGGGGGAAAACCAGAAACCGTTATAGACCAGCTCCGCATAGCGCGGCATCAGCTCGTCCTTCAGGTGGGCAGCACCCCGGTCGAGGGTGAGCGATTCGATCCCGCGATGGGCCGCGATCAGGATCGTCCCGCCGGGCGTTTCATACACGCCGCGGGACTTCATGCCGACATAACGGTTCTCGACGATGTCGATCCGGCCGATGCCATTGGCACCGCCGAGCTCGTTCAGCTTCGTCAGCAATGTCGCGGGCGACATTTCCTGACCATCGACGGCCACTGCATCGCCCTGATCGAAATCGATCTCAACATAGGTCGGCGTATCGGGCGCCATCTCCGGCGAGACGGAACGCGTATACATCGCCTCGTCGGCCTCGACCCACGGGTCTTCCAGTGCTTTTCCTTCATAGGAAATGTGCAGCAGATTAGCATCCGTGGAATAAGGCGGCTCATCGATCTTGTCGCGCGAGATCGGGATCTGATGCTCGCGGGCGAATTCCATCAGCTTGGTGCGGGAATCGAGATCCCATTCGCGCCACGGCGCGATCACCTTGATATCGGGCTCCAGCGCGTAATAGCCAAGCTCGAACCGGATCTGGTCATTGCCCTTGCCGGTCGCCCCGTGGCTGACCGCGTCGGCGCCGACCTGGCGGGCGATTTCGATCTGGCGCTTGGAAATCAACGGCCGGGCGATCGAGGTGCCGAGCAGATAGATACCCTCGTACAGCGCATTGGCGCGGAACACCGGGAAGACGAAATCGCGGACGAATTCCTCGCGCAGGTCGTCGATGAAGATTTCCTTCACCCCGGCGGCTTCGGCTTTGGCCCGCGCCGGTTCTACTTCCTCTCCCTGACCGAGATCGGCGGTGAACGTCACCACCTCGCAGTCATAGGTTTGCTGCAGCCATTTGAGAATGACAGACGTATCCAGCCCGCCGGAATAGGCGAGCACGATCTTGTTAACCTCTCCGGGTCGTGGTCCGGCCATGTGATGTCCCTTTATTTAATCGCGGCGGAGTATAGGGGATCGCTCTGCCGCGGCAAGCCGATCAGGCGGATTTCCGCTCCCGCAGGCTTTCGGTTTTCAACTGGCCGCAGGCGGCGAAGATATCGCGGCCGCGCGGGGTACGAACCGGTGAGGAATACCCGGCCCGATTGACGATCTCGGCAAAGGCCGCGATGTCTTCATCGGATGAGCATTCATACGGCGCGCCGGGCCACGGATTGAACGGGATAAGGTTGATCTTGGCGGGTATGCCGCTGATCAGCTGCACCAGTGCGCGGGCATCCGCCGGCGTATCGTTCATCCCCTTGAGCATCACGTATTCGAACGTGATCCGCCGGGAATTGCGGGCTTCCGGGTAGGCGCGGCAGGCATCCAGCAATTCGGCGATCGGGTACTTCTTGTTAATCGGCACGATTTCATCGCGCAGATCGTCGTTAACCGCGTGCAGCGAGATCGCCAGCTGAACACCGAGATCGGCGCCGACCTTCGGAATCAGCGGCACCACACCGGCGGTCGACAACGTGATCCGGCGGCGCGAGATGTTGATGCCTTCCTGGTCCATGACGATGCGCAGCGCTTTGACCACATTGTCGTAGTTATAAAGTGGCTCTCCCATGCCCATCATGACGATATTGGTCAGCTGGCGCGGTTCTTTGGAAGACGGCCATTCGCCATAGGAGTCGCGCGCCAGCATGAACTGGCCGACAATTTCCGCCGAGGTCAGGTTCCGGGCCATCAACTGCGTGCCCGTATGACAGAACCGGCAGTTGAGCGTGCAGCCGACCTGCGACGAGATGCAGACGGCGCCGCGGTCCGATTCCGGGATATGCACGGCTTCGGCCAGTTTGCCGTCAGCGAACGACATCAGCCATTTCCGCGTACCGTCGGTCGATGTCTGTTCGGTTGCTATTCCGGGCCGCGAGATATCGAATATCTCTGCAAGCTCGCTCTGCATCCCCTTGGCGATGCTCGTCATTTCGGTGAAATCACGGACACCATGATGATAGATCCAGTGCCAGACCTGTTTCACACGGAAGGCGGGTAAACCGAGCCTGTCGAACTCTGCTGCCATGTCGGCGCGCGACAATCCAACGAGGTCGATCTTCCCGGTATCGGGGGTGGTTAACGTGGGTTCTGCGATTATTGACATGGCGGCAATATAGGCGCACCCATCGCGCGATCAACCACAGTCTTTCAGTTCGCTATATCGATCATCAGAAGGTCCGAACATGAACCTGACACCCGTTATGCAGGGTCTGTTATGGATGACGGCGAGCACGGCGAGCTTTTCGGCGATGATAATCGCCGTCCGGTATCTGTCGGACACCATCCCGCCCTTCGAACAGGTATTCCTGCGCAGCGTCATCAGCCTGGCCATCGGCCTGCCGATGGTCCTCCGCGTCTGGCGTGAAACGACACGTACGTTCAGGCCGAACGCCCTGGGCAGGCTCTATGCGACGCGGGCGCTCGGTACGTTTATCGGCGTGTCCGCCTGGTTTTTCGCTATCGCTGCGATGCCAATGGCAGAAGCCGTGGCCCTGCATTTCACCCTGCCGATCTTCGGCCTGATCCTGTCCGCCGTGATCCTGCGTGAACAGATCACCCAGCCCCGCTGGATGGCGGTCGTGATCGGGCTTGTCGGTGTGCTGATTATCCTGCGCCCCGGCGTCGAGGCCATTAATATCATGGCGCTGGTCGTCTTCCTGTCCGCAGCAGGGTATGCGAGCGGCGATATCAGCACGAAGCTGCTGTCACGCACCGAGCCCGCCCGCCTTATCGTCGTGAACCTGAATATCTACCTGATCGTGTTTTCGGCAATCCCGACGGCAATGAACTGGCATACACCGCCGGCAAGCGACATTCCGATGATCCTGGTGATGGGCGTGACCGCGTGGACGGCACATATGTGCCTGGCCCAGGCGATGAAACGGGCCGATGCCAGCGTTATCATTCCGATGGAATTTATCCGCCTGCCCCTGACCGCCGTGGCAGCCTATGTGTTTTTTGCCGAAGTTCCGGGGATATGGACGATGGTCGGTGCTGCCGTGATTTTTATCGGCACCTGGCAACTGGCGCAACGCGAAGGTCGCCACTGAGCCCACCGCGGGTTTATTCCGCAGGGAGGACCGCACGGCTCCCGGCATGGCGCATCCACCAGACCGCAAGCCCGACGAGCAGGACCTGCGGAATGATCGCAATCATGACGGCGTTCCAGCCGAACTCGATCTGCAGATAGCCGGCGAAGAACGACGAAATCGCGGCGAGAATATAGGCGATGGTGTCATTCGCCCCCTGCACCTTGCCCTTCTCCGCTTCGGTATGACAGGTAACGAGAAGCGCCGTGGAGCCGATCAGCATGAAATTCCAGCCTGCCCCGATGAACACGTTGGTAATGAAGTAGTGACTGACCGAGATACCCGTCAGGCCAGCGGCTATTCCGGCGAAGAACAGGAAAAACCCCAGCATGACCACCTTCTGGTAGCCATATCTGCCAATGAGCGAACCGGCGATGAAAGACGGCGCAAACATGGCGAACATGTGCCACTGGATCACAAAGGGAACGTCACTCACCAGCCCCGAATGCTTCATCGACAGAGGGGTCGCGGCCATCATCAGGATCATCCCCGCCCAGGCGACCGACGTGCCGGTCGCGGCAACAATGAATGCCGGTTGCTTCATGATCTCCAATAACGGGCGGCCGGTGGACTGTTTTTCGCCAGGCCTGCGGACCGGTGCATCCGGCTCCGGCATCCGGACAAACTGGATCGTGATCGCAAACAGAATTGGTGTCACCGCCAGGATCAGGTAGGTCGCCAGAAACTGCGGCACAAGCAACACAGCGGTCTGGCCCGCTAATGTGCCCCCCACAAAGGCGGCGATGATACCGCCGCCGATCACCAGGGAAATCGCCTTCGGGCGGAAAGAATCCGTCGCTGTTTCAGACGCCGCAAAGCGGAGATACTGATTAAAAGCGTTGAACGCCCCCATGCAGGACGTCCCCGCGATAAAGACCCAGAAATTGCCGAAATCGAGCCCTACCGCGCATAAAAGGCATCCCGCATAGCCGAATATGGCGCCAATACTGAAACCGGCCCGCCGTCCGTACTTCCGCATCAGCATCGATGCCGGTGTCGCTGCAAGCGCGGTCGCCAGCCACATGAATGCGTGGGGCAGGGTCGCCAGGGATTTGTCTTCGATGATCGTGAGCGACGCCAGCGCGGAGACGCTGATGATCACGGTAACGGATGTCTGCGCATACCCCTGGCACAAGGCCAGCAGCGTCACATTCCGCTTCATATGGGGAACTGCCATCTCCATCGCGGGCACCCTAAAGTATTTTTATTTCAGGCGGAACCAGCCGTCTCTATTTAACGCCGCAGGCCTTGCCGATGGCCTTGTGTGCGGCGGAAATACCAGACAGCGAGTAGGTATCCTTCGTTTTTGTGCCGCGCGACGACTGACCGGTTACCACCATCCGGGCACCTCCGCGCATAGCGGCAACGATGTCCTTGTCGTCATTTGTGCTCCGCGCCCAGGCCGTATCGCCATTGGTAAACAGCTCGAACTTCTTCGCACCGACGGCAACCTGCACGGCGCTCCCCTTTTTATAGGTATAGCCTGCCGTGAACTGAACCTGGTTGAAGGTCTTCTCGCCGGGACGATGCGTGACCAGCAGATAGATACGCCCCCGCTTTTTGTATTTTCCTTCGTCCTTGACCGGTTCGCTGTAAATCCAGCAGGTGCGTGCCTTGCTCTTCCCTTCGGAATGCGCGGACCAGTCCTTGAAGGCGGCTATCTGCTTCGCCGACGCAGGCAAAATGGAAGCGGCAAAGACCGTTATCAGGGTAATCGCAAAACATCTCATCGGCTTCATTTCACACTCCGCTTTTTCCGCCCGATCACCGGCGTCCCGAACACATGCTCCGGCAACGGTTCCGGTTGAGCGCCGGCCATTACCGGACGGTCCGCAAACCGGCCCATCGACAGCAGACGATCATACATCACGATCCCGCCGGTCGTTGCAAGGTTCAACGAGAACTTCGTCGGTATTTTCACGATATGGTCACAACACTCTATCATGGCGTCACTAAGGCCGATCCGCTCCATGCCCAGAACGTAGGCAGCCCGGCGCGGGTGGCGGAAACTCGGCAGATTGATCGCCGTGTCGTCCAGCTCGATGCCGACCAGTGCACAGCCGGCGGGCAGACGCATCGACTCTATCGAATCGAATGGGTAGAACGGCACCTGTGCGGTGGTGTCGGAGGTATCGGAACCACTCTTGGCAACGTCGTAATTGGCGGCAACAGTATAGACAAAACTCGCGCCGAAGGCATGCGCGGACCTGACCAGGTTACCGACATTCATCGGTTTGCTGACGCCTTCTATTCCGATACCAAAATATCCACGCATGGCGCCGGATTCTACAGCCCGGAATGAATCGTGCAAGGAGAAGGAACAAAGAACCTATGAACGACGATTTGCGCGGCCAATACGAGAATTACCCCTATCCGCCCCGGGATCCGGCGGATGAGGCGAAGCGGCTGATCACTGGCTCGCCCAGTCACATTTCCGAGATCGAACACCATATCCTGGGCGGCATCCGCCGTACCGGCGATCCCTGCCGGATACTTGTCGCCGGCGGCGGCACGGGCGACGCAACCGTCATGCTGGCGGCCCAGCACACAGCTGTGGGTATCGACGCGGAGATCATTCATCTGGATATTTCGGAAGCATCGTCGGCCATTGCCAAGGCGCGGATAGACGCACGCGGGCTGACCAATACGACATTCATTCACGGCGCTATCGAGACGATCGCCGCGCGCGACCTGGGCACATTCGATTACATCGATTGCTGCGGCGTGCTGCACCACCTGGAAGACCCCGTTACCGGGTTAAGGGCATTGCGAGAAGCGCTGAAACCGATGGGTGGCCTCGGCATGATGGTCTATGCGCCGCTCGGGCGGACCGGTGTCTATCATGCACAGGCGATGCTTCAGATGATTGCCGGTGACGCACCGGACCCGGAACGCATCGCTGCCGCCCGCGCACTTTTGGGTGAGCTGCCGGAATCGAACTGGCTAAAACGCAATCCGCATGTCGGCGATCATATCGATCAGGGCGATTCCGGGATTTACGATTTGCTCCTGCACCGCCGCGACCGCGCCTATTCCGTGCCCGAACTAGCCAGTCTGATCCAGCAGGGCGGTATGAGACCGGTAAACTTCGTCGACCCCGCCCGTTACGAGCCGAGCGTTTATCTGACATCAGCCGAGCTGGTGAAACGGACAGCCGGCCTCAACTGGGTTCAGCGCTGCGCCTTTGCCGAACTACTGGCAGGCAACATGAAGACCCACATCCTGTATGCGGTGCGGGACGACAACCGCACCAACACGCTCGCCATTCCCGACACGGCCGACACGATTCCGGTCATGCGCGACGATGACGGCCCGGCGCTGGGCGGCCAGATCAAGCCCGGCATGTCACTGAAGGTCGATATGGAAGGGGTGAAGCTCTCCCTGCCGCTCCCGGCGCTTGCGGCCCCCATCCTGACGCTGATCGACGGCAAACGTTCGCTCGCCCAGATTCATGCCGAGCTGCAATCGACGCAAGCACCGGCACCGGACTGGGACACGTTCAAAGGGCAGTTCGACCAGCTTTTCAGTGCATTCTATGGCTTGAGCCGGATGTTTCTGAAGAAATCTGCCGGCAAAACGACTGGCTGATCGGGTTAGTTGACGTTGGCGGCTTCGCCCAGCGTTGGGCCGATTTCCTGGTTAACGACGAGGTCGGCAATACCGTCCTGATCGGTCGGGTCCCGGTTTAGAATCACGAGCTTCGCGCCGTTTTTCTTGGCTATGGCGGGAAACCCGGCCGCCGGGTAGACCACCAGCGATGAGCCGATGGCAAGAAACAGATCGCCGGCAAGCGTTTCATCCCGCGCCCGCTCCATCTGTTCCTGCGGCATCGCCTGACCGAACGATATCGTCGCCGTTTTGACGATACCGGCACAGAACTGGCACTGGGGCAGCGCACCCGTTTCCTGAAACGCCGCCTTGATCGGTTCGAGCTCGTAGCGGGTCGAACAGGTGAGGCAGGAGGCATAGGTCGCATTCCCGTGCAGTTCGATCATGTGCGCGTCGGGAACGCCCGATTCCTGGTGCAGTCCATCGATATTCTGTGTGATCACCGCGCTGACTTTGCCGGTACGGACGAGCTTGGCCACCGCCCGGTGACCGCGGTTTGGCTCCGCGCCGATCATATCCTTGTCGATCTCGAATTTGCGCCGCCAGGCTTCGCGCCTTGCATCGGGCGAACTGACATACTCATCAAAATAGATCGGCGTGGTCTGCGACCAGATCCCCGTCGGGCTGCGAAAATCAGGAATCCCGGATTCTGTTGAAATGCCCGCCCCGGTAAAGACGACAACCCGTCGGGCGTCGTCTATCAGCCGGGCGAGGGTCTGGATATCTTCTTTCATGCCGCCAGTTTACTACACGAATTATTCGGCGGCGACCGGCTCCGCACGTGCCGCGCGGCGTGCTTTTCGTCCCTCAACGACACCGACGGTAATCGACATCATCGGCGGCACGATGGCCATCGTCAGGATAGCCGACAGCGACAACCCACCCAGAACAACGGCACCCAGCCCGCGGTAAAGCTCCGAGCCCGGCCCCGGAAAGGCGACCAGCGGCAGCATCCCGAAGACCGATGTCAGCGTCGACATGAAGATCGGCCGGATACGGTTGCGGGTCGCCGTCTCGATAGCGGTATTCACATCCTGTCCGTCTTCTCGGATATGGAACAGGGTCTGATGCACCAGCAGAATCGCGTTATTGACCACGATGCCGATCAAGATGACGAAGCCCAGCATGGTGAGCATATCGAGCGACTGGGGCACAAAGGAACTGAGTAACGCCAACCCGCCAAGGCCGCCCGCAGCGGCAACGGGGACCGTCAACATCACAATCCACGGATACAGGAAACTTTCGAAAAGCACCGCCATCACCAGAAAGACGATCACGAGGGCCAGCAGCAAATCGAGCTGCATGTGATTCCAGGTTTCCTTCAGCTTGTCGGCACTACCGCCCAGCCGGAACCGGACCCCTTCAGGCAGACCCCGCGCCCGGATGGGCCCGAGAACCTTTTCTTCAATGAGCTCGGCTGCCGCTTCGAGCGGCAGACTGTCATTCGGACTGACGCTGACGGTCATGGTGCGCGACCGGTCGATGCGCTGGATCTCTGTCGGTCCCGTGGTTTCCCGGACATCGGCAAGATTGCCGACGGGTACGATCCGGCCATCGGACGTCACCACCGGCAGGGAACGGATTGCCTGGGTCGATTCCCGCTCCAGCTCAGGCCCTTTGAGCGTCAGATCGATCCGCTTACCGTCGACCGTGACCTCGGCCACGCGGATTCCATCATTGAACGCATCAACGGATTCGCCGAGCTCACGCGCGGACAGACCGTTATCGGAAAGACGAACGCGGTCAGGCGTGATGCGGACCTCAGGCTCTCCCAATGTCAGCGCAGGCTTTGGCCGCACCCGGTTACCCTCGCTCGGCGGCAACACGGCGCGCGCGGCAAAGAAGACTTCGCGGCCGACACCATAAATCGTCTCAAGATCGGGGCCTGAAATTTCAATATCGATGGCACGCCCCGAGCCAATGGACCGCCCGAACAGCGATGGCTGGAACATAAACGCAAACACGCCCGGTTCTGCCCGGGCGGGTCCTTCTATCAGCGCTTCCAGTTCGCCCGCCTTCTGCGGGTCGACATGGGTTGCCGCCATGAACATGCTGCCCAACCGGGCAACGTAGAAGAACCGGTCGATCTTCTGGTCTTCAGGCTTGTTGATCTCGGCATAGGCGCCACGCGACCAGTATTTCTTCGTCGCGTCCGCGACGCTTCGCGCGATACCCTCATTGGTATCCATATTGTAGCCCGCCGGCGGCAGGACAACACCGAAGACCAGATTACGATTGCCCTTAGGCAGGTAGTCCAGCTTCGGCATGATCAGGATCGAAATTGTTCCGGCGACCACCACAATCAGCGTGACGACCGCGACGGCCATCGTCTTGTACTTCACGACAAACCGTGCATAGCGGGACCAGAAATTCGTGAACCCGCGGGCGAAATCGTCAACCACCGGAATGCGTAATCCGCCCGTTTCAGTTTTCATGCCGCCCAGAAGCCCGTTTGCCAGCGCCGGTATCAGTGTGACGGCGACCAGCAAGGACAGCATGACCGATACCGAGATGGCGACCGCGATGTCACGGAACAGCTGTCCGACCTCCAGGTCCATGATCAGGATCGGGATAAACACCATAACGGTCGTCAGCGCGGACACGAGAACGGCAGGCCAGACCTGTTGCGCGCCGTAATAAGCAGCTTCCGCGCGGGAGCGGCCTTCCTGACGCAGACGGAAGATGTTTTCGAGCACAACAATGGCAGCATCGACCACCATGCCGACGGCGAACGCGATCCCAGCCAGGCTGATCACGTTGAGCGAGCGGCCGAGCACCGCCATGGCGACGAACGAGCCGACCACGGAAACCGGTATAGACATTGCCACAACAGCCGTCGGCCGCCATGACCGCAGGAAAATCATGAGCACGATGATCGCGAGAATGCCGCCGTAGATAATGTTGGTGCGCACCAGATCGATCGACGAATTGATGTAATCGGTCTCGTCGTAAACCTGTTCGATCAACAGGCCCTGGCGTTGCACTGGCCCGTCGGCGAGGCCTTCGACGACCTCTCGCACATCCGCCATGGTCTTGATGACGTTTGCGCCCTGTTCGCGGGTGATATTGAAGGCGAGCGCGGGCCGGTTGAGCATCCGCAGACGCGCCTGCGCTTTCTTGTAACCGATAGACACCTCGGCGATATCGCGCACGACAACACGACCGACACCACCACTGCCACTGCCGCCGTCGCCGTCGCTGCGCAGAACCACGTCTTCGACAAGCTGCGTGGTGTTCAGATCGCCTTCGGTCCGGACGACATAGCGCCGCTTGCCCTCTTCGACATCGCCGCCGGTGATCGACGCATTGGCCGCGCGCAGTCGACGCAATACTTCACTGACGGTCATCCCGTAACGCGCCAGGCTTTCCGGGGTGATCGTGATCGACATTTCGCGTTCGGTTTCACCGAAGATATTGACGCCGGCAACGCCTTCGACCCGCTCAATCCGCTCCTGGACGACATCCGCGAGGAAGTCACCATTGGCGACCATCGGCCGGGTATTCCCCTCCTGGCGCGTGATGATAAACCAGGCAATCGCGTTGTCCTCGGTGCCCGAGGTCGACAATACGGGCTCGTCCGCTTCCTCCGGATACCCGGAGACACGGTCCAGCCGGTTGGCAACGAGCAGCAACGCACGGTCGAAATTGATCTCGGGACCGAACTCGAGCGTCACCTCACCGCGGTTCCGCTGGGCCTTCGACGACATTTTCTTGACGCCTTCAAGACCTTTCAGCTCATCTTCCTGCGGATTGATGATTTCGCGCTCAACCTCCTGCGGGGCGGCACCCGGCCAGGTCGTTTTGACGATAATAATCGGCTGACGCACGTCGGGTGCCATCTGAATCGGGATACGCTGCAGGGCGACATAGCCAAACAGAATGATCATCAGGACCATGGCAACAATGGCAATGGGACGCTCGATTGAAAGCCGGATTATGTTCATCCGCCTGCTCCGTTCCTTTAACGAGTGGCGCGGTCGTGCCGCCTAATTGGTCGCCGTCTAGTTGGTCGCCGTCTAGTTGGTCTGTGTCTTCTCGCCATTGGCGCGCGGGGAACCACCGGTCAGAATGCGAACCTGGGCGCCCGGCGGCAGCGTTTCGTTGCCATGGGTCACGACCACGTCGCCCGCCTTCAGCCCTTTTTCGACGATATACCGGTTCCCGACCGCCACGCCGAGCGTTACCTGGCGCGGAAAGGCCTTGCCCTTCCGCACGATGCTCACGACCCGGTTCGGACCACGATGGACGATGGCGTCCTTGTGAACCGTCACGACCTCCTGGATCTTCCCGATAGGCACCAGGACAGTCACGCTTTGGTTGATGGCAAAGCGGGATGATTTCTCGCCGAATGTCGGCGTAAACCGCACCGGGCGTGTCCGTGTGCGGGCGTTTTCGCGCGGAATAATGGACCGGACGATTGCCCGGTGATCCGTTCCGTCATCAAGACGGAAACGCACGACCCTGCCCGTTGTCAAACCGGCGATGCGATCGGATGGCACTTCGGCCTCGACCTCGATCTCAGTATCGCTGATCAGCGTGACGACCGGGTTCCCGACATTTACGTAAGAGCCGATTTCCGTGTGCTTTTCGCTGACGACACCGTCATACGGTGCGCGAATGCGACCGTTATTCAGGTCGATAGCCACCTGATCAAGCTCGGCCTGCGCCTCTTTCTGCTGTGAGCGACGCTCTACCAGTGTTGCCTGGCGGGCATCGACGTCACGCTGAAGGTCTTCGTAACGCGCGCGGGAAAACGCTGAAGATGTCTTGAGGTTCGACATCCGGCGAAGTTCCTGCGCGGTCTTCGATGCTTCGGCCTGAGCGGTCTGCACCATCGCGCGCCGGGTGGATAACGCGGCGGCATATTTGTCGCGCTGCGCGGTCAGCCGCTCTATCGCCAGGACAGCAAGAATATCCCCCTTTTTGACGCGATCACCGACATTTACGTTCATTTCAACAACCGCGCCGTTGATACGGGCAGCCACGTTGCCGGTCCGCTGGGCAACCAGCCGGCCGATCACGGGGTAGGTCTGGGATTTGGGCTCAACGATCACGGCATCAACCCTGACCGCGCGTGCGCGGGGGCCGCCGGCCTTTTTACCGGGCGCCGCCGAAGGTTTGGCTGCCGTCTTCGGCGCCGCACCAGTCGCCGGGGTCCCTGCAACCGGTTTCGGGCATTCCTCACCGGTGAAGAAGCCTTTGATCTCCCCACCGTCGAGCGTGCCGGATTTATTGCAGTCCATATCATCGAAATTGGACTTCAGCGGGCCTCCCGCCTCGTCGCGCCCGATGACACCGTTCTTGTTCTTGTCTGCCGCCCTGCCGCGGTCAGACAACGGCGGCACAGATTTATTCGCCATGACCGGTGTTGCGGCGGGCGCGGCAGCGGCAGGTTTAGGGCATTCGACGCCGGTGAAAAATCCGCTGATTTCCGCGCCATCGAGCGTGCCGGACTTGTTGCAGTCCATATCATCGAAATTGGACTTCAACGGACCGCCCGCTTCGTTGCGGTCGATGACGCCGTTCTTATTCTTATCCGCCGCCTTGCCCCGGTCAGACAGCTCCGTCCCCTGTGCAGAGGCACCGGGGACGACAAAACCGGCCGTCAGAGCTATTCCAACAGACAACAGACCAGCCCGGAACAGGCCAGTAGAAAAACCACCAGACATTCTTAAATAGGCCTCCAAATAGGCGCAAAGCCGCACGTGAAACACGTCACCGACGAAATTAATCCGTCGGGAAAATGCTACTGTTCCGGATACGGGTCAAAGTAAATTTTAGACCTCGTAGATATTTTTTATCTAGCCCGAAAGCTGATCGAATGCGTCGAGCGCCTGAGCACCGTAAACCGCGGCGGGGCCACCGCCCATTTCGATGGCGACCGCCGCCGTTTCCGCCACTTCTTCGCGCGTCGCGCCTTTTTTTATAGCCGCCCGCGTATGAAAATTAATGCAGCCTTCACAATGCACGGCGATGCCCACGGCAAGCGCCATCAGCTCCTTGGTCTTGGCATCCAGCGCGCCTTCCTTGCCGGCGGTTTCCATCAAACCGCGGAATGCCCGCATCGTGTCGGGGGCCGCCTTGAACAGTTTGGCCGCCCGGGCGTCAACTTCCTTGGCGAATTCCTTGTGATCGCTGACCATTGTTTTGCTCCTGAAAAAATTTGATGATCGCCCGATTACCGGCGACCGGTGGGGAAGCCTATCAGGTTGATCCACCCGCCGGAACGGTCGTTCTGCCCGGCTTTCGACGCCGCGTCGTCCAGGACAGCAATGCCGGCGACCACCTTTTAAGCCAGACGTTCCGCCGGGCGACACCATCTGCAATCAGCACTTCGCGTTTCCTCCCATGGACAGCATCCAGCACACGGCGAGCGCACTCTGCGGGCGGCATACCATCTTCCAGAAACGGGTCCATCCGGTTGTACAAGGAGCCGTCGCCGCGCAATGCATTAATCGACACATTGGTGCGCACCGCACCCGGCACGATCAGCGTCACGTCGATGCCTGCCTCCGCGACCTCTTCGCGAAGCGAATCGAAAAACCCATGGGCGGCGTGTTTTGCCGCGTTATAGCCCGACCGCATGGGCGAGCCGTACTTGCCGGCAACACTTGTGGTGCAGACTATATGTCCCCTGCCCCGCGCCAGCATCGACGGCAGCACCGCTTTTGTCAGCATCAGCGGCCCGAAGAAATTTACAGCCATCATTGCCCGATAAACGGAAAGATCTGCATCCACCACGCGGGCACGCTGCGTAATCCCTGCATTGTTAAACAGTATGTCGACGTGGCCGAAACGGCCCAGTACGGCGCGCGCGGCAGCCGACACCGCTGCCTCGTCGGTAACGTCGAACGGCAGAACCATTTTCGCGCCACCGCCGGAAAGCGATTCGGCGACCGCCTGTAGCTCATCCGGGTCGCGCGACGACAGAACGATATTCGCGCCCTCGGCATCGAGTTGCCGCACAACGGCCTCACCGATCCCCGAAGAAGCGCCTGTCACCCAGACGACCGTGTCATCAAAACGCATCGACATCTATGCCTCCCCTGCGGTAGATCGTTTAATGGCCCGCCAATGATCCAGTCCGTAAAAACTACTTTCGCCCGGCTGTCGCCTTCTGTGCAAGGCGCCATCTGGATGACGCTGAGCGCCGTGTTTTTCGCGGGGCAGGCCGGGATCGTGCGTTATCTGTCCAAAGACCTCCATTTTATCGAGATATCGTTTTTCCGCGCCGTGTTCGGCATCGTCATCATGCTGCCCTGGCTGATGCGGTCCGGCGTCGGCGTGTTGCGGACGTCGCACACAAAACTCTATGTGACCCGCGGATTTTTGAGCACGGTCGCCATGTATGGCTGGTTCGGTAGCCTCGGGCTCCTGCCGATCGGCGATGCGACCGCGATCTCTTTCACGTTTCCGCTGTTTATCGCGCTGGCGGGCGTTTTGCTGCTGAAAGAACCGGCGCACGCCACGAGGTGGATCGCGCTGGCGGCAGGGTTCGCCGGGACCCTGATCGTCGTCCGCCCGGGTTTCCAGGAAGTGAATATCGGCGTCTTTATGGTGATCGGCGGCGGCGTGTGCATCGCTTTTTCCGCCATGATCCTGAAAGTGATGCTGCGGACCGATACACCGGACAAAGCGGCGATCTATCAGTCGATTTACATGCTGCCCTTCGCCTTCGTGGCCGTGCTGTTCGTCTGGGAATGGCCGACGCCCGAGCAATGGTTCTGGGGCTTCCTGCTCGGCGCCGGCTCGACGACCGCGCAGCGCCTGTATTCCCGCGCCTTCGCGACCGGCGATGTCGGTTCCATCGCGCCGTTCGATTTCACCCGTCTGCCCTTTGCCATCGCCATCGGCTTTGTGATTTTCTCCGAACTGCCCGATCTATGGACCATTGCCGGCGCGGTGGTGATCTTCTGTTCGTCGATCTTTGCGGGACGCACAGAATCCCGCCGTGATAGAAAAAAGGCGTTATGAGCGCGGGTACCGGTGCCATCGCCCTATGGTTCGCCGGGCGTTCCGGCCCGGTCCAGGGGACCATCTGGATACTGATCGCCGCTGTTTGTCTGACGGCCATGGCGGCAACGATCCGCCATCTATCGGCGGATGTGCACACTTTTATCATCGCGTTTTTTCGCATCGGCCTCGGTTTTGTCTTTATGGCGCCCTGGCTGATCCGCACGCGCCTGCAGGGTTTGAAAACCACCAAGACTTCCTGGTTTCTCGGCCGCGCTGTCGCCACCACCATCGGATCTCTGGGGTTTTTCTACGCGCTTGGCGAGATCCCACTGGCCGATGCCGTGGCGATCATGTTCACGCGCCCGCTTTACGGGACCGTCTTCGCCATCGTCTTTCTGGGAGAGATTGTCGGCCAACGGCGCTGGACGGCGCTCGGGATCGGTTTTCTCGGCGTGCTGGTGATGGTTCGCCCCGGCTTCGAGGCTGTTAATCTGGGCCTTGCCGCCGTCTTTGTCGCCTCGATCGCGGGGGCGGCGGCGGCGATCCTTATCCGTTATCTGTCGCGCACCGAATCCCCCGATACCATCACCATGTACATGGTTCTGTTCACCACGCCGGTGATGCTGGTCCTGGCACTATTCGTGTGGGAAACGCCGACCTGGGAGCAGATCGGCTGGCTGTCCTTCACGGGGCTCGCCGGCACGCTCGGACAACGCGCAATGTCACGCGGATATGCGGCAGCCGATGCCTCGATCATTCTGCCGATGGATTTTTCACGACTGATCGTCGCTGCCGTGTTCGGCTATGTGCTATTTTCAGAGATACCATCAATCTATACCGCGATCGGCGGCGCACTCATTTTCGCCTCGACCGTCTATATTGCCCAGCGCGAAGCCCGCAAAGCACGTGAACGGGCTGCCGCTGCAACAGCCACCACATCGGCGCCGAAATAGCATGACCATCGCTGCCCTAACGCTACGTTTCGCTGCCCTGCCCGGCCCGGTCAGATCGGGCGTCTGGATGTCGATCTCCGCGATCACCTATGTGATTTCAATCGCGATCGGCCGCTATCTGGCGCCCAGCATCGAAGTGTTCCAGATCGCCTTTCTGCGCAACGCTTTCGCCATCCTGTTCATGATGCCCTGGCTGATGAATGTCGGTCTGGGCGCGATGCGCACAAAACAAATCGGCAAGCATGTCATCCGCGGTTTCATGTCGTCGACCAATGTTACCCTGCTTTTTGCCGCCGTCGCGCTGATCCCGATTGCCGATATGTCGGCGATCAATTTCCTGCAGCCGGTGATTGGCTCGGCCATTGCCGGGTTCGTGCTGGGCGAAGTTGCCGGGCGCAAACGCTGGCTGGCGATTTCCCTGGGGTTCGTCGGCGCTATCCTGGTGGTCCGGCCGGGCTTCGCTGAATTCAATCTCGGCATGGCTTACGCATTGGGCTCTGCAGTCGCAGGCGCGCTCGTCTCGATCATGATCAAGACGCTGGTCCGCACCGACCCGCCGGATACCATCGCCGCCTGGCTGTTCGTCACACAAACGCTGATCCTGCTCGTGCCGACACTGATTGTTTGGCGCATGCCGAGCCTGGAGGAATGGGGCCTTTTCGTCTTTATCGGCGCGACGAGCGTGATCCTGCAGCGCACCTATAACCGGGGTATTCAGGCCGCCGATATTTCCATCGCCATGCCGTTCAACTTTACCCGCCTGATATGGGCATCCCTGCTTGGCTGGCTGGTTTTTGCCGAATTTCCAGACGTCTGGACGTGGGTCGGCGGAACGATCATCTTTGTTTCCGCCGTCTGGCTGACGCGCCAGGGCCGCAAAAAATAAAAAACGGATCGCATGAGCGGATATATCGAAAAATTCCACGCCCTGCCGCCGAATATTCGCGGCGCGCTGTTCGTGATCATGGGGACGGCGTTCTTCGTGCTGACGGATATCGTGGTCAAGTTCACCGGTGACCGGATCCACCCGGCGCAGATGTCGATCTTCCGCTATGGCGTCGGCTTTGTCCTGCTGGCCCCGCTGTTTATCCGCACCGGTCGCGCGAAACTGCAGACCAAACGCCTGAAGCTGCATTTTTTCCGTGCCCTGCTGGCGACAGTCGGACAGGCAGGCATTTTCTATACGGTTATCCATCTGCAGCTTGCCGACGCGACGGCTATGACCTTCACGCGACCGCTGTTCCTGACGATCCTTGCGATCTTTATTCTGAAAGAGGTCGTCGGTGTTCACCGCTGGTGCGCAACGCTTATCGGGTTTACCGGCGTGATTGTGATGATGCGGCCCTTTGGCGGCGAAGTGGATATCGCCTGGGGCATCGCGCTTGTCACCGCGTTGCTGTTTTCATCCGGCCTTATCATCATCCGCATTCTTGGTCGTGACGATCCGCCGGGCACGATCCTGTTCTGGTATCACATATTCGGTATCATCATCTTCGCCGGACCGGCAGCCTATGTCTGGGTCGACCCGACACCGCAGGAATGGGTGCTGCTCTGCCTGATCGCGACGTTTACGGCCATCGGCATGAATTTTTTCGTCCGCGGGTTTTCGGTCGGAGAGTCCAGCCTGATGGGCACGATGGAATACATCCGCCTCGTCTTCGCGGCCCTTGCCGGCTATTTCATCTTTACCGAGGTACCCGATTTATGGACCTGGGTCGGGGCCGGGATCATCGTATCCGCGACGCTCTACATCACCCGGCACGAAGCAAAACACGGCAAGTCCTGAGCCCCGTATCTATTTCGCCGTAACGGCTTTCCGCCCGGCGATCCGGTCGATGAACTTTGCCAGCACGACATCGCGCTCCGATATACCGTCGGCATCATGCGTAGTCAGGGTGATGGAAACGTTGTTATAGACATTCGACCATTCGGGATGGTGATCCATCTGATCGGCCTTAATCGCCACTCGCGTCATAAAACCGAACGCTTCATTGAAGTCAGCAAATTTATAGACCTTGGAAAGCGCATCGCGCCCGCGGGTTTTTTTCCAGCCTTTGAGAGGTGCCAGCGCTTTGGTACGCGCTGTACCGGTGAGTTTATCGACCATGAAACCTCCTGTTTATCACCAGCCTAACGTGATGCGCCTTGGCCGGGCGATCAAGGCCGGGTAATCATGGCGCCATGAGCAAAGAATTCACCACCGCCCCGTCGCTTGACGACCTCGAGGCCATCGCGCGGACAGCGTTCGAAACCCTGCCGGACACTTTCCGTGCGTTGACGACCGGGATTGTGTTTCGCGTTGACGATTTTCCGGATCCCGAAACGGTGATGGAGATGGGCCTGCAAAGCCCGTTCGACCTGATGGGACTCTATAGCGGTGTGCCGGTGGGCGAAAAGGATGCGGGCGCGGCACCGGTGGTCGACATGATCTTCCTGTATCGCCGCCCGCTGCTCGATTACTGGAGCGAGACTGAGGAAGACCTGTCGCACCTAGTCCGCCACGTCTTGATTCATGAAATCGGCCATCATTTCGGCCTGTCGGATGACGACATGGAACGGCTTGAGGCGAACGCGGACGATTAATTCGATCCAAGCGTATCGAGCTGTTTCTCCAGAAAACCTCTTTCTGCAGCATTTGTGGTGAGCGCCAGCGCCTCCCGATAGGCAGCCCGCGCCGCCACAACCCGGCCAAGCCGCCTCAGAAAATCCGCCTTCGCCGCCAGCATTGGCTGATACCCTTCAAGCGCGAGCTCGATCGTTTGCAGTAGCACGAGCGCCTCATCGACCGAACCGTAATGCGAGACAGCAACTGCCCGGTTCAGCGTCACGACCGGCGAGGGAGATATCTGTTCAAGCGCCGCGTAGAGGCCCGCGATCTGCAACCAATCTGTTGAGTCAAAATCATCAGCCTCGGCGTGGAGTGCGCTGATGGCAGCCTGCACCTGATAAGGACCGGGCCTGTTCCGCCCGAGCGATGCGCGCAACAGTCGCGTCCCTTCCTCGATACGGACTTTATCCCATTGGCGGCGATCCTGTGCGTCCAGGGCAATCATGCCACCATCGGCGTCATGACGCGCCGAGCGCCGGGAATCATGCAACAGCATCAACGCCAGCAGCCCACCCGCTTCTGCCTCGGGCGTTAGCGCCACCAGTAACCGGCCAAGGCGGATTGCTTCCTCGCAGAGATCCGCCCGCGTGGGACTGTCCCCGTCGGTCGCCGCATATCCTTCATTAAAAATCAGATAGACGGTCGCCAGAACCGCCTGCAGTCGTTCCGCCAGGTGGCGTGCCTCCGGCACATTATATGGGATCCCGGCTTTGCTGATTTTAGCCTTCGCCCGGACCAGCCGCTGGGCCAGCGTCGGCTCCGGCACCAGAAACGCCCGCGCAATCTCCCGCGTCGACAGGCCGCAAAGGGTGCGCAACGTCAAGGCGACCTGGGCCGCCTGATTGAGTGCCGGGTTACAACAGGTAAAGATCAGCCGCAGGCGTTCATCGGGAATATCCTGTTCATCTTCCGGTTCAGCAACGGATTGCTCCAGCTCATCGACGATTGCCTGAACATTCTCCGGCGCCGCCCGGACGGCAATACGCCGGAGCCGGTCAATGGCCTTGCGACGTGCGGCCGTCAGCAACCAAGCAGCCCCGTTTTCTGGCACTCCGTCCCTGCGCCACGCAGTTAACCCGGCGGTCACAGCATCCTGCAGTGCCTCTTCGGCAAGATCGAAATCCCGAAGCTGTGCGATCAGCGCGGAGAGCACCCGGCCGGCATCTTCCCGAAAGACGCCGGCCAGATACGTATCAACAGACTGCTTCGTGATCGGCTCAGAGATCATATGCCATAATTGGACGAACCTCGATGGTGCCGGTCTCGGCGGTCGGAATCTTGGCCGCCCACTCGACCGCCTGGTCGAGATTCTCGCATTCCATCAGATAGTAGCCGCCGAGCTGTTCCTTGGTTTCAGCAAAGGGGCCGTCGGTCACCTCGGTCTTGCCTTCGCGGACGCGCACACTGGTCGACGTTGCCACCGGCTGAAGCGCGTCACCAGCGACGAAATGACCTGCCGCGACAAGTTCCTGATTGAAGGCGCCATAGGCCTGCATCATCGGCTCCATATCCACCGGGATGGCCTCATCTTTATAAATCAGTGCGATATACTGCATTTTAGATATCCTTCGTCATGTTAAAACAAGCGAGAGCCGCGCTCTCATCATGATGACGCATGACGGGTCGGAAGATCGACACCCTGCAGGAATTTAATTTAAAGAAATGATGCGGACCTCATGCCCCGTAGCGGTCATGGTGGCGAATCCAGGCCATCGAATAAGGCAGATCGCCCTCATCCCGGCCCTTCGGCGCATGGTCGAGAAAGTTATAGGCAGTGATAAAGATATCGAGCCCGCGGGCGTAGGTTGAATAGGTGTGATAGATCGCGCCGTCGTCGCCCTTCGCGAAGACGCTTAGCCCAGGAGCTTCCTGTTCGGGAAACTGGGTGACCTTGTAATTGTAATAGGTTTTGCCGGCATCGATTTCAGCCTGACCAAAGGTCACGTTGAAGTCGCGGTTAAAATCGCTATCGAACGACGACACCCAGGGAAAAGACCAGCCCATCCTTTTGCGGAAAACCTCTATCTCATCGAGCGGCGCCCGCGACACGCTGACAAAGGAAACGTCGCGATTCTCAAGATGGATGACGGCGGGGTTGAACTGGTCTGCCAGATAGGAACAGCTGGGACAGCCCTGTTTCCAGCCGGGGCCGAGCATGAAGTGATAGATCATCAACTGGTCACGGCCATCGAACAGATCGTCGAGCGATTTTTCACCGCCCAATGCGCCAAAGACATAGTCTTTTTCGACACGAACCCAGGGCAGTTCGCGTCTTGCGGTGCTGAGATCGTCCCGCGCCTTGGTGAAGGCTTTTTCCCTGACCAGGAACTCCCGGCAGGCAGCAACCCATTCTTCGGGCGATACAATATTGGCTGTCTGCATTGATTGTCTCCTCAGTTATCCGAGATGCGCAACAAGCGCATCGAGTTTTCCGGGCCAGCCGCCGGAAACGCTGGCAATGTCGTCTGCCGTGCTGTCGCCTACATGCGAAAGTTTAAGCCGTGTGCCCTCCGGTGTCGGCTCCAGCTGGAAGATCACCCGGGTCGGCTCATCGATCTCGGCGCTTTCCCAGCCCCAGACCATCCGCGTCGGCGGGTCGAATTCGAGAACTTCGATATCGGTCCAGCCGCGCCAGGTCGATCCTTCGGGCGGGGTCGTCCGGAAGGTGAACTTGTGGCCGACCTGCGGTTTGAAATCGCAGGTAAACAACCATTGTGCGATGGCGTCGGCGCTGGAGATTGCCGCCCAGACCCGGTCGACGGGATGGGGAAAAGTGCGTTCGAGGTTGAGGTCGAGTTTCATTATTCGGTCTCCGTGTCAGAGGGTGTTTGCTGATCAAGATAATTGCCAAGGCGATCGAGACGGCCTTCCCAGAATTCCCGGTACTGCTCGGTCCAGTCATGCACCTGCTGAAGCGCTGCCGGTTCGGCGTGGTAGAACCGGTACTTGCCGCGCGCTTCGCGGGAGACAAGTCCCGCTTCGAGCAGGACCTTCAGATGCTGGGAGATGGCGGCAAGCGAGATGTCGAAATGCGCGCCGAGTTCCTGCACCGGCCGGGGGCCATCAAGCAACAGATCGAGGAGCGTGCGCCGATTGGGATCGGCGACCGCCTGGAAAATATCGGGGGTGATTGCTGTCGTGCTCATTCATTTAAGTTATTACTTAAATGTTATTCTGGCAACCCAAAAATTATCTGTTGGCGGCCCGGCGTTCCCTGATCACGGTGTAATAGGCGCTACCCGCGATGATCACCGCCCCCGGCCATACCCAGATCGACGGCACCTGCGACAGGATCAGAAACGCGAGACCCGCGGCAAACGGCATCTGCAGATAATGGGCCGGTAACACGACGCTGGTATCCGCCGCGCGGAATGCGCGGGCCATGGAATATTGCGACAGCATCGTCAGCAGGCCGAGCAGAACGATCAGCGGCATGTGGTTCCAGCCCGGCGTCGTCCAATGGATAGCGGCAGGTACCGCGGAGATCGGAATGATCAGCGCGTACATCCAGAACGCCACGGCGTCGGGATGATCGGTGCTGGTCAGCGCCTTGGTGCCCGCATTGGCGATGCCATAGCCAAACGCGGCGAACAATCCGGCGAAACTGGCAAAGGTGATCTCGGTAAAACCGGGCCGGATAATCAGAAGGGCGCCCGCGATTCCGGCGAGCAAGGCCATCCATCGATGAAAGCCGACCTTCTCTTTCAGGAAAGCCGCGGCGAACAGAACCGTGAAGAGCGGTGACGCCAGCAGCAAGGATGTCACATCGGCAATCTGCACATGCACGATGCCATAGACCGTACACATCATTGCCGCATAGGTCGCCACAGACCGGATGCCGTAGAGCTTCCAGCGCGTCACCCGGATCGCGCGCGGCCGGGTCGCCAGAATCCACGGCCCGAGAAACAGACACGCAATGACGGAGCGCAGGAATGTGAGTTCATAAATGCTGATGTCATCCGACAGCAGGCGCATCGCCACGTAGCTCGCCGCGTAACAGGCAGCTGTGGCGGTCATCCACATCAACCCGACCAGCGCACCGGCTGCGGGTGGTCGATCCTGTCCGCTCATCTCTCGTCCTCTGCCCGGGCAACTGCGCGGCGGCGCCTGCTTTCACTCCACACCGAATAGTAACTCCCGCCGATAATCAGCATTGCGCCCGGAACCAACCAGATATCCGGCACCTGCCCGAACAGAAAGAACCCGAACAAGGCCGCCAGCGGTAACTGAAAATAGAAGGTCGGCATCACGACGGCCGCCTCGGCGAGCGCCAGCGACTGCGTCATGAAAATCTGAGAATACAGGCTGAGCACGGCAAACACCCCGATCAGCAGCCAGGCCGATGGCAGGGGCGGCGTCCAGTGATACACGCCGGGACCAAGCGCCAGCGGCAGATTGATTGCGAACATGTAAAACACGACGGCACTCGGGTTTTCGGTCTTGGCCAGCACGCGGGTCGCGGCCGTCGCGCCGCCATAGACAACTGCCGTATAGAGCATGGCGATCATCGCAGTCCCAACCTCGGCAAAACCCGGGCGGATGATCACGAATGCGCCGGCCAGCCCCAGAAAGAACGCCGTCAAACGTGGCCCGCTCAAATCCTCGCGCACCCATAACGCCAGGATCAACGCTGTAAACAGGGGCGCCAGGAACGACAGTGCGGTCGCATCGGCAAGCGCGATATGGGCCAGGGCGTAAAACCAGCAGAGATTGCCGGAATATACCGCGAGCGAACGGACGCCATATAGCTTCCAGCGCGTTGTCCGCAGCACGCCAGTACCCGAGCGCCAGAGCCAAGGCAGCATCACCGCTGTCCCGATAGCGGCGCGGAACAGGACCAGCTGGTAGACCGAGAAAGTCTCTGTTAGTTCCCGCACGGTGACGAAGGTCAGCGCATAGGAAAACGCCGAGCATGTCATCAGCACGATTGCCCGGGTGGCATCCGGCAGGTCGGTGTAGAACGCTGGCAATCTCACGTGATCAGCGCTTTCACTTTGCGGCGCAATTCGGGCAGAATTTCTTCATCGAACCATGGATTCTTTTTCTGCCACCCCGTCGTCCGCCAGCTCGGATGCGGCGTCGGCAGAATGTCGGGGCCATATTCACGCCACGACCGGACCGTTTCGGTCATTGTCTTTTTGCGCGTCTTGCCGAGGTAGTAGGCCTGAGCGTAGCTGCCGATCAGCAATGTCAGCTCAACGTTTTTCAGCGCATCGAGCACCGGCGCATGCCATAGCGGCGCGCATTCCTTACGCGGGGGGAAATCGCCGCCGTTTGTCATCGTGCCCGGATAGCAGAATCCGACCGGAATAATGGCAAAATTGTTCTCGTTATAGAATGTCTCGTCATCGACCTGGAGCCAGCCGCGCAGGCGCTTGCCGCTGGGGTCATCCCACGGGACCCCGCTGCGGTGGACCCGCACACCGGGCGCCTGACCGATGATGCATACCCGCGCCGACGCCGTGCCCCGCACCACCGGGCGCGGCCCCATCGGCAGGTGTTCGGCACAATGGGTGCAGGCGCGGATATCGCGGAAAAGCGTTTCAATCGAATCAGACATAACACGCCGGGCGGCTGGAACTTTCGGGGCTGGAAACGTGTAGTATACGACCGTTGATTACCAAGAGGCCAATGCGTGTTCCGTATCCTGTTCGTCTGCTCCGGGAATATCTGCCGGTCCCCTACGGCTGAGGGTGTGTTTCTCAACCTCGTGCGGTCGCGCAACCTCGACAACAGGATCAGCGCGGATTCTGCCGGAACCGGCGCATGGCATCAGGGCCAGGCCCCGGATGCCCGATCGCAGCAAACGGCCCTCACCCGTGGCATCGATATCAGCGATCAGCGGGCACGGGCCGTCCGCGCCGACGATTTCGCCGCGTTCGATCTGATTATGGCAATGGATTCCAGTCATTTGCACAGCCTGCGCGCCAGCTGCCCCACGGCCCATATCGACCGCCTGCGTCTGTTCATGGACTACGCCCCCGAAACCGGTATCGCGGACGTGCCGGATCCTTATTACGGCGCGGGCGACGGCTTTGCACGGGTGTTCGACATGATTGAGGCCGCCTCCAGCGGCCTTCTCCGGGACATCGAAGAGAACCACCTGCGCTAAGCCAGCCGCGCAATATTTTCCTGTTTTTACCGAAACCGTCTCGTAATTCGCTCGTTTTTCGCGCCGCTTGGCAAATAATGGAAAAATCTTTTCCAAATCTGCACATTGACCCTTTCCCCGCGAAGGGCCATGTCCGGGGTATATAAATTGGGACGAGGCAGTCTTATGGCGGTTTTCGGGCGGATTGGTGAAGACATCCGCAACATCATGGAGAAAGACCCGGCTGCGCGCTCCCGCGCCGAGGTGTTTTTCTGCTATCCGGGCTTTCACGCGCTGTTGTTTCACCGCGTGGCGCACATGGCATGGAAATCAGGCCTGAAATTTATCGCCCGCTTTGTTTCTCAGTTCGGGCGGATGCTGACCGGGATCGAGATTCACCCTGCCGCCACAGTCGGTCGCCGGGTCTTCATCGATCACGGTATGGGCCTGGTGATCGGTGAGACGGCGACGGTCGGCAACGACGTCACGCTGTATCACGGCGTCACCCTTGGCGGCGTTTCGCTGAAACAGGAAAAGCGGCACCCGACCATCGGCGACTTTGTCGTTGTCGGGTCCGGTGCGCAGGTTCTCGGCCCGATCACGGTGGGCGAAAAGGCGCTGATCGGCGCAAATGCCGTCGTGCTGTCGGATGTACCGCCCGGTGTCACCATGGTCGGCATCCCAGCCCGCCAGGTGATGCCGCGGGATCGCTCGGGCGCAAATGACGAATTCGCCGCTTATGGCATTCCCTATGGCGATTTATCTGATCCGGTCGCCAAGGTGCTGGAAGGCATGATGGGTGAAATTCAGACGCTCCGGGCGCGGCTCGACCACCTGGGCGACAAGCCACCGCCGGCCGAGGTCATTGCCGACGACCCCTGCATCGGCGACGCACGCTGAACGCATACACATTTTCCAAGGACGTACAGGCATGGATATCCGTGACGGCTTTTCAGACTCCGTCGGCAACACGCCGCTGATCAAACTGAAAAAAGCATCCGAGCTGACCGGCTGCACTATTCTCGGCAAGGCGGAATTCCTGAACCCCGGCGGGTCTGTGAAGGACCGCGCGGCGCTGTATATGATTCTCGATGCGGAGCGCCAGGGCACGCTTCAGCCGGGCGGCGTCATTGTCGAAGGCACGGCGGGCAATACCGGCATCGGCCTCACACTTGTCGCCAATGCCCGCGGGTACCGTACGGTGATCGTGATTCCCGAAACCCAGAGCCAGGAAAAGATGGATATGCTGCGGCTCTGCGGCGCCGAACTGATGCCGGTCCCGGCGAAGCCGTACAAAGATCCCGAAAACTATGTCCGCCAGTCGGAGCGCGTGGCGGCCGAATACGCGGCCAAGGAACCCAGCGGCGCATTGTGGGCGAACCAGTGGGACAACCCGGCCAACTGGCAGGGTCACTACCAGTCGACCGGCCCGGAAATCTGGGCACAGACCGACGGCAAGGTGGACGGGTTTATCTGCGCCATGGGGACCGGCGGCACGCTGGCGGGAATTTCGACATATCTGAAAGAACAGAATGCGGATGTAAAAATCGGCCTCGCCGACCCGATGGGGGCCGCGATGTACAGCTATTACAAGACCGGCGAACTGGCGAGCGAGGGCAGTTCCATCACCGAAGGTATCGGCCAGGGCAGGATCACCGGAAATGTGGCCCAGGCCAAGGTCGACCTGCCGTTCCAGATAGCGGACGAAGAAGCTCTGCCAATTGTCTTCGACCTGCTGAAAGACGAAGGCCTGTGCCTTGGCGGATCATCCGGCATCAACGTCGCGGGTGCCATCCGGCTCGCGCAGGAGCTCGGTCCCGGCCACACCATCGTCACGGTGCTGTGCGACGGCGGCCAGCGCTATCAATCAAAACTGTTCAATCCGGCTTTTCTCAAAGAGAAGAACCTACCGGCGCCCGACTGGTTATAGACCCTGACTGGTTCCGGAAACGCCAATCAGCCGTAACGTTTTTCCAGCATATCGAACACGGCGCGCAAAGATTGCGCCTCACCGCCCGCGGGGCGGCCGGGCCGGGGCGACACATTCCAGGCCATCATGTCGAGATGCGCCCAGGGCGTGGTGTCACGCACGAATTCCTGCAGGTAGAGCGCTGCCGTGATCGCCCCGCCAAAACCACCTTCGGACACGTTATTGATGTCCGCAACCTTACTTTCGAGCATTTGCCGGTAAGGCCGCCAAAGCGGCAGGCGCCACATCGGATCGCTCACGGAATCGCCCGCCTTGGCCAGATCGGTGGCCAGGCTGTCGTTATTGCAGAACAGCGCGGGCAGATCGGCGCCAAGCGCAACCCGCGCGGCCCCGGTCAGGGTCGCGAAATCGAGGATCATGTCGGGATCTTCGCTGTCTGCCTCGGCCAGCGCATCACACAGCACGAGGCGTCCTTCGGCATCTGTGTTGCCGATCTCGACCGTGACGCCCTTGCGCGTTGTGATCACGTCGAGCGGCCGAAACGCGTTACCCGCAACATTGTTCTCGACCGCCGGCACCAGCACCCGCAAGCGTACGCGCAGTTTGAGCGCCATGATCAGGTGAGCGAGCCCCAGCGCATGCGCCCCGCCGCCCATGTCCTTCTTCATCCGCAGCATGCCAGCGGCAGGCTTGAGATCGAGACCGCCGGTATCGAAGCAGACACCCTTGCCGACCAGCGTCACCTTGGGATCGGATTTCCGGCCCCAGCGCAGATCGATCAGCCGGGGCGCATCGTCGCTTGCGCGGCCGACGGCATGGATTGTCGGATAGTTTTGTTTGAGCAGGGCATCGCCCGTGATCACCTTTACGTCGGCCTTGTGTCCGCGCCCGAGCGTGCGGGCGGCGGCAGCCAGTTGCGACGGCCCCATATCTTCGGCGGGTGTATTGATCAGGTCGCGCACCAGCGAAATAGACTCCGCCATCGCATTCGTCCGTGCCTTGTCGGCACGGGCCGGCCAGACGAGTGTCGGCAGCTTGTTACCCTTGGTCGATTTATACCGCTCAAACCGGTACCCGCCAAGCGCCCAGCCAGTCGCCGCCGCCGTTGCCCCGGCCGCGCTCATACGCGCATCGATCCGGTAGGAACCGGCCGGCAAAGCGGAGGGCAGCGCCGCGTAATCCCAGAACCCGTCATGATCCTTCACACCGAACAGCACGCGCGACAGCTTGCCGTCCTTGCCCGCCACCAGGCTGATCTGGCCGGGGTTAGCCAGGAAGCCCGATGACCGGACCCAGCCTTGAATCGCCGGCGGTTCTTTTTTCAGCCACGAATCAAAGATAGCATGTTCAACCGGCGTGACCGGTATCGTCTTTGAATCTGATTTCGCCTTGAACCTTGCCGTCATCTGATATCTCCCTGTCCGGACACCACAATGTATACCTGAACTACACCCGGTTCATAAATGCCGGCCGATTCTTGGCTTTACCTGCAACCTTGGATGGGCAAAAATTCGGCACTTCCCTCTTCCCCAATGTTGGATCTTCCTTCATGTCAGACAACGAGAACGCCCCAATGGCGCCGCAACTGGAAACTTCACAAAACCCGTTAAGACCATCCGGATCGAAAGAACATCCGACACTGCTATTTGACGGACCCCGCCGGCCGTTATTCTGGCTGCTGCTGCGTAATTTCCTGCTGACGATCATTACCGCCGGGATATATCGTTTCTGGGCCAAAACAAAGGTCCGCAAGTTTTTCTGGCAGCGCACGAAGCTACTGAACGAACCCTTGGAGTATCTAGGTACCGGCGGCGAGCTCTTTGTCGGGTTTCTGATCGCCATCGTCATTCTAGTACCATTCGGTGCGACCTATTCCCTGCTGCAATTCCTCATGGTGGGAATGGATGGCGCGTTACCGATCATCATACAGGTCGCCTATTACACGATCATCGGGTTCCTCATTCATGTCGCTATATACCGGATGCGGCGATATCGGCTGACCCGAACTGCGTGGCGCGGGGTGCGCTTTGGCCTCGATGGGTCGGCCTTCCGCTATGCAGTGATTTCATTCCTCTACACCGCCTTGAGTATCGTTACACTCTCCCTTGCAAACCCTTGGCTCCGTGTCGCAACGATGAAGTATTTCGTCAGAAACGCACGTTTTGGCGGAACCAGCCTGTCCCTCTCGGCGCGTGCAATGTGGCTGTTTCCCCGCTGGCTGGCCGTCGGCATTCCAAATGCCCTGGCACTCGGAATATTCGTTATTCTTAACTGGCAGGTCTTTGCCCGCATCATTGCGCTGAATGACAAAGCAGCCCAGGGCGTACAAGTGGGCACCGAGATGTCAGTATTGATGGCCCAAATTGTCTGGTGGCCTTTTGCTTTTATAGCCGCCAGTTTTCTTGTCGGTATCTGGTACAGCGTCGTCGAATTTCGGTATCTGATTGGAAGCCTGACGCTTGGAAAGGTAGCACTGAAATCTTCGCTCACTGCCGCTTTTGTATACCGGGTGTACATCGTGTTCTGGGTGGCATTTTTCGCCGTTCTGGCATTGATTGGCAGCGCAATCATGATAACCGAGGTTCGATTCGAGGCGGCGGGTACATCAGTGGGGCTACAGATCACCTTGATGATTAGCGCCGTTGCGGCCTATTTCCTTTATGGCGCAGCGCGAACGCTGTTTGTCGACGTCACGCTGTTGAAGCGCGCTTGCGCCACGCTGGAAATCGAGAATACGGATGAGCTGGACAACGTCATTCAGTCTTCCGCGGACCTGCCGGGCCATGGCGAAGGCCTTGCCGATGCGCTCGACGTCGGTGGGTTCTGACGCATGACGACTGACGCGCGTTTTGCCGCGCACTATTACGATGGCAAAACAGCGCGGTCTCAGGATGTCACCGTGTCGATCTCGACCAGCGAATTAGTGGTCCTGGATACCGGCGGGGCGACCGTCACATCCTGGCAGGCCGACCGTATCGTCTTTGCCGAAAAACCACGCGCGGGAGAACCAGTGCGGATAGGGCTCGAAGGCACGACTGCCCGCCTGATTATCGAAGATGATCGCGCGGCATCCGCTGTTCTTACCATCGCCCCAAAGGCCGTCCGCATAACGCGGACAAACAGAAAAGCGCTGCTCAAAGTGTCTGCCTGGATCATCACGGCAGCGGCGGCCCTTGCCGTGATCGTCCTGGTATTTATACCGCTCCTCTCGGCACAGCTTGCGCACCAGACACCGCAATCGATCAAAACCCGGATCGGCGGCGCGGCGATGTCGGAGATCGTAAAGCTGATCGCCTATATGCCCGGAGAAACAAAACAGCCGCGCTACTGCCATTCAAAACCAGGACTGTCCGCGCTGGCCGACATGACCACACAGATTCTGAGAGATATGAATGAGCCGCCCCGGCTTACCCTGGTGGTCATCGACGCAAAGCTCGTGAACGCGTTCGCTCTGCCGGGCGGATATATCGTTGTCACATCGGGCCTGATCGGGGCCGCCGGTTCGGCGGAAGAAATCGCCGGGGTTATCAGCCACGAGATCGGGCATGTCTTTCATCAGCATCCAACGCAGGCCATCTACAGGACGACGGCGGTATCGCTCCTTATCAGTGCAATGATCGGCGATTTTTCAGGCGGCATTCTGGTCACGGGTATCGCAGAATGGGCACTGAACAGCAGCTATTCACGAAAGGCTGAACGCGCGGCCGATGTCTTCGCCATTGACCGTCTGAACGCCGCGAATATCGACGGCAGCGGGCTGGTGAGTTTCTTCAATAAGGTAAGCGAAGAAGCCGAGAAAAAACCCGACCAGGAAAGCATCCTGGGCATGCTTTCCACCCACCCGCGCACGGCAGAACGCATCGCCTATATTCGAGAGACTGCCCGTGGATCGGGAAAAGTACTTTCTCTGACGGATTGGGAGGCAATGCAAAAGGTGTGCTCTCAGACCGGCACCACCCCGCAACGCGCTCCCATTCTGGTCATTCCCCGATAGAAAAATGCCAACGCTGACGGATCGCAGCGCCTCAATAACTGTGCTGTGTTGACTGCAGTGCGCCAGCAGTGTTTTTAAAGCTGAAATTACGGGCGACATTTTCTGAGCGATGTCCCCAAACACCAAAGACGAGGATGACGAAATGGCCGCCATGAAACCACAGGAACGCACCCCCTATTCCGCCATCGAGGACCGGGCGCCGCTGACGCTGCCCGATGGTGGGCGGATGATTTTATGGCCGCTGATGTCGCTCGAAGTCTGGGATATCAACCGGGCCATGCCGCGGACGGTTCTGCCGCCGCCCCAGCACCAGCAGATGCTGCCGGACGTACCGAACTGGTCGTGGCACGAATACGGCATGCGGGTCGGTTTCTGGCGCCTGCGCAAGCTGTTCGACGAACTGGGCGTCAAGGGCACGGTCACGATGAACGGCCGCGCCTGCACGGAATATCCGCGGGTTGTCGAAGCCTGTCTGGAATCGGGATGGGAATTCAACGCCCATGCGTTCGAACAGATTCCGATGCACAAGGTCGACGATCAGCGCGAAAACATCCGCAAGACCATCGAGGCGATCGAATCGGTATGCGGCTACAAACCGCGCGGCTGGTTCGGCCCGGGTCTGACCGAGACGTTCGAGACGCTGGATTATCTGACCGAAGCGGGGTTTGAGTATATCGGCGACTGGGCATTCGACGACCAGCCGATCCCGCTCAAAACCGAGCATGGCGACCTTATTTCGCTACCCTATAATTTCGAGATTCACGATATTGTCGTCTCGCTGATCCAGAATCAGGATTCGCCGGTCTTCAAGACCCGCGCGATGGACTATTTCGACACGATCTATGAAGAAAGCGCCGAGACCGTCCGCGTGATGTCCTTTGCGGTTCACCCGTATATTTCAGGGTCGCCGCACCGCATCCGCTACGTGCGCGAATTGATGGAATACATGCTGTCCAAGCCGGGCGTGGTGGTCATGACAGGCGACCAGATTCTCGACTGGTACAAAACCCAGACGGGCTAAACGCCCGTCCGGGGGGTATTTCTATTTCCAGAGATCGCTGAACTGCGTCGCGACCACGTCTTCGAACGAAGGGTCACCGGTCATCAGGCCCATGTCACGTGAAAACGCGTTCATGCCGATGACGAATTCCGGGGTGATCGTGGCGTCGTAATACGCCAGGTCGCGTTCGACGACCTGGGCGATCAGCGCGGTTTCGGCTTCAGGGAAACTTTTGCGCCCGACCTCGGTTGCCAGGCTGATATCCGCCTTGATCGCCTTCTGCACATTGACGATGGCGCGCACGGCGGCAGCCACGGCATCGGGGTTCTCGTCGATCATTTTCTGGGTCGTCGCCAGTGCCGGCTGTGTGTAGTTAAACGAGGCCGCCGGCCCAACGCCGCGGCGCGGGTCCAGCACGACGGTGCCGACACCACGGGTCACGGCGACTTCGGCGCCCATGCCGTTCGCCCAGAATGCGTCGATCTTGCCTTCTTCCAAAGCCTTGGCCGCGGTGACACCAAACGACACGCCGGGCACGATGGTGCCGGGGACCGGCGCAATATTCATGTCCTTGTCGGGATCCAGCCCGGCTTCGGTCAGCAGGCGCCTAAGACCCAAGTCGACCCAGGGGGCAGCACCGATATTCAGGCCTTTCAGTGCATCTGTATCGCCGAGCGCGATGTTCAGATCGGTCCTGGCTACCAGCAGCCAGTACATGCCCTGCGACAGCGCGCAGACCAGCTTAGCACCTTCCCATTCGGGAAACGCGGCGAGGGTCGAATGCGCCGAGCCGCCGACGAAATCGAAAGTCCCATCGCGTAACGCCTTGTTGGCGTCATCGACCGGAAAGACCAGCTCGTAGCTCATATCGAGCCCTTCTTTCTCGAAGTAGCCCAGTTCGACCGCGGCGGGTACCGGGAAATACGAGTTGGAGATAAGATCGGGTACAGCAATTTTCATATGTCTTTTCCTTCTGAATTAAGTTGTGGAATCCGGGATCAACCCTGGCTGAAATCCACACCCTTTTGCACGCCCGGGCGGGCGCCGATTTCTTCATACCAACGATCGATGTTGGGACATCCTTCGGTAAATTGCGGTGTGACCGCCTTGGCGCGGTACACCACCGGGTAAAATGCGAAATCTGCGATAGTGACTTCATCCGCACCGGCATATTTGCGGCCGGCCATAAGCCCATCCCAGTATTTCATGTAGCGGTTAAACCGCGCGCCGAAATCGTCCATCGTCGGCTTATGCGGATTTTCCATCCGCCCGATCGTAAAGACCGCCATCAGCACGCCGGTCATGTCGGTCGCGACGCTCATGATATCGCGGCGGAAATGCATATCCTGCGACAGGTGCGCGGGCAGAAACTTGCCGGATTTCTTCGCCAGGTATGCGAGAATCGCCATCGACTGGGTCAGCGTGAACGGCGTGCCGTCGGCGGCGGCGGGGCCGTCCGGGTCGACGATTGTCGGGATCAAGCCCATGGGGTTCAGTTTCAGGTATTCCGGGGTCTGATTATCCTTCGCGCCGAGATCAACGGCGTGCAGTTTGTAATCCAGCCCGGTCTCGTCGAGCATGATTTTGGCCCGTAGCCCGTTCGATGTCGGCGCGGCGTATAGATCGATCATCTGGTCATCCCCACTCGGATTATGGTGTTCCAGATTTGATTAGCATGAATTCGTGCGCGCTGCGAATGGCAGGCTATTCGGCTGTGGCGGACGCCTCTTCCAGCTCCTGCTGAAGGCCGAGCCATACCTCCTCGGCTTCTGCAATCTGGCCTGCAACCCAGCCGAGATCCTTCTGCAGGTCGACCAGTTTCGAGCTGTCGCCGTCATACAGATCGGGATCGGCCATCTTCGCTTCGATTTCAGCCTTTTCGGTCTGAAATTTCACGATGTTCTTTTCCATGCGCTGCACCTGCTTGCGTAACGGGGCCAACGCCTCCCGCTGCTCGGCAGCTTTTTTGCGCTGCTCACGCTTGTCGACCGGCGCTGCGGGCGGCACGGGCGGGACGGGCGCCGGGGCTGCAGCCTGGGCGGTGGATTCGTCGACGTCGACGTCGACCTCGACTACTTTCCGCACTTTCGATCTTTTCTTCACTCCCGCCAGCAGCAGGGAACGATAGGCGTCCATATCGCCGTCAAACGGCGAGACACCGCCATCGGCAACCAGCCAGAACCGGTCCGCCGTCAGCTCGATCACATGCGGATCATGGCTGACGATCACCACCGCGCCGGCAAAGCTGTTAATTGCCTGGATCAGCGCCTGGCGTGAATCCACGTCGAGATGGTTGGTCGGCTCATCAAGCAGCAGAATGTGGGGCTTGTCACACGTCATCAGCGCAAACAGGAGGCGTGCTTTTTCGCCGCCCGACAGATTGGCAATCTTGGTATCGGCGCGCTGCTGGCTGAACCCGAAACGGCCGAGCTGGCTGCGCAGCTGCACGTCCTTGTCGTCGGGCAGGCGACGACCGAGTTCGATCACCGGCGTCGCATTCATATCCAGCTCATCGGTCTGATGCTGCGCAAAATAGCCGACGCGGAGCTTCGGCGCAGTGGTTAACGAGCCCGACATCTGTTTGAGCCGGCCTGCCAGCAGCCGCATCAGCGTCGATTTACCATTACCGTTTGCGCCCAGCAGCGCGACGCGGTCGTCTTCATCGAGGCGGATAGAAAGTTTACTCAACACCGCCTTGTCATCATAGCCGACGGTCGCGTTCAGCACGCTGAACAACGGCGGCGACAGGGCCGGCACGGGATCGGGGAAATTGAACGTGACCCGCCCGCCTTCGCTATGTTCGGCGATCGGTTCCATCCGCTCGAGCATTTTGAGCCGCGACTGCGCCTGGCGCGCCTTGCTCGCCTTATAGCGGAAACGGTCGACGAAGCTCTGAATATGCGCGCGCTGGAGATCCTGCTTCTCGCGCGCGCGTTCATTCTGTTCGAGACGCATGCGCCGGGTCGCCTCGAACTGATCGTACCCGCCCTGATACAGGGTCAGCGTGGAGTTTTCGAGATGCAGAATTTCGCGCGACACCCGGTTCAGCAGGCCCCGGTCATGACTGACGATCAGGATCGTGCCGTCATAGCGCCGCAGGTAATCTTCCAGCCACAGCGCGGCCTCCAGATCAAGATGGTTCGTGGGCTCATCAAGCAGCAACAGATCGGGCTTGGTAAACAGCAGCGATGCCAGCATGACCCGCATCCGCCAGCCACCGGAAAATTCGCCGAGAGTGCGTTGCTGAGCCTCTTCGTCAAAACCGAGTCCGGCCAAAATCCGTGCCGCACGGGACGGCGCACTATGGGCCTCTTTTTCGCCAAGGCGTTCGTAAATATAGGAAATCCGCTCGGGGTCGGTCGCGGTCTCTGCTTCGGCCTCAAGCTCCGTCAGCTCCGTATCGGCCGCCAGCACGGAATCGACCAGCGAGCCCTTCCCTTCGGGCGCTTCCTGGCTGGTGACACCGATCCGCCAGCGTGGCGGAATCGAGATACTGCCGCCATCGGCTTCGATCTCGTTCGTGATCAACCGCAGGAGCGTGGTTTTGCCGGTGCCGTTGCGCCCGACAAGGCCGACGCAATGGCCGGCCGGAATCGCTGCCGACGCCTCATCGAGCAACACCCGGGGGCCGATCCGGTAGGTAAGATTTTCAATCTGCAACATGGCGCGCGGTTTGACACGCCACGCCCGGGATTACAACGGCGGAGTTCGGTTTTCAGGCGGTTTTCGCCGCTTTCAGCCCAAGCTCCTCGATCATCTGGTCGCGCATGACGAATTTCTGGATTTTTCCGGTCACCGTCATGGGGAATTCATCGACGAAACGGATGTAGCGCGGCACCTTCTGATGGGCGATCTGGCCTGCGCAGAAACCGGTGATTTCGTCGGCCAGCGCCGCCTCGCCCTCGGCAAGTTTGATCCAGGCGCACAGTTCCTCGCCGCAGCGCTCGTCCGGGACGCCGAAGATCTGAACATCGGCGATCTTGGGGTGGCGATAGAGAAACTCCTCGATCTCGCGCGGATACAGGTTTTCGCCCCCCCGGATGACCATATCCTTGATCCGCCCGACGATATTGAAATATCCCGCCGCATCCATGGTCGCGAGATCGCCGGTATGCATCCATTTTCCGGCATCGATCGCTTCCGCCGTGCGCGCGGCTTCATCCCAGTAACCGCGCATCACGGAATAACCGCGGGTACACAGCTCGCCCGTCACGCCCGGCGCCACGATACGCCCGTCCCCGTCGACGATTTTTACTTCGAGATGCGGCTGAATACGCCCGATGGTCGATACCCGCCGCTCGACCGGGTCGTCGACCGAGGTCTGGGTCGATACCGGGCTGGTCTCGGTCATGCCATAGGCGATGGTCACATCTTCCATATGCATCCTGTCGATGACCTGTTTCATCACCTCCACCGGGCAGGGAGAGCCCGCCATGATACCGGTGCGCAGGCTCGACAGATCGAAGCCTTCGAAATCCGCGTGCTGCAACTGGGCGATAAACATGGTCGGCACGCCATAGAGCGCCGTGCATTTTTCGGCAGCCACCGTTTCCAGCGTCGCCAGGGGATCGAACCCCTCACCGGGATAGACCATCGCCGCGCCATGCGTGACGGAGGCCAGATTGCCCATCACCATCCCGAAACAATGATAGAGCGGCACGGGGATGCAAATCCGGTCGTCCTCACCCAGCGCCTGCGCGCGGCCGACAAAGAAGCCATTATTCAGAATATTGTGATGGGTCAGCGTGGCGCCCTTGGGCGACCCGGTGGTACCGCTGGTGAACTGGATGTTAATCGGATCATCGAACTGCAGGCTGGGTGCCAGCGCGTCGACCACCGCCATCCCCGCCGCTTTGCCGCGCGCCAGTATGTCTTCAAACGCCCAGGTGCCCGGCACATCGCCGCCACCGATCTGGATTACATGGCGCAGATCGGACAGACGCGGGGCGTGCAGCTCACCCGGTGCCGCCGTATCCAGTTCCGGTGCCAGTTCGCGGATCATGCCGAGATAATCGCTGGTCTTGAACGCCGCCGCCGTCACCAGCGCGGTGCAGCCCACCTTGTTCAGCGCATATTCAAGCTCGGCCAGCCGGTAAGCGGGATTGATATTCACCAGGATCAGACCGGCCTTGGCGGTGGCAAACTGCGTGATCGTCCATTCGGCACAATTGGGCGCCCAGATGCCGATGCGGCTACCGGGTTCAAGCCCGAGTTCCATCAGCCCGGCGGCGAAGGCATCCACCCGTTCTTTCAGGTCAGACCAGGACCAGCGCACATCCTGCTGGCGGACAATCAGTGCATCACGCGCGCCCCAACGCGCCACCGCAGCGTCAAACTGTGCGCCGATGGCGGCCCCGATTAAGGGCACGTCGGATGTTCCGCTGGCATAACTCTGGGTGAGGTCCGTCATACGATCTTCCTCCCGTTCGTCAGTGTTCTTGTGTTTTGACGAAGACTCTAGCGGAATTCGCCGCGCGGGATAGCTCTTCCTGATCGAGGGACTGTGATATGGATCACATAGGCGATATCTGATAGTATGCTATCGTTTATGGTGCCTAAAAAAGTCATGTCGGTTAGCGTACCCACGCCGATCTAGATTTGGGCGCAAGTTGTTGGGTAAATCTGGGGGGGCGTCACCGATGCGCGTAACAGGTACTCGGAGGGTATGAGTAAACTTGGCCTGTGTCATCCTTCTCTCATTGTGTTTGCCGTCCGCACCGGCGCATGCATCAAAAGCATCAGATAATCTGGTGGCCCGCGGGCTGGTGCAGCTCAAGGGCGGCAAATTCGTCGCGGCGACAAAATATTTCAACGGCGCGGCACAGGTTGCCCCGAAGGACCCGCGAGCACTCTTTTTCCTGGGGGTTTCGCTTAACCGTCTTGGTCAGCATGGCGCGGCGCTGGAATCCTTCCAGCGCATGTGGCGCCTCAAGGTAACGCACCGGGAACTGGGTCTCGAAGGCGGGTGGGCCGCGATCGCCCAGGGCCGCACAGCGCTGGCGGTCTCGCTGCTGGAACCCTATGTGAAGGCCAACCCGGACAACGCCAAAGCACACGAATTTCTCGGCCGCGCCTATATCGGGGATGGTCGGCTGGACGATGCGGAACGGCAATTAAAGCGCGCGGTGGAAATCGATCCCGCCGTCAAACCGACATCGCTTTACTATCTGGGAAATATCGCCGCGCTGCGTAATGACGGCGACGGCGTCGCACAGGCGCTGAACGGCATCCTTCAGGAAGCGCCTAACACAAGGACTGGTTCTGTCCTGCGCAACACGCTCCGCCGGGCGGCGGCGGCAGCTCCTCAGAAAAAACGCAAACCCTGGTTTGCATCCGTGTCCGTGTCAGGGGGCAGAAACAGCAATGTCATCGGCCTGCCGGAGAACGCGGTGCTGCCCACCGACGTCTCGTCACGAGATTCGAAATTTACGCGAACACAGGCTGACGCCGGATATTCCTGGCGAATTGATGCTGACAGCATTCTGACCACGGGGTACGGCTTCACATATGAACGTTATTCGGATGTCGACGGCTTCAATTCTACATCGCATTCCGTTTATGCCGATTATCGCCGCAAACTGAATGCGCGAATCGAAGCCGGATTGCGTGTCTCGCCGGCCCTGTCCTTCACCAACGGCGACACCTCCGTTCAGCGCACCACCATCGCGCCTTTTACCAGTTATCGCTGGAGCGAGACCGATGTCACATCGCTGCGCTACAGTCTGTCGCCGACGAACTACACCAGCGATCCGGCACGGAAAGTTCTCGATCGCGATGCCCTCAATCACGTCCTGACGCTGTCGCACAGCACGCGCGTCGATAACAAGATCCTGCCCCTCGGCGTAAATTTGCAGGTCGGCCTCACCAGGGTCGTGAATGAAGCAGAAGGCGACGACTACGATTACGCCAGCTTTGGCGGCTTCATCTCGGCATCCCGAAAACTTCCATTCGATATTCTGGGGTCGATTTCCTACAGCCACCAACGCGACGACTACCGCGACCCAAACAGTCTGGCCGGTGCCGGCTTCGCTTTTCAGCGGCAGGACAGGATCGACCGGTTGTCGCTCTATTTCGAACGGTCGCTGAGCTTTATCGACCCGGAGGTCGACCATCTTTCTCTGTTCGTCAATTGGCAATATCTGAACAACAAATCGAATCTCAGTTTTTTCAATTACCAACAAAAATCACTGAACATCGGCGTGACCGCGCGGTTCTGATTTACCGCGGCGCACCGACAGGGAGACATACCCATGCGTAAATTTCTATTTCTGATCGCTGTTATGGCTGGTGCCGGGTTCGTCGGGACATCGACCAAAGAAGCACAGGCCCAATGCAGCCATCTGGGTAGTTCCGGGACCTGCCCCGTGGGTATCCCAAACGGCTCGAACAGCGTTACCATCAATGCGGACGGCACCATCAACTGGAATTCCGGCGGAATTTCCGGGCCGTGTTGCGCGCCGCCAAGCGGCACCGAAACCGGCGCCGGCTTACTGAACTTGAACAATCAGCTCGGCAGCCCGGTAAGCCCCGGCAACCAAGAACCGGTCAACCCGGAGGACAGTTCGTCGTCGAAACCAACTGCAATTATCGGAGTTGACCCTGACGGCCGGACCATCGTCATCCCAACAGGCTGGAATCAAGATCAATGCTCTGGAAGTCAATGTACTGGTGGCGTCGCCGAGACCGTATTCGGCGCCGGGCCCAATGGCGGCTATGGCTGCGGCAGCGGCAGCGGCAGCGGGCCCAGCTGCGGCCTCGACCAGTGGCCAACAGTACCCCAGACAGGGTTTGGCCAATGTGGCCCCAGTGGCTGCGGTGGGACGACAGGCATCCGGCCGATCGGCCCGGCCGTCGGTCCGACCGGAGTCTATGCCCAGAATTTGACATCCGGGAATGTGGACCCTTTCGGTGGAGGCTTTGACGTCTTTCTCGACCCGGACACCGGAGACGTCGTGGATCTTGATGATGATCGCAGCAAATGGCCGGAACGCGTCCAGCATGCCGACGATCTGAATTCCGCCTACGTTAACGGCGAGATATCGTTTTATCCGTTCAGCGACCCCGACTGGGCGACCAAATCGGTGGAGGATATGAAAAATTCAACCCCTCCGCCCACAAACGAGCAGGCGGGAAGCCGGTTCGATGCGACGCCGGCTTTCATCGGCGACACGCCGGCCCTCACTTTCCCGACTGGCGGCCGCGCATTCAATCCCGGCCCCTATGCCCAGAACGCAACCACCGGGAATTTTGACCCCTTCGGCGGCGGCGGTTCCTTTACAGACCCGCGCACCGGTGAATCCGTTGCCCTGCCCGATAATCAGGCGGACTGGCCTGATAAATACAAAAAAGCAGCGGAATTGAACACTGCCTATGCAAACGGCCAAATAAGATACCCGTTCAACGATTCTGATTGGGAAAACAAGTCGGCCGACGATTTCCCGATACAGGACGCGAATGCTTCTACGTTCGTGAACAACCTCCCGACCGAGCCGGCGATCCGCGGCGAAAACATACCGCCCCCTCATGACGTCAAGGTAAATGAGACCCTGGAAGATCTGGCGGACCGCTATGGCGTAACGGTAGATGATATCAAGGCAGCCAATGGCCTCATTGTCGATGAATTGACGCTCGGTCAGACACTGCAAATTCCGGCAAGTCTGCCGGAAGACAATTCAGATCTGACAAATTATGTCGTTGGTGTTCTTGCCGCCATCGAGGGGCGTAGCACGACGGAAACGGATCTTGCATACAGGAGGCGAACGGATATCGCCTATAGCGGTGCTTTCGGCGACACCCCGGTCCGACTGAGCGCAGACGAAGAGGGCAATTATTACGTTTTCGTGCCGGATACCGGTGAGGAGGTTATTACGAAAAACCCCTCTCTCGCTCAGCAAATGGCAACTGATCTGCGCAATGGTAAGCCATTCAAAGACGTGCTGGAGGAGACTTATGGCCCCGACAGCGATCCCGCGACACGCGACACGGGCGCGGTCGCCAGATCCACCGAATTTGTCGATGCGCTCAGAGACAGTGTGCCCAAGGAATTCCGCGCACCGTCCATCCGCGTCGACAAGCAATCCGGTGAAGACGATACATTCGTCGTGACAGATCCGAAATCCGGCAAGACGTTTGGGTTCTCCAATCGGGAATCAGCGGAAGCCATGACAGATGCATTGAGAAAAGGGGAAACACCCTCGGAAGCGGACAAGGCAGGTCAGGCCGTAGAAACCAGAATCGAGCGCGAGGAAAGCGCCAGGCAGAAAACCGCGGACGCCACCACCATTGTAACAACCAAGGACGGCCTTGCGTCGGCCAGTGTCCCCGGCGCGAGGACGCAGACGACGATAGTGCCGCGCCCGCCGCGGCTTGCAGGTGAAAGCGTTGGTGTCATGGAAGAAGCCTTGTTCAAAGGCTCGGTCTACAAGCTTGAAATCATCAAAACGCCGGACGGTCGGACCTTCGCTGTCGGCACCGGCGAACATGCAGGCCATGTATTTGGCGAAACCAAGGACGGCTCATTCGGCTGGCGCCGCGAAGGCCCGTGGACACCGCCACCGGCACCGGCACCCTTTATCGGCGATCCACGCCCGGCGATAATTGTCAGCCCCACACCGACCGAGCTACCGGGGGGCCGGGTCGTCACGGATTTGCCTGGAAAGATAGAGCCCGGTGACACAGTCACAGTGAGAGAAATTGGGGGCGATGAACGTGACGGCGATGGCGACGCTACGCGGGTCTCCGTAAGCGAAGGTTCCGATCGTGACCGGGAAACGCGTGACACGGGAGAGGCGAGTGTCCCATCTGCATTCCTGAAAGCCCCGATCACCCAACCGAAAACCCTCTCCAACGCAGACCAGGAGATACGGATCGGAATCGCCAACTCGGACCGGGATTATATGACTGGGCCAATCATGAAATCGTTCCGCCGGGACGACAGAGTCAGCTTTTCCAGCACAGGCCGTTAGGACCCGGGAGCACCACTCGGGGGTGAACGTTCGTTCTAGAGCCCTAGCAAACGCCGCGCATTGCCGTTCAGTATTTTTTCGCGGTCTTCGCGGCTGAACGACAGCTGTTCGGCCCAGTGGGCGCCCGGCTGATTTTCAACGAACGGGTAGTCGACCGAGAACATCACGCGGTCGATGCCCATCTCCTGCACCGTGCAGAGAAGTGCCGGGTTCGAGAAATTGCCGCTGGTCGTCACGTGAAAATGCGCTTCGAAAATTTCACGGAACGAGCGGGTCTGCGTGTTTTCTACCCGTGACAGGGCCTGGTTCACCCGCCAGAGCAGGAAGGGCAGCGCCTCCCCCATGTGTCCAAGGACCATCTGCAGGCCGGGATGGGCATCGAACACGCCAGATAACACCATGCGGATCGCCTGGGTCGCGGTTTCCACCGTATAGCCCCAGCCGGCGGTCGCCAGTGCCGGGAAATCATCCAGGTAATCCTTGTAGTAAACCGCGACGACGTCGGGATGCGGATACCCGGGATGCAGGTAGATCGGCACGCCCAGTGCCTCGGCACGGGCATAGATCGGCCAGTATTCCTTTGCGTCGCAGAACGCACCATTGGTCAGCCCGTGGATCATCGCCCCCCGGAAACCGAGATCCTTTACACAGCGTTCCAGCTCGTCCGCCGCCGATTCCGGATGCGCGGTAGCCAGCGCTGCAAAGGCGGCAAAACGGTCGGGATTGGCCGCAACGGTGGCATACAGGTTGTCATTCGCCTGGCGCGCAATGCCGGGGCCCGTTTCGGCATCCAGACGCTGGGCGGACGGCGCGCCGTGGCTCAGCACCTGGATATCGATACCGGCCGCGTCCATCTCCTTCAGCCGCAATTCGCCAACATCGTAAAGCCGGTCGAGCAGCGCGCCGCGGCGAGATGCGTTGCGGCCAACGAAGGTGTCGGTGACAACCTTGTCCCAGTAGTGCTCTTCGAGCGCGATGATCTCTATTCCGGAGGATGTCGGCATGGTCTCGATTCCCTGATTTTTAACGACTTTAGCAGATCGCCACTCTCGACGGCATAGCCCGGGTATCGCTAAAGTCTGTGGAACAACAACACACGGGAGAAGCCGGATGGCGGGTCGCATCGACGTACATCATCACGTATTGCCGGAATTCTATATTGAAGCGCAGCGTGGCGCGGGCATCACCGGTTCAGCCTATCGCGGCTTTCCGGAATGGAGCGCCGAGCACAGCCTGTCGGTCATGGAGACAGAAGATATCGCAACATCGGTGCTGTCCTTTACGTCTCCCGGTATCTGGTTTGGCGATATTGACCAGACAAAGGCGTTGGCGCGCCAGTGCAACGAGTTCCTGAGCCAGATGGCTGAAGACCACCCGGGACGCTTTGGCGGATTTGGCTTTGTGCCCCTGCCCGATATCGACGCTGCACTGTCCGAGACCGCATATGCGCTGGATGAGCTGAAGCTGGACGGCATCACCCTGCTCACAAGCGTCGACGACAAATATATCGGCCATCCCTATTTCGAACCGCTTTATGCCGAGCTGAACCGGCGCAAGGCCGTCGTGTTCATCCACCCCTGCTACCCGCCCGGTACCGAGGCGGATGGCTGGGACATCCCGCGCATGCTGATCGATTATCCGTTCGAGACCACGCGTGTGGCGATCAACCTGATCTTTCAGGGCGTGATGGAACGCTACCCGGATATCCGCTTCATCCTGTCCCATTCGGGCGGCACGCTGCCGTTTCTCGCCCACCGGGTATCGGTTTTCGACAAGGCAACGACATTCCAGGAAAATTACCCGGACGGCGCGCTCGCCTATATCAAACGCTTCTGGTTCGATACCGCCCTGTCGGGCAATGCTGTGCCCCTTGCCGGGCTGACCGCGGTCGCCGATCAATCCCGCATCCTGTTCGGAACGGATTATCCCTATATCTCCCCCGATGTCGTCACCAGCGAAACCAACGGCTTCGATGCGTGGGACGGCTTCACCGATACCCAGCGCGCAGCCGTGAACCGCGGCAATGCAGAGATGCTCTTCCCCAGATTTTCCAACGTATCCTGAAGGAAGCACCAACAATGCCTCAAAATCAGAGCCAGAGCGGCAAGATCAACATCGCCCAACAGGGTGACGTCACCACCATCACCATCGACAAAGCGGATAACGGCAACCGCGTGACCAATGCGATGGCCGCGAGCCTGGGTGCCGCCATCGACACTGCGGGGAACGCCGGCGCGAAACTGATCATTCTGCGCGGGACCGGCGATGTATTCTGCCTTGGCCGTGACATGGCACCCGGCGCCGAAGACGGCAATCCGATGGATATCCGCGCGGACAATACAGATCCCGCATTAGAATTATTTGCGAAATTCGAGCGCTGTCCGTCGACGATCGTCGGGCTGGTTCAGGGAAAGGCCGTCGGGATGGGCTGCGCCATGGCCGCACTTTGCGACATCACGCTCGCCGCCGACGATGCCCAGTTTCAGGTCCCGGAGATGGGCCGCGACCTGCCGCCGACACTTGTTATGTGGGCGCTTGCCGGCCGCATTCCCCGCAAGGCGGCGGCCCACATGGTGTATTCGCGCGACCCGATCGACGCACAGACCGCGCTGACGCTCGGCCTCGTGAGCCGCATTACCCCCGCAGCGGACCTGACAGCAGAGGCCGAGGCTCTTGTCACCAAACTGCTGGAGAATTCATCCGCATCGCTGAACGCCGTAAAAGCCTATATGCGCTCTGCCCCTGAAATGGATCGCCAGGGCGCTTCGGATTATGCCACCAACCTGCTGTCAAACGTCCTCGCGTCGAATTAGTGCCGTTGAATCACGGCATCGCCGGAAGATTATTTTCCCGCAGCGCGCGTTCGTATACCGGTATGTCGATGATGGGCGGCGGGCTGCCTGCCTGGCCGAACATATCCGCAATCCAGCCCCGGTGATAACTGCCATGGGTCACCAGGTGACCGAGACACATCGCGCGGGACAGGGAGCCTTTATTGCCGCCGATCAACTCGTAATCGACAACTTCTTCAAGGTCGGCATCACTCAGACCGTCGAGATAATCGATCAGGGTTTTGTCCATCGCCTGACGCGCCTGCCAAAGATCGTCCAGGCTTTCATGCTGCACGGCGCGCAGCTCGCCAATCCCGTGCGCGCGCTTTTCCATATGTGCATGCCACATCAAATCAACGGAGAGCAGGTGGTTCATACTGACATGGATTGAATGGAGCAGTGTTTTCCGCTCTTTAGTGACTTCTTCGGGAGGAAGTTCCTGTACCTTCGCGTAGAGCTCGGCATTGGCCCAGGTATTGTATTCAAGCAGGCTGCGCAGATAAGTGCGGGCGTCCATGTCGGTATCCTCCGTTAAGGCTATTTTTATAGATCATAGCCGTAGCGCACACGCCGCGTGAATCATATATAAGAGAGCCATGAAAATTCCGCCTTACGGTGCCTGATGTCACGTTTTCTGCCATCAGTCGCCCCCGATATCCGCGCCGGACATAAAGCCGACCTGAAAGCCATCGCCGCCGTCATGCCCTATCTGTGGCCACGCGACGATCCGGGCATGCGCTGGCGCGTCGTGCTGTCGGTCGGGATTCTGTTCCTAACCGCTGTTCTGAACGCCCTGCTGCCGGTGCTGTTCAGTATCGCCATCGACCGCCTAACGCCCACGGGGACATCGCTGCTGATCGTAGCACCGGTGGCACTATTGCTGGGTTACGGGTTCATCTTCTGGGTTTCCCGCGCGCTGAACGAGCTGCGCTGGATCCTGTTCGGCCCGTTGGAACAACGCGTGCGCCGCCGGCTTGGCCTTGCGGTATTCGATCATCTGCACACGCTGTCGCTCCGCTATCACCTGTCGCGGCGCACCGGCATGCTCAGCCGCGTGCAGGAGCGCGGGCTCGAAGCCACGGCAGAACTGCTGTTCAACCTGGTCTTTGTCATCGCGCCGCTGGTCACAGAGATTGTAATCATCACCGCTATCGTCCTGGCTCGATTCGAAGCCCATTTCGCGATCATCATAGCGGTTACGCTGTCGCTGTTTTTGTTTGCAGTCATATACGGCTCGGAAGTGCTCCGCCGTTATCAACGTCCTGCGGTGATCAAGGCGTCCGAAGCCCACGGCAAGGCAATCGACAGCCTTATCAACTACGAAACAGTCAAATATTTCGGCAATGAGGGTTATGTCTCGGCGCGTTACGACAGCGAACTGGCGGAGGCCGAGCGCCTGACCGTGCGGTCGCTGATATACCGCAGCATGCTGGGCGTCACCCAGATGACCGTGCTGGGCATCGGGGCCGGTGCAATCGTCGTGCTCGCCGGGATGGACGTTGCCGAGGGTGCCATGACCATCGGCGCATTTGTGCTGATCAACACGTTTCTTCTGCAGCTGGTCCGCCCCCTGGAGCGGCTGGGCAACCTGTACCGATCCATCAAGCAGGCCCTGATCGATCTTGAACTGATGATCCAGATATTCGACGAGAAACCCGAAGTCACCGACCGAACGGATGCGGAACCGCTGCCCGAGGGGGAAGGTGCCATTCGCTTCGAGAACGTCTCATTCGCCTATGACCCGCGGCGACCAATTCTGAAGAACGTCAGTTTTGACGTTGAAGCAGGCCAGAAACTCGCCCTTGTCGGACCCAGCGGCGGGGGCAAAACCACGCTCGGGCGTCTTTTGTTCCGGTTTTACGACCCGGCCGAGGGCATCGTTCGGATAGACGGCCATGATATCAGCGGCTTTACCCAGCATTCGGTGCGGGGCGCCATCGGCGTCGTGCCGCAGGACACCGTGCTGTTCAACGAATCCATCGGCGACAACATCGGCTTTGGCCGTCCCGGTGCAACCGATGCAGATATCGCGGCGGCGGCAGGGCTTGCCCAGATATCAACCTTTATCGGCAGCCTGCCGGACGGCCTGGATACCGTCGTCGGCGAACGCGGGCTCAAACTTTCGGGCGGCGAGAAACAACGGGTCGCTATTGCCCGCGCCGTACTCAAACGGCCACGCATATTCCTGTTCGATGAGGCAACATCGGCACTGGACTCTCATACCGAGCAGGCGATCCAGCAAAGCCTGACCGAGGTATCGCGCGGCTCAACTACGGTCGTGATCGCGCATCGTCTGTCCACAATCGTCGATGCCGACCAGATTCTGTTTGTCGAAGCGGGAGAGATTATAGAGCGCGGCTCGCATCTGCAGCTTCTCTCCCAGCAAGGCAGCTATGCCAGCCTGTGGGAACGCCAGCAGCGAAATGGTGATGAGGACGAAGAAGAGGGTGAAGACGATGGGGAACCGTCAGACGATCCCGACAAAGAGCGCTCTATCTCCGCGCCGTAGTCCCGGTTGTCATAAAAGTGCAAACTTGGAAGCTCATGTTTGACATAGTATTTTCAGCGTCAAACCACTGGCGCAGATACCCCCTTCTGTAATACCCCCGCCTCAATCGGGCAGCGGGCGCCTGAACGACTTCTGATCCAACCGAACCAGGAACGCACAACATGGCAGAGTCCGAACCAGCCGCCGGCATCGGGTTTTTCGAAAAATGGCTCTCTGTCTGGGTAGGCTTGTGTATCGTCGCCGGCTTGGCACTGGGCAATGCCGTGCCGGGCGCCTTCGCGGTCATTGCCGGCTGGGAATATGCGTCGGTGAACCTCGTCGTCGCCATTCTTATCTGGGCGATGGTTTATCCGATGATGGTGAATGTCGACTTCTCCAGCATCCGCCATATCGGCGACCGGCCAAAAGGGCTGATCATTACCCTTGCCGTTAACTGGCTGATCAAACCGTTCACGATGGCCGCGCTCGGCGTTCTGTTTTTCGAGGTTCTGTTCGCTGATCTGATCTCGCCGAAAGACGCCCAGGAATACATCGGCGGGCTGATACTGCTCGGCGCAGCACCCTGCACCGCAATGGTCTTTGTCTGGTCGCAGATGACCAAGGGCGACGCGACCTACACGCTGGTTCAGGTATCGATCAACGACGTGATCATGATCTTCGCCTTCGCGCCGATTGTCGCCCTGCTGCTGGGCGTCACGGATATCGCCGTTCCGTGGGAAACGTTGCTGCTCTCGGTCGGGTTATATGTCGTGATCCCGTTGATCGCCGGATACATCACCCGCGAACAATTGATGCGTCACGCGAACCGGAAAGAAGGCCGCGATGAAGCCGTCGCGCGGTTTGTCGGCGGCATCAAGCCGTTTTCGGTAATCGGGTTACTGGCGACAGTGGTGCTGCTCTTCGGCTTCCAGGGCAATGTTATTATTGAACAGCCCCTTCTGATCGCGCTGATCGCCGCCCCGCTGATCATCCAGTCATACGGGATTTTTGCCATCGCCTATGGTGCGGCCTGGGCGTGGCGGGTGCCGTTTAACGTTGCCGCACCCTGCGCCCTTATCGGCACATCCAATTTCTTCGAACTTGCCGTCGCCGTTGCGATAAGCGTCTTCGGGCTGAACTCGGGTGCCGCCCTCGCAACGGTCGTGGGTGTTCTGGTCGAGGTGCCGGTTATGCTGTCGCTCGTTGCTTTTGCGAACCGCACCCGGCGCCACTTTCCCGAAAAGTAAGCCCGCCCCGACTCCTTGCCGCGAAACCCTGCTGCGTCACACGTCCTTTTCGAAATTACGGACATGGGGCACTTCTCCCGGCAGCCCCAGCCGTTCCCAGTCTGCAGACACCTTGTCGTAGATTTCCTTGCTGAGCATTGTCCGCTTGGAAAAATTCTTCAGGTTCTTGTGATCCTTGCACGCATTGATCAGCGCCTTTGACCCATAGGGGCGGTTCTCGGGCGGATACTGGCTCGGGTCGAGCTGGGTGCTCCACGTATTGCGCAGGATATCGATATCATCAATCGGGTTGCTGCGGCTGGCCATCGCCCAGAGGACCTGATCCATATCGCAGGGATCGACATCCTCATCAACGGCAATGATCCATTTCGTGTAATAGGCGCCGCCCGGCACCTGCGCAGCCAGCGCCAGTACCTGCGCTGCATGGCCGGCATAACGCTGCTCGACGCTGATGACCGTCATACCCCAGCCACCGGCGGCGGCGGGGTGACAATACACGCCCTGAATCCCCGGAATACCGAGCTTGTCGAAATCGTTCCACACACGCGCCGAGCGGATAATGGCGAAAAACCCGCTCTGTTCGCAGGACGGATAGTCCGCCATCAGCGCATTCGTCATGATCGGCTGATTGCGATGATGAAGCGCGGTAATTTCCACCAGCGGCGCATCACCCTCTGGCCGGCCATAATAGCCGGTGAACTCACCGAACGGGCCTTCGCCCTTCATCGAGCCTGGTTTGAGCACGCCTTCGATCACCAGTTCCGCATTGGCGGGGATCAGCAGGTCCGTGGTTTTACCCTTCACGACAGACACCGCCTGATCGCGGATACCACCGATAAATTCGTATTCCGAGATGTTCTTCGGGAAGCCCTGTGAGCCGACCAGCATGAAGATCGGATCGACCCCCCAGGCCGCTGCAACTTCAATCGATTCACCGCGCTCCCAAGCGCGTTCGATATGCAACCGCGCATCCTTGCCGGGCGAAAGGTACAGACCGGCTTCGCGCTTGCCCTGCTGCATCATCCGGTAGGTACCGACATTCAGATAGCCGCTATCGGGATCGCGGGTGATGACGCAATCGGCGGTGCCGGGATAACGCCCACCATCCAGCGGCCAGTGCATCGGGATCGGAAACTTGTCGAGATCGATATCGTCGCCGGTCAGCGTGTTTTCGAACACCGGCGCTTCGTCCGCAGCGACTTCGCGCGGCGGGATGCGCTTCATCAGCTTGCCTTTGACCTTTTCGATCAGGTCGGTCGTGTTCATTTCGGGCGACTCGCCGAGCGTAATCGCAATACGCTTCAAGCTGGGTCCAGCCAGGTTCCAGAGCAACCGCGCGCCGATTCCGTCATCTTCAAAACCGACGGTTTTTTCAAACATCACCGTCGGCGAAGGTTGCTGCTTGGCGAGCAGGTACCCAATGGCGCTCATTTCCTGATCGCGGCTGACAGGTTCGGACACCTTCACCAGCTCATTGATCTCCTCGACCGCTTCCAGCCATTGCCGGAGGTCCTGAATAGGTTCGTTCTGGGCATTTGCGGCCTTGTTCGGCGCTTCTTCGTTCATGGGTAATTTGTTCCCTGTTTACTGGTTCCGGGCTTTTGTCCGGGCGAAAGTCGGTGCGCGATATTGACCCGCCGACCGCCGTTAGGCAACTCCCTGCCGTACACTGCAAGCCAATTTAGGGCGGATATATACCTAAAATCAGTTGCACATGACGGCGAGGGATTCGGGTGCCGTGAATCGTTAAATCGGTATACTCGGACAGAGGTTGAAATCATGAAACGCAGATTCCTCGTTTTCGCGGCGCTTCTTGCGATTGCCAGTCCGGCGACTGCGAAGGAATATGTCGATCTTGAGCTGGTGATCGCGACCGATGTGTCGCGCAGCATTGATAGTGACGAGGCGCGGCTACAACGCCAGGGAATCGCTGCCGCCTTTCGCAGCAAACAGGTCATCGACGCGATTCAATCGGGCGTCCTCCAACGCATCGCGGTCTCCTATATCGATTATTCGAGCCGCGACTGGAACAAGCTGCTGATCGACTGGCGGATAATCCGCGATAAGAAAAGCGCCTATGCGTTTGCCGACACCCTTTTGCAGTCAGAACTGACGTTCGGTCGCCGCACATCGATCAGTGACGCCCTTGAACAGGCCGCCCAGCTGATCGATGGCAACGATATTGAAGGCACACGCCGTGTGATTGATGTATCGGGCGACGGGCCCAATAACTTTGGCCGCCTTGTCGATAAGGTACGCGACGAGACAATCGCCCGGCAGATCACGATTAACGGCCTGCCCATCATCAACGAGCGCAACAACGTTTTCAGCCGCTACAACCTGCCTGATCTGGATAATTACTACCGCGGCTGCGTCATCGGCGGTCCCGGTGCGTTCCTGGTCGTTGCCCGGGATTTCAAGGATTTTGCCCGCGCGATCCGAAAGAAACTGGTCTTGGAGATTGCCGGGATTCCGCACACGCAGCCATCAGGTTTCATCCGGGCGCAGATCGCACCACCACAGAACGTGCGGCCAGCCCCGAACGGCTATACCTATACAAAGGGCTGCGATATCGGTGAACGCATGCGCGAAGGCTACTGGGACGACGACGACACCTGAGGCGCAAACTCCTGTGCGCTGCCCGAGACGCTAGTCGTCCTGTGTCAGCACGATCCGGCCACGCACGTTCCGGTCCTGCACATCCTGGAGGGCCTGGCTGAAGTCCTCTATGGAATGCGTCACCGTTGGTAGGGCGGAAATCTTTCCGGCTTCATAAAGCGAGAATATCTCTGCGAAGCATTTTGCCGTCAGATCGGGCCGGCGGCGGCGGTAATCGCTGATCTGCAGTCCGCCGACATCGATATTTTTCACCAGCAGATAGTTTGCCTTGAGCGTCGGGATCCGCCCGGCCGCAAACCCGATGACAACCATCCGCCCGCGCCACGCCACCGCGCGAAGTGCCGCATCGAAAATATCATCGCCGAGCGGATCGATAACGACATCGGCACCCACCCCGTCCGTGACGGCGAAAACCTGATCGCGCAGTGAATTGCGAAGGTCGTCGGCAGCAAGGTCGATCACGGCCTCGGCGCCGGCATCGCGCACCAGATCTGCTTTGTCCAGGTTGGCAATGCCCGCCAGCGCGTGCCCGCCCATTGCCCGCACCAGCTGAACGGCCGCCAGCCCAACCCCGCCGGAAGCCCCCAGCACCAGCACCGTCTCGCCGGCGGAAAAGCGGCCACGCTCGACCAGCGAGAACCATGCGGTATCGTAGACAAGCGCCATCGATGCTGCGTCGGCAAACGACATTTCGTCAGGCAGGTGATAGCAGTTGTTCCGATGGATCGGCGTCAGAGCGGCATACCCGCCCTGCTCCGCCATCGCCAGCACCCGGTCCCCCGGTGCAAAATTCGTAACCTTCGCACCAACCGATTTCACGATACCCGCCGGGCCCTTGCCCGGTACGAACGGCACGTCGGGTTTGAACTGATACTTGCCATTGATGATGACCAGATCGACATAGTTCACGGCCGTCGCGCGGACATCGACAATAATGTCTTCCGGGCCCGGCACCGGGTCAGCAAATTCCGTCAGCGACAGATTATTGAGCGATCCGTATTCATTGAGCACGACAGCGCGCATCAGTCTTCTCCGGTTGGAATGTTGGTCAGCCCGCCGCGACCGGTACGGGCACCAGCGAACCATCGCGCACGCGGCGGATGATTTCCAGTTTTTCCATCTTGCCGTTCGGCATCAGCGGAATGTCGGCAAGCGGCAGCCAGAATTCAGGCATGTCATAGCGCGACAGGCCTTCATCGGCGAGATGCGTCAGTATTTCCGATGCCGGGACGGCCTGCCCGTCCTCGAACATCACGGCAAGGCAGGCCCGTTCGCCGAGCCGGTCGTCCGCCACCGGGATTGCGGCCACGAGATCGATTGCCGGGTGCCGCAAAGCAAGATCTTCGAGCAGGTTCGGATTGATGTTGTGCCCGCCGCGCACAATCAGTTCCTTCGCGCGGCCGGTCAGCCGCAGGTAGCCATTTTCGTCGATCATGCCGAGATCACCCGTCAGGAACCACCCGGATGCATTGATGCAGTCTTCGCTCGCCTTGCGATCGTTAAAGTACCCGAGCATCAGTGACGCCCCTTTGCCGCCGACCAGCCCCGACATACCCGGTTCTGCTGCGCGATCCGGATCGTTCGCGTCGAAAATACGCAATTCATACCCGGGACAACACACGCCGGACGTACCGATCACCAGATCGCGGGAATCCCCCGGTTGGCCGTATTGATGACCATTGGTTTCGGTCATGCCATAGCCCTTTTGGACCGGGATACCATAATCGTACAACGCCGCGGCAACATGTTCGGGACAAGCCGCTGCCGAGACACGAAAGCTTTTGAGCCGATCGTATTTCTTGGCACCGCGCGTCTTCAACTCGGCCAGCAGGTCCATCGCATGGGTTGGCACACCGACGAGGTAATCGACGCAAGCGGTCTCGATATGGTCCAGCAGGCTTTCGCCACGCGACCAGTCATGAAGAACAAATTCACCTCCAACGACAAGAGACGTCCACAGGGTCCCGCAGCCCAGATTGTGGCTGAACGGGCTGAGCGAGAGCGTTACCGTATCGGCGTCGAGATCCCATGCGCCGGCGATACCGCGCGCGGCCACAAGCTGCGAGTTATCGCTGTGCATCACGCCCTTCGGCGCCCCCGTAGAGCCGGAGGTGAAGGCGAGATATGTAACCAGATCGGGATTGCCGGTGGGTGGTACGGCATCGTCGGGGGCGATTTTCAGTGCACCCTCGAAGGGTGCCGCCATCCCGTCCCCGGGTAATACATAGATATGGCGAAGTGACGGCAGCGCGCCGATCAGGCCGAGAATCTCGTCACCCCCTGCGTCCGAGCCGTGGCCGGGACAGTGGATATAAGCGGCACAGGCTGCGCGTTCACACATCGCGGCGATTTCAGCAACGGTGTGATTGCGATGGGGGGACGGACAGCAGACAAAACCGTCACGGGAGGCCGCCAACAGGGCAATAATGGTTTCGATCCGGTTTGGCGCGCCGACAAAAATAGTGTCGCCCTGTACCAGGCCCCGGTCGGCGAGATCCGCAGCGAACGCGTCGATCAGATCGACAAGTTCCGCCCATGACCACGTCCGGAAACTGCTGGTGACGGCTGCAGCGTCCGGCCGGGCCGCGCTATGCGCCCGGACAATGTCGTAAATCGTCTGCGACCCCCATGCACCGGACTCGTAATAGGTCTTTAGCGTTGGCCCATCCGGCGGCAATGTCGGGGTCATCCCCATGCGCGATCAGACGCCGTGAGACGCAGCAACCAGCGGATCCATTTCCATATCTTCGTCTTTGACCGCGCCGATCAGGTCCGTGACCTTTTCAATGCCGCGCTCATCGCACCAGGTCTCGAGATCGTCGATAATGGTGGTCAGCGCCGACGGGTTGCGGAACCCGGCATAGCCGATACCGACCGCGTGCGCGCCGGCCAGCATGTATTCGACAACGTCTTCCGCCTTCGTCACCCCGCCAACGCCGATGACCGGAATATTCACTTCCTTGGCCACCTGATAGACCATGCGCAGCACGATCGGTTTCAGGGCCGGAGACACCATGCCGCCGAACTTGTTGCCAAGCGCGGGGCGGAAATTATCGGTGCGGATTTTGAGCGATAGGAACGTGTTGGCGATCACCAGCGCATCGGCCCCTGCCTCTTCCGCGGCAAGTGCAACTGACACGAGGTCGCCCGCATTCGGTGACAGCTTGGCCCAGACCGGCTTGTCGGTCGCGGCACGGATGCCTTCCATCACCATCTTGGTGTGATCTTCCTGCATCGCGAAGTTGCCGCCGGTCGTGTTGCGGGTCGGACACGAGATGTTGCATTCGATCACGTCGACATCGGGCACGCTCAGTTCGCGCGCCAGCTCGGCAAAGTCTTCCGCCGATTCAGATGATACGCTGACCACCAGCGGCGGCTCGAATTTCGCGTATTCCGGCACGATGTTCTCGAGGAAATAGTCGATCCCCTTGCCCGGCAGGCCGATGGACTGGATGATCCCGGCCTCCGTCTCCGCCATGCGCGGGGTCGGGTTGCCGAGGCGTGGCTCGCGGCAGATGGTTTTCGCCACTAGCGCACCCAGCCGGTTGAGATCGATGACCTCGTTATATTCCCAGGAAAACGCGCCGGAGGCGGGCTGGATCGGATTCTGAAACGTCAGGTCGCCGATTTTTACCGAAAGATCTACCATCCCACTGCCTCCTGCATATTGAATACCGGCCCTTCGCGACACACGCGTTTGAGGGTCTTTTCACCGTTTATCTCGAACGTCCGCATGCACACGTAACAGGCACCGATGCCGCAGACCATGATCTGCTCCATCGCGACCTGCCCGGGCACGTCATGTTTCTTGCCGAGCTTCTGCATCAGTTTGAGCAGGCGGCTCGACCCGCAGGTAAAGAACGCATCCGCCTTGCCGTCGGCAATCAGTTTTTCGAGGATCTCCTCGACATTCTCGACGGCGCTGCTGCCGTCTTCGTCAACCACGGTGATCGTTGCAGCCCCCAGTTCCTCGAACAGGTCTTCCGACATGACGAGGTCGGATTTACGCGCGCTGAGGATGGCTGTCACGCCGACGCCGTTTTCGGCGGCAAGTTGCGACAGGGGCGCCAGGGTCGCAAGACCGACCCCGCGGCCGAGCACGACAATATTCTTCCAGGCCGGGTCGAGCGAAAAGCCAACACCCAATGGCCCGGTCACGTTGAACGTATCGCCTGCTTCGAGCGTCGCCATTCCCTGTGTGCCGCGGCCTTCGCATTTATAAAGAAATTCAAGACAGCCTGCGGCCTTGTCGACCTTGTAGATACTCATCGGCCGGCGCATCCAGACCTCGGCGCCATCCGGCGACGGGCACAGCAAATGATAGAACTGTCCGGCATAGGCGGTGAGCGCGCGCTCGGCAGCACGCACGACCAGCAGCTTGTATTCGCCGTTCACCCAATCGTTCGAGACGACATCGGTTAAGAATTCGCCGACCGGTTTGTCAGGATGCGGGTCCACACCTCCAACCGGGATCGCGGCATTCGTGTATTTTTTGTTCGGGGCGAGATCGTTCATGGGATCACTTCTATTGGATCATTCGTATGGGGTATTTATAGGCGGAGTTTGTACCAAAATAAAGACTTGTTCCATTTTTGTTACAAATCGCCTGCTGTTCCGAACAGCATTGTAATGTTGATCCTGTGGTTTTCGTAGCCCGGCGCAAAATCAGGGGCGTCGGAGCCATGAAACAGGCGGGAATCAAACAGAACGGCCCGGTTTTCGCAGTACGGCACCATCACCGCCGAATCGCCACGGCTGTCCAGAAATGCGCGGATACGCGCCCGGTCGGCGTCGTAATCGACAATTGGCCAGTCCGGCGGCGGCACTTCACGGTAAATCGCGAGACCGCCCCGGTCGGGATTACGGTTCGCGCTATCCGGTGTCACCCAGAAATTCAGGCTGATCGCTGCATCGTCGGCATGAACGTCAATCGGCTGGTCGCCCCGAAGCCCCTTGAACGCCCATGCCTGGGTCAACGTATGGGGGCCGAGAAGATCTGGCAGCGCCACGCGAAATTCATCCGCAACCTGCAGAACCAGCGGACAGGCAAGCCCGTCTTCCAGATAGGTGGCAACAAACCCCCCGATATGGGAAAAATCATGCCAGATCGTGCTTTCGCGCAGGAACCGTTGCAGCATTGCCAGGGCCTTCGGCGTCAGCAGATCATCGAACCAGGCAATCCCCGGTTCGGTTTCGCGGTACATCCGCGTAATCGCGTCGGCATCGAGGGCGCCATTCACCGTGCCACTGAAAATCTCGGGCGCGTCAAGAAAATGGATCGCGCTGTTGTAATCCGGGCCAAGCGATTCGAGCTGGCTGTCCGACAGCTCAACCGCTTCATCCGTAAGGTCCACGACAACACTTTCGTAAAGCCGTGCCAGTGTTTCGAACCGGCGCCCATCGCGCACCCGCGCAGGAAGGTGGCGAAACAGGTCGGCATCATGCTGCAGCTTGGGCCCCGTCGCCATTCGGAGAGAGCGGTTCGCCATGCCGTTCCGGTCTTCGCCACGCCGCAGATCATAGGTCCGCGCGAAGTGATCGAGCGATCGGTCGCGATCCCCTGCCGCCAGCCAGAGGAACCCCAATGCGCGGTGGGCATCGTGGTGATCCGGCTCCAGCGCCACGACCGCCCTGAACGCCTGTATGGCGTCGTCCTGGCGGTTCAGCGCCCACAGGGCGTTGCCGCGGTTGAAATGGGCCGACGCATAATACGGCTCTGCGGCCAGCAGCCGGTCGAACAGGTCGAGCGCCGTCGACGGCTCCCCCCGCCGGGCAACGAGCGCGCCGAGATTGTGCAGAACGCCCGGGTTATCGGGCCCCAGACCAAGCGCCGCGCGATAGCATTCCTCGGCCTCGTCAAATCGTCCGGCCCGCTGATGCTGCGCTGCCGCCTCGATCAGTTCCTGGAGACCTTCCGCCATGTCAGCTCGGCAGGTTCTTGATCAGACTGCGCATGTAGGTTGCCGCCGCCTGACCTTTATGCGCGCGGCGCCACATGTCTTCGACGGTGCGTTCGTGCAGCTCGAGCGCTTCCGGCGCCGACGTAATCATCGCAATGCCGCTATGGACGTTTGGCTGCTCGCCAAGCCGGAAAGGGCTGAGCGTCAACACCTTGCGGTCGGACTGACGGAATATCTGGAAGCTGTTATGGGGCAGGGCTCCCGGCACAATACCGATCTGGACACCGATGGGTTCCTCTTCCATCAAGGCGATCAGGTGCTCCGCTTCGCGCAATGCCCGGCGGCGACGCTCGGCCAGAACGGCATCGGGCAGATCGAGTCGCCCCACCATGCCGTTCCGCAGGAACCGGTCGATTTCAGCGCCGGAAATAAGGTTCAGAAGACCGGGCTTGCGCGCCCGCCAGGTTTCCTTGCGCTGGCGCAGGATGGGAATCAGTTCGCGGACGATTTCCTGCGCGCGGTCGTGATCGGCAGCACCTTCGGGAATGCTTTCAGCCAACACTTCTTCCAGTGTCTCACCAAAGGAATCGGACGCCAGCAGATAGGAGACCGGCCCGGCGAGGACCACGATATGCTCCGCGCTTTCCTCGATCTGGCGGAGCCGCTCGAAGAACGCCACGGCGGACGAGATGTATTCAACGCCGACACCCAGAAGTGTGGGCACCGACACATCCAGAAGCTCGGATAATTTCTCGAGCGTTTCGATCTTCGCGACCTCGCCCTTCTCGAAGCGGTACAGGGCCGTGCGCGATATATCGAGACGCCCGGCGATCTCATCCGCACTCAGCCCGGAGGCCAGCCTGAAAGCTTTCAGCCGGTTGCCGATATCGTCGAACCGTATGGTCATGACCCGATTTTCTCTCACCGCTTTTCGTAACAACACGGAACAGGTACAAGGTTTGGGAAGGGAGGGTCAACGCACCCATGCCGAACTGGCAATACACAAAAGGCCTGCACGATATCGGAAATGGCGCATTTGCCTATTTGCTGCCCGATGGCGGCTGGGGCTGGAGCAATGCCGGGCTGATCACCGATGGCGATGAATCGCTGCTGGTCGACACCCTGTTCGATCTGCCACTGACCGCCGACATGCTGACCGCGATGCGCGATGCAGCACCAGGAGCAGCATCGATCGACACGCTCGTGAACACCCACGCGAACGGCGATCACACTTATGGCAATCAGCTTGTCGAAGGTGCTGTCATCGTCGCATCCAAAGACTGTGCCGACGAAATGGAGATTCGCCCGCCCGAAGCCTTTATCAGCCGGGTGAAGGCTTGGCAGGACATGGGCGACGCCGGCGCCATCATCTGGGAACTGATGGGGCGGAAATTCGATTTCGACGGCATCAAGAATACGCTGCCCACCCAAACATTCGACCGCGAACTGACCCTGAACGTCGGCAATAAGCGGGTCGAACTGACCAATGTCGGCCCGGCACACACCCTTGGCGACGTCATTGTCCACGTCCCCGACGACCGCATCGTCTATACCGGCGACATCGTCTTTGTCGGTGGCCACCCGGTCATGTGGGCCGGGCCGGTCGGCAACTGGATCGGCGCCTGCGATCATATCCTGGGGCTCGACGTCGATATTGTCGTGCCGGGACACGGCCCGATCAGCACCAAGCAGGAAGTCCGCGCGCTGCGGAGCTACCTGACCGAATTGCGCGACGAAGCGCGCAAGCGCTACGATGCCGGTCTGGACTGGGTCGCGGCGTCGGAAGAAATTATCGCCGATTTTTTCAATGACTGGATCGACCGCGAACGCGTCTTTATCAACGTGAATTCGCTCTACCGTGAATTTGACGGCAATAACCGCCCGCCCAGCGCCATGAAAGTCTTCGCCGAGATGGCGAAATGGTACTGGTCCGAATATCCTGACCGCTGCCCCCACGGGGACGGACATGATCACGATAACTGCACGGGACACTGAATTATGGCACTCAACATCACGCGGTCCGTCAAACAGATGGTCGCCGAGGCCAATGAGCATGTTGAAGAAATCAGCATTGCCGACGCGCGCGCGCTGATCGGCCGCGACGACGTTCTGTTTATCGACATCCGCGACATCCGCGAAGTTGCCAAGTCCGGCCGTATATCGGGCGCACGCCACGTGCCCCGCGGCATGCTGGAAATGTGGATCGACCCGGATACGTCCTATCACCGCGATTTCTTTGCCGAAGACAAAAAGTTTATATTCTACTGCGCAGGCGCGTGGCGATCGGCGCTGGCAGCAAAAACCGCCCACGACATGGGTCTGACCCCCGTCGCGCATCTTGAAGGCGGCATCAATGCTTGGATCGAGGCCGGCGGGCCGATTGATCCGCCCAGAGACACATCAAAGGAATAACAACATGGACGGGTTATCCAACCAGCCCTACACATCGGATCTTCGCGGATTCATCGAGTATCTCGAAAAAGAACACCCCGAAGAGATCATCCGCATCACCAAGGAAGTCGATCCGAAATACGGCGTTTCCGGTATTCTTCACCGGCTGGAAAAAGAAGGCCACTTCAAGGCCGTCATCTTCGAGAACGTCAAAGGCTCGGAATACCCGCTGGTCGCCAATATGCATGGCAGCTTTAGCCGGTTGCGCTATGGCATCGGCATGGAAGAAGGCGACGAAAAAGCCTTTCTGACCGAATTCGCGGCGCGCGAATCCCACCCGATTGAGCCGGTCATGGTCGAGACCGGTCCCGTGCACGAGATCGTTAAAACCGGGGATGAGATCGATATCGAGGAATTCCCGATCTGCACCTATCACGAGCTCGACGCCGGTAAGTTCATCACGGCGGGTCTCGCCCTGATGCGCGATCCGGATACGGGCATCGACAATATCGGCATCTACCGCCACCAGGTGCACGCAAAGAACGAGCTTGGCGTGCAGCTGTCGGAAACTGCCGACGGCAACGTGATCTGGAAGAAATATGAAGAACGCGGTGAGCCCTGCCCGATCGCCATCGTCATCGGCCATCACCCGGCCTTCTTCCTCGGCTCGCTGAGCTACACGCCGATCGATTCCAATGAGCTTCATCTTGCGGGGGGAATCCTGCAGCGCCCGGTGCAGCTGGTGCCCTGCAAGACAATCCCGCTCAATGTGCCGGCCGACGCCGAAATGGTCATCGAATGTGTGATCCGCCCGAAGGAACGCCGCGCGGAAGCGCCATTCGGCGAATTCCCCGGCACCTACGGCCCCGAACGCATGAACCCGGTACTCGATATATTGGCGATTACCCACCGCAAAAACCCGCTCTACCAGAATGCCTTTGTCGGCCATGCCGATAACCTGCTGCTCTCAGGCGTGATCCGGTCGACCGCCATAGAAGAGACCGTCAAAATCGCCTGCGGGACAGTCACCGGCGTCCACATGCCGCGGTCGGGCCGTTTCCGTTTCGTGTGCTACATCGCGATCAACCGCAAGATCGAAGGCGAGGCGAAAGCCGCCGCAATGGCCGCCTTCGTCACCGATCCGTTCCTGAAATTCGTGGTGGTGGTCGATCATGACGTCGACATCACCAGCGATACCGAGGTGATGCATGCCATCGCCACGCGGGTCCGCGCCGACCGGGACACATTTATGATCCCATACGCCAAAGGCTCACCGCTCGATCCCGCGTCCTACGATCCGGCGGGCGGATCGCACCTGGTAACCAAAATGGGCATCGACGCGACCCGCAAGGACAACTACCCGGACGAGATTTACGTTCCGGGGAATGAAGACATCAATCTCGCCGACTTTATCGACGGCTATACAAAACCCTAAGGATCATTCGGATGGAAAATTGCCACCGCATCGACGTTCATCACCACATCCTGCCGCCGAACTATGTCGAGATCGTCGGCGATGACCGGATCGGCCCGCTGATCCTGGCGGGCAAGACGCCGGAATGGACGCCTGAAATGTCGATCGAGGCGATGGACCGCAACGGTATCCAGACCGCGCTGACATCGATCTCCGCGCCCGGTCTGTGGTTCGGCGAAACCCAGGAAACCATCGATCTCTGCAGGCACTGCAACGAATATGCCGCCGAGATCACGAAGGACCACCCTACCCGGTTCGGCGTGTTTGCCTCGCTGCCGCTGCCCGATGTTGACGCCAGCCTCGCCGAAATCGCCTATGCGCTGGACGAACTGAAGGCCGACGGCATCGGCCTGCTGACATCATACGGTAACCGCTACCCCGGCGACCCGGCCTTTGCACCGGTCTTCGATGAACTGAACCGGCGGAAAGCGACCGTCTATTTCCACCCGACCAATGCACCCTGCAACCAGTGCCAGCCGGAAATTCCCGCGGCGACGCTGGATTTCCCGTTCGATACGACGCGCGCCGTGGTCAGCCTGCTGTTCAACGGCACGTTCGCGCGTTGCCAGGACATCAATTTCATTTTCAGCCACGCCGGCGGGGCAATTCCGTTCCTTGCCGAGCGCATCGGCCGCCTCCAGGGCCGCCCGGGCTTCAAGGAACACGTACCGAACGGCGTCGTCCCCGAACTGGAGCGGCTGTATTACGACACAGCGCTGTCGGCGAACTGGCTTGCCTTCCGCAGCCTGTTCGAGCTGGTCACACCAGACCACGTGCTGTTCGGCAGCGACTATCCGTTCGCACCGGAACCGACCATGACAGGCTCGATCAAGGCCCTGCAGGAAATGGGACTCGACCCCGACGTGCTGCAGGGAATCGAACGCGACAACGCGCTCAAACTCTTTCCCCAATTCGGTGCTTAAAATTAATGGACTCTCTGACTCTCACGATTAACGGCCAAACCCGGGACATCGATTGCGATCCCGCGACGCCGCTCCTCTACGTATTGCGGAACGATCTTGACCTGACGGGCGCCAAGCTCGGTTGCGGGCTGGAACAATGCGGCGCCTGTGCGGTGCTGGTCGACGGCGAAGCGACCCTGTGCTGCAACCGCCCGGCGGGCGAATTTACCGGCAAAGACATCGTCACAATCGAAGCCCTTGGAAACGATGTCGTCGGCGCTGCCGTACAAAAGGCATTTATCGCCGAAGGAGCGGCCCAATGCGGATATTGCACCGCCGGTCTCGTCGTCGCGGCAACCTCATTGCTCAAAGCCAATACAACGCCGGACCGCGACGCAATCGTTGCCGGACTTGAAGAGCACCTCTGTCGGTGCGGCTCGCACGGCCGGGTAATCGCCGCCATCGAGCGTGCTGCGAAGGAGATCGGCAATGTCTAAATCGGTCTTTTCCAGTCCCAGCCTCGCCAATCACCCCGGGCTCGACGAATGGGTCTCAATCGGTGCCGATGGCCGCATCTCTATCCGCAGCGGCAAGGTCGATATCGGGCAGCGTATCTCGACGGCGCTCGCTATGATCGCCGCCGAGGAACTGGACGTGCCGCTGGACCGCATCGACATGGTGCGCACCGTCACCGGCGAATCCCCGGATGAAGGCATTACATCGGGCAGCAATTCGATGATGGAATCCGGCAGCGCTGTGCGGCTGGCATCGGCAACCGCGCGGCGGCACATGCTGGCACTGGCGGCCGAGCAGCTCGGCGTGGATGTCGAGACACTCGACGTCGATGAAGGCCTGATTCAGGCGCGCGACACAAACCGCAGCGTCACCTATGAAGAGATACAGGGCGACAGGCCTTTTGGTGTCGACGTTGACCCGGATGTCGATGTCAAAGACCCGGAAACCCATACAATCGTGGGCGAGAACATTGCACCGCTCGGCCTGGCGGAAATTGTTACCGGGAATTACCGTTTTCTCCAGGATATGAAGATGCCGGGCATGCTCCATGCCCGTGTCGTGCGCCCCCCGCATTACAACGCACGCCTCAACGGCATCAATGACGAGGCCGCCGACAGATTGCGCCAGAGCGGGATCGACATCATCCGCGACGGCAGCTTCGTTGCCGTCGCCGGCGTCGACGAATTCGCCGTGATACGCGCCGCCGAGCGGCTGTTCGCTGCCTGCGACTGGGACACCTCAGGCGCGCTGTCGGAAAACGATGTTTTCGAAAGTCTGACCGCCAATCCCCGCGAGAGCCGCCCGGTCGAGAATGACGGCGTGCCACAGGATAAACCGGTCCCGCCCCTGGCCGATTCACCGGAAGGCGCCGCCATCACGCTGGAGGCCCGCTACGACAAGCCTTATCACGCACACGCCTCAATGGGTCCGTCCGCCGGCTGTGCCATCTGGCAGGATGGCGGATTGCAGTTATGGTCGCATAGCCAGGGTATCTATTTTCTGCGCGATGCGGTCGCCGAAGCCTTCAATATCGACCCCGGGACTGTGCGGATCGAACACGTGCCGGGGGCCGGTTGTTATGGCCATAACGGCGCAGACGACGCGGCGTTCGACGCCGCCCTCGTCGCCCGCGCCCTGCCGGGCAAACCAGTCCTGCTCAAATGGACCCGGGAGGAAGAACACGCCTGGTCGCCCTATGCGACGGCGACGTCGATGCAGCTTCGGGCCAGCCTGGATGCAGACGGCAAGGTGCTCGACTGGAACCATGAAAGTTACGGCGACACGTTCAACATGCGCCCGCGGTCGGGACCGAACATGGCCGGCGCCGCACGCCTGCTGTCGAGCCGATTCCGCGAAAACCCGCCGCCGGAATTCATCCCCCAGCCGGCGATGGTCCGCCACATGGGCATCCACCGCAACCTCGACCCGCTATATGTGTTCCCGAACAAGCGCCTGGTCAAAAACCTGGTGCGCGACCTGCCGCTGCGGACATCCGCCCTGCGGACCCTGGGGGCCTTCGGCAATGTGTTCGCCATTGAATCCTTCATGGATGAGCTGGCCGAGGCCGCGGGGATCGATCCGGTCACGTTCCGGCTGAACTATCTGGAAGACACGCGTGGGCGCGAAGTGCTCGAAGCCGTCGCCGCGCGCATGGATTTCAGCGCCGATGACGGTATCGGCCGCGGCATCGCCTTTGCCCAGTATAAAAATCTGAAGGCCTATGCTGCCGTCGGCGTCGAACTGGAAGTGAGCGACGCCGCAGAGGTCAAATTGCGCCGGGCCGTGCTTGCGGGTGACGCCGGTGAAATTGTCGACCGCGACGGCATAACCGCACAATACGATGGCGGGTTCCTTCAGGCAGCGAGCTGGACGATTAACGAACAGGTCACCTGGGACCGCGACGGCGTCACCAGCCGCGACTGGGAAACCTACCCGATCCTTGGCTTCGACAACGTGCCGGACATTGAGACAGTCCTGATCGAGCGGCCCGGTGTGCCATTCCTGGGCGCAGGCGAAGCGGTATCGGGCCCAACGGGGGCCGCGATCGCCAACGCGATATACAATGCCACCGGGCTACGCCTGCGGCGGATGCCATTCACGCCGGATGCCATCCGCGCAGCGGCAATGGAGGCGTAACGCCATGTCAGGGCTGACGATCCGCCCCCTCGCCGCTTCCCTGGGCGCGGAGATACGCGATCTCGACCTGACATCGCCTCTGAACGACGACACAATCGCCGCGATCCGCGACGCCTGGCTTGAGCACCTGGTTCTCGTATTCCGCTGCGGCGAGATCTCCGAAGACGATCAGGCCCGGCTTGCCGGGTATTTCGGGCCGACCGTCGGCGCCCGCTCGAAACAGCGCGGTGACGGCGGCGACCGGCGGCTGATGCTGATCAGCAATGTGCGTGAAAATGGGGAGCCTATCGGCTTGCTGCCGGATGGCGAGCTGATGTTCCATTCGGACTCGGTGTTCCTCGAGAAGCCCCTGATGGGCGCGATGCTCTACGCCGAGGAAATTCCATCAACCGGCGGCAACACCCTGTTTGCGAACATGTACGACGCATACGATTCCCTGCCGGGCGACCTGAAAAATCGGCTGGACGGCCTGCAGGCCATAAATATTTTCGATTACGAAACCCAGGTTAAGACAGGCCGGTTCGACCGATCCGACGCGCCGCATGCCGTCCACCCGGCGATACGCACGCATCCCGAAACGAAGCGCAAGGCGCTTTACGTAAACCGGTTGATGACCGAGGAACTGGTCGGACTTCCGGCCCACGAAAGCGATGATCTGCTGCAGCAATTGTTCTGTCATGCCGAAGACAGGCGCCACGTTTATGAACATGTCTGGCAGGTCGACGATCTCGTGATGTGGGACAATCGCTGTACCCAGCACGCGCGCACCGCTTTCCCGGCCGACGAACGTCGCCTGTTACGTCGTGTCGGGATCGAGGGCGACCGCCCGTTCTAGAAAACCGGTTTCGAATTATCCAGCGGGATAGTCAGCGACATCCCGCTGCCGCCGCAGCACGGACAGCTGAGAGAGACGAGGATCTGCTGTTTCTGTTCCTCGGTCATGTCCGAATTCTCCAGCACGTCCAGCACCTGAGCGCGCATCGCCTGGTGCATGGTCATATCGGTGACAAGGCCGGTTTCGAAGGACATGATTTCCCCGGTCACTCGGCAGCCTCGGCGAGGCCCTGAAGCGGCGCGAGGTGGCCCAGCATCGCCCGGGCATTTCCGGTGCGGATCAAGTCCCGCTCGTCCTCGGTCAGGTCCGCGCCGGCGATCGCCTTGTTGGTCCAGTCGCACCCGAAAGCCGTCCCGTCGGTCGCATAGACGATACGGTCCACGCCATAGAGCGAGATCGCCATGTCGATCGACTTCGCCCCGAACGAATTGCAGTCATACCAGAGGTTGGGCTTCGTCAGCCGGGTCGACGGCAATGGCTCATCCGGCGAATCCAGCATGCTCCGGTGATCAAGACGTTCAACCTCGAACGCAATATTCCCGCCAAGATTATGAATGTGGAACCGGGCATCCGGATAGTCGTCCAGCAAATCCGTCATGGTCAGCGTCACCGTGCAGGCGGAAAGACTGGCCTGCATATCCAGCGTGCCCATACGGCGAATGAAATTGTCATTATCGGCAGGCGTACGCGGCCACACATCGCCGGGTCGCGGCCCCCAATGGATAAACAGCGCCGCCTTGTGCCTGTTGGCGGCGGCCAGCAGCGGACGTAACGCCTCCGCATCGGCATAGGTCATGAAGGCATTGGCGGGCACAATGGCGCCGATCATGCCGGGCAGCGCCATGATCCGGTCCAGCTCGGCGACAGCGGCATCCATATCGGCCATTGGCAACGAGCCATAAGCAACAAAGCGGCCCGGGTTTTCGGCACACATCGCCGACGTCGCGTCGTTAAACACCTGCACCGCCGGCACGGATTGCGCGACGGGCAGCCGCTCGATCCACTGATGCGGCCCCCAGAGCGACAAGACACCGGTTGTCACCCCATGCGCGTCCATTTCGGCAAGGCGGGTCTCGAGGTCGTCGAACATACCTTCGAAGGCCTGCTCGCCGCGCCGGGTCTTGATGACCTCCTCGCCTTCGGCGTTCTTATAGATCATCGGCGGCTCGGTCCGCGCCCGATAGATATCGATCAGTTCGGGCGGGCTCCAATGGGCGTGCATGTCGATGGTCATGTGCAGAACTCCTTCGGGCTTTTCTTCTCAATCGATTGTGAGCCAATCCGGTGGCAGGTTCAATCCCGGACACCGGGTCGGCCCCAGTCGGGCCCCGGTGTTTCACGCCGACGCATTCACCGCTAAACTCGGCCCTTAACACTCCAGATAAAAGGCGAAATGCAGATGAAAGCGGTCTATTTCAACGAAAACGGCGCAGTCGATGTTCTCCAGTACGGCGACTTGCCCGACCCGGTCGCCGCCGCCGATGAAGTCGTTGTCGACATCCATGCCGCCAGCGTAAACGGCGCAGACTGGAAGGTCCGTCAGGGGTCGTACGCGCCGACAGCCTTTTTCCCTTATATCTGCGGGCGGGATTTTTCCGGCATCGTCAGCGAGGTGGGCAGCGATGTGACCGATCTTGCCGTCGGTGACGCCGTCTTCGGTGTGCTTCCCGTCGGACAGGAAGGTACGTATTGCGAAAAGGTCGCGACCAAGGCCGCGGTCCTCGCCAAAAAACCGGACAACATTTCACATGTCGATATTGATGCTCTGTCGCTGATCGGGCTGACGGCCGTCATCTCGATTGAAGACACACTCAAACTTCAGCCGGGTGAAAAAATTCTGATCCAGGGCGGTGCCGGTGGTGTCGCCGGATTTGCGATCCAGCTTGCAAAGCACATTGGCGCGCATGTCATCACGACGGCAAGTGCCCGCAACCATGATTATGTCCGGGCACTCGGTGCCGACGAGATCATCGATTATAACGCGGTTGATTTCACAGAGGTTGTCTCGGATTGCGACGCCGTGTTCGACACCGTCGGCGGCGATGTCGGGCTGAAGGCGTTCGACGTGCTCAAACCCGGTGGGCGCGCCGCGTTCATTGCGTCCGGCATGAAGGCGCCTGAAGCGACCCGCGATGACGTCCAGTCGCTGCGCCCCAGTGTCGGTCGTGCGCGGCACTTCATGGAACGTATCGTCGAGCTTTATAGCGCCGGGGTCGTAACGGTGCCGGAACTCACACTATACGATCTTAAAGATGCTGCAGAAGCACAGAAAGTTAGCGAAACGCGTCATTTGCGCGGCAAACTGATCCTGCAAATCAGGTAGCCAAAAACGCTATTCGCCATAGACCAATTTGCTATGGCATACTCTGACACCACTTATAAACAGGGAGGAACTTTTCGATGACGATGCGAAATTCACTACCCGGACTTGCCGTAGCTACTCTGGCTGCGATCGGTTTCGCTGCCCCGGCGGCGGCCGATGCCGTTGCCGATTTCTACAAGGGAAAAACCATCACGGTCGTCGTGGCAGCGGGCCCCGGCGGCGGTCACACCAAGTACACCCAGTACCTGGCACCGTTCCTTGAAAAATACCTGCCTGGCAGCCCAAACGTCATCGTCCAGAACATGGGTGGCGCCGGCGGCACCAAGGCTGCTAACTTCCTTTATACGCGTGGCCGCAAAGACGGCACGATGATCGGTATTCTGCTGTCAGATACGCCCCTGGCGTCACGACTTCGGACCACCGGCGTCAAATACGTCGCGAAGGACTTCCAGTTTCTTGGCGGCGCAGACCAGCCGCGCAGCGCCTTCGTTGTTTACAAGAGCACCGGCGTAACAAGTATCGACGATGCCAAGAAAAAACAGGTCGTGCTCGGCTCCACCGGCAAGGGGTCGCAGACCTATGTCGTCCCGACGCTGGTCAACAAGATGCTCGGCACCAAGTTCAAGGTCATCACCGGCTATCGCGGGATGGGCGGCATTTATCTCGCCATGGACAAGAAAGAGGTACAGGGTTTCCAGTCCTCATGGTCCGGCATGAAAATTGCCCGGTCGCATTGGGTCGAGCAGGTGAACGTGATTGCGGTCAACGCCCACACACCGCTGACCGATATGCCCGACGTACCGTTGCTTAAAAACCTGGTGACGGACCCGACAGACAAGCAGGTCGCTGAACTGATGGCAGGTAATATGATTCTGGGCCGCGGCTGGCTCGCCCCTCCCGGTGTTCCGGCGGATCGTATTGCTGCGCTGCGTATGGCGTTTGAAAAATCGTTCGCAGACCCAGAAGCCATCGCCGGCGCGAAGCAGCGCAAGATGACCTGGGAATCCGCAAAATGGCAGGATATGCAGGCCGCCGCCGAACGCATCACCAATGTCGATCAGGCGATCATCGACCGGATGCAGGCGGCTCTCGGCCTCAAAGGCAAGTAACGCCCCAAACAAAGACACCCCGGCCGGGTCTCCTGGCCGGGGTTTTTTATGCCGACCTAAAACAAGAAAGGGCCGACCGATGTCAGGTGCCAAAGTACTGGTCTACACCCCGATGGGCGATATCGACGCGAAATACAGCGAACTCGAGGACGCCGGGTGTGACGTGACATTCGGAAACGCCGACTGGCGCCGCGCGTTCGGCGCCGACGAAAGCAACGTTTTCCCCCTCGCGGACGGGCGTGATGCCATCATCGGCGCGGTAATGCGCGGGTTTACGTTCACTCACGATTTCATGTCGCGGCTACCGAGCACGCGGATCATCGCCAAACTGACCATCGGCTATGACGACGTCGATATCGATGCCGCGGCCGATCTCGGCATCCTGGTCACCCATTCACCGACCGAGGCCAACTGGGGCGGCGTCGCCGAAGGCACCATGACGATGATGCTGACCATGCTGAAACGCATCCGCGAAAAAGACCGTCATGTCCGCGAGGGCGGCTGGCGCGACGATTCACTGGCGGGAACGTATCTCGGAGCGCGCCAGGATGGTTATGAAGGGATCACGGTCGGCATTGTCGGCCTCGGCCGGATCGGATCGCGCCTATGCGATCTGCTGGCACCGTGGCGCGTCAACCTGATCGCCCACGACCCTTACGTAGATGAGTCCAAGTTCGCCCATCACAATGCGCGGTCGGTGAATATGGAAACGCTGCTGCGGACATCTGACGTCATCACCATCCATTCGAACCTGACCGCGGAAACCCAACACCTGATTTCAGAAGCACAGTTCGGGATGATGAAACCAACGGCAATCCTGCTCAACGCCGCGCGCGGGCCCATTGTCGACGAGGACGCGCTGTTCTTTGCGCTCGACCGCAACAAAATCGCAGGCGCCGCCCTAGATGTGTTCGAGAACGAGCCGCTCGACCTCCAATCGCCGCTGCGCGGCCTTGGCGACAAAGTGTTGGTCTCGCCCCATATGGTCAGCGCCAACAAGGGCGCCAGTCTGGAACCCGCCGTGCCATGGGCAATCAACGCCGCGATGACCGCACTGCGCGGCGAGGTGCCGCGTCACGTCGTGAACGAGGCTGCGATACCGAAATTTATGGAACGGTTCGGTGGCAAGAGCCTGTTATAGGGCGATTCAGAGGGGCGATTTTTCCTATCACCTGTCGCCAATACTTGTCATCCCGGCCTTGTGCCGGGATCCAGGGATTTTTCCAGCAAGAGGACTGGGCCCCGGGACAGGCCCGGGGTGACAAGTTCTAGCTGTCGACAACCCGAGTACCGATTGCCGTCCGCCGTTAATTTCGCCCCATAAACCCGGTCAACACGTCGACGATTTCCAGCTCATACGGCGCCCAGTCCGGATACGGGATCAGGGCGATATCGACATCGTCGAGCCCGAGATCGTGAATCTCGCTGCCGGGAATCATCCGGTGCGCGGTCCGCCCGCTTTCCGATGAATGGGTATTGTCGTTGCCGGGGATGACAATGGTCGGCATCGCCAAACTCCCAAGCTGATCTTCGGTCACGCCCATCACCGGCAGGTTCGCCCCTGCTTCGAACAGTTCTTTCCACTTGGACAGCGTCGAGATGAATTCATCGGCGTCGATCGCCATCAGCTTTTCGCGGTTGGCCGCATTACTCTCGATCCGTTCGCGCCAGGTATCGGTCTCGCAGATCGCGGCCATGCCGCCTTGCTTCGCGATATCGATGAACTGGCCGTAATACATCTCCGGCAGCCGCTTTGCCGGGAATGCACCGCCGGTGACGCGCAGCAGCATCAACGCCCGGGTGGCGTCCGGATGGCGCAGACCGAACATGATCGCGGTCCGCGCACCGGACGACGAGCCGCCGATAAAAGCGGGTGCAGCGCCCAGCTGATCGAGCAAATCACGCAGGTCGTCGGCCCATGTCGCCTCTTCAACCTCATGCGCTTCCAGTTCAATATCGGAAGCGCCTGTATTGCGACGATCATGCAGCAATACGCGGAAACCCTTCGCCGCAATCTTGCCGGCGAGCGGCAGAAATTCCTGATAGCCGCGGCGCCCACCGGTAATCAGGGCGACCCAGGGGTGAGAAATGTCCCCGGCATCGCCAACGATTTCATAGTTGATGTTCAATCCGCGCACTGTGGCCATCGGCATGGCACTTCTCCCTTATTGTTCGCCTGTATATTTCCAGTTCAGTATGCGGCGGCGCATGCATCACCGCAATTCATGGCCCGCAAAAAGACGAAGGGCCGCCCGATTGGGCGACCCTTCCATTGTCAGACACGGTCCCTGGAGCGGACCATGAATACATCAACTCAGTCGAAGCGAGCCTCTAAAGAGGTGAAGATCCAGATCCTGGCAGCCGAAGGCCGCACCTTTAGACAATGAGACACTCGATCACCTCCTTCCGATTGTTGAATACAGAACAGGATTATGAGTCGCCGGGTGAATCGCTGCAAGCGAAGAAACTCAACCGGCAGAATATTTTCATCTCAAGGTTGGAAATTCGCGCAGTCCGAATTACGATTACGTCGGGTAGTCAGTAGTCGATTGTCGGGTAGGCATTTGGACAATAGATAAGGGGTAGGCCCATGAAACGGTTTTTGCAGACCGCCGCGTTTTCCGTGGCGGCGCTGACGGTCGTCGCCGCATGCGACAAGACACCGGAAGACAGCGCCATCGTACGCGCCTGTCTGCAGGTCGCGGACAACCTCGCCAGCAATGGCCTGAGGGACATCGCGGATGACCGGTCACGCCGTTTTCTGGGCAAGGTCGAAGAATACCGCGCCCGCTGCCGTGGCGGTGAAAAAGCGGTCGCGCAGATGGACACGCCCTGGGTCGACTGGGCAAACTACTGGGCGACCGGGGATGCGTCATCCAGGGCACCACGCCGGAACAGCGGTGGCCGCTTTACCGACCGGAACCAGCGCGGCATAGACGGTGCGCTGATTGATCTTGAATACCAGCGCATGGAGCTTATCCGGTTCAACCTGTTCGACAATAACGGCACCTACAGGACCTATGTGTCCGGCAAACGTGATGGCGACCGCGATATAAATGGCGCGGTCGTAAAACAATGGCCGGAAATGCGCCTCCCCGCAGACCATCCCAAATCGCGGGACATCCAAGTTGCGCCAGACGGATCGCAACTCTGTACCGGCGATCTGATCCGACACCGGACGCTGACGGGCATCTGCAATGATATTCTGAATCCGGCCATGGGATCTGCCGGCCAGAAATTTGCCCGCAATGTTGAGTTCGAAGCCACGTTTCCGGAGCTTGGCAAAAACCAGCTTGCCCGTAACCGCCATGGCGATCGCATCGGCATGATGAAACCGGACCCGCAAGTGATCAGCCGCAAACTGTTCAGCCGCGACAATGCGGGCGCCATCGGCTGCAACGAAGGGTCTGGTACCGACGGCGATAAGTCGGCGGATTGTCCCTATCGCAAAGCGCCGTTTTTCAATGTCCTCGCGGCGTTCTGGATACAGTTCATGACCCATGACTGGTTCTCGCACACGCTCGAAGGCCGGAACGATACGGCAAAGATGCTGCCGACGACGGGCTGCGCGAGCCAGCGTGCCGGCATTTCCGAACGAGCCCTCAGCGCGGACGAGATCGCCAGCCTTGGCTGCCGACCGGACGACAAGCTGGATGCGGCCCTGATCGCCGACAGCGAAGACCCCGAGGTCTTTTCGGCAAATGGCAAGACCCACCTCAGCCGCGCCTACCGGACATCCCGGAATCATATGACGGCATGGTGGGACGCATCCCCCATATACGGCTACAGCAAGCGGTCTGGGCAGCGCGCGCGCCGCGACCCCGCCGATCCCGCAAAACTGCTGATGGAAAGCGTCGGCAACCGCCCCGGCGCGGGAGAACGCCAGGGATACCTGCCGCTGTTCCGCAAACCCTGCGCGACACCTGCTGACAGTGCCTGCGATCCGATCCAGCGGGAATGGGCCGGGCAGGAAGCAACCGCGTTTCCCGATAACTGGACCGTCGGCACGAGCTTTCTGCACAATCTGTTCGTCCGCGAACACAACCTGATTATCGATGAATTCCGCAAACGGGCGCAGGCAACCCCCAACGCCGATACGGGGCTGCGCAATCCGGCACGCCCGGGTGCGCCGATCAGCTATGCCGGGATCTCGGACGAGGAGCTGTATCAGGTTGCCCGGTTGATCGTGTCGGCCGAGATCGCCAAGATTCATACGATCGAATGGACGGCACAGCTGCTCTACGGCAAGCCGCTGGACCTTGGCATGAATTCGAACTGGAGCGGGCTGTTCAAAAAGGACGGCATCCTGTCACGGGTGACGGCGCGGATCGTCGACCGGTTTGCCAAGTCAAAGGATCCGAAAAAGGCGAACCAGATTTTCTCCGCGCTAGCCGCCGGACCGGGCATTGTCGGGCGCGGAAATTCGCTGTTTCCGACAGGCCTGCACCGCCTGTTGGGGATGGATCAGTGGGACCTGAACAATCCGGGACACGTCAATGGCGGGACCAACCATTTCGGCTCGCCGTTCAATTTCCCGGAGGAGTTCGCCACCGTCTACCGGCTACATCCGATGATTCCGGACCTGCTGGAGCTGCGCGACTGGGGAAGCGATCCGAACATCATCCGAGAAAAAATCGCGACAGTCAGCACCTTCCGGTCTGGCGCCACTGACGCGATGCGCAACCACGGCATGGTGAACTGGGGGCTCTCCATGGGCCGCCAGCGGCTTGGCCTGCTCCTGCTCCGGAACCATCCGCGTTTCCTGCAGAACCTCGACCTCCGCCCCCGGATGGATTCAAAGATCGACGTGCCGGCGCTCGACATCATCCGCGACCGGGAACACGGCCTGCCCCGCTTTAACGAGCTCCGCCGCCAAATCGGGTTACGCCAACTCACAAGCTTTAACGATTTCATCGACAAGCGACCGGGTGTTCCGGCCGCGGAACACAACCGTCAGCGCGATATCGTCCAATCGATGCGTACGGTTTACGGTCGGCACCAATGCGATGCTTCGAAAATCATCTCCACCGCCCAGCGTGGCGCGGATGGTGAATTTATCAACGACTGCCTTGGTTTCGCCGATGGCACAATGGTCGACAATATAGAGGATGTCGATCTAGTCGTCGGGTACCTGGCGGAAACCACGCGCCCCCACGGCTTCGCTATATCGGAGACCATGTTTCACATTTTTATCCTGAACGCGTCCCGGCGGCTGTATAGCGACCGCTTCTTTACGTCCAGCTTCCGGCCCGACTTCTATACACATCTGGGCGTCGACTGGGTCAACGATAACGGCCCGACCGGCAAACAGTGGGAAAAGGGCGCGCCGAATGGTGAACGCCGTGAGATCATGCCGCTAAAGCGGGTCATGCTCCGCGCGGTTCCCGAACTTGCCCCCGAACTGGACAAGGTCGTGAATTCGTTCGACCCGTGGGCGCGTGACCGCGGCACTTATTACACGCTGGATTGGAAACCACGCCCTGATGCCGCCGGCGATGAAGCGTTCAGCGAGCGCTGACGCCCGGCTCACGGTCAGGTCAGATCTAAGACAACGGTAGAAACTCCGCATAGACCAGCCGCATGCGGGGGTCCGGCCCACCGATGGGTATAACGACATGATCGTTATCGACGTCATGGCGCTCGTATTCCCGGATCGCGAGGCGGAGCTCCCCCTTTTTCTGAAGCCCGGTAGGCAGGGCCACCGTCCCCTCCCAGATAGCCGGCGGCTGCAGCAGACTGAGAATGCCGGGATTGGTCAGGATGGCGTTGTAGTCGCGCGCGGCCAGTAGCGATTCGGCCTTTGCGATCAGCGATTTGGACGGAGATGCCGTGCGCCGACGCGTCGTCCGCCCGGCTCTCGCGGCTTGGGCAGACGCCCGCGCCGTCAGACCACGTCCCGGCCTGACAACCAGTTTTCGCTTCGCCTTCACCGAGACTCCCGGAAGCGTTTTCCAGCCGAAATCCTCACCAAGCGACTCATCAAGCTGTTCGACCGTGATTTTGACGATCGGTTTCCGCTGCCCCGGGCCTGATGTGTAGGCATGGCCATACACACCAACGATGTACTGGTTGCGGGTGGACGTCGGCGACACCGTCGCGAAACGGTCTGGTGTAAGCTGGAGAAATTCGGTCGTCACGATCGGCGACAGATGCGCACGCGGCGCAGATACCGGGTGATAGCGCGCAAGCGCGAGGCGAATAAACGGAAAATAGGACCGGCCCGAATCGACAACGATATCGCAATACCACAGCTGGCGGTCTTCATCGTACCCGACGGCATGCGGGGCGACATTGACGCGCAGCGGCGATGTTTCGGGCAGCGTTGGATTGGCAAGATTGCTCATCGGGAACGGACCCGGCGGCAGGTCGGCCTCTTCGGTGGGCACAAACGCGGGCAGAACCGACGGATCGACCGGTCCGGCTTTGAGCGCCATCGGAAAGGACGACAAACCCGGCGCCGGCGTCTTGATATTTGTGCTGGCCCAGATCGGATCGGTGCCCCACTGCGTCACAAAAGGCTTCAGCGGCCCGTCGATCTCCGCCGTGGTTGCATTGTCGGGCGGCAGCACGACGGCGAGCATCTCGTTATGTCCCGAGACGAACCACGGCCGGTTCAGATAGACCCGCAACCCGCCGCCGTCACGCCAGCTCCGCTGGGTCCGGCCCTTCGTATTCCGGGTCCAGCCGAAGGTTGGAACGACATACAGCACATCAGGTGCCGGCGGCGGCGCACTGTTCGGAACCCAGCCGACATGCTCGTCAGAAACAACCTTCAGCTGGGAATTGGTCTCTCCGTCAACCAGCGGCGCGCGGATCGATGGTGGCATGAACTCCCTGAATCGCGTAGTAGCCTCCAGCCGGTAGAGCACGCGGCGATAACGCGTGTCGCCAAACTCGTGCCTGATGGAACGGTAGGTCAACATGCCTGGCGGTGACATACCGGCGGCCTCGCCGTAGTCGAGCTTCCGTTCATGGGCATGACCGCGCCGAATGACGCTGCTGGGGCCCGGTTCAGCAAGTATATCGTCGGGCTCGTTCCAGCGGCCGAACAGATCGAGCTTGTCGGTCGAATGCGAATCAACCGGCGTGACGAAACGCAGCCTCGCTGCGGTGTTGCCAAGTCCCCGGCCAATCCCGAGCTTGATAATCTCCGGCCGCACCAGAGGTTTCTGCACCGCGTGGACAAGCTCGATCTCCGTCCACGGCGTCAGGGTCCAGTTGCCGCCGGCAAGCGCACGTTCCCGGACGTCCTGGATCAGGGACGGGTTATTGCCGGTGCGACCCACGAACCATTGCCACACGCCCATCTGCTCCAGCACACCGTCGGGCAAAACGTGGCTTAACCGCAGGCGGACGATATCGCCCTTGGCGAGTGGCACATGCAGCGTGCGGGTTCCCGCGTCGAATTCAGGCAGGCCGTTCGGGTCTTCGAAAATACGAATCTGGAACGGTTGTGCGTCCGGCCACGTTTCTCCCGGCGGGTAATAGGGGATATCCGGCAAAGACGTCACGCCGACACCCGCCGGCCCGAGAAAACGCGGCGCGACCTTGTCCGCGAACGCATCCGGCAGATAGGGAAGTGCAAAACCGTCCGACGCGACGGAATAATCGGAGTCCACGCCGTCAAAATTCAGGGTCGCGGAGTCCAACGGCATGTCCCGGGCGGCCAGCATGCCATAACTCGATGGATCGAGGCGACCGTTCGCATCGTCGAGACGACCGTGGGTTTCCGCCTGTTTTACCGATGTTCGCGACGCAACGATGTGGCGGCGCTCAGTCACCGTCACCGGAACAGTGTTATCGGCCGGATCATCGTTGAAGGTGCGGATCGCAATCCTCGCCATCGCCTCGCCATCGCCTGGTTTCTCGGCGATGCCGGCGGTCCGGCCAAGAGCAAATGCCGGGGGTTCCACGGGTTCGAAACGGTAATAGGTAACATCACGGCTTTCCGCAGATGGTGGATGGACGTCGGCTGCTTCCCACGGTTTTGCATTAAGCGCCAGATCGGCAACACGCACCCGCATCCGGTATTTGCGCCCGAAACGCAGGCTTGGCAGAGATCCCTTGTAGGGCGTGAAGTTGGCCTGAAACGTCATCCCCGGCGGGGCCTTGTTTTCAAGATCCGCCACGCTGTCATCTGTATCGATCGCCAGACCCGGCTGCGGTGCCGACAGGCTCCACCCGTTCCAGGCATAGAGCCCTTCATAGAGCTTCACGACATCGGCGTCCTCGCCATCGGCGGACTGGGTGACACCCAGCCGGACAGGCCCTTCTTCATCTTTGACGGCCACATCGTCGAGCGTATCGAGAAGATCTATCAGCCCGTCGCGGCGGCACAGGGACTGCCAGCGGCCCCGTTCAACATCGAGAATATCCACGTGGTAGCCGCGGATCAAATCTTCCTGCACGAGTTCGACGGCGGCGCCACCAGCCTCGGCATCGTTCAGCGCGCCGGACCGGTCAATAGCACTGGTCAGGCTGTCACCGCGCCGCGCCTGTACCAGCATAAGCCCGGCGGTCTGGAGCGCCGGAGCGCCCGCGCGGGGTTCCGGTTCGTTCTTCGACGCACCCTGCATCGTCAGGAGCGAGCGGGCGAAATTCTTTACTTTCATCCCGGCGCCGTCGACGTCCATCTGTATCAGATCGAAGCGTTCATCGAGCTGCAGGTAACCGTCGATCATCGGCGTCGACGGGTCTTTGACGACAGCCTGGAATTTTTTACCGGGTTCGAGGCGGGTGATGGTGACAGGCATCGTGTCGTCCCGCGTTTCGACCCCGCTATCCGCTTCCGTCGTAGGTGCCCAGCGCGGGATGACACGCAGCCTGTCCGTCATATCGGCGCCGGGCATTTTGTCCGCCGGCAGCACAAAATCAAGGACCAGGCCAAGATCGCGCAACAGCCCGTGATACTGATTGGTCGATGAGACCACCTGATGAAAATCGATCAGATCCTTGAAATCCGTCTCATCGGGCATTTTTACCAGGCGATGAGTCCGCCATGACGCATCCTCTCGCGGATCATCCGGTCCCTGTTTCGAATAGCTGACGGTTTCCTGCTTCGCCAACGGCCGGTGGTAGGTCTGCAGCAGGCTAAACGCCGTGCGCGGATCGGACAGGGATAACTGGCTTTCGGGGTTTCGCAGCAGTTTGATCATATCGCGGGGATCCGGAAAATCTTCGACCAGATCGCCGAGATGTCTGAAATGATCGATCCGTTCGGGCAGGTCATCGCCCGCATCTGCGGCGAGGTCGGCATAGATATCGCGCACAAAATTATGGACGGTGCTGATCGGATAGCTGAGCACCACGGTGCCGCGTTTGTCCTCGAATACGTGGGAGCGGACGAAAGTGGAGGGTGGAAACACCGATTGCCACACGGCGCTTTCAGGGGCGCTGACAAGCCTTGCCCCGTCGACCGTCACCCCGTCGAATTCAAAGCGAAACGCCCCGCGCGCGATGACCCCGGGCCAGTCCAGCATGTCGGGAAATTCGTCCAGTGTACGCGGCACCGCATCCGTTCGGGTCAACTCCGGGGAAACCAGAACGGAGACGCGGTAATCACCATCGGGTGTCACACCGTTGGGAAGTGCCGTCCACATAATATGCTGGGTTTTATCGGCCATCTCTGTCCTCGCGGTGGTCTATGCGGCAAAAGCGTCTGCGTATTCGGTCCAGACCTGCTGGGCCGGGTAAAACTCGACAAAAAGCGGGTCCGCGTCCGATCCCCCGAGGCGGCGTTCACAGGAAACGGAAACGCTCGCGGAGAAAAACAGGATCTCGATCTCAACCGTCAGAACGGCCTGTCCTTTGACTTCGGACTTGCCGTCGGATTTGTAGTAGCCGAGGGCCAGATGGAATTTCAGGGAGATGGAAATGATCCCAAGCACCGACATCTCGCCGCCGAGATCGAAGTACCCTTCGAGCTCAACCGTATCGGCCTTCCAGTGAAAATAGATGCCCGCCTTGACGTATACCGAGCCCGAGGCAACACCGAGATCGATCGCCGCCATCGCCCCGAATTCGAACGCCGCCTCAACTTCGCGCACGCCCGAATTATCGAGCGAGAGCGCAAAAAACCCACCGCCGCCAAACAGCGATACGGTGAGCAGGAACGGCTTCTCCCGTTCCGAGAAATTGAACCGGATACTCACCGGATCGCCATCGAACGGCAGACGAAGCTTTGCGCCAATCGCCATATTCTGGAGCGAGAATATCCCGACAGCGACCGTCGGCAGGGCAAGTGAATAGCCGACACCAATGCCGGTCGGACCGACATCCAGCATCGGCGGGTCGGAGAAGCCGTTCGACGGAATTATTTCCGAAAGCTGGTTGATGAATTCGAGCGGCCCGCCAAACGTCACGGGATTGTCGTCGTTCAGTTCAGGATCGACATCGGGCTTCTCACCGCCCTTGGTCTTGAACGAAAACTTGTCGAACCAGATGATCACACAGCCGAACAGGTTGAGCTTGAAATTCGTGATTGATGCGTCGACAACAACCTCCGGGTCTTTCAGCCCGGGGTCCGGCGCACCACCGTTGAAATTGCCGACCGGGTTCTGCGGATCGTCGACCTTCAGCCAGCCGATCGCGCGGGCCGTTATGTCCAGCGTCGTTCCGCCTCCCGCGCCCGTCACCAGCATGGGGAGGGGCGACGAGATGTCTTCACGCTTGAACTGAAAACTGACCTCTATCCGATCCGGGAATTCGACTTTCTTCATCTTCGGCACCGCCGCACCGATCAGCGAGACGGCTATGGGGGCTATAATGTCTTTCAGATCGATTGTGCCGAACAGCTTGGCAGACGGGAAGAAATCGGAGGGATCGAAATCCCCGGCGGCGAAGCTGTCCGGGTTGCCGCCAACCGGACCGTTCGCCCGCGAGAGGCCGGAAATGGTCATGTTGGGCGCCACCATACCGCCGACAGAGTCACTGGCGGCCCCACCCCCGCCAAAGTTCAGATCGGTATCGCCGCCGACCGTCTTCAGAAACACCTGGCCCTTGTTCAAATTCGCATCGAACTCATGCGTCTTGAAGATATCCGTATAGGACACGCTGAGCGGTTTGCCGAAACTCGCCATTCGGTCGAGCGCCGGCACCGAGATATCCATCTTCGCGGCAAACGGGAAAAACCTGGGCCGGTTCGGTGGCAGCGAGACGGACGGAGCCGCGCCGCCAAACGTGATCGTCTGGACCGGGAAAATGGTGTCGCCGTCTGTATCGCCATCGATGTCCCGCGGGGCGAGTTCAATCAACTGGCCGTCCACCGGCACCGTCGCGCGGGCTGCACCGGCATAGTGCTGATTGATGGACGTGATCGTCCCGCTGAGATTCGCATCCGCGCGCACGAAAATAAGCGGCATCGAAAACGATACTTCCCGCCCCGACATGTCGGTCGCGCGGATCTTGAACTTCACATCCTGGCGCGTCCCGTCACCGGGGTCGTACATCGGCCAGAACACCTTGACCTCATCCAGAAATCCGACTTTCTGCAGTGCCTCGTTAAAGGCCGTCGGCAGCAGAATCGGTGTGACCTTCGTGAGGATCTCGACCCGCCGGAAAGGGAAATCCCGTGCATCGAACTTCTGGCCATTGCCGGGATAGGTCCGGACCGGTTCCCGAACGATGATGAATTGGTAGCGCCGCAAATATGCGGCACGCCCGTCGTCATCCGGAATATCTTCGAACCGGCGTTCGCTGATCGTGACCACGGATGCCCCGTGGCCAAAGCCATACAGAAACCCGCGCTCGACCACGCGGACGTAGTAGTCCCGGCCCATCGCCGCCAGATGCCGCCATGCTTCGAGCGGCAGCAGCGTTGCCTCGCCCCGGGAATTCCGGTCTATCGGCGCGCGGGTCCACAGGCCTTCGCTGTCCAGCCATGCGCCCAACGTCGTCAGCATGGCCCGATGCGCCGTCACCGGTTTGGGAATATAGGGCTCCTCGATCTCAGTATCCGGTTTGAAGGTTTTTTCGTCATACCCGGCCGTCAGGCGAACGATGTCGCTTCGGTTGCGTGGCGTCAGCGTGGTCTTGAACGGGTTTATCGGGCTGAGAATTTTGTAATCGGGCGACCACAGCGCGCGCAGCGACGGGCGCCGGTCGGTCTTTTCATCCCTGACGCCGCTGTTCCGGGGCGTGAGCCGTGTGTGCCACAGCTCGGTCCGGGTTCCGTGCGGCACCGGGCGGAGCGCATGACGCCAGCCGCTCGGTTCGATCGGCGACTGGTATAAGCGGTAGGGTGCTTCGATCGACGTGACCGTCGGGCCGGGCTTGTGCGGTTTTAGTATGAATTTGAGGCCGGGAATCTTGGCCAAAATCCCGACCTCGACAGCTTGCAGCGTACTCAGGTCGACCTTTGACAGGCTCTCGGCGACGATCGAATCGACCAGCGCCCGCACGACCGGCCGCTCCTTCGCTCTGACCCGCGACCGTGCGGTAGCTATACGCACCTGGGCGTCGACAAAATCGGCGAGGTAATCCTCGTCTATATCCCCGCTTCTCAGACCGCGCAGCACCTCGTTTGCGACAGCGCGGCCCGCAAGCGACGCCGCCCTTCGGACCCCGCTCCGGTTCGCCTGCCCGAGACTGTCGACAAGATCGGCACGCTGATCGCCGAACCCGGACATCTGCAGCATCGATTTGACCGTAAGCGCTGACAGGACCCCCGGATTGAAAACACTGATCAATCCACCGCGTACCGGCAAGTCATCGGTAAATCCCCTTGGAATCGGGGCGGCAAGCGCATCGAGGCTCATCGGCCACGTCTGGCAGGCGTCCAGAAATGCCTCCAGCGTCAATGGGATGCTGCCCTGGAGATTGGGCATCCGGAACGCCAGACGGCTAGGGCCGGCGATTCGTGCCTTGGTAAGCGATCCGGGCGGCGATGTCGGCGTTTCCGATGTCGATGGCGAGCCCGAAAAATCAAACGCCTGTTCGCCGAAAGCCTGTCCCTGAAACTGCACCACCAGATAGGCCGGCTTCGCCGGGTTTGCACGTACGGCACCGGGTTCGCCCGAAGAGTCCAGTTTCAGATTATGCAGAAAAAAATCAACCGCCAGAAAATCGTCAATCCGCGTTGCGCGCAGCCGCCAGATTTTGGGGACTAATCCGACCGATGGCCGGCCCTTACCGATAACCGAAACGACACGCTTTTTCGCAGGCGCCGCGGCGGGTTTCGCTTTCGAAACGATTTTTCGGGGAGCCCGCCGGGCGGGCTGTCGAGTTGGGCGACGCACCGAAACTGTAGCGCGCGGCGTGCGAGGTGTACGGGCCATTTCAACACTTCTCCATTTATGAGTTCATGGATTATCGGCGTCTAAAATTGCGAAGCGGTCTCACCAGTACGTGCCGACAAGCCTAGGCTTCAGGTCGACGACACAACCAGTGACAATTTTTAGACAAATTTGAGACCTGCAAACTCGGGCACCAGCCAGCCTGTTATCTGCGACTTCAGGGCGTCCGTATTGATCTTCCGCAAACATTGCCGCACCCTTGTGCCGATCACCCAAACAATGCTGCAACATCGGAACAACGCGTCCCGCCATGAATGAAATCGAAGAGCTTCAACGACAACTGACGGAAGCCAAGGGGCGTTTTCGCTCACTTATGGATAACTGCGTCGACGCCATGATCATCATCGATGAAACCGGTGCCATTCTTGATTTCAATCCGGCCGCCGAGAAGATTTTCCAGTTCGAAACAACGGAGGTATTGGGAAAGAACGTCTCGATCCTGATGCCCGAGCCCTATCATTCGGCCCATGACGGTTATCTGCGAAACTATATGACGACCGGTGAAGCAAAAATTATCGGGATCGGCCGTGAAGTTAAGGGCCGCCGCAAAGACGAAACAACATTCCCGATGGAACTGTCAGTCGGCGAAATGCCCGATGGAGGCACCCGGAATTTTGTCGGTATCATCCGGGACATCACCCGTCGCCGCACCATTGAAACCCAGCTCTTACAGGCCTCCAAAATGGAGGCGATCGGGCAACTGACCGGCGGAATCGCCCACGATTTCAATAATCTTCTGGCAATCCTGACGATGGATCTGGAAATGCTGTCGGATCTGACGGAAGACGATGCGGAAAGTGCCGAACTTGTGACAGAAGCGCTCGACGTCACGCGCACCGGCGCCGATCTGACACAACGTCTTCTTGCCTTCTCAAGGCGCCAGACCCTTGTGCCGACCGCAACCAATATCAACGAAATGGTGCTCTCCATCACCGGGCTTCTGCGCCGCACCCTGGGCGCCGGTATCCGGATCGACACGTCGGGGCCGCAGAACCTGTGGCCGGTAATGATCGACCGCGGGCAGCTTGAAAACACGCTGATCAATCTGGCGATCAACGCCCGGGACGCCATGCCGGACGGCGGCAAGCTGGCGATCACCTGTGAAAACCTGACGCTGGAAGAAGCGGACGAACCCGCATTCGACCAGATGCCGGCCGGCGAATATGTGCGGCTTACGTTCACGGATACCGGTGTGGGCATGCCGGCCGAGGTCGTGCAACGTGCATTCGAGCCGTTTTTCACGACTAAGGAAGGTCGCCACGGCACCGGCCTCGGTCTCAGCATGGTCTATGGCTTCGTCAAGCAAAGCGGCGGCAATGTGACAATTTACAGCGCCGAAGGCTCCGGCACGACAATCAATCTGTGTTTTCCCCGGGCGGATGGCGTGGCGAGCGAAGGTGAGAGCTTTGCAGATCGCCCGAAGCTGCCGGTCGGTACGGAAGACATTCTGGTGGTAGAGGACGACGACCGTCTACGCGAACGTAGCGCTTCAGCCCTGCGAACACTCGGCTATAAGGTCACCACGGCGCATGACGGACATAGCGCACTCCGCCGGATTGCAGAAGACGGTGCGCCCGATATGGTCCTGACCGATATTGTCATGCCGGGTCTCGACGGCCCCGGCCTGGTCCGCGAACTCTCGCACACGCATCCAGCGCTCAAGATCATGTTGATGACGGGGTATGCCGAGGCATCTGCCCTGCTGCAGGAAGCGATGACCAAAGGCGCACCAATGCTTCACAAGCCATTCACGCGGCGCCAATTGGCGGATGGTGTTCGCAAGCTGCTGGACGGGCAGTCATAGGCAGATGGCAACTTAGCGGGCCGCGTTAGACTGCAACCGGAGAACCCGCAAAGACGTAACCGAATCCCCGCACCGTTTTTATCAAAGACGGCTTGCGGGTATCGGCCTCGATCTTCTTTCGCAGATGGCTGATATGCAGATCGACACTCCGGTCGGTCGGGTTCCAGGATCTGTCAGCCATCGCATCAATTAGCTGGTCGCGCGAAAGCGTTCGCCCGGGATTGCGCACCAGTGCCTCGAGCAGCCTGAATTCCGCAGACGTCAGATGAATCGATTCACCATCGGCGTTGCGCAGCTCAATAGCCGTGAAATCGATCACCCAGGTACCGAACTGCAGGCGCTCGGCCGGTTGTGTCAATTCGGCAGGGACTGCTTCGGACCTACGCGGTGCGACCCGCCGCAGGATAATTTTGATACGGGCAAGCAGCTCCCGCAGGCTGAACGGCTTCGCCAGATAGTCATCCGCCCCCATCTCCAGACCGACGACCCGGTCAATAGTGTCACCCTTGCCGGTTAGAATCAGCACCGGTATCTCTGTCCGTTCACGAAGATACCGGGTTAATGACAGACCGTCCTCACCCGGCAATTGAAGGTCCATCAGGACAAGATCGGGCGGATCGTCGGCGACAAGCGCACGCAGAGCTGCTCCATCGCCAACGGCGCTCGCCCGAAAGTTCTCTTTCTCGAGAAACTTTTTCAGCCGATTCCGGAGTATCGGGTCGTCATCGACGATCGCGATGTGGTGCATATTCCGCCATTACAGAGTTTCAAAAAGCGCGGGCTGCCATACAAAACTTTACAAAAAACCGGCCTCATCAACACGCGAACAATACAATAGACGACTATCTCTTTCCATACGCAGCGCCGTTCTCAAATTGACGCTAAACAGTGGAGGAAAGCAGATGACTCTTCAGATTGTTGTCCCCGAAGTCCAGTCCAAGAAGCCCCTTGCGAATGGTAAGGTTTCACCGCCCACCGCGTTTTCCCAGTCCAATTCCCGGCCTGATTCCAGGCCTGATTCCCAGGCCGGTTCCCAGATTGATTTGCTATCCGACGGCAATCGGCTGGTTGCCATCGCCAACAAGCTGGCAACGGAACACCGCCATGTTGCGGCAGGGGCCGAATTGTGCGCTTTCAGCGGGTCGGAAAAGTTCCTGTTCGTCGTTATTGACGGCTGGATGTTCCGCAATGCGATCCTGGAAGACGGCCGCCGCCAGATTCTCGATTTCATCCTGCCCGGCGACCTGATTGCCGGGCGACGCTGGAATGGCGCAGAAGTATCCCAGACGGTTGATGCGATTACCGATTCCGTCGTCGCACTTATACCGCTCCATGCCGTTTCCGCCCTGGTTACAGAGATCCCGTCCGTTGCAATAACCCTGCTGGAAGCGTCTCAGAGCGCCCTTTACGCATCCTATGAAAATCTTGTCGATACCGGCCGCCGGACCTCGATCGAAGCGGTCGCTCATTTCCTGATCCGGATTGAAAAACGCGCGGCTGAGGCGATCGGCCGGACCGATGACGGAGCGGTCGTCTTTCCCCTGATTCAGGAATACATCGGCGACGCCATCGGGCTGACTGCCGTCCATGTCTGCCGGACATTGCGCAAACTCAAGACAGCGGGCGCCATCGAAATGGGACGCGGATGGCTGAAAATCACCGACCCCGCGGCACTTGCGGAATTCGCTGGAATTTCCGACGAAAGTGCATTCGACACGGAATATGCCGTTCAGAAACTGGCAAGTTAGTCGGTGCCAACAGCGGGCCGGACGCGCCCGCCGGATCGTTACGCATTATGGATCAGGCAGACCTGATAGCGCGGCTTGCCGCCGGCGAAACATTCGGCGGCAAGCCACCGCAGCGCATCGATACCCATATCTCGGTGATCTTCCTCACCGAAGACCGGGCGTACAAGCTGAAACGCGCGCTCAAGACGTCCTACCTCGATTACACGGACATCGAGGCCCGCAAACGGGGCTCGGAGCGGGAAATCGCCCTCAATCGGCGCACCGCGCCGGAACTGTATATCCGGGCTGTGCCCATCACGCTGGATTCGCAGGACTGTCTGTCTGTTGGCGGCGACGGCATGCCGCTCGACTGGCTGGTCGAAATGAGGCGGTTCGATCCGAATGAAACATTCGACGTTCTTGCAACCGGAAACGGGTTGAACGACCACCTTCTGACCCCCCTCGCCGACCAATGTGCCGAGCTACATCGGCGTGCCCGGGTTATCGAGCACGCTAGTTTTCCGGCGATGCTCACCGAGGTCATTTCCGGCAATCGGGTGGAACTCGCCGCGGCCGGCGAAGCTGTCTTCGGATCGTCGGCGATAGAGGCATTAACCGCCCAGCATGAACAATCGTTGCAGCGGTTAAAGGGCGCGATGGATCAGCGCGCGCGACACCACCGGGTACGGGAATGTCATGGCGACCTGCATCTCGGCAATATCTGCCTTTTCGACGGCCGGCCGCTGATTTTCGACGCGATTGAATTCAACGAGCGATTCAACGCGATCGACACACTCTACGATATCGGTTTTCTGCTGATGGATCTCATTGCGCAGAATGACATCCGCGCCGCCAGCACTGTGTTCAACCGCTACCTGTTCAGAAATCCCGATTATGAAGAATTGCGGGTCCTGCCGTTCTATCAGTCCGTCCGGGCAACGATACGTGCCCATGTGCTGGCCAAATCGGCTGACCAGACAACCGACAGGGCGAAAAGAACATCGCTGATCGCCCATGCGCGGCACTACTTCAAAATTGCAGGAACCGTGCTTGAAGAAACGCCGCCGCGGGTCATTGCGATTGGCGGATATTCCGGCACGGGGAAATCAACACTGGCGAAGCGGATTGCCCCAATGATCGGGACGCCGCCCGGCGCTGTCATTCTGAGCAGCGACCTCCTGCGGAAACGACTGTATTCCGTGGAGCCGGATAGCCGTCTGGGCGCTCATCTTTACCGGCCGGAGATAAGCGACCGGGTTTACGGCGAAATGCTCAAATGTGCCGATCAGGTCGCCTCCCAGGGACTGTCGGTGGTTGTCGATGCGACGTTCATGCAGGCTGAGGGCCGGACAGCCATCGAGAAACTGGCCGCTTCGCATCAAATTCAATTTCACGGCTACTGGCTGACGGGGGATTCCACACTGTTGGCACGCCGGGTCGCGGATCGGCCGCAGGGCGCGTCGGATGCGACACTGGATGTCCTGCGACAGCAGCTCGCAAACGGCCCGGGTGATACTGCGTGGCAGTATATCGACACAACGGACGCCGCGATCGATGGCGTCGACCTCGTCCGCCGCGATCTGCACCTTCCGGAGGTCAGCCGGTGACGCTCCGGATGATTATGCTCGCCTTCGCCATGCTTGTGATGACCTTGCCCGTGCGCGCCGGGGAAAACATACCGACGGCCTATGGGCGCGCCTGCAAAGCCTATAATCAGGGCGCCTATTTCACCGCTTTTCACGACCTTATGCCCTTTGCAGTCCGGGGCGATGCGCAGGCCCAGTTTGCCCTGGGCGAAATGCTCCGCGCCGGCAATGGAACCCTGCGCAATCGCGAAGAAGCGATTGTCTGGACGCGTAGATCAGCAGAGCAGGGCCATTCTGCAGCGCAGTGTAATCTCGGTATGTCGCTGTTCAGGGGTTGGGGAACGCCACCAGACCCGCAGGCCGCAATCGACTGGTGGCTGCGGGCGGCTATCAACAAAAATGCGCACGCCATGTTCAACCTCGGCTCGGTGCTTGCCCGGGGGCGTCATGTGAAGCGCGACCTGGTCCGTGCCTATTGGTGGATGACGGACGCCTCTGCGCATGGATATGCCGGTGCCGAGGGCGTTCTCACCACACTGCGCAAAGTCATGACAGCCGGGCAAGTCGCGCTCGCGCAAAAATTAACGCCGGACGCCGCAATGACATTCGAGCGCCGGCGTCCTCCCCCCCCCAACCCAGAAAAAGAGAGACAGAAAATGAAAACAATCCGCCTCGAACTCGCCCGGAATGCAGACAACCCTGAGGGAAATCCGGGAGACGCGTACGAATTGCACAGCAATCTGTCGGCCGATGGCAAAGTAGATGTCGCCCATACCGACACACAGCTCATGACCTTCGCCCGTTTCCTGCCGGGTCAGGATGTCGTTCATGGGCAGCTGGTCAAAACGGATGAAGGACCATGGGCGTTTTCCTATGTGGCGGGTGACGATGACGACGAGCGTATCGTCGGGCTGGAACATCACGAGATGATCTCTGGCAACTACGTGACCGTTATCCAGGACAACCGGCACGAACACGTATACCGGGTCACATCCGTTGCTGACCGGCCGGTGTAATCACACGGCCGCCCACGGTATTTCGCACTGGTTGATTTCGATCAACGATGACGACATCGCCGAATGCGAAATTAATGCGTCGACCAATAACGCCCAGAAGGAGGTGTCTTATGGAAATAAAAGATATTGTCGTCCACGCCGATTCGTCAGAACGAACGGCTGAACGAATTCAGATAGCGGTGAAGATGGCCGCTGAGAAAGACGCCCATGTCACCGGCATTTTTGCCATCCCGGATCCCTACACCCCTGCCATGATGGCAGGCGGTTACGTACCAACGGATATTTTCGATCAGTTCCGTCAGGAAGCCATCGAAGAATCCGAAAAAGGCAAGGAACTGTTCCTGAAAATCACGGAGGCCGGCGGCGTTCACGGTGAATGGCGCGTCGAGCAAGGCACGGCCAGCGGCGTTGTCGCACGCCATGCGCGCTATTCGGATCTCTCGGTGGTCGGCAAGGGAGACTATGACGATCCGGGAAAATACCCACATCCCGAACTGCCGGCAGATCTGATGATGACGTCTGGGCGGCCCGTTCTTGTCATCCCGAATGCGGGTCACTTCGAGACTTTGGGCACGCGCGTCCTGGTGTGCTGGAATGCGAGCCGCGAGGCCACACGCGCCGTCAACGATGCGATGCCGTTTCTGCAATCCGCCGAAAAAGTAACCGTCCTTGCCGTCAATCCGCACAAGGCATCGGGCGGTGACCATGGCGACACCCCAAGCGCTGATATCTCTCTCCACCTCGCACGGCACGGCGTAAATGCCGAAGCCGCCAGCACCGTCGCCGCCGGGATCGATGTCGCCGATACGATTCTGGCCCGTGCCAGTGATCTTGGTGCCGATATGATCGTGTCAGGGGCCTACGGCCATTCGCGGACCCGGGAATGGGTATTCGGTGGTGTCACTGAATCGCTGCTGCGACACACCACGGTGCCGACACTGCTGTCTCACTAGGGAGCGCCCAGGACAATACGGGCAAGACAAAAACGGGGCCGCGATTTCGCGGCCCCGTTTTTCTATGGAACACCAGGCACCGCAAAGAACCACACGCCTAGTGATACGTCTCCAGGTGCAGTCGTCCGCCGTCGCGCATCGTCTTTGACAGGGTTTCCCAATGCATGCCATGGCCCGCACAAATATCGGCAAGAGCCTCGCTGACACCCGCCTCCATTCGTTTATGGCCACAGATATAGAGATATGTCTGATCATCGTCGAGCAGATGCGCCACATCCTCGGCCCGGTCCCGCAACCGGTCCTGGACATATTGCCGGTCCCGTCCCGGTTCCCGCGAGAAAGCAAGGTCGACGTCGATCAAACTACCCGGTAGTTTTTTGAGCGGACCGAAATACGGCAGTTCGTCGGGGCGCCGGGCGCCGAAAAACAGGTGAAGCGAACCATTCACACCCCGCGTCCGATGACGGCGGCGCCGTTCGGTCATTGCCCTGAACGGCGCGGACCCCGTGCCGGTGCAGATCATGATGATCTTCGCATTGGGATCGTCCGGCATCAGGAATGTTGATCCGAACGGCCCCGTAACATGCACTTCCGATCCTTTTTCGAGGTCGCACAGATAGTTCGAAGCGACCCCATGAACCGGGTTTCCGTCGGCGTCTTCAGTGATCCGTTTAATCGTGAGCGCCACATTGTTAAAGCCTGGTCGCTCACCGTCACGCGGGCTTGCCACTGAATAGAGCCGAACGTGATGCGGGCGCCCTTCCGCGTCCACGCCCGGCGGCAGGATTCCGATCGACTGTCCTTCGAGGACAGGGAAGACACTCTTCCCCAGATCAAGAACGATATGGCGGATATCGACATCCGATTCATCCCCGGTCAGACGGAGATTTCCACTGATCTTCGCAATCGCGGGCCGGTCGGGCGTATACAGCCCGACATAGGGATGCGGGGCGGTCAGTGGCGGTAATTCCCGCCCGCCCGCCCCCTCTGACGCGATTTCGGTAATGCGCGCAACGTCATCGGGGATTTCCTGGGACGCCGGGGGCGTGAACACCTGGTCTTCCGGCAACGCATCCCAGCCATACTGGTCGTCCGTTGACCAGGGCTCGGCGATCATCCGAAAGCTGTCAATCGCCCCGGTCGGGCATTGAAGCATGCAATCGCCTGCATTGGTGCACTTCTCGAAGTCGATCACATAGTTGGTACTATCATGGGTAATCGCATCGTCCGGACATGCCTCCTGGCACGTATTGCAACGGATGCAGATTTCCGGATCGATCAGGTGCTGACGGACAAGAGCCATCTGTCGGTCTCCCTAGTGCAGCTTCACGTATTCGAAATCGATAACCTGGCTACCAATTCCACGGGAGGGTGCTGCGATATAAGACGCCATTTTTCCGGGTTCGGTCACCGGTTTCATCAGAGACTGGATGAATGCGTGATCGTCGTGATCCGGCAGCCAGTCGGTCGAGTGATGCGTCCACGCGGCCTCGCTGAGCACCGCGCCATCCGGCGCGATGTGGGATTCGGCAAACGTACCGATATGCCGGTTAAACGCCTTGTGCGGCAGCGCCAGGCGGAAATCCGTGCCGCCTTTTTCGAGTGTTTTGTTGAAACGGTCGACACCCTTTGCACAATCGACGATGTAATCGTCACGCAGCCTTTCGTTCAGCGCGGTAAGTGCCGGGACATCACGAGCGACGATGTTCTCCCCGCTGAGATCCGGCACGCTGTAACGGGACGACTGCAATTGATGATCGTCATCGATACCGGTCTCCTCGAACCGTCCCTTCAGCCCTTCGGTATAGAAATTCGCCGCATTGGTGGAGATTTCGGAGCCGTACAGATCGAGGGTCACGCTGAAATGAAAGTTCAGATATTTCTGGAGCGTCGACAGATCGATTGCGCCGGCGTTGCGCACCTTGTCCGGATCGGTGCTGCCGATTTCCTTCATCACTTCGCACGTGCGCTGCAGGATACGGCTGATCCCGGACTCACCCACAAACAGGTGATGGGCTTCTTCAGTGAGCATGAATTTGCAGGTGCGCGACAACGGATCGAACCCGGATTCCGCGAGCGCGGCGAGCTGATACTTGCCATCGCGATCAGTCAGAAACGTGAACATGAAGAACGCCAGCCAGTCGGGTGTCTTTTCGTTGAAGGCGCCAAGAATGCGCGGATGATCGGAATCGCCGGACCGGCGCTCCAACATCGCCTCTGCCTCTTCTCGGCCGTCGCGGCCGAAATAATTGTGCAGCAGATAGACCATCGCCCACAGATGCCGGCCCTCTTCGACATTCACCTGGAACAGGTTCCGCAGATCATAGAGCGACGGGCAGGTCAGCCCGAGATGGCGTTGCTGTTCGACCGATGCAGGTTCGGTGTCGCCCTGAGTCACGATGATGCGGCGCAGCGTGCTGCGGTATTCGCCGGGCACCTCCTGCCAGGCGGCTTCGCCCTTGTGATCGCCAAAATTGATCTTCCGGTCGGCTTCCGGCGGGGTCAGAAAAATACCCCAACGGTAATCTGGCATTTTCACATAACCGAACTGCGCCCATCCTTTTGGATCAACGCTGACGGCAGTACGAAGATAGACATCCATTTCGGTACTGTTCTCGGGGCCCATATCGCGCCACCAGTCGAGATAATGCGGCTGCCAGGCCTCAAGCGCGCGCTGGAGGCGCCGATTTTCGCTGATGTCCACGTTATTCGGTATGCGTTCGTTGTAATTGATCGACATTTCCGTCCCTCCAAAATAGATACCATCCGGTTAGTATCTTAAATCTAGAGCCGCCCCCGCATGCTGACATTGATCTGGATCAAGTTCGCCGACCGGGCGTAGAATTAGTCTCTATGATCAGCCGAATGGCGGATTTTGGACGGTTCACGAAGCCGCCACAGTGGAGGGGACCCTGCGATGAGCACCTATAAAATTGCCGATATTTCGGTAAGGCCGATCAGATCCGACAATGTCTGGCGGTGGCTTTCGCGCGGCTGGACCGATATGTGGAGCCGCCCGTCCCTCAGCCTTGGATACGGGCTGTTCGTGACGCTGCTGAGCTATACGCTTATCGGCTCTCTATACTATTTCAACCTCGTCTATCTTTTGCTGCCACTCGCCGCCGCCTTTATGTTCGCCGGGCCCCTGCTGGCTGTCGGACTGTATGAGATGAGCCGCCGCTTCGACCGGGGCGAACCGTTCCGCGCGCGCGACATCATCGGCGCGGTCCGCCGCGCGCCGCTGCATCTCGCCTATATGGGCCTGATGCTGATGCTGTTCGCCCTGCTCTGGATCCGCATCGCGACGCTGATGTTTGCCCTGTTCTTCGGTTCCAGCATGCCGCCATTGATGGATATCTTCGGCTCGCTTTTCCTGACCATTCAGGGCGTTATCTTCCTCAGCGTCGGCACGGCAACCGGTGCGGTGCTCGCCTTCGCCGCCTATTCGATCTCGGTCGTCTCGATCCCGATGATCGTCGACCGCAATGTCGATGTGATGACCGCAACCATCGCCAGCCTGATGGCCATGCGGGACAATCTCCTGCCGATGCTGCTCTGGGGCTGGCTGGTCGCCATGCTGACGGCCGTCGCCATCGGGCTCGGCTTCATCGGCCTGATCGTGATCTTTCCACTGATCGGGCATGCGACCTGGCACTGCTACCGGGACGTACTCGGCGACACAGATGTCTGAGAAATCTCTCATCCTATCAAATGGTTAACGTTAACCGAGGTTTAAGACCCGACAGCTATTCTGCCGCTTCCTGATTTGATGGAGGCAGCTTGATGCAGGCCGAGCCAAACGTGAACCATGTTTCGAGCATGTTCTATGGTATGCTCAATCCAACCCTGTTTTTTCAAGGTATCCAGACCGCGATAACTCAGGTCTCGAAAAACGGGCTTTTTACCGGAGACAATCTGTTTACGTATGATCGGAACCTGAGTTTCCTTCAGGACGAACCCTTCATGACGGCTTTCTCGAAGCACGCAGAAACCGATATTGAAAAATCTCTCATCTGGCGCAACTACGTCCTCGCCTGGGCCGCAAAAAGGGCAATGAACCTGCCTGGCGATTTTGCCGATTGCGGATGCTACAAAGGCATCACCGCCCATATCCTGTGCGACTATACCGACTTCGCGAACAGCGATAAGCAGTTCTATCTGTACGATCTGTTCGAACACGAAGAGGCGATGAATCACCACGCGATGCCTGAGCATTCTGAGACACTCTATGAGCAGGTTTGCGGCCGTTTCGACGGGATGCCCAACGTGCATGTCATCAAAGGCGCGATACCGGAAAGCCTCGACATTCTGGAGCCGCCCGGCGACATCGCCTTTATGCATATCGACATGAACAATGCAGACGCCGAGATCGCAGCGCTCGACCGCCTTTTCGACAAGGTCGTCACAGGTGCGGTTATTATATTCGACGATTATGGCTGGGCCGGCTACAGAGATCAAAAAATGCAGGAGGACAAGTTTTTTGCTGAGCGCGGCCTGCAAATTCTCGAACTTCCAACGGGTCAGGGGCTTGCGATCAAATAGCCCGGAGACACCGGCAGTTCGCGACCCGGTCAGTCAGGGCGATTTGAGCCGCCTTTGTCGCCCGGCGCCTTATCGTCATCATCAATCAGGATCCGGACGGCGGCCCCGTCAAGATCTTCAAACTGCCCGCTGCGGAGCGCCCAGATAAAGGCGGCTAATCCGGCAAAACCGAGCAGCAGGGCAACCGGTATGAGCAGCAGCAATATGTTCATCGGTAGCTCCGGAAATTCATCCGCGCCAGCCTCAGCGCATTCAGCGTCACCAGGATCGACGATGCCGACATGGCCACCGCCGCAATCAAAGGCGTCACCAACCCGGCCACTGCAAGCGGCACCGCCAGTACATTATACCCGGCGGCCAGCCCAAAATTGGCCGTGACCATCCGGCGCGACCGCCGCGCGATGAGGATCGCGGTCGCCACGGGAACCAGCCGGTCGGACTGAAACACAAAATCCGCCGCTGTCTGTGCAATATCGGCGCCGGATGCCGGTGACGCGGAAACAAATGCCCCCGCCAAGGACGGCGCATCGTTCAGACCGTCACCGATCATGAAGACCTTTCTGCCCTCGGCCTCCAGTTCGGCAAGCCGGGCCACTTTGCCGTCGGGGCGCACATTCGCGCGGTACCGGTCGATCCCAAGCGCTGTCGCGACCGCGGCAACCGCGTCCGCACGATCGCCCGAAAGTATTTCCACCGCAAACCCCTCGGCCCGCAACCAGTCGACGAATTCCCGGCTGTCGGGGCGCAATCCATCGGCAAATGTAAATCGGACAGGCGCGCTGCCTGGGCAGCTTAGCCAGAGTTCGGTGCCCCGATCCGGCGCATCGCTTTCGATCCCGCAGAAGGCGCGATTTCCGAGCCTGATGTCACCTGCGCCAGTGCCTGATGCCAGGCCCATACCTGCGGTCTCCACCGTATCGGGACGGACAGCCACCGGCCCTGCCGCCCGGACGAGGGCTGCACAGAGCGGATGCCGGCTCGACACCGCCAGCGATGCTGCCAGCTGCAGGTCTGCGGTATCGATCTCGGCCAGATTGGTGATCTCGGGGCGTCCCCGGGTCAGCGTGCCCGTCTTGTCGAGGACGACGGTGTCGGCGACAGCGAGCCGTTCGAGCGCGTCACCGGTCTTTACAAGAATGCCGGCCTTCATCAGCCGTCCACTGGCGACCACCTGTACAGCGGGCACCGCGAGGCCAAGCGCGCAGGGACAGGTGATGATCAGAACAGCGACGGCGATCAACAGCGCTGCGTGAAATGAGATACCACCAATTCCCCACCACCCCAACAGGGTCGCCAGGGCCATCAGATGCACCACGGGCGCGTAGAGACGCGCCGCGCGATCCGCGAGCCGTACATAGACCGACCTGCCCTGTTCCGCGTTCTCAACCAGGCGGACAATATCCGCCAGAACGGTATCGTCGCCAGTGGCGGAAGCCTTGATCTGAATCGCCGCACCGATGTTAAGCGTACCGGCGAAAACGGTGTCACCCGGCGCGACCTCAACCGGGTCCGTCTCGCCGGTCAGCAGGCTGGAATCGATCGTGGTCTGTCCGGTTGCAATGGCGCCGTCGACAGGCACCCGGTCGCCGGTCGCGACCGAAACGGTCATGCCCTTGGTAACGGCACGGGCGGGAAGCACCCGGCGGGTCCCATCGGGGTCCACGACAATCGCGGGGTGTGCCGCCAGGGCTGCCAGGTTTTCCGCGGTTGAGCGCATCGCGCCGCGGGTACGCATATCGAGATAGCGCCCGATCAGAAGGAAGAACAGCAGCATAATGGCGGCATCGAAATAGGCATGCGGCCCGCCATTAATGGTCTCAAACAGGCTGACACCGGCGGTCACAATCACCGCGACCGAAATCGGCACATCCATGTTGACGCGGCGCGCCGATATAGCCCGGACCGCGGCGCGGAAGAACGGACGGCCCGCATAGGCGATTGCCGGCAACGCGATCAGCGCAGACACCCAGTGAAGCAAACCGCGCGTGACGGATTCCATATCCGAAAATGCCCCGGCCCAGATAGCCACCGACAGAAGCATCACGTTACTGCTGGCGAACGCCGCGACGGCAAGGCAGCGCAGCAGAAAAGCCTGTTCATCCGCCTGTTGCCCACGCAGGGCGTCGGGGTCGAACGGCACCGCCGGATAGCCCATCGCATCGAGGCGGCTGATAAGATCGCCAGGCTGCGCCACGCCCGCTTCCCAGCTCAGGGTCATCCGCCGCGTCGACAGGTTGACCCGAGCCTCGACGACACCGGGCTGACTGCGCATCCCCGATTCCACTTTCTGGATGCAGTGCCCACAATGGACACCATCGACCAGCAGATTAAGCGTTTCGATGCCGCCATCTCCCGTGCGGACATAGGCCGACGGGTCGGCAGCAGGCGTATCGATTTCCGGATTTGGCGCGCTGGATCCTGCCAGGGTTACAGGGCCCACGGCGTTCATCACCGCACCACCACGTCATATTCAATACGATAGACGGGAAGGCCGTCGGCTGCCGCGGTGAGAACCAGTGCCCAGCGCCCGGAGGACAGTTTTGTTCCGACGGCGTTGTACTGGCCAGGAGCGGTTTCACGCAGCGTCAGTTCTGTATCCGACCTATCGTGAATTGGCCGCCGGGCTTCGCCGCGGACAGACAAGCCCGTGAGCGCCGCACCTGATCGATCCGCCAGAAGGACTTCCACTCTGCCATCCGCCGCGACCACACGCGCGGTCCATCCGCGCGCGTTCTGGCGAGCGGCATGGTCGAGCGTGCGGTTGTGATCCAGCCCCTTGCGGTAGGCATCGTCGGATGTCACGCCGGGATGCGATTGCAGCGATACATAAACGAAAACGCCGTTCGCCGCGAAGATCACCAGAAAGAATGTCACGATTATCGCAAGGACATGGCGCCCGGTCAGTGGCGGACGGAAGCCAGGTATCAGTTTTCTGCGCTCTATCATCTTGCCCGCCGGAATGTGGTCGCGTGCTGAAAAACCGCACCTGTCTTGATCTCTTTTGCGATCAGGTGGAAATCCGATACCGGCACGCGGGTTCCTGCTGCGGTGATATGAACGCGGACGCTGCGGAGCCGGTCGGCATCGACGGTCACGTCACGGTCACCCTGTCCGACAATTGACAGCTCCGCCCCGGCCAGCCCCTCGGCTGACAACTCGTAGACCCGGGGTTCGCGCTGCTTGTTCAGAATTTTCACCGTGTAGCCATTGCGGATACCGCCATCGCTCAGCTGGACAAAAAGTGGATTGCGATCCCGCAGCACAGTGATATCGGTGTCGGACCGGGACAGCAGAGCAACCAGCATTATGACGCCAACCAGCGTGATCAGTCCCGCATAAAGAATGGTTCTGGGACGGAAAAACTTCGGACGGGAAGCCGCGCCGGCGGTCTGTGTCTCCAGCCCGGCAACCGTATCGTAGGCGATCAGCCCCCGGGGGCGGCCAACCTTGTCCATGATATCGTCGCAGGCATCGATACACAGCGCACAATTGATACATTCCAGCTGCTCACCGTCACGGATATCGATGCCCATCGGGCAGACGGCAACACAGGAATTGCAATCGACGCAATCACCGCGATCCTCCCAGCTTTCACCCTTCTTATGTGCCCCGCGCGCCTCTCCGCGCCACGTACGATAAGTGACCAATAGCGAGTGCTGGTCGAGCATCGCCCCCTGGATCCGCGGCCATGGGCACATATAGGTGCACACCTGTTCGCGCGCATGACCGGCAAGCAAATAGGTCGTGAATGTCAGCACCCCGATAAAGACATATGAGACCATCGGCGCATCGAACTGCACGAGCTGCACGGCAAGTGTCGGGGCATCGGCAAAATAGAAAACCCAGGCCCCCCCGGTACACACGGCGATAACAAGCCATGCCGAATGCTTCAGCACACGCTTGCGAATTTTTGCTGCCGTCCACGGCGCCTCGTTCAGCCGGACACGGGCATTCCGGTCCCCTTCGATCAGCCGTTCAACCCACATGAAAAGATCCGTCCAGACCGTCTGCGGGCAGGCATAGCCACACCACACCCGACCCGCGATACTGGTCACCATAAACAGGATCAAGGCCGCCAGAATCAGCAGGCCGGTTACGAAATAGATTTCCTGCGGCCAGATTTCGATGAAGAAAAAATAAAACCGCTGGGTGGGAAAATCGACCAGAATCGCCTGATCTGGTGAATTGGGCCCCCGGTCCCAACGTAGCCACGGAAGCAGATAATAGACCCCCAGCGTCGTCGCCAGGATCAGCCATTTGATCTTGCGGAACTGTCCCGACACCTTTCGCGGGAAAATCTTCCGGCGCTTTTCGTAGAGCGGCCGTTGTGCCGGCGCGTTAACAGCCTCGACATCGATACGCTCTACGACGGAGTCACCCACATTGAGTGTCTGGCCGGAAATATCCTTCGGGGCCATTTTATCAATCAGCCCGTTACTGGCCGCCGCCGAGAGAATGCACGAATACCGTCAACTGCTTGATCGCCTCTGGCGTCAGCCGATCCTTCCAGCCCGGCATGACGCCGCGGCGGCTGCCGTGAATTGTCGCCTGCAGGGTCGCGCGATCGCCACCATACAGCCAGATGGCATCGGTCAGGTCCGGGGAGCCGAATTCCTGATTTCCCTTGCCGGTTTTTCCATGACAGGCGACGCATTGCTCCGCAAATATGGCAGCGCCACGTTTTGCCGCTTCGACCGTCGCGGGGCGCCCTGACAGGGAAACGACATACTCGACAACATCCTGAATTTGGGCGGGTTCGAGCAATTCGTCACGGCCAAAGGCAGGCATTTCACTCACCCGGGCATCGTCACTCCCGTTCCGGATACCATGCTGAATAGTATAGGAAATCTGATCGAGTTTGCCGCCCCACAGCCACGCATCGTCGTTCAGGTTCGGATAGCCGACCGCACCCTGCGCACCGGATCCATGGCACTGCGAGCAGTTCACCGCAAAGGCGGAGCGCCCGCCGGCCATCGAGAATGACAACAATTCAGGATCAGCGCGGATTTCGGACAGCGATTTTGCACCGATCTGTTTCAGATAGACCGATTGTGCATCGAGGTTCCGGGCGAGCTGTTTCTCGACCACCGAGCGTTGGGAATATCCGATGACCCCGGTCGTGTAGCCGCTGATCAGCGGCCAGGCGGGCATAAGAACCCAATAGCCTATCGCCCACAGGATGCAGGCATACCATGTCCACAGCCACCAGCGCGGCAACGGGTTATCGAGTTCCTGGATACCGTCCCATTCATGGCCGGTGGTCGCCGGATCGCCTGCAGGCGCGCTTGTCGGTGTCTGCTCCGCTGCCATACTCAGTCCTCCTTCAGCGGGATGTTCGCGGCATCATTGAACTTGTCCCGGTTGCGCGGCCACAGCGCATAGACAAGGACGCCGACGAACATCACAAAAAGCCCCACAAGGCCCCAGGTTGCGGCAAAAACACGTGCTGTTTCATAATCCATCGGTTTTCCTCAGCGCAGGTTCTCGCCATCGGCGCGGTAGGAGTCAAAATCGACAAGTGTGCCCAGCATCTGCAGATAGGCTATCAACGCATCCATTTCGGAAACCATTTTGGGATTACCGTCAAAATCGCGAATCTGCGCTTTCGGATAACGTTTGACCAAAGCCTCTCCGCCATCGGCATCGGGGTTCGCCTGAATCGCGGCATCGGCAGCGGCGTTCGCGATCATGTCCGCATCATACGGCACGCCAACGGTCGCATTTGCCTTCAGGTGTTCGCCAAGATCATCAAGCCGTGCCGGGTTCTTCGCCAGGAACGGATACCCGGGCATGATCGATTCCGGCACCACACTGGTCGGTTTGATCAGGTGCTCACGGTGCCAGTCGTCGGAGTACCGCCCGCCGACACGCGCCAGATCGGGCCCGGTGCGTTTGGACCCCCACTGGAACGGATGATCGTACTTGCTCTCTGCCGCCAGACTGTAGTGACCGTAGCGATCCACCTCGTCCCGCAGCGACCGGATCATCTGCGAATGGCAGTTGTAGCAGCCTTCGCGCAGGTAAACATTTCGGCCTGCGAGTTCCAGCGGCGTATAGGGGCGCATGCCACGCACCTTCTCGATCGTACTGTCGAGGTAGTAAAGCGGCACGATTTCAACCAGCCCGCCGATCGACACCACAATCAGCGTGAGCACCACCATGAGGATCGAATTTTTTTCGATCGTTGCGTGACGGAATTTTGCCATATCAGCCTCCCGTCACGCCGTTGCCGGAACGGGAGAGGCGTCCGACTGCGGTAGTGGTTCGGTTTCCCGCACATCCCCGCGCGCGGTCCGCCAGAGATTGTAGGCCATGATCACAGCACCTGCGAGGAACAGGACCCCGCCCAGTGCGCGAATAACATAGAACGGATGCATCGCCTCGACGGTTTCGACAAAGGAATATTCGAGGAAGCCTAGCGAATCATATGCCCGCCACATCAGGCCCTGCATGATGCCCGACACCCACATGGCCGTGATGTAGAGAACGATGCCGGTGGATGCGACCCAGAAATGCCATTCGACGAGTTTCAGCGAATACAGCCGTTCGCGTTTCCACAACACCGGCGTCATCGCATAGAGCGCACCGAAGCTGACATAACCGACCCAGCCAAGCGCGCCGGAATGCACGTGCCCGATCGTCCAGTCAGTGTAATGGCTCAGCGCGTTCACGGCCTTCACCGACATCAGCGGGCCTTCGAAGGTGCTCATGCCGTAGAACGCCACAGACACCACCAGCATCCGCAAGACAGGATCGGTCCGCAATTTGTCCCACGCGCCGGACAGGGTCATCAGGCCGTTGATCATCCCGCCCCAGGACGGCATCCACAGCATGATCGAGAACGTCATGCCCAGGGTCTGCGCCCAGTCGGGGAGCGCGGTGTAGTGCAGATGATGCGGACCGGCCCAGATATAGAGAAAGATCAGCGCCCAGAAATGGATGATCGACAGGCGATAGGAGTAAACCGGCCGGTTCGCCTGTTTCGGAATAAAGTAATACATAATTCCCAGAAAACCGGCTGTCAGGAAGAAGCCGACGGCGTTATGGCCGTACCACCACTGGGTCAGCGCATCCTGCACACCCGACCAGGCGATATAGCTTTTGGAACCGAAGAACGAGACCGGGATCGTCGCGTTATTGACCAGATGCAGCATCGCAATCGTGACGATGAAGGCGAGATAGAACCAGTTCGCCACATAGATATGCGGCTCCTTCCGGCGAGCAAGGGTCGCCATAAACACCAGCAGATACGTGACCCACACCAGCGTTAGCCAGATATCGACATACCATTCAGGCTCCGCATATTCCTTGGATTGCGTGACACCCAGAAGGTATCCCGACGCGGCAAGGACAAGGAAAAGCTGGTAGCCCCAAAAGACGAACCATGGTGCGATGTTGCCGGCGAGACGGGTCCGGCAGGTGCGCTGCACAACGTAAAAAGACGTGGCGATAAGAACATTGCCGCCAAACGCAAAAATGACCGCCGACGTATGCAGCGGGCGCAAACGGCCAAAATTGGTCCAGGGCAGGTCGAAGTTGAGGACCGGAAAAGAAAGCTGCAATGCCAGCCACAGCCCGACGGTAAAGCCGATTATTCCCCAGAATGTCGACGCGATAACGCCGGCGCGCACAATCCCTTCGTTATAGACCGGAACGCCGCCCCGGTCTGCGGGACGCTTATACCGGTCGCTCCGCAACGCCTCGCGAAGCGTCAGAACAACCCCCGCGATGCAAAAAGCGAAGAAAATGAACCCGTGTATATAGAACGCCTGGTCCTGCGCGCGCATTTCGATCTGCTGGGCATAGACCCCGCCGGCGGCGAAAAAAACCACCCACAACCACGGACTAATCACCGCCATATTCTTCTCCTGCGAACGATGCGCAGACGCTACTCAAAGGCTCGGGGGGCAAACTTGATCGAGATCAAGTTCAGGGGGGACATGAGAAATATTGCGCTGCGGCATTTTAGCTCTTACTTGCAATTTTCATGGTCGCCGGCCCATTGCGTTCGAGACCGACATGACGAATTGTTGGTGATACAATCTGTACTCCAATTTATTAGCAGAAACTTAACCATGAAAAACATCTTCGCAGCTCTGATCATCGCCGTGATTGCAGTCACCGTTACCGCTCCTGTTCGGGTTCACGCAGGGGGCGCCGCACCGCCCAACCTCGATGCGGGGCAGACCCTTGCCGAGTCGCGCTGCGCGCATTGCCATGCCACCGGGCGTGTCGGCGCCAGCCCGCTCAGCGCAGCACCCCCATTCCGTCATCTGGGTCGGAAATGGCCTGTCGAGAACATGGCGGAGGCACTGGCCGAGGGCATCGTCGTGGGGCATCCCGCGATGCCGACCTTTGCGTTCTCCCCGCCCGAGATCGACGATTTTCTGGGCTGGCTGGAGGCCATACAGGAAAAGTAGCGCGCGGCATCAACGCCACAGTACCTGCTGTGGTCTAGTTGGCAGCGCCGAGCGCGCCAAGATAGGCGATGATGTCGTCGAGCTGTTTGCGGGAAAGATGAATTTGCGGCATCGGTGGATGCGGATCGGAGAGCACCTGCAAGAGCCGGTCCCGGTCGTAAGCCGGATCTCGCGCGATAACGCTGAAGGGCGGTGCGGTATCGCGGGCAGCGGCGTCTGCTGAAACCGTATGGCACGCAACACACCATTGCTCGGCAATTTTCCGCCCTGCGTCGGCGTCGCCGGCTTTCGCCGCGCCGATCCAGAGGAACGCGGCACAGATCAGCAACGTTAATCCAGCAATTCCGGACATTAAACGCACTCGTTCCGGGAAAATGCTCATTGCGGCGCCGCAATCATTTGGGGATTGTCGGGATGGGTGTCGATGAAGTGCTTCATCGTCGCTTTTAGCCGCAACACGTCCTCGGCATGACCGGCGGCTTGTGCTGCTTTGAGGTCATCAAGGATCATCCGGCGTATCTGGCGCTGGCCGTCCGTCGACTGCACCAGATACTGACCGAGTTCGAGCGCCACGAGTTCGGGCAGGCGTTCGTGTTCCGCGATTGCGCGGATTTCATCCTCCGTGAGATCGCACAACCCGACACAGTCCTGATAGCTCAACATGCACAATCCTCCTGAAGCCCCTTCGTGGGGCATTCCTTTTCGCGAAACAGCTTGAAGCGGAAGTCGCCTTGCGCCCTTGACCTCAATCAAGATGACCCCGGAAACCAAACATTTTGTGACGGAAAACGACCTGATGTAGATCAATCCGCCGCTGGCAGGATCGGGATTAGGGTGCGGATATCGAGTGTCGGCGGCCTGCAGCAGGTTTCTGCGGGGACAGCCGGACAAAGACCAACCGGACAAAGATTAAAAGGATACAGAGATGATCAAAAAGATAATCGTGCCGACCGACGGATCGGAACACGCCAACAAGGCGTTGGACCTCGCGGCCGACCTTGCGGAAAAATACGAGGCCGAGATCATCCTGCTCCATATCCTGATGCGGGATCAGACTGTTTTCGATTTGCTCCAGTTGGCGAAGACCCTGCAGGCGGACCCGGCAATCACCGACAAGCTGGAAAAGCTGGCAGATGCGTCTGTCCAGGCCGCCGCGTCTGCCTATGAGGGGATCATCTCGATCCCGGCGCCTGACGATGTCGTGGAGAAGATCGGCGAACTGGTCTGCGCCAACGCAAAGACGCGGCTTGCGGCAAAAGGCGCAAAGAACGTTCGGGACTATGTCGTCGACGGCGCACCGGTCGAGCGCATATTGCTGGCCGAAGAGCACGAAGGCGCCGATATGATCGTGATGGGCAGCCGTGGCCTCGGACGTGTCGCCGACCTGTTCATGGGCAGCGTCTCACACAAGGTCGGCCATCTCTGCAAATGCACCTGTGTGACGGTCAAATAGGCGCGCAGACGGGCAAATAGACGCACAGACGGGCCCGCTGGCTAGGGAATTTCGCTCTGCAAAAAGCCCAGCGCAAAGACCCCGATACCGGCGATTGTCAAAATGCCAAAGACCGGCACGATGGCCGGCACGTGGAACGTGCCCGCCGGTCCGTCGCCCCGCGTATGCTTCATCCAGAGCAATGCTGCGTTGACGGCGGCGAAAATTATCAGGGTCAGGAACGATGTCGCCACGGCAAGATTCTCGAGATCCAGCGTCAACGTCAGGACAACGACGATGGCCGCACCGATCAGGATGGCGGTGACGGGTGTGCGGGTTCTCGGATGCACATATCCCAGGACACCCGGCAGCCAATGCCGGCGGCTGAGCCCGAAAAGAACCCGTGAGACCATGATGATCTGAACCAGCGCGCCATTGAGGACGGACAGCAAAGCGATCACCGATACCCAATGCCCCGGAAGACCGCTGACCCGCTCGAAAATCAGCGTCAGCGGCGCTGCACTTGCGGCCAGCTCATCCGGTGTCGCGGCGGCAACCGCCAGGAGGGAGATCGAGATATAAAGCACCGTGGTGACGATCAGCGTCCAGACGATCGCCCGCGGAACAACCCGCGCAGCGTCACGGGTTTCCTCGGCGACATTCACAATGTCTTCGAAGCCGATGAAGGCATAGAAGGCGAGAATCCCGCCATACACCACGCCATACCAGGCGACGGCCGGCGCGTCGCGCACCGACAGGGCAAGCCGTTCCGCGCCGAGTGCGAGTTCCGGTGTCACGCCATACCCGATAACAACCAGCAGCAGACCGATTTCAATCAGCGTGATCACGGCCGCCAGCATGACCGAGGTTCGAATTCCCCAGATGGCGACCGCCGCAAGAAACACCGTAATGCCGACCTGCGCCGCTTCACGCGGCACAGCGACGAGATCCGCCAGATAGCCCGAAAAGCCGACCACAATAGTCGCGGTCGAGATGATCCCGGCGGCGGCAACGCCGAGCCCGGTGAGCAGGGCCAGGGTATCGCTGTTAAACGCTTCCTTGACGTAGACCGCCTCGCCCGCGCTTTCCGGATAGCGCGACGACAGTTCGGCAAAGGAAAGCGCCGACAGCCCGGCAATCACCGCAGCAATAACAAACGAGAGCGGCCCCAGAGCGCCGCCCGCCCCCGCGACCTTGCCGATCAGCACGAAGATCCCGGCCCCGATCGTCGTGCCAAGGCCATACAAGGTCAGCAGACCAAGCGACAGGGAACGGTTCAGTTGCGGCGCAGGCTTCATGGCAGTCTCGCATGATGACGATGCGCCACTAAGACAGGCTTGTTACCCCTGTCGCGTTGACGGAGATCAATACAGATCGATGAATCGGTGGAAGGGGATTGGCGGCGGCATCCCGACATCGGAACCCGTCTGTTAGCGTATCGGCTCAGGTGCCGATCAGTCCCCCAACCCTTCGAGCGCCCTCTCACAGAGCACCTTTCGGATAGAAAATCACAGATAAAAGAATAAATATATTTATATATACAAATATATAGACGGTTTTACGGATTTTTTTATTAATTAAATATTGTATGTATTATATACGAAATAGTAAAGAATATCACAGCACCGACCATAAACCGGCCTATATTCTTCTCACGTCTGTCGGCTCGATCACTGCGATCAACCCCGATGAGCTCATCAAGACCAATACTCATCCCAACTCAGAAAAGCGCAAAGACCGGCCCCAATATCGGTAATGCTATAGCGCTTGAAGGTGGAAGCATTCCCCAACGAGACAAAAAATTCGAGGGCGCTGCGAACGCCGGGTCGGCAAATCTTTTCCCCCAAATCTGACAAGATACGAACGTAACAACAGCTATGCCTAGAGCTACCGCGAGAGCAACAACGCCTCTCGCTAATAATAAGCCAGCCAAAATCATCATTGTCGAAACAAATGAACCGGCGCCGGCATAAGTCATCATCCGGGGCCAACCGTAACGCTTGTAGCGGTCGCTGACGGCCAGCCTGTGTGCCAGGATTCCGTAACATAGCCAGTGAAACAACAACCAACCGGAAACCACGTAGAAAAAGATCATCTAACTAAACAACTTTCATCGCCTCGCCCCTCGATCACCGTTCCCGCAGCGCCTCATCCTGGTAGCGCATCAGGGGCGACAGGAAGAATTCGATGGCGCGGCGCTTGCCGGTTTTGACCTCGGCGGTTACCGACATGCCGGGCGCGAGCGGGACCCAGCGGTTGCCGACCAGGATACGGTTCGTTTTCATCGTGACCCGCATCGGATAGACCAGCCCCAGCTTTTCATCCTCCACCGCGTCGGCGGAGATATGCTTTACCGCACCGTCGATCAGGCCGTACTTGGTGAACTGGAAGCTTTCGATCTTGATCTCAGATTCCTGACCGGCGCGGACGAAGCCGATATCCTTGTTGAGCACCATGGCCTCTACCTCGAGGGTGACATCGGCGGGCACGACCACCATCAGACGTTCCGCCGGGTTGACGACGCCGCCGATTGTATTGACCTGCATCTGCTGGACCACGCCGTCGACCGGTGAGCGCAGAATGCGGGCACGCAGGCGTTCACGCACCTTGTTGAGTTCCTGTTCGTACTGCACGGCCTCGCTCATCGCCTCGGACAGCTCCCGGCTCATCTTGCCGGCGAGCGCCGCCGTGCGTTCCGCCTTGCGCCGGCGCAGTACCGAGATCGCCTCTGCGATTTCCGACAGGCGGCGCTGTTCGACGGTCAGCGAGCGCTGACGGGTGACCAGCTGTTCCTGCAATTCGGTCAGCCGGAGCCTGCTCGCATATTCCTTTTTGGTCAGATATTCCCACGCATCGACGCGTTTCTGAATCAACGGAATCGTGTCGCGATAGGCCGCGATCTGGGCGCGGACAGTCGCGGTTTCGGCGTCCTTCTGGCGGATTTCCGCGTCTATCCCCGCAATGGCTTCGCGGAATTCGGCGGCTTCCGCCCGCATCAGGGTGCGCGCGGCAGACACCATCGGCGCGGGCGTGTCGGGCGGGGCCACAAAAACAGAGAGCGGGTCGTCCGGGTTCTCGGCCATCGCGGTCAGCCGGGCGGCATCGAGCCGGCGCGAGACCAGCGAATGGGCGAGGCGCACCTGATCGGCACCGCTATCGGTCGGATCAAGCTCGATCAGCACCTCGTCTTTTTTGACGACCTGGCCGTCGCGCACATGGATCGCACGGATCACGCCGATTTCCAGCGGCTGGATGACCTTGACCCGGTCACCCGGGATAATCTTGCCCTGGGCGATCGCCACCGTGTCGATCTGGGCGAACCAGCCCCAGACGAGGGCCGACAGAAACATGAAAGCGATAAACAGCGCGAATATCCGCCCTGCCGGTGAGGCCGGTGTTTCGAGCACCTCGACCGCGGCGGGCAGGAAATCCAGCTCATCGCGGTTACGGCTGATCTTTTCGCGCTTCTTGTCCTCTGACCATGCGGCGCGCGCGACCGACCAGCATGATCTCAAGCCGGCAAACATCAGGCGTCACCCGTCTGATGGGCGTTGAGCGCAGCGTAGATACCGTCGAGCTCGAGCAGCGCATCATGACTGCCGTCTTCGGCAATCTCGCCTTTTTCCACGACGATGATGCGGTCGGCCCGTCGCACGGTGGACAGCCGGTGCGCAATGATCAGCACGGTACGGTCCTTGCAGATTTCGCGCATGTTGTCCTGGATGATGCGCTCGGATTCGTAATCGAGCGCACTCGTCGCCTCATCGAAAATCAGGATACGCGGGTTCATCACCAGCGCACGGGCAATGGCGACCCGCTGGCGCTGCCCGCCGGACAGCGAGGCTCCGCGCTCGCCGAGCACGGTGTCGTAGCCTTCGGGCAATTCGAGAATAAAATCATGGGCACCGGCAAGCTGTGCAGCGGCGACCACGCGTTCCATCGACATGGCGGGATCGGCGAGCGCGATATTGTCCCGCACGGAACGATTAAACAGCACGTTTTCCTGCAGGACCACGCCGATCTGGCGGCGCAGCCAGGCGGGATCGACCAGGGCCAGGTCCACCCCGTCGACCAGCACGCGGCCGTGTTCCGGCACGTAGAGCCGCTGGATGAGCTTGACGAAGGTGGACTTGCCCGAACCCGACCGACCGACGATGCCGATGACCTGTCCCTTGCCAATCTCCATCGACAGGTTGCGCAGCACTTCCGGTGTTTCGGGCCGGTAGCGGAAGGTGACGCTCTCCATCCGGATATCGCCGGCAATCGACGGCAGGGCCGGCTTATTGGGGTTCTGGGCCGGCTCGGTCGGCGTGTTCAGTACATCGCCCAGCTTGTCGAGCGAGATGCGAAACTGCTGGAAATCCTGCCACAGCTGGGCGAGCCGGATAATCGGCTGATTGACCTGACCGGACAGCATGTTGAACGCAACCAGCATGCCGACCGTAAGCTCGCCATTGATCACGGCATGCGCGCCGAACCACAACACCAGCGCCATCACGATTTTGTTGATCAGCATCACCGACTGGCTGCCGAACGTGCCCAGCATCACCGAGCGGAAAGAGGCCCGCACGTAGGCGGCCAATTGTTCTTCCCAGCGCTGGCGCATCTGGGGTTCGACCGCCATGGCTTTCAGCGTCTCCACCCCGGAGATGGATTCCACCAGAAACGCCTGGTTGGCGGCGCCGCGCTGGAATTTCTCTTCGACCCGGCGGCGCAGCTCCGGCGTGATGCCGATCGACAGCGCGAAGTAGAACGGCAGCGAGCCGAGGACGATATAGGTCAGCGTCGGCGAGAAATAATACATCACCGCGAAGAACACGAAGGTGAAGAACAGATCGAGCACCACCGTCAGCGCCGAGCCGGTGATGAAATTGCGCACGTTTTCCAGCTCGCGCACGCGCGCAACGGTCTGGCCGACCTGGCGGGCTTCAAAAAACGCTATCGGCAACGCCACCAGGTGGCGGAACAGCCGCGCGCCAAGCTCGACATCCACCCGGCTGGTGGTGTGCGAAAAAATATAGGTCCGCAAGCCCCCCAGCAACACCTCGAACACGGTCACCCCGACCAGGGCGATAATCAGCACGTCGAGCGTCGTCAGCCCGCGATGGACCAGCACCTTGTCGATAATGACCTGGAAGAACAGCGGCGTGATCAGCCCGAAGATCTGCAGGAAGAACGACGCGATCAGCACCTCGCCGAACATGCGCCGGTATTTTACAACCGCCGGGATAAACCAGGTGATGTTGAACTTGCGTTCTTCGCCCGCGATCTCGGCACGGGTCGTGGTCATCAGAACATTACCGGTCCAGATACCTACAAGCTCTTCATGGGTCAGCGTTTCTGGCGCCTCCCCGGGTTTCTGGATGAGGACCTTTTCTTCATTCGCGCGGGCGAGGATAAAGAAACTGCCGTCAGCAGCCTCGGCAATCGCGGGCAGCGGTGCCTTTTGCAGGCGTTTGAGCTTGAGCGTGCCGGTCCGCGCCTTGAGCCCTATCTGCTTTGCCGCCCGCACCAGACCGAGCAGGTTTGTCGTGCCGCTTGTGGGGCCGTATTCGTGCGCAAGTTGCGCCGGATCAGACGCCATTTTGTGGAACTGCAGCATCATCGCCAGGCACAGGATACCCGTATCCGGACCTACCGCATCCTCGGATGCGCCCTGTCCGGCGTTCGCCTGAGCGTCCTGCCGCAATGACTCCGGCGGCTTACCTGCCGTTTCTTGTCCTGCCGTGGTCTGCGACGATCCCGCGGATTCTCCGCCGATCTCGTCCACAGCCCCAATGTTTTCCGGTACTGACTGTTTTTGCGTATGACACAACTATTGTGTTTGCCGTTTGGAAACAAGATTAATGATTAGAGACGGTTAGGCGAAAATTCAGGCGTCCTGATCGAAAAACGCCGCGACGTCCGCCCAACGAACCGGGGTCGAATTGAGTTCCGCCTTGAACGGCCGCAGTGCGTCGCAGACGGCATTGGCGATGACCACCGGCGGCGCAATCGCCCCGCCCTCGCCGAGGCCTTTGACCCCGAACGCATTCAGCGGCGACGGGGTTTCGTGATGGATCACGGCAAGCGGCGGCACATCGGACGCCGATGGCAGCAGATAATCCATCAGGCTGCCGGTCAGAAGCTGGCCCTGATCGTCATAGGCAAGCTCTTCCAGCAGCGCGCCACCAAGCCCCTGTACCAAGCCGCCCTTTACCTGACCGTCGGCAAGCATCGGGTTCACCAGCACACCGGCATCGTGGACCTCGACATATTTCTCAATCTCGATCTGCCCGGTCTCAACGTCGATCTCGACCAGGGTCGCATTGGCCGCATAGGACCAGGTAACCGTCGGCGGCTCATAATAGGACGTGGATTCCAGTCCCGCGGCAACACCGTCGGGGCGCTGGTGACCCCAGCCCGGCTTGGCCGCCGTCGCGATATCGCGGTAGCTGACATGCATGTCCGGCACGCCCTTCACCCCGATCCCGGCATCTCGCAGCTCCAGATCGGCCTCCGCCGTCTCCAGCAGGTTTGCGGCAACGGCAAACACCTTTTCATGAACCTCGTCGGTCGCAAGCTTGATGGCACCCGAGGCCGTCACCGTGCTGCGGCTGGCGATGGTGCCATAGCCCTGGCTGACATGGCCGGTATCGGCGACGGTCACATACACATCGTCGATCGGCACCTGCCACATATCGGCGGCGAACTGGGCAAAGATGGTCTCGTGGCCCTGCCCCTGCGGACAGGCGCCGACGGCAACCATGATCTTGCCGGTCGGATCGATCTTGACCGTCGCGCCCTCAAACGGGCCCACGCCGGTGCCTTCGACATAGCAACCAAGGCCAAGGCCGAGATAGCGTCCTTCGGCCAGTGCGTCTTTCTGGCGCTGGCGGATGTTTTCCAGTCCGCCAAGTTCTGCGAGTGCGCTGCGCAGCGCTTTGGGATAGTCACCGCTGTCATAGACCATCGGCACACCGTCCCGGTAGGTCAGACCGACTTCGTAGGGCATGTCTTCCGGCGGGATCATGTTGTGGAACCGCACCTCTGCCGGATCAAGGCCGAGGTGATTCGCCACCAGATCGACTGAGCGTTCCATCGCAAATCCGACCTCGGGCCGTCCGGCACCGCGATAGGGCGCGTTCGGCGTGCGGTTGGTCAGCACGACCTTGCAGTCGGTTTCGTAATTTTCGATATGGTACGGGCCCAGCATATGGGCGATGGAATTACCGGCGATGCCAGCGCCGACCGGCGTATACGCGCCGGAATCGACCAGGAACGAGCTGGTCAGGGCGAGAATCTTACCTTCGTCGTCAAACCCGATCTCGACGTCGTAGATGTTGTCGCGTGAATGCGCGGCGTTGAGGATATGCTCGTGGCGGTCCTCGACCCATTTGACCGGGCGGCCCAGTTCGCGCGCCAGCCAGGCAACCAGAATATCCTCGGGATAGACGTGGCCCTTGCCGCCGAAACCACCGCCGACATCCGGCGCGATGCAGCGCACGCGTTCTTCCGGCATGCCGAGCGCCGTCGCGACCTCACGGCGGACCCAGTGCACGACCTGGGTCGACGACCAGACGGTCAGCGTGTCGGTTCGGGTATCGTAATCAGCAACGACGCCGCGGCATTCCATCGGCATTGCCGCATAGCGATGATGGACGAAGCGCCGTTTCAAGCGGTGCGGCACGGTTTCCATCGCCTCGGCACCTGCGCCCTTTTTGGTATGCAGGAAGGCGGCAACATTGCGCCCGAGATGTTCGTGCACCAGCGGCGCGCCGTCCATCAGGGCGGATTCCGCATCGGGCAGCGGTTGCAGCGCTTCGAGATCCGGCTCGATCAGTTCAAGCGCGTCCTCGGCGATATAGCGGCTATCGGCAACCGCCAGCGCATATGCCTCGCCGACATAGCGAAGCTTGTCATTCGGGATCAGCGGCTGGTCGGGGATCAGAATGTCGGTATCGACCCGGTCGCGCCAGCCCTGCGGCGTCACGACCTGCATCCCGTTGATCGGCGGCAGTGCCGCCATCACGTCGTCACCGGAAGCGGCAAACACCACGCCGTCAAGCGCGCGCGCTGCGGTCACATCAACTGAAACGATCTTCGCATGGGGCAGTGGGCTGCGCGCAAAGGCGGCATGCACCATGCCGGGCAACTGAATATCGGCGACAAAATTTCCCTGGCCGAGCAGCAGGTTCTTGTCCTCGCGCCGCGGCACGGACTGGCCGATATAGCCGCCGGTCTCCCGGCGCACACCGTCATCCATCGGTATCACCTCCGCTAACGGCGTCGTTGCCATGAACCTGTCGGGCGTATTCGGTAACCGCGTTGATGATGCCCTCATACCCGGTACATCGGCACAGCGCCGCCGACATGCCGATGCGGATCGCACCCGGTGAATGATCGGTACTGTTATGGACCAGGTCCATCGCCGTCATCAGCATGCCCGGCGTACAGAACCCGCATTGCAGCGCGTGATGTTCGGAAAACAGTTTCTGCAGCGGATGCATCTCGCCATTGGTCGCCAGACCTTCGATCGTGCTGATCTCGGCACCATCCGCCTGGACCGCAAACATCAGGCAGGACCGCGCGGCATCGCCATCGACGATCACGGTACACGCGCCGCAGACACCATGTTCGCAGCCGACATGGGTGCCGGTGCGGCGCAGCTCATCGCGCAGAAAATCCACCAGCAGCATCCGTGGTTCTGCCGCGCCGGTCAGGCGCTCGCCATTGACGGTGATGGTTATCGTTCTGGTATCGGTCATGCGGACTTCCCTGCGCGGCCGGCGGCTTTCGCAACAGCACGGCGGGTCATGACACCCGCCATTTTGCGGCGATAAGCGGCCGTCGCATGGACGTCTCCATCGGGATCGGCAGCGGCGGACGCCGCCTGCCCGGCGGCTGCCAATGCGTCATCCGTCAGGCCGCCGTCGCGCAGAATTTCCTCGGCTTCGGTCAACCGGATCGGCCCGGGTCCGACCCCGCAGGCAGCGAGACGGATATCCGTGACCCGGTCGTCCCCCAGCGTGATCTGCGCGGCCACGCCTGCCAGCGCGAAATCGCCATGACGGCGCGAAATCTCAACCAGGGCAGCACCGCTGCCGGGCGGCGCCTTTGGCACGCGGATTTCGGTCAGGATTTCATCAGGTTCCAGCGTCGTCGTCATCACGCCATCGAAAAACGCGGCCGCCGGTATGGTTCGTTCGCCGCGAACCGACTGGGCTACCAGCGTCGCATCCAGCGCCAGCACCGTCGCCGGGTATTCCGCCGCCGGGTCGGCATTCGAAATACTGCCACCGATGGTGCCGCGGCTGCGGATCGGCAAATGACCGATATGCAGTGTCGCGTCATGCAACAGCGGTGTCGCGGTCCGGACAAGATCGCTGTTTTCAATCGCCCGTTCGCGGGTCATAGCACCAATGGCGAGGTGGTCGCCCGCGTCGCGGATATAGGCAAGATCGGGAAT
>JBLIMV010000019.1:0-124621 GCA_047638395.1 Paracoccaceae bacterium | reverse complement strand
ATTCCGGAATTCCCGCGACAGCAGCGCAGCCGCATCCCGACTGCTTGAAAACCGGAGATGATAGGCCTCAGCGGCATCCGCAAGCCGGGTCAGTCCTGCCAACAGGCCGGGTGACGGAATATGGGGCGCGAAAGCAGTGCGAACCATCGTCTTGACCAGTTCAGGGCGCGACGCCGGACGCAGTTCGGATTCGCCCGTCTCCGTCCGGTCGAGAAACACGAGTGCGCGGACCGGCGCCGTTTCGCCGAAAGTGCCGGCCTCGCCTTCCCAAAGTTTAAGATAGGCCATTTCGTCGCCCTGCATTGAGGAATACCCATCCACAAACTCGCGGAACGCATCCCCACAATCTTCAGGCAGAGGGAGGCGCACTTTGGGCATAAGCCCCAGACACATTCCATGGGAGGGGTTTTCCAGTGTCACCCCAATCTGGTCATCCCCAAAAAACCGGTTCCCAAGAACCGCAAGGTGGAGCGCCACGCTCGATTTCCCGGCGAAGGAATCGCCGATCACGACGACGAGGCCGTCGCCGACACGAGCTGCCCCGGCATGCAGACACACCATTTGAGGGTCGCGCGAAACGAAGACACTGATCAAACCACCGGCAAGACCGTTGGCTGCATCGTAAGGGTTCTCGCACATAAAATCCGACCCACCCGGACCCGTGCTGACGACCTGGTAGGTACCGTCGGGATGCTCAATCACCCGGACATCGGGCGTCCGCTCGGCGGCAGATCCTGCCCATTTCAAAGGCCAGCCCGCAATGTAATACGGCAGATACGGCATGACCGCTTCCGCGTTCTCTACCAGAACGGGATTATCGTCCGGACCGACCCACCAAAAACTGGGGGCCGCATCCATTTCTGTGCCAACGGGATCAGGCATCGCCGGGAGGGGCCTCACGGGGGGCACGCTTCGACAGTATCCGCTGGAGGGTGCGCCGGTGCATATTCAGGCGCCGCGCGGTTTCGGAAACATTGCGGTCACATTGCTCGTAGACGCGCTGAATGTGCTCCCAACGGACCCGATCGGCCGACATCGGATTCTCCGGCGGCGGCGGCAGGCTGTCACCTTTCGCGAGTAGAGCGGCTTCGATCGCATCCGCATCAGCGGGTTTTGCAAGATAGTCCAGCGCGCCGGCTTTTACGGCGGCGACAGCCGTTGCGATATTTCCGTAACCGGTCAACATGACGATCCGCGATTCGGGGCGCCCTTCCTGGATCGCCGACACAATATCGAGTCCGCTGCCATCCGCGAGCCGCAGATCAAGAACGGCAAAGGCCGGTGGTTTCGACCGGGCGGCGGCAACGCCATCCCGCACGCTCGCGGCCGTAACGACTTCAAAGCCGCGGTTCTCCATCGCCCGCACAAGACGGGTACGAAACGGCTCATCATCGTCGACGATAAGAAGTGTCCTGTCTTCAAAGTGCTCTAGTGATTCTTTGGTCATGCCGACAGTTCCAAATCCTTTGCTTCAAGTTGGTCCCGGCGCCACACGATATCAACTCGCGCGCCCCCTGTCCGGTCGTTCTCGAAGGCCACGCCCGCGCCGGATCGTTGCAGGAGCGTTCTCGCGATAAATATACCGAGGCCCATATGCCCGCCGGAGTTCGACCTCGAAGATATATACGGTTCACCGATATGCTCAAGAACACCCGGCGGGAAACCCGGACCGTCGTCGCGGATGGAAACGCGGATACTCTCGGCATCCCAACCGCTGGTAATATATACGGTGGAGCGCGCAAACTGGACGGCGTTCTGAATGATATTACCGATTCCATGAACAATCTCGGGGCTCCGTACCACGACCGGTTCGGGGCCGGCATCGTCATCCTGGAGCGACATGGCATCGAAGGAAAATGTCACATGGTCCTGATGGTGGCGTTCCGCTGCCGCCTGGACCAGGGCATGCACCGGCAGCAAAGCAAACGGCGATGAGCGGTCTTCACCCTCGTCGGACCGGTCGGAGAGTTCAGCCAGAATATCCCGGCAGCGGGCAGTCTCGCTTATCAGCAGCCGGACATCTTCGGAAATGGGACTGTCCGCCGGAAGATCACGGGCTATTTCGCCGGATACGACGGCGATCGTGCCCAGCGGGCTACCAAGTTCATGGGCCGCCGCCGCGGCAAGGCCACCCAATGCAGCAAACTGTTGTTCGCGCGCGAGGGCAAGCTGGCTGGCGGTAAGAGCGTTGGACATCCGGCGGGCCTCTTCGGCGACGCGCCACGTATAGATGGCGAAAAAAACAATACCAACGGCGAGCGCCACCCATGTTCCCAGAACATACACCTGGGGCACCGAGAAACCGCCTTCTGCCCACGGCAAGGGATAATGCCTCACGGCGAGGAGCGTAATGCTTGCGACGGACAGAACACAGAGCGCAAACGTACTGCGAATTGACAGGATCGTCGCCGATACGGCGACCGGCGCGAGCAACAGAAACGAAAACGGGTTTTCAAGGCCGCCCGTCAAATACAGCAGCGCCGCGAGCTGCATGATGTCGAATGCGAGAAAGGCAGCGGCCGCCCGCTCACCCAGCCGCACCGGGGTCGGATGACCCGACATCACAATGAGGTTCAAAAGTAACGACGCACCCACGACCGAAAACGCCGCCGCGAGCGGTACGGGAAACCCGAATCCGAAATGAACGACCAGCAGGGCCAGTAACTGGCCGCCGATCGCAACCCAACGGATAAGCGTGAGGGTCCGCAGGCGGACCGGGTCGGTCGCTGCGGGCATCATATCGTAGGCCGAGTTCACCGACGGCATATCGTCGATCGCACGGCTGCTACTCGGGGCATCCATATCTCACCTCAGAAATCTCAGCATCACGTCTATCGTGATGTCTCGCCGGAGTGAAGTTTATTTCGCACATTGTTGGGCCATGGGGCCGGAACACGGGGAAAGGGGCTGGCGTGCCCCGCCACCGCGCCCCATATTCCCGGTATGCTGAATATCGCGATCAAAGTAGAAAACCTTGCCAAACGTTTTGGCGATGTCGTCGCTGTTGATAATCTGAGCTTTACCGCCCGCGAGGGAGAAATTGTCGGCCTTCTGGGCGGCAATGGTGCCGGCAAAACGACAACTATTTCCATGATTCTCGGTCTGCTGATTCCCACATCCGGCTCACTTGAAGTTCTCGGCACAGACATGCTGCGCCATCGTTATCGCGTGCTGCCACGTATCAATTTTTCATCGCCTTATGTAGACCTGCCCAAACGCCTTACGTCGCGGGAAAACCTGATGGTATACGCGCAGCTCTATGGCGTTCCCGCCCCGGCACGCCGGCTTGCAACCCTGGCTGCGGACCTGGCGATAGACGGGTTGCTTGACCGGCCGTTCGGAGAGCTGTCGTCGGGTCAGAAAACCCGCGTGTCCCTGGCGAAATCACTTTTGAATGAACCCGACCTTCTGATGCTCGACGAGCCGACAGCATCCCTCGACCCCGACACGGCGGACTGGGTGCGCACCTATCTGAAAGACTTTCAGCAAAAAAGAGGCGCGACCATCCTGCTTGCATCGCACAACATGGCCGAGGTCGAACGACTATGCGATCAGGTACTAATGATGAAACAGGGCAAAATCGTGGACCGTGACAGTCCAGCCGGACTGCTGGAAAAGTATGGCCGCACAACGTTGGAGGAGGTGTTTCTCGATATCGCCCGCGACCGGAATAGCGGCGACCCGGAACAGGCAGCGCAATAGGTATGCGGAAAATGAGACCGGGCATGAGACCGGGCAATCGCGAGAAGGGATACTATTTTTCGCCGCGGCGCGTCGGTGCGATGGTGTTGCGCTATTTCTACCTGCTGCGCGGGTCATTGCCGCGCATTGTTGAACTTGCCTATTGGCCGACGATGCAGATGCTGATCTGGGGGTTTATGTCCCAGTTTCTGTATGAACATTCGGAATGGTTTGTCCGCGCCGGCGGTATTCTGATTGCAGCGGTGCTGCTGTGGGATGTGATGTTTCGATCCAATATCGGCGTGTCGATATCGTTCCTTGAAGAGATGTGGTCACGCAATCTGGGCCAGCTTTTTGCGAGCCCGCTACGTCCCTATGAATGGGCATGCTCACTGCTCATAATCAGCGGTATACGGACCCTGATCGGCGTCGTTCCCGCGGCACTTCTTGCCATACCGCTCTATCACTATTCGATATTTGAGATGGGCCTGCCCCTGATCGCCTTTTTCGTGAACCTGCTTGTCTTCGGTGCCGCCGTCGGTCTGGCGGTGTCAGGGCTGGTCCTGCGCTGTGGACTGGGGGCGGAAAGTCTCGCCTGGGCCGTTATATTTGCGGTCGCCCCGTTGAGCGGAATTTACTATCCGATCAGCACGCTGCCCGACTGGCTGCAGCCGATCGCTTACAGCCTGCCGTCTGCACATGTTTTCGAAGGCATGCGCGCCGCAGCCATGGATGGGGTCTTCCTGATGGACCGGTTCATCTGGTCCGTATGCCTGAATGTGCTGTATCTCGGTTTGGGAATGGCGGCTTTTCTCTGGGCGTTCCGCGTTGCCAGACACCGTGGCCAATTGCTGCAAATGGGTGAATAAGCGGGAACGCTTGTTTCAGAAATACTGGGCGACGAGGGCCAACAGCACCAGCGGCACGACACCGAGGAACCCGGCAATCACGTAAAGCCACATGGCGCGGGCAATATCTGTAGCGTTAGCACGCGCCCGTCCATCGCCGATCCAGGCACCCGGCGCGACTGCGCCGTCATGCCGACGCGGCCCCGAAAGCGACAGGCCAAGGGCACCGGCAACCGCACCCTGGGTCCAGCCGGCCCTCGGGGACTGGCCGGAAGCCGCACCGCCGAATATTCCCCGTATCGCCGCAAGGGGGCGCGCAGTCGGGGCAAAAAGTGTGCCGACCACGATCAGCATTGCCGTTACCGGCGCCGGAATCAGGTTCATCAGCCGGTCAAGCGCACCTGCAACACCGCCGAACGCCGCATGTTTTTCGGTCGGATGGGAAAGCGCGTCGGCAAGCGCCGTAGTCACACAGTAGACAAATACACCCGGCAATCCAGCAATCACATACCAGAAAACCGGACCGACAAGACCGTCACAGAGCCGAACGGCGAAGATCTCAACCGACCCGCGCGCCAGTCCATGCTCGTCAATATTGTCGGTTTCATAATCGACCACACGGCCAAGAATATCGCGCGCACGCTCGAGGCTTTTGCGGGCAAGCGCACGCCGCAAAGCCCCCGCATTCAGCAAGGGGCGCTGGAGCCCGACGCACATGGCAACGAGAATGGTTTCGACAATCCAGCCATCTGCCAGCGATCGGCAGAATTCAGCCGCGTAGAGACCGAAGATGGCAGAGAGGGGAACCAGGATCAGAACCAGCAACGCACCACGCATCCGGCGGCTACGGCTTGATCGGTTCTGACGGTTCAAACGGCGATCCGCACGGTGCGCCAGCATAACGCTGAGCGTCCGCGGGAATGACAGAACGTGACTAAAACCGGGAAGGCCACCAAGCAGAAATTCGAGCGCCAGCGCAGCGCAAAGCACGGCGAAAAGATAATCGCTCCCATAGAACCAGTCCGGTGAAATAGGCATCGTCCCCCACGGCTCAAAAACCCGAGGGACAACTGTTACCCATTTATGGTGAACAAAGCCCTAACTGCCGAATCCGGCATTTTTCAGGTAACGGATGACGACACGGCGCTTGTTTCTGACGGCCCAGTCATAAGCGGTTCGTCCCGTGAAATCCGTCGTTGCGCTGTCTGCTTTGAGTTCGACAAGCGTTTGCACAGCGGCCAGATGGCCCGCCGACGCGGCAACCATTAATGCGGTGAGCCCCTGACGGTTTTGCTGATTTAGATCGGCGCCCTTTTCAGCCAGGATCTCAATGACCCCAACGTGATTCGCCGCAGCGGCGTAATAGATTGGTGAGCTGCCGAATTTATCGACCGCCCCGATTTTCGGGTTGAACCGCAGGAGCAGCTCGACAAAATCTTCATTGCCCTGAATGGCAGCAAAAAACAGCGCGGTCCGACGGTTCTCGTCGCGGACGTCCACATCATGTTTCCGCAGGAGCATTTCCTCGGCACCCTTGAGATCATTCGCCTTTACAGCTTCGATCAAGCGGTCGTTGCTCAGCAGGTTTATCTCGGCGGTTGCCCCGAGGGGAAATGTCGTCAGCAGGACAGCCATCAAACAGGCCGCAACTGGATTTGAGAAGAATATGCGCATAACCCGAACTTGTGCATCCAGACGTCCAGGGTCAAGTCTTTCTATAGCCTTCGGGCCTGCCGGTGCTTATATCTTCTCTTAGATCAGGTTTCAGGAGAAATGGGCTCATGCGCGTCTATCAGGTTGTCCTCTTGGCTGTGACGGGCGTTGTTATCGCGGCCATTGCAGCTTTCGTTCTTTATGGCGGCACAGGCGGCAAAGGTGTTGCATCGATCGGCGGGCCTTTTTCGCTGGTCGATCACAAGGGGCAGCCGAAAACTGACAAGGATTTCCGCGGCCGATATATGCTGATCTATTTCGGCTACACCTATTGCCCTGATGTCTGCCCAACGGCCTTGCAATCGATGACCCAGGCGATGGACCGGCTTGACCCTGAAACACAGAAAAAAATTATACCGGTTTTCATCACGATTGATCCGGAACGCGATACGGTGAAGCAGCTCAACGCCTATGTCGACAATTTTCACCCCAGCATGGTCGGCCTGACCGGCACACCCGAGGAGATCGCCAAGACCGCACGAGTGTTCAGGGTATATTTCGGCCGGGCAAAGGGCGTAGAAGAAGAATCGACGGATTATCTGATGGATCACAGTTCCATCGTCTTCCTGATGAACCCCGACGGGGAATACGTCACCCATTTCACCCATGCGACTCCGCCGGAGAAAATGGCGGAAAGGCTGGCCCAGGTGGCAGGTTCCTGACACGTGACGGACGCAGCACCTTTCTGGACAACGAAGTCGATCGACGAAATGGACGCGGACGAATGGGAATCGCTGTGCGACGGCTGCGCCAAGTGCTGTCTGATTAAGCTTGAAGACGTCGACACCGGGGAGATCGCGTTTACCGAGGTCGTCTGCCGGTTACTTGAACTCGGCACCTGCGCCTGCTCAGACTATCCGAACCGATCGACACGCGTGCCGGACTGCCTGCAGGTAACCCCGGACCTCGCGCGGACCGCCAACTGGCTGCCTTCTACCTGCGCCTATCGCCTGGTCGCAGAAGGCAAGGAGCTGAGCTGGTGGCATCCGCTGGTCTCCGGCAGCCGTGAGACCGTCCACACCGCCGGCATATCGGTGCGCGACAAAGTGATCCATGAATCCCAACGTATCGATCCCGAAGACCACATTGTGACCTGGCCCGAATAGCCGGATTGCGACAAGCCAATTGCGAATAACTGCCGAATAACCGACACACTGGAAGAAACCTTATGAGCACACCTTCTCCAATTGATGGCGGCGTGATGGCTGCCGTCCTCACCCCGCTGAATGACGATTTGTCGCCGAACCACGCAGCGTGGCTCGCCCACAGCCGCGACCTGCTAACCCAGGGCTGCACCGGGCTCGCAGTTCTCGGGACCACCAGCGAGGCAAATTCTTTCAGTCTGTCGGAGCGGCTCGCCATGCTCGACGCGCTTGGCGAGAGCGATATCGATTCCGGGCTGTCCGTGCCGGGTGTCGGCTGTTGCGCCATTCCCGACACCGTCGAGCTGTGCCGCAAAGCGCTGGAAATCGGTGCCGCGGGCGTACTCATGCTGCCGCCCTTCTATTACAAACCCGCCAGCGACGACGGTCTGTTCGCCGCCTATTCGGAAATCATTCAGCGGGTCGGTGATTCGAAGCTTAAAATTCTGCTGTACCATATTCCGCAGAATACCGGCGTTCCCATCACCCTGCCGTTGATCGAGAAACTGGTAACGGCCTATCCCGACACCGTCGTCGGCATCAAGGATTCGGCGGGAGATTTCTCGAACATGCAGGCAATGGTCGAGAACTTCCCCGGCTTTAACGTATTCTCCGGATCTGACGCCTATCTGCTTGATATCCTGCGGATCGGCGGCGCGGGCTCCATCACCGCCTGTAACAACATCTCGGCCCGTCAATCCGCAGCAGTACTGGCCAATTGGAAAGGCGACGACGCGGAGACCTGTCAGACAGCGCTGAGCGCGATCCGACTGGCAACCCAGAAATTCCCGCTGGTCGAAGCGCTCAAGGAAGCCATGGCGCGCACCACCGGTGATGCCGCCTGGCGAACCCTCCGCCCGCCGCTCCAGCCGCTTGATACAGCAACGGCGGAAGCCTTTTGGACCGCCTTAAGTGCGGCCGGGTTCAGCACTGCGGCCTGACGTCACCCGTCCGGGACAACCACCCCGGACGGAATAACGGTTTGTAGGTATTCGACGCTCGTCAGGCCCAAAGCGTGAACGGCTCAACTGCGCTGAAGTAGAAGACCTCGGTAACGACACAAAATTTCTGACGATTCTACGAATCATCAATTGGAATGCGGACACAACCATTGCATGATGTCTGCATATGTCCCGGCCTGTTCTGATTCTTCTTATTTCCGCCCTCGTTATGCTTGGGCCGTTTACCAACAACATCATAGTTCCGTCTCTGCCGGCGTTGGCCACGGACATGCGGATCGGCTTCGGCCACGCACAGGCAATCCTCAGTATTTTTATGGTCGGGTTCGCTGCTGGCCAGCTTTTTGTCGGCCCCATGTCCGACCGGTTCGGCCGCAAGCCGGTCCTCACGATGTCACTGGTGCTGTTCATCATCGCATCCGTGCTGTGTTCGATCGCGCCGGATCTATATAGTCTCTGCGCCGCCCGGCTGATTCAGGCGCTGGGCGCAAGTGCGACGCTGTCGGTCGGCCGGGCGATCGTGCGCGACAGTTTCGATTCCGACAAGATGGCGCAGGTCTATGCCTATGTCGGCACCGCCCTCGCCCTCGGCCCTATTGTCGGGCCGATATTCGGGGGGGTCATCGAGGTTGCGGCAGGCTGGCGCAGCGTGTTTTTGTTTCTCGCCGGGTTCGGTTGCCTGATGCTCCTGACGATCGTGTTCCTGTTGCGGGAAACCAACCTCAACCTCAACCGCGACGCGACGCGACCCGCCCGGCTAATAGGGAATTACGCGACACTGCTGTCGACCCGGCTGTATATGGGTTACGTGCTGTGCAACGCCATCTGTTACGGCGGTATCTTCGCCTTCACATCCTGCAGCGCCTATATCCTGATTGGCCTGCTGGGAGTTTCCCCCGACGTCTTTGGCGCGCTCTACGCGATAACGGTGAGCGCTTATGGCGTTGGTACCCTGGTCGCCAGCCAGATTACCCGCCGGGTCGGGATCAACCGGATGATCGTCTACGGCGGATTGATCATGACTATTTTCGGCGAGATCGGCGTCATTCTGCCGATGCTCGGCTACTTCAACATCTGGACCGTGGTTCTGCCGTTTGCCGGTTTCGCCTTCGGCACCGGTTTCGTGTTCCCAAGCGGACAGGCCGGCGGCATTTCCCCGTATCCAAAGATGGCGGGGGCGGCTTCATCGATGCTGAGCTGTCTGCAGATGTCGACTGCGGCGGTCATCGGCGCAGTGACGGCACGGATGCTGGACGGGTCCATGATGCCCATGGCCTGGGCGGTGTTCGGTATGGGGCCTGTCCTGCTGCTAAGCTTCTATCTACTGGTTCTGCGGAATCCCCGCGATAAGGCCGCGACGACGGCCTAATGAGCTGAAGAACCATGAGGCATGCGACCCGCAGCCAGGATTCAATCGCCCTTGTTGTAATCCTGATCTGTGGTCTCGGTGGAGCCCGTCCGACGCCACCACGGTACCGAGGATGCTTTCTCCGCATTGTTCCCGGCACCTGACGGCAGCGGCACCTGAACGATCGGGGCAAGCGGTTTGGCGGTAACACCGTCAAGCGCAGGGATCATGAAATCACGCCACAGGCGCGCCGGCAGGCTACCGCCGGTTACGCGTTTCATCGGCGAGCTGTCATCATTTCCCATCCAGACACCCGTGACCAGTTCGCCGGTATAGCCAACGAACCACGCATCCCGGAAATCCTGGCTGGTACCGGTTTTGCCCGCCGCCGGCCGGTTTGGATTGGCCGCCTTGCCGGATCCCCAGCCAACGACAGCCCGCAAAAGATCGTTGACCCGCTGTACCGCTACGGGGTCTACCACCTGTGCGGCGGCGCCATCCGTCCGACGATAAAGAACGCGCCCGCCACGTTCGCGAATTTCGGAAATTCCGTGCGGCCAGACAGCGACCCCGCCATTGGCGATCACACCATACGCCGCCGTCAGTTCGACGAGCGACACCTCGCTGGCACCGAGCGCAAGACTTGGATGCGACTTCAGCGGTGACGTAATACCAAGGCGCCGCGCCGCGTCGATCACCTTGCCCCGGCCGACACGCTCCGACACCTGCACGGCCACCGTATTGACCGAGCGCGCCATGGCTTCGCGCAGGGTGATGCTGCCGAGGAAGTTTCCGCCGTAATTCCGCGGCTTCCATTTACCAATCCGAAGCGGGCCGTCGATGAACTGGTCATCGGGTGTAAGTCCATTTTCCATCGCCGCCAGATAGACGAACAGTTTGAATGCAGAACCTGGCTGGCGTTGTGCCTGGAAAGCACGATTGTATTGACTGGTCCCATAATCACGTCCACCGACCAGCGCACGCACGGCCCCATCCGGCGACATCGACACCAGGGCCGCCTGACTGACCCGCCGTGATTTTCCGTTCTTGGCGATCGTCGCCCGCAGACGTTCTTCAGCCAGGCGCTGGAGGCGGGCATCCATCGTGGTCCGGACGATCAGATTGAGGCCGCGACGCCCGGCAAATCCGGCGACCCGTTCGAGCGCCCAATCCGTGAAATACCGTGCCGCATTGTTTCGCTTGGTGCCCGCGGCGAGTTGCAATCGCTGGCCGGCAGCGCGCTTTGCGGTCGGCGGATCCAGGAATTTGGCTGCGACCATCGTGCCCAGCACGACACGGGCGCGATCCTCCGCGGCCTTGCGGCTGCGGAGCGGCGAGTAACGCGACGGCGCTTTGAGCAACCCGGCCAGTACGGCAGCTTCATGCAGGGATACGTCACGCGCTGATTTGCCGAAATAACGCCGCGCTGCGGCATCGACGCCATAGGTGCCGGATCCCAGGTAGACACGGTTTATATACAGCGTGAAAATCTGTTCCTTGGTGAAATTCGCCTCAAGCCAGAAGGCGAGGAGCAGTTCCTGCACCTTGCGCCGCAGCGTTCGGTCCGGCTTGAGAAAGACGTTCTTGGCAAGTTGCTGGGTCAACGTGCTGCCGCCCTGACGGACGCGCCCGGCCCGAACATTGGCGACGACCGCGCGGGCCAGCGCGATCGGGTCAAACCCCATATGTTCGAAAAAGCGCCGGTCTTCGGTCGCAACAATCGCCTGGACCAGATAAGGCGGTACATCGGCGAGGCGCAATGTGTCGCCATAGAGATCGCCATAAGTTGTGATTTCACGGCCGTCGGCATCCGTCAGGGTGATGCTGGCCTTGCGGGCCGGTACGTCGAGCTTGTTGATATCGGGGAGATCGTAAGCATACCACGCAACCAAAACACTGAGGGCGACCGCGCCCCAGATACCGACAATTACGGACCATTTCAGGCTTCCGAGAAGCAGCCTGGAACGGCGCGACCTTTCGGTCTTTTTGCCCGTTTTCGATGCTGTGTTCGGTGCTGATTTACGGGGACCGGTTTTACCGGTGCCCCCGCCCTTGCCCTTACCCGTGCCTTTAGCGCCCCGCCCACCGGACGACACTGTGCTGCGCTGACCGGTCTTGGGCGCGGATTTTCCTGCCGTCGTACCGGCGCTATTTTTCACCGGTTTTTTGGCAGGCTTTTTTGCAGCACCCTTCGGCGACGATTTGGGTTTTGTCGGTTTTCGCTCGGCCATATCACTATATGTTGTAGATTAGGTGTTGCATCAATCCACTTCACCAATGTGGCGACATCAAGGCGACATGCCCGACATCAAAACTGGCGACAGACCCCCGATAACTGCGCGTCCTGCCCGGCGCGAAGACGCGGTCGCGATTGCGCGCATGGCACGCGCGCTGAGCGTCTCGGATGGCGGACGGGCATCCCGCTTTTCGGCCGAGGCCTTCCTGCGCGACGGTTTCGGCGACCCGCCCGCGTTTCACACGCTGGTCGCGGAATGTGACGGTATGCCCGTTGGCTATGCGGTTTATTACTGGGGCTACGACACCGACAGTGCGACACGGGGTATTTATCTCGCCGATCTGTACGTGGACGAGAATAGCCGGCGGGGAGGGATCGGAACAGTGTTGATGACTGGTATATGCCGCTACACGCGCGATCGGGGGGGGCGCTGGCTTTTCTGGTCCGTCCTCAAACGAAACAAAGCGGCCCGGAAATTTTACCGGCATCTCGCCCCCGAACTTAAAGACGTTGCGATCTGCGCCGCGTTTGGAACAAGTTTCGACCGGATTGCCGATCGCGCCGAAAAACCCGGGCACTGACATTCAGACGTCGAGATTGACGACTTTGAGCGCGTTGTCCTGGATGAAGTCACGACGCGGCTCGACCACGTCGCCCATCAGGGTTGAAAAGACTTCTTCAGCTTGATCGGCATGCTCGATGCCAACCCTCAGCAGGGTCCGTACTTCCGGATCGAGCGTCGTTTCCCAGAGCTGTTCGGGGTTCATCTCGCCCAGCCCTTTATACCGCTGGACGCTGACGCCCTTACGGCCGAGGGCAATAACCGCATCGAACATCTCGACCGGTCCGGTGATCCGCTTTTCCAAATCCTTGGCGATCAGGGTAGCGGGCCGGGCATAAAGCGTCTGAAGTTCCGGCGCAATCTCGTCGAGCCGCCGCGCTTCGGATGAACGCAGCATAGCCCCATCGATGACCTGGCGTTCGGTGACACCACGCCGGGTACGGACAAAGGCGATGCCACCGCCCTCGATAATTTCTGCACCCCAGCCCCGGTCGGCGGGTTCGGCCAGGCCATCAAGCCGACGGGCGAGTGCATCGGCGACCAGTTGTGACTGTTCCTGCGAATCCAGAAGAATCTGGTTGAAAGCCCCCAGCACCGCCGCCTGTTCGGCAACTTCCGCATTGGTCAGCTTGGAAGACATCGGCTCCAGCAGCCGCTTGGCCCGCTGAGCCTGTTTGACACGGTCGTATAGATCTTCGCCGGCAATCTGGGCGCCGTCACTAATCGAGAGCACGGCATCGCGCAGGCCGGCCCGGATCAGATATTCCTCCATCTCGGGATCGTCTTTGAGATACTGCTCGCTTTCGCCTTTCTTGGCCCGGTAGAGCGGCGGCTGGGCAATATAGAGATACCCGCGTTCGATAATCTCCGGCATCTGGCGATAGAAGAAGGTCAGCAGAAGTGTACGGATATGGCTGCCATCGACATCGGCATCCGTCATGATGATGATCTTGTGATACCGCGTCTTTTCAATATTGAAGTCTTCGGCACCGATACCTGCCCCGAGGGCGGTGATCAATGTGCCAAGCTCGGCGGAGGACAACACCTTGTCGAAACGGGCGCGCTCGACATTCAGGATTTTGCCGCGCAGCGGCAGGACCGCCTGATTCTTACGATGGCGCGCCTGCTTGGCGGACCCGCCGGCGGAATCACCCTCGACGATAAACAGTTCGGATTTCGACGGATCGCGTTCCTGACAATCGGCAAGCTTGCCGGGCAGAGACGAAATATCCAGCGCACCCTTGCGCCGCGTCAGGTCGCGGGCCTTACGGGCCGCTTCGCGGGCGACGGCGGCCTCGACCACTTTGCCGATAACCTTTTTTGCTTCATTGGGATGTTCTTCGAACCACTGGCCAAGTTTTTCCGTCACAATGCTTTCAACAACCGGCCGAACTTCGGATGAGACGAGCTTGTCCTTGGTCTGGGACGAGAATTTCGGATCGGGCACCTTGACGGAGAGCACGCAGGTCAGCCCTTCACGTGCATCATCGCCCGAAAAAGAGATCTTCGCCTTTTTTGCCAGCCCGCTGTCATTGGCATAGCCGTTGACCGTCCGGGTCAGTGCCGCGCGGAACCCGGCGAGATGCGTGCCGCCGTCCGACTGTGGAATGGTGTTGGTAAAGCACAGCATTGTTTCGTGGTAGCTGTCCGACCATTCAAGCGCCACGTCGACACTGAGCCCATCCTGCTCGCCAAAGATGACGATAGGGTTTTCGATGATCGGCGCCTTGCTGCGGTCCAGATGTTTGACGAATGCTTCGATACCGCCTTCGTATTCGAGGATCGTCTCGATTGGTTCAACGCCCCGCGCATCGGTCAGCACCAGGCGCACGCCCGAATTCAAGAATGCCAGTTCGCGCAGGCGGTGCTCCAGCGTGGTGATATTGAAATCGATCATCGTGAAGGTTTCGGTCGATGGCAGGAACGTGACCGCGGTTCCCTTCTTGCCGTTGGAATCGCCGACGATTTCCAGTGGGCCGTCTGCTTCACCATGGTGGAATCGAATGACGTGCTCTTTGCCCTCACGCCAGATGCGCAGTTCGAGCCATTCCGACAATGCGTTTACAACCGACACACCCACGCCATGCAGGCCGCCTGAAACCTTGTAGGAATTCTGATCGAACTTACCGCCGGCATGGAGCTGGGTCATGATGACCTCGGCCGCCGACACGCCTTCTTCTTTGTGAACCTCTACAGGGATTCCGCGCCCGTCATCGGTGACCGTGACCGACCCGTCGCCGTTCAGCGTCACGGTGACTTCGGTGCAGTGGCCTGCAAGAGCTTCATCGATCCCGTTATCGACAACCTCGTACACCATGTGATGCAGCCCGGATCCGTCATCGGTGTCGCCGATATACATGCCCGGCCGTTTCCGGACAGCTTCGAGGCCCTTCAGGACCTGAATCGAACCCGCGCCGTAATCAGCTTCATTGACCTCTGTCGGTGGCGTATCTGCTGGTGCCGTCATATTTCCCTCAAACCCTGCGCACGGTGGCGCTATCGACGCGGAAAAACTGTGCCCGGTCGCCGAATGCTTCAAAAAGTTCCTGATCGGTGCCCGTCATCCAGGCCTGTGCGCCGACCGCGCAAATTTCGTCAAACAAAGCCGCCCGCCGATCGCTGTCCAGATGGGCTGCTATCTCATCCATCAGCAGCAGTGGTGCTGCCCCACGGTCCAGCGAAACCAGCCGCGCATGCGCGAGCACGATGCTGATCAGCAGTGCCTTCTGTTCACCGGTCGAGCATCCGGCTGCGGGCCGGTTTTTCTGCAGGTGAACAACCTCTATATCGGACCGGTGCGGTCCGGTGAGCGCCCGGCCCGCTTCGCGGTCCGCCGCACGGGATGATGCCAGCGCATCGCGGAACAGGTCTTCGGCTTCAAGTGCGGAACGACTGTCGAGCCATTGTTCGGCATCGCCAACCAATGACACTGCGGCGGCCGGAAACGGCCCGACGCCGAGTTCACACGCCGCAGCCAGTCTCTGCACGAAGGCCCTGCGGGCCGCGGCAAGCGCAACACCGCTTTCCGCCATACGTTTTTCAAGTGCCGCCACCCAGCCGGTATCGGCAGAACGGAACCCGGTTTTGTCGTCCCGCAGCAATCGGGTCCGTTCGCGCATCGCCTGCTCATAATCATTCAGGCGGGTGGTATGTGTCGCATCGAAGGCGGCGACCAGGCGGTCGAGAAACCGTCGCCGCGCGGAAGCGCCTTCCATGAACAGCCGATCCATTTCAGGGACCAGCCACACGGCTGCAAAGACTTCGCCCAAAGCCGACTGACTGCGTGCCGGCGCACCGTTCATGCGCGACACGCGGCGGCCGCCATCTTCGCCCTCGCCTGTGGCTTCAAAGCCGGTGCCGATCTCGGTCGGCCCGGTTGCGGTATCCAGTGTGGCAGCGACAGCCCACCGCAATTCGCCGGGCAAGACATCCCCCGCGTCACCGCGGGTTACATCGTTCAACCGGGCGCGACGCAGGCCCCGGCCCGGTAGAAGATACGAAATCGCTTCGAGTAAATTTGTTTTGCCCGCGCCATTCGGGCCGGTCAGCACTGCGGGGCGTATATCGGTTTCGAGCCGGAGAGACGCGTAGCTGCGAAAATCCGTCAGCGAAAGCCTGACCACTGCGCTGCGTTCAGGCGAAGCGGTGTATTCGGGAGAATTTGCCAGGGCGCTATGCAACAACCGGTCCGGCCGCGTCAGACGCGCATCGGCATGAGGACATACAATGCACTGGTATCGCCCATATCCTGGACCAGGGTTGGCGACGCACCGTCAGAAAGCATGAATTTCGCGTCATCGCCTTCTATCTGCTGAGTGATGTCGAGCAGGTACTTCGAATTGAAGCCGATTTCCAACGCGCCGTCATTGTAGTCGACATCGAGCTCTTCACGGGCGCTGCCGGCTTCGGGACTGGTCGCGGTAAGCACCAGGCTGCCATCTTCGAGTGATAGTTTGATGGCGCGGGATTTCTCCGTCGAGATCGTCGACACCAGATCCACGGCCTTCACGAACTCGTTCCGCTTCACTTCGAGGGTCTTGTCATTGCCGAACGGAATAACCCGGTCGTAATCGGGGAAAGTGCCGTCGATCAGCTTGGACGTCAGGACGGCGTCCCCAAACGCGAAGCGGATCTTGGTTTCCGACAACGCGATTTCGACATCGTCTTCGACCTCGTCGATCAGCTTGCGGATTTCGGCAACGGCCTTGCGCGGCACGATGACGCCAGGCATCCCGGTAGCCCCTTCCGGCAGCGGGACCTCGACGCGGGCAAGGCGGTGACCGTCCGTCGCGACGATCCGGAGGACCGGCGCGCCATCGGTTTCCGCAGCATGGAAATAGAGCCCGTTGAGGTAGTAGCGGGTTTCCTCTGTCGACATGGCAAAACGCGTCCGGTCGATCAGACGGCGCAACATGTCAGCCGAGATTGTGAACCGGGTCGGCAGGTCGCCGTCCGACATAACGGGGAAATCTTCGCTCGGCAGCGTCGTCAGGCTCAGCTTCGAGCGGCCCGACTTGATTTCCAGCTGCCCCTGTTCTCCACCGGACCCGATTTCGACCTGCGAGCCCTCCGGCAGTTTGCGGACGATGTCGTAGAGCGTGTGGGCCGGGACCGTCGTCGATCCGTCCTGCGTGACCTCCGCCGGGGTGCCTTCGATAATGGCAAGATCCATGTCCGTCGCGGTCAGACCCAGCTTGCCGCCACTGGCCTGAAGCAGAACGTTTGACAGGATCGGGATGGTCGTGCGTCGTTCGACGACGCCCTGCACATGCGTGAGGGACCGGAGGAGTGTGCTGCGCTCGATGGTAAATTGCATGGCTTTGTGTCGGCTTTCACGCTGTTAGGGCCACCGGAACGGCTTGTTATCGGATGCTGCACCCGCCGGGCGCGCGCATCATGACGACGAAGCCTTTGAAAGGTCACAAATTATACCACAAGTCATTGAAATCCCAAGAGAAGTCGCAGATTCACGTGGCCAAGAGGCGCCCTCAAAAGGCAAGCATTATCAGAGGGTTACCGCATACAAAATCTGCCTCGCCCGATCACGCGAATCAGGCAAGGCTGGATTAGGCCCGATTGGGCAATTTACGGCGGAAATTCAGGGCTGACAGGGCCAGCCCTCTGTTGGCATTGAACCGGCGCTACGCCCGCTCTCAGCCTTCCAGCATACGGCGCAGAAGATCCACATCTTCGGCAAAATTCATGTCCGACGTCCGTAGTTCTTCAACCTTCTTCACCGCGTGCATAACGGTCGTATGATCGCGACCACCGAACTTCCGGCCAATTTCCGGCAGCGACCGCGAGGTCAGCTGCTTGGACAGATACATGGCGACCTGACGCGGCCGCGCCACTGCCCGTGACCGTCGCGCGGAATGCATGTCGGCCATACGGATATTGAAATGCTCCGCGACGCGCTTCTGGATTTCCTCGATCGTGATCCGCCGGTCGCTGGCCCGTAGCAGGTCATGCAGGACCTCCTGGCAGCTCTCTAGCGTGATATCGCGGCCAATCAGCGAGGAATGCGCAGTGACACGGTTCAGTGCTCCTTCAAGCTCCCGCACGCTCGACGTGATCTTATGTGCCAGGAATTCCAGCACCTTGTCGGGAACAACGGCTTCGAGCTCATCTTTCTTGGCATGCAGAATGCCGAGACGCAGTTCGTACGTGGTGGCATGTATGTCCGCAACCAGACCCCAGCCGAGGCGCGAGCGCAGGCGCTCCTCCATGCCCTCTAGGTCGGACGGCGATTTGTCTGCCGACACGACGACCTGGCGGTTATTGTCCACGAGATCGTTGAACGTGTGGAAGAACTCTTCCTGGGTCGATTCCTTGCCGTTAATGAACTGGACATCATCGATCATCAGTACATCGACCGACCGGAACCGCTCCTTGAACGCCATCGTATCCTGGAACCGAAGCGCCCGGATAAAGTGGTACATAAACTTTTCAGCCGAAAGATACACGACCTTGCGATCCGGCTGGTGCTCACGAATGTGCCAGGCAATCGCGTGCATCAGATGGGTTTTGCCAAGCCCGACGCCGCCATAAAGGAACAGCGGGTTGTACGTGGCGGTCGGCGAGTCCGCGACCCGACGCGCCGCTGCATAGGCCAGCTCGTTCGGTTTGCCGACAACAAATTTATCGAATTTGAACCGGGGGTCCAGCGACGCACTGACATCGCCCTCGGCGCGCTCGGGCGATACCCGCGCAACGTCGGTGGCGCGCACTGTCGTTTCAGATGCCGGTTTCGCCGCTGCCGCCGCCCGGACATCTTCCTTGTCAGCCAGCACGAATATATCGACATCCGAGACCGGCGAATTCCCATCCGACCAGAGCGCGGAAATACGTTCGCCGTAGTGGTTTGTCACCCAGTCGCGCATAAAACGCGTCGGAACAGACAGTTTCACCACGCCATCGGCGTATTCGACGAGATTCAGCGGTTTCAGCCAGCTTTTATAGGCTGAATCGCCCACTTCCGCCCGCAAGACGCCACGAACACGCGTCCAGCGCGCATTGATATCCTGGGTTAATCCGTTCTCAGTCATGTGCTTAACCCTGAACCCAGGGAAGACCGCTGGCCTTCCAGCCGGCAGTCGATCCACGATGACGGTTCTGGTCGTGCGGGCCCTCGAAGCCCTCGCTGATATTGAAACACGCAGCGTAACCGGCCTGCGTCAGCGCCATAGCGGCGGACTTCGAACGCACACCGGACCTGCACAGAAAATAGATGGGCTGAGCTTTGTCAGGGGAAGCAGCAATGACGGCATCCACGAAAGAAGCATTGATGTCCATCGTCGGGAATTCCTGCCATTCGATCAGGACCGGCTCCTTACCGGCCTCCGAGAGGTCAGGAATTCCAACAAAATTCCATTCTGGTTTCGTGCGTACGTCGACAAGCACGGCTCCAGGGTTGTTCTTAACCCCTTCCCACGCTTCCGTGACATCAACATCCCCGGCGTAACCAACGCTGCTTGCCTGCCCCGCGGCGGTTACACCAGATCCGGATGATTGACTCATTGATTGCCCCCCTTTAACGACGCGCTCAACACGCGCCGGCGATTACTTCAGCAACTTTTCCCATGACTTACAGGCCGAATAAAACGACAAACAAGTATTTAAATTAGAGTTGCATCTTACAGCGAAAAGACGATGAATACGTCATTAATTCTTAATCTTTACGGATCGCCCTGTCGAACCGCGAGGTAACTGTAACCATCACAAACCGCAGGCGCAACGGCTTGATACCACCTTGCGGTGAAAAAATTCGCGATTCGGAAAATTTATAGGGTTGACAGAATAGAACGGTGCATAACCCTGTGGAAGAACTGGGAAGCCGCCGTGAGCGGGGGTTTGCAGCAATTTTCGGAAACGCAAAAGGCCGGCTGAAAGCCGGCCTAGATGAAGCGTCTCGGAAGCGATTGACTCTAAAGAACTATCCGCCGGTGAGGCGAAAAATCAGATCGCCTTGATGCGCCGCGACAGACGCGAAATCTTACGCGATGCTGCGTTCTTGTTTACGACACCGCGCGTAACACCACGCATCAGTTCGGGCTGCGCGGATTTAAGAGCCGCATTCGCGGCGTCTTTATCGCCAGTCTCAATCGCAGTCTCGACCCTTTTGATAAAGGTACGGATGCGGCTGCGCCGGCTGATATTGGTCTCGGTCTTGCGCACGTCGCGCCGGACGCGCTTTTTCGCGGATGATGTATTCGCCATCGGACTTCCTCTGAAACGGGCGCTGGTTTTACGAGGGAAGTCGCCCGGCGTCAAGGGTTTCTGCGGACCAGAACACGATTATTTGGACCTTCCACCGCGCGCCACCGCGCCCCACCGTGCCACGCCGGAGCACGCTATTGGGCGGCTATTGGGTCGCCTTTTGCTGGTCGGGCACCACCCGGATCCTTAGTTTCAGGGCCTTGCCCGCGGTTTCGAGCCGTATTGTCAGGATTTCCCCGTCCCGGCGGTAGCGACCGCCGGACGCCAAAGACCAACCCAATGACGGCAGCGCCTTGCGATAGAACGCCTGAACGGCGCCGGGGCGGGCATCGCCGCCGGCAACCGCCGTCACGATCCGCCCGGCGGGGCTTTCGAATTCAACCCCCTCCTCAACCACCTCGGTCAGCCCCGGCGCCAGCGGCAGGTCATCGATCGACCGGAAGAATTCCGCCGCCGAAAGCCGGACAGGCGCAAAAACCAGGACCGAAACCACTAAAGCTGCCATTGCGATGACTGATACGCCGGATGAAAAGAGAAATTTTCGGTTAAATTTCAGCATGAGGCCCTACCGTTGCCGTTTGGCGCAATAAAAGGTCGACCGGCCCGATTGGACGATCCGCTGGACCGACTGACCACAATCGCACCCCGGACACGGCTCACCGGTACGGCCATAGACTTTGAAACTGTGCTGGAAATACCCCAGTTCACCCGTCGGCGCCACATGGTCACGCAGCGATGACCCACCGGCCGCGATCGCGTCGTCGAGCACCTCACGAATGGCTGTCGCCAGCCGGTCGGCGCGACGCCCCTGTACCGTCGCCGCCTGTCGCGTGGGTGAAATCCCCGCCGCGTACAGCGCTTCACACGCATAAATATTCCCAACGCCGGCAACGACACGCTGATCCAGCAATGCCGCCTTGATAGGCGTCTTCTTGCCCCGGAGGCGCGCCGCCAGAACCGGGCCGGTGAATTCCTCACCCGTCGGTTCCGGGCCAAGATGGCTGATAAGTTTATGACTGGCGAAGCTTTCCCGATCGGTCAGGGTCATCAGGCCGAAGCGCCGCGGATCGGAAAACCGGATGACAGTGCCGTTCCCGACATGAAAGACAATATGCTCGTGCTTTGCATGGTTGCCGGGATCATGGGTGAAGGCGCCTGGCTTCTGGGGGTTGGGCTTCTGCATTTCGTCGTCCGGTGTTTCGATAATCATCCGGCCGGACATTCCAAGATGCGCAAGCAGGACCGTGCCGTCGTCGAATTCGCCAACAAGATATTTGGCCCGCCGACCCAGTTTTTCAAGGGTTCGGCCCTGCAGGCGCTGATCAAAATCGTCCGGGACGGGAATTCTGAGGTCGTGACGCCGCACCTCGACCCGCTCGACCCGGCGGCCTTCCATGACCTCGGCAAGGCCGCGGCGGACGGTTTCAACTTCGGGGAGTTCGGGCATATAGAGAAGGTAGCCGGAAGCGCGTCCGCGCGCTATCCTCAAACACATGGAAAAGCACATGGAATTTCCGACAAATCAGCGATCAGACGCGCCGGATAGCGGCGACAATGGGAGCGGCGAAATCGATTTTGGTTTTCGACGGGTCGACGTGGCGGATCACACGGGCCTCGTCCGCGGCGTCTTCGATTCCGTCGCCCGGCGCTACGACCTGATGAACGATCTGATGTCCGGCGGTCTGCACCGGATCTGGAAAGCCGCCCTGCAGGACCGCCTGAAACCGCAGCCGGACATGACGCTGCTGGATGTTGCCGGCGGCACCGGCGACATCGCGGAGGGATTTCTGAAACGCGGAGGGGGCGACGCGATCATCTGCGACATCAACCAGGAAATGCTGATCGCCGGTATGGACAGGGCGCTGGACCGGGGAAATGCCCGGGGCCCGGCACGGATTTGCGGCGATGCGGCGGCGCTGCCGGTCGCGCGCGCCAGCGTTGAGGCCTGCACGATCGCATTCGGTCTGCGCAATGTGACACGACGGACCGACGCCCTTGCAGAAATGCACCGCGTGCTCAAACCGGGCGGTCACTTTATCTGCCTCGAATTCAGCCCGGCCGTGCTGCCCCAGTTAAAGGCGATATACGACACCTATTCATTCAAGGTACTGCCATGGCTGGGCCAGCGCGTCGCCGGCGACGCGGAATCGTATGCCTATCTCGCGGAAAGTATCCGGAAGTTTCCGGAACCCGGGCAGCTCGCGAGCGAAATGACCGACGCCGGGTTCGGTAACGTCACCCAGACACCGATGACAGGCGGGATCGTCTGGCTGCATTCGGGTTGGCGTATCTGAAACATGTTCGCCGGTCTGCGCCACTTTCGCCGGATAATCACGGTCGCCCGAATACTGGCACGCCACGACGCCCTGTTCCCGCTCGAACGGGCGGGTGTGCCGAAGGTCGCTCTCGGCCTGTTGCGTATCATCCTGCTTGCGCCGCGCAAATCCGCGCTCCGCAAATTGCGGCCGGGCGAACGGCTGACACTGGCAATGACGGCGCTGGGGCCGGCCTTCGTCAAACTGGGGCAGGCACTGTCAGTCCGGCCGGATCTGGTGGGCGATACCCTGGCCGACGACCTGACGTCGCTACAGGATAATCTGCCCGCGTTTAGTGGCGCCGAAGCGAGGTCGACGATCGAGGCGGAACTGAATGGCACGATCGACGAGCTGTTCGGATCGTTCGACGACACTGCAATCGCCGCCGCCTCCATCGCTCAGGTTCATAAGGCAACGTCGCCTGCCGGTGATGCCGTGGCGGTCAAAATTCTCCGGCCCGGCATAGAAGCCGCATTTGCCCGCGACCTCGACCTCGCACTATGGGCGGCCCAGCGGGTTCAGAACCTGCGGCCGGAGATGAGGCGATTGCGGCCGGTCGACGCGGTCAGGACCATTATCCGCTCGGTCGAGATCGAAATGGATCTTCGGTTCGAAGCGGCAGCGGCCGACGAACTGCGCCAGAACTTCGAAGATGACCCGACGTTCTCGGTGCCGGCCGTTGATTGGCAGCGCACAGGCCGGCGGGTGATGACCACCGCCTGGATCGACGCCACGCCGATGAACGAAATCGACATGAGCGCCGACGGTTTCGACCGTGAAACCATCGTCGCAAATTTTGCGAGGGCGTTTTTCCTGCAGGTCTTCCGGGACGGGTTTTTTCATGCCGACCTGCATCCCGGCAATATCTTCGTCGACGCCGAGGGTGTCGTCCATGCAGTGGATTTCGGAATCATGGGCCGGCTGGATCGCCAGACCCGGCAATATCTCGCCGAAATGCTGCACGGCTTCCTTACCGGTAATTACAAACGCGTTGCCGATATTCATATCCAGGCCGGATACGTACCGGCCAACCAGTCAGCGGACGAATTCGCCCAGGCCGCCCGATCTATTGCCGAGCCCATTTTCGGCCTTCCGTTGAGCGACATCTCGCTTGCCCGGCTTCTGGCACAACTTTTTGCGGTCGCGGAAAAATTCGAAATGCGGGCACAACCGCAATTGCTATTGTTGCAGAAAACCATGCTGGTTGCCGAAGGCAGCGGTCGGAAACTCTATCCCGATATCAATATGTGGGAGCTCGCGCGGCCGCTGATTGAAGAATGGATGATCGAGAACATGGGGCCGGAGGCACGCATCCGTGAAGCGGCCGAAGATATGCTCGACCGGCTGGAACGTCTGCCGCAACTGATCGCCGATATGGAAGAAACCATCACGACCGTGACCCGCGACGGTGTTCGCGTGAACCCGGCTTCGCTGGAATCCCTGACTGGTGCACAGGCCCGCCGCGGGAGCTGGCGTATATGGGCCCTGGCGGCCGCAGCGGCCGCGGTCGTGATCGCCGTTCTGGACTGAACGCAATTTGTTGCCGAAAAGCTTTAAAATCATTAGGTTACCGGCTTTCCGGTGAAGGGGGTGTCCCCGAATGCTCCACGGCAAACGCATACTTCTGATCATTTCCGGCGGGATCGCGGCCTATAAAAGCCTCGACCTGATCCGGCGGCTGCGCGAACGCGGCGCGGCCGTGCGCTGCGTCCTGACGGATTCCGCGACACAGTTTGTCACGCCGCTTTCGGTATCGGCGCTCAGCGAAGACCGGGTTTACGGCGATCTGTTCTCGCTGACGGATGAAGCGGAGATGGGTCACATCCAGCTTTCGCGGGACGCCGACCTGCTGGTCGTGGCGCCGGCGACGACAAATATCATGGCCAAGATGGCGCAGGGTATCGGCGACGACCTGGCGACCACCGTTCTGCTAGCCACCGACAAGGATGTGCTGGTCGCACCGTCGATGAACGTCCGCATGTGGGAGCATGCCGCGACGCAGGCGAACATCACCACGCTCAAATCCCGCGGCATTCAATTTGCCGGCCCGACCGAAGGTGCCATGGCCTGTGGCGAATTCGGCGAGGGCCGCATGGTTGAGCCGCTGGAAATCGTCGCGGAGATCGAAACCTATTTTGCGGCGTCGGCCCCGCTTGCCGGGCGCCGCGCCATTGTCACCAGCGGCCCGACATATGAGGCGATCGACCCCGTGCGCTATATCGCCAACCGGTCATCGGGCAAGCAGGGTCACGCCATTGCCGCGGCGCTTGCCGGAATGGGGGCGGAGACGGTTTTGGTGACCGGCCCCACGCATGAGGCTGCGCCCGCCGGGGTAGATGTTCGCCAGATTGAAACGGCACAGGAAATGTATGACGCCTGCATGGGCGCGCTGCCGGCCGATATTGCGGTGTGCGCCGCCGCAGTCGCAGATTGGCGCCCGGCACAACAGGACGGCAGCAAGATCAAGAAAGAACAGGGTGCAGCACCGCCCAGTATCGACATGGTCGAAAACCCGGATATCCTGCGCGCCCTTTCCGCCGCCGGGAACCAGCGGCCCGCCCTGGTCGTCGGCTTTGCCGCCGAAACAGACAGCCTGATCGAACATGCGACCGCCAAACGTGCCCGCAAGGGGTGCGACTGGATTGTTGCAAATGACGTATCAGCCGAGACAGGCACGTTTGGCGGCGACACGAACACCGTTCACCTGATTACCGCGACCGGGGCCGAAGACTGGCCATCGATGCGCAAGTCTGACGTTGCCGACCGGCTGGCAGAACGCATTGCCGGCCATTTTGACCAAACAACAGAGGCTGCCGAATGACGCAGGTCGAAATCGCCGTTACCCGTTTACCCCACAATACCGACCTGCCGCTGCCTGCCTACGAGACGGCGCAGTCCGCCGGAATGGACCTGGCGGCGGCCATCGAAGCGCCGATAACGCTGGCACCGGGCGCACGCGCCATGGTGCCGACCGGCCTCGCCATTGCGCTGCCTGCCGGATATGAAGCCCAGGTCCGCCCCCGGTCGGGTCTGGCGGCGAAAAACGGCGTGACGGTGTTGAACACACCGGGCACCGTAGACGCCGATTACCGCGGCGAAGTGAAGGTAATCCTGATCAATCTCGGCGACGATACCTTCGAGATCGATCGCGGCATGCGCATCGCGCAGATGGTGATCGCCCCCGTGACCCAGGCCAGCTTTGCCGAAGTCGACACCCTGCCCGAAACGGCGCGCGGCACCGGCGGCTTCGGGTCGACCGGTACCTGACGAGCCGTATCGCGCATGGATTTCACCGAAGACCAGATCCAGCGCTATGCGCGCCATATCGTGCTGCCCGAAGTCGGCGGCACCGGTCAGGAGAAACTTCTCAACGCGCGCGTTCTTATCATCGGGGCAGGCGGTCTGGGCGCGCCGTTGCTTATGTATCTCGCCGCTGCCGGGATCGGCACGCTCGGCGTTGTCGATGACGATGTGGTCGATCTGTCGAACCTGCAGCGCCAGGTTATTCATGGCACAGGTGATATCGGCACCGCGAAAGTTGAAAGCGCCGCCGGGGCGATCGCAGATATAAATCCCGACATCTCATTCGTGCCGCACCAGGTCCGCCTGACAGCGGCAAACGTGGACGAACTGATCGGGCAGTACGATCTGGTCGCCGATGGCAGCGACAATTTCGAAACGCGGTTTCTGGTCAATGACGCCTGTCACCTCGCCGGAAAAACGCTTGTTTCCGCTGCTATCCTGCGCTTCGAAGGTCAGATCGCGACCTTCCGATCAGGGCACGGAGACGGTGAGCCCTGTTACAGGTGTCTGTATCGCGAAGCACCACCGCCGGGCCTGGTGCCGAGTTGTTCCGAGGGCGGGGTTCTGGGCGCACTGGCCGGTGCGGTCGGCTCGTTGCAGGCAATCGAGGTTCTCAAGGAGATCATGGGGATCGGCGACAGCCTGGCCGGATGGCTGATGATCTACGATGCCCTTTCGAGTGAGGTACAGAAGATGAAACTGCCCCGCGATCCGACCTGCCCGCTCTGCGGCGACACCCCGTCGATCCGGGATCTGTCGGCCCACGCTGCGTGATGGCATCGCCCGACAAGCTATCGCTGATCATTCAATCCGGCGAATACGACCGGATCCATTATGCACTCGTGATGGCGAGTGCGGCACTCGCCGTGGGGAAACCGGTAACGCTTTTCTTCACCATGGCCGCGACCCGCGCGCTCACAACCGACTGGGCGGACGATGCCCGCGAAGCCGCGTTTGCCGCGGACGGGCTTGCAACATTCGAAGAGCTGCTCACCGCGTGTCGGGACCTGGACGCAACCTTCATGGTGTGTGAACTGGGGCTCCGTGCCGAGACACTGAGCACCGATGATTTGCGGGACGATATTCCGATTACAGCAGGCAGCGCGGTAAGCTTTTTGTCCGATGCGTCAAGCGATGGGGCAATGCTTTACGTCTGATGCGCCGAGGCCCGAAGCGCCGGGTCAGACTTCGTAGACCCGGTCCCGCGGATTGTGCTGATCGACGAAGCTGCGGATATTCACGATAACCTTTTCGCCCATCGCGATACGCCCTTCATGCGTCGCGGACCCGAGATGCGGGGCAAGTACCACGTTGTCGAGTTTCAGCAGCGCCGGTTCGATCGCCGGCTCGCGCTCATAGACATCGAGCCCGGCACCGGCAATCTTGTTTTCCGAGAGCAGCCGCGCCAGGGCGGCCTCGTCGATGATCTCTCCCCGTGCCGTATTGACGACGAATGCATGCGGTTTGAGCAGGCTCAGCCGCTCTTCGTTGAGCAGATGATGCGTTTCCTTGGTATGCGGGCAATTAATGGAGATGAAGTCCATATGGGCCAGCATCTGATCCAGGCTTTCCCAGTAAGTGGCTTCCAGCTCGGTTTCGATCTCTTCGTGGAGACGCCGCCGGTTATGATAGTGGACCGTCATGCCGAAACCTTTGACCCGGCGGGCAACGGCCTGGCCGATCCGCCCCATGCCGATAATGCCAAGACGCTTGCCGGAAATCCGGTGGCCGATCATGAAGGTCGGCGACCAGCCTTCCCATTTGCCGGAGCGGACAAGGCGGTCGCCCTCGGTGAGCCGGCGCGGCGCTGCAAGCAGCAGGCAGGCAGTCATATCGGCGGTGTCATCGGTCAGCACGCCCGGCGTATTGGTCACCACGATTTTTCTGGCACTGGCAGCTTCAAGGTCGATGTGGTTCACGCCGACACCAAAATTCGCAATCAGTTCGACCGAGTCGGGCAGGCGGGCAATCAGGTCGGCATCGATCTTGTCGGTTACCGTCGGGACCAGCACATTTGCGCCTTCTGCTGCCGCAACGATTTCGTCAGCCGTCATCGGCGTGTCGCTGGCATTCAGGCGCGCCTCGAACAGCTCCATCATGCGCGTTTCCACATCGCGCGGCAGCGTCCGTGTAACAATGACGACCGGTTTCCGTTGGGGCATATTCAGCCCGTCTCCCTGAATTTATTATCTCTCAGTATTCGTTATCTCTGGCGTATCAGGGCCAAGTGCGGTTGTCCAGAGATGTTGCAGGCGCTGCCGCCGGGCACATAATTTGGACGCCGAACGGACCCGGACACCGAAGACATACCGAAGACATGGAGCGATTCACCTCACCGGTTTATAGTGCGGCCATGATCCGCCCCCTGATGATCGCCATCGCCTTTATCGCGACGACCGCCCTGCTTCTGGCAACCCCGCTGGTCGCCATCGCCGATACTGGTTTGCCCTTGCCCCGTTTTGCGTCGCTCCGCGCGAACAAAGTTCATCTCAGGACGGGTCCCGGGGTCCGCTATCCGGTCGACTGGATTTTCGTTCAGCGCAATTTGCCGGTTGAAATCGTCGCCGAGTTCGAAAACTGGCGGAAAGTCCGGGACTGGCAGGGGACTGTGGGTTGGGTGCATCGCTCGATGCTGTCAGGCAAGCGGACGGCCGTTATTAAGGGCGGAATCCAGCCGCTGCGACGCGAACCTGCATCCAGTGCGGCATTGACGGCCCGTGTAATGGAAAAGGTCGTTGCACGTATCCTGGAATGCGAAGGCGACTGGTGCCGTGTCGAGATCGGCAAGAAACGCGGCTGGATGCGCCGCACCCATATCTGGGGTGTGTACCGGAACGAACAGCTGAACTGACGCCGCGCACTATCCGCCATGCGTTCCCGGCACGCGGCCGACGCCGGCAAATTAGTCAATTTTAAATAATTCATCCGTATTACGTGCGGTGTCTTGGTACCCCGCACGAAGTTCTCTGCGGGATATCTCATCGAACCCGGAGAATTCCCCCCATGAAACGATCAATTATCAAAACCACGTTGACTGCTATCGCTCTGACCACCCTTGTTGCCGGACCGGTTGCGGCCGAAGGCGAACATGTTGCGCCGATGAAACAGCTGGCAGGCACGAAAGTCGCCGGTTGGGCAGGCAACCCGTTGGTCATCGCCGCCATTAACGCCCAAAACGCAAAGCACGCGTCGCTTGCCCAGGGCGAAATCGACAAGATGGACAAAACCTGGCGCGCCGAAGTGAAGGGCGGCGGCGGTGCAATGACCAAATCCGTTCTCGATAACGCGCTGTCCGGCTATCTGAAGAAGGTCAAAAGCGACTCCAAGGGCCTCTATACCGAGATCTTTGTGATGGACAATAAGGGCCTGAATGTCGGCCAGAGCGACGTGACGTCGGATTACTGGCAGGGCGATGAAGCCAAATGGCAGAAGACCTACAGCGTCGGCCCCAAAGCAACGCATGTCGGCAAAGTCAAAACCGATGAATCGTCCCAGACGCTTCAATCCCAGCTCAGCATGGCGATTACCGACCCGGCTTCCGGCAAGGTTATCGGCGCCGTTACCATCGGCGTGAATGTCGAACAGCTGGTCGAATAAGACCCGATACTCCCAAACACGATTCCCGACGCTCCCTGTACGAAAGACGGCAAATGACGAACACCATCTCAAACGATGTCACCATTTTTTCCGAACCGGTCGACACGGAGCATCAGCAGAAAAGCAGAGAAGGTAAGCGCACCTTCTGGACCATCGGACGAAAGGCGGCGGCGATTATCGCCGTCGCCACGTCCGTGGGTATCGCCGCGCAAACGGCCATTCAATACAATTCCGCCCAGGATCGGTTGCTGCATGAAGCGGAATTAAGCGCCGTTTCCATCACCCAATTGCTCGCTTCTCAGATTTCAGGGGCCCTCAGGTGGAAAAAAACAGACGTAATTTCAAAGTCTTATCAGAATTTCATCGGTGACAAAGAAGTCGGCTTCGCCGGCTTTACAGCGTTTTCCGCAGCCGGCGAAGTCGTCAACAATTATTCGTCGGACGAATTGAAGCCCTACGATCTGTCGGGTACCGCGTTGACCAAAGAGACCGCCTCTGCCGGTACGACCTATAAGCTCACCGATTTCCACGTCATCGCCATCACGCCGGTAACAACCGGCAAGAACAATAAATTCATCGGTACGGTCGCAACCGCCTGGAGTCTTGAACGGATTCTGGCGGAAGCCCAAACAGCAGCCTTTCGGGCGCTGATTATCGCGTCGATTATGGTCCTGTCTATCGTCGGGATATTGACCGTATTCATTCGCCGGGTGCTGAGCAAACCGATTAACAGTATTACGGGCGCAATGAACGATCTCGCCCATGGTGACCTGGAAGCCGACGTTCCCTATCAGGGCCGGCGCGACGAAATCGGCGAAATCTCCGGTTCGCTTCAGGTCTTCAAGGAAAAACTTCAGGAGAACAAACGCCTTGAAGCGCAATCGCGTGAGACGGACCAGCGCGTCGCCGCCGAGCAGAAACGGGCAGCTGACGAACGGGCAGCCGGTGAAGCGGAACGTGCCGCTGAACTCGAAGTACTCAGCGAATCAGCGACCAATCGCGCCGAGTTCATGCGGCTTGTGTCGCGCGCTTACGAGCACCGGATTTCATCCTTCATGGAATCGCTGATATCTGCACTCGAGAGCGTCCGCACCAAAAGCGACACGATCAAATCCAACGCCGGCGACACGTCTAACAGCGCCGCCGCCGTATCCGAGGCATCCGGCCAGGCTTCGTCCAACGTAGACACCGTGGCCGCGGCAGCCGAAGAACTCTCATCGTCAGGCGATGAAATCAGTGCAATCGTTGCCGAAAGCGCATCCGTCGCCGCAACCGCGGTAGAGGAAGCACAGCGCGCCAATGATGGCGTCGTCGTTCTTGACGAGGCCGCACAGAAAATCGGTGAAGTCGTCGGCCTGATCAACGACATCGCCAGCCAGACAAATCTGCTGGCACTGAACGCAACCATCGAAGCTGCCCGCGCGGGAGAAGCCGGCAAAGGTTTCGCGGTCGTCGCGACCGAGGTCAAATCACTGGCCGACCAGACTGCCAAGGCGACCGACGACATCTCCGAGCAGGTTACCGAAATTCAGAATGCGACCGGCGTCGCCGTTAAAGCGATCGGCGAGATCACTAACACCATCAACAAAGTCGCCGGCAGCACCGAAGCCATATCGGAGGCCGTCAGCCAGCAGAAACAGGCAACGGCTGAGATCGCCCAAAGCGCCAGCAATGCCGCAGACGGTACCCGCCAGGTGTCGGAGAATATCGCCTCGGTCAACACAGCAGCTGATCAAACCAACACCACCGTTGAGGAACTTGACCAATCTGCGGAGAGCCTCGCCAATCAGACCCGCGATCTTGATACCCTGCTGAAGAATTTCATGGTCGAAGTTAAATCCTTCGAAGATCTCGTTGGCGACCAATCGGCAAACAAGGCGGTCGATACATCCGTCGATACGACCGATCAAGAGGCGGCCTCGGAGACGACAGAAGACGGTGAGATCGCCGCCAGAGACGCCGCCTGATTGACCAGCTGTAACAGGCGGTCGCGGCAGCGCTCCCAAGCGAGCACACCCGCCAGCTTATATAGGCAGATAAGGTTAGACGCGGCCGCTCAACGTCCGCGAGCCATCAAGAAATCCGGGATTGCTCCGCTCAGATATTCTGATCAAGAGCACACAGGCCGCGGACCACCACCTGATTACCGGTTCCGTAATACCGGATCGATTCAAACCCCGCACCCATCGCAAGCGACATACCCCGTCCGTGCAGCATGTGCGTGGGCGCCGTGTCGGGGTCGATATGTGTTTGCCAGTCGAAGCCGGGGCCCTGATCCGTGATCTGGATCTCAAAATCATTGTCATCGCGCGACATCTGCACCGCAGCAAAACGGCTGCCGAGTTCGCGCGTCGCGAGACGTCTTTCGATTTCATCCTGCCATTCACCATTGGCAAGCAAATCGGACTTGTGGGCGAAATCGATTTCAAGATTGCCGTGCTCAACCGCGTTGACGATGAGCTCCCGCAGACCGATTGTGGCAATCGGCTCAAGGGATAGCGCGTTTGCGGCAATACTGACGCATATATCTATGTCATCAAACGTCTGAACCTGAAACGTCGCATCAAAGTTCATGAAGAGCCGGGAAGCCGGCAACTCGTTATCTTCAACGCAGCGCAATTTGCGGGATATCCATGCCGCGACATCGACATGCAGCGGTGAATGCACCACGCAGCCGGGCAGCGGTATCGCTGCATGCGTCGACGCACCGGTTATCGGCGTCTCCGAAGCGGCTGCATCGTTGTGCACCGATAGATGCTTGCTCGTTTTCACGTTTAGGGGTTTCCGGGCCGCGTCAACATGATCATCGTGAGGTCGTCGTTCAACGGCTCCTGCGCACAATTGAAAAAATCAGCCAGAATGACGTCGAAGGGATGTCCCTCGGCATCGACCCGCCCCGTCAGGGCTGCCTGCATTCGGTCTTCGTCATAGACCGGATTGATCATATCGGGAGTCTCGGTCAACGCATCGCTATAGAGAAACAGCGAACTGCCGGGCGGAAAGGTCACCTCATACTCTTCATATTTAGAGTCGCGCGTCATGCCAAGCGGCCGGCCTGCCGACGGCAGCCAGGTGCCCGCCGGATGGTCCGGTGAAACGAGAAACGGTTTTGGGCCCGCGCACGCCGTATAGCGCATCACATCGTGACGCAGGTCTATGTAGCCGCCGATAGCCGTCGCGAACTGGCCGCTTGGGAGCATGCTGTGGAGGTTTCTATTGATCTTCTCGACGTACTCAACCTGGTGGGCTGGATTGTAGCCCGTCGCCGCCACCAGAGACTGGAAGCGGAACGTATTCAGTGAAGCCACAACGCCATGGCCGGTAAAATCGATGACATGAAAACCGATCTTGTCGTCATCTATAGGCCAGACATTCCACATATCACCCCCGAGGGCGTCGCAGGTCTGAAAGTGGCTTTTGATTTCAATGTCGTACTTGTCATGCAATTTTGTCAGGGATCGGGGATCGGGCATGATCCGGTGCTGCATGTCCCGCGCCAGCAGAAGGTCGCGCTCCATCGTTTCGCGGTACTGCGAAAGCTGGCCGAGCATATGACGATTCTGAAGATGAATACCGACCCGGGCGAGAAGTTCCGCATCGTTGATTGGCTTGCCGACCATATCGGTCGCGCCCGAACGGAAAATTTCAGCCCGGTCTTCTGCCGAATCCGCCGCTGTCTGCACCAGAACCGGCAGCATCGCGTATTTGGGGTCGGCGCGGAGGGTCTTGCAGACGTCTAGCCCGTTCATCCGGGGCATCTGCAGATCGAGGACGACAAGATCCGGATCTTCATTGGCGATCTCTTCGAGCGCCTCATCTCCATCAGCAGCGAAGATCAGATTTTCATATCCACCGGTCGTCAGATAAATTTTTAGAAGCTCCCGGACCATTTTCTGATCGTCGACAATCAGAATTTTGGACGCACGGATTGCACGCTCCAGATCCGCGGCCGGGCGGATCGGATCTTCTGTCGACGGGACGATCGCCGACCTAGGCTCGATGAAGTTCATAATACGGCGCGCCCATCAGGGAAGGTGATGTTCTACGGATTCGGGCATATCGCTGCCCAAGGCCCAGGCGGTGTCTGGCCGTTAATCAGGCGACGATCGGAATGACCTCGTTGATTTTCGTGTGCTCAAGGACGGTCTTGACGGGGCCCTGGGGGCCGCGCAGAGACAAGTTGATGTTTGTCTGCTTGGTTTCATCATTCGCGAACAAAAGCATGCCAATGCCCGCAGAATCGATGGAATTCAGGGCTGAAAGATCGATGATGCAGGATTTTTTCCCCGCATCTGTGGCCGATTTCATGACTTCCTGGAATTCTTTGTAGCTCGAAAACGTCAGTTCACCGGAAAGCGTGATTTCGACGTGGTCACCATGAACGTTTACTGCGTTCGCCATAGCCAATAACTCCTGTTCGTTCTGCCACCGGTTGCTGCCCGTGGTTGTAGAACCCGTTGCATCTAGGAGAGGTAGGTTAAGGGGGACAGATTAAGATTTCGTTTGCGCTTGGCGAACATGCGAACATCTGTAATACATCCGGGCCGCTCTGATTCCCCATCAGATTTGTTATTTAATCAAAGTCCCCGGCGAGCGCCGTCCGGACAGCAACCGACATACCTGCGCTGTGAGAATAGCTGTCATGGCTGAATCCAACCGTCACTGCTGCGTCTTCCGCCCGAAATGCCGCAACCTGGGCGTCGGTAAACGGGAAGTGGATGAACTGGACCGATGAAGCCTTGCCGTCCGCAGTTGTCCGGTCGAGGTCCTCTTCCGCAACGCCCGCAATTTTTTCGCCACCGACGGTGATCGAAATAGTCTCTTCAACGCCACCGAGGGTCGAGAGAACCTTGGCACGCCGGTCCGGGTCGCCGATTTCAAACATGACCGTCGCAACCAGTTCGCGGCCCTGCGGGATCAGCGGATTATAGGCCGCGAGCTCGTCGGGAATCTGGTCGTCGCCGCCACGCTCGATATAGAGCATTTCGTGAATCTGGTTCCACATCGTCTCGTAACTCTCAAAGTAGAACGTCGCATGCGGGCCAACTTCCATCCGCCGGTCTTTCTTGACCGCCATCAACGCCTTTTTACGCTCACTCCGCGTCGACGCGTAATCGTCATAGGGAAGAATGTCTTCGCGGGTAATTTCTTTGGGCGTGCTCATATTATTTCCTGTCATCCCGATAGGCCTGGGCGAGTAGTTGAACCGGGTGCGGCGCATGAATCGGCACTGCAGGCGGCGGCGTTTCTTTTTCGGCGAGGCGCTCCATGCCCTGAAGGATGTGAAGACCCGCGAGCGGGCATTCCGAGACCACGTATTTCGGCGCGACCTCCAGTGCTTTTCGTGCCGCCGGCCTGCCGACCTTGATGGCGGTTTCGAAATTATCTTTCATCATGCCCCAGGATCCACCATGCCCGGAACAGCGCTCGATCACGCTCACGTCCGCTTCCGGGATCAGCCGTAATAATTCAGCCGCCTTCTGGCCCATATTCTGCGCCCGGGAATGGCAGGCCAGATGGACGGTCACCGGGCCATCCAACGGCTGCATACCGTCGGCCAGGCCTTCATTCTTGGAGATGTCGACGACATACTGACTGATGTCATGGGTGGCACCGGAAAGCAGCTTGATATCCTCGTCATCCGGCAGGATCAGCGGCCATTCGAATTTGAGCATCAGGGAACAACTCGGCGTCAGCGCGACGATGTCGTAACCCTTTTCGATCCAGGGCCTGAACACGGCAGCAACCTGTTTGGCGCTTTCCGCGACGCCTGCAATGTCGCCATGCTCGAGCTTGGGCATACCGCAACAGGCCGGGTGCAGAACCTCGGTCTCCACGCCATTGCGCGCCAGTACTTCGAGGGCATCCATGCCCATCGAGGGATCGTTGTAGTTCACGAAACACGTACCGTAGACAACGGCCTTGCGGCCCTTGGCCGGCGCATCCGTGTTGCGCACCGGCGCGTTGCTTTTCGCCTGGGCAGTCAGCGTCTTGCGATGAAATTTAGGCAGGGCGGCTTTCGCATCTATCCCGGAAACTGACTGCATGACCGGGCGCGTCAGCTTGTTGTCGGTGCGCGTCGCCCAGTTCGCCAGCGGTGCGACGGCACCGGCGAGCTTGCCGTTCCGGTCGGTCTTGGAAATCTGCTTGGCGACAAACGGCACTTCGCCCTTTTTCAGTTCCACCGCGCGGTAACGCAGCATCAGGTGCGGAACGTCGAGGTTGAATGCGTGAGGCGGCACATAAGGGCACTTGGTCATAAAGCACATATCGCACAGCGTGCAGGCATCTATGACGGGCTTGAAGTCCTTGGAATCGACGGTGTCGAGCTCCATGCTTTCGGCCTCATCGATGAGATCGAATAGAAGCGGAAACGAGTCACACAAATTATGGCAACGCCGACAGCCATGGCAGATGTCAAACTGACGACGCAGTTCTGCGTCGAGTTTTTCCTCATCGTAGAAATCGGGCTCCTGCCATGGAATAGGATGGCGTTCCGGCGCACCCAGGCTGCCTTCAGACATCTGTCGACCTCATTTTGCGTGAATGTATTTTGTGAGTTCGCGCACCTGACAGGCAAAGAGCGCTCGCATTTGCCCGGATATTTACCCAGATGCGGTGGTGACCACCGGCCTCTCACAAGGCCGGTGGTCGATCGAATTAGTCGAGTTCGTCGAGCGCCTTCTGGAAACGCCCGGCATGGGAGCGTTCAGCCTTGGCGAGAGTCTCGAACCAATCTGCGATTTCGTCGAAACCTTCATCGCGGGCTTCGCGGGCCATCCCCGGATACATATCGGTGTATTCGTGGGTTTCGCCGGCAACTGCCGCTTTGAGGTTGTTTGATGTCGAACCGATGGGCTGGCCCGTTGCCGGATCGCCGGTTTCCTCGAGATACTCGAGATGGCCGTGCGCGTGACCGGTTTCGCCTTCGGCAGTGGACCGGAAAACAGCCGCAACGTCATTGTAACCTTCAACGTCAGCCTTTTGTGCGAAATAGAGATAGCGGCGATTGGCCTGCGATTCGCCGGCGAAGGCCTCTTTCAGGTTGTTCTCGGTCTTTGTTCCACCAAGTGACGGCATGTCACCCTCCTTGTTCTGGTTATGAAATCAGTCGCTTTGGTTTTGCTGAATCACAATACGTTGTGTCCCGCGGTCCGTATCCTGTCGGACCGAGCACCATCCGCATCGAATGTCGCTCTCATAATATATAGGTCAGCCAACGCCCACCGTCAATAGATTGGAATAATTCCAGAGAAGAAAAAAGCGCGATAAACCGCAAGCTTAGTCGCTGGCGCTGACCCGCACGATCACATCGACCCGCTGGACAGACTTACCCGCAGGCGCCGCCGGCAATTCAGACACATTGATCAGTTCGCCCGGAATATCTTCGAGAGAACCGGTATCTTCATGGAAAAAGTGATGATGCTCGCCGGTATTGGTATCGAAGTAAGACCGGCCCGCCTCAACCACGACCTCGCGCATGATCCCGGCATCGGTAAACTGGTGCAGGGAATTGTAAATCGTCGCCAGAGAGACGCTCACACCTGCGGCGCGCGCTTCGCCGTGCAGATCTTCTGCGGTGACATGCCGGTTTTCGCCCTCAAACAACAGCTTCGCCAGCGCAATGCGCTGCCGGGTAGGGCGAAGACCTGCCTCCTTCAGACGTGCGATCACACCTGAATATGGCCGTTTATGAGAAGTATTCTCAGTCATGCAGTAGATATAAGACTTGTGACGGAAATTTTAAAGCCCAAAAAACACAACGTTCAAACCCGACGTTTGGAATTAATCCAAACTATATTCGCCGACGTCAGGCTAAATGGTGCTAGTCGCCGGTATGGAGCCGGTCGACCAGTTCCTTGACGGTGGGAATAAATCCGTTCGAATAGAACGGGTCATCCTTGAACTTGTATGCGTTATGACCGGCAAACATCAGCTGTTCGTCGACCGGGTCGCCGTGGACGATATCCTGCAGCGTCTTCTGGATGCAGTACGAGCGGGGGTCCGGGCGGCGGCCGGTGGTGCCGGCTTCATTCTGTGCCCAGTTCGAGAACTGGCACTGCGACAGACAGCCCATGCAGTCGGACTGATCGGTCTGGATTTGCTTGCTCTTATCCGCCGACACAAAGATCACCGTTGAATCCGGTGTCCGCAATCCTTCGGTATATCCTTCAGAAATCCATTGCTCGGCACGCACTTTATCGGCCGCACTGACGAATATCTGACGGCCACGTGCGCCGATCTTGAATTCCTGATTAAGGTCGCCGTCGGCTTCATCACCAAAAGCAATCTGGCGATCGGAACGTCCCTTGAGCTCGAGGAGGAACGGATTGCGTACCGCCGACGAATAAAAGCCGGTCGGGCTGAATTTATTCAGATAGACGTCGCCTTCCTCAAGACCGAGCAGACGTGCCTTCCATTCCTTGGGGATCGGGCTCTCCTGGGTCAGGAGCGGACGCGTCCCGAACTGGAACACCACCGGCGCAACATCGGGATCTTCGATCCAGTCCGCCCAGTCACGCATAAACCACACGCCACCGGCCATAACGATCGGCACGGTATTGAGGCCAAGCTTATTCATGACCTTCCGCAGTTCTGCAACGCGGGGACGCGGATCCTCGGGCACGTTGGGATCTTCGCTATTCGACAAACCGTTGTGTCCGCCGGCCCGCCACGGGTCTTCGTAGACCACACCGCCGAGCCATTCAGGGAATTTGTGATACGACCGTTTCCACAGAGCGCGGAACGCGCGAGCGGATGAGACGATCGGATAATAATAAACGCCGTATTCGGCCGAAATCTGCGCGATCTTGTAAGGCATGCCGGCGCCGCAGGTAACGCCGTGGATCAGGCCCTTTGCACCGCCAAGAACGCCGCGCAGGACCCGTTCGGCGCCCCCCATTTCCCACAAAACATTCATGTGGATGCGGCCTTCGCCACCGGAAACATCGTGGGCGATACGGGCCTGGGCCAGTCCGCCCTGAATGGCATATGCCAGAAGTTCTTCATGCCGGTCGCGGCGTGTACGCCCGTGATATTCAAGCGGGATCGGTTTCCCGTTTTCGTCATAGGAATCCGCATTAACGCCGGAGAACGTGCCAACGCCACCCGTCGCCGCCCATGCGCCTGAACTTTCGCCATTCGACACAGCGATGCCCTTGCCGCCCTCAACGAGAGGGGCGACCTCCTTGCCGGAGATGACAAGCGGTTGCAGCGGTTTCAGAATCTATCTCCCGGACACGTGCCGTATGATTACTATTATATGAAGGGTTTCCAAAACGGCCAGTCCCGGGCGATGAATTAATTTCACTGCCCGGGACCGAAACACGTTTTTAGAGACGCAACGATCAGGCGTCGCTGTCTGCTTCTTCGGTTTTCTCGGACAGATCTTCGCCCGTTTCCTGGTTGACGACTTTCATCGACAGGCGAACCTTGCCACGATCGTCGACCGCCAGGACCTTGACCTTGACCTGTTCGCCTTCGTTGACCACATCGGTAACCTTGTCGACCCGGCGATTTTCCAGCTCGGAAATATGCACCAGCCCGTCGCGGGACCCCATGAAGTTCACGAATGCGCCGAAATCGACGACCTTGACCACCTTGCCGGTGTAGATCACGCCGATCTCCGGTTCGGCAACGATGCCCTTGATCCAGTTGACGGCAGCTTCGGCGGCAGCGTTGTCGGTCGACGAGACCTTAATCGTGCCATCGTCCTCGATATCGACCTTGGCGCCGGTTTCATCGCAGATTTCGCGAATAACCTTACCGCCGGTGCCGATAACTTCACGAATCTTGTCCTTCGGAATCTGGAAGGTCGTGATCCGCGGTGCGAAATCACTGACTTCCTCCCGGCCCGATGTCAGCGCAGCTGCCATCTCGGTCAGGATATGCAGGCGACCGCCCTTGGCCTGGCCAAGAGCCACCTGCATGATTTCCTCGGTGATACCGGTGATCTTGATATCCATCTGGAGAGCAGTGATGCCTTCCTCGGTACCAGCGACCTTGAAGTCCATATCGCCAAGGTGATCCTCGTCGCCGAGAATATCGGACAGAACGGCGAAGCGGTCGTCTTCCTTGATCAGACCCATGGCAATACCCGCACACGGACGGCGCAGCGGTACACCCGCATCCATCAGCGACAGCGATGTGCCGCAGACAGTCGCCATCGACGACGAACCATTGGATTCGGTGACTTCCGACACAATACGCATCGTGTAGGGGAAGTCCTCTTTCTGCGGCAGCAGGGCACGAATGGCACGCCAGGCGAGCTTTCCGTGACCGATTTCACGACGCCCCGGGGAGCGCAGGAAGCTGGCTTCACCGACCGAGTAGGGCGGGAAGTTGTAGTGCAGCAGGAAGTGTTCGCGATATTCGCCTTCGAGCGCATCGATGATCTGCTCGTCCTGCCCGGTACCGAGCGTCGCGGTCACGAGCGCCTGGGTTTCACCCCGGGTGAACAGAGCGGAGCCATGCGCACGCGGCAGAATGCCGACTTCGGAAGCGATCGGCCGCACCGTTTCGAGATCGCGGCCATCGATACGCTGCTTGGTATCAAGGATCGCATTACGGACGATGTTTTTCTCGACTGTCTTCAGCATGCCCTTGGCACGTTCCTGAATGCCGTCGTCATCATCGGCAAACGCTTCCATCGCCGCGGATTTGGCCGCGCTGATCTTCTCAACACGCGCCTGCTTAACGGTTTCCTGATACGCATCGCGCAGACCGGCTTCGGCCGCGGCACTCACCCGTGCAAGAAGTGCTTCTTCGTCGTCGGGTGCCTGGGGAATATCCCAGGGTTCTTTCGCGCAGAGCTCGGCAAGCTCGACGATCATGTCGATCACAGGCTGGAAACCATTATGCGCGAACATCACAGCACCCAGCATGACATCTTCGGAAAGCTCGTTCGCTTCCGATTCCACCATGTTGACCGCGTTGGCCGTGCCGGCCACGATCATGTCGAGATCGGTTTCGCCCATCTGTTCCTGAAGCGGATTGAGCACGTATTCGCCGTCAATATAAGCCACACGTGCAGCACCGATCGGGCCCATGAACGGGATGCCCGAAATGGTCAGCGCAGCGGACGAACCGACGAGTGCGACGATATCGGGATCATTTTCGAGATCATGCGCCAAGACGGTGCAAATCACCTGGGTTTCGTTCCGGAAGCCACCCGCGAACAGCGGACGCAGCGGACGGTCAATCAGGCGGGACGTCAGCGTTTCCTTTTCGGACGGACGGCCTTCGCGCTTGAAAAAGCCACCCGGGATTTTACCGGCGGCAAATGTCTTTTCCTGATAGTTGATCGTCAGCGGGAAAAAATCGATCCCCGGCTTCGGCGATTTCTGCGCCACGGCGGTGCAGAGAACCTGCGTGCCGCCATAGGTGACCATCACGGCCCCATCGGCCTGCCGGGCAATTTTCCCGGTTTCGATGATGAGCGGACGACCGCCCCATTGAATTTCTTTACGGTGTTCGGTGAACATTTCTTACATTCCTTCCTAAGCCCGCCGCCCTACGCGGTCGGGCCGGTTTCACATCGGCAATGTGCCTGCATGCGGCCGGCGGGCGTTCAACCCTTGCCGGACTTTGCGCGCGACCCCCATGGCCGCGACCGTTTATCCGCATTCGCGTATACGCAACACCGGCCCGCGATTGCGCAGGCCGGTGTACATATCAAACCGAATACGGTGTTCTGATCAGCGCCGGAGTCCGAGGCTTGCGATCAGTTTCTCATAGCGCGATTGATCTTTGCGCTTGAGATAATCCAGCAGGCGCCGTCTCTGGCCGACCATCATCAGCAGGCCACGACGCGAGTGGAAATCCTTTTTGTGTTCTTTCAGATGTTCCGTGAGGTTACCGATGCGCTCCGACAGGATAGCAACTTGAACCTCGGGCGAGCCGGTATCGTATTCGCCGGTGGAATATTCTTTAATGAGCTCTGTCTTGCGCTCTTGCGTAATCGACATCGTTTACTCCGTTTCCGCGCCCGTCATGGGGGCGCCTTCGATGTTAAGTACCCGAACCGGCCGGATTTCCTCTCCTTCGAGACGGGCGAGCGCGACCGGGGTTTCACCCGACATGGCACACAGCACATCCCCGTCGCTTATTGCGTCCAACTGGTTCGCATCGACGAAAATGGTACTGCCGCTTCGCGCCCGGACCGCGCGTCCATGACGCAGGTGGTCGGTCTGGGTATCCGTCATGGCCAGCGCCGGGATGTCGTCCAGCGCGGTCGTGACGGGCAGCAAGGTATCTTGCGGGGGGGCAGATAGCATGGATTCAGCCAGTTTATCCAGCGAAATCGCATCTTTTTCCGAAAACGGTCCGCACAACGTTCGGCGCAACTCGGACACAAAGGCGACCGTGCCGAGACGAACCCCGAGATCGCGGGCCAGACTGCGGATATAAGTACCTTTCCCGCAATCGACTTCGAACACCGCATGATCCGTATCGGGCCGCTCGACGAGCTCAAACCGGCTGATTTCCACGTTTCTGGCGGGGGGTAATTCGCCATTGCCGTCGCGCGCCATTTTATAGGACCGCTGCCCGTCGATTTTGATGGCCGAATAGACCGGCGGCACCTGCAACACAGTGCCGGTAAATTCCGGCAGGGCCTCCCGGATCGCATCGTCGCCGGGCCGGGCATCGCTGGTCGCAATCACGCGGCCTTCAAGGTCGTCGGTATCGCGTGCCTCGCCGAAACAGGCGGTAAAGCGATAGGATTTAGCGCCATCCATCACAAAGGGAACAGTCTTGGTCGCCTCGCCCAGCGCGATCGGCAGAACACCGGTGGCCAGAGGGTCCAGGGTGCCGGCATGACCGGCTTTCTGTGCATTGAAAATTCTGCGAACCCGGCCGACGACCTGGGTGGAGGTCAGCCCGATATCCTTGTCGACCGCAATCCAGCCATGCACCGGATCGCCGCGCCGTTTACGTCCCATCTTCTTCTGTATCGTCGCCCGAATCTGTATCGGAATCGGCTTCGCGAGGCGCATTCACGTCGGCGGAGACAGCCGGGCTACGTAACAGGGCATCGATGTGATCGGCGTTATCGAAAGTCACATCAAGCTCGAAGGAGAGCGATGGCAGGCGACGAAGATCGACCTCTGATGCGACACGACGGCGGAAGAACGGCGCCGCCCGGTTCAAGGTTTCGAGAATTTCTTCGCTGTCAGTGCCGCCGAGCGGCATCACGAATGCTGTCGCATTGCGCAGATCCGGGCTGACACGGACCTCAGTCACCGTAATCGTGACCCCGTCCAAACCGGGATCATTCGCCTCACCACGCTCGATAAGCTGGACCAGAACATGCCTGATCACTTCACCGATACGCAACTGCCGCTGGCTGCGGGACTTCGATTCACCGCGCTTCATCGCAATAATCCGCTAAATAACCTGTTGAGGCACCCTGCCGGTGCCGATACCGAACTGCGTTCTACAGGGTCCGGGCGATTTCCTCGACATCGAAGCACTCGATGACGTCGCCAGCCTTGAGATCCTGATAGTTCTCGAACGCCATACCGCATTCAAAGCCCTGCGTGACCTCGCGCACTTCGTCTTTGAAGCGTTTGAGGGTCGACAGTTTGCCTTCGTGAATGACGACATCGTCGCGCAACAGCCGAACACTGGATCCGCGCCGCACAACGCCCTCGGTGACGTCGCAACCCGCGACCCGGCCGACCTTGGTGATGTTGAACACTTCCTTGATCGCCGCGTTGCCGAGGAATGTTTCGCGGATCTGAGGGGCCAGCATGCCACTGAGCATCGACTTCAGATCGTCCACCAGGTCATAGATAATCGCGTAATAGCGGATATCTGCGCCCTCGCTTGCCGCAAGCTGGCGCGCCTGCGCATTGGCACGGACATTAAAGCCGACCAGCATCGCACCGGACGCCTGGGCAAGTGTAACGTCGGATTCGTTTATCGCGCCGACACCGGAGTGCAATACGCGGACCGAGACCTCGTCGGTACCGAGATTATGAGCACTCTGGAGGATCGCTTCGACGGAGCCCTGCACGTCGCCCTTGACGACGACCGGGATCTCCTGGACTTCGCCGGCCTGAATCCGGTCGAACATCTGGTCGAGCGTGCCGCGGGCACCGGCCTGAACCTTCGCGTCGCGATTGCGGCGCTGACGGAATTCCGTAATTTCGCGCGCCCGCGCTTCATTCTCCACAACCCCGAATTCGTCGCCCGCATTCGGGGTGCCGTTCAGGCCGAGGATTTCGACAGGCATCGACGGCGACGCCGTATCGACGCGCGCGCCCGTATCATCAATGAGCGCCCGCACCTTGCCCCATTCCGCGCCGGCAACCACGATATCGCCGACATTCAGCGAACCGCGCTGTACCAGCACGGTGGCAACGGATCCGCGGCCTGTTTCGATCTTCGCTTCAACAACGACGCCTTCGGCGTCGCGGTCGGGATTTGCCTGGATCTCGAGGATTTCGGACTGCAGAATGATCGCTTCTTCAAGCTTGTCGAGATTGGTTTTCTTGAGCGCCGACACCTCTACCGAGAGGATATCACCGCCGAGATTTTCGACGACCAGTTCATGCGACAGCAATTCGTTGCGCACACGATCCGCATTGGCATCGGGCCGATCCATCTTGTTGATCGCAACGATGATCGGAACACCCGCCGCCTTGGCATGATCAATCGCCTCTACCGTCTGCGGCATGATGCCGTCATCGGCGGCAACAACCAGCACCACGATATCCGTTGCATTGGCGCCGCGTGACCGCATTGCCGTGAAGGCTTCATGGCCGGGGGTGTCGAGGAACGTAATCTTGTCGCCGCTGGCCATCCGGACCTGATAGGCACCGATATGCTGCGTGATACCGCCGGCTTCACCGCCCACGACATCCGTCGACCGCAGCGCATCCAGCAACGAGGTCTTGCCGTGATCGACATGGCCCATGATGGTGACCACGGGGGGGCGTGGCTGAAGATTCGTATCGTCTTTATCTTCGCCGCCCTTCAATCCGATTTCGACATCGGCTTCGGAGACCCGTTTGGGGGTATGACCGAACTCGGTCACGACCAGTTCCGCCGTTTCTGCGTCGATCGATTCCGTGATCGTCGCCATGATCCCGTTATTCATCAGCGCCTTAATAATATCGCCGGCGCGCTCGGTCATACGGTTGGCGAGTTCCTGCACCGTAATGGTGTCGGGAATAATTACTTCACGGAACACTTTTTTCGATTCCTTCGGCCCGGATGCGGCACGTTTTTCGCGTTCCCGCTGGCGACGTACGGATGCCAGGCTGCGTTGGCGTTCTTCGTCGTTAAGCGCCTGCGAGATGGTAAGTTTGCCGCCCCGGCGGCGGGAATCGCCCCCACGACGGGCCGCGGGTTTGCGGGCATCCGTCTTGCCGGCACGATTGGCCTCTTCAGCCTCCGCGACGGGCGCACGGGTTTCGGTCTTCGCCTTGGCCTTCGGCTTCGCGGTGTCGGTGGCGGCCGGATCGGGGGTTTCGAGACGGGCGGCCTGTTCGGCGGCACTGCGCGCGGCTTCCTCGTCGAGGCGGTGACGTTCTTCTTCCTCGGCGCGACGGCGCTCTTCCTCTTCCTTGCGGCGCTGATCTTCCTGGTCGCGCTGGCGGGACTCTTCCTCGCGACGGCGGACTTCCATTGCCTCGCGCTCGGCGCGGTTTTCGGCAATTTCCGTTTCAGTCTGGCGGGCACCTTCGAGGGCACGCGTCCGGGCTGCGCGTTCCTGTTCGGTCAGCGTCCGGGCAGGTGCCTCGGCCTTCTTCACCGGTGCCTGTTCGACAGGCTCTTCAACGACGGGTACGACTTCTTCAACCGGCGCCTGCTCGCGAATCTCGGTCATGGCCCCGTCATCGGCCTGCTTGAAGGTCCGCTTGCGGCGCACCTCTACGGCGACAGCCTTTGTGCGGCCATGGGAAAAGCTCTGGCGAACCTGGCCAGCATCGACAGTCTTATTCAGCTCGAGCTTGCCGGGTCGCGAGAGCGACAGCTTTTTCTTCTTGCCGTCAGTCTTTTCGTTCTGGTCTGTCATCTTCCGTCAGCTTTCCTGCAACTCAAGTTGGGCACCGAGATCGGCACCCTCGCTTTGTATCCCCGCGCAACGCAACGCTTCCCTCGACAAGCGGTCAGCAAGACCGCCGGCGAAGATCGCCGCATGCACGACTCTGTCACGCCCGAATGGCGCCCCGAGCCGGTCCGCCGTCCATAAAGACAGCGTTTCGACCCCTGCCGCGCGCCGGGCCAGTTTTTCGCGCCCATCATCGGCGCCGTCCGACGCTTCAATCAAAAGCGCCACGTCGCCGGCCTCAAGCGCCGCCCGAACCTTTTCGAACCCTGCAACCGCCGCACCAGATCGCCGCGCCAACCCGATCAGATCGAGGCAGCGGCTATTCATCAGCGCGGCAAGGCGATAGGGCAGATCCGCCGGTACCGTCACATTCCGGCGGGCAGCCTTCGAGAACGCATTCTCGGCGCACGCCCGCCTTATTATATCGCCGCGCGCGGTCAACCACAATCCGCGCCCGGGCAGCTTCTCTTCCAGGTCCGGCACCACCATCCCGTCGGGTGAGACAGCAAAACGGACCAGCATCTCGCGCGACGACGTTTCGCGCGTATAGATGCAGCGCCGTTCCGGCATCTGCTTTTCAGGGCGGATCATGCCGGTGCGCTCAACCCTCCTCGGCGGGAGCGGCTTCTTCAGCCCCTGCGTCGGCAGCCTCTTCCGCTGCAGCAGGTTCGTCTTCATCGTCGAACCAATGCGCGCGGGCGGCCATGATAATCGCGTTGGCCTGATCTTCGTCCAGACCGTATTCGGCGAGAATACCCCGGCCTTCGCCTTCGCGGTTGCCGGGATCGTTGAGCTCATCGGTTGCCAAATCACCCAGATCGTCGAGGGTTTTCACGCCCGCTTCGCCAAGTGTGACGACCATCGCCGGCGACAGACCGTCAAGCGCTGCGAGAGCATCGTCTACGCCAAGTTCGCGGCGCAATCCGGCCAGACGTTCTTCTTCCTCGGACAGGAAGTTATTGGCCCGGTTCCGAAGCTCTTCCGCAATTTCTTCATCAAAGCCCTCGATCGAGAGCAGATCCTCGATCGGCACGAAGGCGACCTCCTCAACGCTGGAGAAGCCCTCGGTCACCAGTAGATGCGCCAGCACGTCGTCAACGTCGAGACCGTCGATGAACATCTGCGAGCGCGACCGGAATTCTTCCTGACGGCGTTCGGATTCTTCTTCCTCGGTGAGGATCATGATGTCCCACTGGGTCAGCTGCGAGGCGAGGCGCACGTTCTGTCCGCGCCGCCCGATTGCCAGGCTGAGCTGTTCGTCGGGAACGACGACCTCAATCTTCTGCTGCTCTTCATCGAGCACAACCTTGGTCACCTCGGCAGGGGCCAGCCCGTTGACGATGAACGTCGCCGGATCGGGAGACCACTGGATGATATCGATCTTTTCGCCCTGTAATTCGCCGACAACCGCCTGAACACGGCTGCCACGCATACCGACACAGGCACCGACGGGATCGATACTGGAATCGTTCGACAGCACCGCGATCTTCGCCCGGCTGCCCGGATCGCGGGCGACAGACTTGATTTCGATAATGCCGTCATAGATTTCCGGCACTTCCTGCGCGAACAGTTTGGCCATGAACTGCGGGTGGCTGCGCGACAGAAAAATCTGCGGGCCACGCACTTCTTCGCGTACGTCGTAGATATAGGCACGCACACGGTCGCCCGGGCGCAGGGATTCACGCGGAATGGATTCGTCCCGCCGGATGACGCCTTCGGCCCGGCCAAGATCGACCGTGATATTGCCGAATTCGGTCCGCTTGACGATACCGTTGACGATTTCGGTAACGCGGTCCTTGTATTCCTCGTACTGGCGCTTGCGCTCGGCTTCGCGCACTTTCTGCACGATGACCTGCTTCGCCGTCTGCGCGGCGATGCGTCCGAAATCGATGGGCGGCAGCGGATCGATGATAAAGTCGCCGGCAACGGCGCCTTCCTGCATGGCCTGTGCTTCTTTCGGCGTCACCTGCGTGACTTCGTTTTCGATCTCATCGGTCACTTCGAGATAGCGGGCAAGCTTGATATCGCCGCTTTTGCGGTCGATTTCAGCGCGCACATCATGTTCCAGGCCGTATTTGGACCGGGCAGCCTTCTGAATGGCCATTTCCATGGCTTCGAGAACTTCTTCCGCCTCAATCGATTTTTCCCGCGCAACCGCATCCGCGATCTGCAGCAGTTCGAGCCGGTCATATCCCGCGACCGGGATGTTTTCCATATCAACCATTTTCGTTCTTCCGTTAGCGTTAAACGTGTTCTTTGTTCTGTTTGTGCGCCTTTTGGCTGGCGGCGATCAACTCATCCGTCAGCACCAGTTTGGCGCGCAGGATGTCCTCAAAAGGAATTTCATGGGTTTCGCCATCGACCTCGATAAGGACCGCTTCGCCATCGACGCCGTGTAACTTGCCGCGAAAGCGCTTGCGGTCGATGATCGCGACCCGCGTATCGATCCGCGTCTCATAACCGGCGAAACGCGTAAAATCTTCCAGCCGAACCAGCGGGCGATCCATACCGGGAGAGCTGACTTCCAGCGTATAGGCATCCGAAATCGGGTCCTCGACGTCCAGAATAGTAGAAATGTTACGGCTGATGCTGGCGCAATCCTCGACATTCATTTCTGCACGATCCAGGCGCTCCGCCATGATCTGCAAACACATATCGGACGATCCGCCGCTGATCTGCACGCGTACGAGATCGTATCCCATCGATTCGAGGGACGGTTCTATCAGCCGCGCGACATGTGAAGCCTGATCCATCGTCAGTAAATTCGCCTAATATTTCGCCTGTTCCAGTACCTATCCGGTCACCCAATAAAAAAAGCGGGCCGGGCCCACTCTTCTAAGCATTTATTCGGTCCCCGGAAGGGCCTGTGGTTAAGTGCGGCGTAACCTAGTCCCGGCCAGCGTCGAAGGCAAGCCTTTATAGCACCTCAGCCCGCCTGCCGATCCTGTCGGATATAGGTCAGAAATGCACTGTTACGACCCGCTTTCGTCGCCTTTTGTTCATAGCGTGTTGCCGGCCAGTCATCGGGGCGGACCCGCCAGTCCCGGGGCGCGCGCGCCTGCCAGGCAAAGGCCGGCTGCTTCTGCATATGCCACAAAATCCATTCCAGATAACCCGGATCATCCGTTGCGATGCGCAATTCAGCGCCGTCCCGCAAAGCCGCCGCCAAACAGTCAATCACGGACGTAGAGACAATGCGGCGCTTGTTGTGCCGCGTCTTGGGCCAGGGGTCCGGGAACAGAATAAACGCACGATCAATGGACGCATCGGGCAGACGATCGACAAGCTGGCGTGCATCATCCCGATACAGCCTGACATTGCCGAGATCGTCATCCCGGATATTCCCGAGAAGCTTAACCACGCCGTTGATAAACGGCTCACATCCGATAATACCCGCGTGCGGATTATTTTTTGCCTGCCACGCCAGATGCTCGCCGCCGCCAAAACCGATTTCGAGCCATACCTGATCTGTTTGCCCGCCAAACAGATCATCGGGCACCAGATCGCCGGAGTCCGCCGGCAGGGCGATCTCTATCTGCGGCAACAGGTTTTCGATCAGCGCCTGCTGACCGGTCCGAAGCCGTCGGCCCTGCCGCCGCCCATAAAGTATGCGGCGGCGGGCCGGTTGTTCCTGGTCTGTCAGGGGAATACAGCCGTTATGAAGAAGCGGCCGCTTTCAAAGCGTCGACCAGATCCGTGTTTTCCCACGAGAACCCGCCATCGGCGTCGGGCGTGCGTCCGAAGTGGCCGTAAGCGGCCGAACGCGCGTAAATCGGGCGGCTAAGCTGCAGGCCTTCGCGGATACCGCGGGGCGAAAGGTCGACCACTTCCTGGATCACGTCGGCCAGTTTGTCCTCGTCCATCGTCGCGGTTCCCGCGGTGTCGACATAAACCGACAGCGGCTTGGCAACGCCAATCGCGTAGGCCAGCTGGATGACACATTTTTCGGCCATTCCTGCCGCCACAACGTTTTTCGCGACCCAGCGCGCCGCATATGCGGCCGAACGGTCGACTTTCGACGGATCTTTACCGGAAAATGCGCCGCCGCCATGGGGTGCAGCACCGCCATAGGTGTCCACAATAATTTTACGGCCGGTCAGCCCGCAATCGCCATCGGGGCCGCCAATCACGAAGCGACCCGTGGGATTTACGTAGAATTCTTCTTCCGGGCACATCCAGCCGGCGGGCAAAATACCTTCGACATGCGGACGCACGATTTCACGGATCTGATCCTGATCCATCTCTTCCGCGTGCTGGGTGGAGACAACAATAGACGTCGCCCCGACAGGTTTGCCGTTCTCGTACTGGAGCGTCACCTGGCTTTTCGAATCCGGGCCAAGACCCGAATTGGCATCAGCGTGGCGTGCCGCGGCCAGCGAGCTGAGAATTTGGTGGGAATAATACAACGGGGCCGGCATCAGGGTCGGCGTTTCGGTGCAGGCATAACCGAACATGATGCCCTGGTCGCCCGCGCCTTCGTCCTTGTTACCGGCAGAATCGACGCCCTGGGCAATATCGACCGACTGCTGATGAAGATGAACTTCAACCTCGGCATTCTTCCAGTGAAAGCCGTCCTGTTCGTAGCCGATATCTTTCACGGCATCGCGGGCAACACCCTCGATCATTTCCTTCGTGATCGATTCCGGGCCACGCACTTCGCCGGCGAGCACAATACGGTTCGTGGTGGTCAGGGTTTCGCAGGCCACACGGGACGAGGGGTCGGCACCAAGATAAAGATCAACGACGGCATCGGAGATTCTGTCGGAAACCTTGTCCGGGTGTCCTTCGGACACGGATTCACTGGTAAAAAGGTAAGTTCCCTTGGGCACGTTCTGCCTCCTCGAAATGATTTATTGTCTGGACCCGCCCGGCTGGGTTCGATCCTCGGTAACAGGTTACAAATTTCATAGGCGGCAGGACGCGGACACGCAACACCGTCTTGTGCAGCGTTGTGACAATATCCGCGCGCGCGGTCAAGTAAAGTGCGCGATTCCGATCTGCCCGGTCATGATAACCAGACACATTCGGGGCGTGACCGCGGGCCTAATTGTCGGCGAAGGATTTACCGAGCTGTTTGGTCAGCTCAAATACGCGGCGGCGCACCTTGGGATCGGTGATCTTGTAATAAGACCGCACAAGCTCAAGCGTCTCACGTTTGGCCATCGGGTCGTGATCGTATTCAGCCTGTGCTTCCGCAAGCCCCGTCTTGCCGCGCTTCTTCGTGAAGGACGGAGACATCTCCTCGAAAAAATAGTTGATCGGAACGTCGAGTACTTCCGAAATGTGATGGAGGCGGCTCGCACCGATGCGGTTCGCGCCACGTTCGTATTTCTGAACCTGCTGAAAGGTCAGACCCAGGGCTTCGCCAAGTTTCTCCTGGCTCATCCCCAGCATGGTCCGACGCTGCCGGACACGACTGCCAACATGGACGTCAACCGCCTCAGGTCCGCCTCGGGTGCGGATCGGCGTTGCACGCTTTTTCTTCGTTTCTTCTGGCTTATCCATGTCTTTGATCAAATTCTCACGAATTGCTGTTCGTCGATGTCCAGGTGTCCGAGAGCAAATTGTTCACTTCGAATACGCCTGACAACTGACTGAGGAGACAACCAGTATACTATCGTATGTTTAATCCGCCACCAAAATTGTTTCGACATGTTTCATTTATTTTCGGAACGTTGACGAACGCGAAATACAACTGCAGCGAAAAACATCAAAAGGATCATGAAACCCGGGATAATATTGCCAAATCGGGCAAATAATGTGCGATCAGGCGCCGCCACGGGCAATTTTGAGTCCACGATCCCGGCCTGGCCGAGTCCAAGGCTCGAAACCACCCGCCCATAGGCATCTACCACAGCTGATATGCCGGTATTTGCAGCGCGAACCACAGGAAGTCCCTCTTCAACGGCACGCAGCCGGGCCGATGCGAAATGCTGATGCGGGCCGGCGCTCGTCCCAAACCAGGCGTCATTGGTGATATTGAGCAACCATGAAGGTCGGTCGGCGGAATCAACCACGCGCCCCGGGAAAATCACTTCATAGCAAATCAGGGGGCTGAAGGCCGGCAGGCCCGGCAGACGAAGCGTTCGCGGCCCCGGCCCGCGAGAAAAATCGAGCGCCCCGCCCGTGATCTTGTCGAGTGGCAGGATTTCCCGCAAAGGCATGTATTCGCCGAATGGCACCAGATGGTGCTTGTCATAGACAGCGACGACATCTGCCTTCTCGTCGACGGCCACCAGGCTGTTCCAGACGCGGACGACACGGCCATTTTGACGCTCCAGCCTGACCGACCCGGTAAGCAGCAAGCCTTTAGGTGGCACCGCACGGCGCATCAACGCGCGCCGCGCCGCGTCTGTCGACACCGAGAACGGCGCCGCGGTTTCCGGCCAAATGACATGGGTGATACGACCATCGCCGCGCTCACCGCTCATTTGCAGGTGACGCGCATAATTCTGCGCGCGGCGCGCAGGCAACCACTTGTCACGTTGAGCAATATTAGGCTGAACGATACGCAGAAAAACGCCGGGCACTGTATCGCGCGTGGCGTCGGCGAGACGGAACGTTCCGGCGACCGCGATCAGGGCTATAAGGGCAATCCCCGAGATTCCCCAATACCATCTGCGCGGCCCTGATGTTCCAAACATCGCGAGCGCTGCCGCCGCAAAAACCGTGATCGCAGAAAGCCCGTAAACGCCGAGCCAGGCGGCAGATTGCAGAACCGGCGGCGCGGCAACCCATACATTACCCACCGGATTCCAGGGAAAACCGGTAAGAACCGTTCCTCTCACCCATTCAAAAAGCGCCCAGGATGCCGCAAGGCCGAAAACACGCCCTGCACCCGATGACCAGACCTGCCGGGCGAGCAGCGTCACACCACCGATAAAGAGACCAAGGCCGAGCGACAGACCGAGAACAGCAAACGGAATCAACCAGGCGAACCGGGCAGCATCGACCAGCAGTGCATTGGGAACCCAATAGAGACCTGCAGCGAAGTAGCCGGCGCCGAACATCCAGCCGACCCCAAAGGCGCTGCGGGGCGACGCCGCGCCATCAAGTAGCCAGATAAGACCGGGGAAAGCGACCAGCAACGCCGGCAAAACATGAAAGGGGGGCTGCGCCGCAACCGCAGAGGCCCCAAATAGAAAGGCGAAAAGCCAGCGGCGCCATCCGACAGCCGCTCTGAGCCGGCCCGCAAAGGCCGTCATTGCGCCCGACGTTCCTGGTGTTATTGCGCCCAACGTCATCGCAACAGACGCCGGGGGCGTCCGGCCGCTCCGTTCATTCGCCGGATTGCACGGGTATCTGGGATGCCCGTAAACGCCGGATTCGACGGGGATCGGCTTCAAGAATTTCGAACTCTATTCCCGATTCATGACCAATCACTTCGCCGCGGCCCGGCACCCGTCCAGCAAGATAAAACACCAGCCCGCCCATCGTCTCGATGTCCTCATGGCGTTCATCTGCCGTCAGGAATGCACCGGCTTCCGCCTCGAAATCCTCGATCTCCAGGCGAGCATCGACATCGATGATACCAGGGCCCTTGCGCACGAGGCCGGGGCCCGTGTCTTCATCATGCTCGTCTTCAATTTCGCCGATAATCTCTTCGACGAGATCTTCAATCGTCACCAGACCGTCAATTCCGCCAAACTCGTCGACCACCAGTGCCATGTGCAGCCGCTGAACCCGCATTTGCAGCAGCAGTTCCAGGACCGGCATCGACGGCGCAACGAAGAGCGGCTTGCGGACGATCTTGCTTATCCCGGTTTCCTGCCCACCTTCCCAGCAGGCCAGCAGATCCTTGATGTGCAGCATACCGACGACATCATCGAGTTTATCGCGGAACACCGGCAGCCTTGAATGCCCGCTCGCGCTCATAACCTTGGCGACATCCGCAATGGTTGTCTCGACATCCACCGCTTTTATATCGGCGCGCGGAACCATGACATCGTCGACCGTCACGTCGCGGACACTCAGGACATTGCGGAACAATGTCAGTTCCTCTGCATTGTCACCGTCGTCTTCAAGCTCGATCAGTTCTTCGATCGTATCGCGCAGATTGTCGGCATCACTGCGGCCACCCGTTAATGACCGCCATAAATTTCGAATGCCGGAGCCACCTTCGGATGCCTGATCTTCGGGCGGTTTTGAATCGTCACTCAGATTGCTCATGGCCGGGCGTTCTCCAGACGCCGTTCGGCGGCGGCATAGGGATCAGACACACCGAGCGCTTTTAATATGACGATTTCTCGGCTTTCCATTCGGTCGGCATCCGCATCATTCTCATGATCATAGCCACACAGGTGCAGCACACCGTGCACAACGAGATGACGCAAATGATCCTCCGGCGCGATACCGGCATCCCCGGCCTCGGCCGTCAGTGTTTCAAGAGCAACAGCGACATCGCCCAACAGGACGGGCGCGCCCACTGGCAGCCCGGGGGAGCCGGCGTCGGAGTCCGCCGGAAATGACAGCACATTTGTCGGGCCGGCCTTGCCGCGCCACTGACTGTTCAGTTCTGCAATGGCGGCATTGTCGGTAAGAAGAATGCTGAGTTCGATCGCAGCCCCGGCACCTGTCATCACGGCCGCGTCGCGCAGCGCAGCCTCGGCCGCCGCAGACGCGATGTCCTGTGCAAATGGCAACGTGGCGCGCCAGTCGCCGGCATCGAGCAGAATATCGATTTCAATCTCGGGCGCCAGGCCAGCCTCAATCACCCTCACCCTCCCGCGCCTCAACCGCCTCATAGGCGTTGACGATACGCGACACCAGTTCATGCCGCACGACATCCTCGGCCTGCAGTTGCGTCGTCGCAACCCCGAGCACACCATCCAGCGTTTTGACGGCATGGCGAAGCCCCGATGTAACCCCACGGGGCAGGTCGATCTGGCTGAGGTCGCCGGTGACGACCATGCGGGCATTCTCGCCGAGGCGTGTCAGAAACATCTTCATCTGGACGGGCGTCGCATTCTGCGCCTCGTCAAGGATGACATAAGCATTCGACAGGGTCCGGCCGCGCATAAACGCAAGCGGTGCAACTTCAATTTCGCCGGTCTCAAGACGGCGGTCGACCTGTTCTGCCGGCATCATATCGTACAGCGCGTCATAGAGCGGACGCAGATACGGATCGATCTTGTCACGCATATCACCGGGCAGAAAGCCCAGACGCTCGCCTGCTTCGACGGCGGGGCGAGAAAGGATAATCCTGTCGACCCGCCCCGAGGTCAGCATCGACACCGCCATGGCCACCGCCAGATAGGTCTTGCCGGTTCCTGCCGGGCCAAGACCAAAGGCCAGTTCACTATCATGTAGCGTACGAAGATAGCGCTGTTGTCCGGCAGAGCGGGCGGAAATATGGCGCTTGGGGGTTCGGATAACGAGCTTGCCGCTGCCAAGTTCAGCAACCCCGGCCGTACCCTCCTCGGCGGCGCTGCGCGCCAGCCGTACCGCGGCATCGACTTCGGCGAGGGCAACGTCGAGTCCCTCGGCAAGCCGTTGATACAGCGACTGCAATGCAGCGCGCGCAATTTGGCCTAAAGCGGGATCGCCGGTGATGATGACGTTGTTGCCACGCGAAGCGACGGTGACACCGACCAATTGTTCGATACGCGCAAGGTGACGGTCAAAATTGCCGTACAGCGCAGGCAGAAGCCGATTGTCATCGAATTCCAACGAGAGGGGCGACGCGCCGTCGCCTGATGTGGCTTGCTGACTCAAACGGTCGCTGGCTCCTGCAGGGCGGCACCGGCGTCCAGGACGGGCGATGCCGCGAGAGAATTTGGATGGGCAGAGAGAATCCGGACGTCGACCGTCCCGCCATGTGCGGCGGCTGCAGCGGCAGGTGTGGCAAACTCGACGTGCACGGAATGCATCCACGGGCTACGGCCCGCGCGCTGGGTATCGCTGCGCCCCGGACGATCCAAAAGAACGGGCAGAGACTTGCCGATAAAAGTCTCATTGAACGACATCTGCTGCTTGTTGAGTAACGCCTGTAGCTGCGCCAGGCGCTCTGATTTTACGTCTTCGGGTACCGCATCTTCCATCGCCGCCGCGGGCGTGCCGGGGCGGGGACTGTATTTGAAAGAATAGGCCTGCGCGAAGCCGACATTGCGGATCAGCTCCATCGTTGCCTCGAAATCCGCGTCGGTTTCACCGGGGTGACCAACGATAAAATCGGAAGACAGGGCAATGTCGGCACGCGCAACGCGCAACGCATCGATGATCTTCAGGTAATCGGCCGCCGTGTGCTGACGGTTCATCGCCACAAGAATAGTGTCCGAGCCCGATTGTACCGGTAGATGCAGATACGGCATCAGCGCATCGATTTCGTCGTGTGCGGCGATCAGATCGGGGGTCATATCGCGCGGATGCGATGTCGTGTAGCGAATACGTTCGAGCCCTTCGATACCGGCCAGTTCGGCCGCCAGAGCCGCCAGCCGCCATTCGCCGCCCGATGGAGAAGTCCCGTGATAGGCATTTACATTCTGACCGAGCAGCGTGATCTCACGGGCACCGCCGGCGACAAGCTGGCGCGCCTCGGCGAGGACGTCCGCAGCCGGGCGGGAATACTCCGCGCCACGGGTATACGGTACGACGCAAAATGCGCAGAACCGGTCGCATCCTTCCTGAATCGTCAGAAAAGCTGATGCACCTTGCGACGTTGCTTCGGGCAGGAAGTCGAATTTGGGTTCGACCGGGAATTCAGTATCGATAATGCCACGCCCGGCACCGCGCCGCGCCGACGATTCGCGTGTTGCGCGGGCGACCATCTCAGGCAGGCGATGATAGGTCTGCGGTCCGAAGACCAGATCGACATAGGGCGCGCGACGGACCATTTCCGCCCCTTCCGCCTGCGCGACGCACCCGGCCACGCCGATCATCATCGGCGCCTGGCCCTCCGCACGATCCTGTTTGAGCGCGCGCAGCCGGCCAAGTTCGGAATAGACTTTCTCCGCCGCTTTTTCACGTATATGGCAGGTATTGAGAATCACCAGATCAGCGTCTTCCGGCGTGTCGACATGACGATAACCGAGCGGTGCGAGCACATCCGACATGCGGACGGCATCGTACACGTTCATCTGACAACCATAGTTCTTGATGTGAAGCGTTTTTGCCAAAGAGGCTTTCCCGGATCGGTTATCAGTGTTTTTGATAAGGGCGCCTGTTGCCCCTGCGTCTATTGCCTATGCGCCTGTTACCCATGAAGGTTTCATGGTGACCATCCGCGTATTGAATGACCGCCAGCGCACGCTGCAACCCTTTGCCGCTGCTCAATTTTCGCAAACTAGCACCGGGGATCAAAGTGTCAACCGATGTATCGACCGGCAGAAAACAGCGCAAACATAGCCGCGCGTCATGACGCCCCCACAGTTTGCAGGCCCTCGAGCCGTCCAGCATTTGCCACCGACACCCCGCCCGCGACAACCTGAAAACAGTACTCCGCCAGGCCTTTTCGGGATTCGTAGTCACGGATCGTTACCGGCGGATGAAAGACAACGTCGACCGTTGCATGGCCCAGACCGGCGACTTCCCAAAAATGCGGCGCCAACGTCATATCGCCATACCAGGCGAAATACGGGCGCAGCGCCCGCCCGACGGGCATACCATCAAGCCGCGTATAGGCGATCGAGACGGGCTGAACCAGAAGAGGTTCCCCGTTAGGTTCGATCTGCGCGACACTAAAGAGGGCGCTTTTGAAGGGCAGAACGGCATTGCCATCTGAGCTTGTCCCCTCGGGGAACAGGATCAGATTGTCGCCCGCCTCAAGACGCCGGACCATTTCGTCGCGCTGTACGGTAGCCTTCGCGGGACGGCGATCCACAAAAACGGTCCTTTGCAACTTGGCAAGCCAGCCGAAGAACGGCCAGCTGGCAACCTCCGCCTTCGCCACGAACGAAGCCGGCAGCAGGGCACCGAGGATAGAGATATCCGAATAAGACGTATGATTGCAGGCGAACAGAACCGGCCCCTTAGCCGCAACCTCACCGTGGGTCCGAATCTGAAAGCCGAGGATACGAACACAAAGGCGATGGTAGAAAAGCGGTAACCGAACCGAAAGCTTGCGGTTGAACCGGATGGCAAATACCTGGACGGGAAGCATCGCGGCCGTTACGGCAAGATAGGCGACGATCCGGACAAAGGCCCGCAACGGCGATCCCATCAACTATAGCCCCTCATCATCGCCGTCGCGCCGACTCTTGCGGTCATAATGCTTCATGTATTTTTCCGTCACCAGATCTGTCTTCACGATGATGCTGACATCCGTCGTATTGAACTGATGATCTACCACTGCACCATCGCCGACAAACCCGCCAAGCCTGAGATAGCCCTTGATCAGCGGCGGTAGCTCAGCCAGTGCTTTGCGCTGATCGATCTGGTCTTCCGGCAAAAGCCGCATATCAACATACCGTTCTTTCAACGCAACCGGCCGCAGCGCAGGCGGCGCGAGATGATAGTGGTACAGATAGGACAGGGGCAGCGCGAGCGCCTCTGGATCGGTGCCCGGCATGCTCGCGCAACCGAACATAATGGAAATGTCATAGTGGAATATATACGCGGCGATGCTTTGCCAAAGCAGCTGCATCGTCGGCCGGTTGCGGGATGCTTCCTCGACGCAGGAGCGACCGAGTTCGAGCGTGTGGCCCTGCCCGGATATAAGACGCCCAATTTCATATTCATCGGACGTATAGAAACCGCCGTTCTGCTCGGCAACTGTACTGCGAAGCAGCCGGTAGGTGCCGACCACGCCGCCGGGTAGATCGGTACGCTTAGTGTCGATCACCAGAAGATGGTCGCATATCTCATCGAAACGATCGAAATCCCGACGTGTCGCCTTGACCTCGGCCGACGGAATTGCCCCCATTTCTTCATAAAAAACGCGATAGCGCAGCGATTGCGCGGCCTCAATCTCTTCGGCCGTGTTTGCCAGTCGGGCAACAAGATTGCCGACATGGATCGGTTCAAACGCTTCCGCCGGAAGTTCCGCACCATCCATCAGGTATTTGCCTTTGGGCCGTTATCGCGCGCCGTCACTTTTCAACCTCTTTGTCATCGCCGATCGGTACGCAATACAACTCCAGACGCTCGCCAACGATCTTGAAGCCCAGATCTGCAGCAATCCGGCGTTTAAGTGCCTCCAGCGCCTCGTCCTCAAACTCGACGACCTCACCATTTCGCACATTTATGATGTGGTGATGATGTCCATCACCATCTTCCGCCGTTTCGAAACGAGCGCGACCATCGCGAAAATCATGGCGCTCGAGAATCTGTGCTTCTTCAAACAGGCGCACCGTCCGATAAACCGTGGCCAGGCTGATACGGTCATCGATTGACACCGCGCGCTTGTGAAGCTCCTCCGCATCAGGGTGATCCTTTGCAGCAGACAGCACTTGCGCAATGACACGGCGCTGACCGGTCATCTTGAGGCCCTTGTCTTTGCAAAGCTGTTCTATTCGTGAAGTCATTAACGTTTCCACGCCTTTAAAAATTAGGCACTGGAAACAGTATAGCCAATAAAATGAGGTCCGAACATGGCTTCGGACGATTACCGGGAATCAGCTAGTCGCCCCGGCGTTTGCCCAGCCCGATCTTTTTGGCGAGCGTGCTGCGCTGTTTGGCATAGTTCGGCGCGACCATAGGATAGTCTGCCGGTAACCCCCATTTTTCGCGATATTCTTCCGGAGTCATGCCATAGGCCGTCGACAGATGCCGTTTCAGCATTTTGAGCTTGCGGCCATCTTCCAGACAGATGATGAAATCGGGCGTTACTGACCGTCGGATCGACACTGCCGGCTGCGGCTTTTCCACCTGACCTTCACCACCGAGGCCCGACAGGGAATCATGAACAGTCTTAATAAGAATGGGTAAATCACTTATCGCGACACTGTTGTTTTGAACATGTGATGCGACTATATCCGCTGTCCAAGCAATCATATCGCTGCTATCAGAAGAAGAATTCTCGCTCATATGTTAGGCCTTTGATCAATAGAAACGGCGACTTTATAAGATTGTATCTTCACATTCGCAATGTTTTTTTAATACTTGATAGATGAAAAGAAAAAATAACACCCCTGACTATTTTCTCGACATCACGCGAGACGTCTGTCCCATGACATTCGTCAAAGCACGCCTGCAGGTTGAAAAGATGAAGGAAGGTGAATCGCTGCAAATCCGGCTTCTGGGCGAGGAACCGCTGAAGAATGTGCCGGATTCTCTGACGGAACTCGGCCATCGAATTGTGGCGCTCGACCGCGAACGACCCGACGCGGAGATATATACGCTTGTGGTAGAGAAGAAATAACCACCGTCCCTATGAAGATAAGAGTGCCGCTCAGGCAGGTGTTCGCACAGCCTGCGCTTCAAGCTGGCAAGACATTGTAACAGCGGCGGCGGTGGTGCCGTCCTTTCGCGTATAATAATCCGGTCGGCGACCAACGGGAATCAGCCCGCGGCTCGAATACAGCCTGCGGGCGACATCGTTGTCTTCCGCGACTTCGAGAAACAGCTTTGTGGCACCCGTGACCGACGCCTGCTCCATAGCGCCGTCGAGCAGAAACCCGCCCACCCCATCGCCGCGTAATTCGGGCGAAACCACCAGTGACAATACTTCGCATTCATCAGCCGCCTGGCGAAGTAAAGCAAAGCCTGCGACGGTCCATTGACGCCCCTGCCGGGCAACAATGCCAAATGCCCCGGGCATCGCCAGAATGCGCCGGATCATCGCCCCGGTCCATGCATCGTCAAATGACAACGCATGAATGCGCGCCATTGTGCCGATATCGGTCTCCTCGACCACGGACAGTTCATATCCTGTCATCGCTTCAGACGTCCTCCATTCGCGGGAATTTTTGCCTCTGGCGCCCGCAGATACAAGGGAGACAGCGTATCCTTCGCCACCCCCTCGTTGCCGAGAATTGTTTCGGCGATCAAGGCCACGTCGACAGGGTCTGGATTGCCGGTGCCGGGGGCCCGCTGAAGCGTATCCGGATCGCCATCATATTCCGACAAAAATCTGGAGACAGCGTTGCCCGCCAAAACCGGCTGCAATGAACCGATCAACAGGAACAGATCTGCGGGGCTCATCACCGCGGGCGCGCTGGATGCCGCACCGGCCTGATCAAATGTCTGCGCGAAGTAATCGGCACGTCTTGTGTCCAGGATACACAGAATAGGACGGGGAATAGGTCGGGGCGGGGAGGAAGCCATGTCGGCGGCGCGGGCGGCGCCACGGGCAACAGCCTCCAGGGACGACACGCCCACTGCCGGCGCGCCGGAGGCGATAGCGAATCCACGGGCCGCTGCGATGCCGGTGCGAACCCCTGTAAAGGAACCGGGGCCCCGCGTGACACCGATAAGATCGAGCGCGGTCAGTACCACACCGACTTGCTGGGCCAGGTCCTGCACCATCGGGACAAGGGCTTCGGCGTGGCCGCGACTCATTTCCACCTGGCGGACGCCGAGCGCTTCACCGTCCGCCACAAGCGCGGCGGCGCAGACATCCGCGCTGGTCTCCAGAGACAAAGTCAGGGGCATCTGCGGAAACAGTCTGTCATATGATTCGATCCAGTCATGTTAGCTTTATCGTCTATCTCAGACCGGAGAACCAGCGGGAGCAATACATGACCCTTGTCGATATCCGTCAACCGGACTTCGATGTGGAAATCGAGATCGCCTATGCGACCGCCGACAACTTCACGGGTGCGCCGGTCTATGCCCGGCCTGGCTGCTATCTGCACAATGCCGCCGCAGCAGCATTGGCCGAAGCGATCCGATTGGCCAGTATCCTGGATTTGCGGCTTCACATTTTCGATGCGCTGCGACCGACCGAGGCACAGTGGAAGCTGTGGAATCACACCCCAGACCCGGAATTCCTCGCTGACCCCAATCGCGGCTCACCCCATTCGCGGGGCGTCGCCGTTGATCTGACGCTGATCGACGCATCGGGCAACGACCTCGACATGGGCACCGGATTCGACGCTTTCACGCCGCTCTCCCACCACGGCGACCCCGGCATCCCCGCCGAGGCGCAACGTAACCGCCACTTGTTGATGGGCATCATGACGACCGCGGGTTGGGATTTTTACCGGAACGAATGGTGGCACTATCAACTGTTCAATGCGCGCGACTACGATCTCGTCCGGGACGCCGACCTTCCCGACCCTATGATGCCCCCCGGCGCGGTAAACGGCCCGGCATCCTGACATCACGTATACTGACAACACGCTAAATATCGCAAAATGACGACGTTCATCTCCGTAAATCATTTAATAACGGGCTTGTGAACAGAATTATCGACGCACTACAGTGCGAAACTTGGGCGGAGCCTGGGCGAAAGCCGGCTGAAATCTGGACGAAATCTGGGCGGGGCGACGGAAATTGCGATGAAACACTTTATTCGAAACGGAATACTGGCACTTTCACTTGCCGTAACGGTGGGTGCGCCGCTGCCAGCGCATACCGCGGAACCGCAAAGTTCTGCCGTCGTCGTCATGTACCACCGGTTCGGCGAAAGCGTGCATCCATCGACAAATATTCGCCTCGATCAGTTCGAAGCGCATTTGGCAGAACTCGCGAAACCCCAATATACCGTGCTGCCGATACCGGAAATCGTTGCCCGGCTGCGGGCAAGACAGCCCCTGCCTGACCGCACCGTCGGTATTTCGATCGATGACGCCTTTCTGTCGGTCTACGCCGAAGCGTTTCCCCGGCTAAGAAAAGCGGGGTTCCCGTTTACGCTTTTTGTCGCAACCGAACCGGTCGATCGCCGCATCGGCGGCTATATGAACTGGGATCAAATACGCGAGCTGAAGAAAGCCGGGGCAACAATCGGAAGCCAGACCCACACACATTTGCATATGGCATCCTCAAGCCCCGAACAAAACAATGCCGACCTGCAGAAATCGAATGAACGGTTCAGGGCAGAACTTGGAGAGACGCCGACAATTATCGCCTATCCTTACGGTGAATTCAGCCTGGCCGTCGGTGAGGCTGCAAAACAAGCCGGGCTTGCCATCGGCTTTGGACAGCACTCGGGCGTGCTGCACCCGGACGCCGACATGACTTACCTGCCGCGCTTTGCCATGAACGAGAATTTCGGCGGCGATAGCCGCTTCCGGCTCGCTGTCAACGCTTTGCCGTTGAATGTCTCCGACATTTCGCCGCTCGACCCGTTGCTGAAACGCGACAACAATCCGCCGATTCTCGGTTTCACCGTAAACGGGCCTGCCGCAAAGCGCCTGTCACGGTTGGCCTGCTACGCCTCCGGACAAGGCAAGGCAAGACTTGAACGGCTGGGCTCCCGGGTGGAGGTTCGTCTTGAGAATTCTTTTCCGGGCGGCCGCGCCCGGATCAACTGCACAATGCCGACGCAGGACGGCCGGTGGCACTGGTACGGCCTGCAGTTCTACGTACCGAAAGGTTAGATCGCCGCAGGGTCACGCCGAAGGGCGGACCGATTATCTCTGCTGATTTAGAGCGTCGAGCGTCGGTTCAGGCGTCGGGCGAGACCGACCGGCCCAGCTTGGCGTCATCAAAGGCGCGTAGTGTATTTGCCCGCATGATCACGCGGATCGTCTTGATATAGTCCGCGCCACGCTCCGAATACCGCGTCAGCGCGCCGGCCAGACCGTACCCATTAATATCACCCTGTTCCGCCCGCATTTTAGCGCGCGCTTTGCGGAATTCACGATAAGCGGAATGACTGTTCAGGTTGTGAACGTAGGACTTTACCCCGTCGATCAGATGATCGAACGCACGGACCCGGAACGACGTACCATCGGGGCGTTTCTTCGGGACGATGCCTTTCTTATGCGCCTTGTAGGCCCGCTGGCCGAACAAAGCATTGCCTTCGCGCGCGAAGCGGGACGTTCCCCATCCGCTTTCTTCGGCGGCCTGGGCAATCGCGAGGGACGGGGGAACGATGTCGACACGGGTTAACAGGTCCGCCGGTTCGGCACTTTTCGCGCCATAAAGATCCGCCATTTCTTCAAGCCATAGCCGGTCCTGCTCACTGGGCACCCGGCCGTCAGCCGCCTGGTCGCGCAGCGATTTCAGCCGCTCACGGTCCTGGAGGATAAGCTCGTTGACGTGCAAAATAAGCGGCAGCGTCGATTTGATAAATGTGGTTTTACGCAATTCCGCGCGGGGCTGGTGCCTCAGGTCCTGCGGCAGGCTTGCCAGAAACAGGCGCGGCACCTCACCATGTATACGAACACCGTCGATCTCGTAGCCAATATCGCGGAACAAGTCCCACAATTTTCCAGTGGACTGGGTGACCGTCACGTCGAGCGGTTTCGCCAGCGCGTCGTAATTCAGCGCAGCTTCGCCAGCGCCGGGCCGCGTAAAACGCACCTCTGTTTTTGCCAGCGGGACATCTGTCGCGGCGACGGCTGCAGATGCCCCGACCGCCGCATCGGCACCTGCAACTGTGGGCGCTGAATTCTGTTTCGTCAGCACCCCAACGGCAAACATCCCCGTGGCGCCTGCAACAAGCGCTGCAATCGCCGCTTTATGAAACATCGTACCCGGGCCCGCAGGCGCTTTGACCGATTTTTTCATGTCTCTACCATCCTTTTGAAGCCACCCATATTTTTATGGGTCAGTTTCGTTTTCCTGTTTCTTCCGCGATCCGGCGTTTGCCTGATCCGGTCTGTACGCCCAAAAGCGCTATTCAATCGCCTCTACCCGAAGCACATCGGGCACGTAGTGTTTCAATAAATTCTCGACACCCATTTTGAGTGTCGCCGTCGAGCTGGGGCAGCCAACACAGGCGCCCTGCAAACTCAGATAAACGACGCCGCGTTCGAACCCGCGATAGACGATGTCGCCGCCATCCAGCGCCACCGATGGTCTTATCCGTGTGTCGAGCAATTCCTTGATCTGCCCGACGACCTCGTCTTCCTCTTCGCCGTCCCCGCCTGCGTCACGTTCTTCTTCAGGCAGAACGACCGGATCGCCCGAGGCGAAATGCGCTTCTATGCCCGCCGTGACAAACGGTTCGAGCGACGGCCAGTCGGACGCTTCACTTTTCGCAACCGACACAAAGTCGGCCCCAAAAAACACGCCCTTCACCCCGTCGATTCCGAACAGCCGAAGCGCCAGAGGCGCTTTGTCCGCCGTGTCGGGCGACGCAAAATTCGCCGTACCCGTTATCATCACCGGACAACCGGGAATGAATTTCAGCGTGGCGGGATTGGGCGTTGATTCTGTAACGACGTTAATCATTTCGGGTCATCACGTGTTGTTTTTCGCGACGGTTTTCGAAGGTCTCAATCGTCATTCGATACGGAGAAATTGGGTTAAGCCGAAGTTAAGATCAACCCGAAATCGGCCACGGCGGATTCGCCCTGTTGCAACCCGTTGATATTGAGGCCGGTTTCAATTCATTCCGCATGCGGAAAGTTTTTCGATTTCGGAAATTATGGTTAATCTGGTGTAAAGAGTGTCAATATCACCCGGTAGAGATATCCGGGCCAAGCGACTGGTCACCGAATGAAAAGTCGCAGAAATTAACCATTTCAGTGTCCGGAAGGACGCCTGGAAGAACGGGTCGACCGACGATTCCAGGTGATCAGGTGCGCCACCGCAGGGTGGCTTCCGACAGCGGGTTTTTAAACGGCTTGCCGGCCACAGTGCTGCGTTCCCACTCGTTTTTCAGCCGGAAATACCATTTCGCCTGCTGGTCGGGCTGGCCGGTCAGACGCAGATCCGGGTCCCAGCGAAGCCCCTCGGCCTGCTTTTCGAACACCGCCTGATCCTGCCCCAGAAAGGACCGGACAAACGGCATCGCCAGCGGTTTGAACAACGTCAACCAGGGCATAGACCACCACATCATATGCGTGGTGAGCGTGCGGTTTTCATCAACAGGCGTACACGCGGTCATGCCGCAGTAAAAATTCTTGCCGGCGCGGATGTGTTCGATCCGGATACCGGGCAACGCAAAGGCTATCTGGACTTCGGGCGCGCCGCCAAGCAACCGGTAGACCTTTGAGTTCGACGACGCACGGTGGGACGTCATATCGAATCCAAGTGGTGTCGGTGCAAAGTGCTTTTCCTTGTCACGCCGCTCTCCGGGCCGGCGCCACCACCATGATTCATGCACATGCGGCGTATGCGCCGGGTCAATCAGCCCGACCACCGCGTGATCGATGTTCACCGGGAATTCGAGCGCATGGACAATCTGCGGCGGCGCATCGCCAACGTCCGGGACCTCGGGAACAGCGATATCGGCACCATCGCCATCCCCAAACCAGATCCAGATAACGCCCTGACGTTCACGCAGGGGAAAGCTGGCAACGGTGATCTTGCCAAGATCGACCGGGTCGTCTCCGACAAGTGCCGGCACAGACGTGCAGCATCCGTGACGGTCGAAGGTCCAGCCGTGGTAGCAGCATTCGACTTCATCGCCCCGGATCCGCCCGGCAGACAACGGCGCCCCGCGATGAGGACAGTTGTCACGCAGCGCGAAGATGTCTCCCGACGCTGTACGCCCGAACACGACGGGCTGTCCGCAGAGTTCCCGGTGCACAAGTTTGCCGGCGCCGACATCGCGCGAAGCGATGCCGAAATACCAGATATTGCGCAGGATCAAAGTAGACGTGGGAGGAGGGAACGCGGGAGATGGGGGCATGGGAGGTGGGGACAAGACGGGCAGGCGTCAGGTCAGCATATCAAGCTGTTCGAACGTCAGCGTTCCCGGCACGATGGTTATCGGAATCGGAAACTTGCCGGACATCTTGCCGCCGATGGACGACACCAGCGGACCCGGGCCCTTCTTGTCGGTGCCGGCACCCAGCACCAGGATCGAGATCCGCGGCTCTTCTTCAATCAGCCCGAGGATGGTCTCGGCGGGCTTGCCTTCGCGCACGTAAAGCGTGGGCATTTCGCCGGTCCATTCCTGAACCTGCGAAGAATGCTTGTGCAGAAAGTCCTCGGCCTCGGCGCGGGCTTCTTCACGCATCTTTTCTTCAACAGCCATCCAGTGCTGAAATTCTGCCGGCTCCATGATGTAGAGGAGAGCGAGGCGCCCACCCGTGCGGCGGGCACGGCAGGCGGCGAAATAGATCGCGTTGACGCATTCCTGGGTATTGTCGACGACGCACAGAAAGACACGGTTGCTCCGCGCAGACGGTGACGGCGGCGCAGTATCCTCGAACGCCGTATCTTCCGGCGCAGTATCGGCAATGTCGTCGTTCATGGTCAGGCCCTTCTGAAGATAACGCCAGCAAACCAGCCTGCCATAAGCGCGATTACAATAGCAATCGCGCCGTACCAGGCGGCATGATCATGCGCGAAGTCATAAATCTGTGCTTCGAGACCCACCTTGCGAACGGTCAATGGCGTCTTCTCGCTGCTGACATGCTGGCCATTCTTGAAAAGATGGACGGTCACCTGATAGGTCCCGATCGGCACGTTCACCGGGAATGGGATCGTCGACCGAAACAGCCGCCCCCGGATAATCTTTATGTCGGCTATATCCTCGCTATACAGCGCCTGTCGTTTCTTTGTGCGGATAAAGGCGTCGCGAAATGTCAGAACATTCGCGGCGGAGTTCTGGGAGCTGGTAAACAGATCGATACGGTCCGATCCTATCTGCAGCTTTGCGAGAATTTCGGGCGCCGCGATTTCATGCAGCGGTTTTGACGACGCGGTCCGGTAGTAGGCCGGTGCGTTTTCAAACGTCACCGATGTCCCGTTGACCCAGATGCCGGCAACCCGTTCCTTTCGACGAACAACCTCGTCGCGTCTTGGGCCCGCAACCGTGACCACGATGTCGCCAGAACCTTCGGTGGCGCCAAACAGCAGTAGTTCAGCACCGGTAAACCCGGTTGAGATCGCCACTTCGCGGGTCGACAAATCGGCAACAATACTTTGCGCACTCACCGGCGCCGCAACACAAAAAGCGCCAATGGCGACACAGCATCGGGAGAACCATCTGATCAGGGGCGACATCAATGCCCCCCGCCGATACCGAGCGAGTACAGGTCCTCAGGCGTCACCACCAGGGTCCAGGCGACGCGGGCGCAGACCGCGAGAACAATAAGGCCCAGCGCGATACGCACCTCTTCACCACGCAACCGCGAACCCACGCGGGCACCAATCTGCGCACCGATGACGCTGCCGACGACCAGCAGCATGGCAAGCACGATATCGACGGTCTGGTTGTTGACCGACTGCAGGAATGTGACGTTCGCCGTGACGAAAACAATCTGGAACAACGATGTACCGACGACGACCGATGTCGGCATCCCCAGCAGATAAATCATCGCCGGAACCATCACAAAACCGCCGCCCACGCCCATGATGGCCGCCAGTATGCCGACAAATACGCCAACGCCGAGGGGCAACAAGGCGCTGATATAGAGCTTCGAGCGCCGGAACCGCATCTTGAACGGCAGGCCGTGCAACCAAGTGTGATAGTGCAGTTTGCGACGCGGCGCTGACGGGTTGCGGCTGCGGAACCATGCGCGCACGCTTTCAACCACCATCAGGACCCCGACAATGCCGAGAAACAGCACGTAGGAAACCGCGATCACGAAATCGATCTGGCCGATACCGCGCAGGTAGGTGAACAGCGAGACCCCGAGGGTAGAGCCGATAAAGCCGCCGATCATCAAAACGATGCCCATCCGGATATCGACATTGCCACGACGCCAATGGGCCAACGCGCCCGATACGGAAGCCGCAACGACCTGATTGGCCTCGGTCCCCACTGCGACGGCGGGCGGCACACCGATAAAGATCAGCAGCGGCGTCATCAGAAAGCCGCCGCCGACACCAAACATGCCCGATAGAAAGCCCACCATGCCGCCAAGCCCAAGCAGCATCAGCGCATTGAGCGACATTTCAGCAATTGGCAGGTAAATCTGCATGGTCGAATCTTATTGGATGTCCGTGAACGATTCCTTTGTGCGCCGTTCCCCGGAATGGCGCAAGGGGCCGGGCAACATGGGCGTCACCTTGTCACGCATAACTCGGCCATGCGTAACGTCATCGGAAAGCGGCCGGTGGCCGGTCCCGTCAGGAGGATATCAGGCCGACGATCTCATGAACTTCGCGCAGAATGGGGTCGGCAAGGGCCTGCGCCCGCTCTGCCCCATCGGCAAGTATCGCATCTATATGACCGGGGTCGGCCATCAGCTTGCGCATTTCATCCGATATCGGCGCCAGCTTCTCTATGGCCAGGTCCGCAAGGGCCGGCTTGAAATCGCCAAACCCGCGACCGCCGAATTCCTGCAGCACATCAGCCGACGTCTGACCGGAAAGTGCTGCATATATGCCAACCAGGTTCGATGCCTCCGGGCGTTCTTTCAGCCCGTCTGTTTCCGAGGGGAGCTCTTCGGGGTCTGTTTTTGCCCGCCGGATCTTTTTTGAAATTTCATCCGCCGTGTCGGTGAAAGTGATCCGCGACTGATCCGACGGATCGGATTTCGACATTTTTTTCGATCCGTCGCGCAGACTCATCACCCGGGTCGCCTCGCCGAAAATAAGCGGCTCGACGGCCGGGAAGAACTCCACACCGAAATCGTTGTTGAATTTCTGGGCGATGTCGCGCGTCAATTCCAGGTGCTGCTTCTGATCTTCACCCACCGGCACATGCGTCGCCTTGTAGGCCATGATGTCGGCCGCCATCAGGTTCGGATATGCGTAAAGCCCGACCGAGGCGTTTTCACGGTGCTTGCCTGCCTTTTCCTTAAACTGGGTCATGCGGTTCAGCCAGCCCAGCCGCGAGACGCAATTGAAGATCCAGGCCAGCTGAGCATGGGCAGATACCTGGCTCTGATTGAAGATGATGCTGCCTTTGGGATCGATGCCGGCAGCAAGGAACGCGGCCGTCACCTCCCGCGTATTGCCAACGAGCTCTTTCGGATCCTGCCAGACGGTAATCGCGTGCAGATCGACGACACAGTAAATGCATTCGTAGTCGTTCTGCAGGCCGACGAAGTTACGAATCGCCCCCAGATAATTGCCGAGGTGAAGATTGCCGGTCGGCTGCACGCCGGAGAAGATCCGGTTCATCGTGAAATATCCCGTAATGTGAAAGCGCGCGGGTTATCGCCTCAACCCGACGAACGGTCAAGCAGGCGCTTGATATCGGAAAGCCGGGCAGCGCCGAAACCGACCGCTGCGGCCGCAAACACGACGAGGCCCAGCGCGACCAGCACGGCCAGAACAACCGCGGCCCGGGCCGCGTCCTCCTCCGCGAAACCAAAGAGCGCATCCTGCGCCAGCCACAACGCGCCGGCCATCGCGGCACTTGCCAGCAGCGTCCGCGGAATCGCGCGCCGCAGCCGCGCATCGGCCACGAAATTGCCACGTCGAACAAGTAACAGGGCCAGAAGCCCGGCATTGATCCACGCGGAAACAGCCGTTGCGAGCGCAATGCCGACATGTTGCAGCGGCCCCATCAGCACAAGATTGAGCACCAGGTTTATGGCGACACAGAAAGCCGCCACCTTCACCGGCGTCGCCGTGTCCTCACGCGCAAAAAACCCGGGTGCCAACACCTTTATCAGCACATAGGCAGGCAGGCCGAGCGCATAGGCGGCCAGCGCGGCCGACGTTGCCGCGGTTTCGGCGGCACCGAAGGCACCGCGTTCAAACAGAACAGAGACGATCAGCTCCGGCATCACCGCCAGCGCGGCCGCTGCCGGCACCGTCAGCAGCAGGGCGAATTCCAGGGCGCGGTTCGTGCTGGCCGTGGCAGCAGCATCGTCGCCGGCACGCAGCTGACGCGATAACAGGGGCAACAACGCCGTGCCCACCGCCACGCCGATCACACCAAGCGGCAACTGGTTTACCCGGTCCGCGTAATACAGGAACGACACTGATCCACTGGGCAGCAGCGAGGCGATAACCACATCGATCAGCAGGTTGATCTGGACGACACCCGCGCCGATCACGCCGGGCAGCATCAGGTACAGCAGCCGTTTTACCCGCGGCGTCAGCCGGGGCCGCAGCAGACGAAGCCGGAATTCCGCCCGGTGGCAGGCCACCATCAACCAGATGAATTGCGCCGCCCCGGCCACTGCGACACCCCAGGCCAGCGCATGTCCGGGCGTCTCCAGAAACGGCGACAGACCCAGAAGGGCGGCAATCAGGCAGAGATTGAGAATGATCGGCGTCGCCGCTGCCGCAGCAAACCGGCCCAGCGCATTGAGCACACCGCCAAGTTGCGAGACGAGCGAGATAAACAGCAGATAGGGAAAGGTGACCTGCGCCAGCTGAATCGCGAGACCGAAGCGATAGGGATCATCCGCAAAGCCCGGCGCAAACCCGTACATGACCCAGGGCATCGCAACCTGAAGCGCGGTGACGAAGAACAGCAACGTGACAACAAAAACAGAGAGTACTTCCTCGGTAAACCCGCGCGCCGCTTCCCGCCCGCCCTCCGACAACTGGCGCGTAAACAATGGCACAAAGGCAGCATTGAATGCCCCTTCAGCAAACAGGCGGCGGAAAAAATTCGGCAGTTTGAAGGCCACGAAAAATGCGTCGGCCACCGGCCCTGCACCCAGCGTGGCCGCAATCAGGATATCGCGGGCAAACCCCAGCAGCCGGCTGATCATTGTATAGCCGCCAACCGTGGCGATGGAGCGGAGCAGCGCCATATCCGCTTATTCCTTCCTGAGTGCCGCCCGCCGGAACGATGCCGAGCCACAACGATCCTGCGACAGGCTATGGTTCTGGTAAGCGATCAAGGTCGGCCCGAATTACGGCAGCGCAGTGGCATGATCTACTCCGCCGCCGCGGTCGTCGCTACTGCATCGGCGGCATCGGCCTGGGCACCATCTTCCTGCATGACGACAATGAGACCTGTGCGAATCTGGTAGAGCTTGTTCGTATTCGTAATCTGCAGGCCGAACAAATCCTTCACATAAAACACATCAACCGCGGCCTCGCCGAAGGTGCTGATATGAGCAGAGGCAATCTGCAAATTCAGCGCGGAAAGCGCGCGCGTCAAATCATAGAGAAGCCCGGTGCGATCCCGCCCATTCACCTCGATGACGGTATGGGTGCGGCTTGCCTTGTTGTCGATAAGGACACGCGGCGCGACTTTGAACACGCGCGTGCGGCTTGGCATCGCATCGTCTTTCTCGAACTCTTCGCGCGGACGCAGCCGACCGGCCAGCGTCTGATCGATGCGGGCATAGAGACGGGCCAGTTTATCGGCACGCTCGAACGGCTCGCCGTTTTCGTCCTGGACCCAGAACGTATCGAGCGCCATGCCGTCGGTCGTGGTGAAAATCTTGGCATCGACGATGTTGCCGCCGCTCAGCGCCATGGCGCCGGCGATCCGCGAGAACAGGCCGGGATGATCATGCGCGTAAATCGTAACCTCGGTAGCGCCTTTGAACCGGTCGACCCGGTTCTTGATCGTCAGCGGGGCCGCGCGGGATTCCGCCTCATGCGCAATACGGGCGTGCCACGCAAGGGTGTCCGGATCGAAGGACAGCCAGTAGGACGGATAGCCGCGGGCGATATGGGCGTCGACCGATTCGGCCGGCAGGTCGGTCAGCAGATCGCGCATTTCCTGCTTGGCGTGCTCGATCCGCGCACCGCGGCCTTCGGCGGAATGTCCGCTGGTGAGGCGCTCTTCTGCCGCTTCATAGAGATCGCGCAGCAGCGTTGCTTTCCACGCATTCCAGACATTCGGACCCACTGCCCGGATGTCCGCCACTGTCAGCACCAGCAACAGGCGCAGCCGTTCGACGGATTTCACGACTTTGCAAAAATCGGTAATCGTCTGCGGATCGTTGATATCGCGGCGGAACGCGGTGTTGCTCATTAACAGGTGATAGCGCACCAGCCATTCAACGGTTTCGGTTTCCTCGTCGGTCAGCCCGAAGCGGGGACATAGTTCAAGCGCAACATCGGCGCCAAGCTCGGAATGATCGCCGCCGCGGCCTTTCGCGATATCGTGGAGCAGAACCGATACATAGAGTGCCCGCCGCGACTGAATCTTGTGGATCACCTCGGACGAGATCGGCATGTCCTCGAGGTATTTGCCATTCTCAACGCCGTGGAGGATACCGATGGCGAATATCGTGTGCTCATCGACCGTATAGACATGATACATGTCGTGCTGCATCTGGGCGACGACACGGCCGAAATCGGGTACGAACCGGCCAAAGACTCCCGCCTCGTTCAGGCGCCGGAGGGTTTTTTCCGGATCGATCTTCGACGTCAGCATTTCGGTAAACAGCCGGTTCGCCTCGGGGTCATCGCGGATGGTGTCGACCGCATTGATGTTCCGCGTAATCGCGCGCAAGGCCTTGGGGTGAATATCGAGCTGTTCAGCCTGAGCCGTATGAAACAGCTGCAGGATTTTTACCGGATCTTCGACGAATGCCCGCGCGCGCGGGATATTCAGCCGTCCGCCTTCAATATCGAAACCCTCGATCGATTTCTGGAACAGCCCGATCGACGGAAGCCGAAACCTCGGTTTTCGCTGATGTTCGGCTTCGAGCGCGGCACAGAAAATACGTGTCAGATCGCCGATCTCTTTGGCGATAAGATAGTAGTGCTTCATGAAGCGTTCGACACCACGCGCGCCTGCACGATCGCGATAGCCAAGCAGCGTCGCAATTTCCGGCTGCATGTCGAAAGTCAGGCGGTCCTCGCCGCGCCCGGCAAGAAAGTGCAGGTGACACCGCACATCCCACAGGAAACGATGGGCGCGGTCGAAACGGTGCGCTTCTTTTTTCGTCAGCACACCGCGATCGACAACGTTCGCGACCTCGTCGACCTTATAGAGATACTTCGCAATCCAGTAGAGTGTCTGCAGATCACGGAGGCCGCCCTTGCCTTCCTTGATATTGGGCTCGAGCACATAGCGCGACCCGCCCAGCTTGTCGTGACGGGCATCGCGCTCGGCGAGCTTTTCCTCGACGAATTCAGGGCCTGAACTCTCGGCGACCTCGGCGTAAAACCGCCGGCGCAGTTCATTATAGAGCTTCTTTTCACCCCACAAATAACGCGATTCCAGCATCGCCGTGCGGATGGTCAGGTCGCTGCGCGCAAGCCGGATGCATTCATCGATTGAGCGCGTCGCCTGGCCAACCTTCAGCTTCAAATCCCAAAGCATGTAAAGGATGTATTCGATCACCTGCTCCTGGCGGGCGGTTTCCTTGTAAGGCAGCACGAACAGAAGATCGATATCGGAAAATGGCGCCAGTTCACCCCGGCCATACCCGCCGACAGCGGCAACGCACAGCCGTTCCCCCTCGGTTGGATTGGCGGCGGGATAAACATGGTCCGTGGCAAAATCATAGATCAACCGGATCACCTGATCGGCCAGAAACGACAGCGCCTCGGCAACCTCTTCGCCGGTCGCCTCGCCCGTATCGAAGCGATGACGAACCTCTGCCCGGCCCTCTGCCATCGCCGCCTTCAACAGCTCAAGGAACTCTCCACGGATCTCCTGCGGCGAGTTCTTGCCGGCAATCAGCTGGTCAAGCGTACCTACAAGGGCGGCTCGGTCAATGATCCGGCGCTGTTTCGGGATAGAAGGCATCTGGCGGTTACCGTTGGTCGAATTCCCGCCAATATAGAGCATCTGGCGGCGATGTCGCTGGCGATGTCGCTATTGCACGTTCCCGCCCGAATTTTGCCCTGATTTTTGCCCGGATTTTTACCCGGATTTACCCAACAGATACCGACAGGGCGCCGGATTGTTCAGATTTCATGTTGACGTTTCTGCCGGGTGCCGGAGAACTGCGAGATCGGCGGCATCAGATATCGCCGGAGTTCCGCCGGATCCGCCGCTGCGGTCGCCGCCCGGGGCGCCTCACCCTCGATCGTGACCCGTTCCATCAGCCTGCGTTGCGGATAGTAATCATGCAGCGCCGAGTGCTGGACCGAACGGTTATCCCAGAAGACCACCATATTTGGCTGCCAGCGATGGCGGTACTGGTATTCATGGATCAGCGTCTTGCGGTACAATAATTCGAGGACCGTCCGGCTTTCATCCTCGGCCATGCCTTTGATCCCGAGGGTAAACTGGGGGTTGACGAAAAGAACCTTCCGACCGGTGACCGGATGAACGGTGACGACCGGGTGCGTTACCGTTGGATAGGCGTCTTCGAAGCCACGCGTCTTTGCAATTCCGGCGGGTGTTTTCGGCATCAGGGTACGGAATGGCGTAAAATCGTGCACTGCTTCCAGCCCGGATATCAGCGCCTGCATCCGGTCCGACAGGCCTTCATACACCGCTGTCATGCTGGCGAACGCCGTGTCGCCGCCGGCTTCCGGGATAATCTTCGAGCACAGGACCGTCCCCATGGGGGGCGCGGCACGGAATGTCTCATCGGTATGCCACACATCGGTGGGCGCGGGGGGGTTTCCCTCCTTGTTGTCATAAACGATCAGTTCCGGGTTTTCTTCGGTACTGGTGGAAAACGGGTGCACGCTCAACGCACCGAATGCCCGCCCGAAACGCATGAGATCGTCCGATGAAATCTGCTGGTTGGGAAACACCAATACGCCATGCTCGGCATGGGCCTCAGCCAGGGCCGCGGCAGTTGCATCAGCCATCGGTACCGACAGATCGACACCCGTAATCTCAGCGCCGAGAAACACCCCTTTTTGTTCGACCTGAAAGGGACGGGGAATAGCGGACACATGGTTCATGGCGGGCTCCATCTGTGATCAGCAAGGAAGGCGGGTCTGGAAGACCAAGCAGTAAGCGTCTCATTGTCATTCGTAAAATTCATATTTACTATCCAAAAACATGAACAATATGCATTTAAGGTCAGTCGACCTCAATCTGCTGACGGTCTTCAACGCCATCTACGATTACGGTCGGCTGACACGGGCGGCCGATGCACTGGGCATGACCCAACCCGCGGTGAGCCATGCACTGAAGCGACTGCGCGCACTGTTCGACGATGCTTTGTTCGTGCGGACCCGGGCACGCATGGAACCGACGCCGAGGGCACACGCCATGGCCGGGCCGATCGCAGAGATATTGCAGAACGTCCGTAAGGTTCTCGAACCCGGCGCGCCGTTTGATCCGGCGTCTGCGCGCCGCGAAATCCGGATCGGCCTGCTGGATTACGGCATAACCGTATTTGCGCCACGGATCGCATCCTTCGTGATGTCAGCGGCGCCCGCCCTCAAAATAGACTTCCGGCATACCGAAAGCGGCCGGGCGGTGCGACAGATCGATGATGGCGATATCGACCTGTATATCGGCCCACTTACCGCCCCACCACCGGCGTATCACCGCAACGCCCTGATGTTGAGCGATGCCGTGGTCGTCGCCCGGCGGGGTCACCCGGGGCTTTCGTCCTCGCTGACACTCACCGAATATTGCGCCCTCGACCATGTGCGGTTTACCAATCTTTCCACGATTGATCGTGAAATCGATACCATCCTGGCCAACAACAACCTGACACGGCGCACGGTGATTAAGGTGCCGCATTACTCAAGCGCGCTTTTCGTGGCGTCCCGCAGCGACCTGGTCACGACGATCACGCGGGGACCGGCAGCACTCTACCGCGATTTCCTCGACCTCGATCTATATGAAACGCCCTTTCAACTGTCATCGAGCGAGATATCGATGCTGCGGCATCCGCGGACGGATAACGACCCCTTGGTTCTCTGGTTGTGGGAACACATCCGGACCATCGAGGGCCTTGGCGAAACACCGTAACCGGCCGCATTGGATGTGACGGCGCACCGCTATCGGGAAGCACCGGAACATTTCCTTCCGGGGGCCGGTCTCGCTACCTGCCCGGTGGGAATTGTCAGATACGCATCGGGCGCTTGATCCAGATCAACGCCAGCAGGGTGGGCAATGCGAAAATGTTGTTTCATCTGCCTGCGCCGTCACAACCCGAAAGAACACCGATGACCGTGAACGCCCCGTTCAATCTCGGCCACTGGGTCGACAAGTTCCGCGATCAGCTCAAACCGCCAGTGGGCAACAAGCTGTTATTCGAAGAAGACGGCATGATCGCGCAGATCATCGGCGGGCCGAACACGCGGGTCGATTTTCACGATGATCCGGTGCAGGAATTTTTCTATCAGATCAAAGGCGACATGATCCTGAAGGTGGTCGATGACGGCGAAATCAAGGATGTCCGCATCAACGAGGGCGAAGTATTTATGCTGCCGCCGCATATGCGCCATTCGCCGCAGCGCCCGTTACCGGGCTCCTACGGGCTGGTCATCGAATCCCCGCGCATGGCGGGCATGCTGGACGCGTTCGAATGGTACTGTTTCGAGTGCATGGCCTGCATCCACCGCATCGAAGTCCCGGTGAACAACATCGTCGATGACCTGCCGCCACTATATGAGGCGTTCTATGCCGACGACGCGGCGCGCACCTGCGGCGATTGCGGCGCCGTGCACCCGGGCAAGGGCAAGCCCCCGCCGGGATGGGCAGATATCTAATTCGCCGATATCTAATCCACTGATGGTGCCTGCCGGGGGCGGCCGGCGACGATCCAGTATCCCAGCCCCATGATCCCGGCACCGCTGAGTATATTGCCAATGGTGACCCAGAGAAGGTTCCAGGCCGCTCCCGAGATGCTGACTGTCTCGGGGTGATCTGAGAGAAGGGCGACTGAGAAGATCGTCATATTGGCGACGCTGTGTTCGAAGCCCGACGCGATGAAAGCAAACAGGCACCAGAATATAAAGATGCATTTGGCGGCATCGCTTTTGGTCCTGGCAGACATCCACAGGGCAAGACATACCAGCCAGTTGCACAGCATGGCGCGGGCGACGAGTTCGACCGCAGGCGCATTCATTTTCTTGGCCACAACCGCGTGAAGAAGGGCGTCACCATGACCAAGCACGTCTCCACCCCCTCCGGCGACGAAAAGTATCGCCAACGCGATACACCCGGTCAGGTTCCCCAGCCACGTGACCGACCAGCATCGGACAAGATCTCCGAGCGTCGTTACACCGCTCAACACCCCGTGGGTCATGTACATCGCATATCCGGTAAAGAGTTCGGAGCCCGCGAAGACGACAAGCGTCAGGGCAATGCCGAAACTGCACCCCATAACGAGACTGCGGATTGACGGATCAACGTTTTGCCCAACGCTGAAAATCAGAAGTATGCCGATTCCGACATACGCCCCCGCCATCATCGATCCGATCCAGAAGCCAGCGGGGTTTTCCCGTAGCGACAGCACTTTCATGCGGGCGAGCGCAGCAAACTCCTGCGTTGTCTGTAAAACCGTCATGCAGGACGGTTCCGGCTGAAGCCAGTCACCCGGTTGCCGCCTGTACGGTAGTCCGGCGGGAAGAACAGGCGGACACTCCAGATGATCGCAAGCCCAATCGCGACACATAGAAAGGCAATGCCCAACCGCCTTTGATCATCGATCAGGTAGCTGTTGCACACCCGAACGGGCGCGGCGGAATAAAGCCAAGCAAGAACGCCGCACATCGACAGAGCATTGGACTTCAGCACACCGCGGACCAGGGGGTGCGCGCGATCCCAGCTCCACCGCAACGGCAATCCGATCAGGATCGGTACGGTGATAAATTTTGCGAATTCTGCGACGGGTGACGTCAGCGCACTGTCAATTGATCTCGGCAACATCCAGTAAGCAATTGCGAAGAGGGCGATCAGCAGACCCGGCAAGCCGTTCTCATTCAGCCGGGAAACCCGCTCTTCCAACCAGCCAGACGGGATCGCGCCGGCCAGCAGCCACCCCGCCCAGGACAGCGCCGGCAACTGAACCAGCATGTGGGTGACGGGATCCGCCTCGAGCGGTCGTCGCAATACGGCACACACGAGGATCAGCGTTATGGCAGCGACTGCCCGGCCATACGAAAATGTTCCCGCCGCAGGGATGCTCATTTCAGCCGCCGAACGGCATTGACAACAGCCGGGATATTATCGATATCGAGAATGCCGATCAGCCTGTTATCCGAATTCACAATATGGATTGCAGCGTTGTGTTCGTATCCGTCGAAACCGTCGGGAATGACGGTGACGCCAAAATCCGACAGAATACGCGGAAGCGCCGCGGCACCCGGTGTCCCGATTTTCCAGATCCCGCCGTCAATACCGTGGGCATCCGCATAGGCGGCAAGGGCATCGGGGCGGTCGCGGCGCGGATCGAAACTGACGCTGTACATATGCACCCGGGGGGCAAGGCCCTCTACCGCTAACCGGTCCCGCAGCTGCGAAAACAATATCCCGGCGGAGACGCATATCGTCGGGCAGGTCGTGTAAACGAATTCGACCAGTGCGACGCCGCCTATGGGCGCGGTAACCGCGATTGTGCCGCCGGTATGGTCCGTTAACGACACCGCAGACACGACAGGCGCGGCCGTGATGACCTGCACCCGTCGCGCGCCCTCTGTTGTAATGGCGCGGGCGCCATCGGTGGCGTGCCAGAGAGCAACCGCACCGACGCAGACGATTGCAGCGGAGATCACATGCTGGCGCACTGGAAAAGATCCCCTAATGCAATTCCCTATGCTTTGCCCGCGCGTCCCAGCCCCGCGATGTAGCGCACCACGAATACAATCGCGCCGACGATGGCCAATACGGCAAAAGCCGTCGCGATACGGTCCTGCAGCAACCAGTCCTCGGCATGCACCGCCCAGCGGCGCGGAACGCTCATTGCCCCCGAAATCAGGAACATCAGCGTAAATCCGCCGGCACCGGCGACATACACGTAGATGCTTGCGCGATCGAGCCCGCTAAGCCCGGCCTGGCGTTCGGGACTCCGGACCAGCCACGCCATAAACCCGAAGGCCATGGCGACTTCACCGAGCAACAGATAGATATGGAAATGGCCGGGCACCCACTGGGTATTATGCATAAGCTTGTTGACCGAAATCATGCCGTCGATAATTGCCGGAACGGCGCCGATCGACCAGCCGGCGACGCCCAGCACCAGCAAAGCCGCCGCCATATCCCAGCGGATTCCAGATTTCTTCAAATAGAAGACCAGAGAAAACGCGGTCACGGCCAAGAGCGGAACGCCACTCAGATACGAAATGATTTGTCCCATCGCCAGCATCCAGGCCGGCATGACCATGTCCTGCAACAGGTGATGCGGGTAGACGGCCATGACGAATAACAGAATTGACGTCCACGAGAGCGCAAGGATGCGCGAGGATTTCCACGGCCGGCCGGTGTACTCCGGCAGGATTTCATACACCGCGATCACCGCCATATAGATGGACGCATTGATGAACACATGGCCGAAGAAAAAGATCATGTTTTTCGCGAGCAGGGCATCAATCGCGAAGCTCGGCACATACAGGTTGATCAGACTGACAACCAGAACGGCGGCCCCGACAACAATGCCAAGGGTGTTGAACACGACCACCGCCGCCGAAGCGATCACCGTCGGCGGCGGGGCGCCGTCGGTTTTACCGGCGAATGCGAGTGGCCAGGCCAATGCCCTGGCCAGACCGCCATAGGTCGAAATCATCGCGCGGCCGGCTTCGAGATAGAACAACAGGAACCCGACGCCAATCGAGATCAGCCCGAGCAGAAACGCCGCTGCGGAATTCGTTTCCCACGCACCGCCGGAGTTTGCGGGCAATGGATAAAGGAACGTCCACCCGGCACCGAACTTGCCGAGAAAAATGGCGCCGAGGATCAACACGACCCCCAGCAGGAACAGGATGAGGAAAACGTAGAACACCCACCGCGTCAGGTGGACGTGACGACCGAGGAAATACCACATGATCGCCGCGCCCGAGAGGCCGGCGGTGCCGACCATACCGGCGCCATGGGCGGTCATAAGTTGATAGAAAAAGGCCGGGTCAATATCCAGCATTGCCCCCTGCGCGGCACGCATGACGAGTCCGACGAGCATCATCAGGACAAAGACCACGCCGGAAATCAGCATCGCCAGTTTGACGGCATCGGTTTGCGGCTCGGGCGCTTTTTGCAAATTCGTGGTCATGCTCACTGTTCCTTTCCACTGGCGGAAACAACGAACTCGGACACCATGTCATGATGCGCGAGGCCGCAGAATTCCATACACAGAACACGGTACCGGCCCGGCTGATCGAACACATGACGCACCCGGTTCACGTAGCCCGGCATCCCCTGTATCTGAACAATCAGTCGCCCTGCAGCATTATAAATTCCCATCCCGTGATTCACGTCTTTGGTGTGCACGGAGAAGACGATCGGGCGGCCTGCGGGAAGCGTTTCCTTGTCAATCTCCCAGTACCATTGTCCGCCCGTCACGTTCACTGAAACGGTCTGCGAAGATGCGCTCACGCTGTGCGGCCACTGCCAGAGAGACGCAAATGTGACCACGACGCCGCCAGCCAGCAGGGCCAGGACCAGGCGCATCCGCATACGGTCAGTGTCCTGCGGCGGCGTGTCTTCGGTGGCCGCGGTCGTGCCGGCGCTGACGGCTTTCAGGAATATCGCCGCTATCACCAGCATACCGAACAGCGTCACGATCAAAATGGTCATCTGCATAGCCTGGATCCCCAACGTAGATCTATTATACGTATTTAATATGCGTATTAAATGATAAATCCTTGAAAGGTCAACTCAAAACGTTCATCTAATGCAGAATGAAACTGAACGATTTTACGGATTACACGCTCCGGGTGTTGATGTACCTGGCAGTCGCCGACGACGCGCCGGTGAGCGCTCAGACCATCGCGGACAAGTTTGATATATCGTTTCATCACGTCGCCAAGGTCGCTCAATGGCTGGCGCGAAGCGGATACGTGTCGAGCCAGCGGGGTCGTGGCGGGGGCATGAAACTGGCGGTTCCGGCGTCGCAGATTTCGCTGGGCGCCATTGTCCGCGCGACAGAGCGGGATGTGGCGATCGTGGAATGCCTCAAGCCCGGGCCCGGCCCGATCCTGTGCAAGCTCTCCCCGGCCTGCCTGCTCGAGCCGACGATACGCGAAGCCCGGGACGCCTTCTATGCCTCACTCGACCGGAAAAGCCTGGCAGATATTACCGAAAACCGGGTCCATCTAAGACGCGTGCTGGACCTGGAAACGCTGCCCGCCTGAGCCGGGCCTACTTCGCCGCCACATTGAAGAAGCGGAACTTCTGATTATCGGCTTGCGCGTTGCATGCCGATAGCACGAATTGATTTTTGGGCGATGCTTTGCCAGCAGGGCGGGAGGCGCAAGTGCCGTTCTTCCGGCTGACGAGCTGGAACCAGCCCTCGCCCGCAGGCAGCAGACCCCAGGCCTGATAAGGGTCTGTCGATTTGCATTTGGCCCCGGCGAGGCTCGAAGCTGTCGTAATTTTCAACTTCGTGCCGCTGCCTTTAACGCTGGTGACGGCGGTGACCGGCGACAGGCATTTTTTCTGGATGGGCGCATATAGCCAGACAAAACCGCGCTGCGCTTTGAGCGGCTTGACCTGAATATACTGGTTCGTATTTGTCCGGCCACAGGCCCAGCTATAGGCATGGGAATATTTCGGGTTGTTGGACATACACGAAGACGAATCCTTCACCTGCAGCACCCGGTTCCAGTGAGATTGCGGCGACTTGAATTCGACGGGTTTGCTGGTAATGCCGGATGCCAGCTTTTCTTTGTGCAGCGATCCGATCGCAAATTTCTGCGCATTGACCGACGCACAGGATCCCTGTTCCAGCGTCGCGTTCTTCTTGGCCTCGCCGCCGGCAACCCGCAGGCACTTGGCGCTATCGCGCGATTTCAGCGAATAGGTGCCGTCCTTCGTGGTCAGCAGCCAGTGCTGGCCTTTGTCAGCCGACGAACACGGAAGGTACTGGACCTGATCGGCATCCTTGTTTCGATTGATACCAAGCCCGACACACAATTTCGTCGTCGTCGAGACCACCCGGATATAGGTGCTGTCCACGTTCTGCAGATGGAACTGTTCCTGCGCCCGCGGGGTATTCGCACAAGCACGCAGGACCACCGGCTGTCCGACATAGCTCGGCCGCGACTTTGTCGGCGTTTCGGCATAGAGGCAGAAATCGTCCTTCATCGACGCCTCCGACACCAGCGTATAGCGCCAGTCGTCGGCCGGGCCCTCGGGAATATTTTCCGGCAGCGCCACGCGATAATATTTCCGCTTGCCGCCATTGCCGATCATCCAAATATGCCCGCGCCGCGCGGAGATCTGCAGGGCACCGCCCTGATACTGCTGCCAGCCGTTCGGTGTCAGCGCGAACAAATTATAGGACGTGGTCGACCCGCCGAAAATTTTCGCGAGTTTCATTCTCTCGGCATCGGCAGCAAAGCCGAGGCTGACCCACGGTCGGTCGTACTTATCGACCGTTATATGGTTGATCCAGGTTTTCTTGACCCCTTCCGCACTCAGAATTGGCGCGATATTCTGCCATTTGGACCCGCTGTATTTTTTGATCTGCCAGCCATCGACGACAATCCACGCATTGCCTTTTGCATCGACATCCAGCGTCGTTGCTCCACCACTGACCGGCGTGAAACTCAGGCTCTTCAGCGTGCCATCGAACCTGGACCGGTAGATTTTAAAGCCACCCTTGGTTTTCTGGCGTGAAAGAATCCAGGCAACGTTTCCGCCGATACCCACATAGTCGGCGGTAACGACGCGCGGGACCCGTTGCACGACAAGCCGATTGCCGTTTCGCTTTCCGTTCGAATAATACAGTTTGCCGTCCTTGTCGGTCGCGAGCAGCGCATCTTTTGGGCCAAGAGCGATTTTCCGGAAATCCCTGATTTCCGTTTTCGACGTCGACGTCGACGTCGGATAGGCAGGGGTCTTCAAGAATTTACGCGCGCCTTTTTCGAGCGCCCAGAACCGGTAATCGCCGCCGAGCATCCAGATCTTTTCATCGACGTTGCCACTTGCGGATACGTCATAGCCGCTGCCGTCCAATTGCTGCCAGGTAACTTTCCGGCCGGGAGGCGGAGGCCGCTTTTTCTTGCAGCCGCCGAGGCCGAGGCTGCAGCCGACCTTCTTGGCGCCGCTGGCCATGCCGCCGCCGATATTCTTGAGAGCGTTGCCCGCCGCAGCGCCTGCTTTCAAAGCCTCGCCGCCGACATTGCCGAGCTGGCCGACCACTTCACCGCTTACATTCGCGCCGAGCTTACCGAGCTTGCCGCCAATCTTGAGCGCCGCTTCCGCCGCTTCGCCGGGGGCCGCGACCATCGCGCCGCCAACGACTTTTACGCCTTCGCCGATCTTGGCGGCGGCCGCCGCAGGGTCGGTCACCACGAGGCTGGCCAGTTCGGCGGTCCCGTTAAACGCATAGACCACGCCGTCTTTCATGGCATAGAAAATCGCCCCGGCGCATTTCGCCAATGTGCTGGCGTCCGGCACGAACGATTTCGCATTCTTGAAAACTGTCGTGATGGCTTTCAGATCGAACTGCCCGATGGGCGCTTCGAATTTCAGGTTGAACGGAAAAACACAGGTCGCCGGGCTCGAGAAATAGGCCTTAGACCCATTGACGACAACCTTGAAATCCCGCCCGCCGATTGGCTTGGGAAGCGAAATTCCGCCACTGATTTTCAGGCCGTTTTCAAGACTAAGCGTGGCATAGGCGTTTACCGGCAAACCGGCCGCCCGCGCCTGGCGCCGTTTTGAATTTGGGTGCTTACCGAGATAGGCCAGAATCTTGAGGTACTTGAACGGATTGGATGCGCCGTCCCAACCGGCCCGGTTGTTGCCTTTCACGCTCGGCCCGATGGCCATATCTACGCCGGCGAAATCCAGGCCGAATATTTCGAGGTCGCCGAGAATCTGCAAATGCGGCCCGACGATGGTTTTGATGGATTTCTTTCCCTTCTCATTGGTTACCTCAACCTTGTGGCTCGCCAGCGGCGTTGCGAGGAAGAGAAAATTGAATTTCTCCGCGGTCGGCAAGGGGGATGCTGCGGTCTTAAGATCAAAGTCTTTGCCCCATTTGGGGTTATTGATGCTGATGATATCCGGCAGCAGGTTCGCCATCTGATTGAGCGGGTTTTTCAGGTTTGAAAACCCAGAGAGAGCGCCCTTCGGCCCGGGACCTCCCGCCGCCATCGCCGCCGACAGTTTCAGCGCATCACGCAGACTGACCGACGGTGACGCGAAACCGATTTTCATCCGCCGAGCGGCGACAACGTTCGCAGTGCTGGCCGGCATTTCCATCATGAAAGCAAATTCGCGTTTGGGTTTCCGTTTATCATCGTTGAAGGACAGGATGCCCTCCATGCGGATAGCGCCTTCCTGATCGGCAAACACCAGGGTTTCGCGTAGGCTGGTGTTCGGCCAGTTCATCGGGTTCTTCCAGACACCCGGAAGCCGCATCTCCACAAACCCGTTGGGTATGTTGTCGCCCTTCTTGTTTTTCGGGTTGGTCCGCCCGCTGCCAGCGATCAATCCGCCCTTGCCGAGCGGTACTTCTTTCCCGGCACGCAAGAGAACGTTCCCGGTCGGAAACCCGAACGTCTTGAGCATCGTTCCCACAATGCCGCTGATCTCGGCGCGGGCAATAAACTGGAAGCCACCGTCAACAATGATGCGGCCGCCAAAATTGTCTCTGACCGCCTTGCCCAGTTTGCCCGGCAGCTTCGAGCCCTGCAGCACCGTGCCGCTGAACCGGGGAACATGGCTGATAATACCGTCTTTGAACTTGGTACCTTTGAGAAACGCAAACACCCCGCTGGTCGGGGTTAGTTTTCCAGGCGCGAAGAACATAGTCCCGAAACTGGGGATCTTGACGCCGCCCACCCTGGCGATACCGAAATCGCCGCTATAGATGCTGAATGTCGGGCCGTCGGCATGGCACAGTTCTGCTTTGCCTTTAGGGTTGGCGTTCCCGGCGATACATCTCTCAAGGTAATCCCCGATGCCATACCCGAACGCGGATATCACTTTCTTAAACGCCTCATCCGTCCGTGGTTGGCCGGACTGGGCTGACGTATTTGCCGCAAAGCCCAAAACCGAACACGCAAGCGCCGCGGCGGCCACAAGGCCACGCAAAGATTTATGGATAGACATGGAAACCCCCAGAACTGCGCAGCCTGACGACTACGTTCGTATTTTGCGAAACATAACGACACAGAATCGTGAGAACCACAAACCGGTGTGCCCAATACTGATGTTCTAGTTGATCGAATGTGAACCGGGCCTGAACGAATATTCAGTTGTTCTGGAGAAGTCCTTTGAGCCGGTAGAGAATCTCCAGCGCATCGCGCGGGCTGAGCACATCGGGATTGATGTCAGCGAGCTCTTCTTCGACCGCCGACGGCGCGGCGGCCTCGGCGGGCAACGGAACGGTGGCCGAGAACAACGGCAGGTCGTCGGCGAGCTGTGCCAGCGCGCCAGATTGTTCGCCCTGTTCGAGTATCCGCAAAACTTCCTGCGCACGGGCGACCACGGCGGGTGGCAGACCGGCAAGCTTCGCGACGTGAACACCGTAAGACTGGTCGGCAGAACCCGCGATCACTTCATGCAGAAAGACCACGTCGCCTTCCCATTCGGTGACCCGCATCGAATGGCAGGCCAGCGCATCGAGCCGGGCTGTCAGCGATGTCAGTTCATGGAAATGGGTAGCGAACAAGGACCGGCAGCGGTTTACCTCGTGCAGGTTTTCGAGCGTCGCCCAGGCGATGGACAGGCCATCGAAGGTCGCCGTGCCGCGCCCGATCTCATCCAGGATAACCAGTGAGCGGTCGGTCGCCTGGTTGAGAATGGTCGCGGTCTCCACCATTTCAACCATGAATGTGGATCGCCCGCGGGCCAGATCATCAGCGGCGCCGACGCGGCTGAACAACCGGTCGACGGTTCCGATATGTGCCTCGTCGGCGGGCACAAATGAGCCGGCCTGTGCCAGGATGGCGATCAGCGCGTTCTGGCGCAGAAAGGTCGATTTGCCCGCCATATTCGGCCCGGTGACCAGCCACAGCCGGTGGGCCTCGGCCAAGTCGCAGTCATTGGCGACAAACCCGCCATCGCGGGATGCCGCCAAAGCGGCCTCGACCACCGGGTGACGTCCGCCGGAAATCGAAAAGGCCGTGCTATCATCCACGCGCGGACGCACATAGCGGCGATCGACGGCGAGGGCCGCGAGGGCCGCAGACACATCGAGCCGGGCGAGCGCATCGGCTGCAAGCGAGATCGCCTCCGCCCGCGCCACGGTCTCGGTGACAAGGTCTTCGAACAGTTCGAGCTCCATCGCCAGTGCGCGTTCGCCCGCCTGGGCCAGCTTGCCTTCAAGTTCACCGAGCTCGACGGTTGTGAACCGCATCGCGCTCGCCAGGGTCTGGCGATGAATAAACGGGCTATCTTCACCTGTCGGCATTTTCTCGGCCTGGGCTGTGGTTACATCGATGAAGTAACCGAGCACATTGTTGTGGCGAATCTTCAGCGACGCGATCCCCGTCTCGTCGACATAGCGCGCCTGTAAAGCCGCGATATGCTTGCGGCTCTCATCCCTGAGCTGGCGCAGCGTATCGAATTCAGGGGCATACCCGTCCCGGATGAAACCCCCATCGCGGGAAATCAGCGGCAGCTCGTCCGCCAGCGCGCGGGCCAGGCGATCGATCAGGACGTGATGCTCACCGATATCTCCTGCCGCTGTCGCGGTATCCACGGGCAGGTCGGATGAGTTTTCAAGCAACTTGCGCAGGTCGACCGCGACCGACAATCCATCGCGGACCGCGCCAAGGTCACGTGGACCGCCGCGGCCAATGGTAAGCCGCGTCAAAGCCCGTTCCATGTCGGGCGCGGCGCGCAGACGGTCACGCATGTCTTCGCGCGCGCGTGATGTATCGGCAAACCAGGAAACCGCATCGTGGCGCGCCCGGATTGCCGCGGCATCGGTCAACGGTGCAGACAGCCGGGCGGCGAGCAGGCGGCCGCCAGCGCCGGTGATCGTGCGGTCGATGACCGACAGGAGAGAGCCGTCGCGCGCGCCGTTCATGGTCCGCACCAGTTCGAGATTGCGCCGCGTCGCCGCGTCGATCTCCATCGCCTCGCCACCCGACAGGCGCCGCGGCGGCTGCAGGCGCGGCAGCTTTCCTTTCTGCGTCAGTTCGACATAGGCGACGATGCCGCCGCACGCGGCCAGTTCGGCCCGACCGTAATCGCCGAACGCATCCAGCGCTTTGACCGCAAAAATTTCTTCCAGCCGGCGCCGCCCCGTCGTGCTGTCGAAGCTGGAATCGGACTGTACGGCCAGGGTGTCGCGGAAATCGGCACAGATGTCGTAGAATTCAGGCTGACCGGATAGCCGTTCAGGCACCAGCAATTCGCCGGGCTCGATACGCGCAAGAGCTGCTGCAAGGCCGGCCTGATCCACCGGTTGCGAAAAGAATGCGCCGGTCGACACGTCGAGCCAGGCAAGGCCAAGAGCCCCGCCGGCCTCGGCAATCGCAGCCAGATAGTTATGACGCCGCGCATCAAGCAGCGCTTCTTCGGTAATCGTGCCGGGCGTAACCACACGTACGACCTCGCGCCGAACGACCGATTTGGCGCCGCGTTTCTTCGCTTCCGCCGGGGCTTCGGTCTGTTCGCAAACCGCAACCCTGATGCCCTTTCGGATCAGGCGCGACAGATAGCCCTCGGCGGCATGAACCGGAACGCCGCACATCGGGATATCGGCCCCCTGATGCTTGCCGCGTTTAGTCAGCGTGATGTCGAGCGCCGCTGCCGCTAGTTCGGCATCGTCGAAGAACATCTCGTAGAAATCACCCATCCGATAAAACAGCAGGGCATCCGGGTGTGCCTGTTTTATCTCCAGGTATTGCGACATCATCGGCGTGGGCGCATCGCCCCCCGCCTTAACCGGTGCCTTAGCCGGCGCGTTACCCGACGCCTTCGCGGGCGGATTCTTGTCGGGGGCAGACGCGTCCGCCGTGTCGACCGGTATGTTTTCTGTATCCGCCACGGCGCGAATTTATCACAGCCGTGCGCGCGTTCGAACAGGCATCGGGGAATCGGGTCAAATTATTGTCATAATTGCGCGTTAGAGTGCACCGGTTAGAATCGTCGCCAGAATGCTTTGTTGGAGCGACGCGGTTTCCTCTCTATCCTGCGAGACTAATACCCCATTACCTGAGGCAAACATGGCCAAGCGCAATTACAGCGATCTCGATAAGGACTCTCTCATCATGCACCGGACGGGACGTCCGGGTAAGGTGGAGGTCGTTGCAACCAAGCCGCTGACCACGCAGCGCGATCTGGCGCTGGCCTATTCGCCCGGCGTCGCCGCCCCCTGCCTCGAAATTTTCGACGATCCCGATACCGCATACGAATATACGGCCAAGGGAAATATGGTCGCCGTGATCTCCAACGGTACTGCCGTGCTTGGCCTCGGCAATCTGGGCGGGCTGGCGTCCAAGCCGGTGATGGAAGGCAAAGCCGTGCTGTTCAAGCGCTTTGCCGATGTCGATTCCATCGATCTTGAGCTGGATACCGAAGACGTTGAGGAGTTCATCAATTGCGTTCGTTATCTTGGACCGTCTTTCGGTGGCATCAATCTTGAGGACATCAAGGCGCCCGAATGCTTTCTGATCGAAAGCCGTCTGCGCGAACTGATGGATATACCCGTATTCCATGACGACCAGCACGGCACGGCCATCATTGCCGCTGCCGGGTTCATCAACGCGCTGGACCTGACGGGCCGGGATATCAAAAAGACAAAACTTGTCGTCAACGGCGCCGGGTCAGCCGGTATCGCCTGTATCGAACTGCTCAAGGCGTTCGGCATGCAGCACGACAACGTTCTTTTGTGCGACACGCGCGGCGTCGTGTATCAGGGCCGGGAAGAGGGCATGAACCAGTGGAAATCGGCGCATGCCGCCAAGACCGATGCGCGCACGCTTGCAGAGGCGATGGAAGGCGCGGATTCGTTCTTCGGACTTTCCGTTGCAGGCGCCGTGACCAAGGACATGGTCAAATCGATGGCCAAGAACCCGATCATTTTTGCCATGGCAAATCCCGACCCTGAAATCACGCCGGAAGAAGCGCGCTCGGTCCGCAAAGATGTGATTTTCGCGACCGGCCGATCCGACTATCCGAACCAGGTGAATAACGTACTTGGTTTCCCTTATATCTTCCGCGGAGCACTGGATGTCCGCGCGCGGACAATCAACGATGAAATGAAAATCGCCGCCGCCCGCGCACTTGCCCAGCTTGCGCGTGAAGACGTGCCCGACGAAGTCGCCGCCGCCTATTCCGGTCGTCGCCTCCGCTATGGGCCCGAATACATCATCCCGGTACCGTTCGATCCGCGCCTGATCTCGGCGATACCGCCGGCGGTCGCCCAGGCTGCCGTGGATACCGGTGTCGCCCGCAAGGCAATGCCCGATCTGGATGCCTATAAGGTTGAACTGTCGGCGCGGCTCGACCCGACAGTCTCGATGCTGCAGGCGACCCATGCCCGGGTTCGTGCCAATCCGAGACGTGTCGGATTCGCCGAGGGCGAAGAAGAAACGTCAATCCGCGCGGCAATCGCGTTTTCACAGTCGGGACTTGGCACACCGGTACTGATCGGTCGCGACGAACAGATCAAGGATACAATTAAACGGCTGGGGATGACCGGCGCGGACAATATTGAAATTCACAACGCCGCCCTGTCGCGCGGCAACCGCCATTACATCGAATACCTGTATCAGCGGCTGCAGCGGGACGGCTATCTCTACCGCGACTGCCAGCGCCTGGTACATCAGGACCGCAACGTGTTTTCCGCCTGCATGCTGGTCCATGGCGACATTGATGCAATGGTTACCGGGCTGTCACGCAGTTATTCGGTCAACCACGAAAATATCCGCCTCGCCATCGACCCGATGCCGGGGGCGGAAGTTTTCGGCCTCTCGATGGTGACCTCGCAGGGCCATACCGTGTTTATCGCCGATACAACGATCAACGAACGTCCGAGCGGCGAGCAGCTTGCGCGGATCGCCCGGCAATGTGCCGCCGAAGCGCGCGCGCATGGGCACGAACCGCGGGTGGCGTTTCTGTCCCATGCGACGTTCGGCAATCCCCCGGGCGCGCTGGCGACGCAGGTCCGTGAAGCCGTTGCTATCCTCGACGCCGAAGGCGCCGATTTCGAATATGACGGGGAAATGTCGCCCGACGTCGCGCTCGATATGGAGCTCCGCGTCGTGTTCCCGTTCTGCCGCCTGACCGGGCCGGCGAATATTCTGATCATGCCGGGCCTGCACGCCGCCGCTATTTCGTCCCAGATTCTGCAGAAACTGGGCGGCGGCACCGTGATTGGACCGCTCCTGACGGGATTAAGCCGAGCTGTTCAGATCGTTCCGATTAATGCGAACGACGCCGAGATGGTCAATTTTGCGACAATCGCGGCGCATGATTCGCTGGTCATCGCTGATCGCGAGACCAAACCGGCCGCCGCATCAAAGTCAAAGGCACCCGCAAAAAAGAAGCGCACACCAAAGAAGTAGCGGATTTCAATCCCGGCCAAGACATCACGGCCAAGACCGGGAGGCAGAAGGCATATACCCATGGCACAACCGCGCATTCCATTTGGACGGCTGGCAACGCTGACGACACTGGCATCGCTGCCACCGACGATCGTCTTCGGCGCGCTCGCCGTCACGGAGCGGCTGGACTGGAATGTCGCGATCGGATCCGTCGCCATCAGCGTACTGATGCTGGGCTGGATGGTGCGCCGCGGCCTGGGGGATGTTTACCGGATTCTGGAATTCTCACAGACCCTGGCGCGGGATGGCGAAGGCGACCTGCCGGCCCAGAATATGAGCGGTCTGTTCCCCGAATTCACTGAAGCGGTGACACGCCTGCAACAGGCATGGGGACATGACCGGGGTCTGCTCGGTGCCCGCGCAAGTTCGGCCGAGACGATCGTCGAAAGTCTGCCGCAGCCCCTGATTCTGCTTGATGAAAACCGGCAGATTGTGCGGGTGACCGCGGGGGCGAAACAGCTTTTGGGCGACATAACGGCAGGCCGGGATCTTTCATCGGTGATCCGCACACCGCAAATACTTGAGGCGGTGGACACGGTTCTGGCCGGTGACCGCGATCAGCTTATTGAGTTCGATATAGAGTTCCCCGCGATGATGTCGCTGAGCGCGCAAATTCAGCGCCTGAACGAGGCCGCCGCTGACGGCTCAGTCCTGGTGCTCGCTCTGTTCGACGTCACCGAGATTAAAAAAACCCAGAAAATGCGGACCGATTTCGTTGCCAATGCCAGTCACGAGCTCCGCACCCCGCTAGCGGTGCTCAGCGGCAGCATCAAGACCCTGCAGGGCCCGGCGCAGGGAGATCCGGAAGGTCAGGCCAAGTTCCTCGACATGATGGAACAGCACACCACGCGGATGACGCGCCTGATCGACGATTTGCTGTCCCTGTCCCGGATCGAACTCAGCGCGAGCATGGTGCCCGAAGGCACGGTCGACCTGTATACAGTTTTGTCTAATATCACCGTCATGCTTGAGGTTCCCGCGGCACAGAGAAACATTAAAATTTTGCTCGAACCAGGGCTGGGCGTTCGCCACATCGTTGGCGATGAGGTTGAAATCTCACAACTTTTTCAGAACCTGATCGACAACGCCGTCAAGTACAGCAACGAAAATTCGACCATCCAGATAGGTCTTCGCGAGACCATAAAACCCACCTCGGCCGGCGGGCACGACGATATGCAATACCTTGAAGTTTCGGTCGCCGACGAAGGCGCCGGAATTCCGCCAGAACATATTCCGCGTCTTACGGAACGATTTTATCGTGTCGATGCGGCCCGCTCACGCGAGATGGGCGGTACGGGCCTTGGTCTTGCCATCGTAAAACACATTGTCGGCCGCCATCGCGGCATTCTGGATATCCATTCGGTCGAAGGCGAAGGAGCGACATTCACAGTCTGTCTGCCTATTTCGCTCGAAAAGGCGCCCGTCGCTCGGGAAGAAACGCCAGAAGAGATGCGGGAAGAGATAACGACGCCGTCAGAAAGAATCTAATTCGGCGCAGCTCCACCATTTCCGCACTTTTACGGCCCCTGCGTCACATAACTGTCACATAACCTTCATAAGTTGGTCTCCGCGCCTGAATAGGTTGCCTCATGGGAAGCGTAGTGTCCGGTATTCGGTCGCCCGTTCTGCCGGAGATAGCGCGCCGTTCCGGTGCAAAAAAGCCGCGGATCGGTTGCTGAAACCGCCCCGCCGAAGAGACTGAAAGCCGCCAATGTCACCGACCTTTCTGTTTATTGCCCTCATCGTCCTGACGGTATTCGGATATTATTTCGGACGCGCGAAAGTGATCGGCCTGGTCGCGGGCAATGTGCGCGATCTGCATTCCCGCCCCAACTATTACGGATTCTATCTGGCCATCTGGTGCGCCGTCCCGGCCGTCCTCATTTCGGTCGCCTGGCTCACGCTGCAGCCGATCATCGCAGAAGGCCTGGTGATCGCCGCTCTGCCCGCCGAGATGCAAAAGTTGCCTGCCGACCGTATGGGACTGCTGATCAACGATATTCACAACCTGGCTGACGGCAATATTGTCAGCCGCAATGCCGACCCGGTGATGATCGCCGCGGCCGAACAGCTGAACCGGTTCCGTTCCATCGGCAATAGCATGCTGTTCGTCACGGCACTGGTCATCGCCATTGCCTGCGGCGCCTATGCCCGGTCCAAGTTGACACCGTTGCTGCGCGCGCGGAACAGCGTCGAGCAGGCGGTCAAAGTTTTTCTGATTGCGTGCTCGCTGATCGCGATCATCACGACGATCGGCATCGTGCTGTCGCTCGTGTTCGAATCCGTCCGCTTCTTCGCCAAGGTTTCGATCGTCGAATTTCTCTTTGGCACCCAGTGGAGCCCGCAAACGGCACTCCGTGCCGACCAGGTCGGCGCGAGCGGCGCGTTCGGCGCGATCCCGCTTATCGTTGGCACAATGCTGGTCACGCTTATCGCCGTGCTGGTGGCACTGCCCATCGGGCTTTTTTCAGCGATCTATCTTGCCGACTACGCGTCTCCGCGCGTGCGGGCGATCGTCAAACCGCTGCTCGAAATCCTCGCCGGCATCCCGACCGTCGTATATGGCTTTTTTGCCGCCCTGACGGTCGCGCCTTACCTGCGTGAACTGGGAACGGTGCTTGGACTCGATGTCGCGTCCGAAAGCGCGCTGGCCGCGGGACTTGTCATGGGGATCATGATCATTCCGGTAATATCGTCGCTATCGGATGACGTGATTAATTCGGTGCCACAATCATTGCGCGACGGCTCATACGCGCTCGGCGCGACCCAGTCCGAGACCATCAAGAAAGTTATTCTCCCGGCGGCCCTGCCGGGCATCTTCGCCGCGTTCCTTCTTGCGGTCAGCCGCGCCATCGGCGAGACCATGATTGTGGTCATGGCCGCCGGACTCGCCGCTAACCTCACCGCGAACCCGTTCGAGGCAGTCACCACCGTTACCGTTCAGATCGTCACACTTCTTGTCGGCGATCAGGAATTCGACAGCGCTAAAACACTGGCCGCCTTCGCCCTCGGCCTTCTGCTTTTCTGCATCACATTGGTGGTGAACATCATCGCCCTGCATGTTGTGCGAAAATACCGGGAACAATATGACTGATCTTTCGAAATCGGCGTCACTTCCCAAAAACGGCAAGGCCGATATGAAGAGCACCGACGCCCGCATCAAACGCCGTTACGCAGCGGAACAGCGGTTCCGTCTTTATGGCGTCATCGCCATTGTGCTGGCGATGTCGGCACTGTTCTGGTTGCTAGCCAGCATTACGACGACCGGCTACCAGGCTTTCGTTCAGACCTATATCAAGGTCAGCATTCACTTCGATCCGCAGGTTATCGACCCCAAGGGCGACCTCGACGCAAAGACATTGCGGCGCGCTGATTATGCAGCGCTATACAAGAAGGGGATCCGCGCACGTTTCGCAGACGTCAAAAACCGGCGCGACCGCCGCACGCTGACCCGGTTGATCAGTTCGGGTGGCGATCTTCAGCTACGTGAAATTGTTTTGAGCGATCCAAGCGTCATCGGCACACGACGCGATGTCTGGCTCGTCGCCTCCGACGAGATCGATCAGTTCGCCAAGGGCGCCTATGATCGGGAATCGCCGGAGGGCAACAGACCGATCAAGGACAAACACATCGCCTGGTACGACAGTCTGGTCGAGGCAGGCGAGCTGAAAAAGAAATTCAATTTCCCGTTCTTCACATCGAGCACATCGCGCGAGCCGGAGCTTGCCGGCATATGGGGCGCGATCGCAGGCTCGTTCTGGACAATGCTGATCACGTTGATCCTGAGTTTCCCGGTGGGTGTCGCAGCGGCGATCTATCTCCAGGAATTCGCGCCGAAAAACCGATGGACCGATATTATCGAGGTCAACATCAACAACCTCGCAGCCGTCCCGTCGATTGTGTTCGGGCTGCTCGGGCTTGCGGTGTTCCTGAACTTCTTCGGGCTGCCGCGCTCAGCCCCCGTCGTGGGCGGCATGGTGCTGGCACTTATGACGCTGCCGACAATCATAATAGCGACCCGCGCAGCGCTAAGCGCGGTGCCGCCATCAATCCGCGAAGCCGCCCTCGGCGTCGGCGCTTCCAAACAGCAAATGGTGATGCACCATGTCCTGCCGCTGGCGCTGCCCGGCATTCTGACGGGCACCATCATCGGGATGGCGCGGGCACTGGGAGAAACGGCGCCCCTGCTGATGATCGGCATGGTAGCGTTTATCGTCGACGTTCCGGATGGGCCGATGAGCGCATCGACCGTGCTCCCGGTTCAGATTTTCCTGTGGAGCGACCTGCCGGAACGCGCTTTCGTTGAACGGACCAGCGCGGCGATCCTCGTCCTGCTGGGTTTTCTGATCATGATGAATGGCATAGCGATTTATCTGCGTAAAAAGTTTGAGCGCCGCTGGTAGCGGTCGGCACATAAAGGTGGAATATGGATCAAGTAACAGCTGAGAGCGATGCTGCCCCCGAAAAGGCCGGCAGCGACGAACAGGAAACTGCCGGCCAGGATATCAAGGTCAACGCACGGAACGTCGACGTCTTTTACGGCGACAAGCAGGCATTATTCGGCGTCGACCTGGAAATTCTCGAAAATCGCGTAACCGCGCTGATCGGACCTTCCGGTTGCGGCAAGTCGACATTTCTTCGGTGCATCAATCGGATGAACGACGTGATCGAAGGCTGCACGGTGTCCGGTGAAATCACGATGGACGGCCAAGATATTTACGATTCCTCCCTGGACGTCGTGCAACTGCGCGCCCGGGTCGGCATGGTTTTCCAGAAACCCAATCCGTTCCCGAAATCGATATACGATAATGTCGCCTATGGCGCCCGGATTCACGGACTGAGCGGCACCAAGGCGGAGCTCGATGAGATCGTTATGACCAGCCTTGAGAAGGCGGGCCTGTTGGAAGAAGTGAAAGACAGGCTCGACGAACAGGGTACCAGTCTGTCGGGCGGACAGCAGCAGCGTCTCTGTATTGCCCGCGCTATCGCCGTCAGCCCCGATGTCATCCTGATGGACGAACCATGTTCGGCGCTGGATCCGATCGCGACGGCCCGTATCGAGGAACTGATAGAAAATCTGCGTGAACGCTATACGATTGTCATCGTGACGCATTCGATGCAGCAGGCCGCCCGCGTATCTCAGCGCACGGCATTTTTCCATCTCGGAAACCTGGTTGAGGTCGACGACACCGAACAGATGTTTACGAACCCCCGTGACGAACGCACGCAGGGCTACATCACCGGCCGTTACGGCTGAACCGACAGAATAAGGAAAAGCCCATGGCAACTAGTCCTCAAGCAGGCGATCACATCGTCAAATCATATGACGAAGAGCTTGAAAACCTGAACAACGACATTATCAAAATGGGCGGACTGGCCGAAGCGCAGATATCGCGCTCGATCGAATCGGTTGTCCGCCGCGACCCCGAACTCGCGACACGCGTCATCGCCGACGATGAGCTTGTCGACGACCTGAACTACGAGATTGATATCCAGACCACCCGGCTTCTTGCCCTGCGCCAGCCGATGGCACAGGACCTGCGCCACATCGTGGCGGCGCTGAAAATCTCGGCCGACCTCGAGCGCATCGCCGACTACGCCGCCAACATCTCCAAACGCGCGATCACCCTGTCGAGTGCGGCACCCGTGCCGCCTGTGCATTCAATTCCACGGATGAGCCGGATGGCCCAGCAGATGGTCAAGGAAGTGCTCGACGCCTACATCGCGCGCGATGTCGACAAGGCCGTCGCCGTCTGGCATTCGGACGAGACGCTGGACAACATGTACACCAGTCTGTTCCGCGAGGCGCTGACCTACATGATCGAGGATCCACGCAGCATTTCGATGTGCACGCACCTGCTGTTTATCGCAAAAAACATCGAACGGATCGGCGATCATGTGACCAACATTGCCGAAACAATCTATTTCCTGGTCCATGGCGACCGCATGCGCGAGACCCGCCCCAAGGGAGGCGGAGACGTTGAAACCATGAATATGTCGTTCGCGCCTGACAAAGAGGGAGACGACTAAGAATGACCCCGGTGATCCTGATCGTCGAGGATGAAGCCGACCTCGTCGAACTGCTGCGATACAATCTCGAACGCGAAGGCTATGAAGTCCTGGCGACGCCAAGCGGCGAAGAAGCACTGCTGATTGTCGACGAACGTCACGTCGATCTGATGCTGCTCGACTGGATGCTGCCGCATATGTCGGGTATCGAAGTCTGCCGCCAGCTGCGCCGCAAGCCGGAAAGCCGCAACCTGCCGGTCATCATGCTGACAGCCCGCGGCGAACAGGCCGACCGCATCCGCGGACTGGATACCGGCGCCGACGACTACGTCACCAAGCCCTTCGCCCCGGAAGAGCTAATCGCCCGCATCCACGCCGTGATGCGGCGCGCCCGGCCGGCCCTGTCCGAAGAACGGCTGACCTATGGCGACATAGAAATGAACCTGACCGAGCACAAGGTCGCGCGGCGCGAGCGTTCTGTCGTCCTCGGGCCAACCGAATTCCGCCTGCTACGCCACTTTATGGAGCACCCGGGCCGCGTGTTCTCCCGCGACCAGCTGATCGATTCCGTCTGGGGCCATGGGATCTACATCGATTCCCGAACCGTGGACGTCCATATCCGCCGGCTGCGCAAGGCGCTGAACGGCAAGGACGAACAGGATGTCATCCGCACTGTACGGTCCGCCGGATATGCGCTGGATGCCGAGGCCGCGATCGTCTGAATGTTCCGGGCCGAGCGCCTGATTAGGTAAACATACCCTTGAGCATGAAGAAGAACAGCGCGGCGAGAATGCCGCCCGCAGGCAATGTGATAATCCACGACGCGAAGATACTGCCAATTACCCGTAGATCGAGAGCCGCGATACCGCGCGCCATGCCGACACCCATGACCGCGCCAACCGCAATATGGGTAGTCGAAACTGGCATCGCGGTGCGCGACGCGACGACGACGGTCAACGCCGCGGCAACAGTGGCGCAAAAGCCGCTGGTCGGTGTCAGCGCCGTTATCTTTGAGCCGATGGTCCGCATCACCCGGTACCCATAGGTCACCAGACCGAGCACGATACCGCCACCGCCCAGGGCCAGGATCCAGAGCGGCATCTCCAATTTCTGCGTTACCTCGCCGCCGGAATGAATCAGCCCGTAGACCGCCGCCAATGGCCCGACACCATTTGCAACGTCATTTGACCCATGGGCGAATGCCATCGCGCAGGCGGTGAACACAATCATCGGCGCAAACACCCGCTCTACGCTGGCGAGATGGGCCGTCTGATCCATCGTCTCATGTACCGAAACGCGGCTGATCGCGCGCTTGCCGATCAATGCCGTAATGATCCCGATCAGAGCAGCAACCCCAGCGCTTTCATAACCGTTGAGATCGATATTCAGATGCTTCAGGCCCTTAAAGATCGTCACCAGCGAAATCACGAAACCGACCAGGAACAGATAGAACGGCGCCCATCGGACGGCACTTTCAAAGGGCTTCTCTGCCTGCAGGATCAGTTTGCGGATACTCATCATCAACGCGAATGCGACCACCCCGCCAAGCACGGGCGACACAACCCAGCTCGCCACAATCTGGGCAATCTTGCCCCAGGCAACGGCATCTACCCCGATCCCCGCGACGGCGAAACCGACAATCGCGCCGACGATGGAGTGCGTCGTCGAAACCGGCCAACCGCGGAACGACGCCAGCGCAAGCCAGCAACCCGCCGCCAACAAGGCCGCCAACATGCCGAACACCAGCAGTTCGGGCCGGTCGGCAATCGCCGATGGGTCGATAATGCCTTTGCGGATCGTTTTTGTGACGCTCCCGCCGGCAAGGGCGGCACCTGCGAATTCAAATATCGCGGCGACGATAATAGCCGTTCTGACCGTAATTGCGCCCGAACCGACTGACGTGCCGAGCGCGTTAGCGACATCGTTTGCCCCAATTCCCCACGTCATAAAAACGCCAAAGATTATTGCGAGCACGAGGAGCGTAGGACCGAATTGGGAGATGACGTCCATGAAACTACTTAGGTAAGGCGGTTACAGTTTAAGAAGCCGGCGCGACAGACCTATCGGGCGAGCAGCAGACGGTGACGGTTGCCCGCCCGTTCGGCAAAGTTGGCAAGGTCACCGACCCAATGGATCACACGGTCCCACATCACGGTAAGCACGGGGCCGATTTCCTCTTCGTTCTCGAATAGGAGCCGCATCAGTCGGATCGCATGGATGTCTGTATCGGTTTCGATCTTGTTCAGCTCGTCGATCATGTACATGACCTTGTCTGCCTCGGCGCCCCGGAAACCGGTCCCGACCAGCTCGTCCATCTCTTCCATGATTTTGCCGAGATGGTTACATGCATCGACGCAACGCGTCGTGAGATCCATGAGCGGCTCTCGCATATCATCCGGCAGGGTCATGTGACGGACAAACATCATACCCGCGATGTCCTGCGCGGTGTCGGCAATGGAATCCTGCAAGTCGAGAATCTCCAGAAGATCGCGGCGGTCGACAGGCAGAAACAGGCTTTTCGGCAAATGGGCCCGCAATTCGTTCTTTATATCGTCGGCTTCACTTTCCAGTGTGTTGATCCTGCCGCGGATCAATTCGACTTTCGGCAGATCATGGTCCAATGCAGCCTCGAAGATTCCGGGCACTTCATTCGCGCAAGCGATCACGACACGGATGTGTTCCTGCAACGGCTTAAACGGCGACTGGCCGAACAACTGCATCAACGGATTTTTGATCACCATGGGCGGTCTCCCCAAACCAAGCGGTATTGTCTCACCGCTGTTATGGCCTCATTCAACAGCGAATCGGCCGATGCAGCAAATCAGGGGGAATGGTTGGCAGCGTCCCTGTCGATCCGGGCCATCAATCTGACCAGAAGCCACAACAGCGCGATTGCCGGAATCGACATGGCGCCGACACCGATAAAAAACAGTGTCCAGTCACCGCCAAGCGCATCGACCGCCCAGCCCGAAACAGACCCGAGCTGTATCCGCGCAAAATTCCCGAGCGACGCCAGCAAGGCATACTGGGTCGCGGTAAAGGCGACGTTGCACAAACCGGACAGATAGGCCACGAACGCCGTGGTCGCCATGCCGCCCGTCAGATTGTCGAAAAACACCACGGTCGCCAGCAAGCCGAAATCCTTGCCGCTGGATGCCAGCAGCGCGAAGGCGAGATTGGTGATCATCATCAGCACTGCACCGAGGAACATCGCCCGCATCACGCCAAGGCGAATACACACCCAACCGCCGACCGCGACACCCAGCAGCGTTGCCGCGAGGCCGACGGATTTGGTGTAATTGGCGATCTCGACCTTGGTGAAACCGAGATCGACATAGAACACCCCCGCCATCCGCCCGAGCATCGCATCGCCGAATTTATAGAAAACGATGACGGCCAGCACGAGCACCGCCATCCAGCCGAGTCGCGCGAAGAAATCCTGCAACGGCGCAACCGCCGCACGGTTCAGCCAGTCGGCCACGTTTTTTGCCGGCGCCGTCAATTCGGGCGGGTGCACGGGTTCCCGCGCGAACAGGGTGGCGACGGAAATGATGCCGATAACCGCCGCTGCCGCAATATAGGCGGCCGCCCAGCCACCAGCCGCTGCCACGTAGAGCGCGCCCGCACCGGTCAGGAAAGCGCCGCTGTGCCAGCCATAAATGGCAATCGCGGCACCCGCGCCGTATTCATCTGGCTTCAGAATTTCGACACGATAGGCGTCAATCGCAACATCCTGTGTCGCTGACAGAAAAGACACCAGCAGCGCGCAGGCGGCAAGAGAAACGGCGGCGGTTTTCGGATCCTGTGCACCCATCGCAATCACCACGGGTACCAGCAATATCTGACAGCCGAAAATCCAGGAACGGCGCTGGCCAATCCATCGGTGAAGCCCCGGCAGCCGCGCCCGGTCAACCAGCGGCGCCCAGAGGAAATTGATGGCATAGGGTGTCGCAACGGCACCGATAATCCCGATGGAGGTTCGGGACACGCCTTCTTCACGCAGCCAGATCGACAGGGTCGCAAAAACCAGCGACGATGGCAGACCGCTCGCCATGCCAAAAAAGAAAATTGTCCTGAAACGCGGATCGCGCAGCCGCGCCGTCCACGGCACCTTCTGGGAATCCGTCATTTCGGGATTCTAGACGCCACCGGGACAGTTTGGCTAGAATCGTCTTAAAAGGAGGCGACATGTCCGAACATCTGACGGCCAGGACCAAGACCGAATTATCCGGGGCAGCACTCGCCCATCACACCCTGCTGCTGGAAAACGACCGCACGCGGATCACCCAATGGGTCTTCGCCCCCGGCGATCAAACCGGCTGGCACAATCACACCCATGATTACGTTACCGTTCAGCAATCGGGCGGCGCACTGTTGTTGCAGAGCGCCGACGGAAGCGAGAAACGTGTCGAATACGAGGACGGTCGCACCGTCGCCTGGTCAGCACCGATCGAACATAACGCGATTAATGTTTCGGACGTCGAAGTCCGTGTGCTTGAAATTGAATACAAGCAACGTGTGTGATTACCGGCTGCGATTATCGACTTTGATTACCGGCTATGATTACCGGCACATTCATTCGGTAGCTAACTAATCCGCCCTATCCCTATTCAGGTGTGATAGCGTTCTTGGGTTCAAGAAGACCAAACGCGTCCACGAATATGCGAACCAACGCATATAGCCTGCACAAACGGATACGGGAGAACTTCAATGAAAACGCTACTGATCGCCTCTGCCGCATTGGCGGCAAGCGCCGCCTTCGCCCTTACACCGGCAAGCGCACAGAAAACCTACACGATGAAAATCGGCTTCGTCACAATCAACGATTCAAACCATCTCCAGGCCAACTGGCTCAAGAAGGAAATCGAAGCCAAATCCGCCGGCCGCATCAAAGTCGGCGTTTTTCCCGCAGCTCAGCTCGGCAAAATCCCACGCCAGATCGAAGGAATACAGCTCGGCACCCAGGAAGCGTTCAACATTCCGCCTGGGTTCTTCATCGGCATCAACCGCGCCTTCATGGTCACCGACGCGCCAGGGCTGTTCGCCGATGTCCAGCATCAGTACCGCGCTGTGAACCACGAGCCGTTTCGCAGTAAATTTCTGAATCTTGCTGAGAAACAGGGAATTATCGGCGGCTCGATCTGGTCCTGCGGCGACACGTCGGTCAACACGGTAAAACCGTTCCGGAAACTCGCCGACATCAAGGGCCTCAAAATACGCGTTCTGGCAACGCCACTGGAACGCGCCGTCATGGAGAAGATGGGCGCGACAGGCGTGCCGATGCCTTATTCCGAGGTGCTGCCCGGCATGCAACGCGGCACAATCGACGGCGTGCGCACAGGCATCATCGTGATGTATCCGTCCAAATTCTACACGGTCGCCAAATACGTCAACCTGATCGGAACAGCTCATATCGCCTGCGCCCAGTTTCTCAGCAAGGCATGGCTGAAATCACTACCCGACGATCTGCGGGCCGTCGTCATGCAGGCCCAGCGCGACGTGACACCGCTGGTCGGCAAATGGGGTGAAGAACTGACCCGCTCGGCAGAGAAGAAGTGGGAAAAGGTGGGCGAGGTTGTCCGCCTGTCCAAGGAAGAGCGTGCCGAGGTCATCAGACGGGTGGCGCCCATCGGCGACGAGATTCTGGGCAAGGACCCACGGACAAGCGGCATGTTCGCCTTGCTCAAAGAAGCCGCAGCGGCAACGCGCAAATAACTCGGACCGGGAACTGGCGCGCCTGCCTCACACGCGGCGGGCGCGCTGTCCTGAAATCCCATTGACCGCCAATTCAGCAAGACGCCAAGCATAATCGTTAGCTATCGAAGTTTGCAGAGCCCAAGTGTCCTGTGATAGCATTTTGGGGATAAATACGCGGATAGGGGAAAACCCTGCCGCTTATCAGGGAAAATCTTCAACACGGAGACTATCAATGAAACGACTATTGCTTGCTTCGGCCGCCGTTGCGGCCGCCTCTGCTATGGCCATTGCGCCGGCACAGGCCCAAAAGACCTACAAGATGAAAATCGGTATGGTCACGATCAACGATTCGAACCATTTCTCGGCCAAATGGCAGAAAAAATACATCGAGGAGAAATCCGGCGGCCGTATCAAGGTCGGCGTTTTTCCGGCAGCGCAGCTCGGTAAAATTCCGCGCCAGATCGAAGGCATCCAGCTCGGCACCCAGGAAGCGTTCAACATTCCGCCAGGATTCTTCATCGGTATCGACAAACGCTTCATGGTCACCGACGCACCCGGCATGTTCACTGACGAAAATCATGCTACCCGGGCCATAAACGAGCCCGAGTTTTTCGACCTGTTCACCAAAATGGGTGAAAAAAAGGGCTTTATCATAACCTCGCTTTGGGGCTGCGGAGCAACCTCGATCGCGACTTTGAAGCCGTTTAAGACAATCGATGAACTCAAGGGCCGCAAGATCAGGGTTTTGGCCACGCCGCTGGAGCGTGAAGTTATCGCATCACTGGGCGCGACAGGTATTCCGATCCCCTACTCAGAAGTCCTGCCCGGCCTGCAGCGTAAAACCATCGACGGCGTCCGCAGCTCGATCGGCGTCATGCACCCTTCCAAGTTCTGGACGGTGGCAAAACACATTACGCTGACAGGAATGGCCCAGATCACATGCGGCCAGTTCACAAGCACCGCATGGCTCAAAACGCTCCCCGCAGATCTGAAAAAGATAGTTCTGGATTCTGGCAAGCTGGTAACCCCGAAAGCGGGTACTTGGGGTCATGACCTGACACGCCAGGCGGAGAAAAACTGGGCAGGGGAAAAGGGCGCGTTCGTTCATCGCCTTTCCGCGTCTGACAAATCCGATCTTATCAACAGGGTAAAACCGATCGCCGACAAAGTCCTGGGCGAAGATCCGAAAACGAAAGATATCTACGCCTTACTGAAGAAAGTTGCCGCGGCAACCCGTCAGTAAGAATACAGATACACGATCAAACACCCCCGGCTTCGGTCGGGGGTGTTTTTCGTTCTGCAACGCCGTAGACAAACAGCGATCCAAAGGGAGCACATAATATGTCCAACCGGCCTTCTCTTGCCTGGATGGAAAAATACCGGGAGGCGGTAAATGCCGACCCCGAGATGTCCGTCATTGGCGACTGGTTCACAGAAAATTTTAAGATCTCCTTCGAAGGCACCGATTTTCTGATTGCGGTGCGCGAAGGCAAGATCACCGGGATTGAAGAAAATCCACGCTTCGACCGCCCCACGGCATTTTCGCTGCGGGCGCCGATGTCGGTGTGGAACAAATTCATCAGCCCCAATCCGCCGCCGCTCTATCACGATTTTTTCGCGATGCTGATGCGTGTCGATGACTTCGTGCTCGACGGCAATACGCTGGCAACGATGCAGAACGCCCGCGCGCTGCACCGTATGATGAACATTCTCAAACAGATGGAGCCGCTGAATGACGCAGCTTAGCCCCGGACACGAGCCGATCACGGCCCGCTACATCAACATCACCAGCGGTGGCCTGGACTATCGAATTTTTTACGAAGAAGCCGGCGAAGGTGTGCCGCTGATTTGCCTGCATACCGCCGGCACCGACAGCCGCCAGTTCCGTCATGTCCTGAACGACCCGGACGTCACGTCGAAATGCCGCGTGATCGCCTTCGACATGCCGTATCACGGACGATCCAACCCGCCCGAAGAATGGTGGCTGACCAAGTACCAGCTGACCACCGACGTCTATCTGAACCTGATACATGATTTCTGGCTGGCGCTGGGCATTGAGCGTCCCATCGTGATGGGCTGTTCAATGGGCGGCGCGGTGACACTCGGTGTGGCCGCCCGCTATCAGGAAGAAATCACCGGCATCATCGGCCTGGAAAGCGCCGCCTTTGCCGGCGGGCGCGATAACGACTTCCTGCATCACCCGGCAATCCACGGTGGCGAGCTTGCCGCCAGTTACACATACGGGCTGAATGCGCCATCCTCGCCCGAGTCCGGCTGCCGCGAAAACTGGTGGTATTACAGCCAGGGTGGACCCGGTGTGTACAAGGGCGATGTCTATTTCTACTGCGAAGACTGGGACGCGCGCGAGGACATCAAGTCGATCGACACAAACCGCTGCAAGGTCTCTTTGCTGACCGGTGAATACGATTATTCGGCAACGCCGGAAATGTCACAGGCCGCAGCAGATGCCATCACGGGCGCGCGGCTGACCATCATGGAAGACATCGGTCATTTCCCGATGATCGAAAACTACGACCGGTTCAGGCCCTATCTTCTGTCCGAACTGGAGCAGATGGTCTGACCGTCAGGCCAACCTCGATTACCGGCGGGGAGCGCCAGACGTCTTCCCGCCGGTCGATACGAAGAACAAGCCGTTTCAGGCGCTTTCGGATTCCTTGCGCGATTCCTTTTTCCGATCATGCGGGCTGAGCAGGCGTTTGCGCAGGCGAACATGCTGCGGCGTTACCTCAACCAGTTCATCATCATCGATATAGGCGATCGCCTCTTCAAGACGCAATGACCGTGGCGTCGTCAGGCGCACGGCTTCATCTGTGCCGGATGCCCGGACATTCGACAGCTTCTTGGTCTTCAGCGGATTGACCTCAAGATCATTGCCCCGGCTGTGTTCGCCGATGACCATGCCTTCATAGACCGCCGTACCGGCGCCAATAAACAACTCGCCACGCTCTTCGAGATTCCACAAGGCGAAGGGAACCGATTTTCCCTGGCTGTTCGAAATCAAGACACCGTTGCGGCGGCCCGGCACTTTGCCCTTATGGGGCGCGTATGAATGATACAGGCGGCTCATCACACCAGTGCCGCGGGTCTCGTTGAGGAACTGGCCGTGATAGCCGATCAGTCCGCGTGACGGCGCGAGGAAAGTCAGCCGTGTCTTGCCGCCGCCGGACGGGCGCATATCCGTCATCTCGCCACGGCGCTCACCCATAGCCTCGACCACGGGACCGACATAGGCGTCATCGACATCGATCACGACTTCTTCGATCGGCTCTTCGCGCGTGCCCGTCTCCGGGTTGTCGCGATACAGCACTCGGGGGCGGGAGACCGAAAGCTCGAACCCTTCGCGGCGCAGCGATTCAATCAGCACGCCGAGCTGCAATTCGCCGCGGCCTTTGACCTCAAAAACGTTTTCGTCGTTCGTGCGTTCGATGCTGATGGCGACATTGCCTTCGGCCTCGCGCATCAGCCTTGCCGCCAGCAGCCGTGACGTCACCTTGTCGCCGTCATCGCCGGCAAACGGGGAATCGTTGATCGAGAAGCTCATCGACAATGTTGGCGGATCAACGGGCAATGCCTGAATCGGCACGCCCGCATCCGGATCTGTAATCGTATCGGCGACCGTCGCTTCCTTCAGCCCGGCAATGGCGATGATATCGCCGGCGCGCGCCTCATCCACCGGCACGCGTTCTATGCCACGGAACGCAAGCAGCTTGGTCAGCCGCCCGGATTCGATCTTTTTGCCATTATGGCTCAACGCGGTAACGGGCGCATTGATCCGCGCGACGCCGCGTTCGACGCGTCCCGTCAGAACACGACCGAGATAGTTATCATATTCGAGGATCGTCGCCAGCATAGCGAAGGGGGCGTCTACATCGGCAACCGGTGGCGCGAAATGTGTGGTGATCAGCTCAAAGAGCGAATTCAGCGATTCCCGTGGTGCGTCGAGATCTTCCGCTGCCCAGCCTTCCTTGGCGGAGGCGTACAACGTCGGAAAATCAAGCTGTTCGTCGGTCGCGCCGAGGGCGGCGAACAGATCGAACACTTCTTCCTGAACTTCATAGGCGCGCTGATCGGGGCGGTCTGCCTTGTTGACGACGACGATCGGTTTCAACCCGAGCGCCAGCGCCTTCATGGTCACGAACTTGGTCTGGGGCATCGGCCCTTCGGCCGCGTCCACCAGAACCAGGGCACCATCGACCATCGACAGGATACGTTCGACCTCACCGCCGAAATCGGCATGGCCAGGGGTGTCGACGATATTGATGCGCATGCCGTTCCATTCGACCGAAGCACATTTGGCAAGGATCGTAATCCCGCGTTCGCGCTCCTGATCGTTGGAGTCCATAACGCGTTCGGCAACACGCTGGTTGTCCCGGAACGTGCCGGACTGCCGCAGTAACTGGTCGACCAGGGTCGTTTTGCCATGATCGACATGCGCGATGATCGCGATATTACGAAGTTCTGTCACGGTTCGGTTTTCCAAAAAATAACGAGGCGGGTCATCCGACCCGCCCGTTTGATTTCAACATACGTCTGTGTTTCGCCCGCGCTATATACAGCGAATTGAGAAAATTATCCCAGTTTTTCCTTTACGAGGGCTGAAAGTGATGATTCCGGCCGCGCGCCGTAGTGGCTGATGACCTCTGCAGCACAGATCGAACCGATCCGTCCGGCAATTTCCAGCTCGTATCCCTGGGTCAGGCCATAGAGCACGCCCGCCGCATATAGATCGCCCGCACCAGTCGTATCCACAACGTTTGTGACCGGGTCCGCGGGAATTTCTATGACCTGGTCGGCCGTGACGATCACAGAGCCTTCGGCACCCCTTGTGACGGCGGCGAGATCGACCTTGCCGACAAGCTGGCCAACCGCATCATCGAAGGAATCGGTCTCGAACAGAGACGTAATCTCGTCGTGGTTGGCAAACAGGATATCGACATGACCTTCCACCAGATGGCGGAAGGAGGCCCGGTGACGGTCAACGCAGAACGGGTCCGACAGCGACAGCGCAACTTTGCGGCCTGCGGCATGCGCAAGTTCTGCCGCTTTCACAAAGGCTTCTTTCGCCGCATCCCGGTCAAACAGATAGCCTTCGAGATAGGTGATCTGGGCATCGCCGATCGCTTGGGGGTCGATGTCATCGGGACCCAGCATGACGCTGACGCCGAGGAATGTCTGCATCGTGCGGTCGGCATCGGGGGTCACGAAGATCAGGCAGCGTGCGGTGGACTCGCCCTCGGTCGCCGGCCGGGACCGGTAATCGACACCGGCGGCCTTGATATCGTGGCTGAATACGCCGCCAAGCTGGTCGTCCCGCACCTTGCCGATATAGGCACCTGCACCGCCGAGCGAGGCGATGCCCGCCAGCGTGTTTGCTGCGGACCCGCCCGATGTTTCGATGCCGGCACCCATTTCGCCATAGAGCCTGTCGGCCTCATCTGACTCGATCAGGGTCATCGTGCCCTTGCTGAGGTTCAGGCGCTCGATCAGCGCTTCATCGGCCTGTGCGATCACGTCGACAATCGCATTGCCAACACCGACGACGTCTAATTGGGCGTCTGCCATAGGGTACTCCTGAAATAGTCTGGAAATTTTCGGAAATCGGCGCGCAGTATAGCGACAGCGGGCAACACTGCAATGGAAACCGCCCGGATGCGAACCATATGTAGAGGCGTTACCGAAAGGAGCCTTGCGCCGCCGGGCACAGCGCGGTTAAACAAGCGCCCAGCGCACCAGATTCAGGATCGGCAAGGCTATGTTTTCAGGACTTTATCTCGCGATTGAGCAATTGGGCGATCCCCGCATTCGCGGCGTGATTATCCGCGCTGTGGTGATCAGCGCAGCCCTTTTTGTCGGTCTGATGTTTGCCGCCGGGTGGTTATTGAGCGGGTTGTCGGTCTTTGGCATCAGTTGGATCGACGGCGCCGTCTCTTTTCTGGGCGGGGGTGCGGCCTTCGTGATCGGTCTGTTCCTGTTCCCGGCATTCACCGGCATTATCATCTCCTTCATGCTCGAAGAGATCGCCAGCGCCGTCGAGGCACGGCACTATCCGAATTTGCCGCCGGCACGCGAAGAACCGGTGATGGAAATGGTCGGTAACGCGGTGCGGTTTGCCGGCGTGGCGGTGCTTCTGAATCTGCTGGTTTTCATCATCGTCGTCCCGATCATGCTGATCACCATCGTGCTGATACCGTTCATTCCCTTTGTCTTCTATGCCCTCAACGGGTATCTTCTCGGGCGGGAGTATTTTGAATTTGCAGCTGTTCGGCGGCTCGATCCGACTGCGGGACGAACGTTACGACGGCAATTCAAGCTTCGCGTGTTTGTGTGCGGTATCGCAATCGCCGTGCTGATGACCATACCGTTCGTGAACTGGTTGATGCCGGTGGTTGCAGCGGCCTATATGGTGCATGTATTCGAGGGCGTTCGAGGGCGCGCCACAAACGACTGACCGTCCCCCCGCGAAAGTGGGAAGACAGACATAGCTGCCAAGTCGGCAGGATAAACAAGCCGCTTGTTGCGGCGACAGCAGACCCGCCGCATCGCGGCACTTACCGGAAAGACAGGACCATGGCGGACCAGAACAACCCGATGAAAACCGATACTTCTGCGGCGCTGCCGCTCAAAGCCGATTCCGGCGCGACGACGCCAACCGCACTCCGCCCGGCGGAAGTCGCCCGCCCGGCGCATGAGCTACAGGCCGTTGCGCGGCCATCTAATCTGAGCAGCCCGGAAGGCAAGAAACTGATTGTCGGCCGGGAAATCGAACTGAGCGGCAATATCAGCGCCTGCGACAAGCTGGTCGTTGAAGGCCGGGTCGAGGCTGAACTGCAGGATTGCCGCCAGATCGAGATCGCCGCGACCGGCACGTTCAAAGGCTCCGCCGCCATCGATATGGCAGAAATCAGCGGAAATTTTGAAGGCACCCTGACGGCGCGGGATATCCTGATCGTACGGTCGACAGGTCGGATCACCGGCACCGTCCGCTTCGGCAAGCTTGAAATCGAGCGTGGCGGCGAGGTGGTTGGCGATATCGGCCTCTGCGACGCTCCAGACAACGCCTGAGGACCACACCGGAACCGACGACTAAAATGCCCCGCCGACTTATTACCGTCGCGCTTTGCGCTGCGCTGAGCGCCTGTGTAGGCCAGACAACAGGACCGGGCGGGGCGGGCAGAGAGACGCCCCCCGTCGACGACCAGTCCATGTCGGCACCGCAACAGCCCAGTGCGGTCCCCACTCCCATCCCACCGCCGCAACAGGCTGCGATCGACCCGGCAAGCCTCGTCGGGATGACGGGTGAGCGCATAACCGCCCTCTTCGGCACACCGGTATTTGTAAGACGGGATCCGCCCGGTGAGTTCTGGCGATATCGCGGCCAGGCCTGCGTATTGGAGTTGTTTTTCTACCAGCAGGGCGGCGCGCAGCGGGTAGACCACATTGAAACACGAAATACTGGCGGTAAAACGCTGGATCGGGCGAATTGCGTCGCAAAATTACGCAAAAAACCTGCCCAAGGATAAATTAGAGCTCAATCACGCCTGATTTAGGCCTGTTGAGGGGCCAAATGCCCATCAGCGCTGGTCTTCGGGGCCGATCCGGTCGCGGCCAGGTGCCGGAGTATCAACTTCTTCGAAATCGCCATCGATAACAGGACCACCCGGCATCGGGCCCCTCCGACCCGGGCCCTGACCTGGACCTGACCCGGGCGGGCCGCCACCGAATCCACCCGCTGAGACCGATATTTTTCCGCTTCGCACAAGCCAACGACCGATGGCCGCCGCCGCAAACCGGCGAAAAGGCGGTACAAACAGCAAAAAACCGACCGCATCGGTGAAAAATCCGGGTGTAAGCAGCAAAATACCGGCAATAAGCAGGCATAACCCGTCAAAGACCTCCTGAACCGGCAATTCGTTGCGCGCTGTGCTCTCCTGAGCGCGCTGAAGCACCGCAAGGCCCTGCAGCCGCAATAAAGTGGTGCCGGCGAATGCAGTGACGATCACAATTGCCAGAGTCGGCCACAAGCCGATCCACCCGCCAATCTCTATAAACAGGCCGATTTCGATGACTGGAATGGCAATAAACATTGCCAGCAAAAGGATTGCCATGCTTGCGATTTCCCGGTGGACGTCCTATGTACCAAGGGTACGGGGTCGATAGCGAAGGTACAAATAAGGGTTGGAATTACCTCCGCCGCGCGATACCGAACAATGTGGTAACGATTACGACATAACCAACGTATTATAGACGACGTAATATCCAACGTATGCACCTGCGTCCATCCGCCCCGCCCTGGATGGTCCAACCTTGATAGCTCGACTTCGATGGCTCGACTTCGATGAAAAGCGTCTGACGATAATGGAGCGCCCCGGGACGGGCGCCGGAAAGCAAAATGATGGGTGACGGGTTTCAGTTTCTCGATATTGTCCTGTTCGCGATGGTCGCGGCGTTTCTCGTACTGCGTCTGCGCAGCGTACTGGGCAAAAAAACCGGCCACCAGGAACCGCGGCAGGATCCCATCTCCCGGCGTCAGCAGGACGCTGAGAAGGACGGCAACGTCGTCGAACTGCCGACCCGCAACAACGACACCCCCGACGGTGCGGCGGATACGTTTGAGCCGGATCCGACCGCCGGCCTCGACCCCAACGACCCGCTATCTGCAGGCATCACCCAGATCCGCATCGCCGATAACAGCTTCCACCCGGCGGAGTTCGCCGATGGCGCGCGCGGCGCGTTCGAGATGGTCGTTCAGGCGTTTGCTGAAGGCGATACCGCGACACTCGACAATCTGCTCGCCGAAGACGTGTTCGAGAACTTCAACGATGCGATCGAAACCCGCAAGGAAGCCGACGAGCGGCTTGAGACAACGATTATCGGCATCAAATCCAGCGACGTCATCGAAGCCGAGATGGACGGACGGAACGCGATGGTTACCGTCAAATTCGTCTCGGAACAGGTGAACGTAACGCACGATTCCGAAAACCGGGTGGTCGATGGCGACCCGAACCAGGTTACGGAAATCACCGATATCTGGACGTTCTCGCGTGACACTAAAACCAGCGACCCGAACTGGAAGCTGGTCGAGACCCGTAGCCAGAACTAGATACGGCTGTCGCGCGCACGTTCCATTTCGCAATCGCGTCGTTTCGGATACCGGCCAGCCTCTATGACCAAACACCCCGCCCCGCCGAAGACCAGATCAAGGACTTTGGCGCGCGTGCTGATGCCGGCGCTGGGCATCGCTATCGTTGTGTCAGCCTGTACGCAAACCCCGGCGACAAAATCACCCGACACCGCCGACACGCCATCGTTCCGCGATGTGCCGTTTTCAGCGCTGCCGGGATGGGCATCCGACCGGCATGCCGCGGCGATCCCGGCACTCATCCGGTCCTGCCCGCCAATGGAAAAACGCGGCGTCAAAGGCTTCGGCTCCGCTGCTGTCTGGCAGAGCATCTGTGTCGAAGCGCGCACTCTGCCCCCCGGGGACGATCGCGCCGCCCGCGCCTTTTTCGAACGCCGGTTCGCACCTGCCGCGGTATCGGGGAGAGACGGTCGCGACGGGCTTATCACCGGATATTTCGAACCTGAACTACAGGGCACCCGGAAACGGCAGGCGCGCTTCGACGTGCCGCTTCATGTGCGCCCGCCGGACCTGGTTGCCGTCGATCTCGGTCGTTTCAGCAAAGAATTAAAAGGCAAACGGATTGCCGGCAGGGTGGTTCAGGGCCGCCTGATCCCCTATCACAACCGCGGCCAGATCGAAGGCGGTGCATTGCGCGGCAAAAAACTGGAGCTCGTCTGGGTCGATGACGCCGCGGATGCCTTCTTTCTGCATATTCAGGGCTCGGGGCGTATCCGGCTGCGCGACGGCAGCGTCCTGCGGGTGGGCTATGCCGGTACCAACGGCCAGGCCTATACCGCAATCGGCCGTGAACTGATCGCGCGTGGCGAGATTCCCCGCGAACGCATGTCGATGCAGGCAATCCGCAAATGGATGGGCGCCAACCCCTTAGCCGGCGCCAAGCTTATGCGGACGAACAAATCCTACGTCTTCTTCCGCGAACTGACCGGGCCCGGGCCAATCGGTGCGCAGGGCGTCGCGCTGACGCCCGAACGCAGCATCGCAATCGACCGGGGCATCCTGCCGCTTGGCCTGCCGGTCTGGATGGATACCGTCCTGCCGGATGCCGCGGTGACGCCGTACCGGCGCCTGATGGTCGCGCAGGATACGGGCGGCGCCATCAAGGGCGCGGTTCGGGCGGATGTGTTCTGGGGGCCGGGAACACGGGCGGCGCAAATGGCTGGCAGTATGAAATCACCAGGACGCTACTGGTTTCTGCGGCCACGCAGTGCGGCGACGGGCAGCTAAGAGCCGTCGATGAAGATCGCCGTCGTCGCGCTTTTGTCATTGCTGCTGACGGCGGCCTTCACGGCCGACGAGATTAAAGTCCGCGCGTTCCAGGTCATCCTGTCACACGAAGAACCGGATCGGGACCAGGTTGGCATGCTGCGTTTCCGCGGCGGGCTGGATCTTCACTCCAGCGACCGTCGCTTCGGCGGGCTGTCAGGTCTGGATATATCGCCCGACGGCACGCGACTGATTGCCGTGACGGACCGCGGAACATGGTTCACGGGACACCTCACATATAGCAAAGACGGGCAGCTGAACGGTGTGACCGACACGCGCATGCGGCCGGTAATCGGCGTCGACGGCGCCCCGTTGACCGGTCGGGCAGCGACCGATTCTGAATCGATTGCCCGGTTGATAGACGGCTCTCTGATTGTCGGGTTCGAGCAACGCCACCGCCTAAATCGCTTCACCGCGCCCGGCGCGCCGGCGCAACCCTTCGGCACACCGCCGGCTCTCGGCGCCTCGCCACGGAATGGCGGGGCCGAGGCCATCACGCGGCTCTGGGGGAACGAGCTGTTGGTTCTGTCGGAACGGCTGGAGGCAACACCGGGTGTCGCCGCCGGCTGGGTCGGCACGGATCGGAAATGGCGCGCGGTGGGCCTTCGAAAGACCGGCCTTTTCCACCCGGTCGGCGCCGCAACACGCGATGACGGTGCCGTGTTTCTTCTCGAACGCCGCTTTACGACCATCGGTGGGATCGCCGCGCGTATCACCATGGTTCCGGCAGGGAAAATTGCGCCTGGCGGGGTGTTTCAGGGAACCGAGCTGGCGGAGCTGTCTGCGCCACTGGTGGCCGATAATTTCGAAGGCATTGCCGTGCGCCGGGGCAAATCGGGAGAATCCCTGATCTACGTAATCTCCGACGATAATTTTCACAGTCTCCAACGCACACTTCTGTTGATGTTCTCCCTTGCGGAGTAGAATGGGTCCGGCCATTTTGGGCGGATGACCTTGTTCCACGTAAAATCATGACCGCCACCACCCGGGTCGGCCTGTTCGCCACCTGCCTGGTCGATCTGTATCGGCCATCAGTCGGGTTTGCTGCCGCCAGCCTGCTCCAGAAAGCAGGCTGCGATGTCGATGTACCCGCCGCCCAGGTGTGTTGCGGCCAGCCCGCTTATAATGCCGGCGACCGCGCAAATGCCGCGGCCATCGCCCGCCAGACCATTGATCTGTTCGAAGAGTTCGACTACGTCGTCGCGCCGTCCGGGTCCTGCGCGGGCATGCTGCGCCATCATTATCCCGAATTGCTGAGCAGTGACGCCGAGTATGCTGCCCGGGCCCAATCGGTCGCCGATAAAACATGGGAGCTTGTCGCTTTTCTGACCGATGTCCGCGGCTGGACAGATATTGACGCAAGCTGGCCTGCGAGCGTGACCTATCACGACGCCTGTTCGGGGCTCCGGGAGCTCGGCATCAGGGACCAGCCGCGGCGACTGCTTGAAAAGGTGGAAGGGCTCGAACTGCGAGAGCTGGAAGCCACCGACGTCTGCTGCGGGTTCGGCGGCACGTTCTGTATCAAATACCCCGAAGTCTCCGGCGCAATAGTCGATAACAAGGTCGACGATATCGTCGGTACCGGTGCCGCCACCGTGCTTTCAGGCGATCTCGGCTGCCTGATGAATATCGCGGGGCGTCTGTCGCGGCGCGGCGAAAATGTAGAGGCACGGCATATCGCCGAAGTTCTTTCGGGCTCGGCAACCGGTCCTGCCATCGGCAATGCTGAAGACGGTCAGGGCTGACCATGGCACACCAGACCAGCCTCGACTTTTCAAAAAATGCAGCCCGGGCACAGGCAGATGCCGATCTACAATCGGCGCTGGCAAAGCTCCAACGCGATACCCGCCTTGCCCGACCGGTCATCACCGGGCGGCTGCCGGAATTCGAAGATTTACGCGACCGCGCCGTCGCCATCAAAGATCATACCCTCGCCCATCTCGATCACTATCTCGAAGCGTTCGAAGCGAATGTCACCGACGCGGGCGGCCATGTGCACTGGTGCAATGACGCCGGCGGCGCACGCGAAACAATCCTGCAGATCTGCCGCAACGCCGATGCAAAAATCGTCGGCAAGGGCAAGTCGATGGTGTCGGAAGAAATTGCGCTGAACGACCACCTGATCGCAAACGGGCTGGAGGTCGTGGAGACCGATCTCGGCGAATACATCCTGCAGCTCCGCGAGGAAACACCCAGCCACGTGGTGATGCCGGCGATCCATCTGAAAAAAGAACAGATCGCCGATACGTTCCGCGACCATCACACAACGCTCGACCCCGACCGGCCGCTGGACGCGCCGAGCGACATGACCGAGGAAGCGCGCACAAAGCTGCGCGAAAAATTTCTGTCCGCCGATGTCGGCATTACCGGCGCCAACATGCTGATCGCCGAGACCGGTTCCATCGTCGTTGTCACCAACGAGGGCAATGGAGATCTGACCCAGACGCTGCCGCGCGTTCACATCGTCATCGCGGCAATCGAAAAAGTGGTGCCGCGGATCGAGGATGCCCTGTCGATCCTGCGGATTCTCGCGCGGTCGGCGACCGGGCAGGAGATCACCTGCTACACCACCTTCGCGACCGGCCCGAAACGGCCGGACGACCTGGACGGACCGGAGGAATTTCATCTCATCCTGCTCGATAACGGGCGCACGAAGCTACTCGAAGGCGAATTCCGCGACGTGCTGCGCTGCATCCGCTGTGGCGCCTGCCAGTCGGCCTGTCCGGTCTATGGCGCGGTCGGTGGGCATGCCTATGGCGGGGTTTATGGCGGGCCCATCGGGGCGGTACTGACCCCGGCACTGGACGGCATAGACAAAGCCTGGCCGTTGCCGGAGGCGTCATCGTTCTGCGGCAATTGCGAGGCCGTCTGTCCGATGCGGATTCCGCTGCCCGGCCTGATGCGAAGATGGCGCGATATCGCCCATACGGAAAAACTGAACAAGGCCGGTGCGCGGCGCGGCCTCGCCCTGTGGGCGTGGACAGCACGTCGCCCCACGCTCTACCGGTTTGGCGCACGCATCGCGTTGCGCCTGCTCAAGACGCTCGGCGGGCGGCGCGGCTATCTCCGCCATGTGCCGTTGGCGGGCGGCTGGACGGCGGCGCGCGATCTGCCGGCACCCGAAGGCGGTACGTTCATCGACCGCTGGCAAAAAGAAAATCCGCGAAAGACCGTGCCATGACCGCGCGGGACGACATCCTCGGCCGCATCCGCAAAGCGATCGACCGACCTGAAGGCGCCGGGCCGCCGCCAGCACCCGAATATGCAAACCAGTCCCTGATACCCGGCCGCGCACGGGGAACACCGACGGAGCTGACAGAGCGCTTCATCGCGATGGCAACCGAAGTCGAAATTTCCATCAACCGAGTTAGCGATGCAGGCGAGGTCGGCAGGGCCATTGCCGGCTGGCTGAACGCCGAAGGTCTGCCTGATCGTGCGGTCATTTCCCCCGACCCGGTAATGGATGCCTATGGTTGGGAAAAAGTACCGGGGCTCAGCATCCGGCGGGGCGCAACACATGGCGATGACCTGGTCTCCGTCACGCCAACAATCGCCGGTATCGCGGAAACCGGCTCGATCATGGTGACCGCCGGACCCGGCACGCCCTATACGCTGAATTTTCTGCCAGAAACCCATATCGCCATCGTCCACGCCGACCGCATCGTCGGTGGCTACGAAGATGCCTGGGCGCAGGTGCGGCGCAACGGAGAGACGGGTGTCGCCCTACCGCGCACGGTCACGATAATCACCGGCCCGTCGCGATCATCGGATATCGAGCGTACGGTCACCGTTGGTGTACATGGCCCGAAGCGGCTGCACATCGTGCTGGTCGGCGATACCGGAGATGAGGCTGATGGCGAAAACGCCTGATCGCCCCAATCGCCAAGGGCGCCTGTCGCGGGCACGACCGACAGCAGATGAGGAAGCCCTTTTCCGGGCTGCGATGGCCGACGCTAAACCGATGGAACCGCGTACGCCTCCTCCGGCAGATAGCGGGAAACCGGCGGCGCCGGAAACACTCTCGGCCAAGCCTGCGCATGCGCGCCAGCCACTACCGGACCCTGCGCCGCAGCGATCAGCGCCAAGGCCTGCGCTTGAAGTCGGCAAGGCTGCCGATCTAGACCGGCGGACGATGGATAAACTGCGCAAGGGCCGGATGCGCCCCGAAGGCCACCTCGACCTGCACGGCATGACTGCCGACCGCGCGCTCAGTGCCCTGAACGGGTTTCTGGCCGACGCCCAGGGCAGCGGCAAAAGATGCGTCCTGGTGATTACCGGCAAAGGCTCGATGAAAGAAGGCGGTGGCGTTATCCGCCGCGAGCTGCCGTCATGGCTGAATGCAGCTGGCAACCGCGCCCGCGTGCTCGGCTTCGCCGGTGCACAGCCCGCCGATGGCGGCGGCGGCGCGTTCTACGTGCTGCTGAAACGGCGGCGGTAGAACGTCCTTAAAGAATAAACTTCGACAGATCGGTATCTTTCGCGAGGTCTGCGACGTTCTCTTGCACATAGTCCGCATCGATCACCAGCGTCTCACCCGACCGGTCGGAGGCGGTGAAAGAAACATCTTCGAGCAGCCGTTCCATTACCGTCTGCAGACGCCGGGCGCCGATATTTTCAACCGAACGGTTTACTTCTGTCGCCAGGCGGGCAAGCGAGTCGATCGCGCCTTCAGTAAATTCCAGCTTCATGCCTTCGGTTGCCATCAGCGCCGTATACTGGCGGATCAGATTCGCTTCGGGCTCGGTCAGAATGCGGCGGAGATCCGCCTCGTCGAGTGCTTTGAGTTCGACCCGGATTGGCAGGCGGCCCTGAAGTTCAGGCAGCAGGTCGGAAGGTTTCGACAAATGAAACGCGCCTGAGGCGATAAACAGCACGTGGTCGGTCTTGATCGTGCCGTGCTTGGTCGCCACCGTGGTGCCTTCAATAAGCGGAAGCAGATCGCGCTGCACCCCTTCGCGGCTGACATCGGCGCCCGCGCGGCCATCGGAGCGCACGCAGATCTTGTCGATCTCATCGAGAAACACGATGCCGTTCTGCTCGACCGCCTCGAGCGACGTGCGCACCACCGCGTCGTCATCGAGCAGCTTGTCGCTTTCCTCGGCGATCAACAGGTCATAACTGGCAATCACGGTCAGCTTTTTCGGCTTCGTCTGATTGCCGAACGCCTTGCCCATCATTTCGTTCAGATTGATCATGCCCATCTGGGCCCCGGGCATGCCGGGGATTTCGAGCGACGGCATGCCGCCGGCAGATTCCTGCACATCAATTTCAATTTCGCGATCATCAAGCTCGCCCTGACGCAGCATGGTGCGGAATTTCTGACGCGTATCCGCACTCGCACCGTCGCCGACAAGCGCATCGAGCACCCGTTCTTCGGCGGCAACTTCGGCCTTGGCAACGACTTCCTTGCGCATCCGCTCGCGGGTCATGTGGATGGAAATTTCGACCAGGTCTCGAATGATCGATTCCACGTCGCGGCCAACATAGCCAACCTCGGTAAATTTGGTCGCCTCAACCTTCATAAACGGCGCATCCGCAAGACGGGCGAGCCGACGTGCTATTTCGGTCTTGCCGACACCGGTCGGGCCGATCATCAGGATATTCTTGGGCAGAACTTCTTCGCGCAGATCGTCTTCAAGCTGCTGACGACGCCAGCGGTTGCGCAGCGCAATGGCGACGGCGCGCTTGGCATCATTCTGGCCAACGATGTAGCGGTCGAGTTCGGAAACGATTTCGCGGGGGGAAAAACTTGTCACGGATTACAGACTTTCAACAACGACGTTTTCATTTGTATAGATGCAGATATCAGCGGCAATCTTCATTGCCCTGCGCGCGATTTCCTCGGCTTCGAGACCATCCTGGTCAAACAGGCCACGCGCCGCTGCAAGCGCAAACGGCCCGCCGGACCCGATGCCGATGATGCCATCTTCAGGTTCCAGCACGTCACCCGTGCCGGTAAGCACCAGCGATACGTCCTTGTCCGCCACCGCCATCATCGCTTCGAGGCGGCGCAGATAGCGATCGGTCCGCCAGTCCTTTGCCAGCTCCACGCAGGCGCGGGTGAGCTGACCGGGATGCTGTTCCAGTTTTGCTTCAAGCCGCTCAAAAAGCGTGAAGGCATCCGCCGTGGCACCAGCAAAGCCGCCGATCACGCCGCCGTCGCCGAGCGGGCGCACCTTGCGCGCATTCGATTTCATCACCGTGTTGCCAAACGTCACCTGGCCGTCGCCGGCCACGACAACCTTGCCGTTCTTGCGCACCGACAGAATGGTCGTGCCGTGCCATGTCGCGATATCGTTGTCTGCCATAGTTCTCCGGAAAGGCGCGGCTATCCGCGCCGGATGGGAAATGATCTCTGTGACCTTAAGATGATGGTTCCCGACGTATCGTCAAGGGTCAGTATCGGGAGCCAGTATGAGAGCTGTCAGGACCCCGCCAAAACCCGAATGGCGGCGCCGGGAGCCTGCGCGGAGTCTAGCCGGACTTTAGCAGATGTCTACTGGACCAGAATCCGGAACCGGAACGGCGAATCCGACCGGCCGGCAACCAGCTCACTCTCGCCGGTCATCAGCGGCGCGCTGACCGGGCGGCCTTCGCCCCCGAGGATCTGTCCGTTCAACGTCGTGCCGTGATAACTGCCGCAATCGCGGACAATCAGGGCGCCCATTTCCTCTTCGATCGAGAAATGACGACGAGACAGGTTGAATGGCCGCGCATCCTCGATCGCCAAATGGATATCTCCATAGGTATCCTTGCCCTCGCCGGATGCAGCGCGTCCAATCCGGAACGGCAGTTCGCGCACATTTATCTCATCAGCGCCGAGCGCAGACCGCAGACGCCGGCCATCGGCGACAATACGGATATCCATTTTTGCCGGCACCGCCCCGCCAATTTCAAATTTAGCAGGTTCAATTGCGGCATTTTCAGCCGGGTCCATATGCGATGGCGTCATTGTCGTGTCCGCTGTCGCATCAGAGGCCGAACGGACCAGATTGAACACCGGCTCAAACAGCGGTGACATGAGGTGCGGCTGGACAGTCAGGATGGAGAGAAACTCGTTCCGCCGCAGAAATTCTACGATCGTTTCGCCGACAGCGACCGCGTCGGTATCCCGGGTCTCACCGGTCAGAAACCCGTCATCGCCAAACACGGTACCCGCACCCAGATAAGGCATTTCAGGCCGATCGCCGCTGCCGTTGCGTTGCAGACGCACGCCGCCGGACCGGACGCGATATACGCCGTCCGCAGGATCGCCCATTCTATAAATTAACTCGCCGTCGGAGAACTGCCGATCAGTCATGCCCGTTACGCCCACCCTGTTACCTTGCCACCCTCTGCTACAAACACCCGGATACCGAGAATAATCTGTGTGTTAATCTATTTTTTAAGGACATCCGCGCACCGGATCAACACCTTCAGGCGCGTGCTCACAAGTGGTTGAACACTGGCGTCCGCGGCGCGTACCTGATAAAAGACGCCCGATTCCGGCGCGGTAACCCAAGACGCGAAGCAGTCGCTTATCTGCTTCGTTGCACTTCGGGGTGTCCCTGCGCCCATCCAAACATCAGGTAATCGCTCATGCGCGAAGCAAAAGTTGCCAGAAAAACGACCGAAACGGATATCGAGGTTGCGGTAAACCTCGACGGAACCGGCAAATACGACGTTGAAACCGGAATCGGTTTTCTTGATCACATGCTGGAAATCTTTTCACGTCACAGCCTTATCGATCTGAAGGTGCGCGCGAAGGGCGACCTGCACATCGATTTTCATCACACAACGGAAGATACCGGTATCGCCATTGGCGAAGCCGTGCACAAGGCGCTCAGCGACCGTCGTGGCATCCGTCGCTACGCTTCGGCCATGATTCCGATGGACGAAACGCTGAGCCGCGTGTCGATTGATGTTTCGGACCGTCCCTATCTGATCTGGAAAGTGGATTTTTCGAAGCCAAAGCTGGGCGAGATGGACACGGAATTGTTCAAGGAATGGTTCCAGGCCTTTGCGCAGAACGCGCGCGTGACGCTACATGTCGAAAATGTCTATGGCGAAAACAATCACCATATCGTCGAAAGCTGTTTCAAGGCATTGGCGCGGGCATTGCGCGATGCGACTGAAACCGATCCCCGGGCCGCGGATTCTATTCCGTCGACCAAGGGCACGCTCGGCGGCTGAACGATTGGAATGACATGCGGGTCTTTAGCATACATCTGAGACCGTCGGCGCTGACACCCGACCGCGACGCCGTTCTGGTCAAGGAAGGGTTCTGCTGGCCGGCCTTCTTCTTCGGGCCGTTCTGGGCGCTGTCACACAGGATGTGGTTTGCTGCCCTCGGCCTGTTATCGGTTCTGATCGCGCTGGGGATTGCCGAAGCGGTCCTGCGCCTTGATCCGATGACCTATAGCGCCGTTATGGTCGGCGTCGCGGCAATCATCGGTTTCTGCGGCAATGACTGGCGACGGAACGCGCTGGCCATACGTGGCTGGAAAATGCAGAGCCTCTCCGCCGCATCCGACCGCGACCTCGCGTTCAGACGGTTTGTCGACCTGCACCCCGATGCCCTCGACATGCAGCCTGCCACAAACACGTTCGATTCAGCGCCTGGAACACCGGCAGGATCGCCCTCTCAACCGGTGGGATATTGACCGGTAATCCGATGGAAGCACCCAACGAAACTGTCGTCATCGATTACGGATCGGGCAATCTGCGCTCGGCGGCGAAGGCGTTGGAACGCGCGGCGCGCGAAGCGAACATCGACACCATTATTACCGTCACTGATGATGCCGCGGCGCTGGAACGTGCCGATCGGATCGTGCTGCCCGGCGTCGGTGCATTCGGCGATTGTGCGGCTGGGCTGCGCGCCCTGCCTGGTATGATCGACGCGCTGGAACGAAATGTCCGGGAACGCGGCAAGCCCTTCCTGGGTATCTGTGTCGGAATGCAGCTCATGGCCGACCGCGGAATCGAACACGGTGCACATGACGGACTTGGCTGGATTCCGGGTGAGGTCCGCCCGCTGCAGCCATCCGACCCCGATCTTAAAATTCCGCATATGGGCTGGAATGTCGTTGAACCGCACGATGCTGCGAAAACACATCCGGTACTTGCCGGGCTAATCGGTGGCACCCATGCCTATTTTGTGCACAGTTACGCTATTGTCTGTGTGCACGAGAGCGATGTACTGGCATCAGCCGATTATGGTGGCGGTTTTGCCGCAATCGTCGGGCGGGACAATATGATCGGAACGCAGTTTCATCCGGAAAAGAGCCAGGCTGCAGGCTTGCGTCTACTCGGTAATTTCCTCAAATGGGACGGAAAGGCACGTTGATGGTTGATGTAAAGACGACCGTTGAGCCGCTTGAGGAAGTCTCCGACGAAGACCTGGAAGACCTTTGCGATGCCGCCGAATCCGCGATTCTGGACGGTGGCGGGTTCGGCTGGCTGCGGCCACCGCCGCGCGCGGTGCTTGGCCGCTATTTCCGCGGCGTCGTGCTCGTGCCCGAACGCCACCTGTTCGTCGGCCGCCTCGATGGCCGCATCGTCGCTGCCGTACAACTGCAGGAACCGCCGCGGAATAACGAAGCCCAGGCCCATGCGGCCATGCTTACGACACTGTTTGTCGCGCCCTGGGCCCGGGGACACGGCATTTCACCACGGCTTGTTCAGGCAGTGGAAAAACTCGCGGTCGAGCTCGGCTACCTGATGCTCAACCTCGACCTCCGCGCCACCCAGGATGCTGCCATTCAGGTTTATGAAGGTCAGGGCTTCAAACGCTGGGCCACAAACCCCGCCTATGCGCTCGTCGAGGGCAACTTTGTCCCCGGGTATTATTATTCGAAGCAGCTGCGAAAGCTGCCCAAAGCCAAGAAATCAAAGACCAGGACAACACCAAAAAAATGATTCTGTTTCCGGCAATCGATCTAAAAGACGGCGCCTGCGTGCGGCTGGTCCGGGGCGAGATGGACCAGGCGACGACCTTTAACGACGACCCGGCCGCCCAGGCGCGCGACTTTGCCGACGCGGGGTTTGAATGGATTCATATTGTCGATCTGAACGGCGCCTTTGCCGGCGCGCCGGTCAACGGCGATGCGGTCGGCGCCATCGTTGCGGCGGTCGATCTGCCGGTACAGCTTGGCGGCGGCATTCGTGACATGGACACCATTGATCACTGGCTAAGCACCGGCGTGCAGCGGGTTATCCTGGGCACCGCCGCAATCAAGGACCCCGATCTGGTACGCGCCGCCTGCGATAAATATCCGGGGCGGATCGTCGTTGGTATTGATGCCCGCGGCGGGCGTGTCGCGGTGGAGGGCTGGGCCGAAACATCCGACACCCGTGCGCTCGATCTTGCCATGCGGTTCGAAAACGACGGTGTCGCGGCCATCGTCTATACCGATATCGACCGCGACGGCGCGATGCAGGGCGTCAATATAGACGCGACTGTCGATCTCGCCTTTGCGCTGACGACCCCCGTGATTGCCTCGGGCGGGGTGCGCGGTATCTCGGATATCACCGATCTGAAAGCGCATGAGAGTGCGGGAATCGAGGGCGTGATTTCGGGCCGGGCGATTTATGACGGGCGGCTCGACGCCACCGAAGCGTTGGCACTTCTAAAAGGATAGACGTCCCCAATGCTCAAAGCACGCATCATCCCGTGTCTCGACGTGAAGAACGGCCGTACCGTCAAGGGCGTCAATTTCGTCGACCTGATCGACGCAGGCGATCCCGTTGAGCAGGCAAAAGTTTACGACAGCCAGGGTGCGGACGAGCTGACGTTTCTCGACATCACCGCAAGCCACGAGAACCGCGACACCATTTTCGACGTCGTGAGCCGCACTGCCGAACAGTGCTTCATGCCGCTGACCGTCGGCGGCGGCGTGCGCCAGGTCGAGGATATCCGCAAGCTGTTGCTCGCCGGTGCGGACAAGGTGTCGATCAACACAGCCGCGGTACACCGGCCTGAATTCGTCGGCGAGGCAGCCGAGAAATTCGGCGCGCAATGCATCGTCGTTGCCATCGATGCAAAATCGACCGGACCGGATAAGTGGGAGATCTTCACCCATGGCGGACGTGAACCCACAGGCATAGACGCTATCGAATGGGCGAAGCGAATGGCGGGTCTCGGTGCCGGTGAAATCCTGCTGACATCGATGGACCGGGACGGTACGCGTTCGGGGTTCGATATCGACCTGACCCGCACACTGGCGGATTCGGTGCCGGTACCGGTGATCGCGTCGGGCGGGGTCGGCACGCTGGACCACTTGGTCGCCGGGGTCCGGGACGGACATGCCAGTGCGGTGCTCGCAGCCTCGATCTTTCATTTCGGCGAATTTTCAATCCCCGAAGCCAAGGCGCATATGGCCGCCGCAGGCGTCGCCGTCCGCCCGACCGAATAGCCGCCGCTCAAATTAGAATTCAGGAGCCCCGACCATGGACGCATCGAAACAGAAATCCCTCGGGGCCGCGTTCCTGGCACGGCACACCGCCCCGCAAGAAAATGACCCGATCATCGTGCTGCCCAATGCCTGGGACGTCGCCAGCGCCCTTTTGCTGGCACGCGCGGGTTTCAAGGCCATCGCCACGACCAGCGCCGGTGTCGGCTATACCGGCGGCTATCCGGTCGGCGAGGTCATGCCGCTCGACGAGATGTTAAGCGACGTCAAA
>JBLIMV010000018.1:0-129514 GCA_047638395.1 Paracoccaceae bacterium | reverse complement strand
AGGAACGAGACGAATGGCTAAAGCGAAATTTGAGCGGACAAAGCCGCATTGCAACGTTGGCACGATTGGTCACGTTGATCACGGCAAGACGTCGCTGACGGCGGCGATCACAAAGATTCTGGCCGAGAGCGGCGGCGCCGAGTTTACGGCGTACGCGGACATCGACAAGGCACCTGAGGAGCGTGAGCGCGGTATTACGATTGCGACGGCGCATGTTGAGTATGAGACGGAGAACCGTCACTACGCGCATGTGGATTGCCCCGGTCATGCTGATTACGTGAAGAACATGATCACGGGTGCGGCTCAGATGGATGGGGCGATTTTGGTTGTGAACGCCGCTGACGGCCCGATGCCGCAGACGCGCGAGCACATCCTTCTTGCCCGCCAGGTTGGCGTTCCGGCGATTGTTGTTTTCCTGAACAAGGTTGATCAGGTTGACGACGAAGAGCTTCTGGAGCTTGTCGAGATGGAAGTACGTGAGCTTCTGAGCTCGTACGATTTCCCGGGCGACGATATTCCGATCATCAAGGGTTCTGCGCTTGCAGCGCTTGAGGACAGCAACGAAGAGACTGGCAGGAACGCCATTCTTGAGCTGATGGCGGCGGTTGATAGCTATATCCCGCAGCCTGACCGTCCGAAGGATCTTCCGTTCCTGATGCCGATCGAAGACGTTTTCTCGATTTCGGGCCGTGGCACGGTTGTTACGGGTCGTATTGAGCGCGGTATTGTTAACGTTGGCGACAACGTCGAGATCGTTGGCATCAAGGACACGACGGTGACGGTTGTTACCGGCGTCGAGATGTTCCGTAAGCTTCTGGACTCTGGCGAAGCGGGCGACAATGTTGGTTGCCTGCTGCGCGGTACGGACCGCGAGGGTGTTGAGCGCGGTCAGGTTCTGGCGAAGCCGGGATCGATCCAGCCGCACACGAAGTTCAAGGCGGAAGCCTATATCCTGACGAAAGAGGAAGGCGGCCGTCACACGCCGTTCTTCACGAAGTACCGCCCGCAGTTCTATTTCCGGACGACGGACGTTACGGGTGAGGTTTCTCTGCCGGAAGGTACGGAGATGGTCATGCCTGGCGACAATATCTCGATGGATGTTGAGCTGATCGCGCCGATCGCGATGGATGAAGGTCTGCGTTTTGCAATCCGCGAAGGCGGCCGCACCGTCGGTGCCGGCGTCGTCGCATCGATCTCTGAATAAGAGACGAAATAAGAGGAAGGCCTTTAAAGGGCGAAATTATGGAAAATCAAAACATTCGCATTCGGCTAAAGGCCTTTGATCACCGCGTTCTGGATTCATCGACGAGTGAAATCGTCGATACGGCCAAGCGCACCGGTGCCGAAGTCCGTGGACCTATTCCGCTTCCGACTAAAATCGAGAAGTACACGGTTCTTCGTTCGCCGCATGTAAATAAGAAATCACGTGAGCAGTTTGAGATTCGTACGCACAAGCGGCTGCTCGACATCATCGACCCGACCCCCCAGACCGTGGACGCGCTCATGAAGCTCGACCTCGCATCGGGTGTCGACGTCGAGATCAAGCTGTAAGGACAGAACAATGCGTTCGGGACTCGTAGCAAAGAAACTGGGCATGACCCGCGTCTTCACCGACGGTGGGGAACATGTGCCGGTAACGGTTCTTCAGGTCGACAGCTGTCAGGTCGTCGATATTCGAACCGCGGATAAAAATGGCTATTTCGCCGTTCAGGTCGGTGCCGGTACGGCAAAGCCGAAGAACGTGTCGAAGCCGATGCGTGGGCATTATGCCAAGGCTAAGGTTGAGCCGAAGCGACGCCTGGTCGAATTTCGCGTCAGCGAAGACGCGATGCTCAATGTCGGTGATGAGATCACCGTCGAGCATTTCGTCGCTGGGCAGAAGATCGATGTGGCGGGAACGTCTATCGGTAAGGGCTTCGCCGGCGGCATGAAGCGCCATAACTTCGCTGGACTTGAGGCGTCTCATGGCGTGTCGATCAGTCATCGTAGCCATGGTTCGACCGGTAACAGTCAGGATCCGGGCAAGGTCTTCAAAGGTAAGAAGATGGCCGGCCATATGGGTGCCGAACGTATTACCGTTCAGAACCTGTCGGTGGTCAGAACTGACCTGGAGCAGGGCCTGATTCTGGTAAGCGGCGCAGTGCCCGGTTCTAAGGGTGGCTGGGTTGAAGTAATTGACGCGGTGAAGATAGCGGCTCCTGAAGGCGTGCCTTTCCCGGCAGGTCTTCGTGCCGGTGATGCGCCCGCAGCTGAAGAAGAAGTCGCAGACGCAGCCGATGTTGCCGAAGGCGCGACAGACGCCCCGGAAGCGGGCGATAACGATGAGAAGAAGGAATAACGCGCCATGAAGTGCGACATTCTTACCCTCGACAATAAGAAGGCTGGTTCGGTTGATCTCGCCGATGGTGTTTTTGGCGCAGAAGTGCGTAAAGACATCATCGCGCGGATGGTGAACTACCAGCTTGCAAAACGTCGAAGCGGAAATCACAAGACCAAGAACGTGAGCGAAATTCGCGGTACGACGGCCAAGCCCTGGAATCAGAAGGGCACCGGCCGTGCACGTGCGGGTACGCTTCGGGCGGCTCAGTTCCGCGGTGGTTCGACCGTCTTTGGCCCGGTTGTCCGCGATCATTCGCACAAACTGCCGAAGAAGGTCCGGAAGCTGGCGCTGCGCTGTGCGCTTTCCAGCAAACTGGCCGACGGGAAGCTGATCATTCTTGATGACATTGCGATTGCGGATGCCAAGACGAAGGATTTGTCCGGCAAGTTCGCGGCGCTCGGCCTGTCCAACGCGCTGATCGTCACCGGCGCCGAAGTGGACGGTAACTTTGCCCGCGCTGCCGCAAATATCATGAATATCGACGTGCTCCCGCAGCAGGGTGCGAACGTCTATGACATCGTACGCCGCGACGTGCTGGTTTTGACCAAGGCCGCAGCCGAGCATCTTCAGGAGCGCCTTTCATGAGCTGGAAATATCATCGCCCTGTGACCATTTCGCCGGCATCCGCCTGTGACGTGATCCTTTCGCCGGTTATCACCGAAAAGGCGACCATGGGTTCGGAGCATAACCAGGTTACGTTCCGGGTTCCGCTGGATGCCAATAAACCGGCTATCAAGGCCGCTGTCGAACATCTGTTCCAGGTAAAGGTCCGGGCGGTCAATACGATCCGTCAGCAGGGCAAGACCAAACGTTTCCGCGGAATGGTCGGCAAACGTCCCGATTACAAGAAAGCGGTCGTGACGCTCGAAGAAGGCAACACCATCGACGTGACGACGGGGATCTGAACCAATGGCGCTTAAAAAATACAAACCTAATACCCCGGCGATGCGCGGACTGGTCCTTGTCGACAAGTCCGAGCTGTGGAAGGGGCGCCCTGTCAAGAAACTGACAGAGGGCGTGACCAAAAGCGGTGGTCGTAACAATAACGGTCGTATCACATCGCGTCGTCGCGGTGGCGGGCACAAGCGGCTTTACCGCGTTATCGACTTCAAGCGTACGAAGTTTGACGTGTCGGCCGTTGTCGAGCGCATCGAGTATGACCCCAACCGGTCGGCCTTTATTGCGCTATTGAAATACGATGACGGTGAGCAGGCCTATATCATTGCGCCCCAGCGGTTGCAGGAAGGCGATCGTGTCGTCGCGGCTAACCGCGCTGACATCAAGCCAGGCAACGCGATGCCGATGGAGAACATGCCGGTCGGTACGATCATCCATAACGTTGAGATGAAACCCGGTCGTGGCGGACAGATGGCCCGCGCTGCGGGCACTTATGTTCAGCTCATCGGTAAGGATTCCGGTTTCGCGCAGCTTCGGCTGACGTCTGGCGAGCTTCGCATGGTTCCTGCAAAATGCATGGCGACCGTGGGTGCAGTTTCGAATTCGGATAACAAGAACCAAAACATGTCCAAGGCCGGCCGTAGCCGCTGGCTGGGGAAGCGCCCGAAGGTCCGTGGCGTCGCGATGAACCCGGTGGATCATCCGCATGGCGGCGGCGAAGGCCGCACGTCCGGCGGTCGCCACCCGGTATCGCCCTGGGGCAAGCCGACTAAAGGAGCGCGTACGCGTCGGAAGAAGAAGTCCGACGATCTCATCATGCGCCGTCGGCGGAAGAAGTAGGAAGAGGGAAGCAACATGTCGCGTTCTGTTTGGAAAGGTCCGTTCGTTGACGGCTATCTGCTTAAGAAGGCAGAGGAGACCCGTGCGTCCGGCCGAAACGATGTGATCAAGATCTGGTCACGGCGGTCTACGGTTTTGCCGCAGTTCGTCGGTCTGACCTTCGGTGTTCACAACGGTCATAAACATATTCCCGTCCTGGTGACCGAAAACATGGTTGGCCACAAGTTCGGTGAATTCGCTGCGACGCGGACCTATTTCGGTCATGCGTCGGATAAGAAATCGAAACGGGGCTGATATGAGCAAATCTTCAACTCCGCGCCGTCTTGCGGATAACGAAGCAAAGGCGTTCGCGAAGACGATCCGCGTCAGCCCGCAGAAGCTGAACCTCGTCGCTCAGTCCATTCGTGGTCTGCCGGCAGAGCGTGCGCTTGCGGAACTCAGCTTTTCGCGCAAGCGCATTGCAGTCACTGTAAGGACGGTTCTGCAGGCGGCGATTGCGAATGCAGAAAACAATCACCAGCTCGATGTAGATCGTCTGGTTGTGTCCGAAGCGAGCGTTGGTAAGGCGTTTGTTATGAAACGTTTTCGCGCCCGCGCACGTGGCCGGGTTGGCAAAATTCAAAAGCCGTTCAGCAACCTCACCGTTGTTGTACGCGAAGTCGAGGAGGAAGCCTGATGGGGCAAAAAGTAAATCCGATTGGGCTTCGCCTCGGTATCAACCGTACGTGGGATTCCCGCTGGTATGCGAATGATGAGAATTATGCGGGTCTTCTGCATGAAGACATCAAACTGCGTACATTTCTCTTCGATCGCCTTGCTCAGGCGGGCATCAGCCGCGTTGTTATCGAGCGTCCGGCCAAGAAAGCCCGCGTCACCATTCATTCGGCTCGTCCGGGTGTTGTGATCGGCAAAAAGGGCGCGGATATCGAGAAGCTCCGTCAGGACATCTCCCGCATGACGAATAGCGAGGTTCATCTGAACATCGTCGAAATTCGCAAGCCCGAAATTGATGCGAAGCTGGTTGCCGAGAACATCGCGCAGCAGCTTGAACGCCGGGTTGCGTTCCGTCGGGCCATGAAGCGTGCCGTTCAGTCGGCAATGCGCCTCGGTGCCGAAGGTATCCGGATCAACTGCGCCGGTCGGCTCGGTGGTGCGGAAATCGCGCGGACGGAATGGTATCGCGAAGGTCGTGTGCCGCTTCACACGCTGCGCGCCGACGTTGATTACGGCACAGCGACGGGCCGGACCACTTATGGCGCATGCGGCGTCAAAGTCTGGATCTGTAAGGGCGAAATCCTTGCGCATGACCCGATGGCGCAGGATAAGCGTCTTCAGGAACAGCAAGTCAGCCGGTAAGAACCGGAAAACAGGAACACTAAGATGCTGGCACCAAAGAAAACGAAATTCCGCAAGGCCTTTAAGGGCCGGATTAAGGGAAATGCTAAGGGCGCGACGACCCTTACGTTCGGCTCGTACGGACTTAAGGCATTGACGCCTGGTCGTGTGACCGCGCGTCAGATCGAGGCCTCGCGGCGGGCGATCACGCGCCACATGCGCCGGTCCGGACGCGTCTGGATCCGTATTTTCCCCGATGTGCCGGTGACGCAGAAACCTGCTGAAGTCCGCCAGGGTAAAGGTAAGGGTTCGGTAGAGTACTGGGCAGCGCGCGTTAAGCCCGGTCGGATTATGTTTGAAATCGACGGCGTGCCCCAGGATATCGCCAAAGTGGCGCTTGAGCTTGCGGCGGCCAAACTGCCGGTGCAGACGAAAATTGTGACACGTCTTGTTGGCGGAGGGGCTTAAGTCATGGCTGTAGCAGCTGATCTTCGTCAGAAATCTGACGACGAATTAAAAGATGATTTGCAGAAACTGAAGCGTGAGCAGTTGAACCTGCGCTTTCAGCGTGCATCTGGCCAGCTTGAGGCCACAAGCCGCGTCGGCGATGTTCGTCGCGATATCGCAAGAATACAGACGGTGATGACCGAGCGTCGGCTTGTTGCCGCCGCTGCGTCGTAAGGAACGGTAGAGACTATGCCTAAAAGAATTCTCCAGGGAACGGTTGTTTCCGACAAGGCCGACAAGACCGTCACGGTTCGCGTCGAACGCCAGGTCCAGCACCCGCTCTATAAGAAGATCATCCGGCGCTCGAAGAAGTTTGCCGCACATGATCCCGAAAATAAGTGCAAAGCGGGCGAGGTCGTCCGTATTCGCGAATGCAAACCAATTTCCAAGTCGAAGACCTGGGAAGTCATCTTCGACGACGCGTGAAGCGCTGACGTACAAGGACAAGATAAATGATTATCCCTGAATCCAACCTAGAGGTCGCCGACAACTCCGGCGCACGCCGTGTGCAGTGCATACGGATTCTGGGCGGCTCGAAGCGGCGCTGGGCGACAGTCGGTGACGTCATCGTTGTTTCCGTTAAGGAAGCTATTCCGCGTGGACGCGTGAAGAAGGGTGATGTGCACCGCGCAGTTATCGTTCGGACGTCCAAGGAAATCCGCCGTGCCGATGGCACGACCATCCGGTTCGATCGGAATGCGGCGGTGATACTGAACAATGCGAACGAGCCGATTGGTACACGAATTTTCGGTCCGGTGACTCGCGAGCTGCGTGCCCGGAAATACATGAAAATAATTTCTCTCGCCCCAGAAGTTCTGTAGGCGGGGGAATCGGAGCAAGTAAATGGCTGCGCGAATTAGAAAAGGCGACGAGGTGATTGTCATCTCCGGTCGCGACAAAGGTAAAAAGGGCAACGTGCTCAAAGTGATGGGCGACGATAGTCGTGTCCTGGTTCAGGGTGTGCATATGGTGAAACGCCATGAGCGCCAAACCCAGACCCAGCAGGGCGGTATCGTCGAGAAGGAAGCATCGATCCACATGTCTAATGTGGCGTTGATTGATCCGGATGGTGGAGAAGCCACTCGTGTCGGTTTCCGTTCACTCGAAGACGGCCGCAAGGTCCGCTATGCGAAGCGGTCCGGCGAAGTGATCGATTAGGGAGCCGATGATGGGAACGCGTTTACAAGATATCTACGCATCGGAAATCCGGGCGTCCATGCAGGAGCAGTTCGGATACGCAAATCCGATGCAGATCCCGCGGCTGGACAAGGTCGTGCTCAATATGGGTGTTGGCGAAGCCGTCAACGATTCCAAGAAGGTCGATAATGCAGCGCGCGATATGACGGTTATTGCCGGCCAGAAGCCCGTGATCGTCCGCGCCCGTAAGTCGGTTGCGACGTTCAAGCTTCGCGAAGGCATGCCGATCGGCGTCAAAGTGACGCTGCGGCGCGACCGTATGTATGAATTCGTCGACCGTCTGGTCAATATCGCGCTTCCGCGCGTTCGTGACTTTCGCGGCCTGTCGCCGAAGAGTTTTGATGGTCGTGGCAATTACGCCACGGGCATTACCGAGCAGATCATTTTCCCGGAAATCGACTACGATCAAGTTGATGAATTCCGGGGTATGGACATCGTCGTTTGTACGACGGCACCCGACGACGAGCAGGCACGTGCGCTGCTTAAGGGTTTCAATTTCCCGTTTACTAGCTAACGGGATTGGGAGGAAGACATGGCAAAGAAAAGCGCCATTGAACGTAACGAAAAACGTCGCCGCTTGGCTAAGAAATTTCACGGTAAGCGCGAACGCCTGAAGGCGATTGCGGATAATCGTGATCTTCCGATGGAAGAGCAATTTCAGGCTCGCCTGAAGCTTGCGAAGCTGCCGCGTAATTCGGCGCAAGTGCGGGTTCAGAGCCGGTGCGAAATCACAGGCCGTCCACGCGGTGTATACAAAAAGTTTAAGATGTCGCGTATTGCGCTTCGTGAACTGGCCTCTTCCGGGCATATCCCCGGGATGGTCAAGTCGAGCTGGTAGGGGGAACACACCGATGACAATGACTGATCCCGTCGGCGATCTTTTGACTCGTATCCGTAATGGACAGCGGGCCAATAAGAGCGCTGTGACCGCGCCGAGCTCCAAGCTCCGCGCCAGTGTGCTCGAAGTATTGAAGCGTGAAGGCTATATTCGCGGTTACGAAACCGAAGAATTCCGCGATGGTCTGAACCAGTTGCGTGTCGAGCTTAAATACCACGATGGATCGCCGGTAATCCGGCACATCCAGCGGGTGTCCAAGCCAGGTCGCCGCGTATATTCGAAGATCAAGGATCTGCCGTCCGTGTTTAACGGATTGGGTATATCGATCCTTTCGACACCTCAGGGTGTCATGTCTGATAACGAGGCCCGCGCTGCCAATGTTGGTGGCGAGGTAATCTGCGAAGTCTTTTAGGGACGCAGGAGCAATATTATGTCACGCGTCGGAATGGTGCCGGTTGAAGTTCCCAGTGGAGTTGATCTTGAGATCGCTGCAGGGGAGATCAAGGCAAAAGGTAAGCTGGGCGAATTGACCATGAAAGTTGTCGATGACGTGGAAGTGTCACGTGAAGACAACATGATTTGGGTTAAGCCCGCAAATGATGGCAAACGCGCCCGCATGATGTGGGGTACAACCCGCAGCTTGCTGAGCAACCTCGTTACGGGTGTTTCTGAGGGCTTCAGTAAGAAGCTCCTGATCACCGGTGTTGGTTATCGTGCGGCAATGCAGGGTAAGGAACTTGTTCTGCAGCTCGGGCATAGCCACGAAATCCGTTATCCGCTTCCGGAAGGCATCAAGGTCGATGTTCCGAACCAGACGGAAATCGTGATCTCCGGTGCGAACAACCAGGTTGTTGGGCAGGTAGCAGCGGAAATTCGCAGCTACCGAAAACCCGAACCCTATAAGGGCAAGGGCGTGAGATATGCGGATGAAATTATCATCCGCAAAGAAGGTAAGAAGAAATAGTCATGGCCGATACAGCGAGACTCGAAAAACGGCGCCGGGCGCGCGTCCGGAAACAGATACTGCGAAGCGCAAATGGGCGCCCGCGGCTCTCCGTGTTCCGTTCCAACAAGTACATTTATGCTCAGGTCATCGACGATACGACGGGTCTTACCGTCGCGTCTGCGTCCAGCATAGAAAAGTCGGTTGCGAGTGGCGCCAATCAGAATGTGGCCACCGAGGTCGGCAAGCTGGTTGCGCAGCGCGCGGCTGAAAAAGGAATTAAATCGGTAGTGTTCGATCGCGGACCCTATCTCTATCACGGCCGCGTTAAGGCGCTGGCCGATGCCGCCCGCGAAGGCGGGCTGGAATTTTAGGAGAGATACGCATGGCACGGAATCCGAGACGCGACAACAGGCCTGATCGACAGGAACAGACCGATATTATCGACAAACTCGTCGATATTAATCGTACTGCTAAGGTGGTGAAGGGCGGACGTCGCTTTGCTTTTGCCGCCCTTGTGGTGGTTGGTGATCAGAAAGGCCGCGTTGGTTTTGCGTCGGGCAAGGCCCGCGAAGTACCGGAAGCAATTCGCAAAGGTACCGAGAAAGCCAAAAAGAATATGATCCGCGTTCCGCTGCGTGAAGGACGGACACTGCATCACGATGTGCTCGGACGTTATGGCGCAGGCAAGGTTGTGCTGCGTGCGGCGCCTCCTGGAACTGGAATTATTGCTGGCGGTCCGATGCGCGCCATTTTCGAGACGCTCGGTCTGCAGGATGTGGTTGCCAAATCGATTGGCACACAGAACCCGCATAACATGATCAAAGCGACCTTTGACGCTCTGTCGAACCTACAGTCCCCTCGCATGGTGGCATCCCGGCGTGGCCGGAAGGTTGGCGATATCGTCGGCCGTCGTGGCGAGGAGCAGGTGGAGGCCTGATAGATGGCAGACGTTAACAAAAATAAGATTCGGGTTACCCAGACCGGTAGCCCGATTGGACGCCCGAAAGATCAGCGCGCAACGCTGGTTGGTCTTGGTTTGAACAAGATGCATCGGACAAGCGAGCTTGAAGATACGCCTTCGGTCCGAGGGATGATCAACAAAGTGAAGCATCTCGTCCGCGTCGAAGACTAAATTCGTCAAAGACCTGTTTGTTCGAAGACGGGAAATGTGAACGCGGCTGCGCAGAAAATATGCGCCTGCAGGAGTTAGATAAATGCGATTGAATGAGATTTCCGACAACGAGGGCGCACGCGCCCCCCGCAAACGTGTGGGTCGTGGCATTGCGTCCGGCACCGGTAAAACGGCGGGACGTGGTCACAAGGGCCAGAAATCGCGCAGTGGTGTCTCGCTTCTCGGCTTTGAAGGCGGCCAGATGCCGCTTTATCGTCGTCTGCCGAAGGGTGGCTTCACGAATATCTTCCGGAAGAACTACCGGATCGTAAATCTCAGTCGTTTGCAGCAGGCAGTCGATGCCGGCAAGCTCGACGCCGGAAAGCCTGTGACCGAAACGGCACTGGTAGAGGCCGGTGTGATCAAATCTGTGAGAGATGGCGTACGCCTCCTTGCAAAAGGTGAACTCAGCGCCAAATTGACCATTGAGCTTTCGGGCGCATCGAAAGGTGCCATCGAGGCGGTCGAGAAGGCCGGCGGCAGTGTAACGGTAACCACCGTTGCGAAGGTAAGAGCCGAAGATTCGAAAAAGGCCAACAGGGGCGCTGCTAAAAAGGCCGCTCCTGCGAGCAAAGACGGGGGCGACGTTCAGGAGTCGGACAAGGAATAGTTTATGGCGTCAGCCGCCGAACAACTTGCCTCGCAGATTAACTTTTCGAATTTTGCGAAGGCCACCGAACTGAAGAAGCGCATCTGGTTTACACTGGGTGCGCTCATCGTCTATCGGCTGGGCACGTGGATTCCGCTGCCCGGTATCGATCCGTCGATTCTGCAGGATATCTTCCAGCAGCAGGCCGGCGGTATTCTCGGTATGTTCGACATGTTCGCCGGCGGCGCATTCGGCCGGATGACCATCTTCGCGCTAAATATCATGCCGTATATCTCGGCATCGATCATTATGCAGCTGCTGCAGGCCATTCATCCTCATTTCGAAGGTTTGAAAAAAGAGGGCGAAGTCGGCCGAAAGAAACTCAATCAATACACTCGCTACGGCACAGTGGTGCTTGCAACATTGCAGGCATACGGGATTTCGGTGGGCCTCGAAGGCATGACCGGTTCCCAGGGGGCCGCAGTAACCGACCCGGGTACGTTCTTCCGGGCAACCACGGTGATCACCCTGGTCGGCGGGACGATGTTCCTGATGTGGCTCGGCGAGCAGATCACGGCGCGCGGTGTCGGTAACGGTATCTCGCTGATCATCTTCGCCGGTATTGTGGCGGAAATGCCCGCATCACTGATCGGCACGTTGGAGCTCGGGCGCACCGGTGCACTGTCTGCCCTGTTCATCATGTTCCTGCTGATTATGGCGGTCGGCGTCATCACCTTCATTGTTTACGTGGAGAGGGCACAACGACGGGTTTTGGTCCAATATCCAAAACGCCAACAGGGAAACAAGATGTTTGGCGGGGAAAATTCGCATATCCCCCTGAAGGTCAACACTGCCGGCGTTATTCCGCCGATTTTCGCAAGTTCTTTGTTGCTGCTGCCGATCACGATCGCAAACTTCTCGGCGAATTCCGGGCCGGAGTGGCTTGGTGTCATCACCGCCAGCCTTGGTCGCGGTCAGCCGATGTATCTGTTGCTCTATGCAGCGATGATCATCTTCTTCGCGTTTTTCTACACCTCGGTTGTGTTTAATCCGACTGAGACGGCAGACAACCTGAAGAAATACGGCGGGTTTGTTCCCGGCATACGTCCTGGCAAGAATACGGCCGAGTATCTCGATTTCATTCTGACCCGGTTAACCGTTGTTGGCGCAGCGTACCTGACAGCGATCAGTATCATGCCGGAGATTTTGATATCCCAGTACGGGGTGCCATTCTACTTTGGCGGTACCAGCCTGCTTATTGTCGTTACTGTGACGATGGATACCGTCGCTCAGGTTCAGTCGCATCTGATCGCCCATCAATATGAAGGGCTGGTCAAGAAATCCCGTCTGAAAGGGCGCCGCGGATGAACCTGATATTGCTTGGGCCGCCAGGTGCCGGTAAAGGCACCCAGGCTAAACGCCTGGAAGACGGCCGTGGTCTGGTGCAGCTGTCGACCGGCGATATGCTGCGCGCGGCGGTAGCGTCGGGCAGCGATGTCGGCAATCAGGCGAAAGCGATTATGGAACGCGGTGAACTGGTGTCGGACGACATTATGATCGCCATGATTAAGGACCGGATCCAGCAGCCCGATTGTGCTGGCGGATTTATACTCGACGGTTTTCCGAGGACGACGGCCCAGGCCGAAGCGCTCGATGAGATGCTGGAGAATATGGGCCTCGCGCTTAACCACGTGATCGAGATGAAAGTCGACGATGCCGCGCTGGTTGGACGGGTTACCGGCCGGTATAGCTGTGCCAAATGCGGTGCGGGCTATCACGATGAATTTCAGAAACCGGCGAAGGAGGGGGTCTGCGATAGTTGCGGGTCCACCGAGTTCAGCCGGCGGAAAGATGATAATGCGGAAACTGTGACATCTCGGCTGGAGGCGTATCATGCGCAAACAGCCCCGTTGTTGCCGTATTATGGCGGAAAAGGCGTCCTCGCGGGCGTCGACGGAATGGCGGATATCGACGATGTAACGCATCAGATCGAAGCCGTTTTGGAGGCTGGCTGAATGGTTGACTTGATGCTTTTAGCCCGTATACTCCCGGCCCTTCGGTCAAAAGTACCGACCGGGAAAATTAATCATGATTTCAAAGACTTGAACGCTAAGGAGAAGGCGTAGTGGCTCGCATTTCGGGTGTAAACCTGCCAAACAAACCGGTGGCCATCGCGCTCACCTATATTTACGGCGTCGGTCGTACGTCTGCGGTTAAAATCTGTGAAGCGGCTAACGTCGCTTGGGATGTCCGCGCAAATGATCTCGGAGATGATGAATTGTCGCGTATTCGCGACATTCTGGACCGGGAATTCGTAATCGAGGGCGATCTGCGCCGCGAAACAGCGATGAACATCAAACGTTTGATGGACATGGGTTGTTATCGTGGTCTGCGCCATCGCCGTGGGCTTCCGGTCCGTGGTCAGCGGACGCATACGAACGCGCGTACCCGCAAAGGCAAGGCACGGCCTATCACCGGCAAAAAGAAATAGCCGGGTAGAAGGAAAAGAATATGGCGAGACAAGCAACAGCACGCGTTCGTAAACGCGAGCGTAAGAACATCACCTCTGGCGTTGCGCATGTGAATGCGACGTTCAACAACACGATGATCACGATTACCGATGCTCAGGGCAATTCGATTGCCTGGTCGTCGGCGGGATCACAGGGCTTTAAGGGATCGCGTAAATCGACCCCTTATGCCGCGCAGATGGCCGCCGAAGACGCCGGTAAAAAAGCGCAGGACCATGGTGTGAAGACGCTGGAAGTAGAAGTCAAAGGCCCGGGTTCAGGACGTGAATCCGCTCTGCGTGCGCTGCAGGCTGTTGGGTTAACGATCACGGCGATTCGCGACGTGACTCCGATACCCCACAATGGCTGTCGTCCCCGTAAACGCCGGCGCGTCTAAGGCGAAATTGCGGCCCCGGTCTCTTGAGGCCGGTTTAAAGATTAAACACACTGCGGCAGGTGCCGCTGAAGGATAACGGTATGACGGTCATTCACAGGAATTGGCAGGAACTAATCAAGCCTTCGAAGCTTGATATTGAAGCTGGCGAAGAAGCTTCGCGTTTCGCGGTCATCACGGCAGAACCTCTGGAACGTGGTTTTGCGACGACGCTGGGTAACTCACTTCGTCGTATTCTTTTGTCCTCTCTGCAGGGCGCGGCCGTAACGGCTGTTCAGATTGACGGTGTTCTGCACGAATTCTCGTCGATTCCCGGCGTGCGTGAAGACGTCACCGATATCGTTCTGAACATCAAATCGCTCGCGCTTCGCATGCATGGCGAAGGACCTAAACGTATTACACTGGCGGCCACAGGCCCCGGTGAAATTACGGCCGGTATGATCGAAGCCTCCCACGATATTGAGATTATCGATCCTGATGTTGTGATCTGTACGCTCGATGTCGGTGCCAAGATTTCGATGGAAATGACCGTCGACACCGGTAAGGGCTACGTTCCTGCAGCTGATAACCGCGCCGAAGATTCTCCGATCGGTCTCGTGCCGGTGGATGCGGTCTTCAGTCCGGTGCGCCGTGTTGCCTACCGGGTTGAGAACGCCCGCGTCGGACAGCGGACGGATTATGACAAGCTGATCATGGAAGTCGAAACCGATGGTACGATTTCGCCTGAAGATTCTGTCGCCCTGGCGGCTCGTATCCTTCAGGATCAGCTCCAGATGTTCATCAACTTCGAAGAGCCTCGCGCAATTCAGGAAACGGTCGAAGCGGCAGAACCCGCCTTCAATCGCAACCTTCTCCGCAAGGTGGACGAACTTGAATTGTCCGTTCGTTCGGCTAACTGTCTGAAAAACGACAACATCATCTATATCGGCGATCTGGTTCAGAAGACCGAACAGGAAATGCTCCGCACGCCAAATTTCGGGCGGAAATCGCTGAACGAGATCAAAGAAGTCCTGACCACGATGGGCCTCAATCTCGGTATGGAAATAACCGAATGGCCTCCTGAGAACATCGAGGACATGGCGAAGCGTCTGGAAGAGCCCTACTAGGGCGCCGGACAGCAAGAGAAGAAGAGGAAAGTACTATGCGCCATCGTATGAGCGGCAGAAAGCTCAACCGAACCAGTTCGCACCGTAAGGCGCTGTTCGGAAATATGGCAGCGGCCTTGATCAAGCATGAGCAGATCAAAACGACGCTGCCGAAGGCAAAAGAACTGCGCGGAGTTGTTGATCGTCTGATCACGCTTGGCAAGCGGGGCGATCTTCATGCCCGGCGTATCGCTATCTCGCGGTTGCACGGCGATAAGCAGCTTGCTGATAAGCTGTTTTCGGCGCTTGCTGAACGTTACAAGGACCGTCCGGGCGGATATACGCGCGTGATCCGGGCTGGTTTCCGCTACGGCGATTCCGCCCCGATGGCGATTATCGAGCTTGTCGACCGGGACCTCGAAGCAAAGGGTCTTGATTCGGGACCTGTCGAGGTCCGTGAAGATGTCGAAGAGGAAGCGATGGCATAGCGCCTGTCCAGCTGACAGAAATTCAGGGCGGCCTTAGGGCCGCCCTTTTTCGTTTGAACAAGATATCTACAGAAATGATAAACTGAGCGGATGAAGTTGAACCTTTCCCGAAATTTCTGTGCAGCCCTTGTCGCTGCAATGATGGTTGCCCCCGGTGTATCGGTCGGTGCGGATGAAAAGCGCGTCCCGACGTCGAGGCCGGAGATAAGCCTGTCCTTTGCGCCCCTGGTTAAAACGGCGTCGCCGGCTGTGGTCAATATCTATACCCGCCGTGTGGTTCGGGCGCGGCGCATCTCCCCGTTATTCAACGATCCGTTTTTCCGGCGTTTCTTTGGCAATCAGTTTCCGCCGGGAAGCCGCCAGAACCAGCGCGTGCAAAATTCTCTCGGGTCCGGGGTTATCGTCAGTGCGGATGGCCTGATTGTCACCAACCACCATGTCATCGATAAGGCCGACGAGATCACGGTGGTTCTGACGGATCGGCGCGAGTTTGAGGCCGAGGTTGTGACGCGAGATGAAGGAACCGATCTTGCCGTACTGAGGATCAAGGCTGAAGACGAGAAGCTGCCATTTTTGAAGCTGCGCGATTCAGACGCGCTCGAAGTGGGTGATCTGGTTTTGGCTATCGGCAATCCGTTTGGTGTCGGTCAGACCGTAACAAGTGGAATTGTTTCGGCACTGGCGAGAACGGCGCGTGGGGTTAGCGATTATGGATTTTTCATCCAGACCGACGCCGCCATTAACCCGGGCAATTCGGGCGGTGCGCTTATTTCTCTTGATGGTGGGCTTGTCGGCATCAATACGGCGATTTATTCGCGTGGCGGTGGATCTAACGGTATCGGCTTCGCGATCCCGTCCAACATGGTTGCAACGGTTGTTGGCAGTGCGGTTTCGGGTGGCCAGGTCGTGCGCCCCTGGCTCGGTGCCCGGGGACAGACAGTCGACGCCGATCTGGCGCGCTCGCTCGGGCTTTCGCGACCTTCCGGCGTACTGGTCAATTCTGTGCACCCCAAGGGGCCAAGCGCGCGGGCCGGTTTGAAGGTTGGCGATGTGGTCATGTCCGTTAACGGCAAGGAAGTTGCGGACGCTAACACCATGAAATTTCGGGTCGCGACGCTTCGTGTCGGCGGTGTGGCCGAGTTTTTGGTCATGCGGCGCGGACAGCGAGTAAGTATTTCAATGCCGTTACGGGCAGCGCCCGAAATTCCACCCCGCAACCTGTCGCTGATCAACGGACCAAACCCCTATGCGGGCGCCGAGGTTGCCAACCTGTCACCGGCCCTTGCCGAGGAGATATCGTTCGACACCGATGCGTCGGGTGTCGTCGTCATGAGGATCAAAAGGGGCTCCCCGGCGGACCGGATCGGTCTTGAGCCAGGTGATATTCTGCTTCGCCTGAACGGCGGCGAAATCGGCTCTGTCGCCAAGCTGAGACAGGTCATCAAAGGCGAATATTCGACTTGGCGGATAGAGATCGTACGTGGTGGCCGCACACTTCAGCTGATCATCAAGGGTTAGCGGTATGGCAGTGGGAACAGGCAGCCTGTTCGAAACGGACGCTCCTCGGCCGCTGGCAGATATTTTGCGGCCATCGTCGCTGGACGAAGTTCTCGGTCAGGATCACCTGCTCGGTGCCGATGCACCGCTCGGACGGATGACCCGTGAAGGGCGGCTGACCTCGATGATACTTTGGGGGCCGCCTGGCACTGGAAAAACGACGATTGCGCGCCTTCTGGCCGGTAGCACCGATTTGCATTTCGAACCGCTTTCCGCTGTGTTTTCAGGTGTTGCCGATCTCCGAAAGGTGTTTGAGCGGGCCAAGGAAAGACGCGTGGGCGGGCAGGGGACACTGCTGTTCGTCGATGAGATCCACCGGTTCAACAGGGCGCAACAGGACGGTTTTTTGCCATATGTCGAAGATGGCACCGTGATCCTGGTGGGGGCGACGACGGAGAACCCTTCGTTTGAGCTGAACGGCGCACTTTTGTCGCGGAGCCAGGTGTTCGTCCTGAACAGGCTCGGCCATGAAGCTCTGGAAGCCTTGCTGGCCCGGGCGGAGGAAGAGGTCGGGCGGGCGTTGCCACTGACTGCGGAAGCCCGAAGTGCCGTTTGCGCCATGGCGGATGGCGACGGGAGATATCTGCTAAACCTTGTCGAAGAATTCGTTTCGTTGGACCCCGACGATACGCTGGATGTTGCCGATCTTACGAAAGCTATTCAGAAACGGGCGCCGCTCTACGATAAATCCCAGGAAGCGCACTACAATCTGATAAGCGCCCTGCACAAGTCCCTCAGGGGGTCTGACGCGGATGCGGCGCTTTACTGGCTGGCCCGAATGCTGACCGGCGGCGAAGACCCGCGCTACATTGCGCGCCGGCTGACACGCTTTGCCGTCGAAGATATTGGTCTGGCGGATCCGGACGCACTGCCGCAATCGCTTGCTGCATGGCAAGCTTATGAGCGCATCGGTTCGCCGGAGGGAGAGCTGGCCATCGCCCAGTGTGTGCTGTATCTCGCGACAGCGCCTAAATCGAATGCGGTGTACATGGCGCTTTCCGCGGCAAAAAGATCCGCTGCGGAAACAGGTTCATTGTCACCACCCAAACACATCCTGAATGCGCCGACATCACTGATGAAGGACCTCGGCTATGGGGACGGATACCAATACGACCACAATACCGACGAAGGGTTCTCTGGGCAGGGTTACTTTCCGGATGAAATGGCCCGTCAGAATTTTTACCAACCTGCCGACCGGGGATTCGAGCGTGATGTGAAGAAGCGACTGGATTACTGGCAGAAACTACGCGACCGTACCCCCACCGATGATTGCTGACGTCTGATGAAAATACTTCTATTTGTTGCTCTTGGCGGTGCTCTCGGTGCCTCCTGTCGCTACGGGGCCGGTATAGCTGCCGCTCACTTTGGTAGCGGCCATTTCCCCTGGGGGACCTTTGCCGTCAATGTCGCCGGGTCATTTCTCTTGGGAATGCTGGCAGCGATACTGACGTTTTCCTGGTCGCCGTCTCCCGAGATAAGGGCATTTCTTGTTGTCGGTGTTCTTGGTGGCTTCACAACGTTCTCTGCCTTTTCGCTCGACGTTGCCCTGCTGATTGAGCGGGATCGGCTCGTGCTGGCTGCCATTTATCTGGTGGGCACGGTTGCACTCTCGGTCGGCGGCCTGTTTGCCGGGCTCCGGCTGACGCGCATGGTGCTGACATGAGCGGCGTTGAAACGCGGCCCGTTTTAGCGGGTGATGCCGATATTCGGGTCGACCGCTGGTTCAAGAGGCATTTTCCTGCGCTGAAACATGGTCGCCTCGAAAAAATGCTCCGCACCGGGCAGATCAGGGTGGATGGTGGCCGGGTAAAAGCTTCGACGCGGCTGGAAGAAGGCCAGATGATCCGGATCCCGCCGATGCCGGAGAATGAGCCGGTATCGCGTCCGGCCCAACCGGTCGAGATCAGCGACGAGGATAGCGTGTGGATAAAATCTCTCGTGCTTCATTCCGATCGTGATCTGATCGCTCTGAACAAGCCCCCCGGGATCGCGGTGCAGGGCGGGCGGAAGGTTGCCCGTCATATTGATGGTTTGCTCGGTGCCCTCGCCGATGACGGCGAGGGCCGCCCGAAACTGGTCCACCGGCTGGATCGGGATACGAGCGGTGTTCTTCTGATCGCCCGGCGTGCGGATGTTGCCGCCGCACTGGGAGAGGTATTTCACAGCAGACGCGCGCAAAAGACATATTGGGCGCTGGTCGCCGGCGTGCCGCGCCCGCGGGAGGGAATGATAAATGCGCCTCTCGCAAAGCAGGCTGACCATCAGGGCCGCGAGAAAATGGTTGTCGACCTGGAAGCTGGGAAATCAGCGACCACCGACTACGAAGTTATTGAAAATGCCGCCCGAAGAGCGGCCTGGCTGGCTTTGCACCCGCATACAGGGCGGACGCATCAACTGCGCGTTCATTGCGCAGCAATCGGCACGCCGATCCTGGGCGATGGCAAGTATGGCGGCAATGAATCGCGGCTCGATGGCGTGCCCGGCTCCGATAAACTGCATCTGCACGCCCGCGCAATTACGTTTCCCCATCCGTCGGGCGGTAATCTGACGATCACGGCACCACTTCCGACTGCAATGAGGAAGACATGGGAGTTCTTGGGGTTCGATCCAGATATGAAAGAATTCAACTAGATGAGTGACAGACTGAAGCTGGCCGCGTTCGATCTCGACGGAACGCTGTTGAACAGCATCCCGTCGATTGTAGTCGGCGTGACTGCCTGCTGGGAGGCCCTGGGCTTTCCCGACGTAACGCCTGACGAGATCAGAAATATTATTGGCCTCCCCTGGGAGCAGAGTATTGAGCTCCTAAACCCCGGTGCGGGTGAGCGCGAAGTGGCGATGATCAAGGAATATCATGCCGAAATCGCGCGCGGGGAACGCGCTGCGCCCGAACGTCCGCCGGAGACGATCTTTCCGGGCGCAATCGATGCTCTCGACAGGCTGGAAGCCAATGGGTACGTGCTTGCAATAGTCACAAGTCGTTCCAACCGGCGGTTTCAGGACCTGATTGATAATGCCGGTCTTGCCGGCCGGTTCGTGTCCGTCAAAACGGCCGATCAGGGCCCGGGAAAGCCTAATCCATTTCTGCTGAATGAAGCGATGCGTGAAGCCGGTGTCGAGCGTGAAGACACCGTGATGATCGGCGATACGACCTATGACGTTCTGACGGCGCGCAATGCGGGTACCGGTGCGGTAGGTGTGACATGGGGCGTGCACCAGGCAGAAGATCTGCATGGTGCCGGGGCACATCACGTCACAGATGCGTTTGAAGACCTTCACGATATCATCGAGGGCCTTACAAATGGAGGTTTTGCAGCGTGAAGAGATTCTATAAATCCGTTGGCATTGCCGAAGAAGAAAGTGGTTTTTCAGTCCGGCTCGATAATCGGCCGGTGAAGACGCCTGCGAAGAATCAGCTGTTGCTCCCGAACCGCCCGTTGGCCGATGCGGTCGCTGCCGAATGGGAGGAGCAGCCTGAAGATATTGACGCTCATTCGATGCGCCTGACGCGCCTGGCGAATAGCACAATCGATCGTGTGATAGAGCATCGTCTGGCCGTTATTGCCGAGGTTGCTGGGTTTGCAGGCACGGACCTGGTTTGTTACCGCGCGGCGGAGCCTGCCTCATTGGCTAAACGTCAGGAAGAGGGGTGGGGGGCGCTGGTGTCCTGGGTGGCCGAACGCCATGGTATCGACCTCGCGATAACGACGAGTCTGCTTCCTGTTGCGCAAAGCGATGCCTCGGCAAAGGCGGTTCAGACAGCCATAGAGGCATTTGATGAATTTTCCCTGGCCGGCCTCCACCTCGTGACATCGGCCTGTGGTTCGGTCGTGCTCGGACTGGCTGTTGCCGATAACAGGATTGATGGCGCTACAGCCTTTGAGCTCTCGCTTATCGACGAGACATTCCAGATTGAGGAATGGGGCGAAGAGCCCGAAGCAACGAAGCGCCGTGCCGGCCTGCTGGAAGATATCACTGCCGCTGACACGTATCTTCGCCTGTGTAAGGCAGTTCATTGAAGGCAGTACGTGCTGTTATCTCCGGCCGTGTGCAGGGCGTCTGGTACCGGGCCTGGACGGAGAAAGAGGCAATCATGCGTAATCTTGACGGCTGGGTGCGGAACTGTTCGGACGGCACCGTAGAGGCTGTTTTTAGCGGCGATGACGTACAAGTCGATGCAATGCTGGAGGCCTGCAAAACCGGCCCGCGGTTGGCCAGGGTGGAGGGGATCGTCGCTGAAGAATGCGAGGCGCCCGAAGAAGGCTTCTCTAAACGAGCGACGGCGTGACGGTGGAACGCTCGAAAACCTTCTCAAACGCCTCCCTGAGCGCGACATCGACATCTTCGACAGTGGCGTTGATCCCGAGGTCCTGAAGCGACGTCACGCCGTGTTGGCGGATGCCGCAGGGTACAATCCCGTCATAATGGCTGAGATCGGGACAGATGTTCAGCGATATCCCGTGGAAACTGACCCAGCGCCTTAGTCGCACGCCGATGGCGGCGATTTTATCTTCTTTGCCGGGGAGACCGCCATGCCGGCCCCGGTCGACCCAGATTCCGACGCGTCCGTCCCGGCGTTCGCCGATGACGCCGAAGACCGCGAGGGTAACAATCATCCATTGTTCGAGGTCGCGAACGAACTGACGGACGTCACGCCCGCGTTGATTTAAGTCCAGCATGACGTATCCGACCCGTTGGCCGGGCCCGTGATAGGTAAATTCGCCCCCGCGGCCGGCGCGAAAGACGGGGAATCTGTGGGCATCAAGCAGGTCTTCGTCGTCGGCGCTTGTCCCGGCGGTGTAGAGCGGTGGGTGTTGCACCAGCCATACCAGTTCGTTGTCGTCAGCCGACGATATGCCGGAAACGCGCTGTTCCATCGCGGCGACGGCGTCCGGATAGGGGATAAAAGCATCAGAAATACGCCATTCTACCGGCGTAAGCGTATTCATTGGTTCAGCGCCCTTGCAGTCCTAACACCAATTTGGTATGTCACATCGCCTTGAAAAAGCAAGAAATTCGGAGTTTTTGATAGAATTGCGGTCGTGGCGGAATTGGTAGACGCGCAGCGTTGAGGTCGCTGTGGGAGAGATCCCGTGGAAGTTCGAGTCTTCTCGACCGCACCACTATCCCAGGCTCGCCGGTTATTCAGGCGAGCCTGGTTTGTTTTTTAATGTTTGATGGCCATTGTAGCCGCTGACTGAGAGAGACTGAAAGAAAAGGGCATGGCGGAGACAGCAGCCAACGTTGAGGTTAGCGACGACGTCCTGCCGGTTCAGGCAGCGGATCTTCTCGGCTTGAACCCGGATGTTATCCGCGATGCCATCGTCGCCCTCGATTCCGACGATGGGGCAGCGATCCTCGAAATCGTTGAGCCGCTGCACCCCGCCGAGATCGCGGATCTTATCGAAATGCTTCGCGGGCCGATGCGGACCCAACTCGTAGAGTTGTTGCGTCCGAAGTTCGACCCCGAAATTCTCGCCGAACTGGATGAAACGGTTCGCGACGAAGTTGCCGAACAGCTTGGCACCGAAACCATCGCAAAAGCCATCGCGACGCTCGATTCCGACGATGCTCTAAACCTGATTTCGACGCTTGAAGAAACCAAGCAGCGCCGTGTGCTGCATGCTATCTCCTTCGCGCTTCGGTCAATGCTCGAAGAAGGCCTGGCCTTCCCGGAAGAGAGCGCCGGCCGGCTGATGCAGCGCGAATTCGTCGCCGTTCCAGCATTCTGGACCGTCGGCGAAGTGATCGACTTCCTGCGCGAAAGTGACGACCTGCCGGATGATTTCTACGATGTTTTCGTCGTCGACCCGCGCCACCGGCTGATCGGTTATGTCGCCTTGAACAGAATTCTGCGTGCCAAGCGCCCTGTGAAAGTGCGCGATATCATGATCGAGGAATTCGTCTCTGTCCCGGTTCAGATGGACCAGGAAGAAGTCGCCTACGTCTTTGCGCAGCAGGATCTGGTGTCCGCGCCGGTTGTCGATGATTCCGAGCGTTTGATCGGTGTGATCACGATTGACGATATCGTCGATGTTATCCATCAGGAAGCCGAAGAAGACATCATGCGCCTTGGTGGCGTGCAGGAGGACGACCTTTATGCGGCCGTTCTTGATACCGGTAAATCGCGTTTTACGTGGCTCTTCGTCAATCTGATAACGGCAGTGCTGGCATCGGTGGTGATCGGTCTGTTTCAGGGAACCATTGAGCAGGTCGTGATGCTCGCCGTATTGATGCCGATTGCGGCCTCAATGGGCGGTAATGCGGGAACGCAGACGCTGACAGTTGCAGTGCGCGCGATTGCCATGAAGGAGCTCACGACCGCGAATGCATTTCGGGTTCTGTCGAAAGAGGTGCTGGTCGGGACGTTTAACGGCCTGCTGTTCGCACTGATCATCGGCGTAATTGCCTCTATCTGGTCAGGCAGCATGGCCATTGGCGCCGTGATGGCGGCAGCGATGGTTATCACGATGATTATCGCCGGCCTGGCAGGGGCCGCGATTCCGCTTGGCCTGTCGCGTACCCGGTTCGACCCCGCAATCGCATCCGGCGTGTTTTTGACGACGATTACGGATGTTGTCGCGTTTTTGGCCTTTCTCGGCCTCGGAACCTGGTTCCTGATCTGAAGTCGCGGTTTTTTCCAGAAATCGGGCGCCGGATTTGCTGACTGATGAAAAGACTTAACCGGCGTTTAAGGTCTCCCGTGTAAGACAGAAACAGGACATTCGCCGCCTTCTGGCGTCTAGCTCTTGTCCCGCGTGCCGGTAGGGAGAGACGATGACTGCATCCCCTGTAGATTTCTCGCAACTTGCCGTGATGATCGTTGATGACAACCGTCATATGCGCTCGCTGCTCTGTTCCATTATGCGTGCATTGGGAATCAAGAAGATCAAGGAAGTTGGCGATGGAGAAACCGCCGTCGCGCACATTGATGCGTTTGAGCCTGATATCCTGATCACGGACTGGCATATGGAGCCCATGGACGGGACGACCCTGGTCAAAACGCTTCGCCATTCGTCGGTCGACGCAATCCGGTATCTTCCGATCATCATGCTGTCAGGACATTCGGACACGACGCGCGTCCGGGAGGCGCGGGATTGTGGCGTACATGATTTTTTAACCAAGCCAGTGTCTGCTAAATCGCTGCTGGCCAGGCTGATCAAGATTATTGAAAACCCCCGGCCGTTTATCAAGACCGAGCACTACTTCGGACCCGACCGTCGACGGCAGGATATCGGACCGCCAACTGGTGTCGCCGAACAACGTACCGGTAATTCTGCTGCCGGCGCTGCTGCTCAAATGTCGCCCGAAGAAGCGCTGTTAAGTTGAGGGGATTGAAATGAGTGGATCCGCTGCCCAAACGATTACACCGCCAAACCCGCTGGAAAAGGCGAAAACCGGCAGTGGCCCGGTGAAGATCGATCCCAACGTCCTTCGCGACGCCGAGCAAGCTGTCGACGATTTGCAGAGCGACTATCCCAGTTGGGCGCAAAAAGACATCGACGGCCTGCGAGACGCTATTGCGAGCGCTCAGAGCGATGCAGAAACGCTCCCCCAGGCGATTGCGGAAATCTATAAGTGCGCCCTCGATCTGAAAGGACAGGGGGGCGGCTTCGGTTATGACCTGATCACATCGATTGGCGATTTGCTGAATAAGTTCATGGAAGCGCGCGAAACACTCAGCAACCGCGACTTCGAGATCATTTGTGCCCATGTCGATGCGATGCAGGCGGTACTCCGGCAGGATATCAAGGGCGATGGGGGCAAAATCGGCAATCAGATTGTCGATGGGCTGCGGAAACTGGTTCTCAAGGAAGATTGAGGCTTTTCCACAGCTTTCTCGTTGTCGGCGCTGGTCCGGGTGCTGTCGATCTATAATATTGGCGGCATGACGGTTCATCTGATCAAACTCGCAGTCGGTATCGAAAGCCTTTCACATCTGTCCGAGCGCCAGACAGCCCGCCTGGCTGCTGCCGCTGCGACAGGCGAGACGGCGGTTTTGCGTCATCTAACGCGATCGACGCCGCGGCGCAGCGACGAAGTTCTCGACGGTGGGTCCATCTATTGGGTCATTAAAGGGGCCGTCCGTGCACGACAACGCATCGTCGATATCGATACGGCAATCAATCATAAAGGTTTGCCGCGGTGTGCGCTGATATTCGACCGGGAACTGGTCCCGCTGCGTGCCCGCCCGCATCGCGCGTTTCAGGGATGGCGCTATCTCGACCCCGCAGACGCGCCGGTAGATGCGATTGGTGGCCTTGATCAGTCTGACGACATGCCCGTCGAGATGGCGGAAGAATTACGTGCGCTGGGTCTGCTCTAGGGCGCGCGGGCGGCGTTAGCCCTTCAGGAGCTTCTGCAGTTTCACATCCGGGTCTGCCAGAGATGCCGCGTCGAATTTTTTGCCGGACATCATCAGGCGGCGTGTGAATCGTAGATCCCGCGGGTTGTTGATCGCCGCGGCACCCTGAATTTCACCGTCTTTCAGATAAAACTCGATGAACGCACCGGTGTCCCGGTCGCCGCGGGTAACGGTTTCATCCCAGTCTTCGGGGAGCCCCATCATTTGGATATTGGCGTCATACTGGTCGGACCAGAACCAGGGGATCTCGGCGTAGGGCTGTAGAGTGCCCAGCATCGCCTTGGCCGCATTGATGGCCTGGTTTTGTGCATTTTCCCAGGATTCCAGCCGTACACGCCGGCCGAGCAGGGGATTGGGATGGTTGGTCACGTCGCCGGCCGCGAAGATATCCGGATGCGATGTCTGTCCGTGTTCGTCGACGACGATCCCGTTATCGATGGTGAGGCCGGCCTGTTCTGCCAATTCCGTATTCGGTATCAGGCCGATACCGACAACGGCGACATCGCAGGGCAGGGTGGTCCCGTCGCCGAGCACCACCCGTTCCAGCTTGCCGTCGCCCTCAAACCGTTCAAATGCCGCCGACAGCCGGATGTCCACACCGTGACGTATATGTAGCGCATGAACCCAGGCAGACATCTCCTCGGTCAGCGCACGGGCGCAGACACGGTCTGCAAGCTCAATGACGGTGGCGTTTGCGTCGCTTTTTCGTGCCGCGGCCGCGACTTCAAGGCCGATCCAGCCGGCGCCGACGACCAGCACGTTCGCGCCGCTTACCAGCCGGGCACGGATACCTTCCGCGTCCTCGATGGTGCGCAACGTGTAGACACCGTCGAGATCGGCGCCGTCGACGGGCAGCGTGCGGGCGCGCCCGCCCGTTGCGATCATCAGCTTGGTCCAGCCGATGGTCTCCCCGTTGCTGAGCGACAGGGTATGACTGTCGGTATCGATAGCGCTGACGGACTCCCCAAGACGCAGTTCTATGCCGGCGTCTTCCAGGGTGCCGGGCGGCCAGAGCAGACAGACGTCCTTATCGGCATTGCCAAGCAGGACTTCCTTGGAAAGGGGCGGACGTTCATGCGGCGCGAAATTCTCGTCGCCGATGATGATGACGCGCCCTTCAAAGCCCTCGTCACGCAGGGTCTTGGCAGTCCAGCCGCCGGCCTGGCCGGCGCCGATAACAACGAATGTCTGGTCAGTCGTCATAGGATTGGACCCAATCAGGCGTTCGGCAGGCCAACGAGGATATCGTCGCCATCGATCTTGACCTCATAGGTGGCGAGATCGACGGTGGCCGGCGGTGTTTCCGCTTTGCCGGTCTTGATATTGAACTGGGCGCCGTGCAGCGGGCACTCGATGCAGTCGCCCTCAATATAGCCGTCAGACATGGACGCATAGGCGTGGCTGCAGATATCGTCCATGGCGTAGAATTCGCCGCCAAGATTGATGATCGAGACTTCTTTGCCCTCGACAAGAACCTGCACGGCCTCGTCTTCTTCAAGCTGGGTGGTTTTTGCAACTGTGTGAAACGTTACGTCACTCATGATTCATTCCGTGTTTGTTGATTGTGATGGTACGCGGATCCGCGCCAATGACCGGCGGAGTTTACTCAAGCGTTGAGCGCCCCTCAACCGCTATTGGGCATTTCGGTGCGGGAAAAGAGATCGTGCAGCCGGGACAGGTGATCCTTCATCTCAGCTGCCGCCGGTGCCGCTTTCCGGTTCCGCAGTAACTGCATGAAACGGCGGCGTGATTTAATGATGTCTACCGTATCCTCGGCGGTGATGGGGCGATGGACCGACCGCAGCAGGTCCATGAGTGTTCTCATGATCAGAACGAGAACCGGGTTTCCGGTCGCCTCAGCCAGCAAAACGTGGAATTCCATGTTCAGGTCGGCCTTGGCGTCCATATCGCGGGCCTGGGTAAGTTCCTCGACCTGGTCGATATTCTGATCAAGGCGGTCGAAATCTGCGGTTGTTCCCTTGGCAGCGGCTATTTCCACGATGGCGGTCTCGACCGACAGGCGCGATTCCGTGACATCGGCGAGGTTGATTCCGCCTAGATACATCAGGTCTTCCATTGACTGCGCAACCGCGCTGGGATCGCCGTCAGTGATGAATGCGCCGCCGTGGGCGCCTTTGTGCAGGGAAATGAGGCCGGCGTGCTCGAGCGACCTCAGCGCTTCACGCACGGCATTCCTGCTGGTGCCGAATTGCTGGGCCAGCTCCCGTTCCGGCGGCAGTTTGTCGCCGGTGCGGAGTTTCCCATTCCTGATCTGCTCGCGGACCTTGTTGGCAATTACTTCGAACGTGCGCTCGGTGCGGACAGGGGCGAAATTATCCATGGAGCGTTCTCGTCATAATGTTGCTGTTGACCTGATCTGTCACAATGGTTTAATGGTAGTACCAATAGATAGGCTGGGCAAGTTTAATATCGACAAACGGCGAGTACCCGCCAGGTGTCATGACGGCTGGCCCTGAAGGCATTACACTTCTGATGAAAGTTCGAAGAGGCGGATAAAATGGCGACGGATATTAAAGATCTCGTGACCTGGCCCGATGATGGGGTCAGCCGGATACCCATTCAGATATACACAGACCCCGACATTTACGAGGAGGAGCAGCAACGTCTTTTTCGGGGGCCGATCTGGAGCTTTGTCGGCATGGCGGATGAGATCGCGAAGCCCGGCGATTACCAAACGACCTATATCGGCGATACGCCGGTTATCGTGCTGCGTGACCTCGAAGGGGAGGTTCAGGTTATCGTCAACCGCTGCGCTCACCGCGGCAATCTCGTGTGTATCGCCAAGGAAGGCCATACAGAGGAGCTAACCTGCGTTTATCACAACTGGCGCTATGACCTTCAGGGGAATCTGAAGAGTGTCGCATTCGGCAAAGGTGTCGGAAAACAAGGCGGTATGCCCGACGACTTCAAGCACGAAGAGCACGGGATGCAGCGTCTGAAATGTGAAGTCTATGCCGGTTTGGTCTTCGCCACGTTCTCCGATGAGGTCGCGCCGCTGACCGAATGGCTCGGCGAAGAGATGGTCGAGAATATCGACCGGGTCGTGGGCCGTGGCATGGTCTTGCTCGGTACTTACAGCCAGTACATGCCAAATAACTGGAAGCTGTATATGGAGAACGTGCGGGATTCCTATCACGCCAGCATCCTGCACATGTTCCAGGCGACGTTCCGGATCAACCGGCTCTCCATGAAGGGCGGTATCAAGCTGTCCGATGGTGGTTGGCATCACATCAGTTATTCGATCGCCGAGACCGACAGGGAAGAGGCGGAGTACGATTCAAAGAAGCTCCGCGCGGTAAAGGATGGCTATACGCTTGCCGACCCGACGCTGGTGAAAGGTTGGCGCGAATTCGACTGTGGGACGACGCTGGCCATTCAGTCGGTGTATCCGAACTTCGTGGTCCAGCAGATCAGCAATTCGTTGGCGCTGCGTCTGTGCCTGCCCAAGGGGCCTGAGGAATGTGAGTTAATGTGGTGGGTGTTCGGGGTTCCGGAAGATACTGAAGAACAAAGAGAAATTAGAATTAAGCAATCCAACATGATTGGCCCCGGTGGGGTGATCTCGATGGAAGACGGCGTCGTTGGTGGCTGGATTCAACGGGGCACGAAACGGGACCAGGACAAGTCCACGATCGTTCAGATGGGTGGCCGGGGTATTGAACCCAGTGCCGAGGGCCGCGCGACGGAGGTGTCTATCCGCGGTTTCTGGCAGGGCTACCGCGACTGCATGGGGATCTGATTATGGATGGATCAATCAGTGTTTCCGGCGATGCGCGTCAGATCATAAACGATCTGATTATCGAGTATGCGCATGCGATCGACGATGACCGGCTTGAATCCTGGGCGGATTTTTTCACGGACGATTGCAGCTACCGGATCATCAACCGCGAAAACCATGACAAGGGCCGCGTTGTCGGCATCATGGACTGTTCCAGTAAGGGCATGCTGCACGATCGTATCCTCGCGCTACGAGAAGCGAACGTGTTTGAGCCGCACACCTACCGGCATATCGTGTCGGGCACGCGGGTGGTGGGGCAGAGTGGGGATGTATTCAGCGTTGAGACATCTTTTCTGCTCGTCAGGATCATGCAGGAAGGCGATATGGCGGTATTCTGCACCGGGAAATATATCGATGAGATTGTTGTGCCGGACAGCACGGGCGGCAGCGTGGCCCGGTTCAAAAGCCGTATCGTGGTCTGCGACTCCAACCGGATCGATACCCTTATCGTCATTCCCATCTAGGATGTCCTTTTGACCGCAAAACCCCGCATTGCCATCGCTATCGGCGACCCTGCCGGCATTGGCCCCGAAATCGCGCTCAAAGCGGCCCTGAACAGTGGTGTTCGGGAATTCTGTGAGCCGGTGATCGTCGGCGATATCGAGGTCCTCGCGCGTTATGCCCATACGCTGCGTAAAAAGCCGCCGGAAAACATCGTCGATCTGGGCGCGATGAATGTGAATTTCCTGACACCGGGTGAAAGCGATGCTGCGTGTGGACGCGCGATCCTTGAATATGCCGGCCGTGCCATTGATATGGCGACGGCAGGAGAGGTGGACGCGGTTGTCGCCTGTCCGCAGACCCAGTCGTCGATTAAATCGGCCGGGATCGAGTTCGATGGATATCCGTCCTATGTGGCCAAGCGGACGGGCACTGACCCGGATGATGTCTTTATGATGCTGGTCTCTGACCGGTTGCGGATCGCCCATGTGACGCTCCACGTCGGCGTTCGCGTCGCGCTGGACATGATCGACCGGGAGCGGATAGTCCGGACGCTGAAGGCTGCCGACGCCGCGCTAAAACGCATAGGAATTGCCGAGCCGCGGATTGCGGTGTCCGGTATTGATCCCCATGCAGGGGAAGGCGGGCTTTTCGGCAGTGACGACATCGATATCGTGGCACCTGCCATCGAGGAGGCCCGAAACGCGGGCATAGATGCATCCGGGCCGTTTGGCGCCGATACGATGTACCTGGATAAAAGCTTCGACGCTTATACCGTGATGTTTCACGATCAGGGCCATATCCCGGCAAAACTGATTGGTTTTACCGGGACCGCGGCATTCGCCATCGGCACACCGATCCTGTTTTCGTCGGTGGCGCATGGCAGTGCGCTCGATATCGCGGGAAAGGGGAAAGCCGACCCATCGGCCCTGATCTGGACCCTGAAACAGATATCCGGGGCGGCTGTCAGCCCCGAATAATTATTCCGTGACGGAAAACGCGACCGAACCCAGTCCCTGCACGCTATTGCGGACATGGATACCGGGGCGCAGCGCCTCGGCGGCTGTTGCACCGCCTGCCATCACGATCCAACCTGCCTGAAGTCCTTCACCTGCCTCGGCGGTGAGGCGGGCAGCGGAAACCAGCGAACGCACTGGCTGGCCCAGAATTGCGGCGGATGAGCCGATCTGCACCGGGCGGCCATTGAATTCCATGACCATGCCGAGGTTTTCAAGGTCGGTATCCGGGCGATGCCACGGGCCGACAACGAAGCTGGAGGACGATGCATTGTCTGCCACCACGTCTTCAAGCGAGAATTTGAAGTTCCGGTAGCGGGAATCGATGATTTCCATGGCAGGTGCTACGCCATCCACGGCAGCCATGGCTTCAGCGGCCGTACAGGGATAATTGAGCGGGCGTTTGAGCAGGAACGCGATCTCCGGTTCGACCCGGGGGTGAACATAGTTCTTGAGCGAGATCGTATCGCCATCCTCGACCATCATCTGGTCCGTGAGGCGGCCCCAGATCATGTCGTTCAGACCCATCTGGATCATCTTGGCGCGGCTGGTGAAGCCCATTTTCATGCCGTTACGCTTCTCACCGCGGTCGAGACGCCGCTGGATCGAGGCGGACTGGATGGCATAGGCGTCATCGAGCGAGTATTTCGTTTTTTCCGACAGCTGAGGAATCGATTTGGCCTTGTGGGCCGCTGTGTCGACTGTCCGTGCGAGTTTGGCGATATCCACCATCTTTATTCTCCCTTGTCGGCGGCTGCGCCGTCCCGTTCCTTGATCATATCCAGCGCGACATCGACGATCATGTCTTCCTGACCGCCCACCATGCGGCGGTTGCCAAGCTCGATGAGGATGTCGCGGGTGTCCACGCCATACGTTTCCGATGCCGTCTCCGCGTGCCGCAGGAAGCTCGAATACACACCGGCATAGCCGAGTGACAGCGTTTCCCTGTCGACGCGGACCGGGCGGTCCTGCAGTGGCCGAACCAGTTCTTCGGCAGCATCCATCAGACCGAAGAGATCACAGCCGTGGTTCAGACCCAACCGGTCGGCGACCGCGATGAAGATTTCGAGCGGCGCGTTACCGGCGCCGGCGCCCATACCTGCGAGCGAGGCATCGATGCGCGTCGCGCCGTGTTCGAGGGCTGTAATGGAATTCGACACGCCGAAGGAGAGATTGTGATGGGCATGCATGCCGGTTTCAGTCTCTGGCTTGAGGACGTCGTTGAACGCTTTGAAGCGGTCGGCCACTTCGTCCATGATCAATGCGCCGCCGGAATCCGTGACGTACACACAATGCGCACCGTAATCCTCCATCAGTTTCGCCTGTTCGGCGAGTTGCTGGGGCGGGTTCATATGCGCCATCATCAGGAAGCCCGCGACATCCATGCCCAGATTACGGGCATATTCGATGTGCTGCCTTGAGACGTCGGCTTCGGTGCAGTGGGTTGCCACGCGTACCGACCGGGCGCCGGCTTCGTATGCCTCGCGCAGGTCTTCGACGGTGCCGATGCCGGGCAGGAGGAGGGTGGCGAGCTTGGAATGCTCCAGCACGCTGGCCGCCGCTTCGATGTAGTCGAGGTCGGTTTCCTTCGCAAAGCCGTAATTGAACGACATCCCGGCAAGCCCGTCGCCGTGCGAGACTTCGATCGCATCCACCTTTGCATCGTCCAGCGCCTTGCAGATGGCCTTGATGTGATCAAGGCCGTACTGATGGCGGATGGCATGCATTCCGTCACGCAGGGTGACGTCCTGGACGTAGATCTTCTTTTCTTTATCGATTGCCATATCGCTGTCCTTAAGCCGTCGCCATGCGGCGTTCGATCACGCGTTCCGCCGTGCGCATTGCGGCAGACGTCATGATGTCGAGATTGCCGGCATATTTCGGCAGGTAGTGACCGGCGCCTTCGACCTCGAGGAAGATCGACGATTTGATACCTTCAAAATCACCGCGGCCGGGAATGTGCAGCCGGTTGTTGGACCCGAAACGTTCGAACTGGACTTCCTGCTTCAGGCGGTAGCCCGGCACGTAGCTCTGAACTTCAGTCACCATCCGATTGACGGACTCGACGATCTTTGCCTGGTCGCAGTCCTCGGACAGCGTGTAGACCGTGTCGCGCATCACGAGCGGCGGTTCGGCCGGGTTCAGGACGATAATTGCCTTGCCCTGTTCAGCACCGCCGACGACTTCCAGTCCCTTGGACGTCGTTTCGGTAAATTCATCGATATTGGCCCGTGTACCGGGACCGGCTGACTTCGATGAGATCGAGGCGACGATTTCGGCATACTGCACGTGAGCGACGCGGTCGACCGCATGTACCATCGGGATCGTCGCCTGGCCGCCGCAGGTCACCATGTTGATGTTATTGGCGTCCAGGTGCTGATCCATGTTCACCACGGGGACGACATAGGGGCCAATGGCCGCCGGCGTCAGATCGATGATGATCTTGTTGTCTTTTTCGCACAGCGCTGCGTTGTGTTTATGCGCACCGGCAGACGTCGCGTCGAATACGACCGCGATATCTTTCCATTCGGGCATTTTCGTCAGCCCTTCGAGCCCTTCATGGGTTGTCGCAAACCCGAATCCTTTTGCGCGCGACAAGCCGTCGGACGCGGGGTCGATGCCGACCATCACGCCCATTTCGAGCGTGTCGGATGTGCGCATGATCTTGATCATCAGATCGGTGCCGATATTGCCGGAACCGACGATTGCGACCTTTACTTTGCTGGCCATCTAGAACCTCAATTCAAATCAGTCAGAGAAAACGGCACGGACGCTGCCGAGCCCTGAAATACGTGCTTCGATCACTTCGCCGGGACCGATCGGGGCCATCGGGCCCAGAGCGCCGGTCATGATCACGTCGCCGGCCAGGAGCGGCATGCCGACATCGACCATTTTGCGCGCGAGCCAGACAGCGGCGTTCAGCGGGTTGCCGAGACAGGCAACGCCCGCGCCGACGGAAACCTGTTCGCCCTTGTTCTCCATGACCATGCCGCACATCCGCAGGTCCACATCGTCGAGCAGGACGGGGCGGGTGCCGAGAACGATCATGCCGGACGACGCGTTGTCGGCGATGGTGTCGAGGATATTGATATCCCAGTTGGCGATGCGGCTGCCGACGACTTCGATAGCGGGCAGGGCATAGGCGGTTGCTGCGATGAGGTCGAGCAGGGTGAGCTGGTCGCCATCGAGATCTTCGGCCAGGACCAGCGCCACTTCGGCCTCGGCCTTCGGTTGGGCAACCGACTTGAAATCGATCTCGTCGCCGTCCACCACGGCCATATCGGCATAGATGATGCCGTAATCCGGCTGATCGACGCCAAGTTGAGCCTGTACTGCCTTTGCGGTCAGGCCGATCTTGCGGCCAATGACGCGGCGGCCTTCATTGATCCAGATATCGGTATTGGTCTGCTGGATCGCATAAGCCGCGTCGATGTCGCCTTTCGGGAGGACATCGCGGATCGGCTTTGTGGTCTTGCCGTTTTTCCATGCGGTGCGGATACGCCGCGCCGCGTCTTTGATTGTCTGTTCTTTTTTTGTCGCCGTTTTCGCTGCCATGTGCGCCTCTTAAAGCTTGATGCAGATGTTTTTCTGCTCGGAATAAAAATTCAGTGCGTGCTGTCCGCCTTCGCGGCCGAAACCCGAAAGCCCCATGCCGCCGAACGGTGTGCGGAGATCGCGAAGGAACCAGCAATTGACCCAGTTGATACCGGCTTCCATGCCCTGTGCCACGCGATGCGCGCGGGCGAGGTTTGTTGTCCACACCGTCGAGGCAAGACCGTAATCGGTATCGTTCGCCATGGACACCGCTTCCTCTTCGGTATCGAACGGGGTGATGTGGCAGACCGGCCCGAAAATCTCTTCTTTCTGAATGCGCGAATCCTCGCTCAGACCGGTGAAGATCGTCGGTTCCACGAAGGCGCCGCCGTCGCGCTCGTCACCGAATTCGGGAATGCCGCCGCCGGTGACGACGTTGGCACCAAGTTCCTTGGCGAGGTCGTAATAGCCTTTCACCTTGTCGCGGTGTTCATGGCTGATCAGCGGACCCATCTGTGTGTCAGCGTCTTCCGGGCGACCGAGTTTCATCTCTTCGGCCTTTTCTTTCAGCGTCGCGACAAACTTGTCAAAAATCGGACGTTCGACATAAACCCGCTCCGAGCACAGGCAGACCTGTCCGCAATTCGCGAACACCGACCGGACCGTGCCTTCGATTGCTGCGTCGAAATCTGCGTCGGCAAACACGATGGACGGGTTTTTGCCGCCAAGTTCGAAAGACAGCGCTTTTATGCTCTCCGATGCTGCGCGCATGATCGCACTGCCGGTCGTGGTCTCACCGGTAAAGGTGATTGCGTTAATTCCGGGGTGGCTTGTCATGAATTCGCCGGTCGAGTTCTCTCCGAAACCGTGGACCACATTGAAGGCACCATCCGGTACGCCTGCCTCTTTCATTACTTCGGCAAGCAGTGTGGCGGTGGTCGGGGTTTCTTCGGACGGCTTCAGGATGATCGCGTTGCCCGATGCCATCGCAGGCGCAATTTTCCATGTCGACAGCAACAGCGGAAGGTTCCACGGGCTGATGACGCCAACCACGCCATGAGGGTGGCGGATTGAGTAGTTGATCGCGCCCGCGCCGTCTGGCGTGTCCTGCTGATAAGCTTCGGTGCCGACCGATTTGATCAGATCCGCAAAGACCCGGAAATTCGCGGCGCCACGGGGGATGTCGACGTGGCTGGCCAGCGAACGGGGCTTTCCGGTATCGAGCGTTTCGGCTTCGATGAATTCCTCGGAACGGGCGTCGATGCCGTCGGCCACGTCGTGCAGGATTTTGCACCGCGCCTCGACCGGCATTTTGGCCCAGACTTTGCTGCCCTTTTGCGCCGCGATCACGGCGTTATCGACCATCTCCTTGGTGGCTTCATGCACGTGCGACAGCAGGGTCCCGTCGACCGGGGTCGTGTTCTCAAAGGTGTTTCCGCTGGCAACGAATTCGCCGCCGATGAAGTTCTTGAGTTCGCGAATGTTACCCGATCCGTCTGCGGCCATGTTTCTCTCCCTGACGGATCCGGAGCCGGACCGTCGAATGCGCTTGTGTACAAGGATTTATAAGCGTTTTGGGGCAGCGCAGGAAGCGAGTCAAGCAAACGAGATGGGGGGATCGATAGCCCGCCTGTTTTAGCCGGTTTTGATCCGGAATGGCGTATGTGGGGCTGAGTGTCGTCAGCCGCCCAGTTCGAAAATTGCTTCGATTTCCATACAGAACTGCCGGGGAAGTTCGAACATGCCCACGGCGGATCGGGCGTGCTGGCCCGCTTTAGGGCCGAATAGTTCGAACAGCATATCCGATGCGCCATCTATGACGGCGAACTGCCGGTCGAACCCCGGCGCGGAGTTCACCATACCGTATACCTTTACGACCTGCGTGATCTGGTCGAGCGAGCCCAGTTCCGCTTCGACCGATGCAAGGATGCTGAGCGCCGTCGCCCGGGCGGACGCATAAGCGTCTTTTTCGCTGACATCCGCGCCGACTTTTCCTGTGACCGTGACACCAAAGTTCTCGGGTGGCGGGTGGCCGGACGTGTAGACCAAATGCTGGGTGACGACGCAGCCGGTGCGGTTTGCGCTCGGATAAACAAACGGCGGTGGTAGTTCGAGACCCAGTTTTTCGAGCCGTTCGCGAATTCTCATGCGGTTTCCCTCATCGGGATTTCTGCTTCCGGAACAAGCGTCACGCGGCAGGGCAGACCTCGTGTGTCCGCCGATCCGGTTACCGGATCCCAGGGGCCATCATAGGACAGCGCGACATTGACGTTGACGTCGAGCGCGCCGCGATCAGGTCCGGGCGCTTCCGGCAGCCACCAGCCCATGCCGGTCCGCAGGGTGCCCGGGCCGGTTTCTTCGGTCACCGAGACCTTCAGTTTGCAGCGCCCGTCTACGCCCGGCGTCTCCACGGCGACCCAGTCGCCTTCCGACAGGCCCGACGCGGCAGCTGTATCGGGATGTACCTGCAGAAGCGGGAAGGGGGAAACCTTCCGGGCCCATGCCTGATCGCGGTAGCGAGAATGGTGATAGGTCTTTTCGCGCGCGCCCGTGATGAGGACCAGGGGATAGGCTTGTCGCGTTTCTTCGTCGGCCGATTCCTGGCGTGGCGGCACATAGTTGGGTAAGGGGTCGATGCCGAGGTCGTTGAGCGTTTCTGACCAGAGTTCGATCTTGCCCGACGGTGTTTTGAATCCAGTCTCGTCGAAATTGCCGAGTTTGAAGTCAAACGGCGCCCAACCATTTTCTTTGAGGACGCCCCAGTCGACCTCGTCTCCCAACAGGTATTCGTTGAATGCCTGTTTGGTTTCCCACGGGAAAAACTTCCGTGTGTTGATCCCGCGTGTTTCAAGCCGTCGTGCGAGATCGGTGGTGAAGTCGAAATCGGACCGGGCCTTGTTCTGCGGATCGATGACCGGATTGGTGTAGCAGACGATCTGTGCCGAGGGTTCGAGCGAAACCTCTTCCTCCTCCAGCCCGGTGGTTTTGGGCAGAACGATATCGGCGAGCTCCGATGTCGGCGTCATCATGTGCGATGCCACGGACAGAAAATCGAGCGACTTCAGTGCCGCCATGACCTTCTGTGTGTCCGGGTACGTCACGGCAATATTCACGCCGGAAACATACATGGCCCGCACCGGATGAGGTTTGCCGGTCAGGATGGCGTCAAGAACTGTCGGGTTGTGCGCAGATGTCTGCCAGCCTTTTGGGCCGGCCCAGAGCGGGAACTGCTCCGCACCGAGGGTTCGGTCCGCGACGTCCCGTGGCAGGGCAAAATCGGGGTCGTGCAGGATGTCGATATAGTTCCGGAAACCGCGTGGCCGCTTCACCCGGAGATTGCCTCCAGGCCGGTCGACATTGCCGGTGATCGCGACAAGACAGTGAAAGGCACGGAAGGTCTGCACGCCGTTTGAAAAGGCATCGATGCCGTGACCTGAAACGAAACTTGATGGGCCATCGGCATACAGTCTGGCCGCAGCGATAATATCATCGATGGGGACGCCGGTAAGTTCTGCCGCGCGTGCAGGCGGAAATTCCGCTGCCCGCACTTTTAAGTCATCGAAGCCGCGTGTCCAGGCATCGACAAAGTCGGTGTCATAGAGATTTTCTTCGATGATCACATGTATCAGCGCGAGACCGAGGGCGACATCCGTGCCGGGCCGTGGGCGCATCCAGATATCCGCGATTTCGGCCGCGGGGGTTCGCGCGGGGTCGATGACGATAATCTTTGCACCATCGGCCTGCGCGCGTTTCAGTGCCATCCATTGTACGGGGTCGGCGGCAGACGGATTGCGCCCGACGACCAGGGCACACCGGGTGTTGTCGACATCTTCACCGCCGACAATGCCGAGGCCCATTATCCGGTCAGACAGTGCGCGGCAACCGCCGCACAGATCCTGGTTCATCATCCAGTTCGGTGAGCCGAGAGACCGCATCAACAGTGCGACCATCGCTCCCCGGCTGAAGAACGCGCTCGACACCGCGCCGACCAGAGATTCAGGGCCGTGTTTCGCGCGCACTTCCAGTAGACGTTCGGCGATTTCGTCCAGTGCTTCGTCCCAGGAAATCTCGTCCCAGTTTCCCGATCCGCGTTCGCCGACGCGGCGCATGGGGCTTTTGATGCGGTTCTCGCTATAGGTCAGTTCGGGCAGGGCGCGGATGCCCTTCACACAAAAGGCACCCTTTGATCCGGGGTGGTCCTTGTTTGGTCCCACGTTGGTCACGCGCCCGTCTTCGAGCGTCACAAGCGATCCGCAGCGGGTGCTGCATTCCCAGCAGGTGCTGGGATAGGTGCCGTCAGGCCGTCTGTCTGGATTGGTCATTGGAAAAGTTTAGCGAAACCTGCCGGTTCGGCAAGGTCTCCGTTCAGACGATCCCGTCGAGCCAGCCCAGTTCCGTTGCGGCGCCGACCAGCAGTCGAATAGCCAGGAGGGACAGCAGAATGCGGAAAACCTGCCGGAACAGTTTTTCCGGGATGCGGTTGAGTGCGTACTGGCCCGCCCAGTTGCCCAGAACGGTACCGCAGATCATCAGGGCGATCAGTGGCAGATAAGCGCCGATTGCCATGCCGACAAAGCCAAAGGCGATCAGCTTGGTGACATGCGAGATCGCCATGAGGGTCGCCATGGTCGAGACATGGATGCGCCGGTCAAGGCTGGCATGCGCGATAAAGGGGGACAGAAACGTGCCCGTCGCGCTGACGAAAATACCAAGGAATGTGGCGGCGGCGCCGAGGATTCCGAAGCGTAACCGTTCGGGGCCGCCGGCGCCGAGGCGCGGGGTCCACATCACGATCAGGATAAAAACGCCGAGGATCCCCTGCAGTGTTGCAGACGGCAGGGTGGCAAATATTTGCGCGCCGGCAAAAGCACCGATGCAGGACCCGATGGCAAATGGCACGATGAGGCGCTTTTTGACGTAACGCCACATCATGAACATCCGGCTCGAGCCGGCGCCGAGCTGGATCATTGTGTGCATCGGTACCAGGACGGCGAGCGGAAAGAAGAAAGTCATGATCGCGAGCAGCATCAAACCGCCGGCGGTGCCCGTCACCGTGCCGAGGAAGGTCGTTACGGTCGCGGCGATGACCAGACCGACGGTGAGCCAGAGCCCGGTATCGGGAACGCCGAGAAAGTTTTCCATCAGATATAACCGGCGTTTTCGGCAGCGCTCCATAACAGGCGGATGGAAAGAAGGATGAGAACGACCTGGAACACCCGGCGGAACAATGCTTCTTCCATCACGTCGAGAAGTTTGAATCCGATCCAGTTGCCGAGGAATCCGGCGGTTACCATGGCGGCCATAAGCGGCAGGTAATCGAAAAACTCGAAGCCGAGAATGGCGAACACAATCACCTTTAGCCCATGGATAAACATCATGATGCATGAATGGGTCGCAACGAAAATCCGGCGGTCCTCGCTGACACCCCGCACCCAGGGGGCGAGGATCGTGCCGGTCGCACCAATGAACATCGAAATGAACGCACCGACCATGCCGAGTGCGAAGAAGCGCTTCTGGGTCGGCATGCCTGCCGTAATTTTTGGCGAGAAGCAGACATAGAGCATGAATATCCCGAGGATCGTCTGCAGCACCGACAGCGGAATAGAGACGACGATCCGCCCCCCTATCGCCGAGCCGAGCACGGCCCCGATCGCAAAGGGAATGATGGCCTGCTTCATGACAAGCCGATGCGCGATGATGGTGCGCGTAACATTCGAGCCGGCCTGCACGACACCGTGTATCGGTACCAGAGCGACCGGTGGGAAGACGGTTGCCATAAAACCGATCAGCAATACGCCGCCGCCGAGCCCTGCGACCACGCCGAAGGCGGCGGTAAAGCAGGCAAGGACCGTAAACAGGATGAACATCCAGCCGTCAATTTCGGGCGTGATGGAGAGAAATTCGATCATCAGATAATCTCGGTCCCGGCTTCGAAAAGGAGACGCAGCGCAAGGACGGTCAGCACAAGGTTAAAGCCGCGCCGAAAAACACTCTCGGCCATCCAGTTTAAAATAAATTTGCCGGACCATGTCCCGACAATCCCGAGCAGGATCATTAGTCCCATCAGCGGCAGATAGGGCGCAAACGTAAATCCAAGAAAGCCGAAGGCGAGAATCTTCACGCCGTGCTGCCATGACATAAAAGCGGCATGGGTTGCGACCGTCATCATCCGGTCAGACGTGGACGCTTTGATAAACGGTGCGATCAGCGGGCCGGTGGCGCCTGCGAACATTGTCGCGAAGGAAGCGATTGCACCGACGACGGCGAAGCGGAGGTTTGTCGGTTCCATCGCCTTCATCTTTGGTCCCCAGACCGCGTAGAGCACGAATATTCCGATGATGGCCTGTAGCAGATATTTTGGCAGCGCGAAGACGATCTGCCCGCCGACCGCCGCCCCGATGACCGTGCCGATCACGAATGTCGGCATCCAGCGGAAAAGGATGTTGCGCCACATCATTGTCGCCCGGAAAAAATTCGATCCGACCTGAACGACCGCATGAACCGGAATGATCGCAAGCGGTGGCATTGTCGATGCCATAACGGCAACAAGCGCCGCGCCCCCGCCAAGGCCGAACGCGGCCGAGACTGCAGAGGTGAAGAAGCTCAGAAGGCACAGGGCAACGAAGGACCATTCGGTTACCCCCGGCGCGCTTGCCAGAATGTCATGGATGACGGACATGTGAATGTCCCTTTATACACTCATCGCAACTGGGGAAAGGGAATCGCGCCGGATGAGTGGCCTCCGGCCCTTTTCCCAGACGTCAGGATGGCTTAAACCACACCGCAACAGGGAGATATCAGTATGTCAGAAGCCACCGGCCCGCTGTCGGGCGTTACCGTCGTCGATCTGACCCGCGTGCTCGCGGGCCCCACCTGTACGCAGATGCTGGGAGACCTCGGTGCCGACGTCATCAAGATCGAACGGCCGGGCGCAGGCGACGATACGCGGAAGTTCGCGCCGCCCTTCGTCAAAGACGATGCCGGCAACGACACGATCGAAAGCTCCTATTACATGGGCGCCAATCGCAACAAACGGTCGGTCGGTCTCGATATCTCGAAGCCCGAAGGCGCGGAGCTTGTCCGCCGGATGGCGATGGATGCGGACGCGCTGGTGGAGAATTTCAAAACAGGCAATCTAGCGCGCTACAAGCTTGCCTATGACGATCTGAAAGAGGGTAACCCGAAGCTTGTATATTGCTCGGTTACCGGCTTCGGCCAGACCGGCCCCTATGCACCGCGCCCGGGGTACGATTTTCTGGTCCAGGGGATGGGAGGGCTGATGTCGATCACGGGTGAACCCGCGGGCGAGCCCCAGAAAGTCGGCGTGCCGATCGCGGATATTATGGCCGGCATGTATGCCAGCGTTTCGGTCAACGCGGCGCTTCGTCATGCCGCCGTGACAGGGCAGGGCCAGTACATTGATATCGGCATGATGGATACGACGGTCGCGATGCTTGCGAATGCCGGCATGAATTATATTCATGGCGACATGCTCGGCCGGCTTGGCAATGCGCACCCCAACATCGTTCCGTACCAGCCGTTTCAGACGTCGGACGGATACATCATCGTTGCAATCGGCAACGACACGCAGTTCGTTCGGTTCTGCGAGATGGCGGATTGCTCGCACCTTGCCGAAAACCCCGACTTCGCGACGAATGCGGCGCGCGTTGGCAACCGGGATGCGCTGGTGCCGCTACTGGTCGAGGTGTTTGCCAAACGATCGTCCGCCGAATGGTTGTCGGGGCTCGAAGAGAACAAGATCGGTTGCGGTCCGATCAATAATCTCCAGCAGGTGTTCGACGATCCCCACGTGAAAGCGCGCGAGATGGTGGTCAATGTGCCTCATCCGCTGACGGGGGATAAGGGTGCCGATCTGATCGCGAGCCCGATGAAGTTCAGCGACACGCCCGTTACCTACCGCCATGCACCGCCTTTGCTTGGCCAGCATACCGAGGAGGTGTTGCGCGAAAAGCTGAACCTCTCGAATGACGACCTTGCCGCACTCCGTGACAAAGAGGTGATCTGAGGGACCGGCGGTTATCGCAATGGATCGCACCAGGCTCATATCGCTGGGATTACTTTTCTATTGCGGTATCGGCTGGGGCGCCGCCGTCGCGATAGCCAAAATTGCCACGACCGGTGGCGTGCATCCCCTGGGATACGTTTTCTGGGTCGCGATTATTGCTGCCCTGATACTTTCCGGAATATGCGTGATCCGTGGCACCCGTCCCGGGCTTACCGGGCAGCATCTGCGGTATTACGTGATCATCGGCGGGCTGCGTATCGTCTGTGCAAACGTCGTCTGGTACACGACGGTGAAATACGTTCCGGCAGGCGCGCTCGCGGTCGTTCTTGGTCTAACACCCATCTTTACCTACGCGATCAGCCTGATGATGCGCTTGGAACATTTCGCTGCCTTGCGGATGGCCGGCTTAAGCCTCGGGCTTGTTGGTGTCGTTCTTTTTGTCGTGCCCGGTGAAAGTCTTCCCGATCCCTCGATGATCCCATGGTTGCTTTTCGGTCTCCTCGCACCGCTTACGTATTCGCTGGCGAATATCCTGATCGATCGTCTGCGTCCGGCAACGGGTAATTCGTTGTCACTAACGACCGGCATGGTCTGGTTCGGCGCCGCCGTGATGTTACCGGTGAGCCTCCTGACTGGTGCGTTTCATGTCCCGTCATTCCCGCCGAGCACGCCTGATATTGCGGTTTTCGGACATGCCATCATTTCAGGGTTTGCTTTCTTCGCGTTGTTCGAGATGATCCGGTTGTCCGGCCCGACATTTGCTTCGCAACTTAATTATGTTGTGACACTGACCGGGGTGTTGTCGGGGATAGCTTTCTTTGGCGAAGCGCCCACATGGTGGGTCTGGGCGGGTACGGCATGCGTATTGTCCGGCGTTGCGCTCGTTAACAAACGGCAGGCTGCAAATGGCTAAACCACCACCGACAGAAATTGTGAAACCCCTGTCTGATGCCGAGCGCGCCCGATCTTTGAAGGAAACCCTTGCGCTCGCACCTGACCGGTCGAAGTTGCGGGTGTTCGGTTATGGATCGCTCATGTGGAATCCGTGCTTCGACGTGGTCGCGCGGGACAAAGCTACCCTACGGGATTACCACCGCGATTTTTCTATCTGGTCTGTCTATGCGCGTGGAACGCCGGATCGTCCGGGCTTAGGATTCGGATTGGAAGAAAAACCCGGGTCTATCTGTGAAGGGATCCTGCTCACCTTGCCCGAGACCACGACGGATGCGGACCTCATGCCGCTCTGGGAGCGCGAGATGTGGACAGGCAGCTATTCCGCCGAATGGGTGTCCGTATCTATCGATGAGGTAGTGGTTCCTGCACTTACGTTCGTAGTATCGCCTGATCATTTTCAGTATGCGGGCGGTCTGACGCTGGCGCAAAAGGCAAGCTATATCGCGACGGCATCGGGTAAATACGGGCCTTGCCACGACTACCTTGCGGATACCGTCAGAGAGATGAAAGTTCAGGGGATAGAAGACGCCGACCTGGACGACTTGCTGGAAGCGGTTGAACGCCTCCGGGCAGAATGACGGACTTGCGTCCCACGCATCACCATGCCCAACTAGGCGCATGGAATAAAAAAAGGAGGAAACCATGACCGATACGGAAATCGGCTTTGTCGATTATTCAGACATGAACGTCGACAAGAACGCCAGCTATGACAGCCTGAAAGACCGGGTGGTCATCATCACAGGTGCCGGGCAGGCAATTGGCCGCGGATACGCGCATTACTTTTCGGCCCAGGGTGCCATTCCGGTCATCGCTGACATCAATGGGGACAACGCCGAAAACGTGAAGCGAGAGATCGAGGACAAGCAGGGGAAGGCGCTGGCCGTACAGGTTGATGTCGCGGATGAAGCGTCGACGATTTCGATGGTCGATGCTGCCATGTCGGCATTCGGGCGCGTGGATATCCTGATAAACAATGCCGCGATCTTCTCACAAATCACGATGGCGCCGTTCTGGGAGCTGCCGGTAGACGAGTGGAAACGCGCCGTCGACGTCAACGTAAACGGGGCCTTCCTGTGTTCACGGGCTGCCGTGAAGCCGATGATCGACGCGAAGTGGGGACGGATTATAAATGTCTCGTCCGGCACGATGATGATGGGGCGTCCCAACTATCTGCATTACATCACGACCAAAGCGGCCATGATCGGTATGACGCGATCGATGGCGCGTGAGGTTGGCCCGCACGGAATTACAGTCAACACGTTCTGGCCGGGCGTTATGCAGACCGAGGTCGAGCGCCCGTCGGTGCCGCGGGAAATGTTCAAAACAATGACAGCATCTCAGGCACTGCCGCGGCAGGGAACGATCCATGATCTCGCCAAGGCGATGATGTTCCTGTGTTCCGACGAAGCTGCCTATATCACGGGGCAGGGTATGATTGTCGATGGCGGCCAGAATTTCATCTGACGCCGAAACTCCGGTGGACTGGTCGTCCTATTACGGAAAAACGGGCGACCGGCCACCGCGTCCGACACTTGTCAGAGCGCTGGATGCATTTGCCGCAGAGGGTTTGCCGTCGGGCGGGCGCGCCGTCGATCTCGGTTGTGGTTCCGGTCGCGACACGATTGAAATATTACGCCGGGGCTGGCCTGTGCTTGCAGTTGATGCGGCGCCCGAAGCGATCGAAAAACTACTGGCGCGACCGGACCTCCCCAACGGGTGCGCGATTGAAACCCTGGTGTCGCGATATGAGGATATGGCGCTGCCGACCTGCAATTTGGTGAACGCAGCATTCTCTCTGCCGCTATGCCCTGCGGAAGAGTTTCCGGCGGTCTGGCAGAAAATTGTGACTGCGCTGGCCTCCGGCGGACGGTTTTCAGGTCAATTTTACGGTGATCGGGATAGCTGGGTGGACCGGCCGGGCGTGACCTGTTTGTCACGCGATCAGGTCGTCGACCTTCTGGAGCCATTCGATGTCGAGCTGCTGGAAGAGGAGGAGGACGATTCCGTCACGCCGCGCGGTGTCCAAAAGCACTGGCATATCTTCCATATCGTTGCGAGGAAAAGATGAAGGGACATAACGCAGGCCATCAGGCCCTAAGGGCAGAGATTGCCGCCTGCACACGGATCATGAACATGGACGGGTTGATCGATTATTCGGGACACGTCAGCGCGCGTCTACCGGATGGCAGCGGCCTGCTTATTCAGTCATTCGACGATTCACGCGCGGCTCTGAAGCCGGAAAACCTGCTTGTTTGTGACTTTGACGGAAACGTTTTGGCGGGCCGTGAAAATAAAAAGCCACCGCGCGAAATTTACATTCACACCGAGATCATGCGGGCGCGGCCTGACGTGAATGCCGTCGGTCATTTTCACCCCGAAACGGCGACGATGTTTACGCTCGTGGAAGACCGGCCACTAATCCCCGTCAAGAACCATGCGGCAAGATGGAGTGGTGGCATCCCAGTCCACCCTGACCCTGGTCATATCAATTCAGTTTCGTCAGGTAAGGAATTGGCTGACACACTGGGCGCTTGCCATGCCGCACTTATCCGCGCGCACGGGGTCGTCGTTACTGCGGAGAGTGTGCCGGCACTCCTCGTGGATTCAGTGCATTTTGAGGAAAACGCGAGCACGCTGTTTCATGCCGCAGCACTCGGCACCGTCCGGGGGTTGTCGAACGACGAAATGAACGAGTTTATGTCCCGGTTTAATCGGCCGGCACATATTGAAAAACTCTGGAAGTATTATCTTGGGCGCGGGGTAGATGAGGGGAAGTTACCAACCGCGTGGCTCGCGGACCTATAGAAACGTGCGTCCAAGGCCGCTCGTCGGTGTGTACCTTCGTAGGTGTTGCGGAACGGTTTTAAGTAAACTGTTAAGATGCCCTATGCTTCTTATACACGTGATAGATGTAGATAGTGCAGCCGCACGATTGCGGCGGAGGGTTTAACATCGGATGAGGCTTGTAGTTCCCGATGGTGACAGTTGGCGTGCGCGGAAACGTGCTGCTCTGGGTATCGTGCCGCTTGCTGCACTTCTCCTAGGCGTCGTTTCATCACTCGCGGGTTTTCGTCTGATAGACGGAGTTGTTCGGCACGACGTGTTGTCGAGCTTTAATCTAGTGGCAGGCCGCCAGGTCTCGGCTCTTCAGCAGAAACTCGAACGAAGCATTGAGACCGTACATGCCCTTGGCGGCCTCTTTGATGCATCCGATGTGGTTTCGCGCGCCGAGTTTTCTGCATTTAGCAATCAAATGATCTCTCGTGTTAGCGGTGTTCAGGCACTGTCATGGAACCCCCGCATTCCGCATTCGCAGCTATCCGGCATTAGGCAGCTGGCGCAACAGGAAGGCATGAGCGGTTACGAATTTTTTGAAAAGGGCGTGGAGGGAAACCGGCAATCGCTCACGCTGCGGGACGATTATGTGACGGTGTTGTACGTAGAGCCGTTCGAGAGCAACCGGGCAGCGCTCGGCTACGATGTTGGCTCGGACCCAACGCGTCGTGCGGCACTGGATCGAGCACGGGATACCGGAACGGCCGTTTCATCCGGGCCGGTCAGATTGGTGCAGGGGACGACGAACGAATACGGATTTTTGGTATTTCGACCGGTTTATCTCAACGGTCAGGTTCCGGAGACGCTGGAAGACCGGAAACATTCAATCAAAGGCTATACGGTTGGTGTCTATAATGTGCGTGACGTTTTGACGGCGGCACTGGGCGAGACGCCGCCAGCAGACACGCGTGTCACCGTCTATGACGGGGTTGGGAATTCCCGCTCACGAAAGGCAATTTACGATACCGCGGGGCTGTTGGACGAACGTGACCCGGCACCCACGGATGAGATACAGGGATTACTGGTTCATACAGCGCAACTGGCTCTTCCGATGCGGTCTTGGACGGTGGTCATACAACCAACAGGGACTTTTTCTAGTCCGATCGAGCGCGGCGTGGTGTGGATTTTTCTGGCTGCAGGCGCATTGGTTTCGTTAGTGGTTTACGGGTTTCTGGTGTCGGGCCGAATGCGAAATCTGGTCATCGAACGGGAAGTCGATAACAGGACCCGGGAACTCGCCGCTGAAATCGTCGAACGGAAGTCTGTAGAGACAGCGCTTCAGCGCAGCGAACGGACTTACGCGATACTGGCAGAGATGGCGCCCATCGGGATTCTGATCTTTAAGGACAGGAAGGTGGACCACGCAAATTTTGCTGCGGTCCGTCTGCTTGGCGCCGCCTCCCCGGAGGATCTGATGGGCCGCAACCGTCAGGATTTCCTAAGGCCGGAAGACAGAGATGAAGCCACAAGGCGGTGGAAGAGTGTAACGGACGGTCACACACTGGAAAGCTGGGACGTTGAGACCATCAGATTGGACGGTGCGTCGTTTCCCTCCGTTATCCGCACGGAGCGTGTGGATATCGACGGCCACATATACACAATTGTCGCCATCGAAGATGTCACGTTGGCGAAGCAGGCGGAACAGGCCATTCGCGAGAGCGAGGAGAAGTATCGATCTTTGATCGAGTTTTTCCCTCAGGGCGTTCTTTTGTCCGAGCAGGGGGTAATCACGCAGATCAATCCTGCGGGGTTGCGTCTATACGGCGCGCAGAATGATAAGGAAGTCCTCGGTCGGGATTGGATGTCGCTGGTTGACGAATCTGAACGAGAAAGGATGCTCGAACGCCGGAGAACAATGGCGGAGGGAAGCAGCGTAGAGCCCATAGAGGTGAAAATGTTGCGGGTGGACGGGACGTCGTTTTGGGGGCGATCGCAGGCTATGCCTGTAAGTGTTGGCGGGGAGACTTTCTTCATGACGGTCTTCGCCGATGTTACAGACCGGAAGCTGGCGGAGCAGGAGATACAGCGGGCAAATAGCGAACTCGTCAGGTCAAACGAAGAGCTGGCGCAGTTTGCGTATGTTGCGTCGCACGACCTGAAAGAGCCGCTTCGTATGGTATCCAGCTATTGCGATCTTATTGCCGACCGATACACCGACACCCTGGATGAAGCGGGGAAAAAATTCATCCACTACGCGACCGATGGGGCGAAGCGGATGCAGGTTTTGATAGATGATCTGCTGTTGTATTCACGGATCGGGCGGGGTGGAGAAACGGAGGAACCAGTTGACTTGGGACTGGTTGTTGCCGACGTGCTTGAGATTATGTCCGAGCCCATCCGGCAGGCGGGGGCGACCGTCACGGTTGATAAATTGCCGGTCGTTATCGGATTTCGGAGCGAATTGACTCGTCTGTTCCAAAACCTGTTCGCCAATGCGATCAAGTTCAGATCGGATGTTCCGCCAAAAATCGAAATTAGGGGCGTTGAACAGGACGGCGGGATACGTATATCGGTCGCGGATAATGGTATCGGCATTGCGCTGGAATACCGGGAGAAAGTCTTCGGTGTGTTCCAGCGCCTTCACAGCCGCGATAAATATGAAGGGACGGGCATCGGTCTTGCAATCTGTGAAAAGGTTGTCGAACAGATGGGCGGTGAAATCTGGGTAGAGGAAAGCATTGGTGCCGGTAGCGAATTTGTCTTCACCATTCCAGGTGAACGGCTGCACACAGCGTAGCTTGTGGCATGCAGTGTAGTCACACCTGAATGCAATAGTATGATATTGATATTGCTCAGGGTATTTTCGAACCATTCTGTTCGGGCGGAATGGATAAGAGATCTTACGTGGAAACAGATTGTTTTGGGTGGCCGATGAATAGGGTTTTGCTCGTCGAAGACAATCCCGGAGATGTGGAGCTAACGCGCCTGGCGTTTGAAGAAGCCGGTGTTGTTTGCGAGTTGACTGTCGCCGAGACCGGCGAAAGGGCGCTTGAGTTATTGGCGACGTCTGCTGACGCTGGCGACAATTACAGGCCGGACCTCATCCTGCTCGACCTGAACTTGCCAGGAATGAACGGCAACGAGGTTCTTCGGAACGTCAAATCCGATAACGGCCTGAAGCGTATACCCGTCATTGCGATATCTTCTTCGGCTGCCGCGGCGGACGTCCTTGAATCCTATAACCTTCACGTAAATAGCTATATCCAAAAGCCGATGGATATGGCCGGATTTGTCAAAATCGTTCAGGTGATCGATGAATTCTGGCTGACGATGACTGTACAACCGCCCGCACCTGCCTGAAGAGCCGTTCGTCGAAGATTGCCGCGGACGATGTTTGCCGCAGACTGGGCGGTATAAAGGATTTCATGGCGGTCAGGCTGGAGCGGGTGAAGGGAATCGAACCCTCGTCGTAAGCTTGGGAAGCTTCTGCTCTGCCATTGAGCTACACCCGCGCGCCGCGCAGTCTACGCAGCTTCTGCCGACATTCAAGCCCCTCAAATTTGCGCTGGACCGGTCGATGCGGGAGTGCCATTACGTATAATTAGAGAAATTCAATCAGGGGTTAAAGGGATGAAAATCTGCCGTTTTAACGACGACCGGCTCGGTGTCGTCGATGGGGAAGAAGTCATCGATGTTACAGCCGCGCTCGAAGTCATTCCGTCATCCGGTTGGCCGGCGCCGATTGGCGACGCACTGATCGCAAATCTCGATGCAGTTTGCGCCAAGGCGTCCGCTCTGGCCCCTGCGGGCGAGCGGCATGTGCTTTCTGCGGTCGTTCTGAAAAGCCCGGTCGCCAACCCCAACAAGGTTATCGGTGCGCCGGTCAATTACTATGCCCATCAGGACGAAGCGATTGCCGACAAGGGCGTTAACTTTGGCACCGAGATCAAGACAATCGATCATTACGGCCTGTTTCTGAAGAACTCCGTTCTTGTTGGAGCAGGCGAGGGCGTAGATCTTCATTTCACGGACCGGCGCAACGATCACGAGGTTGAAGTCGCGCTGATCATCGGCAAGACCGCGAAGAACGTTTCTTACGAGAATGCACTCGATTATGTCGCGGCCTATTCAATCGGTCTCGACATGACGGTGCGCGGTACCGAGGAGCGCAGCCTGCGTAAGGCAATCGACAGCTATTCTCTGCTCGGTCCCTGGCTCGTGACGGCTGATGAAATCGCGGACCCTGACAAGCTGGATTTTTCGATCCATGTCGGCGACGAGGAACGTCAGAATTCGAATACGGATAAACTGATATTCGATTGCCGAAAGCTCATCGAATATGGCTCGTCGTTCTATACGCTGCACCCGGGTGACGTGATCATGACGGGTACGCCGGAAGGTGTTGGGCCAGTGGTGCCGGGCGATGTCATGCACTGCTATTGCGAGGGCATCGGCCGCATGGATGTTGACGTCCGCGCCGCCTGATGAAGGGCGAGCAGCTCATCGGCCGTCTGGCGACCGGCATTGGCATGGGGACGACGTTTTCCCAGCTTGATTGGGCGAAAGACCAGTTTACGGACCGCGTCGGTATTGTTCCGTTTCCGGGAACCGTCAACGTCATCGTTGACGATCCGGATTCGATGCCGGTCTGGGTAAGGCTGACGCAGACAGAGGGCATTCATATTGATAATCCCAATAACGGTCCGCATGATTGCGACGCCAAATGCTGGAAAGTCTCCATCAACGGTAAAATTGATGGTGCGATTGTCTACCCATTGGTCGATGGTTACCCGCCGGCGCAGGTCGAAGTAATTGCTGCCGTTGGTGTCCGGGATGCGTTCGGGATCGAGGACGGTGATACCGTTACGCTGACTTTGAAAGGCTGATCTATGACGACGACACTGAAACGCGCGACTGCCGAGCTATGGGAATTCCCCCTGTCCGGGCCGACGGGCGGTTCAGGGATCACCGCTGTCGATGTGATCGTCGTGGATCTTGAAGATTCCGACGGGGTGACGGGCACCGGGTTTTCCTATGTCCTTGGCGGTGGTGGAAAAACGGTAACCCATGCTGCCCGGGATATGCTGTCGCGTTTTGTCGAGGGACAGGAAATTGTGCCGCCGCAGGCATTGTGGCGCCGCCTGGCAGGTTCGTTAAACAGGCTCGGACGGGGCGTTGGCTATCTGTCGATTGCGGCCATCGATGTCGCGATGTGGGATTTGCATGCCAAAAAACAGGGAATGCCCCTTTACCAAGCGCTGGGCGGCGTGGCGAAGACGCTCCCTGTGTATGGGTCGGGCGGGTTCGGTCCCACGCAGGACCCCGATGCCGCTGTTGCACGCGCGCTGGACTACGCGGACATGGGGTGTACTGCCGTAAAATTGCGGGTTGCAGGTGCGCCGGCAGATCTTCCCCGAATTCAGGCTGTCGCCGAGGCGCTGCCCGATGGCGTCGATATCATGGCCGACGCGAATGAGAAATGCGATCTTGCCCGCGCCCAATGGCTCGCGAATGTTCTGGGGGACGTGAACGCCTTGTGGTTCGAAGAACCCCTGCCGGCACATGATGCAAATGGCTTCGCGACGTTGGCGCAGACCTGCAATGTGCCGATTGCCACCGGCGAACATCATCAGGGCGCTGTGGAACTGGCGCCGCTCATGGCCGACCGGGCGGTATCGATCCTTCAGCCGGATCTGGCGATGATGGGTGGCATTACCGAAAGTCTTCGGCTTGCGCAGATCGCCGAGCATTATAACCTGGTGGTCTCGCCGCATTTTCTGCCCGCGCTGTTTATTCATCTGGCGGGTGCTGCGCCGTCGATCAAGTGGATGGAGGATTTCCCCTTGCTTGAGCCGCTGTTCGACAATCCGGTATCGATGGACGCGGATGGCAATATCTCGCCGCCTGAGGTGCCGGGTCACGGTATCGCCTGGGCAGATGGTGCCCGCAAAGAGTTTGGAGCCGAATTATGAGAATTTGCCGTTACAACGATGACAAGCTCGGGCTGATAAAAGGCGACCAGCTTATCGATGTCACCATTGCGCTTGATGATCTGCAGCAGACGCGATGGCCGCGCCCGCACGGCGACGCCATGATCGCCAATATCGATGCAATCAGGGTCGGGATCGAAGCCAACCGCAAGATGGGATATGTGCAGGGCGTCAATAACGTCGTTCTGAAAAGCCCCGTGGCGAATCCCACAAAGATCATCGCGGCACCGGCGAACTATCGGGACCACGTTGCCGAGGCGCAGGACGATGCCGAGATAAATTTCGGACGTGAGATCAAGACGATTAATGAATACGGTTTGTTTCTGAAGGCGAATTCGGCCCTCGTCGGTCCGGGCGAAGGGATTACGCTTGGTCATACCGACCGCCGTAACGATCATGAAATTGAACTGGCCATCATTATTGGAAAGACCGCAAAGAATGTCGCTTACGACGATGCGCTCGATATTGTCGCAGGATATTCGATCGGGCTCGACAATACCGTTCGTGGCGTTGAAGATCGCAGCCTGAGGAAATCCCTGGATTCCTATGCGGTCCTCGGCCCGTGGATCACGACGGCGGATGAGATAGAAAACCCCGACGATCTGGATTTTCGTATTACCGTGAATGGCGAGGTTCGCCAGGAATCGAATACGAAATATCTGATCTACGATTGCCGAAAACTGATCGAATATGCATCGAAGTTCTATACGCTCTATCCTGGAGATATCCTGATGACCGGCACGCCCAAGGGTGTGGGCCCGATCGAGCCGGGTGACCATCTGGTCTGTCAGGTAGATATCATCGGCAAGATGGAGGTCGAGGTTCGGTAGACATGGCGCCAGCTCCGCCAAAGCCCGGGACGTATTATGACCGCATTGCTGCGAGTCATGTTCTGCCGCTCTGGGTGGATACCGGGCAATATGTTCCCAGAGAACCTGCGCCTTCCTACGACCCTGCTCTCTGGAAATACGAAGACATCAGGCCGCTGCTGGTAGAAGCAGGAGGCGTTGTTACGCCGGAAGAAGCGAGCCGCCGGGTCCTCGTGCTGCAGAACCCGGCCTTGTCCGGTTTTCAGGGGACGACGCGCAGCCTGTATGCCTGTCTTCAGCTGATCCTGCCCGGCGAGCAAGCACCCGAGCACCGTCACACACAATCTGCCCTTCGGCTTGTGTTCGAAGGGGAGGGGGGGATCACCACCGTGGACGGTGGCCAGGTGAAGATGATGCCGGGCGACTTTATTATTACGCCGTCCTGGGCCTGGCACGGACATACTCATGAAGGCGACACACCGATGATCTGGCTGGATGGGCTGGATAACGGTTTGATGGCGCAACTGGATACAACATTTTTTGAGCCCGGCAGGGCCGCCGTGCCTGATGTTGGATTATCCGAGGTGTCCGTCGGGGAGAAAGACCCGGAAATACCAACGGGTGATGGGCGTGTCCTGCGATATCCTTACGACACGGCACGCGAAAACCTGGAGATATTGCGCAAAATTACCGATGTCGATTCCCGTCACGGCTATCGGATGGAATATCTGAACCCCGCCGATGGCAGACCTGCAATGCCGACAATGACCACAATGCTGATGCTTCTCGACAGGGGATTCAACGGCCAACCTTATCGCTGCACGGACGGGACAATCTTCGCTGTGCTTGAAGGCGAGGGGGAGACGACGATAGGTGGCGAGACATTTGGGTGGCAAAGCCATGACGTGTTCGTGGTGCCGTCGTGGGTGGAATACGCCCATCGTGCTGGACCGGATTCCGTGTTGTTCAGTTTTTCCGACCGGGTCGTCCAGCAGAAACTGGGCGTCTGGCGAGAGGCGAAAAGCGCGTGAGTGGCCTCGTCGTCAGGCGACTGACGAAAGACGATCTCGTCGATGCAGATCGGATAAACCGGATCGCGTTCGGCACTTTCTTTGGTCTCGAGACGCCGTCTGCGTTTCGCGGCGATGGAGAGGTGATCCCCGGGCGGTTTGCGTCCAATCCCGAAGGCGCTTTCGCCGCGGAACTTGATGGTAAACTGGTCGCGTGCGGTCTGGTGGTTGATTGGGGAACCGTGGGTTTGCTCGGGCCGTTGACGGTCGATGTCGACGTATGGGGCAAAGGTATCGGGCGCGCGATGCTGGATGAGATGACGCGGTATATGGACTCCCGCAGCTTTGCCTTGCAGGGATTGTTCACGCACCCGCAAAGCTCAACGCATATCCGCCTCTACGAGGCCTATGGCTTTCGAATGAAACGGATTACGGCTGTAATGGACAGGATGGTGGATGCGGCAACGGCGATGCCGCCGACCGCCCGGCTCTTTTCCCAATTGCAGGACAAGGGCCGCGAGGCGGTTCTCGTGGAATGCCGAGAAATTGCCGACGGGATATACGCCGGTCTGGATCTCGGCGCTGAGATCCGGTCGATTGATGCAAACGGATTTGGCGATACGATTTTGCTCGGCCGGGAAGGTGCGCTGACCGGGTTTGCCTGTTGCCATCAGGGAGCCGCTTCGGAAGCAGGTAGCCCACAAACCCTTGTTAAATTTGCAGCAGTGGCGCCCGGGGTGGATGGGCCGGCAGAGTTTGAGAAATTGATGATTGCCTGCGAAAGTTTCGCGGCGCTACGCGGGACGAAGCGTCTCGTCGCGGGGACAAATACGGGGCGTGCCGAGTGCTATGAGGCATTGCTCGCGATGGGGTTTCGAAGCTGGATGAACGGTATCGCGATGCTGAAGGCAGCGCCGGATGCCCGCGGCGATGGCTACAATGTACCCGGCGTGTTCGCGGTCGACGACTGGAGATAAAAAAAGAGGCGGACAAAAGTCCGCCTCTTTTTAACTTTCGGTGCGTCGCTCTACTTGCTGAAGTCGAACAACCGCTGGGCGTTCCGGCCAAGAATATTAAGCTTGGATTCCTCGTCGAGGAACGGAAGGTCCCAGATCACGCTGGGCGTGTCGAAATCATAATGCGGCCAGTCGGATGCATAGAGCAGCTGGGTCTTAGCATTGATCATTTCGAAGGTCAGTTCCGTCGCCTTTATGTGATCCGTTTCAAGCGGCTGGCACGTGTAGAACATTTCCTTCATGTACTCGCTCGGCAGCTTTTTGAGCAACGGCGCTTCGGATGACCGCATGAGATAGGTATGGTCGAGCCGCTGCATCAGCCATGACACCCAGGCCAGACCGGATTCAATCCAGACCACCGGCAGGCCGGGGAAGCGTTCGGGCAGACCGTTCATGATCCAGTTGGTCATGTGAACGACGTTGCACCATACGAATGACAGGGCGTGCATCGACCCAAAGCGGTTGATCTGCATCATGAACGGGTCCTGCCAGTAATAACCGGCGTGGAAGCCGAGCGGCAAACCGCGTTCTTCGAGGGCGCGATAGACCTTCATATAATGATTGTGGTGGACCGCCTTGTAGCGAACCGATGTGACCATGAAGCCAACGCAACCGGGCGCGTCGCCAAATTCCTCGATGGTTTCCAGCGCCGATTCCGGATCGTTGAACGGCAGGAACATCATGGTTTTAAGCTTGGGGTCTTTCTTCAGGATGTTCTCGACCTGCCACCGGTTGTAGGCCTTGCCGAGAATGGCTTCCATATCGAACTGCGGGTGCATGCCGAGAAACAGCATCGGGGTCGGAAAGACGACCTGAACGTCGATACTCATCGCTTCATAGGCACGTTTAGCCAACACGAGGTCGCGGTGGCCCGCTTCCTTGAGCTCGCTTTCGCCGATTTTTTCACTCCGCGCCGCCTGATGCGGAATGCGGCCGCCGACGTCCTGGTAACGGAGCGCCAGGTCGCCGTTCAGCCCGTAGGGCGGCGTGCCGGAGCGATGAAGAACCATCTCTTCCGCCTGTGTACGCACAACCGGATCATCGATATAGGCGATGATTTCGCGCCAGGATTCTGTTTCCGTATGATGCGCGTCGATATCTGCGATGAAGATATCGTCGAAATTACGTTCGTCCGCCTGCTGGCGGGCCTTTGCGAGAACATCCCGCGAATCCGTATAGGTCGTGATCTCCTTGATAGGATTTTCTTTGACCTGTTCTATTCCGGTATCCATCACGTCACTCCTGACTATGAGAAAAATTAATCATGCTAGCACTAAATATTGTCGTCGGGCCGTGGGCGTTGAAACCACATGGCAAGATCGAAAGTCGACAGATTTACGGCCCGCAGCATGTCCGAGCAGGTCATGACAACATCTGTCGCCGTTACTGCTTCCGGGCCGGTATAGGGCGAGAAGAAGCGTTCTTCCATCTCGACCTTATTCGCGAAAAGTTTAGTGCCGGCAGTGAGCAACCGCTGCACCGTCTCGTCGGAAATACCTTCGGTTTCGCCACGCATAAGTGCGGCTTCGGCAACTTCCAACGCCTTTGTGGCTGCGGCTTCCAAGGCTGCGAAGTCTGGTTCAGACGACGACATAAACCTCTCCGTCCTTGATCTCTACCTTGAACGGCTTCAGACGGATGTTCTTGTTGCCGGGATGGCGTCCGTCACGGACATTGTATTCGTAGCCATGCCACGGGCACACGATATGCACGTCGGTTTCGGAGAATTTGAGACCATGCGCCGTCTTTTCCGTCTCATGAATGACTTCTTCGACACGATTGATGATTTTACCCTGACATGCAGGTCCGCCCTGGTGGACGCAATTATTCTCATAGGCATAAAATTCACCATCGACATGAAACACACCGATCTCGAGGCTGCCTTGCGCGATAATTTTACGATCGCGGTCCCCGAATTCCTCGGTCTTTCCGACGTACAAATCCGCCACCTTCAATCCTCCAGTGTAACTTGTTGATATTATTGGCAGAATTTTAATATCTGCCTGCGATATAATAATCCTATCGTATTGAGCGGGTGCAGCCAATGGAATTCGCCTGCGACGGAAAGTCACCTAGTTACTTGGCCTTAGCCGTCAAATTGGTATAAGTTCCGGCACTGTTCGTAGTGTTGTTAAGGTCTGGGGAATTCGAATGGCGAAGAACCGAAGCTTGGGTGTTGTTCTCATTATTCTCGGCGTACTTGTGAATAATTACGCATATGTGACTGATATCGTGGGTAATTCTCATGAGGGCCTGATATATATGGGCTCGCGCGGGATAACGGCGGCCGTTTTGGGCTTGTTGGCAATTGCGCTGGGCGTTGTCTCTTTGCTTCGTGCGCTCAAGACGGACGGCGTTTAGAGACCCACTCGCCGGCGACTGAGGTCGAATCCACGCGTTTTCATGGATTTTTGACAGTTAGCGTTGAAGATAGTGAAACGAATGGATTAGTTACGAAGGGGGACCGCCGGGGGCGATGTCCAAGTTACAAAAAGATAATTCAGAGTTAGCGCAGCTGCATCGGCGGATTTCGCGCCATACCAGGCCATCTGCGCTTACCGATCGGCATCTGATTCTGCGATCACGCGGTCGGACAGCGTATATCAGAATCCCCCGTTTTCTGCAGGCGGCAGGGGTTTTGGCCGCCGGCGCATTCGTGGCGTGGGTCGTTCATACCAGTTACGCCTATGTCAGTTACGACAAGATCGTTTCTGCGAAAGATGCGGCGATCTCTGCCCGGGACCAGACGTCGTTGACGCTTCGTGGGGAACTTGATGAATCCAGGCGCAGCTTCGCTGCAGCAACGGATTCGCTGGAAAAAAACCACAAAGGTCTCGTCGCCCTCATCGGTCAGAACCAGACCCTCAAGAGCAATCTGGGCGCGGTCCGTAAAGATCTCAAACAAGTCGAAGAGGCACGTAAGAAAGCCGAGGACGCGAAACACGAGATCGAGCGGCGTCTTGCTGTGTTGGAAACACACCTCGAAAACACAAAGCGTAGCAACAAAGCGCTGTCGCAGGACCTGAAGACCACTGGTTCGGAACTGACAGTTGCACTGGCGGAGAAAAACCAGGTTCGCCAGAAGGGCGACACGCTCAATAATCGCGTCGGTGAACTGCAAAAGCGTCTCGTCGACGCAAAAGAGACGCAGACAGCGCTGATCGACCGCGTTGCCGATACATCTCATGCTGAGGCAAAGCGCCTGACGAAGATCCTCGTGACTGCGGGGCTGAACGTCAAAAAAATGCTGCGCGCGCAAGGTGTCGCGCCGCTGCCGCAGGGCGGACCGTTCGAGGCGGCGCCCAAATCGGCCGCTAACAAGGCAGACAAGGTAGAAGAGACGATCGAAGCGTCCCTGACGGGCGCGAACAGCATGATCGATCATCTTGAAGGCCTGCAGCGCATTGTTCGGGGCCTCCCCCTGGCGCCGCCGCTGGACTACTACTACGTCTCAAGCAGGTACGGGGTCAGAAAAGACCCGATCAACAATACGAAGGCGATGCACCGGGGAGTCGATTTCGGCGCCAAACACCGCGCAACGGTTTATTCGAGTGCACCGGGCAAGGTGATTTACGCTGGCTGGAAAGGCCGTTTCGGCAGGTTTGTCGAGATTGACCATGGCAATGGCGTGATCACGCGCTACGGCCATTTGCGACGCATTTACGTTAAGCGCGGACAGATCATTACCTATCGAACGAAAATAGCTCAGATGGGGAATTCCGGCCGAAGCACCGGAACGCATCTGCACTATGAAATCCACGTGAACAAGCGAAGCGTTGACCCACTCAAATTTATGAAAGCGGGAAAAAATGTTTTCAAAGGATAAAGACACAACCGAGCCGCGCCGCTCTTCCGGGGCACCGTCAATTCTCAGCGCCGGTATGCAGGTTACTGGCGATATCGTCAGCGATGGCGAAGTCCAGATCGATGGCGAGCTATCCGGTGATATTCACTGTGCCAAACTCACGATCGGGGAAACCGGACGTATCACAGGGTCGGTCGTCGCTGACGATTGCCTTGTGCATGGTACGGTTGTTGGTCAGATCAAGGCTGATGCGGTGACGTTGTCCCGCTCATCCCGGGTTGAAGGCGATGTGCTGCACGACATGCTGGCGATCGAACCCGGCGCGCGTCTGGACGGTCATTGCCGCAGGCTCGACAAGTCGGAGACTGATGATCCCAAGCTCGATCTCGTTGTTACCGATGTGGACCGCGGTTCGTTCTAGCCGGCTCGTGCCAGGTGGCGGGTACTAGTCGGTTCGTCCGACGGGGCGTCCTAATCCGCTGAGGCGCTGTCGCTCAGAATTTCGGCGAATAGTGCGGGGTCGGCATTCCCGCCGGAGAGAACAACGCAGATCGTTTGGCCGACCATCCGGTCTTTCCCCTTTATCGCGGCGGCAAGCCCTGCAGCCCCGCCGGGTTCGACGACCAGGCGCGCATCTGTAAACGCGGCGAGCATTGCGTTTTTGACGTCTCCGTCACTTACCGTCAGCCCACCCGCAAGCAACATCTTATTGATCGTGAAAGTCAGTTCTCCCGGTGTGGGGACGAGTAACGCATCACAGATCGACCCCGTGGCGGGCGGGTTCATAACCCGTTTGCCGGCCGTGAGTGATTTGGCTGTATCATCAAAGCCTTCGGGCTCTGCCGCGAAGACGTTCATTGCCGGGTAGGCGTTCTTCAGTGCGATAGCGCAGCCGGCAATCAGGCCGCCCCCGGAGCAGGGCACAATGGCAGCATCCGGGACGACACCGATTGCGGCGCATTGCTCGGCGATCTCCAGGCCGACGGTGCCTTGGCCGGCGATGATGTCCGGATGATCGTAAGGCGGCACGATAACCGCGCCGCTTTTTCCGACAATTTCCCGGGCGATTTCTTCGCGGTCGTCGTTCGCGCGGTTGTAGAGTCTGATTTCGGCGCCAAGCGCGCGGGTGTTATCGATTTTGATCCGCGGTGCGTCCTCGGGCATCACGATGGTTGTCGACATCCCCAGCCGTCGACCCGCCCAGGCAACCGCCTGCGCATGATTGCCCGACGAGAAGGCGACAGCGCCGTCGGCGCGTTCGGCCTCCGATAGCTGGCTCATCAGGTTCCAGGCACCGCGGATTTTGAAGGCGCCGACGGGCTGGAACATCTCACACTTCAACAGGATGCGCGCGCCAAGGCGCTCGTTGAGCCGTTCCGATTCAAGCAGCGGCGTACGTATCGCGATGCCCTCAACGCGGGCAGCCGCAGACCGGATGTCCTGGACGTCGGGGACGCGCTCAGTGGCTTCCAAGAAACGCTTCCAGAGCGGCACGGGATTCCGGTTCGGCCATCGTTGGCACATGCCCAGCACGCGGGATCTCGACTGCAATCATGTCGGGCTTAACCTCCTGCATCTGGGAGAATGTCTCACGCGACAGGATATCGGATTCGGCGCCGCGCAGAACCAGCGTCGGCACGTTCTTCAAAGCACGGAAAAGCGGCCACATATCCGGGATTGCGTATGACGATACGAGCATGGGTTTGACGATATTCACATCCCAATCGAAGTAAAGCCGACCGTCTGTACGCTCGCGAAATGTGTTCTGCGCCATCTTCAGCCAGATGCCTTCATCCTGGAATGTCAGGTTCGGCAGCATTGTTTTTATGGTCGCGACCGCGCTGTCCCAGTCGTCGTGCGGGCGGTCTTCCTTGATGTAATTGATAATGAAGTCGAGCCCACCGGTCTCCACTTTTGGTCCGATGTCGTTCATGACGACAGCGGCAAGGGCGCCCGGCATCGCGACGGCCATGCCCATTCCGAGAATGCCCCCGAGCGATGTGCCGACCACAACGACATGGTGGAGGTTGAGCGCTGACAGGAGGTTCTGAATATCGCGGATGTAAATGCGCGGATCGTAGTTTCGCCAATCCGAATCGTAGTCCGATTGACCCCGGCCGCGATAATCCGGGCAGATGACCCGGCGTCCGTCCGCCGAATAGCGTTCGGCGAGCGATTCAAAATCTTTGCAGTTGCGCGTCAGACCGCCGAGGCAAAACAACGGTGCGCGGGTGTCCAGCGGATCTCCGTAATCGCGGGCATAGAGGGACAGATTGTCGAAGGATGTAATCCGGCGTTCGATATAGGGCATTACGGCTGCGCTACAGACCCAGGAGCGGCGGAAGTTCAGACAGCGTCTTGAGCTGAACCAGCGGCGGCGACGGCAGCAGTTCCGTCGGCTGATTGAACCGGTTGACCCAGGCAACGCGGAACCCGAATGCACCCGCACCGTGTGCATCCCAGCCATTCGATGACTGGAAGGAAATTTCCTCGGCGCCTATCTTCAATCCATCGACTGCGACCTGGTAGGTCGACGGGTGCGGCTTGAAAATTCCAGCCGTTTCAATGGAATAGATTCCATCGAGCAATTTATAGATTCCTGCATTTTTAGCGGCCGCGATCAGCATGGACGGCTCGCCATTCGACAGGATTGCGGTCTTCTTGCCACCGTCTTTCAGCGCCGTCAGTGCATCCGCGACCTCAGGATAAGCATCAAGCTGCAGATAAAGCTCCATAAGCCTGGCCCGCAGGCTCGGATTTTCCATGTCGAGCGTGCGCATGGCATAGTCGAGCGCATCCCCCGTTACCTGCCAGAAATCGACATGGTGGCCCATCAGGCTACGGAGCCAGGTGTATTGAAGCTGTTTTAAGCGCCACAGATCGGACATGGCCTCGGACTTTTCACCAAGATCGTCTTTCATGTGTGCGGCCGCGGAATGGACGTCGAAAAGTGTCCCATAGGCATCGAAGACACAGGCTTTTATTTCGCTAAATCGGGGGTCAGACATTCGTTGCTCCTTGTTCCGCTAAACTAGCTTCGCGGAGCAGGGCGGGCAATGGGGGCCGTTAGCGTCGGAGGTCGTTAACGATGCCCTCTGCAAGCATTGGGCCACCCATACGCATGCGATAAACCTGAAGGTTTTCGATCACCCGTTGAACATAGTTCCGGGTTTCGCGGTATGGAATCGATTCGACCCAGTCGATGACGTCGACGCCGGGTTCGCGCGGATCGCCATTCTGCCGCACCCAGCGCTTCGCTGCCGATGGACCGGCGTTGTATGAGGCAATGGCGAGAATGTAGGAGCCATCAAAACGGTTGATCATCTGGCCCAGGTAGGCCTGACCCAGCCGCACATTATAGCTGGAACTGCGCGTCAGTTTTTTCGGCGAGTACCGCACTCGTAGTCGCTTGGCCACGGACCGCGCCGTAGCGGGCATCAGTTGCATCAGTCCGCGCGCGCCCGCGTGACTGACCGCCGCCATATCAAAATTGCTTTCCTGTCGGACGATCGCGTGCAGGAGTGCCTGTTCCGGGTGATTACCGGTCATCTTGATGATGGGGTAGGCAATTTCGGGAAGCGGCGAGCCGGTGCGATAGGATTTTCGCCCGGCGCGGACCGCGAAGTCGCGGCGACCGATCTGGTTTGCGAGTTCGGCGGTAAGTACCTGCCGTTGGGGAGTCTTGGCTTCACTCAGCAGTTTATACATGAACGGGCGCACGTGGTTGCGCGCACCGACCTGGCTTAACAGCCTGACCGCGCGGACACGTTCGTCGCGCTCGAAGATGGACCTCTCGGGCTTCGTTGGTGCAACCCTGGAGGATGTGAGGACGACGCTGCTGTTCGATCGTGCGGCGGCAAGCTGGCCGTAATATGTCGTGCCGTGCTTGCTGGCTGCCTGAAACGATTTTGTTGCCGCAGCGAGGTCGCCGCTTGCTTCTGCGGCCCGTCCTACCCAGTAGGCCGCGCGAGCCTTGCTGATGGGGTAGGCGACCCTGTTGCCGATATTGCTGAAATGCGTGTAGGCCGTTTTGGGCTCGTCGAGATGACGGAGTGCAATCCATCCTGCAAGCCATTCGGCTTCGACGAAACGGGCGCCGGTCGATAACCCGTTGGCTCTGGCCAGTCTGTAGGCCTCGGAAATATGCCCTTTGGCAAGCAGGCGGCGCGCAATGATCGACCTCTCGACCCACCATTTCGTGGCGAAGGGGGCATTGGCCGGGACGTTCTTCAGAAGTTCATAGGCCCCATTGTCGAGGCCTTTGCGGCGGCGCCACCGCGCGCGTTCAAAGACGAGACCCGGATCTGTGCGAAGGGATGCCGGGACCTGTCGTATGTGCCAGTCTACGCCGCCCCGGAATGCGCGGAGCGAAATTCGGGCCATGGCCAGTTTCTGGGTCGCGTCGTCGACCAGCGGTATCATCCGCCGCGCCCGGGTAATCTGGCCGTCCCATAACAGACGGTCGAGCCGGGCGGTATGGTCGGCTTTGTTCAGGAATTTTCTATACCGTTTCCGGAACTCTCGCTCCTGTTTGCGGCCGAAATTGGCGCTTACCCACGTCTCGCGGATCAGTTTCCGGGCCTTTTCTTTCTGGCCATTGGCAATTACGGCTTCTACGAGCCGGGTTTTTCCGTCGGTGGTCAGTGGCGGATAGGTGCTGAACCACCGCATGACTTCCCGCGGGGGAACGCTGCCGTCGAGCGCTTCTTCCGCCCGTCGGCGCAGGGTGCCGCGGCGGGGCCAGTCATCGTTTTCGAAGACAAATCCTGATATCGCATCGAAATTTTTGCGGTTTCCGCGTTGAGATAACTCGAGCCAACGCATCACTTTGGCAGGCAGCTCGCCTCTGATTTTGTTTGCCTGGCGATGTGCACTTCGCCAGTTTCCTTTTTCTGCGGCCGTCAGCGCTGTTGAGTACAATTTGGCTTCAGATTTGGAGAGAGGCTTGGATAGAGGTTGGGTTGCCGCGTGTATCGTCGTGCCGGACAGCGTAATGCCCACCAGAATCGCAGCACAGACGTTGATTTTTACACGCGAAATCATTCAGTTCGGCCCCTTGCGGCATCAGGTAACAGGGTGCGCGGCATCAGGTAACAGGGTGCGACCGTTGCGGTTAAATCACTCTTAACGAGCCAACCTATATTGGCATGCATCTACACGATGGCGAACGTTTATTCCGCTTATTCCGAGCTGCGGATTCTTGCCATTTCGGCGCAGTGACTTCTTGCCGCAGAATGGCGCGAAGAGTAATGTGCGCCAATTCTTTAATGATCACATTTCGGGGAGACCGCCATGTTCAGCGGTTCCATTTGCGCGCTGATAACGCCGTTTCGCGACGGTAAAATTGATGAAGATGCTTTTAGCGGTCTTGTAAACTGGCAGATTGCAGAGGGTACGAGCGCTCTGGTTCCGATGGGGACGACGGGTGAATCGCCGACCGTCAGTCATGACGAGCACAGGCGCGTCGTCGAATTGTGCATCGATGTTGCCGATAAACGCGTGCCGGTGATTGCCGGGGCGGGATCGAATTCGACAGCAGAAGCGATCGAATTGGCAGCGCATGCCAAGTCGGTAGGGGCGGATGCCGCTCTTGTCGTGACGCCTTATTACAATAAACCGACCCAGGAAGGCCTGTACCGGCATTTCGAGGCGGTGAATTCGGTCGGCATCCCGATTATCATTTATAATATTCCGGGCCGCTCCGTGATCGATATGAATGTCGATACAATGGCGCGCTGTTCAAAGCTGGAAAACGTGATCGGTGTTAAAGACGCGACAGCGGCGGTTGGACGTGCGACCGAGCAGCGGCTCGCTTGCGGCGAAGACTTTTGCCAGCTATCCGGAGAAGACATCACCCAGCTTGGGTTCCTCGCGCAGGGCGGTGTCGGGTGTATCTCCGTGACCGCGAATATCGCGCCCAAACTGATGGCTGACATGCATGCCGCATGGCAGTGTGGTGATATTGCGGAGGCGCAAAGACTGAACGAGCGTTTGACGCCACTACATGCCGATCTGTTCTGCGAAGCCAACCCTGGCCCGGTTAAATATGGCGCCAGCCTGTTGGGCAAATGCGGTGAAGAACTGCGTCTGCCGCTTGTGCCGATCACGGATGAATCACGGGGCAAGGTCGAACGGGCAATGCGTCACGCCGGCCTGCTCAACTAACGGGCAACTGGATGGCAAAATCGGATACCTCTGCGTATCGTGTTGCCGCGAATAATCGCCGGGCGCGTCATAACTATGAAATAGAAGACACCATCGAGGCCGGCATTATGCTCATGGGCAGCGAGGTCAAATCGCTGCGCGAAGGCCGTGCGACGATCGCTGAATCCTACGCGAAGGCGGAGAACGGTGAAATCTGGCTGATCAATGCCACCATCCCCGAATACAAGCAGGCGGGTCCGTTCAACCATGAACCGACGCGACCGCGGAAGCTTCTGCTGAAGCAGCGCGAGATTGCCAAATTGATCGGCGCGACCGAGCGGGCAGGGATGTCGTTGGTCCCGATGAAGCTCTATTTCAACAATCGCGGCATCGCGAAGCTGGAGATCGGCCTCGGCAAGGGCAAGAAGCATTACGACAAGCGCGAGACCGAGAGGAACCGTGACTGGAACATGCAGAAGGCGCGCATGCTGAGCCACAAGCGGTGACCGACAATCCTGAACTGTTGGACGGCTACCGCGAAAAACTGGTGCGCCGGAAACAGGAATGGGCACGCGACGGCCGTCTGATCGATGTGGGGGCCGCACCAAGGTCGAACGAGGACCGTCTGCCACCCGGACAGCGACTGGTTGAGAGCTGGCCGGTCCTGGACCTCGGCGTTCAGCCTGAAATCCCGACGGATAAATGGATATTCACCATCGACGGTCTGGTCGAAAACCCGATCAACTGGACGTGGGATGATTTCCTGGCGCAGCCCCAGGTAACTGTTACGTCCGATATTCACTGTGTGACCGGCTGGTCCCGTTACGACAACGCCTGGACCGGTATTCATGCCGCGCACCTCCTTGAATTGTGCCGGCCTGAAAAAGAGGCAATGCATTGTCTGATTTATGCATCGGATGGCTACACGACGAATATTCGTCTCGACCGGTTTGCCGATTCAGATGTGTTGCTCGCCCATTCGTGGAATGGCGATTACCTGACCAAGGAACATGGCGGGCCTGTTCGCGCGATCGTGCCGAAATGGTATTTCTGGAAGAGCGCGAAATGGATTCGCCGCATCGAGTTTATCGCCGAAGACGAAACCGGGTTCTGGGAAGATCGCGGCTATCACAACGATGGCGATCCCTGGAAAGAGCAGCGTTACGGCTGACCCGCTTGGCGTGAAATGCGCTTACCCGTCCAGGGTTGTCCGGATCATCCGAAACACGTCTTCGAACATTTCTTCCGTCAACCGACGGGTATTCGTGTTGTAGCGTGAACAATGATAGCTGTCGGCCAACTTCAGGCCGTTGGTCAGGTCGTGCATCACGCAATGGGCGAATTTGTAACTCGCCCGGCGTTCACCCAGCGTGGACAGGGTTGTGTTATGCGACAGTCCACCCAGTGCGAGAATAACTTTCAGGTTCTTCATCGCCTCGATCTCGGCGACGAGGAACGGGCGGCAGGCGTTGACCTCCGCGCCGACCGGTTTGTTTTCCGGCGGCACGCAGCGCACGCCGTTGGCGATCCGGCAATCCGTCAGGGTAACGCCGTCATCGGGGTGCTTGTCATAGGTTCCTTCGGCGAATCCGAACCGGCCCAGAGTCTGGTACAGCAGATCGCCGGCATAATCGCCGGTGAACGGCCGGCCTGTGCGATTGGCGCCTTTGACCCCCGGTGCCAGGCCGACAATCAGCAATTGTGCGTCCAGCGGTCCGAACGAGCGGACGGGTGCGTTGTGCCAGTCGGGCCATTTTTCGGCATTGGCTTCCCGGTAGGCGACAAGGCGGGGGCAAAGGTCGCAATCAAGCGGCGGGCCGTCAGCGGTGGCAGTGATGTTCTGGGGCATGATCAGGCGTCTTCGTAAGTGTCGTCATTATCGTCGAAACCCGGCTCAGGGTCCGCCGGCGTCGGCGTGCGTGTGGCCGGGTTTTTGACGAAGGACGGCATGTCGTCCGCATTCGGTTCACGGCGTGCTTCGCGGGCGATGTACTTTGTGATGTCCTGAAGTTCGACAAACGTATCGGCTTGGCGGCGCAATTCGTCGGCAACCATCGGCGGGTTGGCACGGAACGTGCTGACCACGGTGACGCGAACGCCGCGCCGCTGAACGGCTTCGACCAGGCGGCGAAAATCCCCGTCGCCGGAAAACAGGACCGCGTGGTCGATGTGTTGTGCCATTTCGAGCATATCGATTGCGAGCTCGATATCCATGTTGCCTTTGACCTTGCGGCGGCCAGAAGCATCGGTGTGTTCCTTGGCAGGCTTCGTGACCATCGTGTAGCCATTATAATCCAGCCAGTCGACCAGTGGCCGGAGCGGGGAATACTCCTGATCCTCGACGAGGGCTGTGTAGTAAAAGGCGCGCACAAGGCTGCCTTTCTGGCGGAATACATCGAGCAGATTTTTGTAGTCGATATCGAACCCGAGAGAACGGGCGGCGGAATAAAGGTTGGGCCCATCGATAAACAGGGCGATACGCTCCTGAGAATTGAAGTGCATCATCTGAAATATCCTTTCAGTCAAAGTGCTTGGGTTAAAATGGCAGTCCGGGGGAATCTAAAATATCCTGATCATTGCCCGGTTTGTGCGTCATGTAGACATGCGCCTATTTAAAACGTTTTCTTTTTGAATCAAATATTTATGTTTGGTTTCGTGATGATATTTATCGCCATCGGATCGAACCTGCCTCATCCCGAATTTGGGCCCCCGGTAGACGTTTGCAATGCCGCCATCGACGCAATTGAAGCAGGCGGTTGCAGGATTCTGGCCAAATCACGCTGGTATCGAAGCACTCCGGTCCCGGCGTCCAACCAGCCGGATTTTGTAAACGGGGTTGTTTCGGTTCAAACGGGTCTGGAACCGGCCGCTTTGCTGAGTTCTCTGCACGCAATCGAAGCTCGATTCGACCGGGTTCGTTCGGTGCCGAACGCGGCAAGGACGCTCGATCTCGATCTTATTGCCTATGGCGATATGGTTAACGATGGGCAGGAAGCTCCATTCTTGCCGCATCCCAGGATGGCCGGGCGGGGTTTTGTTCTGTTGCCGCTGCGGGACGTTGCGCCGGCCTGGAAGCACCCGGTTCTGGGCGATACATTGGCCACGTTGATTGCCGCCTTGCCCGGTGATCAGATATGTACCCCAATCGACTGATTTAGAGGCTCTCCGGAGCGCTTGAATCGCTTGCTTTTCAGGCTCTAAGCCCTTATATACCTGCTCTTCCTGAAGCCGGAGATTTGCAAGATGGCCCGCGTAACCGTCGAAGACTGCGTTCTTAAGATTCCTAATCGTTTTCAGCTCGTCATGATGGCGGCCCAGCGGTCGCGTGAATTGTCGGTGGGCGGAGAGCTTACCGTTGACCGTGACAACGACAAAAATCCGGTTGTTGCGCTGCGCGAAATCGCCGATGAGACGATCCCGCTCGATGAACTGGAAACGGCCGTGATCGAAGGCCTCCAGCGGAATATCGACGTCGATGAGATCGCCGAGGAAGAGGACGACGAAATGCTTCAGGTTACCGAAGCATTGAATGAATTGGCCGGCCTGGTAGACACCGGTGCCGAAGCCGCAGCCCCCGCCGATGCAGTAGCACCGGCAGCCGCTGCTGCTGACGACCCTATGGCTGCTCTTGCGGCAGGGTTCAAGGACGTCACAATTGAGGACGTCAAGAAAGAGGACTGATCCATGAGGGTCGCGCGATGAGTTCGCGATCCTTATCAGTCCGGCGTCCGGCCTTCCGTGACGCACCCTTCGGGGTATCCATTCCATGATGCGCCAATACGAACTTGTTGAGCGGGTGCGGAGTTATGATCCGACCGCGGACGAGGACGCCCTCAATCGGGCCTACGTATTTTCGATGAAGGTTCACGGGTCGCAGACCCGCGCATCGGGCGATCCATATTTCTCGCATCCCGTCGAAGTCGCTGGAATCCTCACGGATTACCGTTTGGATACGGCATCGATCGTGACTGGCCTGTTGCACGATACCGTTGAAGACACGGTCGCCACGATTGAACAGATCGACAAGTTGTTCGGCGAGGAAGTCGCCAGGCTCGTTGATGGGGTCACGAAGCTGTCGCGGCTGGAATTGCAGTCTCCCGATAGCGGTCACGCTGAGAATTTCCGTAAACTGCTTCTGGCGATTTCCGAAGATATCCGGGTTCTTCTCGTCAAGCTCGCTGATCGCCTCCATAACATGCGGACATTGCACTACATCAAGTCCCCGGAGAAACGTACCCGGATCGCCCGCGAGACGATGGAGATATACGTGCCGCTTGCTGAACGCATCGGTATCCAGGAGATCAAGGAAGAGCTCGAGGACATGGCCTTCCGCGAGCTTTATCCCGATGCGTCGGAATCGATCGTCAGCCGATTGAAATTTTTGCAGGAGCAGGGGGACGATATCGTCACCCGGATCTCCGACGAGATTAACCGGACCCTCGTGGAATCGGACATTGAGGCCTGGATTTCGGGGCGGACAAAGCGGCCCGTATCGATCTGGCGCAAGATGCACCGCAAAAAGGTCGACTTCGAGCAGCTGACGGATATCAACGCTTTTCGCATTGTCGTTGCGTCGGTTGAAGATTGTTACCGGGCGCTCGGCATCATTCATACGCATTACAGGATGATCCCGGGTGAATTCGACGACTATATTTCGACGCCAAAACCGAACGGCTATCAGTCGCTGCATACAGCGCTGATTGGCCCTGAGGCGCACCGGATCGAAGTACAGATCCGGACAACGCAGATGCACGAAATCGCGGAGCTCGGGGTCGCTGCCCACTGGCAATACAAACAGGGCGCCGCACTTACAGAAGGTAAGAGCTATCACTGGGTCCGCCAGTTGCTCGATATTCTGGAAAGTTCGAACAACCCGGATGAGTTTCTGGAGCACACCAAGCTCGAGATGTTCCCGGACCAGGTTTTCTGTTTCACCCCAAAAGGGGAGATCATAAACCTTCCCCAGGGCGCGACGGCGATCGACTTCGCCTACGCCGTGCACTCAGAGATCGGTGACCGTTGTATCGGTACGCGCATCAACGGCAAGATGGCCCCGCTGCGCACCGAGATCGGGAACGGTGACCAGGTTGAAATATTGACGTCGACCGACGGCACGCCTTCCCCTACATGGGAGAACTGGGTCGTGACCGGCAAGGCGCGCGCCCGAATTCGACGTTACATCCGTAGCGAGCGGCGTGAGGAGTTCATGAAGCTTGGTCACGCCATGCTCGATCGCGCTTTCCGCGAAATCGGTTTTACGCCGGAGGAAGAACCGTCGCAGAAGGTGCTTGATCATTTCAATGCGGAAACGGCCGACGATCTCTCGGCCATGGTTGGCGGCGGCGACGTCCCGGTCGCAAATGCTGTCGAGATGCTTGTTCCGGCGCAGATGCTGCAGGATGCCGGGATCGGCAATGCATTGTCTGATGACGCGAACGTTGTTGAATTTCCCGCGCGGCAGCGTGGGGAAGGGCAATCGGATGCTATTGCAATTCGCGGCCTGACGCCCGGGATGGCGGTTCACTATGCGAATTGCTGCCACCCGCTGCCGGGCGACAAGATCGTCGGTATTCTGACACCCGGTAAAGGGGTCACCGTTCATACACGGGACTGCGAGACGCTGGAGAGCTTTGCCGACACGCCGGAACGCTGGGTCGAGGTAGCGTGGGATCTCGGACCGATGCAGCCTGAAAGTCTCGTGGGGCGGATCAATTTGATTGTGACGAATGAACGCGGCGCGCTCGGTACGTTGACGACGGTGATCGCGCAAAACCACGGTAATATTCATAATCTGAAATTCACGAGCCGTTCGGCAGATTTTTACGAGATGGTTCTGGATATCGAAGTCGAGAGCACGAAGCATCTGAACGATATTATTGCCGCCTTGCGCGCAACGCCGGAAATCAGTTCGGTCGATCGGGCACAAGGTTGAGATTGGCGTCGTAATTTGCCGAATGACAAGGTTGGGCGTGGCGAAGTAATCTCTCGCCGCAGAACTGAAGTGTCCTGTGGGGCAATCGGAAAATATCGGAGCGGGTAACCGATGGAAAAACGATATCTGAGACTTGGCGTTAACATCGATCATGTCGCCACGATCCGGAACGCGCGCGGCGGACAGCACCCTGATCCGGTGCGCGCGGCGCAGGCTGCTGCTGCGGCCGGCGCCGATGGTATCACGGCTCATCTACGGGAAGATCGCCGTCATATGACGGACGACGATGTCGCCCGCTTGAGCGCCGGTATAGACCTGCCGCTAAATCTGGAAATGGCAGCCACCGATGAAATGCTTGCGATCGCGCTGCGCCATGCGCCGCATGCGGCGTGTATTGTCCCGGAAAAACGTCAGGAACGGACGACTGAGGGTGGGCTTGATGCTGTCGGCGGCCATAACCATCTCGCGCCGTTCGTCCGGCAGCTGAATTCAGCAAACATTCGCGTTTCGTTGTTTATCGAGCCGGATATGACACAGCTCGATGCAGCGAAGTCCCTGGGCGCTCCCGTGGTTGAACTGCATACCGGCGCTTTTTGTGAAGCTGAGGGTGCAGAGCGTGATCGTCAGTTCGGGCGCATTGCGGAGGCTGCGGCGTATGCTGAATCGCTTGGCATTGAATGTCACGCAGGCCATGGCTTTACGTTCGACACGGTTGCGCCGGTTGCGGCAATTCCGACGATTGTCGAGCTCAATATCGGTCACTTCCTGATAGGTGAGGCGATTTTCGGCGGGTTGGAAAGCTCCATTAAACGGATGCGTTCCCTGATGGACAAAGCCCGCTCCGAGGCACATGGCGAGCGCAGCGCGTGACTGATTCTGGTAATCTGAAGACATGATTATTGGCATCGGAAGCGATCTGATCGACATTCGGCGCGTCGAGAAAACTTTGGAGCGCTTTGGCGAGCGGTTCACCAACAGGTGCTTTACTGAAACCGAGCGCGAGAAAAGCGACCGGCGCAGGTTGCGCGCGGCGAGTTATGCAAAACGTTATGCGGCAAAAGAGGCCTGCTCGAAGGCGCTCGGAACCGGGTTCCGCGAAGGGGTGTTCTGGCGCGATCTGGGTGTCATCAATCTTCCCGGCGGTAAACCGACGATGCAACTGACCGGAGGCGCCCTGAAAAGGCTCGAATCCATGACGCCCGAAGGGATGGATATCCAGATTGACCTCACGATCACGGATGAGCCGCCAATTGCGGAGGCCATGGTGATAATATCGGCGATTCCCAAGGCTGTGACTTGACACCTGGCGGCCCGCATCCTTAAACCCGGGAAGATCTTCCGGCTGCGTCGTTCGGCGCCCGGTTTACACATTTCCATAATCCGAAGTTAGAAATTAATGGCAGTCAAAAAATCGGGTGGGCTCTGGGATACGGTCAAGACGCTTATCTATGCGGTCGTGATCGCCCTTTTCATCCGCACCTTTGCGTTTGAGCCATTCAATATTCCATCCGGATCGATGATCCCGTCGCTGTTGGTCGGGGACTATCTGTTCGTCTCAAAATACTCCTACGGATACAGCAGGCATTCTTTGCCTTTGAGCCTGCCGCTCATCCCCGGGCGCGTGCTCAGCTCCGAGCCCAAGCGCGGAGATGTGGCGGTCTTCAAACTGCCCAAAGACAACGAGACGGATTACATCAAACGGATTGTCGGGTTGCCCGGCGACAAGATCCAGGTACGCGAAGGCCGTCTCTATCTCAATGGCAAGATCGTGGAGCGCAAGCCGCTGCCCGGGTATGCGGCGCGCGGTCCATTTGGGTCAAAGGTCAGTATTCCCCAGTTTGAGGAAACGCTACCGAACGGTGTGAAGCACCTTATCCTTGAGAAAACCGATCGTGGCCGGCTCGATAATACGCCCGTCTATACGGTGCCGCCGGGGCATGTCTTTGGTATGGGCGATAACCGCGATGATTCCCAGGATAGCCGTGTGCTGAACGAAGTTGGCTATATCCCGATCGAGAACCTGGTCGGGCGTGCCGAGTTTCTTTTCTTTTCCTACGACCCTGAGGGGACGTCATGGCCAATGACAGTACGTTGGTCCCGCCTCTTTCAGGCGATCCGCTGATCTTGTCCGGCCGGCGATGACATCGGTTCCCGACCCTGTCGCGGAGCTGGAGAATATTCTCCGGTACAGCTTTGTCGACAAGAGCCGCCTGCGACTGGCGCTGATGCATTCGAGCCTTAAACAATCCAGGAATGATCCGAGCTATGAACGGCTCGAATTTCTGGGCGACCGGGTTCTTGGGCTGGTGATCGCGGAATTGATGCTGGAGAGATTTCCCGGCGCCGCCGAAGGCAAGCTCGCACCCCGGCTTGCGACGCTGGTGAGTGGCGCCACGCTGGCCGATGTCGCCCGTTCACTTGATTTGGGTGCGTATATACTGATGACCGATGGAGAAGCTGCCGCCGGCACAAACGCGCGGGATTCCGTTCTGGCCGATTGCTGTGAGGCCGTTATTGGCGCTCTATACCTTGACGCCGGACTTGGGGCGGCAGGTGAATTTATCCGCAGGGTGTGGGAGCCGTTGATTCAGGATGTCGAACCTCGTGTCGCGAAGACGGAATTACAGGAGTGGCTGCAGGGCCGTGGTCTGCCGTTGCCTGAATACACAGTTGTTGACCGTTCGGGGCCGTCTCACAAACCGGAATTTACCGTGGAACTCGCGGTGAGCGGCCGCGATCCCGTGAGGGCAAGTGGGCCATCCAAGCGGGCGGCAGAAATTCTTGCAGCCGGTGAAATGCTGGAATTGATTGGTAAAGGTTCGGAATGACAGAAACTTCTGGTGAAACCCGCTGTGGTTTTATTGCCTTGTTGGGCGCGCCCAATGCGGGAAAATCGACCCTGATGAACACCATGGTCGGTGCGAAAGTGTCGATCGTCACGCAGAAGGTGCAGACCACGCGATCACGGATTCTCGGTGTCACCGCGCTTGGGAAATCGCAGCTCGTTTTTGTCGATACGCCCGGTATATTTAAACCACGCCGACGACTTGACCGCGCAATGGTTGCGGCGGCCTGGAGTGGGGCGGCGGATGCGGATGTCGTGACGTTGCTAATTGATGCGGGAATGCGGATCGAAGGCGATACCCGCCGCATTATCGATGGGTTGAAGAAGAATGACGGTCGTGCCGTGTGTGTCCTGAACAAGGTCGACACTGTGCCGCGCGAGAATTTGCTGGCGATGATCGAGGAACTTCGCGCCGAAGAGCTTTTTACGGATTTCTTCATGGTGTCGGCGCTGAAAGGTGAAGGCGTCGAGGATCTGAAACAGTTTTTGGCCGGACGTCTGCCGGCGGGGCCCTGGCATTTTCCTGAAGATCAGCTGTCGGACATGAATGACAGGCTTTTCTCTGCGGAGATCACGCGGGAGAAACTGTTCCTGAACCTGCACCAGGAGCTGCCTTATGCGCTGACGGTGGAGACAGAGACCTGGGAGCCATTCGACAATGGCGCGGTGAAGGTGGAACAGGTGATTTATGTCGAGCGCGCCAGCCAGAAGGGAATTGTCCTCGGTAAGGCCGGCGAACGCATCAAGCGCGTACGTACCCTGGCGCAGGACGATCTGAAAGAACTGCTGGGCCGCGATGTTCATCTGTTCCTGTTCGTGAAGGTACGCGAAAACTGGGGTGATGACCCTGAACGCTACCGCGATTGGGGATTGGACTTCAGCACATAGCGCAAGAAACGGGATTATGAACTGGTCGGACGAGGGCATCGTATTATCGGCGCGCAAGCATGGCGAAAGCGCGGCGATCGTGACGCTTTTGACTCGGAATAACGGGCGCTATTCCGGCCTCGTTCATGGTGGCTCCGGATCACGCGCGCGGGGCATCTACCAGACCGGGAACCTCGTCAGCGCAGATTGGCGTGCCAGGCTCAGCGAGCATCTGGGCACGATGAGCTGCGAATTGCTGCGCCCTTATGCTGCCGCGCTGATGACCGAACGCCTGCCGCTTCTTGCGCTGATATCGGCCGCGGTTCTGCTCGAACGCCTTCTGCCTGAGCGCGAGCCGCACGCCGAAACATTCGATAGATTCCAGGCGTTGATCGAATCGCTGGGCGAGGGCCCGGACTGGCTGGAGAGATATGTGCACTGGGAGCGGGGATTGCTGGACGATCTGGGCTACGGTCTAGACCTGACGGCCTGCGCGGCGACCGGAACAACGGATGATCTGGTCTATGTTTCACCCCGGACCGGATGCGCTGTTTCCGCCGTCGCTGGCGAAGCTTATCGTGATAAGCTATTGAAATTGCCCAGTTTCTTTCTGGGTAGTGTTGGCGGTAGTACCGGTGATGACATTCGCGACGGTCTGCGGGTTACCGGACATTTCCTTGCCCGTTGCGCCAAGGACGCCGATACCGGCGATTTGCCGCCTGCGCGTGCGCAATTTGTTGACCGTTTGCGGCGCGACGCTACTATATCTGGCAATTCCTGAGAACAGAGTACTGTATCTATGACCGACCAAACCGTCACCTCCCGCGTGGAGGAGGTGAATTTTTCCGATGCGCTCGGCGAGCGCTATCTCGCCTATGCGTTGTCGACGATTACATCCCGATCGCTGCCCGATGTCCGCGATGGACTCAAACCTGTGCATCGCCGGCTTTTGTTTGCGATGCGCCAATTGCGACTGGAGCCGGAATCGGGCTTTAAGAAATGCGCGCGCGTTGTTGGCGACGTCATCGGTAAATACCATCCGCATGGCGATGTGGCGGTTTACGACGCGATGGTGCGACTCGCCCAGGATTTTGCCGTGCGGTATCCGCTGGTCGAGGGCCAGGGGAATTTTGGTAATATCGACGGCGATAACGCCGCTGCGATGAGATACACCGAAGCGCGCCTGACCGCATATGCGATCGCGATGCTGGAAGGCATCGATGAAGATGCCGTCGGCTTTCGCGAAAACTACGACGGGTCCGAGGAAGAGCCCGTATTGTTGCCGGCCAGCGTGCCGAACCTGCTGTGTAACGGATCAGCCGGCATTGCCGTCGGTATGGCGACGAACATCCCGCCGCATAATCTCGATGAAGTAAGCGCTGCACTGCTGCATCTTCTGAAATTTCCGAATGCCACGAATACCAAGCTGGTGGAACTGGTGCCGGGACCGGATTTTCCGACCGGCGGCGTTCTGGTCGAAGGACGCGAAGCCGTAGCCGAAGCCTATGCCACCGGGCGCGGTTCCTTCCGGCTGCGTGCGCGCTGGGAAACCGAAAAACTCAGCCACGGACAGTATCAGATTGTCATCACTGAAATTCCCTATCAGGTGCAGAAGGGGCGTCTTGTCGAAAAGATGGCCGATCTGCTGAACGAGAAGAAACTGCCTTTGCTGGGGGACCTTCGCGACGAAAGCGCCGAGGACGTCCGTCTGATCCTGGAGCCGCGCAACCGGTCGATCGAGCCGGAAGTTCTTATGGAACAGATGTTCCGCACGACCGACCTGGAGACCCGCGTCAGCCTGAACATGAATGTTCTCGATGCGAACATGGTGCCGCAGGTTATGAACCTCCGCGACGTCCTGCGGTCCTTTCTTGAACATCGCGAAGTCGTTCTTGTCCGGCGCACCACGCACCGGCTGGGAAAGATCGCGCATCGTCTCGAGGTACTCGAAGGGTACCTGATTGCGTATCTCAATATTGATGAGGTGATCAGGATTATCCGCGAGGAGGACGAGCCGAAGCCGGTCATGATCAAGAAATGGGACCTGACGGATGTCCAGGCCGAGGCGATCCTCAATATGCGCCTCCGTGCGCTGCGACGGCTTGAAGAGTTCGCGATCCGAGAAGAGCACACGACGCTAACGGCGGAACAGAAAAAACTGAACGCGCTGTTGAAGGACAAGACGCAGCGCGAAACCGTCATTGCCGATCAGATAAAGGATATCCGCGCACGTTTCGGCAAGAAGACTGAACTCGGCGCGCGGCGAACCGACATTGCCGATACACCGGATGAGATTATCGTGCCAATCGATATCCTGATCGAGCGCGAACCGATCACGGTGATCTGCTCGCAAAAGGGCTGGATCCGTGCCGGGAAGGGACATCTGAGCGATTTCGGCGAACTCAAGTACAAAGACGGCGATCGCGGACGCTTCGTGTTTCACGCGCAGACGACGGACAAGATTCTTATGTTTGCGACCAATGGCAGGTTCTACACGCTTGGCGGCGACAAGCTGCCGAGCGGCCGTGGTCATGGCGAACCGGTGCGTCTGATGATGGATTTGCCGAACGATCAGGATATCGTCGCGCTGTTCGTTCATCGGCCGGGTGAGAAAGTTCTGGTCGCGTCATCGGATGGGCGCGGTTTTGTCGTGCCGGAAGACGACGTCATTGCCCAGACCAAGAACGGCAAGCAGGCATTGAATGTCGGTAAGGATGTCGAGGCCCAGGCATGCGCACCCGTCACCGGCGATATGGTGGCTGTTGTGGGTGAGAACCGGAAGATTATCCTGTTCCCGCTTGAAGAACTGCCCGAGATGACGCGTGGGCGGGGAGTGAAACTGCAGAGCTACAAGGATGGCGGTCTCTGCGATGTTTCGACATTTACGCTCAAGGAAGGGCTTGTGTGGAAGACAGGTGCCGGTGTCCGCACCGAAACGGATATCAAAACGTATATCGGCAAGCGTGCTCAGGCCGGCCGTGTCGTGATGCGCGGGTTCCCGCGGAACGGGCAGTTCGGCAACTACGACTAAGCCGGGACTGTTTCTATCGGGACGTTAGAAGTTGAGTGAGATGTCCCGGTGGATCGAAAGACAGCCGGCGACCTCGATGGCCTGATCGCTGTTGAGCCGCGGTTGCGACCGAAGCCCGATACTGTCGCGGATTGCTGTTTCATAGGTGACCAGGCCGGGGAGTAGATCTTTCGCCGCCCGCTCACGCCACGCCAGTTCCACCGCATAACGTTCGAGCCCCTGTGCAAGGGACTGCTTCGCACGAACCATATTTGGTTCGCGGCGGGTGAGATCGCGCCGTGCCCGGGAGAACCGGGACTTCACGTGGCTCGCACCGGTAATTCCGTTGAACAGTTTCTCTGCATCCCGGAAAGCAAGAACGGCTTCCTCGATTGGTTTTGAGGCAAGCGTTGCCTCAAGGGTCTTCAGTTTTTGGCCAATCGCCGCGAGAGCGTCTGCACCGCGGATGATCTGAATCGTTTCCGCAATGGGCTCATAGGCTTCGTCGACAGTCCGGCGGTATTGTAACCGTGCCTTCTTTGCTGCCGAGGACAGTGCGACATATTGCTTCCGTTGTTCTTTCCAATTGGCGGGCAGAGTGGCCCGCAAGGCATCGGCCTGGCGGTCGAACCCGGCTATATCGGCGCGAATACCGCGCATAATGGTTTCGTCACCGGAATCGCCGCGGTTTTCCCGGCGAAGGTCATCGTCTCTCTTTGCGGCCAGTACACCGATCCGCCGAATGTTCGCCTCAATCCGGCGTGCCCGGTGATGGATCGGGGTATATTCGGGGGTATAGGCTGCGACCGCAGCATCGGTATTCTTCACATCTTCAACGCGTGCAAAGGTATCGCCAGCGCCCTTTAATCCGCGTTCCAGCTTCTGGCGCTGGTTGCTGGGCAGGTAGCTGATATCCAGTACCTTCCCGGCAGCGATGGCGGTGCGTAACGTGTCGCCCTGTGCAGCGTATCGTTTGAACAGCATGTCCTCGATGCACATCGACAGGCGGGGGTTTTTCGGTGGCGGTGCGGTTTCCGACGTCAGGTAGACCCGGTTGGGTAGGTAATTCACCAGGGACGGCCACAATCCGACAATGGCAAGGCCCGTCAGCTGCAGCAAAATAAACGGCACGACGCCCGCATACATCTGGATGGTCTTGACCGTTGGCGGGGCAACGCCACGCAGATAGAACAGGGCAAATCCAAAGGGCGGCGTCAGGAACGACGTCTGCATGTTGACGCCGATCATCACGCCCAGCCACACGGCGGTGATGTTTGCCGTGGTGTCTGCCAGGAGGATCGGCGCGATGATGGGGACGACAACCACCGCGATCTCGATAAAATCGAGGAAGAACCCGAGCACGAAGATAACCGCCATCACGACGATAAACTTGGTGATGAACCCGCCCGGCAGGCCCTGCAGGAAATCACGGACGATATCTTCGCCGCCAAACGCGCGGAACGCGGCGGTCAGCATCGCCGCCCCCAGCAGAATGATAAATACCAGAGACGTGGTTTTTGCTGTTTCCACCATGACGCCGGTCAACGTGTCGTCGATCTTGTAGGCGCGCCAGAAGCTCCAGCAGACCGCGACAAGCAGTGCGACAACAGCCGCGGCGGCGAGCACGACACCGAGCCATTCGGTCTGTGTGCGGGTATTCTTGATATTGATATCGAAAATATTGACCAGGACGAGGATGGCAGCGATGGCGGCCAGTGCGAGTATTGCCGGCGCATAGGCGCCCTTTTTGCCCTCCATAAGCCGGTATCCGGCCATGATCGCGGCGCCGATGGCACCGATGGCGCCGGCCTGATTGACCGTGGCGACCCCCATGATGATCGACCCCAGTACCGCAAATATCAGGGCCAGCGGCGGGACCAGCGCGAGTGTTACCTTGATCAGGAACTGTGTGTCGTATTTGCTGTCGAACCGAACCGGTGGCGCCATTTTCGGCCGGACCATCGCGATGATCAGGATATACGACATATACAGCAGGACGAGGATGAGGCCCGGGATCAGCGCACCCAGGAACATGTCACCGGCGCTCGTCGATGTCAGGCCGAATTCCGATGGCATCGAGAACTGACCCGTTGCCTGTTTGTAATCGACCTGGCGAAGCGTACTTGCCTGGTCGGTGGCACTGGAAAGCTGATCGGCCAGAATAATCAGGACGATCGATGGCGGGATGATCTGCCCCAAAGTACCGGAGGCGGCGATTGTGCCTGTCGCCAGGGCCTTTGAATAATTTGCCCGCAGCATGACGGGCAGCGAAATGAGCCCCATCGCAACCACAGTGGCACCGACGATGCCGGTGGTCGCCGCAAGCAGGGCGCCAACGAACACAACGGCGATACCGAGGCCACCGGGAATCGGGCCGAACAGTTGCGCCATGGTGACAAGAAGGTCTTCCGCCACTTTCGAGCGCTCAAGCATGATGCCCATAAAGATGAACAGCGGGATCGCAATCAGCGTATCGCGTTCAGGTTCCCAATAGACGCCCCGGAAATTCGTGACACCCGCGTCCAGCCACTGGCGTGGCCCGCCATGCAGGAAATAGGCGTCTGCATTGTCGGCGAACAGATACCCGCAGAGTGCGGCCAGGCCGATCGCGATGATGGCTGAGCCGGGCAGGGCGAAGGCGACGGGATACCCCGATGCCAGAGCGACGGCCATCGTGATGACGAGGATGAGGAGAAAGATGACTTCCATTTTGCTTCTTTGCTCTCTCCGGCGGTTCTACGGGGCGCCGTGTGACGCGCCGACGGGACGCGCATCGGTGTCGCGATTCAATACGGCAGCATTGCGCAGTAGATACCCGAGGAAAACCATCAGCATCGTCAGCGCATAGACGAGCAGAAACCCGGCCATCATGTATTTGACGTACAGGCCGTATCCGCTCTGGGTCACTTCGAAACTCAGGAGCGGGGCGTTGATCAGGTTCGCCTTGTCCCACATGCCGGAGATCAGGATCACCCAGCACAGCGGAACGCCGAGAAACAGCGAGCCGATTACGTTGGTCCAGGCTTTTTTGCGTTCGGCCATGCCGGCGTAAAGGATGTCCACCCGCACGTGGCCTTCTTCGATCAGGGTGTAGGCACTAGCGAACAGGAACAGTGCCGCGTACCAGAACCGGACGAGGTCACCCATAAAGGCCTGTTCGTAGGAAAATATGAATCGCGCCAGCACGATCTGGAATTCAGCCAGGACGATCAGCAGGGCAAGCCAGGTAAAACCGAGCGAACGGCTGAACCAGGCGATGACGAGCGATACCCCGATCAGCGGGTAGTGGACATAGGTGCCACGATATATGGCGCGGCCAAGCTGGGTTGCGAGTTGTTCTCCGACCAGGGTGCTCAGGGCGCCTTCTACCCGCAGGAATGAAATGACCATATCGGTCAGTCCGACCAGCAGCACGGCCCAGAAGGCGGCGCGGGCGATATAGGCGGCGATCGCGATCAGAAAATCGGCGTCTGTTGTCAGTGTTCGGTCGGCGCGGCGCATCGTGAGGCCGATTACAATCAGGATGGTCAGCGCATAAGTGGCCAGTTGCAAAAAACCAAGGGTGACATCCGACGAGACCAGAGGTTTGCGCAGCGGCTCCGCACCGAACCAGCCGAGATGAGAGACAAGACTGGTGATGCCTGGCCAGTCCTGCCAGAAAATCAGGTAATTATTGAGCGTAAAGACAAGAGCGACCATCGCGGTCGACACTGCGAAAATACGCAGGACGTTGCTGACGGATGAACCGTTGCTGTCAGCGACTGAGGAAACGGAGACCATCGGCGTTCGTCGTTCTGGGAAATCTGAAGCAAGTCTGGGAAACCAGGCCGGCATGGAAGGCGGAGCCCGAGGGCTCCGCCTTCACATCAGGTTCCAGGTTCGATCAGACGCCGAGAACGCGGTTGCGCTGCTGGACGTACGCCTGATCCGAGATTTTGGTCCAGGCGCCCAGTTCTTTCCGCGCACCGAGGAAGCTGTCGTGGATTTTCTTTGCGAGCGGGCTGTGCGACTGCACGGTCTCAAAGACTTCCTTCGAAGCTTCGCCGAAGCTGTCATAGATGTCGTCATTGAAACGGCGAAGCTGAACGCCGTTCTCTGTGATGAGCTTGTTCAGCGAGGCACCGTTTTTGGCGTTGTATTCCGACATCATCACGTCGTTTTCCATCGATGCTGCCGCTTCGATCAGAAGCTGATCGGATTTCGTCAGCTTGCCCCACCAGGAAGCATTCATGCCGAGCGACAGCATCGCCGCCGGTTCGTGCATGCCCGGATAATAGTAGTACTTCGCGGCTTCGTAGAACTTCATGAAGCTGTCGTTCCAGGGGCCAACCCATTCCGTGGCGTCAATTGCGCCGGAGACAAGGTTTTCGTATATCTGGCCGCCGGGGAGCGATACCGGGGACGCGCCGAGTTTGGCCATCACGTCTCCGCCGAGGCCGGGGATACGCATCTTCAGACCTTTGAGATCGTCGGTCGAATTGATTTCCTTGCGGAACCAGCCGCCCATCTGCACGCCTGTGTTGCCGCACATCAGGCATTTCAGGCCGTAATTTCCGGCAAGTTCGTCCCAAAGTTGCTGGCCGCCGCCAAAGCGGATCCAGGCATTCATTTCGGTGTAGGTAAAGCCGAACGGTACGGCGGTGAAATACGCCCAGCCCGGATGCTTGCCCTTCCAGTAGTAATCGGCAGCGTGGTAGGCCTGCGCGTTGCCCGATGCGACAGCATCGAATGAATCAAACGCGCCAACACGTTCGCCAGCAGCAAAATACTGAACCTTGATGCGGCCTTCGGAGAGATCTTCGATTCGTTTGGCTGCCCGCTGAGCGCCCGTGCCCAGACCCGGGAAATCGCGCGGCCACGTGGTCACCATGGTCATTTCGATACGCTTCTGAGCGACCGCGGGGGCCGGGAAGCTGGAAGCAGCGGCAACCGTTGCGCCTGCGCCTGCGAGTGCTGCGCCCTTGATAAAGGACCGGCGATCGGCGGTCTTAGCTTTATCGGCAGCCTTTGCTTTGCCAGCCTTCTTCGCGATTGATTTTGTCATTTGTGTTTATCTCCCTAAGTTGGATTTATTACGTTCCCACCCATAAGGATCATTAAGATCCATGCGATCATATTAGGTTTGTTATGCTGTTGGTGCAACGGTGGATGCGCAGGGCGCATGGCGGATTTTAAGGCCGTCTGACCGTCCAGCCGTCGGTGCCCAGAACTTCCAGCGGTTGGAATCGCGCCTTGTAGGCCATCTTGGCCGACCCGTCGATCCAGTACCCCAGATAGACATAAGGTAATCCGAGGGTGCGTGCGTATTCGACCATCCAGAGGATCATAAAAGTCCCAAGGCTGCGTCGGGCCATACTGCCGTCAAAGAAGCTGTAGACGGCAGAGAGCGAGTCTTCCATCCGGTCCATCAGCATGACGGCGACCAGGGCGCCATCTCCATCGTGGAACTCAACTGTTCTGGATGTCACGGGGGTGTCTTCGACCATCGCCCTGTAGTCGTTAAAGGCCATGCCCGACATATCACCGCCTTCGTGCCGTGCCCTTTGATACGCTGAAAAAAGCCGGTACTGCTCGACGGTTGCGATAGCGTCCGTGTCATCAGCCGTCAGATCGGCGTTTGCGCTCATGACCCGGCGAAATGATTTTGTGGTCTCAAAATCGCGGGCGACGATACGGACCGGGATGCAGGCATTGCACGTGGGGCAGGCAGGCCGGTAGGCAAGGTTATGGCTGCGTCTGAAACCGGCACGTGAGAGTCGTTCGTATAACTCTTCGGCATTATGACCGGAGAGGTCCGTTACGACCTTTCTTTCTGTCTGCCCCTCAATATACGGGCAGGGCAACGAGCGGGTGCCGAAGAAAAATCTGTCGGGGCGGATTAGTTGCTGGTTCATTGGTTATTCGAACGCCGGGTAATCGTCATACAGCGTGAATATAGGGCTTTGTGGCATTTGGGAAAAGTTTTCCGCGAATATTGGTAAAGACCGTCGCACGGATTTCCTCGGTCTGTTGCAATCTGATGCGTCTACCTCAGACGGGGACCACTCCAGTCGCGTCGGAATGAAGGGTCTGGTGCCGGGCCGGGTCGCGTGGCCGCCTTGGCTTTCTTGCCATTCTTGCCCGTCTTGGACCCAGACGCTTTCAGATTTTTGCCGGCTTCTCTCAGAACCACAATGGCAATTCGCCGGTTACGGGCGTCCTTGGGGTTGTCCTTAATCATCGGCTCGGTCGCTTCCTTGCCGGTGACGTGGGAAATTTTTTCCATTTTGAGCCCGCTTTCGACCATCACCCGGCGGCTGGCGAGCGCCCGGTTCGAAGACAGTTCCCAGTTGCCGTACCCCTTGCGGCTGCCACGGAATGGTGTCGAATCGGTGTGCCCCGATAGCGAGATTTTATTGGGAAGCTTCTGGACGACCTGCGTGATCTTCGCGAGGAGCGTGCGCGTTATCTTGGGCATGCGGGAACTGCCACTTGCGAACATTGGTTTGCCTTCCCGGTCCACAATCTGGATTCGGAGGCCCTCCGGCGTCTGGTCGATCACCAGGTGTTTTTGCAGATCTTTGAGCTCCGGTGTTTCCTGGATAGCCTGTTTGATCTCGGCTTCGGCTTTCTCGAAGGATTCATCTTCTCGCTTGGCGAGTTCTTCCTTCAGTTCTTCCTCGGACATATTGGCCGTCTTGTCCGGATCGTCATCTTCGACAGCGCCGCCACCTTCGTCTTCGGCGTCGCCGTCCTGCGCCCCACTGGTCGGCTTCAATTCAAGCGAGACGCTGGGAACAGCAGTCCGCGATGTCATTGCGCCGGGCGAAGATACGGCAGCACCGCCCAGCAGCCCGCCGGCGCCGCCGGTCGTATTGGAGACGGTGGAGGGCGAGAAGTATTCCGAGATCCCCTGTTTCTGATCTTCGGTGGTCGCGTTCAGCAGCCACATAAGCAGAAAGAACGCCATCATTGCCGTCACGAAGTCGGCATAGGCGACTTTCCAGGCGCCGCCATGGTGGCCATGACCACCCTTGACGACTTTCTTGATGATGATCGGCGCGAGTTCAGTTGCTGCCATGACGGGATCTTGCCTCTTGCGTGCCTAGCCGACGGCCGGCAGAGCAGAGGTCGCTTCTTCCACTTCGTAGAAGGTCGGACGGACGTCGGATTCCAGCGCTTTGCGTGCAAACTCGACGCAGACGGCAGGCGCGTAGCCATTGAGGTAAGCCAACATGCCGGCTTTCATGCACTGGTAGTACTTTGTTTCTGCCTCATGAACAGTGCCGAGCACCTGGGCAATCGGTCCGACCATGCCATAGGCGACGAACACGCCGAGGAACGTTCCCACCAGGGCACCACCGATCAGCTTGCCGAGTACTTCGGGCGGCTCGCTGATAGAGCCCATGGTTTTGATAACGCCGAGCACGGCGGCAACGATCCCGAGCGCCGGCAAGGCATCCGCCATGGCTTGAATAGCGGACGCGACGCGATGGTTCTCGTGGTGATGCGTTTCGATTTCTTCATCCATCAACGCTTCCATCTCATGCGGCGTCTCGCTGCCGAGACTGATCATCCGTAAATAGTCGCAAACGAACTCGACGGCATGATGGTTGTTGTGAAAACCCGGGAACTGGTTGAAGAGGTCGCTGTCATCGGGGTTTTCGATGTGCGCTTCCAGCGTCAGCATCCCTTTGGAGCGCGCCATCTTGAATATCTGATACTGCACGCTGAGCAGCTCTATATAGTCGTCCTTTTTATACGCCGGTCCCTTGGCAGCCTTGCCGACAGCCTTGCCGAGTTTGCCAATAACGCTTTTGGGATTGCCGATAATGACCGCACCGATCGCAGCGCCGACGATGATAACAACTTCAAAGGGTTGCCAGAGAACGGCGAGCTTGCCGCCCATCGCCACATAACCGCCGAGAACGCAGACGAACACCGTTACGATGCCGATAATTACGAACATTGAATGCCTCTGGTTTCAGGTCCTGACACATCATGGGCGGGCTTAGTTAATATCCGGTAAAATCTGCAGCTTTGGCGCCGGGGGGCGACGTGGTGTCACAAATCCGCTATGGATATCGACCAATCGTTTACTCAATAGAGAGATCACAATGCCTGCTAATGTCGTAACCGTCGAAGCTCTTCAAGAACGCCTGAGTGCGAACCCGTTCAACGCCTGGATGGGGCTGGAAATCCAGTCCCTCACAGAGGACGAACTGACCGTTTCGCTGAAATGGCGCGAAGAAATGATCTCGAACCCCAAGGCGAAATATACCCATGGCGGTATTCTGGGCGCCCTGGTCGATACGGTCGCGGATTTCATGATTGCCGCGAAGGTAGGCATGCCGGTACCGACTGTGGATATGCGGGTCGATTATCACCGTGCGGCAATGCCGGGAGATCTCAAATGTGTCGCACGGGTCGTAAAGCTCGGCGGCACAAACTCCGTCGCGGAAGCCTATGTCTATGACGGAGATGACAAACTTATCGCGAGCGGACGTGGCACTTACTTTACGGCTGCCGCAAAACCAAAAGAGTAAGCGTCCGATGAGCCGTCTGCCGCTGACTGTCTGTACAGGGGATTACGACCGGGTTCGCGCGCTGGCGGACGGGCGCATCGGGATAGAGGGCTGTGAGGTCAACTATCTGACAATGAATCCGGAGCAGGCATTTTACCGCGCCTGGAACAATCTGGAATTCGACGTCACCGAATTGTCCGGATCGAGCTACATTCTGGCCCGGTCGACGGGGTGGGATAATTACATAGCGGTACCGGTTTTCCCGTCCCGCATGTTCCGTCATTCTGGGATATATGTCCGCAAAGATGCCGGTATAAATACGCCCGAAGACCTGAAGGGGCGGGATGTCGGTATCCCTGTCTATGCCATGACCGCGGCATTGTGGATTCGGGGCTTCCTCCAGGATGACTATGGCGTGGCGCCCGCCGATATTCACTGGCGTACCGGCGGACTGGAGGAAGGTGGTCGCAGGCCGAAGTTTGCGCCCAACCTGCCGCCTGAAATCAGTGTGTCGCCAATCGGGGATGAGCAGACCCTGTCGGCCATGCTCGCCGCCGGAGAAATAACCGCGTTGGTGTCAGCGCGTGAACCTTCATGCTTCGGCCCCCATAACCCGGATATCGTCCGTTTGTTTCCGGACTTCAGAACGGCGGAAAAAGACTGGTACGCACGGTCGGGCCTATACCCGATCATGCATGTACTGGCGATCCGCCGGACCCTGGCGGAGCGCGAGCCGTGGCTCGCGACCAGCGTCCTGAAAGCCTTTACGCAGGCCAAGGATCAGTGTCTCGCCGAGATGTCGGACGTCACGGCGCTGGCGGTCTCGATGCCCTGGATCGCCGCTGAACTGGCAGAGACACGGGCCCTGATGGGGGATGATATCTGGCCTTATGGCTTTCAGGAAAATTTGAAGGAACTGGAAACCATGTGCCGGTGGTCCTTTGCACAGGGCATCGCTGCGCGTGAGATGGAGCCGGCGGAACTGTTTCACCCCGCAACGCTCGACCGGGCAAGGATATGAAACGCATATGAGCAAGGATCTGATGCTGGTCGGCAGCATTCCCTATGACACGACCGAACAGGTCTTTGAGACTTTCGGGGCAGGGCTCGGTGATTTTCTTGCAGCCGTTCCCGATGGCGAGGTTGGTCCGCGGAAGCACTGGATCAGCAAGGTTCACTATCAGGTCTTGGCCGGCCATCCGGAATTCGAAATTTTGCGGCGTCCGGAATATGACAATGGCGCCGAACGCCTGAACCCGCGAGGCCCTGGCGATAGTTGGTTGTTCAAGGTCAAAGACAGCGTCGACCAGGTGCGTTTCGGAGATCCGGGCTGGCGGCTCGGTTATGCCCGCGACGCGCTCAATTCGTATTTCGTATTTCGGACACTCCGCGAGAAAGGCGTTCTCGCCGCCAACCTGCGGTTCCAGGTCTCGATCCCGTCGGTGAACAGTGTCATTGCGCCGCGCGTTTTTCCGACACCAGGCGATCTGGACAAGATCAAGCCGGGATACCAGGACGCGGTCCATGCCGAACTCCGCACCATTGTCGACAATATTCCGCCTGAAGATCTGGCAATCCAGTGGGATTGCGCCACTGAGTTGATGGACGGGTACGGCGCCCTTGACGGTGTTGACCCGGAGACAGCGGTTGATCGTAATGTTGCGCAGTTCGAGGCCATGTGCCCTGATATTCCCGACTATGCCGGACTTGGCTTTCATCTGTGCTTCGGCACCCTTGGTGGCTGGCCGCGTTTTGCGCCGGACGATCTCAGCGGCGCGGTCAAAATGGCCAATGCTTTTGTCGAACGCTCTGGGCGCCGGGTGGACTGGGTCCATATCCCCGTTCTCGACCGAAGCGATGACGCATTTTTTGCGCCGCTCGCCGATCTCCGTCCAGCAGGCGCGAAGGTCTATCTCGGCATGGTTCACAATATGGATGGCTTTGCCGATCGGCTCGCGACCGCACGCAGGTATCTGCCGGAATTTGGCATCGGCGCATTTTGCGGATTCGGACGCGAAGCACCTGACACGCTTCCGGGAATTCTCGCGGATCATCTGAAGGCGGCGGAAATAGCGGGTTTCTGAATTTCCCACCCGGCGGAAGGGGGACCCGTTTCCCAATGACGGACAATCGACTATTATTGCGCGGCCGGCCTGATGAACGGCCAAAATCAAGAGGTAACGGACAGTCTTATGGCGATGGATCAGAGAGAATACCGCAACGCGGTGGGATGTTTTGCGACGGGCGTAACGATCGTCACGACGCTTGATCACGACGGTGATAAAATTGGTATTACGGCGAACTCGTTTTCGTCGCTATCGCTCGACCCGCCGCTCGTTCTGTTCTGCGTCGACGCCAAGATCAACAGTTTCGAAGCGTTCGAAAGCTGCCGGCATTTCAACATAAATGTGCTGAGCGAAGATCAGATGGACATGTCCAATAACTTCGCCCGTTCGAGCGAAGACAAGTGGGACGGTGTTGAGCACGGTTATGGCGAAAACGGCTGCCCGATGTTCGGTGGCTCGATTGCAGTCCTCGAATGCAAGAAGCACGCGATGTATGAGGGCGGCGATCATCTGATCATGGTCGGCGAGGTCACCAGGATGACCTACGAGCAAGGCGAAAGCCGCCCGCTGCTGTATTTCAAAGGCGGCTACGCCAACCTGTCCTGAAGGCGCTATTCCGATCCGTAATCTGTGCCGAGTATCCGCGCGGGGAACCCGCCATCGGCCAGCCCTTCAGTGATCCGGTGACCGTCGCCGCCGCTGCGGACTTCGATAAGCACTTCGATCTGGGCGAGCCGAACCGGTACATCGCGATACCAGCGTTGATGCTCGACGTCGACGATGTTGCCGCCAAGCTCGGCGATCAATGTTGCGACTGTTGCAAGATTGCCGGGCAGATCGTTGATCTGAATGCCGAGCCGTACGAGACGACCGGATCGCACCAGTCCGCGCATCAGCACCGACGAAAGCAGCCGGGTGTCGATATTGCCGCCTGAAATCAACAATGCAGTGCGTTTGCCGGAAAAGGCATCGCGGTTTGCCAGAACGGCGGCAAGCGGAACGGCGCCGGCACCTTCCACGACCTGTTTTTCGATCTCGGCAAGCATGTGTATGGCGGATTCGATGTCGTCTTCGCGGACCATATCGATCCGGCAGACGTGTTCCTTGGCGATTTTCAGGGTGCGTTCGCCCGGCGCTTTGACCGAGATGCCGTCGGCGATGGAATAACCACCGGTCCGCCGGTCGGTTTCGCCAAAAAGCGCATTCCGCATCGAGGGATACATTTCGGTTTCGACGCCGACGACCTCGATAGCCGGGTTGATGTCCTTCGCCGCGATGGCACAGCCTGCAATGAACCCGCCGCCGCCCACGGGCACAACCAGCGTATCGATATCGGGCCGGTCTGCCAGAATTTCCAGCGCAGCTGTGCCCTGGCCGGCAATGATCCGGTCGTCGTCATAGGGATGAATGAATATTGAACCGGTTTGCGAGGCAATTTCCAATGCATGGTCGGCGGCTTCTGCCACACCAGGCCCGTGCAGGACTAATTCGGCACCCAGTTTTTCGGTGCCGGTGATCTTCACGAGCGGGGTTGATACCGGCATGACGATGGTCGCATCGATGCCGAGCCGCGATGCGTGCCACGCAACTGCCTGGGCATGATTGCCGGCGGAGGCCGCAACCACGCCTGCTGCGCGCTCTGTGTCTGTCAGCGACAGAATTTTGTTCAGGGCACCGCGGTCTTTGAAAGACGCCGTGTATTGCAGGTTTTCAAGCTTGAGCCAGATTTCGGTCCCGCAGATTTCCGACAATGTGCGGGATTGCACAAACGGTGTGCGTTCAACGCCGTCTGCAATAGACAGCGCCGCTGCGCGGATATCTTCGGCGGTTACCGTCATTTTGCCGGGGTCAGTCTGGTGATGCCCATGGTCTCTTTTATCGCGTCTGCCCGGGTCTGCGGGATTTTTATGTATTTTCCGTCGCGCCAGTTCCGTGTGGTGTTCGCGTAAAGTGGCGAAAGCGGGTTGCCAGATTGCCCGGTTGCGGTTGCGAAACGGGAGTTCGCCAAATCTGAAAGGTCGTACACGGCGCGGTATCCGGGGCCATGAACGCTGGCAAACGGGGCTTTCGAATCGCCGATCCGGGATTGCGCTCTACTCACTGTATACGGGCCGCCATCGGCTTCGATCCGGATGTCGGAAAGCTGTTTGATGACAGGGATTCTGCCGAATAGCGGGTGACTGAACACCGCCTGATGGGCTTTTCCCCAGCGCCAGTTGTCGATATCTCCGCCATATTTGTCTTCCAGCGATAAAACCGCGGTATCCAGTGCGCGGGAAACGATTTCGCGGCAGGTTTCAGAGTGTTCTGTTGTCACGTCGTCACACCATGCTGTGCGCTTCGTCAGCATGTGCAGGACGACACGCGGTCTGAGGCCGAAATATTGCGGGAACAGCGGGCCCAGTTCGTCCGCGTACAATGCCCGGTTAACGGCCACGAGCCACGTCGAATAGATCAGCGGGGCGGCGGCATCTCGGGACATTTGTCGGTCCCATGCCTGCAAAAGCGCTGCAACGCGCCGACGCTTTTCTGTGCGCGCATCGAGATTTCCCAGCAGAACGGGCAGAAGGTCTTTAGCGGCAAGCGAAAGCGTGTCTGTCTGAAGGCGCAAGGACTGCGCCACTGTGTGGGGTTCCGTCGTATCGAGCGCTGCGTAAATCCGCCGCGCGCGGTACGGCGCAGACCAATCGTCCGTCAGATACCATTCGTAGGAGTCTGGCACGATCCGGTGGTTCGCGTTCACAATCCGCCCGGAAGCTGGATTATATGACTGAGGCAGGGCATCGAACGGGATGAAACCGGTCCAGTCATAGGTACCGGTCCAGCCGGGAACGGGGCGCCGGCCCAAACCGGTTCGTCTGACCGGCACCCGCCCGGGGGAGATGAAGCCAATATTGCCGCCCGTATCGGCATAGGAAATGTTTTGTTGCGGGGTATGAAAGTGCCGGGCGGCATCCCTGAAGTCTTGCCAGTTCTGCGCCTTGTTGAACCCGAATAACGCGAGCGGGGTCATGTCGTCGGCGCGCAGGCTGGTTGCCGCGAGAGCGATGACATGGCTCTCGCCGGCGACTTTGGTCAAATTGTTGTAGATATCCGAAATCACCGGGCCATGGCGTGTTTCGCGAACCGTAAAGGTTTCGGCAGGTGCGTCCTTGATGGTGATGGTTTCCTGTCGGGTGACGAAGGGCGCAGAGCCCCCGGGCGTCAGATAGTGGCCAGGGCGGTCCGTATCGAGACGCTCGACAAACAGATCCTGGGTGTCGCTGTCCGTTGTCGTGAAACCCCAGGCGATCCGCCCGTTATGTCCAAGAATATGAAAAGGAACGCCCGGCACCGTCGCACCGGTGACATCCAGCCCCGGCGCGCTGATCCGTGCGAGATACCACAGGCCCGGCGCGCGGTATCCGAGATGGGGGTCGTTGGCCAGGACGGGTTTGCCGGTTTGGGTCCCGGTGCCCGAAACGAGCCAGGAATTAGATGCTGAAACCTGCCGTAACCAGTCAGGAATGCCGATGAGGACCTGCTTTGCAATGCGTGCTGTGTCTTTCATGGGCAGGATGCCTGCCAGCGTGGCCGGGGTAACATCGGTGCCCCGCGGCCAGAGGTCAGCGAGTTGGGCTGCACTGAGCCTTTCGGCAAGAGCGGCGCGCAGGGCCTCTGTCCGCCAGTTACCGGTCAGCCGCATCGCCATCAGACGGCCCCATACAAGTGAATCCGCCGGCGTCCATTGTTCGGGCTGATACCGCAAAACAACAAACTCGGGCGGCAGCGCGCCGGACCGTGAGGCCAGAAACGCATTTACGCCGGCGGCATAAGCATCCAGCGCCGCCCGTGCGTCTGGCGGCATGCGACTGACTGTCTCTCCTGCAAGACGGTACAGACCCAGGGTGCGCATTGTTCTATCGAGTTGCAGGGTAGGTCGCCCGGTGACTTCAGAGAGACGCCCGGCGCCGAGGCGCCGCATGAAGTCCATCTGGAACAGGCGGTCCCGCGCATGCAGGAAGCCGAGTGCCCGATAGGCGTCACTGGTCGACCCGGCGATGATGTGCGGTATGCCGTTGCTGTCATGAACGACCTCGACCGGCGCCTCTATCCCGGGCAGGGCGATGTTCTCAGAAAGACCCGGGAGCGATGTTCTGAGCCAGAGGATGCCGGCCACCGCCAAAAACGATAGCGGGAGCAGGACGATGAGGGTCAGTCTGAGCGCAAATTTTTTAATCATTTACCGGTATCAAAAATTACACATAATATATTATAGTCAGTATGTTATGAAGAATACATAATGTAATTTATTACATATGGAGGCGTTGATCTTTCTTCTCACTCGCCCTGTAGCCCCCCGATTGCTAGTGTCGAGCGATCAAACCCCGAGGAATTCATGACGACGACAGCTATCGTAACAGTTCTGTGCCCCGATAAAACGGGCCTCGTGTCCGCCATAACGGCGTCGCTCTGGGAGATGGGCGCAAACCTGACGGATACCAGTTTCTCTGTTCTCGGCGGTGGCGCTGATTTCTCTGCGATATGTGAACTGCCCTCCGATCTCGAGGCCGGTGAACTTCAGCGGGCGTTGGAATCGTTGGAGATCCTTGCGGGTGCTGAAATAAGGGCACGTCCCTACAACTTCGAGGCTCATCACGGGCCTGAGGGGGACGTCACCCACAGGATCACCGTGTCCGGCGGTGATCAACCGGGGTTGGTTGCCCGGCTATGTGAGACATTTGTGGAGTTCGGGGCAAATATTGTCACGCTGAATGCCGGGCCGCTGGCGGAGCAACAGGGCCTGTATGTTATCCGTCTGGACGTCTCACTTCCCGAGGCGGCTGCCGATGCCTGCATTTCAACCGTCGGGAATACGGCCGAAGCGCTCGGGCTGAGCTGTACGGCAGACCGGTTCTGAACGCCGCATCGACTTGAACCCGTCATTTCCGCCCTTTTGGCCAAGGTTTCCGTGGGTTGGCGGTGACCTCCAGACGCTCAGAAACTATCTGAGCCCGGGCGGGTGGGATTTGTCCGCCTGGCCGTCGGAGCGTCTGTTCTTCGATACCGATGACGGCTCGGGCGATCGCCTGCAGGGCGTGCTGCACCGGAATGGCGACGGCCTGCTGGTGGTTCTCCTGCATGGATTGACCGGATGCGAAGAGAGTTTCTATGTCCTGGAAACGGCCCGTTTTTTGCTGTCACAGGAGATATCGGTGCTTCGCTTGAACCTGCGGGGCGCCGGACCGTCCCGGAAAACCTGCCAGGGGCACTATTGTGCCGGTTCGAGCGCTGATCTCGCCAACGTATTGGAGCAGCTGCCGAGCGACCTGGTCCGACGTGGTGTCGGCCTCATCGGATACTCGCTGGGCGGCAATATTGTCCTCAAATACCTGGCGGAACACTCGCTGGCGGTTGAGCCTCTCTGCGCCATTGCCGTTTCGGCCCCGATTGATCTGGCGGCGGCCTCGCGCCGTATGATGGCACCCCGCAACCGTCTCTATCACCGGTGGCTTCTCAAACGCATGTCGGAGGAGGCGGCGGGCGGGAGTGCTGTCCTGAGCGATGCCGAACGGGCAACGATCAACGGCGTGCGCAGCGTATACGCGTTCGATGACAGGTTCGTGGCGCCGCGCAACGGGTTTGCCGACGCGGACGAGTATTACCGGAAGTGCTCGGCCGGCGGTATGCTCGCGGAGATCGAAACGCCTGCGCTGCTTATTCATGCGCGAAACGATCCCTGGATCCCCGCCGACGCGTTTGAGGACATTGATCTCGGAGCCTTGCCAAAGATATCGCTGGCGCTGGCCGATAGCGGTGGCCATGTAGGTTTTCACGGCCGTGAAGGTCGGACGCCGTGGCACAATCAGTGTGCTTACACGTATTTTGTGTCGTTTCTCGACCGACCGTTAGCCCCTTGATCGGGCAGGGCTGACGCGTAACTATCCTGCCCACAGTGAATTTCTTCCCCTTGGAGAGCAGATGACCGCCAAAAAACTAGCCGCTGACGAAATCGGCATTCCTGCCTTCGCGCCCGGAACGCGCCAGGATGGCGCGATTTTCGATCTGTCCAGTCACACGCGTGCGCGCGAGGCGCTTGAACTGGCGCTGGCGATGCCGGAGCCGGGGTTCAACGTCTTTGTACTGGGCGAGAACCAGAGTGGACGTCTGACGTCGACGGTGGAATTTCTGAAGGAAGCGGTGAGCGATAGTGGCGCGCCCGACGATTGGGTGTATCTGAATGATTTTGGCGCGCCGGCGGAACCTGTGGCCGTCCGTTTGCCTGTCGGTGAGGGCAGAAAACTGCGCGATGCAATGCAACGCCTGACCGGTGGTTTGACCAAGGCGCTGAGAACCGCCTTTGGCGGGGAGTCTTTTCAGTCCCAGATGCAGGCGGAGGGTGAGGCGGCCCAGACAGAACTGAACACCCAGATGCAGGCCGTTCAGAATGCGGCGACGGAGAAGGGGCTGAATATCCTGCAGAACCAGCAGGGGCCGGTGATCGTTGCAACGGATGAAAAGGGCGAAGCAGTACCCGCCGAGCAGATGACCGATGACCAGCGCGCACTGCTGGCGGAGCATGGTCCCGCGCTGGCGCAGCAGATACTTGCCATAAACCGGCGGACGGCCGAATTACAGGCAGCGTTTCAGCAGCGGGGCGCCGAGTTGAGCAGGCAGGTGGCGGACCAGACCAGCGGGCCGGTCATCGACACGATCCTCGCTGATTTTTCAGAGCATCATGGTCTGAACAAATGGCTCATCGAGCTTCGCAATGACATCACCGAGAACTTTCAGGCATTCCTGCCGCCGCCCGAAGAAGGCGCGCGACCGCCGGAACTCGATCCCGCCCGGCGCTATGCGGTCAATCTGCTGGTCGATAACCAGCGTAGTGAGACGCTCCCGGTCATTGTCGAAGCCAACCCGACATATGAGAATCTCTTTGGGCGTATCGAGTACCGCCAGTCCGCCCGGGCGATGGAGACTGATTTTACGCTCATCAAACCCGGCGCGTTTCATCGTGCGAATGGGGGTGTTCTGGTTCTCCGTGCGGATGCAATTGCCTCCAATCCATCGATCTGGCCATATATCAAGGGCGCTCTGCGGGATCAGGAAATCAGGATTGAAGAGCTGTATCGGAGTAGCGGACCGACTGTGGCGGGGGCCTTGTCGCCGCAGGCTGTACCGCTCGACATAAAGGTCGTCCTGATCGGTGCGCCGAACTGGTACTACACGTTTTTTTCCACCGACCCGGAGTTTCAGAGCTACTTCAGGGTCAAGGCCGACATCGATCCGGACTTTGAGGCGGAGACCGGGAACATCGAGACCTATGCGGGGCTGGTCCGCCAATTGGCTGATGGTGATGTCGGCGGCGACATCAAGTACGCCGATTCCGCCATCGTCCGCCTGCTTGGTCAGGCATCCCGCTGGGCGGCTGACCGGACCAAGCTTTCTTCGCAGTTCGAACGAATTCAGGACATTCTGGCCGAAGCGCGCTACGTGCTGAAAGAAGACGGCGGGAAAGAGATCTCGGCCGAGACGGTCGAGACGGCGATCGAGAACCGGCGCCACCGCAATGCCCGCATCGAAGACAGGATTCAGGAGGGTATTTCCGAGAAAGCCGTTTTGATCGCAACCTCCGGTACCGCGGTTGGCCAGGTGAATGCGTTGACGGTCCGGAACGTCGGTGACCACACGTTCGGCACACCCAGCCGCGTGACCGCAAGCGCTTCGGTGGGGCGTCGCGGCGTGCTTAATATCGAGCGTGATACCGGCCTTGGCGGGCCTTTGCAGCAAAAGGGGGCGCTGGTTCTGCAGGGCTGGCTGTCCGGGACGTTTGCCCGGGCTTATCCGCTGTCGTTCAATGTCTCGATCACGTTCGAGCAATCCTATGGCGGGGTTGACGGCGATAGTGCCTCGCTCGCCGAACTGGTTGCGATCCTGTCGGATATCTCCGGGGTGCCGGTGCGTCAGGACCTCGCGATCACCGGGTCGGTGAATCAGCATGGTGCCGCCCAGGCAATCGGCGGCGCGCATCACAAGATCGAAGGTTTCTTCCGGTCCTGTGTCGAGGCTGGCACCCTCGATGGCGCACAGGGGGCTGCTATTCCATGTGCCAATGAGAAGAATCTTGTGCTGCGCGCCGATGTTGAGGCGGCGGTGCGGGAAGGGACGTTTTCGGTTTACAGTCTAGAGACGATTGAGGATGCGGTGGAACTGTTCCTCGGCATGCCCGCGGGAGCGCCGGATGCAGCGGGAAAATACCCGGACGACACCGTGTTCGGACGTGTCTCCGCAAAGCTCGCGGAATACGACAAGGTCCTGATGGATCGCAAAGGTGCTGTCTGATCAGCCCGACTTGAGGCGTTGAGCGACTTCGACGGCGGCATAGGTCAGCACACCGTCGGCGCCGGCGCGCTTGAATGCCAGCAGGCTTTCGACAATTACACGGTCCCAGTCGAGCCAGCCATTCAGTGCTGCCCCTTTCATCATCGCGTATTCGCCCGACACCTGATACGCGAATGTCGGCATCCCGAACTCGTCTTTCACGCGGCGTACGATATCCAGATAAAACAGGCCGGGCTTGACCATCACCATGTCGGCGCCTTCGGCGATATCCATCGCCACTTCGCGCAGTGCTTCGTCGGTGTTGGCGGGGTCCATCTGGTAGGTTTTCTTGTCGCCCCCGGCAAGGTTCGGTGCGGAGCCCACGGCGTCGCGGAACGGCCCATACAGGGCGGATGCATATTTTGCGCTATAGGCAATGATACGAACGGCATCATGGCCGGCATCGTCCAGCGCCGTCCGGATCGCGCCGACCCGGCCGTCCATCATGTCGGAGGGTGAAATCACATCGCAACCGGCATTGGCCTGATTGACGGCCTGTTTGGCCAGGATATCCAGCGTTTCGTCGTTGACGACATAGCCGTCGCGGAGCAACCCGTCATGGCCATGATCCGTGAACGGATCGAGCGCGACATCGCACATCACGCCGATATCGAGCTTTGCGTCCTTGATGGCGCTGACTGCCCGGCACACCAGGTTGTCCGGGTTCACGGATTCCGATCCCTCGGCATCCTTGAGCGCCGGGTTCGTTGCCGGGAACACCGCGATCACCGGAATGCCCAACTCGGCGGCCTTGCCGGCTTCGTCGACCAGCGCATCGATCGAATGCCGCTGGATGCCGGGCAGGGAAGGGATGTCGAGCCGCGCTTCCGGCGCGTCATGAACAAATACCGGCCAGATGAAATCCGACGATGTCAGCACGTTCTCCGCGACAAGGCGGCGATTCCAGTCGTCCCGGCGGTTTCGCCGCATACGGGTGACCGGGAATTTTCCGAGGCTGTAATCGCCACCTGTCATCGGACTACGTCCTATACCGCTGCGAGCGCCTGATCGAGATCGGCGATGATATCGTCGATATGCTCGATCCCGACCGATAAACGGACATACCCATCGGTGACGCCCGTCTGGAGTTGCTCGTCGGCCGACAGCTGCGAATGGGTCGTTGTGGCCGGGTGGATGGCGAGGCTGCGGGAGTCGCCGATATTGGCGACGTGATAGAACAGCTTCAGGGAATCGATGAATTTCTGACCTGCAGCTTTGCCGCCGTCACCGAAATCGAACCCGACCAGCCCACCATAACCGCCGGACAACACGGCATCGGCACGCCGCCGGTCTTCACCGTCCATCACGCTCGGATGAATGACCTGTGCAACCTTGTCGTGGTTCGACAGGTAGGCGGCAACAGCTGCGGCGTTTTCGCAATGGGCGCGCATGCGCAGCGGCAAAGTCTCTAGCCCCTGGATGAACTGGAACGCGTTGAACGGGCTCATGGCCGCGCCCATGTCGCGCAACAGTGTGACCCGCGCCTTGATGATATAGGCGACCGGGCCCATCGGTTTGACGGCTTCGGTCCAGACTGCACCGTGATAGCTCGGATCAGGCTCATTCAGCATCGGGAAGCGTTCCTTGTGTGCTTCCCAGTCAAAATTGCCGCCATCGATGATCATGCCGCCGATGGAGGTACCGTGGCCGCCGATATATTTGGTGGTCGAATACATCACAATGGCCGCGCCATGGTCGAACGGGCGGCAGAGAATTGGCGCCGCCGTGTTGTCCATAATCAGCGGGACACCCAGCTTGCGGCCGATCTCGGCGACTTCCTTGATCGGGAATACCTTCAGCTTCGGATTGGGCAGTGTTTCGGCGTAATAGCACCGGGTCCGGTCGTCGGTGGCATTGGCGAATGCCTGCGGGTCGCTCGGGTCGACGAAGCGGCACTCGATGCCCATGTCCTTCATCGTGTTAGCGAACAGGTTCCACGTACCGCCGTACAGATCTGTGGAAGCGACGAAGTTGTCGCCGGCACGCGTGATGTTCTGGACTGCCATCGCAGAAGCAGCCTGCCCGGAAGCGACGGACAGTGCCGCTGCGCCGCCTTCAAGGGCAGTAAGGCGCTGCTCAAGAACATCGTTCGTGGGATTCATGATCCGGGTATAGATATTGCCCATCTCTGCGAGGCCGAACAGGTTCGCGGCATGTTCGGTGCTGTTGAACTGGTAGGAGGTGGTCTGATAGATCGGCACCGCGACCGCTGTTGTCGCATCGTCGCTCCGCCAACCGGCGTGTAAAGCAATCGTCTCCGGGTTCTTGCTGTCCGTACCCATAGAATTTCCTTTCAATCAGATGCCGTATTGCGACGGCGTTTCCCCTAACTCGTCCCTGAGCTTTCGGCCTGTTCTTTTCGCCAGTGCTTTGTGCCTGTGTTTATGGACACTATCAACCGTTGTCGCGCGTCGCGGCAGGTGCCGGATTCCGGGGAAGAAACGCGGTCCGAGCCCTCCCAAGGGACCCGGTAAGTCGATTGGTGATGTATTTAAACAAAAATTAAGGCTTGCGTGGCAGTCTAAGCTCGACGTTTTGTCCCATCACGCCTGGTCCAAAGGATTGAACCGGTGAAAGAATCATATTTCGAGATTATCCGCCTTATCGAAAGGCTCCATCGCCAGTTTCTTGAGGTCATCAAGGTCGAGCTGGATCGAACCGGGGTTGTCGATATCAACAATATCCAGGCCCTGATCCTGTCCAATATCGGCAAGGAAGAGCTTACCGTAGGGGAGCTGACCAACCGCGGATATTACCTCGGGTCCAACGTTTCGTACAACGTGAAGAAGATGGTCGAGAACGGGTATCTGGAGCAGGAGCGTTCTCCTCATGATCGCCGCTCGGTCCGTGTTCGGGTGTCGCAGAAAGGTCTCGAAGTTTGCGACCTTATCGCCGGCCTTCACGAACGGCATACGACACAACTTGCTGACAGCCCGCTTGCGGAAGAACTGAAATCGGTTAATGCATCTCTTGTTTCGCTCGAGAGGTTCTGGACCGAAGATCTTCGGTATGGCGGCCGTCAGACACCGGCGGCAAACCCAGCTTTCGGTTGATTTCGAATAGAGAATAAAAAAGCGGCGCTTGAGAAAAGCGCCGCTTTTTTGCGTTTCGCAGCATACTTACGGCTTAGTTCAGCATGGTGCCGTCGGTAACCTTGTCCTGCAGAGCCTCACGAAGTTTGGACAGCGCCTTGCCTTCAATCTGGCGAATACGCTCCTTCGTGACGCCGAACGTCTCGCCGATCTCGGCAAGGGTGATCTTGTCGTCCTTCAGGAACCGCCGGGTAATGACTTCGCGTTCCCGCTGGGTCAGATGTTCCATCGCATCAGCGATCCATTTCGCCCGAGTCTCGCTATCGATCAGGTCACCGACGATTGCTTCCGGTGTCGGCGAGTCGTCGGATAGCAGATCGACAAATTCATCCGATGAGTCACTATCGCCGATGGTTGCATTGAGCGACTGGTCGGGCCGCGAGAAATGCGATTCCATTCGTTCGACCGCCGCCAGAGGAACACTAAGCTCGCGGGCAATCATCTCGCGCTCTTCCTCGGTCATCCGGGCGGCCAGATTATCGGTCAGTTTGGCGCGCAGTTTGCGCAGGTTGAAAAACAGGCTCTTCTGGGCCGGTGTCGTGCCGATCCGGACAATCGACGAATTGCGCACGATATATTCCTGCATGGCGGCCAGGATCCACCAGGTCGCATAGGTCGAATACCGGACGTTGCGGTCGGGATCGAAGCGGTTTGCCGCCTCCAGCAGGCCCCGGTTACCTTCCTGGATCAGGTCGCCGATGGGGAGCCCGTACCCTTTGAACTTTGTTGCGATGCGAACTACCAGGCGGATGTGCGCTTCAATGATCTCATGCAGTGCATCTGCGTCTTCTTCATCTCTCCAGCGGCGTGCGAGTTGTACTTCGTATTCGCGCTCAAGCATTGGAGCGTCCATCGCGGCCGAGATGTAACGGCGGTCATTCTTGTCAGGGTAGTTTCCGTTCGCAACAGCCATGGGACCATCCTTTATGAAGGTTTGCCTTTCACACGCACCCGAGAGGTGAAAGCCGTCTTTGTGTCGAGTCGATAATATCGGGACGATTGGCCTGATTTCAAGTTATTTTCGACTCGACATTGTTTTTGGCGTGTCGTGATTTATGTTACGCTTAACTGTTAAGCCGTCATTCTCGTGTCAAATTGTGTCTAATTGCGCCCGTTTGGCGGAAAAACGGCAAATACTGTGGACAAGTGCGTATGCCCGAACGTGCGAAAATCGTTGAACTCGTCGACCGTCTCAGTCGGATTGCGCATTCATTGCAATTTGCCGAAGGTCTCAACCCGGCCCAATGGGAGGCGCTTCGATTCGTCGCCCGGGCAAATCGCAACAGCTGTTCGCCAGGAACGCTGGCGGACTTTATGGGGTCTACCAAGGGCACTGTGTCGCAAACGCTCAAAGCACTCGAGAGCAAAGGCCTGATCAAGCGCACGCGCAAGGTAGAAGACCGACGTGCGGTCGAAATTGCTGTGACGCCGGCGGGCATCGCGCTTATCGAGAAAGACCCGCTTGGCCAGATACATGACGCATTGTCGCCATTTTCGAATACCGAGCAGCTAGGTGTTGTCTCTGGCCTGGAGCGTCTCGTCAATATTGTCCAGAAGCATCAGAATATCCCGGAATTTGGCCCGTGCCTGGGGTGTACTTACTATCAACCCGAAGCGTGTTCCGAGACGAATTCAATCGGTTGCCGGTGCGGCGTTTCCGGGGAACTCTTTAATTCCTTTGAACTCGACAAAATCTGCGCGGATTTTTCGCCGATACGCTAATCCCCGCCCGCTAGTTACGGCACGCCGACATATATTCTTCCATGCGAATCCGGATATCAGCCGGAATTTCGATCGTTTCCATCGTTTTTTTGGATGCAACGCAGGTCACGAACTGCGCATGAAGAATTTCGAGCCCGTTATCATGGCAGATAATGTCGTAGCCAATCGATGAACGGCCAAGTCGGTTGAGAACCAGACTCATATCCATTTTCTGGCCCATCCGGCGCGCGGCCTTGAAGTCGACCTCGACGTGAACCAGAGGGAACATGCGCTGTTCGGTTTCAAACTGGTGCGCGAAATCAATCCCCAGCCGTTTCACCAGCCAGTCCTCGAACAGATCGTTGAACATCCGAAAAAACTCGGCATAGAACACTATTCCGGCCGGGTCGGAGTCCGAAAAACGGATCTCCCGGGTCACGGTGAATACGTTGGCAGGGAGATCGAGTGAGGGCATGGCAATTGACCGGGTAGCGGGAAGGACCGTCGCTTCTATCCGGCCTGTCCCCCCGATACAAGACGCAGGGGAGGGCGTTGGGTGCCTTCCGTCATATGATACGACAGGTGCACGGTGCAGGTTGTGCCTTTGCCCGGCATGCTATCGATTGTCATCGTGCCGCCGTGCAATTCGACCAGCGATTTCGAAAGCGGCAAGCCGAGTCCGGTCCCGGTGTATTCGCGGTTGAGCGAGCTGTCGACCTGACCGAAAGGCGCCAGGGCGAGCTCGATGTCATTCGCGGACATGCCAATGCCGGAATCGGAAACCACGATGTCGACGCCGTCGCCGGATCGGCTGATAGAAAGCCTGATCAAGCCGCCGGCAGGCGTGAATTTGATGGCGTTGCTCATCAGGTTGAGGATGACCTGCGTGATCTTCCTGTCGTCGCCCCGGATAACCGTGTCTTCTGCATCGCCGGTGTCGGTCAACAGAGTGAGATCCTCCGCTTCAGCCCGCTGCCGCATCATCCGGATGCATTTGTCCATGATGGCGGCGGGAGATATGTCCTCTACGTGTAGTTCGACCCGCCCTGCTTCCAGCTTCGAGTAGTCGAGCAGGTCATTTATTACCCCTAGAAGGTGAACGCCGCTTTGACGGATGTCGCCTGCGTACTCGCGGTAACGGTCGTTGCCGACCGGGCCGAAGACTTCCTGGATCATCACCTCTGAAAAACCGATGACGGCGTTCAAAGGTGTGCGCAGCTCATGGCTGATATTGGCCAGAAATTCAGATTTGGCGTTGTTGGCGGTAACCGCTGCTTCCTTGGCCTCGCGCAGCGCGGTCTCGACCCGTTTTGCCGATGTCTGATCGTGTACCGAACCGAGAACACGTATGACCGAGCCATCGGCGTGGAGAACCGCTTCTGCTTCGGCGCGAACCGCACGGATCTGGCCATCTGGCCTGATAATCTCGTATTCCTGATTGTATTTTCCGCCCGAGGTCAGCAGGCGCCGGAAGGTGGAGCGAACGAGGTCGCGGCTTTCCGGGTGAACGAGAAGCAGGTATTGGGAAAAATCCAAAGGCGGGGAATCGGTCGGCAGGCCAACGATTTCGTACATGATATCCGACCAGAACATGTCGGATCCTCTTGCGTCCCATTCAAAAATGCCGATTCGCGCAAGGGCCTGTGCGTGAGCAAGCCGCCTTTCGCTGAGTGCGCGTACACGCTGGCTTATCTTCGCTTCGGTAATATCTGTGTAGGTTGTGACCGTGCCGCCGTCCGGCGTTCGGCGTTCAGTCAACAGTGACCAGGTGCCGTCCTTGGCGCGCACTTCATGCGAATGATGTGCCTCTGACAGCCATAGACGGCGTTGTTCGAGCCATCTCTGTGGGTCGCCGCCGGTTGTGCGTTCATCCAGGAGAGGGAAGGTGTCAGTGACATACTGGTCGAAGTGCATCCCTTTTGACGGGGTTGGCCAATCGTGGCGCGTTGCCTGGCGATTGTGAAAGAGCAACCGGTTGTCTTTGTCCCAAAGCACGAAGCCGTCGGAGATGCTGTCCACGACACCTTGCAGGCGATGCTCCGCGATCAGTTTCCAGTCCGATGGATCTATCGCCGGGTCGGCTGTTCCGATCGGCGGGCGCCCGGTGCGCATGAGTTTTCTCATGAGCCACAAAGTTCCACCGAGTAGCGTGAGCGTTGCAAGCGCGAATATCGCCGAAAGATGCGGAGTGGCGACGAGGAATGCACCGGTCAATCCGCCGCATACAGCAACAGCGATGGCGCCCGCAAATACCAGCGGGTACCCGCTGGCACGCGTCGATGTTTCCGGTCTTTCGAGTGAATCCATGGATCGATAAACCAATAAAAGCTGCCACCTTCACTGCCGATAGGCGCCTTGGCAGTTTGCGTCTTTCCGGGTTAACGATTCGTTAAACGAAATTAAGATCGTTTTTACTTGCGCGGTGTCCTTCAAACACCCACGATCCGGGGCGTTCTCGTAAATAACAGCGTTCCAGAAGGTGTTAACACCTCGGCGCCCAAAACCTCAGAAACAGGGAGGCAAATGGCAAACCCGGCGACCGGCAGAGAAGTAATTGTCGAATTTCAGCAGATAGGCAACGCCGTTAAGGTGACCGCCATAGACACCAAATCCATGGTGGAAGTATCTATTATGGGGCCAGCATCGGCCGGTGAAGAGCTGTTGAAGCGCAATGCTATCAATAAGTTGAATTACGTTCTTTCCAAAAAGGATTAATGGCGTGGTCGGCGCCAAAACTATTGGAACTAGATGGAATATTTCCTACAGCAGCTCATAAACGGCCTGACCCTTGGGGCTATCTACGGTCTGATCGCGATTGGTTACACGATGGTCTATGGGATCATCGGTATGATCAATTTCGCCCACGGCGAGATTTATATGATCGGCGCTTTCATATCGCTGATCTGTATTATGCTGCTCGAATCTCTGGCCGGTGGGTCCGTCATTGTGGCCCTGTTCGTGGTGCTGATCGTCGCCATGATCCTGACGGCGGTTTATGGCTGGACGCTTGAGCGCGTCGCCTATCGGCCGTTGAGAAGTTCGCCACGTCTTGCCGCGCTGATTTCGGCGATCGGGATGTCTATCGCGCTCGGCAATTATATCCAGCTTACGCAGGGTGCCCGCAACAAGACGCTTCAGCCGATCGTCCAGGGCAATATTGAGCTGATGAGGCGCGACGACGGCTTCACAGTTGTGCTGAGTTACATGCAGATCGGTATCATCGTGACCACCGTTGTGTTGATGGCGGCGTTTTCGCTGATGATCGCCCGGACATCGCTCGGGCGCGCGCAGCGCGCGTGCGAGCAGGACCGCACCATGGCTTCATTGCTCGGTGTGAATGTCGATCGCACGATCTCGCTGACCTTCGTGATGGGGGCGGCGCTGGCGGCCGTGGCCGGTTTCCTGGTGGTCCTGTACTACGGGGTGATCGACTTCTATATCGGCTTTCTGGCTGGCATTAAGGCTTTTACGGCGGCGGTTCTCGGCGGGATCGGGTCTATACCGGGCGCTATGCTCGGCGGATTGCTCATCGGCCTGATAGAAGCTTTCTGGTCCGGCTATTTCTCGCTCGAATATAAGGACGTTGCGGCGTTTGCCATTCTCGTGCTGGTGCTGATTTTCAGGCCAACCGGGTTGCTTGGCCGCCCGGAAGTCGAAAAGGTCTGACGATGCCGGCCACTGGCACAGGCGCGCAGGTTCCCGTGCACCGCACCTTGGCTGTCGGCAGTATTTTTAAGGAAGCCGGACTGACTGCACTTGTCTCGCTTGCACTGCTGGTCCCGGTCGTTGGTTTTAAAATTGCGAACCGGGGGGGCGACCAATTCCTCGAGACCCGCTGGCCCGAGGTGCTTGTCGCGGCCACTCTGATTTTCTTCGGGCGCATTTTGCTGATCCTGGTGCGCGAAGGCAGGCTCGCCGTGCCGGTCGCTGGCGGAGCGGTGATTTCTCTCATTGGCTGGCTTGCGCCCATGCCGTCGGCGTTTCTTCAGGTTGTTGCGGTCACTGCGGGGCTGGTCATCATCGCGCGGGCTGGTTTCGTCGTTTTTGCTGCCCGCCGCGTGGCATCGAGCGGGCGGGAATTCGGCAGCGGCTTTGCGGACGGATATCGCAAAGCGCTTCCCTGGGTGGCATCCGCGCTTATCGTGCTGGCCCTTGTTCTGCCGCTCTTACCGTTTGCGGAGCGCCGCACGATCGATATCGCCATCCTTGTGCTGACCTATGTGATGCTCGGCTGGGGGCTGAATATCGTCGTCGGGCTGGCAGGATTGCTCGACCTCGGATATGTCGCGTTTTACGCGGTGGGGGCGTATTCCTATGCGCTTCTCGCCAGCTATTTCGACTTCAGCTTCTGGATATGTCTGCCGTTGGCGGGCCTGTTCGCCGGCTTCTTCGGGATCATTCTCGGTTTTCCGGTTTTGCGTCTGCGCGGTGACTATCTTGCAATTGTGACGCTTGGCTTTGGCGAGATGATCCGTGTGATCCTGCTGAACTGGGTTTCATTCACCAAAGGGCCTGACGGCGTGTCCGGCATCCCGCGGCCGAGCTTTTTCGGGCTCGAGTTCAAGCGTTACCCGCCGGAGGGAGCGGAATCATTTCACCAGTTTTTCGGGTTGGAATATTCGTCTCTGCACAGGGTCGTATTTCTGTATTACCTCATTCTGATTCTTGCGCTGATCACCAATTTCTTCACCCGCCGGATCCGGACCTTACCGATCGGGCGGGCTTGGGAGGCGCTGCGTGAGGACGAAATCGCCTGCCGCTCTCTGGGTATAAACCCACGGAACACGAAGCTTTCAGCCTTTGCGATAGGTGCCATGTTCGGCGGTTTTGCCGGATCGTTCTTTGCGACCCGGCAAGGCTTCATCAGCCCGGAGAGCTTCACGTTTCTCGAATCTGCGATCATCCTGGCGATTGTCGTCCTCGGCGGTATGGGGAGCCAGATGGGTGTCGTCGTTGCGGCCGTGGTGCTGATTGGCCTGCCGGAATACATCCGGGACCTGCAGGGATACCGCATGCTGGCGTTCGGCGCCGGAATGGTCCTGATCATGTCGTGGCGGCCCCGCGGGCTCTTGTCTCACCGTGATCCGACGATCCTGCTCGCCCGCGCGGAACGAAAACCGCTATGACGGACGACATTTCATTGCTCCCGCCATTGCTGTGCGTCGAACATCTGACAATGCGCTTCGGTGGGCTGGTCGCAATCGACGACCTGTCCTTCGATGCCGCGCGTGGCGAGATAACGGCGATCATTGGCCCGAATGGTGCCGGCAAGACCACGGTCTTCAACTGCCTCACAGGGTTCTACAAGCCGACCGTCGGACGTCTGACCATGCAGCGCCATGGCGTCCCCTGGCAGCTGGAACAGCTTGAGGACTATCGCATTGCGCGGGATGCGGGTGTTGGGCGCACATTCCAGAACATCCGGATATTTTCGCAAATGTCTGTTCTGGAAAACCTGATCGTCGCGCAGCATGACTCCCTGATGAAGGCATCAGGTTATTCGGCGCTCGCACTTTTTGGGATCGGCGGATATCGCAAGGCCGAACGCGAAGCGGTGGCGCTCGCGCGGTACTGGCTTGAACGGGTCGAGCTTATCGACCGGGCCGACGAAGATGCCGGTAGCCTGTCTTACGGCGCACAGCGCCGGCTCGAGATTGCGCGGGCCATGTGCATGCAGCCGGCGCTCTTATGCCTGGATGAACCTGCGGCGGGTCTGAATCCCCGGGAAACCGGCGAATTGAACGATCTGCTTCGTTTCATTCGGGAAGAACACGATATCGGGCTGTTGCTGATCGAGCATGATATGGGTGTGGTTATGGGAATCTCCGACAAGGTGGTCGTCCTTGATTATGGACGCAAAATTTCGGACGGCACGCCCGAACAGGTGCGCAATGATCCTGCCGTCATCCGCGCCTATCTTGGCGAGGATGAAGATCTCCCCGAATTCGCAGGCGGCTCCTGATGCTTTCGGTTTCCGGTATTCATGCGTTCTACGGTCACATCGAAGCGCTGCATGGTGTCGATATTGAAATCGAAGAGGGGGAGATCGTGACGCTGATCGGTGCGAACGGTGCCGGTAAGTCGACGCTCCTGATGACGATCTGCGGTGACCCACGGGCGCAATCGGGACGGATACTGTTTCAGGACCGTGACATCACGCGGATGCCGACGCATGAGATTATGCGATGCGGAATTGCGCATGCCCCCGAAGGTCGACGGATATTTCCCCGCATGACAATTCTGGAAAATCTCCAGATGGGCGCAATCACGGGGGATCCGGACAGGTTCGATCAGAATCTCGAGCGGGTATTTGCCCTGTTCCCAATTCTGCAGGAGCGCGTTGGGCAGCGGGGCGGCACGCTCTCCGGCGGCGAGCAGCAGATGCTGGCAATCGCGCGCGCGTTGATGAGCGAGCCGACACTGCTTCTGTTGGACGAGCCGTCGCTCGGCCTTGCGCCGCTCATCGTACGCCAGATATTCGATGTTATCCGCGATATCAATCAGTCGCATGGCATGACCGTTTTTCTGGTCGAGCAAAATGCGTATCACGCGTTACGGCTGGCGGATCGTGGCTATGTCATGGTCAATGGTGAAATCTCGATGACAGGCAGAGGTGAGGATCTGCTGAACAATCCTGAAATCCGCCGCGCCTATCTTGAGGGATCGGTCGGCTGATGGAAGCGCTGCTTGGCACGAGCATTGGGGTTTTTGTCGGCGTCACCGTTTTTCTGTCGGGTTTTGCCGCGTTTATGACCGGTCAGGCGCTCGCGACGACGTGGCGGCCGGTCTGGCAACTTTGGTTCTATGGCGTGTTGCTCGGTTTTGCCGACCGGTTTCTTACCTGGGCCCTGTTCCAGGGAGAACTGCTATCGCCAACCGGGTACGCGATCGATACGGCGGTGCTTCTCGCCATAGCGCTGTCAGCATTTTACATGACGCGGGCGCGCCAGATGACAGCGCAGTACCCGTGGCTCTATGAGCGGAGCGGACCATTCACCTGGCGCGAGCGAGGGCAGCGGGGTGACGATTGACCTTGCCGATGCCGGAAGGCTTGCTAGAGTTTGTTGTGAGGCATGGACGGCGTTAACAGATTCAACGGGTAGATTTTTGACCTACAGACTTTCAACCACCTAATGGGAGTGTTCAAAATGAAGATACTTACAGCGGCTTTGATCGCAGGCGCGGCGTTGCTGGCGGCGACGTCAGCGGCTAACGCGCAAATCCGGATTGCAACGGCCGGACCGATGACCGGTCAATACGCATCGTTCGGCGAACAGATGCGCCGCGGCGCCGAGATGGCCGTTAAAGATATTAATGCCGCCGGCGGTGTGCTCGGCAAACAGTTGATCCTCGAGATTGGCGACGATGCGTGTGATCCCAAGCAGGCGGTCGCGGTCGCCAACGCGATGGCGGCCAAAGGCGTTGTCTTTATGGCGGGGCATTTCTGCTCGGGATCATCCATTCCGGCATCGGATGTCTATGCCGAGGAGGGCGTCCTGCAGATTTCACCGGCCTCGACCAATCCCAAACTGACCGAACGTAATATGCCCAGCGTGTTCCGGGTATGCGGGCGGGACGATCAGCAGGGGCTGGTTGCCGGCACGTTCCTGAAAAACAAATTCGGCGCGAAGAATATCGCGATCATCCATGACAAGACCTCTTACGGAAAAGGCCTTGCCGATGAGACGAAAAAGACCCTGAATTCGCTCGGCAAATCTGAAAAGATGTATGAAGCCTTCACCGCCGGCGAAAAGGATTACTCGGCGCTGGTGTCCAAGCTGAAACAGAATGCCGTCGATGTACTTTACGTTGGCGGATATCACACCGAAGCGGGACTGATTGTCCGCCAGATGCGCCAGCAGGGTATGAAAACCGTTCTGATCTCGGGCGATGCACTGGTCACGGATGAATACTGGTCAATTACCGGACCGGCCGGAGAGGGCACCCTGATGACGTTCAGCCCCGATCCCGCGAAAGATCCGGGCAATACGAAGCTCGTTGCCGCGTTCAAGGCGACCGGCTACACGCCGGAAGGCTACACGCTCTATACCTATGGGGCGATCCAGGCGTGGGTTCAGGCGGTTACGGCTGCAGGGTCCGTCGAAACACCCAAGGTTATCAAGGCCCTGAAGGCCGGCCAGTTCCAGACGGTACTCGGGAAGATCGGGTTCGACGCCAAGGGCGATGTATCGGCGCCCGGTTACGTCTTCTACGAATGGGCCAACGGCAAGTACGATTACTACAAGTAAAGCCGCCCGCGGCACTTAAGTAAAAAGCCCGGCCAAATAGGCCGGGCTTTTTTAATTCTCGTTGTGATAGCGTTAGTCTGCCTTCTTGCGGCTTCCGACTTTTTCACCCTTTTTGCGACCGAGGCCAATTTGCTTGGCAAAGTTCGAGCGCTGTATCGCGTAGTTGGGTGCGACCATCGGGTAATCGGCGGGCAGTCCCCATTTCATGCGATATTCTTCAGGTGTCAGCCCGTATACGGCGCGTATATGGCGCTTGAGCATCTTGAGTTTTTTGCCGTCTTCGAGGCACACGATGAAGTCCGGTGTGATTGATCGGCGAATAGGGACGGCGGGCTTAAGTGCTTCGGCTGGTCCGTTACCCGCTTCGCCAAGAGCCAGCAGCGATGCATAAACTGTGTTGATGACTTCGGGCACCTGGGTGGCGGAGACCGAGTTGTTACCGACATAGGCAGAAACAATATCGACAGCCATTTGCATGATTTCAGATGTGTTGGAAACATTTTTGATTTCTTCTGTCATGACGCCCTTGATTTCATCCAAAATTCTTGTTTATCGTAATTGCATGAAACATATGGAATGTCAAATATAAGAAGATTGTCGTTTTTATTGAGTATTGGTTGCCTGTCGATTTGATATGACTTGATATAAATTTAGGCAGTAAGATCAAATAAGATAAAATCAAGTCTACTCATTTTCGATGAATGCGATTGTGTGCGGTTCGTTTGTGGCCGTCGTGGCTGTTTTGATCCGCGCTAAGTGCCAAACCTAGTGTCGTACTGGCCTGCGGAGACGAGATATGGTAAGCACTCGCTGAGTCTCGCTTGGTCCAACTTGATCTAAAGTCCGATGTCTAAAGAATTGATTGGTATCGCCGTCGATCATGGCGGATTCGCATTGAAGCAACCTATCGTAGAGGAGTTGCACTCACTCGGATTCGAGGTTCTCGACCTTGGAACATACGATGAGGAATCGGTCGATTATCCCGATATTGCGGAAAAACTGGTCGGTGCGTTCAAGGACAACCGGATCGATCGGGGGGTCCTCGTCTGTGGCACTGGAATCGGTATTTCCATTGCGGCAAACCGTCATGCAGGTATCCGCGCGGCGTTGTGCTACGACGATGAGACGGCGATGCTCTCCCGGCAGCACAACGACGCGAATGTGATGTGCCTGGGGGGAAGAAAGACCGGTCCGGATCAGGCGCGTGAAATGATCAGGATTTTTCTCGCGACGAAATTCGAAGGCGGCCGGCATGCGCGTCGTGTCGATAAACTGGGCTGACAGGCAGTTCAAGCGCGAAAACAGGAGCAAGAGCGACAAGATGTCTACGGTAGATGCAGCGAAAATGACCCATAGCGGGTTCTTCAGTGCTCCCATTGCGGAGTCGGATTCTGAGCTAAATATCGCAATTCGCGGCGAACTCTCTCGCCAGCAGGATCAGATTGAGCTGATCGCCTCGGAAAATATCGTTTCCCGGGCGGTGCTTGAAGCATCGGGTTCCGTGCTGACTAATAAATATGCCGAGGGATATCCGGGCCGCCGTTATTACGGTGGTTGCGAGTTTGTCGACATTGCAGAGGAACTGGCAATTTCGCGCGCCAAGCAGCTCTTTGGCTGTGAATTTGCAAACGTTCAGCCACATTCTGGCGCGCAGGCAAACGGCGCTGTGTATTTTGCGCTGCTAAAGCCGGGCGATACCATCCTTGGTATGTCGCTGGCGGCAGGCGGGCATCTGACTCACGGTGCCGCACCGAACATGTCGGGCAAATGGCTGAATGCCGTTCAGTACGGTGTACGCAAGGAAGACGCACTCGTCGATTTTGACGAGGTCGAGCGTCTGGCGGCCGAGCACAAACCGAAGATTATTGTAGCAGGCGGGTCGGCATACCCCCGGGTAATCGATTTCGAACGGTTCCGCGCGATCGCGGATTCCGTGGGCGCGTTGTTGATGGTCGATATGGCGCATTTCTCCGGACTTGTCGCCGGAAGTGCCCATCCCAGTCCGTTCCCGCATGCGCATATCGCAACGACAACCACCCATAAGACATTGCGCGGCCCGCGTGGCGGCATGATCCTGACCAATGACGAGGCGATCGCCAAGAAAGTGAATTCGGCGATTTTCCCCGGGACCCAGGGCGGACCGCTGATGCATGTCATTGCGGCCAAGGCCGCGGCGTTCGGAGAAGCGCTCCGGCCGGAATTCAAGGCGTATTCCGCGGCGGTCGTGGAGAATGCGCAAGCGCTCGCCGCAACGCTTGTCGAAGGTGGTCTCGACATCGTTTCCGGCGGAACAGATACGCATTTGTTGCTGGTGGATCTTCGGCCAAAGGGGCTGACCGGCAAGGTCGCCGAGGCGAGCCTGGAAGCGGCCGGGATGACGTGCAACAAGAACGGTATTCCGTTTGATCCCGAAAAACCGACGATTACATCCGGCGTCCGGCTCGGTTCGCCCGCGGCGACGACCCGGGGGTTTGGCGTTGCCGAGTTCAAACAGGTTGGCGAAATGATCGTCGAAGTGCTGGACGGGCTGGCATCGGGGTCGAACGACAATTCAGCAGTAGAAGCGATTATCCGGAAACGCGTTGGCGAACTTTGCGCCCGTTTTCCGATTTATCCCGGTTACTGACCGGACGGGGAGAGAAGTTATATGAAATGCCCATTCTGCGGATCCGACGACACCCAGGTAAAGGATTCCCGCCCGACCGAGGATAATACAGCTATCCGGCGGCGGCGGTCCTGCACGTCCTGTGGTGCGCGTTTCACGACCTTTGAACGCGTCCAGCTTCGCGAGCTGACGGTGTTGAAATCCGGCGGCAGACGCGAACCGCTGGATCGGGACAAGCTTTCCCGGTCCATGAGCATCGCGCTCCGTAAACGGGCGGTGGAGCCCGAAAGAGTAGAGCGGGCCATCACCGGCATTATTCGCCGCATCGAGAGCTCGGGGCAGACAGAAGTGACTGCCGATCAGGTCGGTGAGTTGGTTATGGATGCGCTGTCACAGCTCGATCAGGTCGCCTATATCCGTTACGCATCTGTCTATAGGAACTTTCGCGAAGCTCAGGACTTCGAGAACTTTGTCGGAACAATGAATGTCGATGACGAGGACGAGGTTGAATGACAGCCATTTCATGGGGATTGCGATCGGGCTTGCCCGACGCGGTCACGGAAATGTCTCGCCCAACCCATCGGTCGGCTGCGTAATCGTTAACGACGCCGGTATCGTCGGCCGAGGCTGGACGCAACCGGGTGGCAGACCCCACGCTGAAACGGAAGCGATTGCACGGGCAGGAGCGGCTGCGAAGGGCGCCACGGCTTACGTGACGCTCGAGCCCTGCGCCCATCATGGTGAAACACCACCCTGCGCGCAGGCACTGATCGATGCGGGGATTGGGCGTGTGGTGATCGGTACGCGCGATCCGGACCCGCGTGTTCAGGGCGGCGGTGTCGCGATGCTGACCGACGCGGGTATCGAGGTGACCGAAGGCGTCCGCATGGCCGAGGCGCGGGAGGCCGCCCTCGGGTTTTTGATGCGTGTCGAGAAAAACCGGCCTTTGGTGACGGTGAAACTTGCGACAACCCTGGACGGCCGGATTGCAACAACATCAGGTCACAGCCAATGGATCACCGGTCCGGTTTCCCGCGCGCTGGGTCATGGGCTGCGCGCCCGGAATGACGCGATCCTGGTGGGATCCAGAACCGCGCTGCTCGACGATCCGTCCTTGACCTGCCGGCTTCCGGGACTCGAGGGGGCCTCACCGATCCGCGTCGTCGTCGATGCACGCCTCGTTGTGCCGCTCACCCACAAACTCGTTTCGACCGCGACCGAGGTACCGACGTGGATACTCACCCGGGCGGATGGGGATGCCGAACGCCGGAAGGCATTCCAGGATGCCGGTGTCCGGCTGATTGATGTCGCACTCGATGCAGACGGCAATATAGACCTGACCGAAGCGCTGAAGGCGCTGGCGACACTCGGTGTTACGCGGTTGATGGTAGAGGGAGGAGGGCGCATCATCGCGGGCCTCCTTGCGGCAGATCTGGTTGACCGCCTTGTGTGGTTCCGGGCATCCAAGTTGATTGGTGGTGACGGCGTTTCTGCGGTTGCGGCCTTCGGTGTGCAGGTGCTTGACGAGGCAGCCAACTTCGTCAAAGTTTCGTCGCGCCCGGCAGGAGCCGATTTTGTCGAAACCTATGCGCGCGATCGTTAAAGGAAAACCATGTTCACAGGAATTGTCACCGACCTCGGAAAAATCCGGGCGATTGAAAAACGCGGCGATACAAGGATCGAGATCGAGACGTCCTATGATATGGACGACGTCGATATCGGCGCATCGATCGCCTGTTCCGGCCCCTGCTTGACCGTGATCGAAAAAGGTCCCGGCTGGTTTGCAATAGAAGCCTCCGCGGAGACACTCGATAAAACCGGCCTCGGCGACTGGGCAGTGGGAACGCCTGTAAACCTTGAACGCGCAATGCGCATCGGGGACGAGCTGGGCGGGCATATCGTTTCCGGCCATGTGGACGCCGTTGCCATGATCGTCGACATGCAATCCGAAGGCGACAGTGTCCGTTTTACGTTCGAAGCGCCCGAGGCGTTTGCCAAGTATATCGCGCCGAAGGGCTCGGTTTCGCTCGACGGGGTTTCCCTGACGGTGAATGAGGTCCAGGGCAACCGGTTCGGCGTAAACATCATCAGCCATACGCAGGGTGAGACGACCTTCGGCAGCCGCAAGGTTGGTGACAGGATCAACATGGAAATAGATACGATAGCGCGCTACGTTGCGCGTATTCTCGGAAAGGACTGATTTAGTGGCTGATAATAAGTTTACGGTTGTGAGCAAAGAAGCTGTCGCCGAAGCAGCGAAGGAAGACTTCACGGAATTCCTGTCGCCAATCGCCGACGTCATCGAAGATATTCGCAACGGCAAAATGGTCGTCGTGGTCGACGATGAAGATCGCGAGAACGAGGGCGATCTGATTGTCGCCGGCCAGATGGCGACGCCCGATGCGATTAACTTCATGGCCAAATATGGTCGCGGGCTGATCTGTCTTGCGATGACAGGTGAGCGCGTAGATCATCTTGGCCTTTCATTGATGTCGAGCGACAACCGCTCTCAGTTCGAAACCGCTTTCACCACGTCAATCGAGGCGCGCGAAGGTGTGACGACCGGTATCTCCGCGTCAGACAGAGCGCGCACAATCGCCGTCGCCATCGACCCGGCGCATGGCCGGGATGAAATCGTCACACCCGGACATGTCTTTCCGCTCCGCGCGCAGGATGGCGGCACACTGGTGCGGACCGGCCACACCGAAGCGGCAGTCGATCTTGCCCGGCTGGCGGGCTTGAACCCGTCCGGCGTTATCTGCGAGATCATGAACGAAGACGGCACAATGGCGCGTCTTCCCGATCTGGTGAAATTTTCCCAGTTTCATGGCCTGAAGGTCGCGACGATTGCGGACCTGATCGCCTATCGACTGCGGAACGATTCAATTGTCGAGCGCTCCATGACCACCCGTATTGCACGGAAGCATGGTGGCGATTTCAAGCTGATCGTTTACCGCAACCGTGTGTCCGATGCAGAGCATCTCGCGCTCGTCAAAGGCGATATTTCCGGGGACGAGCCCGTTCTGGTGCGGATGCATGCGGTCAATATTCTTGACGATATGATCCATGACACGACGAACAGCCGCGAGACCGAACTGGAAGGCGCCTTGCAGGCCATCGGTACCGAGGGGCGCGGCGTGGTCGTCATTATTCGCGAACCATGGGCAGAGAAACTGTCCAATCAGGTACGTGCCCGTCACCGCATGCCGACGGATCCCGTCTCCGCTTCTTCGGAAGTTGCCGTGTCGCCCGAGGAAGGCCGCGAGACCGCACCGCCGGCGCTGCGCGATTTTGGCGTCGGCGCACAGATCCTGGCCGATCTCGGCGTGAAGGAGATGGTTCTGCTCACCAATCGGGCGCGGGCGATCAAGGGGATTGAAGGGTTTGGGCTGGCGGTCGTCGGCCGCCGACCTATTGAGAAGGTCGAGGAATAGCCCGCAATGTCCGATGCACCGCACATAATGATCGTGGAATCTCCTTACTATAAGGAGATCGCCGACCGGATGATTGAAAGCGTTCTGATAGAGCTCGATGCCGTGGGGGCCACGTATGAGCGTTTCGAGGTTCCCGGAACATTCGAACTCCCCGGCGCCATCCGCATGGCCATCGAATCCTACAAATACCCGTCAGACCGCAAGCGCTTCGACGGCTACATTGCGCTTGGCTGTGTGATCCGCGGAGAAACGTCGCATTACGATTATGTTTGCAACGAGAGTGCCCGCGGATTGAACGACCTGGTGCTTAAATACAGCATCGCACTGGGCTATGGGGTTCTGACGACCGAGAACGGTGACCAGGCGTTGGCACGGGCCAGTCGCGACAATCACGATCGGGGCGGGGCTGCTGCGCGGGCCTGTCTGGCGATGGTCGACCTGAAGCGCAAATTCAATCTGTATCCACGATGACTGAACCCGCCGAACGCGCGCCGAAGAAATCCAATGGCGGCGGTACGGCACGGCGCAGCGCGGCACGGCTCGCAGCCGTTCAGGCGCTTTACCAGATCGATCATTCCGGCACGCCCGGGGACGAGGTCCTTGAGGAATTTCTCCGCTTTCGGCTTGGAGACAGTTTCGATACCGAACAGGACGTTGCGCCGCATAAGAATTTATTCTCGGAGATCGTCAGTGGCGTTGGCGCGCTACAGCCAGGCATAGACGAGATCATCGCTTCGGCGCTGTCCAACAAATGGACCTTTGAGCGCGTGGAAATCATCCTGCGGGCGATCCTGCGCGCTGGGGTCTACGAACTTCGGGCCCGTAAGGACACACCGGCCCGTGTGGTCATCACCGAATATGTCGATATTGCTCATGCCTTTTACGATGGTCAGGAACCCGGCATGGTGAACGGAATGCTCGACCGTATTTCGCGGAGCCTGAGGCCCGGAGAGTTCGGAGACGCAAAGCCGGCGCCAGAATCGGCAGATGTCGGCGAACCAGAGAACGGCGAACCAGAGAACGGCGAACCAGAGAACGGCGAACCAGAGAACGGCGAACCAGAGAACGACAAACCAGGAGATGGGGCAGGTGACGCCTGATCCCGCACAGCGGGGCGAATTCGATCTGATCGCGAAGTTGCTCGCGCCATTGACGGGTGGTGACGAGCGTGCGCTCAATCTTCTCGACGACGCTGCCGTTATTCCGTCGAGACCCGGGCTGGATACGGTCGTTTCCACCGATACGCTGGTGGCCGGCGTTCATTTCCTCATGATCGAGTCGGCGGACGTCATCGCGCGGCGCCTGTTGCGGGTGAACCTTTCCGATATGGCGGCAATGGGGGCGGAGCCGTTCGCCTATTTCCTGAACCTGACCCTGCCGACAGAGATCAGCGACGAGTGGCTGGAGAAATTTGCGGCCGGGTTACAGACCGATCAGGCGCAGTTTGGTCTGCATCTGCTCGGCGGTGACACAACGCGCACGCCCGGCCCGCTCTCATTATCGGTGACTATTTTCGGCGAGGTGCCAACCGGACAGGCCGTTCGCCGGAGCACTGCACAGGCCGGCGATCTGGTTTTTGTGTCCGGCACGATTGGAGATGCCGGGTTGGGACTTCCGCGTCTGCGCGATGGGGGAGGTGGCGAAGACCCGCTGGTGCAACGCTACCAGAGTCCCGACCCACGGGTGTCGCTCGGCACGTGCCTGCGCGGCATTGCCAGCGCTATGGCTGATGTCTCTGACGGTCTACTGGCTGACCTTGGGCATATCTGCACGGCGTCCGCTGTGGCGGCGACCCTCGATATCTCGACGGTGCCGATATCGGATGCTGCCCGCTCCGTTATTGGTGATGTGGAAAATGACATCCTGGGGCTTTTGACGTCGGGTGACGATTACGAGCTTGTGTTCACGGTTTCTCCGGAACTGGTCGATGCTGCCCGCACAGCAGCGGATATGGCGGGGACCCGGATTACGGAAATTGGGCAGCTGGCAGACGGGGCGGCAATCGTGACGGTCCGGGACCGCGATGGACACGATGTTACGCCGCAAATGACTGGGTATCGGCACTTCTGAGTTGGATTAACCGTCTGTTTCCGTTCCCGGGCGATACTGGCCGCCGGAAATGTGGAGCAGTATAATGTTTGGGTCTTTCAAGACGGTTTTTAGCGCCATCGCTGTGTGCTTGGCGGTCGCGGTATCCGGGGCCGGGGAGCTTGCTGCGGCGGGCGGTGGTAAAGCGCGTCTGTCGGCAAACCAGTTCGTATCCTTGCAGCCGTTTAATATCCCCATGACGCCCAGGAAGGATAAAAATTGGCAGTTCACGCTGGTCGTGGCACTCGAACTCGCCGATGAGGGAGAGCGGGATTTTGTGCGTAGCCGCATTCCCGTGATCCGGAGCAAGACCTATGATCTGCTGTTCCGGCTGATTGCCTATCGCCAGCAGGCGCCGCTTATTCCCAGCACGTCTCTCATCAAAGCAAAAATTATGGACATAACGACTCGATCTGTTGGGCCGGAAAAGGTGGCATCCGTCATCGTGCAGCAGGTTTATCACGGCCCGACACCCTAAATCGTGACCCAGCCCTGCAAATTTTGAATTTGTAAGCGTCGGCATCTGGCGTAAGTATCCGGCCATGACAACATCATCTGTTCGCAGGAACGTATTCCTGCTTGCGTCGTGTCAGGCTCTTTTCATGACATCGACGTCCGCGATTATATCGACCGCGCCGATTGTCGGCGGAATTTTGCTCACGGACGATAAGTCGCTGGCAACATTGCCGCTAGCCTTGCAATTCGTCGCTATGGCCCTCACGACCATTCCCGCCTCACTTTATATGGGACGGTTCGGTCGGAAGGTCGGTTTCATCACCGGTGCCGGGATTGGTGCCTGCGGCGGCGCGCTTGGTGCCTATGCCATTACGCAGGGTGATTTTACGCTTTTTTGTGTCGCCTCGCTTTTGACGGGAAGCTTCAACGGGTTTTGTCATTATTTCCGCTTTGCCGCCGCTGACGTGTCGACGGCCGCATACCGCAGCAAGGCGATTTCGTTCGTCCTGGCGGGCAGTATCGTGGCTGCACTTCTCGGCCCGACGCTGGCGCGTAACACCGCCGATCTGATGGCTGTTCAGTTTGCCGGGGTCTATCTCGCTTTGATCGTCGTCTATTTGCTGGTCGGTTGTGTCGTGAGTTTTATCGATATACCTGCCCCGACCGCAGAGCAGCGCAAGGCCGGGGGAGGGCGCCCGCTGTCGGTGATCGCCCGGCAACCCAAGTTCATCATCGCCGTCTGTGCGGCGACATTCGGCTATCTTGTAATGTCGTTCCTGATGACGGTGACACCGATTGCAATGGGCGTATGCGGATTCACGTTTTCTGATTCTTCCTACGTCATCCAGGCGCATATTCTCGGAATGTATGCGCCTGCATTCGTTACCGGCCATTTGATCAACCGGTTCGGTGTTAACAATATTCTGATTGCGGGCTCAATCCTGTGCGGTGCCAGTATCGTCATTCATCTTTCCGGAATCGGGTTTATGAACTTCCTGTCGGGCCTGGTTCTTGTCGGGATCGGCTGGAACTTCCTGTTCACCGGTGGGACCACGTTGCTGACCCAGACCTATACGCCGGAAGAAAAGGCGAAGGTTCAGGGACTGAATGATTTCTTCATCTGGGGAACGATTTCGATTGGCGCGGTCACCTCCGGTGCGGTTCAGCACTCTGTTGGCTGGGACGCTGTGAACCTGGTGATGGCGCCGCTCGTCGTGATCGTTTTCGCGACAACCCTGTGGCTCCGTTACAGTGGCCGTAAAGCGGCAACGGAAAAATCCGCGGCTTGACGGTTGCTGTGCGGGGGCGCTGTTGAAATTGCACTCCTTTGGAACCGAGCGCGGTATTGCCTTGAATCCCTTCTTCTGTCATGTTCCCGGCGTTTTTAGCGAGCCCCTTGGGCTGATAGCACAATCGTGCTGTCGCGGGGTCGCAGTCCCGGACAAAACAAGGAATTAGAAGATGTCTCAAGCTTATTGGATCGTGATCGCATGTGGCGTTCTTGCGATCCTGTACGGTCTCTACGCCAGTCGGTCGGTTCTGTCGGCCTCAGCCGGTAACGAGAAGATGCAGGAAATTGCCGGCGCCATTCAGGAAGGCGCGGCGGCATATCTTAACCGTCAATATATGACCATCGGCGCTGTTGGCGTTGTTGTGGCGGTCATCCTTTACGCGCTGCTCGGGGCTCTCCCGACAGGTGGCTTTGTGATCGGTGCTGTGCTTTCAGGGGTTGCCGGTTACATCGGCATGTACATCTCTGTTCGCGCCAACGTTCGGACGGCAGACGCGGCACGGACAGGCGGGCTTCAGCCGGCTCTGACCGTAGCGTTCAAGTCAGGTGCCGTGACAGGCATGCTGGTCGTCGGGCTCGGACTGCTTGGTGTTACGGGCTACTATCTCTTCCTTCGGGAAATGTATAACCCGGCTGAAGCAGCTGGCCTGCGTCACATTCTCGAAGCGCTTGTTGCGCTCGGCTTCGGCGCGTCGCTTATCTCGATCTTTGCCCGCCTCGGCGGCGGCATCTTCACCAAGGGTGCGGATGTCGGTGCTGACGTTGTCGGTAAGATCGAAGCCGGTATCCCTGAGGACGATCCCCGCAACGCTGCGGTGATTGCCGATAACGTTGGCGACAATGTTGGCGATTGCGCCGGCATGGCGGCCGACCTTTTCGAGACCTATGCGGTGACCATCGTTGCGACGATGCTTGTCGGTGCGGTTTTCTTCTCCGGTGCGATGCAGGAAACGATGCTGCTTCTGCCGCTGCTTATCGGTGGTGTCTGCATCATCGGCTCGGTGTTCGGAACGTTCTTCGTACGTCTCGGCAGCAGCAACAACGTCATGGGCGCTCTCTATAAGGGCTTCATTGCATCGGCGATTGCTTCGGCAATTCTGATCGCAGGCACGATCTACATGCTCTTCGGCAGTTTCTCTGCCGAGATCGCGATGACCGATGGCTCAATCCAGGCACGCGAGTTGCTGTATTGCGGTCTTGTCGGTCTGGTCGTTACCGGGCTGATCATCTGGATTACCGAGTATTACACCGGTACCCAGTATCGTCCGGTCAAGAGCGTGGCCAAAGCGTCCGAAACCGGACATGCGACCAACGTCATCCAGGGCCTCGCGGTCTCCATGGAAGCGACGGCACTGCCGGTGATCGTTATCTCCGCCGGTATCCTGGTTGCGTTCTTTGCGGCCGGCCTCTACGGCATCGCCATTGCGGCGACCACAATGCTGGCGCTTGCCGGTATGGTCGTGGCACTCGATGCCTACGGCCCCGTTACCGACAATGCCGGCGGCATTGCCGAAATGGCCGATCTGCCTGAGGAAGTCCGTAACTATACGGATGCGCTCGACGCGGTTGGTAACACCACGAAGGCCGTCACCAAGGGTTATGCCATTGGTTCGGCTGCTCTGGCGGCACTGGTGCTGTTTGCGGCGTTTACAGAGGACATGAAGTACTATGTCCCCGAAGTCGCATCCAAAGTGACGTTCAGCCTCCAGGACCCCTATGTGGTCATCGGGCTGTTCATCGGCGGCATGCTTCCCTATCTGTTCGGTTCGCTGAGCATGATGGCTGTCGGACGCTGTGCGTCCGCGGTTGTCGTCGAAGTGCGTCGCCAGTTCAAGGAAATCCCGGGGATTATGGAAGGCACGACACGGCCGGAATACGGTCGTGCGGTCGATCTGCTGACCAAGGCGGCGATCAAGGAAATGATCGTACCGTCGTTGCTCCCGGTGTTGGCCCCGATCGTGGTCTACGTCGTGATCAATCAGATCGGTGGACAGGCTGCGGCGCTGACCACACTGGGTGCTCTGATGCTCGGTACCATCGTGACCGGTTTGTTTGTTGCCCTGTCGATGACGGCAGGCGGCGGCGCCTGGGATAACGCCAAAAAGTACATCGAAGACGGACACCACGGTGGTAAGGGCTCCGATGCCCATGCCGCGTCCGTCACCGGTGATACGGTCGGCGATCCCTACAAGGACACGGCCGGTCCCGCGGTGAACCCGATGATCAAGATCGTCAATATCGTCTCGATCCTTCTGCTGGCGGTTATCGGCGGAGCGTGATCTGCAAACACCGGGCCTAGCCCATACGAAAAAAGCCCCGGATATTATCCGGGGCTTTTTTTATGTTCGTAAGCGGTCGGGCGGTCAGAGACCGGCGCTGCCATCATCCACTTCAGGCCCGGAGAACTTGCCCACATTGCCGAGCAATTGTTCCAGGATTGTCAGTTCCTTGCCGCGGGTAGGGGTTTTGCGATCGACAATCTGAACATTCCGACCGTCCTGTTTATCCAGACGCTCGACCTGTTGGACAATGCCCTGCTTGTCAAAGCGAATCACGAGCACCCTTCGTTCGAGAATTTCCGGTTCCAGAAAGGCGATCTGGCTGGTGCGCATGCCGACATAATACCAGGACTCCTTGTCGAAGGTCGCGACAGTGGACGGATTCCCCAGCATGGCGGAAATCTGTTCACGGTTGCTGCTTCCGATACGAATGCTTTGGATGAGTTCCGCATTAGGGATATTGCCGTGGCTGTTCAGCGTGGGGGAACATCCGGCGAGCAAACCGGCCACAACGAAAGCTGCGGTGGTGCTCTTGATCCATGGATTCCCGAGAATAGAGATATGTCTCATTTGACCATTATCACTGTTGTGACTACCTATGTGGCGGAGCAGGGTGGATCGTGTAAGGATCAAACTGACGTCCACATGCCAAGCTGTCAATCGATCAAAAAGCGCAGAAAACCATGCCATTGAGCACTCTTTTTCGAAAATCAGGGCCGCCCCAGCCCATCCACGATATTTATGGAATTATCGTGGACCAGGCGCGGCAACCCCGCTTCTATACTGAATTGGGCGTGCCGGACACGGTGGACGGTCGTTTCGAGATGGTTACGCTGCATGCTTTTCTGGTTATTCGCCGTCTGAAAGGCGCATCCGAATCGTCGAGCGATGCGGCGCAGGCCCTGTTCGACCTTATGTTCGAGGACATGGACGTAAGCCTTCGGGAAATGGGCGCAGGCGACATGGGGGTCGGCAAGAGGGTCAAGGCGATGGTTCAGGCATTCTACGGCAGAATCGCCTCCTATGAGGCTGGTTTGGCCGGTGAGGAGGCAGGGCTGGAAGATGCCCTTTCGCGCAACGTGTATGCGACTGCTGAGCCCGGCGAGGCCCCGGTGGCTGATCTGGCGCGCTACCTTCGTGCCCAGGCGGCGCACATGACCGCACTCGACCTGCAGGATGTCGAGCGCGGAAAATTCGCATTTGAGGACGTATGATGACAACGGCAGACTCCACACCCGAATTCAGTGTCGAGATTAATCTCGATTCCGTTGGCGACGAGCCTCGGAAAATCGACCTGAAGGCTAATCAGGAAGAGAAAGCAGCCCTGGCCCGGCGTTTCGGGCTTGTATCTATTGATTCGTTCGAGGCGGAGCTGACTCTGACGTGGCTGAAACCAGGCAAAATCATGTCCGTGAATGGTCAGATTTCTGCCGATGTGACGCAGTCCTGCGTGGTCACCCTCGATCCGCTACCGGCGACTGTCGTGGAGCACGTTGAGATCGTTTTCGCCCGGGATTCAGCCAATACGGCGGATATTATAGATCCGAACGAGGCTGAACTTCTTGAAGGCGAAACCCTTGATCTCGGAGAGGTCGTCGCCGAGGAACTGTCATTGGCGCTTGATCCGTATCCGCGCCACCCGGATATCGACCCGGCGGCGCTGGAACTGGGGCCTGGAGCCAGTTTGATCACCGAAGAGAAAGCGTCGGAAGCCCCGAAACGGGCTAATCCGTTCGAAATTCTGGCAGAATTGAAGCGAAAGACTTAGCCGCGGCGAAAGTACATGTTGCCCCGCGGGCCAGGATAGAATATCTATCGCTCCCCAATAGGTATCCCCAACAGTTGAGATGGCACGGTTATGGCTGTTCCAAAGAATAAAGTATCGAAATCAAAGCGGAATATGCGTCGTGCACACGATGCTTTGACGTCAAACGCGAATGCTGAATGCGCCAATTGTGGCGAGTTGAAGCGTCCGCATCATATCTGTGCGTCCTGCGGCTATTACGATGGTCGTGAGGTCACGGAGACGTCTGCGGCCTGACGCCCGTTTTTTGCCAGGATAGGAACCGACAGTGAGCGCGTCTTACACGATCGCTCTGGATGCAATGGGCGGTGATAACGCCCCTGCAATCGTCGTTAAGGGTGCGGATCTTGCGCGCCGACGGTTTCCTAATGTCCGATTTCGGATGTTTGGCGATAAAGCCCGTATTCTACCGTTGATCAAACGACGGAAGCGCCTTCGCGCGATTACGGAAATCCTGCATACGGATGATGTCATCAGTGGCGAGATGACGGTGTCTGTTGCTATCCGCAAAGGACGTCAGTCGAGCATGCAGCTCGCCATTGACGCCGTGCGCGACGGCGATGCCCAGGGTGTCGTGTCGGCCGGTAACACCGGTGCGCTTATGGCGATGGCCAAGCTGTCATTGCGAACGCTGCCGGGTATTCACCGCCCGGCGATTGCCGCCATTCTCCCATCTATCCGCGGCGAGAGCGTAATGCTCGATCTTGGCGCGAATGTTGAATGCGATGCTGAAAACCTCGTGCAGTTCGCGATCATGGGTGATGTCTTTGCGCGGACCGTGTTGGGTAACGTCAACCCATCCTGCGGCCTGCTCAATGTCGGCTCCGAGGAAATGAAAGGCCATGCAGAAATTCAGCAGGCGGCAGCTTTCCTCCGCCAGATGACCGGAACCTTCAACTTTCACGGATTTGTCGAAGGCGACGACATCGCAGTGGGGACAACCGACGTTGTCGTGTCTGACGGTTTTACCGGCAATATCGCTTTGAAGGCGACGGAAGGCACCGCGCGGTTGGTCACTGGCTATCTGGGTGATGCATTTCGGAGTTCGCTGTCTGCCCGTCTTGGCTATATCCTTGCGCGGCGTGGTTTGCGCAAGATGCGGGATCGAATCGATCCGCGGCGCTACAATGGCGCGGTCTTTCTCGGTCTCAATGGAATCGCCGTGAAAAGTCACGGAGGCACCGATGCCTTCGGATTTGCAAACGCAATAGGTGTCGCTGTCGATATGGCCGCAAATGGCTTCAACCAGAAAATTACCGAAGGTCTTGAGGCATTCGGCGAAATGGATCACGGACCTGTGGAGGCCGCGGCTTCCTAATGGTGCGCAGATCCGTTGTCGCCGGCTGCGGCTCCTACCTGCCCGAGCGCATTGTCACGAATGACGAGCTCGCCAAGACAGTCGATACATCCCACGACTGGATCGTTCAGCGCACGGGAATCCATTCGCGCCACATAGCGGAAGACGGGCAAAAAACCTCAGACCTCGCATTGGCAGCATCGCTCGATGCGCTTCAGGACGCCGGTATCGGCGCCGACGATGTAGACATGATCGTGCTCGCGACAGCGACGCCGGACGAGACCTTTCCCTCAACAGCAACAGCTGTACAGGCAGCTCTCGGCATGACCCGCGGCGCGGCGTTCGACGTTCAGGCTGTTTGTTCGGGCTTTGTTTACGCAACGAATGTGGCGGACAATTTTATCCGGCTCGGTCAGGCCGAGAACGTGCTGGTAATCGGGGCTGAGACTTTTTCGCGCATTCTTGACTGGAAAGACCGGTCGACCTGCGTTCTGTTCGGTGATGGTGCCGGCGCGGTGGTGCTTCAGGGGCAGGATGGCGACGGCAGCAGCGCGGACCGGGGTATTCTGTCGAATTGTCTGCATTCTGACGGACAACACCATGACCTGCTTTATGTCGATGGGGGGCCTTCGTCGACACAGTCAGTGGGTTTCCTCCGTATGGAAGGCCCCGAAGTTTTCAAGCACGCCGTCAGAAACCTTGCGAGCGTGTGTGCCGAGGCACTCGACGCTGCCGGGCTGGTCGCGGAAGATATAAACTGGCTCGTGCCACACCAGGCAAACCAGCGCATCATCTCGACGACGGCCAGGAAGCTCAAAATGAGCGAAGACAAGATTGTCATGACGGTCGATCATCACGCTAATACATCGGCTGCATCGATTCCGCTGGCGCTGACGGAGGCCGTCAGGGATGGCCGGGTTACCGCCGGTGACGTTGTGGTACTGGAAGCCATGGGCGGCGGCTTCACCTGGGGCGCAAGCGTCATACGCTGGTAACGTCCGGCCCGAGTCCTCGATTGTTTCGCGGAGAGCTCCGTGTGTTGACGCGATGGTTGAGCGGTCCGGTATGAACGAATTCACCTATCCCTTTGATATTGACTGGGTTCTTTGCAACAGCTACCGTCTGCGACAGGGACAAAAAGGGGGCATGCCATGACCGATGAAACGGTCACAAGAGCAGACCTAAGCGAAGCTGTTTATCAGGAAGTCGGCTTGTCGCGTAACGAGTCTGCAGATCTGGTCGAATCCGTACTTTCGGAAATAGCGGACACGCTCACCAGTGGTGAAACGGTCAAGATATCATCTTTCGGCAGTTTTTCTGTCCGTCAGAAAGGTCAGCGGGTCGGACGTAATCCGAAGACCGGCGAAGAGGTACCGATTTTGCCGCGGAAGGTGCTCGTTTTCCGCGCATCGAACGTGCTCAAGAACCGCATTAACGGGGAGGCCGGCGGTGAAGACGATACCGACGATGGTTTTTCTGCCGCCGATGACGGTGGCACACAGCAACAACAACCGGGTACGCCGCCGCCGATTGGCAGTGGAACACCCTACCGGCCCGGCAGCTGATAAATGACTGAAACGGCCGATCCACAGGAAACAGGCCGGCGTCAGGGAAAATCGGCGGCGGCTTTCCGTACCATCAGCGAGGTCGCATCGGACCTCGATATCCCGGCACACGTCCTGCGTTTCTGGGAAAGCAAATTTGCCCAGGTTAAACCGCTGAAGCGCGGCGGCGGCAGGCGGTACTATCGGCCCGAAGATATTGAGCTGCTGCGCGGTATTCGCGAATTGCTGTACACGGATGGCTACACCATCAAAGGTGTGCAGAAGCTGCTCAGAGAGGGCGGGGTCAAACAGATCCTTGCGGAACAGTCCGGGAAGTCTGAACAGTCTGGGCAACCCAGGACACCGACCTCGGATAAAGCCGCTGTGCAGCCAGAAGCGCCAGAACCCTCAACGCAGGCCGTTTCGACGCCGGAGGCGGGCGCTATCGACCGCACTGCTTTGCAGCAGGTGCTCGGCGAACTCGAAGATATGCGGGCAAGCCTGAAAAACGTGGGTATCTGACGATATCCGTGCTTGAGTTGTCGTCGAACCCTGCGTAGTTTGCGGCACTCGAACCGACCGGAGCGTGGCGCAGTTTGGTAGCGCACTTGACTGGGGGTCAAGGGGTCGCTGGTTCGAATCCAGTCGCTCCGACCAATAAAACCAAGGGCTTAACCGGAAACGGTTGGGCCCTTGGTGATTCTGGGTAGCATACTGGGTAGCAAACAAGACAGTCCTTCTTTATTCAACGGGCCCTTGTCTCAACGATTTTCTCAATGATTGCGCATAGTTCATAACGACGCCCACAGGGTAGAAGTGTCCACGAGGCAAAGCGCTCGCCCCCGTTTACATAAGCCTCCATCGCCTCATCGAAATCCACATACAAAAGAGCGCCACCGCCAATTCTGTAGGCGCTTCTTGGTAAGGCATTGGGAACGGCAAAAGGTTCCGCTTCATCGGCAGTGACCCGCTCAGCCCGCCATAAATCCAGCTCGTTTGTATAAAGACCATCCATGTATCCAAAGAGGGTTCGCATAATGTCTTTCCTTCTCCAGTTGATTGGAAGACAAGGCTTCATGATTAAACACGTGTCTGTCATCACGTAATTTTCGTTCTACAAAACCGACAATTTCGACACCCGATCGCTATCGGTTGACGCGTTAAAACCGCGTGCGAACCCGCTCCAGAAATAAGTGAGGAACCCTCCTGGTTTGAATGTCGGCCCGCCCCGACATGGGTGGATGCCACCCCCCGGGCGAGGGGCAGACGCGCAAGTAGAATCCTGTCATCCACCGCCCGCGCTAGCCGTCAATTTTTGAAAACTTCTGGCCGTCCGCCAAAGAGTGGAATGGCCCGTCAGCGTTCGTGTATGATCGATTCCGAATTATTCGCCCCATTAAATCGGAGGACGAAATGAAAGACGCGGAGGATTTTGGTTCGTTGCTAACGAGCGACGCGAATGAGTTGTTGCCACAGCGTGTTAGCGCGAAGAGGCATGCTGAATTACGAGCGTTGATAGATAATGACCGTAAGTGGCGTAGCCTGGAAAAGTTGGTGGGTGTTGACCTCGATCCTGACGCTGCGAATTTGGACAAGCGTTTACAACACTCTGCCAAAATCATTCGCAACAGACAGGTAGGCAAGGCCGGGGGACGCCCCAGAAACCTAACAATCGAAGCAGAATACTGGATGATAAAATTTGTCGAGGATCTGCAAAAAGAGAAGGGCATCTCCTGCCGACAGGCATGCGTATCAGCGCTGAAGGAGCTTTCAGAGAACTCCGCTTCACGACTAATTCTGGAAGTATGGCTGGGAGAACCGTTAAAGCGGGAGCCAGGTGTTAGGAGGAAAAAGCAATTCGAAACTCTAGGTAAGCGACTTCAAAATTTAATCGTAAGAAGAAATTCACAGTCAAAAAAGCTCCACGACCGAGGAGGTCTAGCGAGTTTGTTCCGGGAAAAGCCACAAGTTTGAAGATTTCTGTCTGAAAACCTAGAAGGCGATTTATTCAGATAAGCCCGACGATCATCTTCAAACTCATGCGGTGCCGTTTTGGTCCGTCAGAGTATTGGAGAATGAAAAATGCCCACAAACCATCAAGTCACCAAAGCAGCTTTCTCGATCCCTGAGGTCATGGAATCCCTCAGCTTGGGAAGGACTACGATCTACGAGCAGATCAAGGCGGGAAATCTTCGCACGCTAAAGGTCGGGCGCCGCACGATCGTGCCAGCGAATGCCGTCTCCGAATTCCTCGATAAACTCGAAGGAGGGGAGTGAGATGGTTTCCGACGAGAATGACCCAGAGGCATATTTTGATCCGGCATCGTTCACGCGACGGCTCGCGAAAGAACTAGAAGCTTACGACACGGGACGAGCCCTACCTGGTTGGGACTGCTCCGACTTCGAACGCGAAGCATATGATGCCATACGTGAAAGCATTATCGACGGGTATCGAGATGTGGCGCGCAAGCACGCGTCGTTGAACGCAATCTATTGGTGCGTCTGACCATGATCTCCGCTGATAAAATCGCCGTATCTCTTGGTGGTAGGCAATCGGGAAGTGGCTGGATTGCTCCGTGCCCTTCGCACGATGACCGGACACCTAGCCTGAGTCTCGACGACTGTGACGATGGCCGTGTGTTGGTGCATTGTCATGCCGGGTGCGAACAGGAATCTGTAATCAAAGCGCTGAAATCTCTGGGTCTATGGTTGGGCGAAGATGATTGCTCCCGGCCCTCTATCCACTTTGGGCAGCGCAAGCACCTGCAGCCGGCTCGCCAGCCCGACAGGAAGAAAGCTGCTCAGGCTCTTTGGGAAAATGCCCGCCCCGCAGCCGACACTATTGTGGAGCGATATTTAAGGGGGCGGGGCATCTATATTGACCCGCCGCCTTGTCTGCGCTTCGTGGCTAGCGCCCGGCACGCGCCCTCTAGCCAATCGTTGCCATGCATTGTTGCGTCTGTGGAAGCACCTGGCGGTGGCGTGGTCGCCGTTCAGCGTACATTTCTCGCGCCAGACGGTCGGGGGAAAGCACCCGTTGATCCAGCAAAGATGGCGCTGGGCCCAATAGCCGGCGGCGCGGTTCGCTTAGCGGAGGCACATGACTTGCTGGGCCTATGCGAAGGCATTGAAGACGGTTTGTCTGTCATGCAGGCCGAGCCGCTGCTTCCGGTATGGGCAACGCTGGGCACAAGCGGTCTGCGCGCTGTGGTGTTGCCAGACAGCGTGCGTCAAGTCGTGATACTTGCGGACGGCGATCCCGCGGGTGAGGCCAGCGCACAGATCGCGGCCCGGCGGTTTAGAGTCGAAGGGCGCTCGGTTCGCATTGCTCGCCCTCCATCTCCATTCAAGGACTTCAACGCGGCCCTACAGGGTGTGGTCATTGCGGAGGTTGCAACATGACCACCGCCCCAATCTCGTCAGGCAATAGAACGCCCGATGTTGGCGAAGAAAGCGTGCGGGTCGCGCTGGAGGCGTCCCAGTCGTTCGAGTGGCCCGATCCTGAGCCACTGTCGCACGATATCGCGACACCGGCCGAGTATCCTCTGGACGCTCTGCCCAGCCCGATCCAGGACGCTGCGAAAGAGGTTGCCCGGTTCGCAAAGGTACCCGCCGCGTCACCGGCAGTCGTCGGTATTTCAGTCGTCGCCACAGCGCTGGGAACATCTGTC
>JBLIMV010000017.1:0-130896 GCA_047638395.1 Paracoccaceae bacterium | reverse complement strand
GCCTGGCTCTGGGGTTATGCCGCGATGGGAGTGATCTGATGAGCATGAGATCGCCACTTGGAAAAGTCCGCGGACTCGGTTCCGCGAAAGAAGGCGTTGCCCATTGGTGGGCGCAACGTATGACGGCCGTGGCGCTGGTGCCGCTGCTGATCTGGTTCGTCGCATCGATCTGCGCGATGACCGGCGCCGATTACGACGCGGTCCGCACCTGGATCGCGACACCGATGGTGTCGATCATGCTCGTGCTGCTGACGGTCGCGGTGTTTCACCACGCGCAGCTTGGCCTGCAGGTCGTACTTGAAGACTACGTTCATACCGAATGGCTTAAAATCGCCAGTATTGCCATCGTCAAATTTGCCGCGATCGGTCTCGCCATCGCGACTATCTTTTCAATCGTCAAGATTGCCCTCGGCTAACGCTGCCGACCGGGCTACAGGATCGCGCACAGGATCGTCATGAATACCAACGCATACGAGATCATCGACCATACCTACGACGTCGTCGTACTGGGTGCCGGCGGCGCCGGGCTTCGGGCTACTTTCGGTATGGCCCTCAAAGGCCTGCGGACAGCCTGCATTTCCAAGGTCTTCCCGACGCGTAGCCATACCGTTGCCGCACAGGGCGGTATATCTGCCGCGCTCGCGAATATGAGCGAGGACGACTGGCGCTGGCATTTCTACGACACGGTAAAGGGCGCCGACTGGCTCGGCGACCAGGACGCTATTGAATATATGTGCCGCGAAGCGATTCCGGCGGTACTGGAACTTGAACATTACGGTGTGCCGTTTTCACGGACCGAAAAGGGTGAGATTTATCAGCGCCCGTTCGGTGGCATGACCACGCAGTACGGCGAAGGTCCGCCCGCGCAGCGCACCGCTGCGGCGGCTGACCGTACCGGCCATGCGATCCTGCACACGTTGTATCAGCAGTCACTCAAACACGACGCCGAATTCTTCATCGAATATATGGGTCTAGACCTGATTATGGACGATGACGGTGTCTGTCGTGGCATCATGGCGTGGAACCTGGATGACGGCACGATTCACCGTTTCCGTGCCAATCAGGTCGTTATTGCGACGGGCGGCTATGGCCGCGCCTATTTCTCGTGCACGGGCGCGCATACGCAGACCGGCGATGGATCGGCGATGGTCCTGCGCGCAGGTCTTCCGCTCGAAGATATGGAATTCATTCAGTTCCACCCGACCGGTATTTACGGCGCGGGCTGCCTGATCACCGAAGGTGTGCGTGGCGAAGGCGGTTACCTGACCAATTCAGAGGGCGAACGTTTCATGGAACGTTTCGCACCATCGGCAAAGGACCTCGCATCCCGCGATGTTGTCAGCCGAGCAATGACGATGGAGATCCGTGACGGCCGGGGTGTCGGCGCGGACGGCGATCATATCCATCTGCATATCGAACATCTCGATGCCGATATCATCAACCAGCGCCTGCCGGGTATTTCCGAAACCGCGCGTATCTTCGCCGGCGTCGATGTCACGAAGGAAGCAATCCCCGTGATCCCGACGGTGCATTACAACATGGGCGGCATCCCGACGACGTATCAGGGTGAGATGGTGCAGCCCGGAGCCGACGGTCCCGAACAGATCCAGCCGGGTCTGATGGCCATTGGCGAAGCGGCCTGCGTGTCGGTGCATGGCGCTAACCGCCTCGGCTCGAACTCGCTGCTCGATCTGGTCGTGTTCGGCCGTGCCGCGGGCGACCGCGCTGCTGAAATGATCACACCCGGTCAGAAACAGCCGGAATTGCCGGAGAATGCCGGCGAAGAAGCACTGGCACGTTTCGATGCCCGGCGTTTTGCCAAGGGCACCACGCCGACCTCCGAACTGCGTGCTGAGATGCAGGCCACCATGCAGGCGCATTGCGCCGTATTCCGTACCGGTGAGCTGATGCAGGAAGGCCGCGATAGGCTGACGTCGCTTTGGGCCAAGAACGACGACATCAAGGTAAGCGACACGTCGTTGATCTGGAATTCCGATCTCGCCGAGACGCTCGAATATGACAACCTGCTGGCGCAGGCGGTGGTTAGCCTCGATAGCGCGATCAACCGCAAGGAAAGCCGCGGCGGTCACGCGCGCGAAGATTTCCCGGATCGCGACGACGAAAACTGGATGAAGCACACCTATGTGTGGCTCAATGAAGATGGCACCAGCCGTATCGATTACCGCCCGGTTCACACCGAGACGATGACCGACGACGTCAAGGCTGTGCCGCCCAAAGCACGGGTATACTGAGGTAAATTTGATGGTCGAATTCTCACTTCCCAAAAATTCGAAGGTCCGCGAAGGCAAAACCTGGCCAGCTGCCGCCGGTGCCAAGCGGCCTAAATCTTTTCGCGTATACCGCTGGAACGGCGATGATGGGGAGACCCCGCAGGTCGATACCTATACGGTTGATCTCGACGATTGCGGACCGATGGTTCTTGATGCGGTCATCAAGATCAAGAACGAGATCGACCCGACGCTGACTTTCCGCCGGTCCTGCCGCGAAGGCGTCTGCGGTTCCTGCGCGATGAATATCGATGGCACCAATACGCTGGCCTGCACCAAGTTTCTTGACGAGGTAAAGGGCGACGTGAAGGTCTATCCGCTGCCGCATATGCCGGTGGTCAAGGACCTGGTGCCTGACCTGACGCAGGCATACGCCCAGTACCGGTCTATCGAACCATGGCTGAAATCCGACAGCCAGCCGACACCGGGCAAGGAACGCCTGCAGTCACCGGAAGAGCGCGCAAAACTCGACGGTATGTGGGAATGCATCCTGTGCTTCTGCTGCACGACGGCCTGCCCGAGCTACTGGTGGAACAGCGATCGTTACCTCGGTCCCGCGGTGCTGCTGCAGGCCAATCGGTGGATTCAGGATTCGCGCGATGAGGCAACCGGCGACCGGCTCGATGAGCTTGAAGATCCGTTCCGGTTGTATCGCTGCCACACCATCATGAATTGCACCAAAACCTGCCCGAAGGGTCTGAACCCCGCCAAGGCAATTGCCGACATCAAGCAGGCGATGGTGGAGCGGCGCTAATTCTTGAGCGGTAACGCTGAAATAGGAAAAGGGCCGCGTGCGAACGTGGCCCTTTTCTTTTTACCCATCGTTATCCGGTCTGTGATGTAACTTCCGTGTTTTAACTTGATCGTCTGCCCGGTTCCGCTATCCATGCCGCGCTTTCCCTGAACCGTTCGAAATCAATATGTCCGATACCAGCTCAAAAGGTCCCCTGTTCGCCTATCGTGAAATGAATCGCGACGGGGATCTGCATCACGACGCCGTCCAGGCGCTGGCGGCGGAAAAGCTGCAATCTCTCTGGCATGCCCTCAGCGCGTACAAGCCGGCGGGTGGCGGCTCGGGCTGGCGTGACCGCCTTGGGCTCACGCGGCGACCTGCTGAACCGGCGCCGCAGGGGTTGTATCTTTACGGCCCTGTCGGGCGCGGCAAATCCATGCTGATGGATCTGTTCTATGAATCTATTGCAGGTGATCACCGGCGCCGGGTTCATTTCCATGAATTTATGCTCGAAATCCATGACACCATGCATCGCTGGCGCCAGCGCGACGGCAAGTTGCAGGACCCGTTGCCCAAAATCGCTGCGGAAATCGCGAAGGAAACCTGGCTGATCTGTTTTGACGAATTCCAGGTCGATAACATCGCTGATGCCATGATCCTTGGCCGGCTGTTCGAGGGCTTGTTCGACGAGGGCGTCGTCGTCGTTGCCACCAGCAACCGGCATCCGGACGATCTGTACCCGGGTGGCTTGCAGCGTGACCGTTTCCTGCCGTTTATCGAAATCCTCAAAGGCCGCATCGACATTCTGGAACTCGAAGCCGAGCGCGATTACCGCCGGGACCGGCTTGTCGATATGGGCGTCTATCACACGCCGCTTTGCCCGGAGGCCGATGCCGCGCTGGATGCCGCCTTCGGCGCGCTGACCGACAAGGCCGCAGGGGAGCCCGCCGAATTGATAGCGACCGGGCGCAAGGTAATTGTGCCATTGGCGGCAAAGGGTGTCGCCCGGTTTACCTTCGCCGATCTGTGCGAGAAGCCGTTGGGCGCACCGGATTATCTTGCCATCGCCAAGGCGTATCACACGGTCATTCTGTCGGGCATTCCGATGCTGCCGCCGGGCCTACGCAACGAATCCAAGCGCCTGGTGACCCTGATCGATGCGCTCTATGAGCATAAGGTGAACCTCGTCGCCTCCGCTGCAGCACAACCCGACGAACTGTCTCCTGAAGGCGATACGGCCTTTGCGTTCGAACGCACGGCGTCCCGCCTGATCGAGATGCAATCCGAAGAGTACATCCAGGCGGCACATTTGAACGCAAACACGTGAAAAACCGCCACTAGCGCTTGCCCTTCAGGGTTAACGGCGCTAGAAACCTCGCGATCCGGTGGCACCCCGCCGGAAGACAGAATTTTTCCATAACAGCTTCCGGAAGCACCCATGGCCCGCAACAAAATCGCCCTCATCGGCGCCGGCAATATCGGCGGCACGCTTGCACATCTCGCTGGACTCAAAGAGCTCGGTGACATCGTTCTTTTCGACATCATGAAAGGGACCCCGCAGGGGAAAGCCCTCGATCTGGTCGAATCCTCGCCGGTCGAAGGCTTTGATTCAAAGATTACCGGCGCCAATTCCTATGCCGGTATCAAGAATGCGGACGTCATCATCGTCACCGCCGGCATCCCCCGTAAACCGGGCATGAGCCGCGACGATCTGATCGCCATCAATTCGAACGTCATGAAGCAGGTCGGCGAAGGCATCAAGAAATATGCGCCCAACGCGTTCGTGATCTGCATCACCAACCCGCTGGACGCCATGGTCTGGGCGCTGCAGAAACATTCGGGATTGCCGTCCAACCGGGTTGTCGGCATGGCCGGCGTGCTTGATAGCGCGCGGTTCCGGTATTTCCTCGCCGAAGAATTCGATGTGTCGGTCAGAGATGTGACAGCGTTCGTTCTTGGCGGTCATGGCGATACCATGGTGCCGTCAATTCGCTATTCGACGGTTGCCGGTATTCCGCTGCCCGATCTGATCAAGATGGGCTGGACCACGAAGAAGAAACTCGATGCAATCGTCCAGCGTACGCGCGACGGTGGCGGTGAGATCGTCAGCCTTCTTGGTAACGGCTCCGCGTTTTATGCGCCGGCCTCCGCCGCGATCGAAATGGCGGATGCATATCTCAAGGACAAGAAACGCGTTCTGCCCTGCGCCGCGATGCTCAAAGGCGAATACGGCGTGAAGGGCCTGTATATCGGCGTGCCGGTCGTTATCGGCGCCAAGGGCATCGAGCGTATTGTTGAAGTTAAACTGGATGCAGCCGAAAAGCGCCAGTTCAACAACTCGGTCAAAGCCGTTCAGGGCCTGGTCGACGTCGTCAAAAAAATGGAACGTGAAGCGGCTAAAAAAGCAAAGTAATGCGACGTGAATAGCCATTTTCCGCATCGGCATTCTGCCGGTGCGGAATTTATGGTTAATGATCGCTTAACACACCGGGTTTATGGTTTCGTAACCCGGCAGGAGCATACGGTCAGGCTATGAACATTCATGAATATCAGGCGAAGCAATTGCTCGCCAAATACGGCGTCGCCGTTCCAAAGGGCGGTGTCGCCTATACGGCTGACGAAGCCGCCAAGACTGCCGAAGATCTCGGTGGGTCTGTCTGGGTGGTTAAATCACAGATTCATGCGGGTGGCCGTGGTGCCGGGCGTTTCAAGGACGATAGCAGCGACAAGGGCGGCGTACGTGTCGTCAAGTCGATTGACGACGTTCGCGAAAACGTTGCCGCAATGCTGGGCAAGGTTCTTGTCACCAAGCAGACCGGCGCCGAAGGGCGCGAGGTCAAGCGGGTCTATGTCGAGGAAGGTTGCGACATCGCGCGCGAACTTTATCTCGGCATTCTGATCGATCGCGAAACCAGCCGGGTCACGCTGATGGCGTCGACCGAAGGCGGTATGGAGATCGAGGAAGTCGCGGAAGCGACGCCGGAGAAAATCCTGCGTTTCGATATCGATCCTGCGACCGGCATGCAGGCGTTTCACGCCCGCCAGGTCGCCTACGGGCTCGGCCTCGAAGGGGATCAGGTCAAATCGGCGGTCAAATTCCTGATGGGAATGTATACGGCCTTCACCGATCTCGACGCGTCGATTGTCGAAATCAATCCGCTGGTTGTTACCGGCTCCGGCGATATCATTGCGCTCGATGCCAAAATGAACTTCGACGACAACGCCCTGTTCCGGCACAAGAACGTGCAGGAGCTTCGCGACGAAGACGAAGAAGACCCGACCGAGCTGGAGGCCGCCAAGCACGACCTCAACTACATCACGCTCGACGGCAGCATCGGCTGCATGGTCAACGGCGCCGGACTGGCGATGGCGACCATGGATATCATCAAGCTTTATGGCGGCTCACCGGCCAACTTCCTCGATGTTGGCGGGGGAGCAACCAAGGAACGTGTTACCACAGCCTTTAAGCTGATCCTGTCCGATCCCAATGTTGAATCCATTCTGGTGAACATCTTCGGCGGTATTATGCGCTGCGACGTGATCGCCGAAGGCGTTGTGGCCGCGGCCCGTGAAGTGAGCCTCGACGTGCCGCTGGTTGTCCGGCTTGCCGGCACCAATGTGGAACTCGGTAAGAAAATTCTTGAAGAATCCGGTCTGCCGATCGTCTCGGCGGATAATCTGGCGGATGCCGCCGAAAAGGTTGTCAAAGTCACGAAGGAGGCAGCCTGATGTCGGTGCTGGTCGGAAAAGACACGAAAGTTATTTGTCAGGGCTTCACTGGCGCGCAGGGAACGTTTCATTCGGAACAGGCGATCGCGTACGGCACGCAGATGGTTGGCGGTGTCACGCCCGGTAAAGGCGGCACCCAGCATCTGGATCTTCCGGTATTCGATACGGTTGCTGAAGCGGTCGGTAAGACCGGTGCCAATGCGTCCGTGATCTATGTGCCGCCGCCGTTTGCGGCGGATGCCATCCTCGAAGCGATCGATGCGGATATCCCGCTTGCGATCTGCATCACCGAAGGTATTCCCGTGCTCGACATGGTCCGTGTGAAGCGCGCACTTGCCAATTCAAACACACGGCTGATCGGGCCGAACTGCCCGGGCATCATTACGCCCGATGAATGCAAGATCGGCATTATGCCGGGCCACATTCATCAGCGCGGCGCGATCGGTATCGTCTCGCGCTCCGGCACACTGACCTATGAAGCTGTCGCTCAGACGACGGCGGCGGGGCTTGGCCAGACGACGTGTATCGGCATTGGCGGTGATCCCGTTAATGGAACGAATTTCGTTGATTGTATCGACCTGTTCCTGGCGGACGATGAAACCCAGGGCATTGTCATGATCGGCGAAATTGGTGGCTCTGCGGAAGAAGATGCGGCCGACTTCATCAAACAATCCAAAACCAAGAAACCCGTCGTGGGCTTTATCGCAGGTGTTACAGCACCTCCGGGCCGGCGCATGGGTCATGCAGGTGCGATCATATCGGGCGGCAAAGGCGGTGCCGACGACAAGATCGAAGCCATGAAAAGTGCAGGGGTACGGGTATCCGATTCGCCCGCCGGTATCGGCGACGCGATGGTAGAGGCGATGAAGGGATAGGTCGGGGGCTAACTGCGCCGGCATTTTCCGGCGGTGTAGCATGTGAGAGGGGCGGCGGCAGCGTCGCCGGAGTTCATGACCGGACTGTTAGACAAGACTTCGTTTCTCACGAGTGCGAACAGCACTTTCGTGGCGGAACTTTACGCGCGTTATCTTGAAAAACCGGCAACGGTTGATCCTGAATGGGCAGCATTCTTCGATGAGTTGAAGGACGAGGCGCCAGACGTTCTCAAGGACCTTCAGGGTGCCAGCTGGGCGCCGAACGGTACGGCCGTCATCGGCACTGAAACAGCCGCCGAGGTGATGAAAACCAACGGTGCGAAGGGCCATGCGGCGAATGGCGCGGCACCTGGGCATATCCTCAGTGATGTGACCCGCGATTCAATTCAGGCACTGATGATTATCCGCTCGCACCGCGTGCGCGGTCATCTGTATGCAGAGCTCGATCCGCTGGGGCTGGAAATGCCATTGAGCCATACGGAGCTTGATCCGGAGTCTTATGGCTTCAGCGAAGCCGATTACGACCGTGAGATTTACATTCACGACCGGCTCGGTCTTGGCGAAAAAGCGCCGCTTCGCGATATCGTCGAAAAGGTCCGCACGACCTATTGCGGTCATATCGGCGTCGAATACATGCATATGACCTCGACCGAGGAAAAGGTGTGGATCCAGGACCGGATCGAGGGCACGCGCAACCAGACCGACTTCACCGATATGGGGAAGATCACCATCCTCGAACGCCTGACAGAGGCCGAAACGTTCGAGCAGTTTCTGAACGTGAAATATACAGGTACCAAACGCTTCGGGCTCGACGGCGCGGAATCTCTCGTCCCCGGTCTTGAACAGATCCTGAAGCGCGGCACGCAACTCGGCGTGGAAGAGGTCGTGATCGGCATGCCCCATCGTGGGCGGCTCAACGTGCTGGCGAACGTGATGAAAAAGCCGTTCTCTGCGATCTTCTCCGAATTCCAGGGGACTTCTGCCAAACCCGAAGACGTCCAGGGCTCTGGAGATGTGAAATATCATCTTGGGACGTCTGCGGACCGTGAATTCGACGGCAAGCAGGTTCACCTGTCGCTGGCAGCAAACCCGTCCCATCTTGAAGCGGTTGACCCGGTCGTGGTCGGCAAGGTCCGCGCGAAACAGCGCCAGCGCGGCGATTCAGAACGCCGCAAGGTGATGGGTCTGCTGATGCATGGCGATGCCGCATTCGGTGGCCAGGGCATCGTTGCCGAAACTTTCGGGCTGTCGGACATCAAGGGATATCGCACCGGCGGTACGATGCACGTCGTGGTCAATAACCAGATCGGGTTTACGACCAATCCAGGTGCGACGCGCACGTCACGCTATCCAACCGAGATCGCCAAGATGGCGCAGGCGCCGATTTTCCATGTGAACGGCGACGATGTCGAAGCCGTCATCCATGTCAGCCGCATCGCTGCTGAATTCCGCGACGAGTTCCGCAAGGACGTCGTAATCGACATGTGGTGCTACCGCCGTTTCGGCCATAACGAAGGCGACGAGCCGGCATTTACCCAGCCCAAAATGTACAAGGCGATCGCGGATCATCCGACCGTTCGCCAGCTCTATGCCAACCAACTGATTTCCGAGAATGTTGTCACCGAAGAAGAGGTCGCCGAAATTCAGGCGCGGGTTCGCGCCAAGCTTGACGAAGATTTCGAAGCCTCCACGTCCTACAAGCCGAACAAAGCCGATTGGCTCGAAGGCAAGTGGCAGGGCAAGACTACCGCGCCCTCCGCCGAGGAACGCAGGGGCAAGACGGATGTGTCGATGGAATTGCTGAACGAAGTCGGCAAGGCGATTTCGACCGTCCCCGAAGACTTCAATCTGAATCCCAAGCTGAAGCGGTTCTTTGGCAACCGAAAGAAGGCCATCGAGGCCGGCGAAGGTATCGACTGGGCAACCGGTGAATCGCTTGCCTTTGGAACATTGCTGACGGAAAACCATCTTGTCCGGCTTAGTGGGCAGGATGTCGCGCGCGGTACGTTTTCTCAGCGCCACGTGGTTGCAACGGATCAGGAAAACGAGAAGGTATTCATCCCGCTCGAACAGATCCGTCCGGGTAATCAGGCCAAATTTATCGCCCGCAACTCAACCCTGTCTGAAGTTGCTGTACTTGGTTTCGAATACGGCATGACTCTTGCCGACCCGGACGTGCTGGTCTTGTGGGAAGCTCAGTTTGGCGATTTCGCCAACGGTGCGCAGTTTATTTTCGACCAGTTCATTTCATCGGGCGAATCCAAATGGCTCCGTATGTCGGGACTGGTGATGTTGTTGCCGCATGGCTTTGAAGGCCAGGGGCCGGAACATTCGTCAGCACGGCTGGAACGGTATCTGCAGCAATGTGCCGAAGACAACTGGCAGGTCTGCAATATCACGACACCGGCGAACTATTTCCATGCCTTGCGGCGCCAGATTCATCGCGATTTCCGTAAACCGCTGGTTATCATGACGCCGAAATCGTTGCTGCGTCATAAAAGGGCGGTCTCAAAGCTTGAAGAATTCGGGCCGGGCACGTCGTTCAATCGCGTACTGCCGGATTGCGGTGATCTTGTTGCAGACGCCAAAGTGAAACGCATCGTCCTGTGCACGGGCAAGATCTATTACGATCTGCTGGCCGCGCGCGAAGAGGCAAATATCGGCAACGTTGCCCTGGTACGAATGGAACAGCTTTATCCGTTCCCCAGTGTCTCACTGTCAAAAGAGCTGAAGAAGTATCCCAATGCCGACGTCATCTGGTGTCAGGAAGAGCCCAAGAATATGGGTGCCTGGCATTTCCTCGACCGGCGGATCGAAGAGCTTCTCGGGAATATCGATGTGGACGCCGAGCGTCCGGTTTACGTCGGCCGTCCCGAAGCAGCTTCTCCGGCGACGGGCTCACTCGGCAAGCATAATGCGGAACAGCAGGCGCTGATTTCCGAAGCCCTGACAATCTGATCAAACGACTAGCCTGCTCCAGGAGCAAATAGAACATGGCCACTGAAATTATCGTTCCCACACTTGGCGAATCCGTCACCGAAGCGACCGTTGCCAAATGGTTCAAGGCGGAAGGCGACGCGGTCGCCGTCGATGAGCCCATCCTGGAGCTGGAAACCGACAAGGTGACGCTCGAAGTCAATGCAAGCACGGCCGGTACGCTGAGCGAGATCGCAGCGAAAGAAGGCGATAACGTCGAAGTCGGCGCATTGCTCGGCATGATCGGCGAGGGCGGGGCTGCACCGACCAAGAAGGCGGAAGCCGCAGCTGAAGCACCGGCACCGGCGGAAGCGGCAAAGCCTGCCGAAGCAGCATCTGCTGCTACCGCATCAGACGACGATGACAAGGACAAGCTGTCGCCTGCCGTTCGCAAGCTGATCGATGAAAACAATCTCGATGCCGGCCAGATCAGTGGCACCGGCAAAGACGGACGCCTGACCAAAGGCGATGTCCTGATGTTTATGAAAGACGGCGTCGGCGCGGCAGTGTCCGCGGCGGCCCCTGCGCCCGCGCCCGCTGCAAAACCGGCAGCGCCTTCCGCGCCCCGTGCAGAAGACCCGCGCGAGGAACGCGTGAAGATGACCCGTTTGCGCAAGCGGATCGCTGAACGTCTCAAAGAGGCGCAGAACACGGCCGCGATGCTGACCACATTCAACGAAATCGACATGACCAACGTCATGGCGGCGCGCAAACAATTTCAGGCGGATTTTGAAAAACGCCATGGCTGCCGGCTTGGCTTCATGTCATTCTTCGTCAAAGCCTGTATCGTCGCGTTGCAGGAACTGCCCGCTGTGAACGGTGAAATCGACGGCGACGAGCTGATTTACAAGAACTACTACGATATTGGCGTTGCCGTTGGCACAGAACAGGGCCTGGTTGTGCCGGTGTTGCGCGATGCCGATAAAAAATCTTTCGCGGATGTCGAAAAAGGCATCACCGAACTCGGCCTGAAGGCGCGGGACGGCAAGCTCGGTATGGATGAGCTGACTGGCGGCACGTTTACGATTACGAATGGTGGCGTATACGGCTCGCTGATGTCCACGCCGATTCTGAACCCGCCGCAATCCGGTATTCTGGGGATGCACAAAATTGATCGTCGCCCGGTCGCGGTTGGCGATTCAATCGAAATCCGTCCGATGATGTATGTCGCGCTGTCCTATGACCATCGCATCATCGATGGTCGCGAAGCCGTGACGTTCCTCGTCCGCGTAAAGGAATGCATCGAAAATCCCGAACGCATTCTGCTCGCCGTCTGATCAAGGGTTAGAAATATGAGTGATTCCCATTTTGACCTGATCATTATCGGGGCGGGCCCCGGCGGTTATGTCGCTGCTATTCGTGCTGCGCAGCTTGGCCTGAAAACGGCCTGTATCGACAAGCGCGGTACCCTCGGTGGCACATGCCTGAATGTGGGTTGTATCCCGTCCAAGGCATTGCTGCATTCGTCGGAGAAATTCGAAGAAGCGCAGAGCCACCTCGCCGAGCATGGGGTCAAGGTCGGCAAGGTCGAGCTTGATCTCGAGACGTTGATGGCGCGCAAGGACAAGGTCGTCGATGACCTGACCAAGGGCATCGGTTTTCTGTTCAAGAAGAACAAGGTCACCGGGATCACCGGGGCCGCCCGGATCGTCAAGCCGGGCGAGGTCATGGTAACCGCCGATGGCAAGGATGCGCGCTATACCGCCGATAATATCCTCATTGCGACCGGCTCCGAGGTCGCACCCTTACCCGGTGTCGAGATCGACGAGGACCGAATCGTATCGTCTACAGGTGCATTGTCGCTCGATAAAGTGCCGAAGCATCTGGTCGTCGTGGGTGGCGGCTATATCGGTCTTGAAATGGGATCGGTCTGGCGGCGCCTTGGGTCCAAGGTCACCGTTGTCGAGTTCCTCGATGCCATCGTCCCCAATATGGACGGTGAAGTCGGCAAGGCCATGCACAAGACCCTCGAAAAACAGGGTATGGTATTCAAACTTGGCACCAAGGTGACGGGTGCGAAATCGACCAAAAGCAAGGTTGCGCTCACGGTCGAACCTGCTGCGGGCGGCGATGCCGAAACCATCGACTGCGATGTTGTGCTGGTCTCGATCGGGCGTGTGCCGTTTACCGCTAATCTCGGTCTTGAAGATGTCGGTGTTGAAATGGATGGCCGGGGTGTCATCCAGGTCGACGGCAATTTCAAAACCAATGTGGACGGTATCTACGCGATCGGTGATGTCATTCCAGGTGCGATGTTGGCGCACAAAGCCGAAGAAGAAGGTATTGCCTGTGTCGAGCGGCTCGCCGGGCAGGCGACGCATATCAACTACGATGCCATTCCGTCGGTGGTCTACACGTGGCCGGAAGCCGCCTCTGTCGGGAAGACCGAAGAGCAATTAACGGAGGCGGGTGTCGACTACAATAAGGGCAGCTTTCCCTTCATGGCGAATTCGCGCGCCCGCGCCAACGGTGATACGGACGGGTTCGTCAAAATTCTGGCGGATGCCACGACGGACGAAGTGGTTGGCGTACATATTATCGGGCCGGATGCCGGAACGTTGATTGCCGAACTGGCGCTTGCCATGGAATTTGGCGCATCGTCCGAAGATATTGCGCGGACCTGTCATGCCCATCCGACGTTGAACGAGGCAGTGAAAGAAGCAGCACTTGCCGTTGAAGGCTCGCCGATCCACATGTAACCCTCCAACCGGGGGCTCGCGATGAAGAAGCGTCTTAAACGCTACGCCGTTCTCGCTCTTGGCTGGATATTCATCATTCTCGGTATTCTCGGCCTGTTTCTGCCGATCCTGCAGGGCATTCTTTTTCTCACCATCGGTCTGATCCTGTTGTCCCGTGAATCCGAATGGGCGGCGGCGAGGCTCGACTGGCTCAAGGCCCGCTATCCGCGCTTCGGTAAAACCTATGACGAGGCGGATCGCCGTGCGTTGCGGTTGTGGAAACGGCTGCGCGGGCGAAAGAAAAAGGAATGATTGCGTCGACACCGGCTCGAAACCGTCGGTCGAAATGCGCTAGAATTATACAAACATTCGACAGCCGGAGCGGGCATGCAACCATCCGATAGACTGGACCTTCTGGAACGCGCGATGGCACTACATCGCGACGGGCACTTTGCGGAAGCGCTCGCTCTCTATAGCGATGTGCTCTCCGTCTTGCCGTGTGACCCGGACGGACTCAACCTTGCGGGCGATGCCAGTTTCTCGCAGGGCGATTATGCCGCCGCCGCCGGGTATTTTGAGCGCCTTGCCGCGGTAGAACCGCGCGACACCCGGACACGGTTCAACCTTGGGGTCGCGTATACCCAGGCTGCGGCGCATACCGAAGCAGTGCAGGCATTTCAGGGCACGGTCGATATTGACCCTGCTTATCCCAAGGGATGGTTCAACCTTGGCGTGGCGTTGGAAAGCTGTCACCGGATTGAAGAGGCCGTCGGAGCCTATGAGCGCGCCTTGGCGATCGATCCCGGGGATGCTGCGTCGATCGCAAATCTCGCAGGTGTTTTTACCAAGATGAGGGCCTTTAACCGGGCACTCGCGCTTTTCGACACGGCAATTGCGCGCTGGCCGAACGAGCCCCGCGTGAGATTGATGCATGCCAAGGCTTTGCGCGATATCAAACTATATGAACGGGCCGAGGAAGCCTGCCGTGTTGCGCTGAAACTGGCGCCGGAGGATGCCGATGCCAGCGCGGCGCTCGGGCTTACGCTTGCTCTGGCCGGAAAACATGCGGATGCGGTCACGACAATCCGTCGCGCGCTCGAACTGGATCCTGACCGGGTCGCCGCAAAGTCGATCCTCGGTGCCTCGCTGGTCGAGATCGCGGAATTTGACGAAGCACTCGCCCTGAGCGATGGAATCCTCAAAGCAGCGCCGGCGGATAGAACCATGTTGCAGATCAAGGCCCGCGCGCTACAGGGCCTTGGCCGGCATATCGAGGCTGTCGATAATTTTCAGATGGCGTTCGAAATCGCGCCGGATGATGTGGCGATCATGGCAGGGTATGTGCAAGCCCTGAAAGCGGCGGGACGCGATGCCGAAACCGGCGCCGTCTTTGAGGCAGTCATTGCTGCCGTGCCGCGCTCGCCTGAACCGTATTGCGATATTGCAAAGAGGTATCTGGAAGCTGGCGAACCTGAATCCGCGTTTCAAATCGTCACACAGGGTGTGGAACGCTTCCCGGGCGATACCGGATCGCTCGCGATTCAGGGAGTAGCAGCCGAGGTGGCCGGCCATACCGATATTGCCCGCACGCTGAACGATTTTGACGGGCTGATGGGACGTGTGCGCATTTCGCCGCCCTCAGGTTGGGAAACAGTCGCGGATTTTAATGCGGCCCTGGCAGAGCATGTGGAAAACCACCCTTCCATACAGTTTGCACCTGCCGATCATGCGACCCAGGATGGCTATCACACGGGCGAATTGATGCTGGAACCCATGGGTCCGATCCGCGGTCTGGAAGAGGTGATCCGTGCGGCTGTCGATCAATACCGCCGCGATCACCCCATCGATGCGAAACACCCATTTTTGCACCATGTGCCGGACCTGTTCGGGCTTAATATCTGGGCGATTATCCTGCAACAGGCCGGGCACCAGGTTTCCCATATCCATCCTGGTGCCTGGCTCAGCGGCGTCTATTATCCAAAACTGCCGCCGGTCATCGGCGATAACAGCCAGGCCGGCTGGATTGAGTTCGGCCGCCCGCCCGAGAGCTATACCGGCGACACCGAACCGGATGTAATCATGATTCGTCCGGAAGTAGGTCTGATGCTGCTTTTTCCGTCCTATATGTATCACCGGACGATCCCGTTTGCCGGAGACGGAACACGGATCAGCATTGCCTTTGATGTGTGCCTGACGTCGTGACGGATTGGCGTTAAGCGCTTTTACAAAGTTTTTTCGAGGTCGCTTTCGAGCTTCCGGGCCCGTGGACGCGCCCATAGCCAGAGCACGATCGTCAGCGCGCCACCGACGGCAATCGTAATAGGCAGTCCGGCAAAATTGGCGATCCACCCCGCGGCAAGTGCCCCGAAGGCCGGAAGCCCCCATGAAATCATGATGAACAGGCTCATCACGCGGGCCCGCATGTGCGATTCGACCGCATTCTGCATGAGCGTCTGCGATCCGACCCCACCGATCAGCATGGCAAAGCCGACGACCCCCAGAAACGCTGCAGACAGCCACAGGTTGCCGCCGAAATAGCCGGCGGCAGCGCTTAAGACAAGCGCCACCGCCTGTACCAACAGGCTCATCGTTACCAGGGCGGTCAGTCCGTCGGTCCGGCCGCGCTGTGCCATCCAGATACAGCTGACCATCGCACCGAACCCCAGGGTCGACATCAGGATGGCGAGGCCGTCGGCACCGCGGTCGAATACCTCTGCCGAGAAACCGGGCATCAGCTCGATCACCGGCCTGATCAGCAGTCCGGTGACCCCCAGCATCACAAGCAGGAATCGGATACCGGGATGTCGGAATCCATATCGAATGCCGGTAACGATCTCGCCGGTCAAATCACGCCACGGTCCCGGGTTCCGTTCGGGTTCGTCTGCCTTGACGATCAGAAGGGTCAGGCAGAATTGTGTGAACGAGATGGCAACGACGGCAAGCACCACGCCCGATCCCGTCCACACGAGAAGTGCGCCGGCGATCGCAGGGCCGATAAATCGCGCCGCATTAAATGTAGCGGAGCCGAGCGCGATGGCGGCCGCCAGGTCCTGTTTGGGCACCAATGCATGGACCAGCGCCATACGCGCCGGTGTGGTCAGCGATTCGAGCGACCCGATCAACACGGCGGAGATGAGAACAAGCTCGATCGTTATGATCCCGGCGATCGTCATTGCGGCAAATGCGGCGGCGACAATCGCCGTTGCGGTCTGGGCCAGCAAGGTGATGCGGATGTAACCGACCCGGTCGGCAATGGCGCCGGCCAGAACCGAGAACACGACCAGCGGGAAACTCTCGGCAAAGGCGATGATGCCCAGCCACGTGGTCGATTCGGTCAGTTCCCAGGTCAGCCAGCCGACGGCGATCCGGTACATCCACCGGCCGATGGTGTTGATGCCGTTGCTGGACCAGTACAGCAGATAGTCGCGGTGCGAGAGCGCCCGCCCGATGCCACCGAACATCCTATTTCCTGACCACCGCGCGCGGATGAGCCCGGTCATAGACGTCGATCATCTGCTGGGTGTCGACATCGGTATAGCGCTGGGTGGTCGATAGGGACACATGGCCCAGCAATTCCTGGATTGTGCGCAGGTCGCCGCCACCCGCCAGCAAATGCGTGGCGAAGCTGTGACGCAGCGCATGGGGTGTCGCGGTATCCGGCAACCCAAGATCGGCGCGCAGGTGGCGCATGGTGCGTTGGACGATTCCCGCGTTCAGCCGGGCACCGCGCGATCCGTAAAAGAGTGGCCGGTTCGCATCGAGCGGGAACGGACAGGCGGCGCGGTATACGCCGATGGCATCGATGACGACCGGCAGAACGGGAACGATCCGCTGCTTGTTCCCCTTGCCGGTAATGGTCATGACCTCGCCGGTCGGCACATCGCGTTGATCGAGGCTGAGCGCTTCGTCGATACGCAGGCCGCAGCCGTAAAGCAGGGCCAGGATCGCGACGTCACGCGCGCCGACCCAGGGTTCTGTTGCAATCTCGGCGGCGCGGCGCAACAGGGCCAGTGCGTCGTCGGCATTCAGCGGCTTGGGCACGGATTTTGGCGGTTTGGGCACCTTAACCGCGGCCAGTGCCTGATTGTGGACCCGCCCGGTGCGGTCGAGGAAGCGGAAAAGATTACGCAATGCCGACATCGCGCGGGCAATGGACGTCCGCGACAGGCCGTCCTGCATCCGCGCCGCCAACCATGCCCGGAAATCGGACGGCTTCAGGTCGGCAAGCGTGGCAATGTCGGGGACTTCACCCCGGTATTCATTCAGAAAGTCGAGAAAGGCTGCGACATCGCGGCAATATCCGTCCACCGTGTGGACCGATGTCCGCCGTTCAGTGATCAGCCAGCGGCGCCAGTCATCCAGCGCAGCGAGCAGGTCACCCTGCGCGGTAAACCTGACTAGTTTTTCGGCCCCAGGCATTGTTTCAGCCGTGCCTCCAGCACATCGGCGAGAAAAGTGATCAGATCTGTCGCCTGGTCCTTGTCGAACCCATCTTCGCGGCCCGACCCCAGCGCCAGCAACATGTCTGGAGAATTTTTCCCGGCGCGCAGCCGCAGATAGGCGATTGATTTTACCCGCGCGGCATCGTCGCCGAACACGAACGCTTCGCCCGCGGTCTGCCCCTGCAACAGGATGCGTTTTTTGGGTCCCATCAGGTTTTCAATGCCGCCCTTGCCGATCGCCGTTGCGCCGGCGAGGGCCAGGGCCCCGGTATCCTCGATGCATAACGTTGCCGATTCGATATCCAGCATGGCCGGCAGTTTGCCGCGAATAACACCGTTCAGCGCCTGAATGTCATCTGCGTCGACAACCGCAATGACCGCCTGGTGGACCTTGGACTGGCCCGCAGCATTGCCTTCAACCGCCGACAAAAGTTGTTTTTCATGGCGTCGCAGGCTGGTCAGGTCATCACGCATCCGTTCCAGCATAAAATGCTGCATATCCAGAATACGCTCGCCGCGTTTGAATTCAGGCGGTGTCAGGAACGTCAGGACTTCCGGGTTTTCCTGCAGGAATTCCGGATGTCGGCGCAGCCAGGCGGAGACGGTCTCAGCGGTCAGGCTTTCCCGCTGGATTTTTGCGGCATCATCCGACGGCCCGCTCATGTTCAGGACCCCAGGATCGACTGACCGGATCCTGCCCAATCCGCAAGAAATGCCTCCAGACCCGAATCGGTCAGCGGGTGCTTGAACAGCTGGCGCAGGACACTGGGCGGCAAAGTAGCGACATCGGCACCCATTCGCGCCGCTTCGACCACATGGTTGGGACTGCGTATCGATGCGACCAGCACTTCTGTCTCGAACGCCTCGTAATTGGCGTAGATCGTGCAGATCTCGTCGATCAGGCCCATGCCGTCGCGGCTGATATCGTCCAGCCTGCCGACGAATGGCGATACGAAAGTGGCGCCCGCCTTGGCCGCGAGGATCGCCTGACCGGCGGAAAAACAAAGCGTGACGTTTACCTGTGTGCCGGCATCGGACAGCACCTTGCAGGTCTTCAGCCCATCCGGCGTCAGCGGTACTTTGACGGCGACATTGCTGGCAATCTGCGCCAGCTTCCGGCCCTCTTTGAGCATCGTTTCATGATCTGTCGCCGCGACCTCGGCACTAACCGGTCCATCGACGATGTCGCAGATTTCCGCGATCACCTCGAAAAAATTAAGGCCCGATTTGGCGATGATCGACGGGTTGGTGGTGACGCCGTCTACGAGGCCCGTTGACGCCAGATCCTTGATCTCGGCAACGTCCGCCGTGTCCACGAAAAACTTCATGATATTCCTTCAGTTCTGAGCCGGTCAGCGTGCGCCAGCCCGATTCGCTGTGCAGGCGGTGCCCGCGATGATTTATCTTTGCTGAAAGCAATGCTTCCGCCGTCAGCCGATTGGCCGCCCCGAACGGCTGGGATAGAGTGTATCCGATGGACCCCACCCTTTCCACACGCCCCGACACCGCCGAGACGAATGCTGTCAGTGTTCTGCTGCCGCTACCGCTGATCGCGCCCTATGACTATCTGGTGCCGCCGGATCTGTCGGTTGAGCCTGGCTCCTATGTCGAGGTGCCATTGGGCGCGCGCCAGGCGACGGGCGTTGTGTGGGGCCCGGCACGGGGCGGCGTGAACCCCGAAAAGCTCCGTGAAATCAGCGCCGTATTAGACCTGCCCCCGATGCCGGTAGACCTCCGTCAGTTCGTGGATTGGGTGGCGGCATATACTCTGGCGCGGGTCGGCACGGTGCTCCGCATGACCATGAGTGTGCCCAAGGCGCTGAGCCCGTTAAAGCCCGTCACGGCCTACCGGGTCGCCTCGGCGGTGGACCTAAAAAGCGAATCACTTCCCGGTGGTGTGCGTCTGACGGAGGCCCGCCGACGGGTCCTGGACGCCCTTACCGACGGTACGCCGCGCAAGGGTGCTGAACTTGCCAAGCTGTCCGGCAGTTCCGCGGCGGTGATTCGGGCGATGGCGGATGCGGGCGCGCTGGAACAAATTGCGCTGACGGAAGAGGACCCCGTCGGCCAGCCGGACCCTGAGCTTCCGGGCGCTGTTTTGTCCGATGCACAATCGGCGGCAGCGGCCACCCTGTCTGCCGATGTCGGCGCCGGGTATTCGGTGACGCTGCTCGACGGGGTAACCGGGTCGGGGAAGACCGAGGTCTATTTCGAGGCGATCGCCACTGCCATTCGCGCGGACCGGCAGGTCATCGTCCTGTTGCCGGAAATCGCGCTTACCGCCGACTGGCTCGGCAGGTTCGAACGACGCTTTGGCGTCCGGCCCGTCGTGTGGCATTCCGACCTGCCGATGTCTGAGCGGCGACGGAACTGGCGGGCGGTTTTGTACGGCGAGGCCAAGCTTGTCGTCGGCGCGCGGTCGGCACTGATGCTGCCTTATCGCGATCTCGGCCTTATCGTGATCGATGAAGAGCACGATCCCAGTTTCAAGCAGGATGAAGGCGTGATCTACAACGCGCGTGATATGGCCGTGGTGCGTGGTCATATCGGCGGTTTCCCCGTGATCCTGGCGTCGGCGACGCCGTCTCTGGAAACGGTCGACAATGTCTGGCGTGAGCGATACCGACGCCTCTCGTTGCCGGAACGCTTTGCCGGCGCAAGCCTGCCTGATATTGCCGCCATCGACATGCGCAACGAAACGCTCGACCGCCAGAGCTGGCTGTCGCCGGCCCTGACACGCGCTGTGTCCGAAACGGTCGCCGCGGGCGAACAGGCGATGTTGTTTTTGAACCGGCGGGGATACGCGCCGCTCACCCTGTGCCGCGCCTGCGGGCACAGGCTTAACTGTCCGCAATGCACGGCATGGCTGGTCGAACACCGGTTGCTCGACCGGTTGCAGTGTCATCACTGCGGGTATAGCGCGCGGCCACCGCTGACGTGTCCGTCCTGCGAGGCCGAGAGCCGGTTTGCCGCCTGTGGGCCCGGTGTCGAACGTTTGGCGGAAGAGGCCCGCGACAAATTTCCCGATCTGCGGTTCGAAATTATGTCAAGTGACACGGTGCATAAGCCGGCCGACGCCCTCGCGCTGGTCCGCCGGATGGAGAACCGCGAGATCGACGTTCTGATCGGCACACAGATCATGGCAAAGGGATTCCATTTTCCGGCCCTGACGCTTGTCGGTGTGATCGATGCAGATCTTGGGCTTGCCGGCGGAGATTTACGGGCGGCGGAGCGGACTTATCAGCTGTTGCATCAGGTGTCGGGGCGCGCCGGGCGCGCCGATCGTCCGGGGCGCGTGTTGCTGCAGACCTTCCAGCCCGAACACCCGGTTATGCAGGCGCTGATCGGTGGCGACCGGGACGGTTTTATCGAGACCGAAGCGTCCGCCCGGAAACAGCACAACATGCCCCCCTATGGACGGCTGGCGGCGATCATTGTGTCGGGGCGGAACGAGCGCGCGGTGGATGATGCAGCGAACGCGCTTGGGCGGACTGCGCCACGGCGCGACGGCTTGTCTGTGCTTGGTCCGGCGCCGGCACCTATCTCGGTTGTACGTGGCCGCCATCGCCGCCGATTGCTGGTGCGGGCACGAAAGGATCTCAATATTCAGGATGTCCTGCGGCGCTGGGTGTATGCACATAAAATGACGGGCGGTGTTCGGATCTCTGTCGATATTGATCCCTATAACTTTATGTAGATCCTGGTTTCATTGGACTTCCATTGCTTTGTCACTACGATGCCGCCATGCCCGGAACTGGTTTTTTCAATGAAATGCTCGCAGGTGACGGTAGCGTCCGTCACGCCTATAAAGATATAGCAGATTGGCTGGAGTCGCTGCCCGAAGGTCAGCTTGCCCTTAAAACCGAAGAAGCGGAGTTATTGTTTCGCCGGATGGGTATTACTTTTCTCGTGTACGGGAGCGAAGGCAGTAATGAACGGCTGATCCCGTTCGATGTGGTCCCCCGGGTGTTTTCATCCTCGGAATGGGACCGGCTATCACAGGGCTCGATCCAGCGGGTCCGTGCGCTCAACATGTTCCTCGACGATCTCTATCACGGTGCGGAAATCGTGAAAGCGGGAAGAATTCCCGCCGATCTCGTGTTCAACAACGACTATTACCAAATCCAGATGCACGGGCTCTCTGTGCCGGGCGGCGTGTATGCCCATATCGCCGGCATCGATCTGGTCCGCGTCGACGAGAATGAATTCTACGTTCTGGAGGACAATCTGCGGGCACCGTCCGGCGTATCCTATATGCTGGAAAACCGCGCGATCATGATGCGTCTATTCCCCGAGCTCTTTGCCGGCAATGCGGTGGCACCGGTTGATCATTACCCCGATGAATTACTGCGCAATCTCCGGGCTGTCGCTCCGCCCGGGGTGGGCGAGCCGACAGTCGTGCTGCTGACACCAGGCGCATTCAACAGCGCCTATTTCGAACATGCTTACCTGGCCGATGCGATGGGGATCGAACTGGTGGAAGCGCCGGACCTTTTTGTCCGGGATGCAAAGGTCTTTATGCGGACGACCGAGGGACCGCAGCGCGTTGACGTGATTTACCGGCGCATCGACGATGATTTCATCGATCCGCTGGCTTTCCGGTCGGAGTCCATGCTCGGAGTGCCGGGTTTGTTATCCGTCTACCGGTCCGGTGGTGTGACGGTAGCGAATGCAATGGGCACTGGCGTTGCCGACGACAAATCGGTCTATCCCTATGTGCCGGAAATTGTCCGGTTTTATCTCGGCGAAGAGCCGATCCTCAACAACGTGCCTACTTATATGCTGCGCGACCCCGAGGACCTTAAATACACGCTCGACAACCTGGCTGAGCTGGTGGTCAAGGAAGTCCATGGCTCGGGTGGCTACGGTATGCTGGTCGGGCCGGCAAGTACGAAGAAAGAGATCGCGGACTACCGTGAGCGCATCCTCGAGAATCCTTCGGGGTTTATTGCGCAACCGACTTTGGCGCTGTCGACCTGTCCGACCTTTGTGGAATCGGGTGTCGCACCCCGTCATGTCGATCTTCGTCCCTATGTTTTGTCGGGTGATGACGTGACCGTGGTGCCGGGCGGGCTGACCCGGGTGGCGCTGACCGAAGGGTCGCTAGTCGTGAATTCGTCTCAGGGCGGCGGCACCAAAGACACCTGGATATTGCAGGAATAACCATGCTGGGACGGGTTGCAGATCAACTGTACTGGATGGGGCGCTATTCCGAGCGCACCGAGAATATGGCGCGTATCCTCGACGTCGCCGACCGCATGACGCTGACACCGCAATCCGATGAAACACGGCAGAGCGCCTGGACGTCGGCGCTGGAAGTAGCCGGCGCGCTGGACGGATATGACGAAGTGCACGGCGATATAAACAGTGCCGACGTTCTGCACTACCTAGCGCTCGACCCAGACAATCCGTCGAGCATTTATTCGACCATTCGCACGGCTCGCGAAAACGCGCGGGCGCTCCGTGGGTCGATCACGACCGAGACGTTCGAGAGCATCAACGCAACCTGGCTGGAGCTACAGGGAATGGATGCGGCTGCTCTGAATGGCGCGGCGCGGCGCCCGTTCTTCGAGTGGGTCAAGGAACGCGCTCACCTGTTCCGCGGCGTCGCCAAGGGGACGATGCTGCAGGACGAGGCAATGTGCTTCATGGATATAGGTCTGTATACCGAGCGCGCGGACAGCACGGCCCGGCTGCTCGATTCCAAATATCATATTCTGTTGCCGGCATCGGAAGAGATCGGCGGTGCGATGGACTATTATCAGTGGGGCGCATTATTGCGGTCGCTCAGTGCGTTTCGTGCCTATCATAAGATTTACCGAGACCGGATTTCGGCGCGGCGTGTCGCTGACCTTGTCATTCTCAACGCACAGATGCCCCGTTCGTTACGGTTCTGCTATGACCGGCTGACGGAGACGCTTGAAGAAATCTGCGGCACGAACGCCCCTGAATGTCAGCGGATTGCCGGTAAGCTTCAGTCCTGGGTTCGCTACCGGCGGATCGAGGATATTTTCGCGGACGGCCTGCACGAATTCCTGACTGAATTTATCGAAGGCAATGCCGAAATGGGCCAGCAGCTTCAACGTGACTTCATGATGGTCAGGTGATCGGGATGCGTCTGAATATCAGCCACAAGACCACGTACAGTTATGATGATCCGCCGATTTTTTCAGCGCAGGTGATCCGGCTGACGCCCCGCACCAACATCAGCCAGCATGTCGTGCGTTGGCGGATAGAACCGGCAACCGGGTTGAGCGGCTGGACCGATGCGTTCGGCAATACCTGTCATACTCTTGTGCTTGATGAGCCGCGCGACCGGATCGACATCGTTGCGTCGGGTGAGGTCGTGACATCGGATGTGACCGGTGTGATGCCGCGTGACGACGGTGAATTGCCGCTCGAGGTTTTTCTGCGTCAGACCGAGCAGACGAAGCTCGATGCAGCCCTGCGTGAGTTCGCACAGGCGTTTTCAACCCGAATTTCTGAAAACCCGCTCGACGGGCTGCATGAACTGATGGGTGAAATCCGCAGTCGTGTCGACTATCACACCGGAAAAACGGATGCATTAGCGACGGCGATCGAGGCGTTTTCCTCAGGTCTTGGCGTTTGTCAGGACCATGCGCATATCTTTATCGGGTGTGCTCGCTCGCTCGGGGTGCCTGCACGCTATGTATCCGGCTACCTCTATGACGGAGAGCAGAGCGAAGCCTTTGCGGCCGGGCATGCCTGGGCGGCAGCCTGGGTTGACGGCCTCGGGTGGGTTAGCTTCGACGTGTCAAACAGCAAGTCGGCGACGGATAGTTATGTGAGTATAGCGGTCGGCCTCGATTACGAAACGGCAGCCCCGATCCGTGGTGTCCGGTCGGGTGGTGTTGGTGACGAAGAACTTGATGTCGCCGTCAACGTGAGCGCGGTCCAGCAATAGGCCTGCATGCAGGCCGGTGCGGAAATACTTTGTATTTTTGCCGCAGTGACGTAAACGAGAGCGTCAGCCCCGCTGGTTTTTCGCGGATCACCTCATGGACATAAAATGACCTATTGCCTCGGTATTTTGCTCAAGGACGGAATAGTGATGGCCGCGGATTCGCGGACCAATGCCGGCGTCGATTACATTTCGACATTTCGAAAGCTCACGGTTTTTGAGAAACCGGGCGAACGGGTGATGGCGCTGGCTACTGCCGGAAATCTGGCAACGAGTCAGGCTGTCACCAGTCTGATCAGTGAACGGCTTGGCGAGCAACCAGATCAAGAGAGCATCTTTACGGCGAAATCTATGTTCGAAGTAGCTCGAATAGTTGGGCGTACATTACATCAGGTTATCCGCGAGACTGGCAAAAATGTCCGCGACGAGGGCGGTGACGCCAGTGCCACGTTCATCCTGGGTGGGCAGATAAAGGACAGATCGCCGCGGCTCTTCCTGATCTATGCGGCGGGCAACTTTATAGAGGCGACGGCCGAGACGCCGTTTCTCCAGATCGGCGAGAACAAATACGGCAAGCCAATACTCGACCGGACGATAAACCAGGATATGCCAATAGAACGCGCGATTACCGCATCGCTTGTGTCGTTCGAGTCGACCATGCGCAGCAATTTGTCGGTGGGGCTGCCTATCGACCTGATTACTATTCTCGCGGGCAAACAACGGGTCGAACGTCATGTGTCCATTGAAGAGGGCGATCTGTATTTCACCGAACTCGGGAAAAAGTATGGTGACGGTATTGTGTCGGTTTTCGAGAACCTCCCGGACCCGGATGTAACAAACTGGCCGCCGGGGCCGTCCTGCTGACATTTCTGCCGGATCCGTCCGGGTAGCAAAATTAGGTAGGCATTGTCGCGACGCTTTGACGCGAATTTCCCGATTGCGCCGGGTTGCAACCCACAAATGCCTGTGTTACCTAACGCTGCCCTTACGGGTGGTCGATATGATTGCCCTTCGCGGGCTTGATTATTTGATTAAAATCAACATGTTAGTTTATGTCTACGGGACGTTTTCGAGGTAATTTGGGTGTCGTCTGAATCGTCAGCCGTTTCCGGTGTGGCCGGCCGTTATGCGGCAGCGCTTTTTGAGCTCGCCGAGGAACACAATAAACTGGACGAAGTCGCTGCGGATATAGCGATTATTCGTTCATTATTGGCCGAATCGGCCGATCTGCGCCGTCTTGTCGCCAGCCCTGTTCTCGGGCGCGACGCTCAGGGCCAGGCGCTTTTGGCCGTGCTTGAAAAGGCCGGTATCTCTGAATTGACCCGGAATTTCGCCGGTGTGGTTGCCCGTAACCGGCGGCTGTTCGTTATCGACAGCATGTGCATCGGCTACCGTCAGCTGCTCGCAAGCGCTCGCGGGGAAATCACCGCGGAAATTATGTCGGCGCAGCCGCTGACGGATACCCAGCGGGCATCGCTGGAGCAGGAACTACGGTCCGCCATGGGCTCCAAAGTCACTCTCGATACGCGTGTCGATGCGTCGCTTCTCGGCGGCATGATCGTCAAGGTCGGCTCGCGCATGATCGATTCATCTCTTCGTACAAAGCTTCAACGTCTAGAACTCTCATTGAAAGGGGCAGCGTGATGGACATCCGCGCCGCAGAAATCTCCTCGATCCTCAAGGATCAGATCGCCAATTTCGGTACGGACGCCGAAGTCGCCGAAGTCGGACAGGTCCTGTCTGTCGGTGACGGTATCGCCCGTGTCTACGGGCTGGACAGCGTCCAGGCCGGTGAAATGGTCGAATTCCCCGGCGGCATCAAAGGGATGGCGCTGAACCTCGAGACCGACAATGTCGGTGTCGTTATCTTCGGGTCGGATTCGGGCATTAAAGAAGGTGACATCGTCAAGCGGACGGGCACCATCGTTGACGTTCCGGTTGGCAAGGGCCTGCTGGGACGTGTTGTTGACGCTCTGGGTGAGCCGATTGACGGCAAGGGCCCGATCGATGCCGCCGAGCGTCGCCGTGTCGACGTCAAGGCGCCGGGCATTATCCCGCGCCAGTCGGTCAGCGAGCCCATGCAGACCGGCCTGAAGGCGATCGACAGCCTGATCCCCGTTGGCCGCGGCCAGCGTGAGCTGATCATTGGCGATCGTCAGACCGGCAAGACTGCTATTGCGATCGATTCGATCATCAACCAGAAAAAAGCCTTCGACGACGGCGATACCGACAAGCAGCTTTTCTGCATCTATGTCGCTATTGGGCAGAAACGCTCGACCGTGGCGCAGATCGTCAAGCAGCTCGAAGAAGTTGGCGCGATGGAATACACCATCGTCGTTGCCTCGACCGCGTCCGAGCCTGCACCGCTGCAGTTCCTTGCGCCTTATGGCGGCTGCACGATGGGCGAATATTTCCGCGATAACGGCATGCACGCCCTGATCATTTATGATGATCTGTCCAAGCAGGCGGTTGCTTATCGTCAGATGTCGCTGCTGCTTCGTCGTCCGCCGGGACGTGAAGCCTATCCGGGCGACGTTTTCTATCTGCATTCACGTCTGCTCGAACGTGCGGCCAAGATGAGCGACGCCAATGGCGGCGGCTCACTGACGGCGCTTCCGATCATCGAAACCCAGGCGGGTGACGTGTCGGCCTATATTCCAACTAATGTGATTTCGATCACCGACGGTCAGATCTTCCTTGAAACCGAACTGTTCTATTCGGGCATTCGCCCGGCGGTGAACGTCGGTCTGTCGGTCAGCCGCGTTGGCTCGGCAGCCCAGATCAAGGCGATGAAACAGGTTGCCGGCTCGATCAAGCTGGAACTGGCTCAGTACCGCGAAATGGCAGCGTTTGCGCAGTTTGCATCGGACCTCGATGCAGCGACCCAGAAACTGCTCGGTCGCGGTGAACGCCTGACCGAACTTCTCAAGCAGGGCCAGTATGCGCCGATGCCGATTGAAGAACAGGTCATATCGATTTTCGCCGGTGTGAACGGCTACCTGGATGATATTCCGGCGCGCGCCGTCACGCAGTTCGAACAGGGTTTCCTGTCTGAGATAAAGGCGAACCATGCCGACATCCTTGATGCCATCCGCACCGAGCAGGCGGTTTCAGATGATACCAACGCGAAGATCAAGGCGTTCCTCGACGGATACGCCAAGAACTTCGTCGCGGCCTGATCGACACCCCGGAAAACAGGAACCGGTAACGGGATATGCCCAGCCTTAAAGACCTCCGCATGCGGATCGATAGCGTTAAGTCGACGCAGAAGATCACGTCAGCGATGAAAATGGTCGCGGCGGCCAAACTGCGCCGAGCGCAGGAACAGGCCGAAGCGGCGCGGCCCTATGCCGAGCGTATGGAACGCATGCTGGGCTCGCTCGCGGGCTCGATGGCGTCTGCCGAAGGGGCGCCGAAGCTTCTGGCGGGAACCGGTAAACAGGACGTTCACCTTGTCGTCGTGATGACGTCCGACAAGGGGCTTTGTGGGGCGTTCAATTCATCCATCGTGCGCGACACCCGCCGCATGGTCGCCGAGCTTCAGGCAGACGGCAAGGAAGTGAAAATCCTCTGCGCCGGCCGTAAGGGTTGGGCGTCGATCCGGCGCGAATTTGAGCCATTGATCGTTGACCTGATAGAAGGTATCGGTCGGCCGCGTCTCAGCTTTGACGATGCGCAGGGCATTTCCAATCGTGTGCTTGAGATGTATGAGGCAGGCGAATTCGATGTCTGCACGCTGATCTATAACCGGTTCAAGTCAGTGATCGCTCAGATTATCACCCGTCAGCAGCTGATTCCGTTCGCGGTCGATGCCCCTGCAGAAGGCGAAGAGCAGGCCGATGCGGCAAGCGTGAACTACGATTATGAGCCCGACGAAAATGAAATTCTCGAAGTGCTGCTGCCGCGCAATATGAGCGTACAGATATTCAGCGCCCTTCTCGAAAACAATGCCAGCGAGCACGGTGCCCGGATGAGCGCGATGGATAATGCATCGCGCAATGCCGGCGACATGATCGACTCGCTGACCCTGAACTACAATCGGACGCGTCAGGCGTTCATCACCAGAGAACTTATCGAAATCATTTCCGGCGCCGAGGCACTCTGATGTCCGGCAAATCGATGTACGAGGTATGACAATGGCCGACACGGCAAGCAAAAATATTGGCAGAGTTTCCCAGGTTCTGGGCGCTGTCGTTGACGTGCAGTTCGATGGTGAACTGCCCTATATCATGAACGCACTCGAATGCGACAACGGCGGCAATCGCCTTGTTCTCGAAGTCGCGCAGCATCTTGGTGAGAACACCGTGCGCACCATCGCCATGGACACCACCGAAGGTCTGGTTCGCGGCCTGAAGGTAACCGATACGGGTTCGCCGATCATGATGCCGGTAGGGCCCGAGACACTCGGTCGTATCCTCAACGTCATTGGCGAGCCGATCGACGAACGCGGCCCGTTGAACACCACGAAAAAGCTGCCCATTCATCGTGAAGCACCGCTCTTCACTGAGCAGTCGACGGAAACCGAAATTCTTGTGACCGGCATCAAGGTCGTCGATCTGCTGGCGCCATATTCGCGCGGCGGCAAGATTGGCCTCTTTGGCGGTGCCGGTGTCGGCAAGACCGTGCTGATCATGGAACTGATCAACAACGTCGCGAAGGCGCATGGTGGGTATTCGGTGTTTGCCGGTGTTGGCGAACGTACGCGTGAAGGCAACGATCTCTATCATGAGATGATGGAATCCGGCGTCATCCAGCCCGATGGCGAATCCAAGGCAGCACTGGTCTATGGCCAGATGAACGAGCCGCCTGGCGCGCGCGCGCGTGTTGGCCTCAGCGGTCTGACACTGGCTGAATACTTCCGCGATGAAGAAGGCCAGGACGTGCTGCTCTTCGTCGATAACATTTTCCGCTTCACGCAGGCCGGTTCCGAAGTGTCCGCGCTTCTCGGCCGTATCCCGTCGGCGGTTGGCTATCAGCCGACCCTGGCGACCGATATGGGTAACCTGCAAGAACGCATTACGACCACCAACAAGGGCTCGATCACGTCGGTCCAGGCCATCTATGTGCCTGCGGACGATCTCACCGATCCGGCGCCTGCAACATCGTTCGCCCATCTTGATGCAACAACGGTTCTGTCGCGCCAGATTGCCGAGCTTGGCATTTACCCGGCGGTCGATCCGCTCGATTCCACGTCGCGTATTCTCGATCCGCGTACCGTCGGCGACGAACATTATAACGTCGCCCGTGAAGTCCAGCGTGTCCTTCAGACTTATAAGGGCCTGCAGGACATCATTGCCATTCTCGGCATGGACGAACTGTCGGAAGAAGATAAGCTGGTCGTCGCGCGTGCGCGTAAAATTCAGCGCTTCCTGTCGCAGCCGTTCCATGTTGCGGAAATCTTCACCGGCATGTCCGGCGTGTTCGTCGATCTTGAAGACACGATCAAGGGCTTCAAGGGCCTGGTCGAAGGGGAATACGACGATCTGCCCGAAGCCGCGTTCTATATGGTCGGCAAGATCGAAGACGCTGTTGAAAAAGCGAAGGAAATGGCGGCCGCGGCCTGATAGCCGTGTCGCTGATCCCAACCGCAGGAAACCGTTATGCCTGACCCGTTTACATTCGATCTGGTTTCGCCCGAAAAGCTGCTGCTTTCGGAAGATGTCGAGATGGTCGTCGTTCCTGGCGCCGAGGGTGATTTTGGTGTGCTGATCGGCCATGCGCCGCTGATTTCTGCGCTGCGACCCGGCGTCATCGATACCTATACGGGTACCAAAGTCGAAAAACGGATTTTCGTTGCCGGGGGTTTTGCCGAGGTGACGGGCGAACGTTGCACCGTCCTTGCCGAAGAAGCCATGCCGGTCGAGGATATCGATCCGGCAGAAGCAGAGACGCGTATCGCTTCCGCGCGCGAAGCTCTAGAGCAGGCAGACAACGATCTTGCCCGCAGCCAGGCCGAAATAGCTCTCGCAGTCGGCGAGGCCATGGCCGCTGCGCGCGGAACCGCCGCCTGATATAGGCGACGGGCCTAGCGACATTTTTTAAAATATCAGATTAGCGGCGGCATTTATTATCGTCCTGCCCGCAAGCTGTCAGGCCGCAATGGCAGAATCTGTCCCGTTGTCTGCATCTTTATTGCGGGTGGTCGCATTATCACGCACAACCCGATTGGCCGGGATCGTCAGGACGACCGTCGTGCCGACCCCTTCGATACTTTCCAGGTAGATGATCGTGTTATGCAATTTGGCGATCGAATTTGCCATGGCGAGACCGAGCCCCACCCCTTCAAATCGCCTGGACCGCGCCCCATCAGCCTGACGAAACGGCTTCAACACCTCTAACAGCACGTCACTTGCAATCCCGGCCCCGGTATCCTTAAACCGAATCTCAATCCCGCCATCCCCTAATTCACGCGCCGCCACCCATACTTTACCGCCGGGTTCTGTGAATTTGATCGCATTGTCGAGAATACAATGAATGATCCGTGAGAGTGCATTCCGGTCAAACAAAACCGGTGGCAGGTCCGGCATGATCATGGGCTTGAGAGATACCTCATGCGCGTCGGCCGCCGCCTTGAATGCCTGAACATTGGTATTCAACTCTTTGTCGAGCGACAGGATTTCCTGCTGCATCTCAGCGCTGCCCGATTCAAGCTGCGACATGTAGAGGATCGAATTAATAATCTCTAACAACTGGGTCCCGCTGGAATGAATTTCCCCGGCAAATTCGGGATATTCCGGCGACCCCATCGGGCCCATCCGCTCGTCTTTCAGAATCTCCGAAAAACCAATGACGGAATTCAACGGGGTCCGCAGCTCATGGCTGACATTCGCGATCAACTCACCCTGCGCCCGGTTGGCTCGTTCCGCCTCTGCCTTGGCCGCCGCGAGCTCAATATTTCGGAGCTCCGCATCGGCCGCAAGTTTTCGCGTCTGCTCGATCCGCGATTGCACCTCTCGAAGCAGTAGCCAGATCAATATCAAACCGGCAAGCGCAAAGATCGCAATATACGCCGCAGATTTCCGCATATCCGGGAGGAAAGAAGTACCGACATCCGCAAGCGGCAATGTAATTTGCTGGACACCCCGGATGTCCCCGACCTTCCAGTCAGTGCGCGGACTTAATGGATGGGCATTATGACAGGCGACGCAGGTCTCCGCCATCACGACGGGGTAAGCGACCCGCACCGACCGCTGTCCGTTATAATTCTCATACCGAACTACCTTTTGCTCGGTTTTCCCCTTCAGAATTCCGAGCGCATCGCGCTCGAAGACATCGAGAACCCGTTCACGACGCCAGGGGAACGGCTCATCGCTGTAAAAGTTAAACGTGAAGGCGCTGTTCTTTGCACGAAGCTCATTTGCGAGGTCGATGGTCAACGTGGCGGGGAACGGTATCGTTGTCTCCGAATTTTTATAATCATGCGAAACGGTTGCCCCTGCTTTTTGCGCACGTGGCACCACATGACGGGAATAAAATGCCCGCATTGCCGATACCGACTGCGAATAGGCTTCGGCGGCCTTCAAAGCGGTCGATTCTCGGATATCTTTCGAGTGGTGCCAGGAAAGAGCCGTAAGTGCCAATACACAAATCCCCGTGTACAGCGTGAACACGACAAACGGCTTGCGGACCAGGAAATCCGTCAATATCGATGTGTTGCCGTCTGCTTTTTGACGCATGGACCGCCTGCCTGAATCCGTTTCTAAGAGGAGTTGCGTGATTGTCGACGATCGCTCTAAAAAAAGACTTAATAGTGAGAGGCACACTGGAAAAAACCCTGCAATTCACCCATTATCCGTCGCGATGGCTCAATAAAATATGTCGAACTCAGACCGTATCCATTACGGGGCCGGGCGTGTGGCGCATGCCGGTTGGAATTTCGGCGAAGGCGGAGTATTGGCTGCTAAGGGCGCAGTCGGCATATTCCGAAGGATTCTGATGGCAAAACAATTCTCTGCTGCCGCATGCGCGGCATTATTCGCATTCGTTCTGATCCTGATTGCACCGCATGAGGCTGTCGCGCAGGATGCAAAACTCAGCAGCGGCGATACATCCTGGATTCTAACGGCGACGGCCCTGGTCCTGTTTATGACTCTACCGGGTCTGGCGCTCTTCTATGGCGGCCTGGTGCACGCAAAGAACCTGCTTTCGGTTCTCATGCAGTGTTTTGCCGTTGCGTGTCTGATGTCGATACTCTGGTTCGTGCTGGTCTACAGCCTGGCATTCGGCGATGGTGGCGCCGCAAACGCCTGGATCGGAGGGTTCGATAAGGCATTTCTGTCGGGTGTCGGTGTCGGGACACTATCCGGTACTATTCCTGAATCCGTATTCTTTATGTTCCAGATGACTTTCGCTGTCATCACCCCGGCACTTATCGTCGGTGCCTATGTGGAGCGCATAAAATTCAGCGCCGTGCTTTTATTCAGCGGCGTCTGGATCATCCTGGTCTATGGACCGGTATGTCATTGGATCTGGGGCGGCGGCTGGCTCGCCGAAATGGGTGTCAAAGATTTCGCTGGCGGGCTTGTCGTGCACGTCACCGCAGGTATTTCCGCACTGGTGATCGCAAAGATGCTCGGCGGTCGGCGCGGGTACCCGCGGGAAATCACGCCGCCACACCATCCTGGTCTGACCATGATTGGTGCCGCGATGCTCTGGGTCGGGTGGTTCGGCTTCAATGCCGGATCGGCCCTTGCCGCCGATGGATCTGCCGGCATGGCTATGGTGGTCACGCATATTTCGGCGGCGACCGCGTCTTTGACCTGGATGTGTATTGAGTGGATCAAGCACGGAAAACCGAGCCTGATCGGCATCGTGACCGGTATGGTTGCCGGGCTGGCGACGATAACCCCCGGCGCCGGTTTTGTCGGACCGGCAGGCGCGCTGGTGTTCGGTATTGTCGCCGGCATCGTGTGCTACTGGTGTGTCGGTTTCATCAAGCAGAAGATCCAAATTGACGATTCTCTCGACGTGTTCGCGGTTCATGGCGTCGGCGGCGCACTCGGTATCTTGCTGACATCGTTCTTTGGCGCCGAGGCTCTTGGCGGTCTGGGGCTTGGTGAAGGCATGACAATGACCAAACAGTTTGGCGTGCAGGTCCTTGGCGTTGTCGTCGTAGCGCTCTGGTCGCTGGTCATAAGCTGGATCATCGTGAAGGTCATCCAGAAAACCACTGGATTACGCGTCAATGAAGAGGACGAGATCGAAGGGCTCGATATCACCTCCCATGGCGAGCGTATCCACCCCAACTAACGTTCGCGCGCCTGCGTAGAGCGATTTAATCAGGGGCGGCGATTCAATATCGCCGCCCCTAAATTGATCGAGACGTATCTATCCGTATCTGGTTGAATACGCCCACGATGGGTTGAAATCGATTTTACCCAAACCATGTTTAGCCTGCGTAGTGAACGGTTGGTCTCACAAACCTGCTGGTGGCGAAGATGGGAAGCTGGTCGCTTAAAGATATTCCGTGGGATAGCTTCGATGCATCCCGGGTCGACCCTGGAATTGTGCCGATCATCAAAGCGGCATGTGTCGTCGAATATAACGCGGATGACTACCGCCATTATCTGAGCAACGTCCTCGACGACGACGCGCGCACCCAGGCGGCGATACGGCAATGGTCGCTCGAGGAAATTCAGCATGGCACCGTCTTGGGAAAATGGGCTGAACTTGCTGATCCGACCTTTAACTTTGAGCGCAGTTACGAGCTGTTCGTGGAAAACTTTGCTTTTCCGCTCGATGTCTCACAGTCGGTCCGGGGATCGCGGGTTGGTGAACTGGTGGCCCGCTGCATGGTCGAGATCGGTACCAGCTCATTTTACAGTGCGCTTGCGGATGCGACGGATGAGCCGGCCCTGAAGGAAATCTGCCGCCGTATCGCTGAAGACGAATTCGCGCATTATCATATGTTCCATAGTTACATGCGCCGGTATCTCAAGAACGAGGATCTCTCACTCCGCGAGCGTCTTCGCGTTGCGTTCGAGCGCATTTCCGAGGCAGAGGATGACGAACTCGCCACGGCGTATTGGGCGGCGAACCGCCCGAATGAACCCTTCGATCGGCGGCCGAACTCCGTCGCCTATGCCCGCGGAACCCTGCGGTATTACAGGCCAAGCCATATCAGGCGTATGATTGATATGGTCTTCGATGCCTTGGGCCTTGATCCATCCGGCCCGCTCGGCTGGATTGTTACGCGCATCGCGCGTGCCTTTATTTGGTATCGTGGGCGATTTACGCCCAGGGCCGCTATCTGGATGTCCTGGCTGTCCGGCGCGGCGCGGCAATAGACGCTGCGATTGTACTTGGAGATTCTATGCCGTCAGGCCGACATGCATATGAAATTCCGATAGCACCTCGGCGTACAAATCGCGTTTGAAATCAACGATTTCCGCCAGAAGTGTCTGCGGGTCCGTCCATTTCCATTGATTGAATTCGGCATGCTCTGTCTGAATGTCTATATCGCCCGGGGTGCCTGTAAATCGCAACGCCGACCAGAGCTGTGTCTGCCCGCGAAACCGCCCGCCCCAGGCCGTTGCCGCAATCGACGGTGGCACGTCGTAACTCCGCCAGGTGTCGCTGATGCCAAGAAGCTCGGCGGTTGCTATCCCGGTTTCCTCTTTCAGTTCGCGAAATACGGCATCCACGGCGGTTTCACCTGTGTCAATTCCGCCCTGCGGCATCTGCCAGGCGCCCGGTGTGTCAATCCGCTCGCCCACGAAGATCGCTCCATCATCGTTGATCAACAGGATGCCGACACAGGGTCGATACCCTGCCGGTGGAGGCGAGTTGAGTGTCATTGTGCCGCTTTCGGAGGTGTAGGTGCCTGTGTCAGGGCCGATACAGGGGCTATCGCGATTCCACGGGCTTCGAGCTGACGCACCCAAATCGCGATCCGCTCCAGCGATACCGGATAGGGCGATGCGATGCCGATTGCCCGCCGTTCCCGTTTGGCGCGCTGTTCCAGTTCTGCAAACCGTCGGTCGATTTCCGTCCGCGAAGCGCGCTCGTCGAGTGTCAGCGTCGCCTTGGCGGAGACCAGGTTGAGCCTCGCCGCCACCACTGTCGACACGCTGCGCGGAGAACTGTTGCTGTCGAGGTAGAGCAGGCCGCGTCGTTTGATTGCATTCAGGACCGGGGTCATATGATCCCGCGATGTTGTGAATTGCGATCCCAGAAAATCGACCACGCCCACGTAACCGGTCCCGCGACTAAGGCTCCATAACAGACGGTCGAGGTTTCCCTCCGCATTGAGCGTCGTCAGCAGCGTCTGAGGACCGGGGTCGTAGGCCGGATAGTTGGTCGGTTCCATCGGAACATTGATCAGTACTTCGTGGCCGGCTGCGCGCGCCAGCCGTATCCATTCGTTTAACCGCGGAGAATACGGGGCGAATGCCAGCGTAACACTGCCGGGCAATCCCTGGATTGCCGATTCAGTTGCGGCGGCTGAGAGGCCAAGGCCGGTCACGACGATTGCGATCCGCGGACGGTTGTCGGCGGTATTGAACGGCTTTGCATAGACCTGCCGGGGCAGCCGTCCGTCGTCGCCCACGCGGGGCAACGGACCAAGCGCCGTCATCTGCACCAGCGCCGGGTCCGGCGATGGTGACAGGGGCGGATCCCGCGGCACAGCCGGCAGTTTTTTTGGCATCACCGCGCGGGTTATGGCCGAAGACTCCTGCGGTTTTGTGACGGCGGGTTTTCGGGCTGGTTTTGCTGGCGGCTTGGACTGTGTGTCCGCGGCGGTCTTAGGCGCTATTTCCGGCGGTGCAGTCGCCGTCTGCGCAGGTGACTTCGCTGCTGCCGGGTCCGGTTTCTTGGCAGTGTTTTTATCAATCGGGCGTTGGTGAGCTGCATCATCACTGTGGGTTGCTGGTATCTTTTCGCCCTTGGGAGAGTCATGTGCCGATTTATCGTCGGGCTTCGCGGCGGGGGCTGTGATCGGCCCCGTGGCGGGTTTATCGGCAGATTTTTGTGCAGGCTTTTGTTCTGCCGTGGCGGTCTTCTTTTCGACCGGTGTTTCAGCGACCTCAACGGGGTCCGGAGAAGATACTATAAGCCACACGGCGACGCCCGCAATCAGGACGACAAAACCAAGCAACAGCATCAGGGGCAGGCGCGCGCCACTCTTTCCGCGTGTTGAAGCCTTCACTTTTGTCCCCGTTCAGACCCGCCCGTGAAAATCACGGGCGGGATTCCGGAATTGTCTCCCGGTCTCGGTTAGCGTCGTCTCAGTTGGCGGCGCGGGCGCCATACAGGGCGATTCCCCGCAGCAGGTCCAGCGCCCGCGAGAGCTGGTAATCCTGAGGTTTCTCGGGCGCAACCTCGCTCGAGTCCTCGGGTTTCTCGGGCGCCTCTGGTGCCGCATCGCCGTTCGGATTGTCCAACCGGCCACGCAGATCGTCTTCACGTGTCCGGCGCGGCTGGGTTACTTTCTGAACTGTTGCCTGCTCGACAATGATGTCGGGATCGATGCCCTTTGCCTGGATCGATCGGCCCGACGGCGTGTAGTACCGTGCTGTCGTCAGGCGGATAGCACCGTGGCCCGACAGGGGAACGATCGTCTGAACCGACCCCTTGCCGAATGACCGTGTTCCCATAATGATACCGCGGCGATGATCCTGCAGAGCGCCCGCGACGATCTCCGACGCAGAGGCAGAACCCCCATTCATCAGCACAACGATCGGCAGGCCTTCTGCCGCGTCGCCAGGTTTGGCGTTGAAGCGTTGCCCCTCGTCGGCCCGGCGTGATCGGGTGGAGACGATTTCGCCCTGGTTAAGGAACGCGTCCGACACCTTGACGGACTGGTCCAGCAGGCCGCCCGGGTTATTGCGAAGATCGAGCACAAGCCCCTTGAGCTTGTCCTTGGCAGTTTCGCGGAATCGCTTGATTGCGCGCTGGACGCCCGTCGCGGTCTGTTCGCTGAACGACGTAATCCGGACATATCCGATGTCCTCGCCTTCCATCCGGGACCGGACCGAGCGGATTTTAATCACCGCACGGGTAACACTTACATCAAAGGCTTCGCGACCTTCGCGTCTCACAGTCAGCTTGAGATCACTGCCGACCTTGCCGCGCATTTTCTCGACCGCTTGGGACAGGGTCAGACCCTGCACCTGTTCACCATCGAGATGGGTGATGAGATCGTTCGGCTTCAGGCCAGCGCGAAAGGCCGGCGTGTCATCAATTGGAGAGACGACCTTTACGTAGCCGTTCTCCATGGTGACTTCGATGCCGAGCCCGCCGAACTCACCGCGGGTCTGTACCTGCATATCGCGGAAATTCTTGGGGCTGAGATAGCTCGAATGCGGATCAAGAGATGTCAGCATGCCGTTAATGGCCGCTTCGATGAGTGCCTCGTCGGAGACGTCTTCGACGTAATCCGCCCGCACCCGCTCAAACACATCGCCGAACAGGTTCAGCTGCCGGTATGTTTCCGAGTTGTTGTTCTGGGCCACGGCGGGGAGTGAGAGGGCAATACCCCCAACGATCGCGCCAGCCGCCAGTATTCGTTTCATCATTATCCGCTTACCTTATTCCTGCGTGCCGCATCTGACGGCAACGGGTTAATCGGTTGACCCCTTCTTCTGAGCTCAAAATACAGTTTTGGCGTGGCGCTCGTCGAGGGGGTCATCTCGCCGAGTGGTTCTCCTACCAATACTTCATCCCCGACCTGTGCATCGATCCTGGACATACCCGAAATCAACGCGTGCCCCCTGTCGCGCAGCTCCAGTATGACAAGGTTTCCGTATCCACGGAACTCTCCTGCGAAGACGATTCGCCCCGGTACCGGGGCGACAACGGCCGCTGCGGGCCTTGTAATGACGAAGACGCCTTTGCTTAACGTGCCATTCGGCATCTTTTGTCCAAAAGAGGTTACGACGCGGCCGGGCGCCGGGAGCGCGCCTCGCGATATTGTGACCGACGCGCGCGGGGGCGCGATGGCGGCTTTTTTCCGCACCGGGGCCCGAACACTGGGTGATGGCTCGAAATCGGGCCCGCGCAGGGCCGGGCGCTGTTGCCGATTAGATAGTTTCTCGAGCAGCTCGCGCATGCTGCCCGCCCGGGCTGACAAACGGGCCGTCTGCTGCGCCGCCGTACGTTCGGCCGTTTTCATCGTTTTCAAAAGGCTCATCTTGTCGGCGGTCAGGCCAGCAAGCGATTTTCGCTCGGATTTGAGGCGCGCTAACGAGTCGGACAGGGCCGTTTTGTCTGCGCGAATCCTGTCGCGCAGCGACGTCAGGGTGCGAAGGTCGTCACCCAGGGTGATGGCATCTCGCTGCAGTTTCGGTACCGCCGCGCGGAGCAGGATGGCTGTGCGAATTGTCTTATCGGTCGATTGCGGTATGGCGACCAGCGTTGCCGTTGGCATACGGGCGATGCGCTGCAGGGCTGCCAGGGTCGCGGAGAGTTGTGTTTTCCGCTGCTGCATCTTTTCTGACTTCGTGCGTTCCTGCTTTTCCAGGGCGATCAGCTGGGCCTCGATGCGGTCGGCATCGGTTGAATGGCGGTGCATTTTCCCCGCGAGGTTGACGCCGCGGCGCTTGATCGTCTGGAGCTCCGCGGCTGCTTTCCGCGCGGCCTTGTCGAGGTTGGCACGTTTCTCCCGGCTTTTGTCGATATCCTGTTGAATTGCTTCGAGCTTGTTTTCAAGCTCGCCCGCAACCGCAGGCCCTAAGATCGCAGTGGTGGCGGCAAGGCAGACGCCCAGAACCAGGAGTGCGCCTAGGCGATCAGGCTGAAACACGTTCTTCCGATAACGTTGCGGCTGTGTCTGTGGTTTTAATAAGCGATACGCCGGTCATCTCTGCCGGTTGATCGATCTGCATCAGGTGGAGCAGTGTGGGCGCAATATCGGCGAGCCGCCCATTGCGCAGCTCATGCACGTCGTTCGGCGCGTTGACCAGAACAGCCGGGACCACGTTGAGCGTGTGGGCCGTATGGGGGGCACCGGTTTCAGCATCCCGCATGGTCTCCGCATTTCCATGATCGGCGGTGATCAACAGCGCGCCCCCAGCGGCTTCGACAGCCGTTGCAAGGAGTGCGATGCAATCATCCACTGTACGGATCGCAATCTGTGCGGCTTCGAGAATGCCGGTGTGACCGACCATGTCGGGGTTGGCGTAGTTTACCAGGATGAAATCGTAGGTTCCGGCCTCGATGACCTCGATCAGCCGGTCAGTAACCTCGTGTGCGGACATTTCGGGCTGCAGATCATAGGTCGCGACCCTGGGCGAGGGAATCAATACCCGGTCTTCTCCCGGAAACGGTGTTTCCTCGCCGCCATTGAAGAAGAACGTCACATGGGCGTATTTCTCGGTTTCGGCAATCCGCAGCTGCTTTTTGCCTGCATCTGCCACAAGCCCGGCGAGGATGTTGTCCAGCGATACCGCCGGGAACATGGTCTCCATATACGCGTTATGGGCGGCTGAATATTCGGTCACACCCAGGGCGGCCTTGAAAGCTGCGACGCGGGTCCGGGCAAAACCGTCGAAATCGGGATCCAGCAGGGCCTGTAGAATTTCACGCGCCCGATCGGATCGGAAATTGCTCATCAATACGCCGTCGCCATCCTGCACGCCCGCATATCCGTTCAGCGCCGTCGGCTCCATGAATTCATCGGTAATCCCGGCCGCGTAGCTTTTCCGGATGGCGGCCACTGCATCATCTGTCGGGGTTCCGGTCGCCGAGATGATCAGGTTATAGGCCTTTTCGACCCGGTCCCAGCGCTGGTCCCGGTCCATGGCAAAAAACCGGCCGCACATGGTGGCCAGCGAAACGCCCGCAATAGTTTCGATCTGCCGGGCGAACTCGGAGACGAATCCGGCGGCGCTTTCCGGCGGGGTATCCCGTCCATCGAGAAACATATGTATGGAAACCGGAATACCTTCATTCGCTATGATATCCACCAGTTTTACGACGTGATCCTGATGCGAGTGAACGCCGCCGGGGGAAAGCAGACCCAGAAGGTGGCAGGTTCCGCCCGATGCCTTCAGCGCATCGATATAACCTGTCAGCGCCGTATTTGTCGCCAGGGAGCCGTCTTCAACGGCCGCATCGATGCGGCGGATGTCCTGATTAACGATCCGTCCGGCGCCCAGATTCATGTGCCCGACCTCGGAATTCCCCATCTGTCCCTGCGGCAGGCCGACATCGATACCACTGGTTTCGATAAACGTATGCGGGCTTGCTGCCCACAGACGCTGGAAATTGGGTGTATTGGCGGGGGTGATCGCGTTTTCGGTTTCGTCGTCACGATGGCCCCAGCCATCCAGTACGCACAAGACGACCGGTTTTGGCAAATCCGCGTGCGGCACTGATGCTCGATCGCTACTCATCTCGGGTCCCTGAATGATGTGCACCCATTATATAGGCGAATAATTGACAAATGGTACTTCGGCGTGGGTTCCGGACCAGAATTCATTCCGGCGTTTCAATCTCGGTGATAGGGATGTCCTGCGAGGATCTCCTGCGCCCGGTAGATCTGCTCGACCAGCATGACGCGGGCCAGCATATGGGGCCATGTCGCTGCGCCAAATGACAGCACCAGATCGGCGCCCTGGCGGTGTTCGGGTGCCAGACCGCCGGCACCGCCGATCAGGAAGGCGATATCACGGCCCTGATCGCGCCATGCGCCGAGTTTTCCGGCAAAACCCTGGCTGCTGAGCGTTTTGCCACGCTCGTCCATGGCTATGCGCACAGCGCCAGCAGGAAGCGCGGCGGTCAGCAGATCGCTTTCGCGTGATTTAAGCTCTGCGGCAGAGAGTTTGCGCCGTTCTTCGACCTCTACGATCTCAAGCGGCCATTGTACGCGTCTTTTGTATTTGTCGATCAGATCGCGCTCAGGGCCGGCTTTTAGCCGCCCAACGGTGCAAATAGTCAGCCGCACGGGAAAATCGCGTCAGACAGTCGCCGGTTTCGGGGCATCTGATTCCGGCGTGTCGGGCAGGTCTGCATTCCACATTTTTTCCAGATTGTAGAACTCCCGCACTTCCGGGCGGAACAGATGCACAATCACGTCGACCGCGTCGAGCAGAACCCAATCTGCCTGCCCGCGGCCCTCTGGAACCGCGCCGACGACGCCATGATCCTTGACGACCAGGGACAACCTGTCGGCCATGGTCGATACCTGGCGGCCAGACTGACCGGTCGCAATGACCATGTAGTCGGCTATGTCGGATTTGCCTTTAAGATCGATGACGACGATATCGGTCGCCTTGTGATCTTCCAGCGATTCCACGATGTCGGCGAGCAGCCCGTCTGCCGGTCTGGCGTCTTTGGTGCTGTCTTTTGATCGTTTTGTCAGTGTGTGTGCTTCCTGTTTTACACTCACTTATTCACCTTTTGCCGTTCCTCGGCACCTGTCTGCCCATCAGGGCCAGGCGACGACTCACGGTGCGCTCTAATGTTCGTTGCCGATCCGGGATGAAGCCTTGTATGGAAAAACATCCAGGCCGGCGCCGGCATATCTGCAAGGTTGCAGGCGTCTGTCGGTTTTTTCTTAAACCGGAAAAACGCTTTTGCTGCCTTGCCAGCGAGCGCTCCAAAAGAATAAGGAGCACGGTCAAAAACCGCAATGGGAACTTGATTAAAGATTCTCGTCCATTGATACCAGCGCGAAATCTGTTTCAGATTGTCCGCGCCCATCAGCCAGACGAAACGGGTCTTCGGAAACCCGTGCTTCAGAACGGCGAGGGATTCCGCCGTATTGGTTGTGCCGAGCCGTGTCTCGATATCCGTGATACGGATATTGGGATGGCGCACCAGTGCGCGCGCTTCGGCGAGGCGATCCTCGAACGGTGCCATGCCGTCTGACGACTTCAGCGGGTTCTGGGGGGAGACCATCCACCATACTTCGTCCAGCTTCAGCAGTTTCAGCGCGAGCAGGCTGATGTGAAGGTGGCCTTCATGTGCGGGATTGAACGAACCGCCCAAAATTCCCACCCGGAGCCCCGTTACGGAATGACCCCGGCGGATATTGGCGAGTGTTTTCAGGGCCGGACCTGCCCCGCGCCGCGGACGATGTATTTGAAGGTTGTCAGCTGTTCCACACCGACCGGTCCACGTGCATGGAGCCGCCCGGTCGAAATACCGATCTCGGCGCCCATGCCGAACTCGCCGCCATCGGCAAACTGGGTCGATGCATTATGCATCACGATGGCGGAATCGACGGCATTCAGAAATTTCTCGGCCCGGGCTGCATCGTCGGTGATGATCGATTCAGTGTGATGGGAGCTATAGGTGCCGATATGCGCGATCGCGCCATCAAGTCCATCAACCTGTCGGATTGCGAGAATGGGCTCCAGATATTCGGTCCGCCAATCGGCTTCGGTTGCCGGTTTGACGCGGTCATCCAGTGCGCGGGTAGCATCGTCGCCCCGCAACTCGCAGCCCGCCGCGGTGAGTGCCTCGATGATATCGGGCAATGTCTGTGCGGCGACCGACTGGTCAACCAGCAGGGTCTCTGTCGCGCCGCAGATACCGGGGCGGCGCATCTTGGCGTTGACCACGATATCGCGCGCCATCACGGGGTCGGAGGCGCCATCGATATAGGTGTGGCACAGCCCCTCAAGATGGGCGATGACGGGAATTTTGCTTTCCTGTTGCACGCGTTCGATCAGTGACTTGCCGCCACGCGGCACAATGATGTCGATATAGTCGGTCATTGTCAGCATTTCGCCGACGGCGGCACGGTCCGTCGTCGGCACAAGCTGGATGGAGCCTTCGGGAAGACCTGCTTCGGCAAGCCCGGCCTGCAGACATTCAAGAATAGCGCCCGACGAATGAAAGCTCTCTGAGCCGCCGCGCAGAATAGCGGCATTGCCGGATTTCAGGCACAGCCCGCCCGCATCTGCGGTCACGTTGGGCCGTGATTCATAAATGATGCCAATCACGCCGAGCGGGACACGCACACGGGAAATGTTCAGTCCGTTCGGTCGGTCCCAGGCGGCCAGCACTTCGCCAACCGGGTCGGGCAGGTCGGCAATCTGTTCCAAACCTGCGGCCATCGCATCGACACGGGCTTCGTCCAGTTTGAGGCGGTCGAGCAGCGAGGGCGCGATCTTGCGTTCTTCGGCCGCCGACATGTCGCGGGCATTGGCGGCTAGCAGCTCGGCCGTTCGGGCACGCAGGCTTGCAGCTGCCGCCCGTAGTGCCGTGTTTTTCGTATCGGATGATGCCTGAGCAAGGATCTGCACCGCGGCGCGCGCGCTGCGGCCGAGCTGATCCATTTGACCGGCTATATCTTGACCGTTTGTGTCGGCGTCAGTCTGGCCGTTGGCGATTGCCGTCGCGACGTTCATTCTTCCGGCGCCCCCGATGCGCTCAGTTCCGTAACAAGATCGTTGCGATGGATCATTTCATCCCGGCCACGGTAGCCCAGAATGTTTTCGATATCACGACTTTTCCGGCCCATGATCAGCACCGCATCTATCGATGAATACGCCGATAATCCACGTCCTGCAATGCGCCCGTCCATGGTTTTGACCACAATGGCGTCGCCCCGGTCGAATGCGCCATCGACATGAGTGACTCCCGCGGGCAGAAGGCTTTTACCGGCGCGCAGCGCCGCCACGGCGCCATCGTCGATGGTGATAGCGCCATTGGTGTCGACAGCGCCGGCGATCCAGCGTTTGCGGGCCGTCAGCGGTTCCGATGCGGGCAGGAACCACGTACAGCGCGCGCCAGCTTCAAGCCGGGCGAGTGCGTTCGCAGGTTTGCCATCGGTGATAACCATTGCGCAGCCTGCTGCGGTCGCGATCTTGGCAGCATCCAGCTTGGTCACCATGCCGCCCGACGAATAGCCGGTCGGCGCGGCCCCCGCCATGGCCTCTATCTCGGGCGTTATCTCGGCGACTTCGGCGATGAGTTCGGCGCTCGCATCGTGGCGCGGGTCCGCCCGGTACAACCCGTCGACATCCGACAGCAGCACAAGCGTATCGGCGCTGATCATCTGGGCAACACGGGCGGCAAGCCGGTCGTTATCGCCGTAGCGGATTTCCTCGGTCGCGACGGAATCGTTTTCATTGATGACCGGCACCGCGCCCATCTCAAGCAGTGTCTGGATTGTCGCCCGGGCGTTAAGGTGGCGGCGGCGTTCCTCTGTATCGGACGGGGTCAGCAGTATCTGGGCGACCGTAATATCGTGCGCAGCGAGGGTTTCCTGCCATGCATGGGCGAGGCGAATTTGCCCGGTCGCGGCCGCTGCCTGTTTATGCTCAAGCGCAAGCGCGCCCGGTTTCAGACCGAGATGCGTCCGTCCCACGGCGATGGCACCTGACGAGACGATAACGACATTCACACCCCGTGCTTTCAGGCGCGCGATATCTGCGCCGAGCCCGGTCAGCCAGTCCGTGCGGATTTCACCGGTAGTGTCGTTGACGAGCAGGGCCGAGCCGATTTTGACGATCAGGCAGCGCGATGCTGCCATCCGGTCGGCTGTCTGCACGTTTACGGCGTCCATGACGGCACTGGAATGTGCATTTCGGCAGCAGCCTTTTCGTCCGCCCGGTTCTGTTTGATGGTGCGGTGAAGAATGCGCAGCGCCTCGTCGATGCCGGCGCCGGTCGCGCCCGAGATCGCGATGACCTCGCGCCCCGATGCCGCTTCGAGCTCGGCCTTTTTCTCGGCGATGAATTCCTCGGGAATGGCATCGATCTTGTTGAGGGCGAGGATTTCCGGTTTTGTCGCCAGGATGCCGCCATAGGCTTCAAGCTCGCCGCGGATCGTTTTCCAGGAACCGACAATATCGTCCTCGGTGCAATCGACGAGGTGCAGCAATGCGCCGCAGCGCTCCACATGGCCGAGAAACCGGTGACCCAGTCCGGCGCCTTCATGGGCGCCTTCGATCAGGCCCGGAATATCGGCAATAACGAATTCGGCCTGGTCCACGTAGACCACGCCGAGGACCGGCACCAGCGTTGTAAACGGATAATCCGCGACCTTCGGTTTTGCCCGCGACACCGCGGACAGGAAGGTTGATTTCCCGGCATTGGGCAGACCGACCAGCCCGGCATCGGCGATCAGCTTCAGCCGCAGGCGGACCCAGCGTTCGATGCCTTCCTCGCCGGTGCCAAAGCGCCGGGGCGCCTGGTTGCGCGAAGATTTAAACCGCGTGTTGCCGCGCCCGCCACGCCCGCCTTTCATCAAGATGACGCGCTGGCCCACACGCGTGAAATCCGCGAGCATGACCAGATTGTCATCGTCGAAAATCTGCGTGCCGACCGGCACTTTCATGGTGATACTGTCGCCGCTGGCGCCAAACCGCATCTTGCCCATGCCATGGCCGCCGGTTTTGGCCTTGAAATGCTGCTGGTAGCGAAAATCGATCAATGTGTTGAGGCCATCGACCGCCTCCACAATGACATCGCCGCCGCGACCGCCATCGCCACCGTCGGGGCCGCCGAATTCGACATGCGCTTCGCGCCGGAAGCTCACGCAACCGGCGCCGCCGTCACCGCTTTTGACGAATATCTTTGCGGTATCGAGAAACTTCATGATCCTGTTATCCGGTTCGCCGATCTCCAAACGCGTTTAAGCCCCGTCCGGCAGAACGAGGCCTAAAAGATGTCGAAATCTGGCATGTTTCCGGTCCGTCTCAAAGGGCGGACCGGCATACTATCGGGCCTGTTCAGGCCGCCGGGTTAACCGACACGAAGACCCGTCCGCCGGCTTTGCGCGTGAAAGCTACATGGCCTTCGCTCGTCGCAAAAATCGTGTGGTCCTTGCCGATGCCGACATTGGTGCCGGGATGCCATTTCGTGCCGCGCTGACGAAGGATGATATTCCCCGGGATTACCTGTTCGCCGCCGAATTTCTTCACGCCGAGACGCCGGCCTTCGGAATCGCGACCGTTACGGGAACTACCACCAGCTTTTTTATGGGCCATCGTTCAATCTCCTGTGGACGTGAACCGTCCGGTAATACTCAGTCTTCCGATTTGTCTTTTGCGGGCGCTTTTTTCGCCGCGGTCTTGGCTTTGGCTTTTGCCTTGGCGGGGGCTTTCGCCTTTGCCTTTGCAGGGGCCTTCTTCGCCGGCGCGTCTGCGTCGGCTGCCGGGGCTGCTTTCGCTGCCGCCGCTTTCTGGCCCTTGGCAAGAATATCGCTGATGCGAATGACCGTCACCTGCTGGCGATGGCCTTTCGTGCGGCGGTAATTCTGGCGGCGCTTTTTCTTGAAGATGATGACCTTGTCGGCCTTCTTCTGCTCAAGCACCGTCGCTGCGACGCGTGCGCCGTCGATCATCGGCGTGCCGATGGTCAGACCTTTGCCGTCATCTATTGCCAGAACTTCTTCAAGTTCGACAACAGCGCCGGCTTCGCCGTCGAGTTTTTCGACCGTCAGGACATCGTCCTTGGCGACGCGGTATTGCTTTCCGCCTGTTTTGACCACTGCGTACATGGTTGTTATCCGCTTTCGGCTCGCCGGCAGAACCGGTAGAGCAACTATAATTCAAAAAAATGACCGCAAAAATAACGCCGTGCCAAACAAATCCGGGCACAGGGCCTCGCGCTCATTTCGAGAGAGGCGGGAATATACGCCGAGATTGTTCTGTGTCAACGGTTTTCGGGCGGGTAATCGCAGGGAATTTTCGCAGAAATCCGGGATGTAGCCTCAAATTGTATCAGGTGAACTCCGGCGGGGCGGGTTTGCGGCGAAATTCGGCGTCGAATGAACCGGATTTCGATCTGGCGTCGTTTCTAGGAACTTGTCCGGCGGGAGAAATCTGATATTAAGACACCCAGCGGAGAGGTGGCAGAGTGGTTGAATGCGGTAGTCTCGAAAACTATTGGGCGTGCAAGCGTCTCGGGAGTTCGAATCTCCCCCTCTCCGCCAGTATTTCCCACACCTTTGCCAGTTATGATCTGCCCCGACAACGTCCGGGGGGTATGTCACGTGAAGTCCTTGATTGAACGAACGTTTTCACGTGTGAAGGTGTCGGTGCCGAATACCCTCGTCGATGATTTCCCTCAACGCCCCGTGACCGCCCCCGGCGAATGCTTTAAAATTATCGGATAAACGTAGAACCGCTCTTCGCGCGCGGTGAACCTGAGGGTCCATGACGCAACCCGACAGCCTTGAATGTATGCGATGCCGCAAGGTCTATCCGCTCGACGCGTTCGATCGGCTTTGTGCGGCCTGTGCGGCGGATGGTGTCTCCAGCAATCTTACGCTTACCTATCCGGAGGCTGCGGCCCCCGACAGGGATTCGCTGACGGGGTCTCCCAATTCGCTCTGGCGGTATGACCGGTTTCTGCCGCTGGAGGCCGCCAACGCCGTCTCGCTCGGCGAAGGTATGACGCCGATGATCGCGGTTGACGGGTTCGGTCATGGCCCTCTCCGCGTAAAGGACGAATCGCGCAATCCGACCTGGTCGTTCAAGGACCGGCTGGCGACCGTGGCGGTGTCCTGGGCCAACAAAATCGGCGCGCCGGCGATTGCGACCAGCTCCACCGGGAATGCGGGTGCGGCAGCGGCGGCCTATGCCGCGCGGGCGGGTCTGCCCTGCGTAGTGCTGACCTATAAAGGGGCCGCCGGCGCGATCGTCTCTCAGATGCGCTCTTATGGTGCCATGGTGCTGACGGTTCCGGCGATGGACGACCGCTGGCGGGTTCTCTCGGCTGCGGTCGAACAATTCGGCTGGTTCCCCACATCGCCGTTTTTCGGACCCGCCATCGGCAGCAACCCCATCGGTATCGAGGGCTACAAGACGCTCGCCTATGAGATTGCCGAGCAATCCGACTGGAACCCGCCGGACTGGTGCATTCTGCCGGTGTGTTACGGCGATGCCCTGTACGGCATGTGGAAAGGCTTCGACGAGATGAAGCGCTGGGGCTGGATTGAGAAAATGCCGCGCCTGGTCGCGGCGGAAATCTCCGGCTCGTTGTCTGCGGCGATGGATGGTGAGGCGGATATGCCGCCCGTGGTGTCGCGCAACAGCAAAAGCATCGCCAATTCGATCGACGTCACCCAGGGCACTTTTCAGGCGCATGCGGCGCTCAGACAGTCTGACGGCATCGCCATCACGCTGGATGATGAAGACCTGATCCGGGCGCGCAACAAACTGGCGACCGGGTCCGGCCTGTCGGTCGAAACGTCGTCGGCTGCCGCCTTCGCCGCCGTCGATACGCTAAGCGAGAACGACGTCATTATGCCGGGTGACGATGTGGTGGCGATTCTGACGGCGTCCGGGCTGAAGGATTTTGGCGTGTCCGGCGTGCCGCCGCTCGGCGCACCTGATGTGGCGCCTGACCTGGACTCGGTGCTGCGCGCGCTGGGAGAGCATTATGACTACAATGTTTGAACTTGGCCTTGCGATAGACGGGTTCACGCCCGCCGCCGACATTGCCGAGCAGGCGCGTGCCGCCGAAGCAGGCGGTGTCGATACGCTGTGGATAGCCACACACCTTTTTCTGCGCGACCCGGTGGCCTTGGGTGCCACCGCGCTGGCAGCGACGCAGAATCTGAAAATCGCGTTGATGGCGGTTAGCCCCTACGCGATGCATCCGGTTCATGCCGCGATGGGGGCGGCAACGCTGGATGAGCTCTATCCCGGACGTGTCGTGTTGTGCCTCGGCGTCGGTGCGCCCGGCGATCTTGATGCGGCCGGTATCGAGCGCCCGCGCCCGCTGGCAACGCTGCGCGAAGCAATCGCCATCTGCCGCGCCTTGTTTGCCGGCGACACTATTGACCAGCGTGGTGACGTTTTCACGGTTACCCAGCGCCGTCTTGTGAATGCACCCTGCGATATACCGATTGTGCTTGCGGCGTCCGGGCCGAAGATGCTGGCGCTTGCCGGCAGCGACGCGGATGGCGTGATTATTTCAGGCGCCACATCGGCGCCTTTCGTCGAGAGCTGTCTGGGCCGCGTAACCGGGGCAGCAAACGGCCGGGCCGTCAAAAATGCCGGCATCGTCTATACCGGGATTGATGCTGACGGGAAGGCCGGGGCCGATTCCCTGCGCCGGACACTGGGCTTTATTCTACGAGGTGGTCATCATGCCACGAACGTTGAAATGGGCGGTGCTGCGCTGGATCAGGCGGCCCTGCGTGAGGCCTATGCCGCTGAGAACTGGGACGTGGTCGACCGCCTCGTCACGGATGATGTCGTGGTGCGCCATGCCGCCTGCGGTGACGCGGCGCATGTGCGGGAACGGCTTGCCGAATACAACCGCGCGGGGCTTGATCATGTGATCGTCAGTGGGATTACGGACCCCGTCGAAATTACCTCAGCACTCTCCGCAATAACCACGGGGTAATCGAGTGGCAAAACTCTTTGACGCACCGAACAAAGTCGGCCTCGATCTCGCCGGCGAGATTGTCGACTTGGCGGTTTGCGCCCAGAAATCTGTTCTCGTCGACCTGACTGCGCCCTTTGGCGGACGGGAAAAGGCGATGAGAGCACAGGAAGGACGTTGGGGATGAAAGTGTTTAGATATCCGACTCCTTTTTCAGTAAAGATATTTTGTGGCCATATATTATTGATTTTGGCCTGCGGGATGGTTTTCACTGATGCTGCGTTTGCCATCGAGAGTAAGTCGCGTCAATTGGAGTTTGCTTGCGATGAACTGGCTGCATCGCCTCGTGACCCTGAGAGATTGTCTGAAGGGGTCGATAAAAACTTAATAGTGTTTGACCAAGCACTAAAGGCGTGTATGGCGGCAATAATAAAAACCCCCGGAAAATCTTATTTTAATTTGTATAGGATCTATGATTCTGTAAATGACATCAAAAATAAGAAAAAATATTTGGATCTGTCAATTGACCATAAATATTCTTTTTCCTACTTTGCGTATTCAGAAGAATTGATGAAAAAAAATTCTGAGTTAGAGAGTTTTTTTTATGGGAAGTACCATAATACATTGATTCTTTTTTTAGAGAAATCAATCCTCAACAATATTTATGATGCATATTGTCCTCTCTATAAGATATTCGATTTCGTATCAAAAAAAGGCATCCGCGTTCATATAATGCGTCAAAATGATATTAAACCAAAAATGCTAAATATAAAAAATAATATTGATAATAAAAAATTATATTGTGATCAATATAAGCAATATCCAATTTTGCATAAGATCGAATTAGATCTTAAAAAATCTGTTCGTGGGATGAATTAATATGAACAATAATTTTATATTGAAAGACAGGCAGAGTGGCTCAAATATGGACCAAGGTTCGGGATTAGCCCCTTGAAGAAGGTTGAGGATAATACCTAGCAGCTTTATCACACCCTCGACGGACGTATGGCGCCGCCGGAGGGCGGTCGGCCTACGGGTGTTGGATGAGACACGCGAGATAGCATTTGCGAGCGGAGCGGCAGAGCTCGTGGTACAAAGTCCCCCGTTGCCGCAACCGCAGGTTAATCCAGCCGGGGCACGACCTCTTCGGCGAAGATCTGCATCTGGTCGAGTAGCTCGGTGATATCATTGGCCGCAAAGTACAGCCCGAGCAGATGCGTTACCCCGGCCTCGCCCAGCTGGTTTGCGCGTTCCACGACGTCGTCCACGGTGCCGATCAGGTTGATATCCTCATGCCCAAGCGTGCCTTGTCCCTTCAGGGTGGACTGGCGCAACGATGTCAGGTGCGCGCACATCTGGGTTTTGCTGAAGCTTTCGATCGCCGCCTCGCGGGTCTTGCCGATATGGACGATGTATTGGGGGGCGACTTCGATATCTTTGAAATCCCGGCCCTCGGCTTCCGTCAGCGCCCGCAGCGCCGCCACGCTATCGCGGACCTGATCGATGTGGATCGCGGCGGGCAGCCAGCCGTCGCCCCATTTGGCGACACGTTTTAAATTGTTGGGGTTATTGCCGCCGATATAGAACGGCACATGATCCTGTTTCGGCTTGGGATACAGTTCCACATCGTTATAGGCGTAGTATTCGCCCTCGAAGCTCGCGACCCGGTCGGTCAGAAGTGCCTGAAGCGCCGGAATGCCCTCATCGACGATCTTGCCGCGCGGCGTTTTGGTGCCGGGCTGTAGGGCCAGGAATTCCTCGCGATAGGCGCCGATCCCGACACCGATCTCCAGCCGCCCGCCAGAGAAATGATCGAGCGTGCAGAGCTGCTTGGCGGTCACGACGATGTCATGGCGCATCGGGAGGACGAGAATGCCGGTGCCGAAGCGCAACGTTGTGGTTTCGGCGGCAACGAAAGCATAAGTGACCAGCGGTTCCCAGAAACGCGGCGGGGTTTCGAACTCGGCGCGCACATAGTTCTGCGTCGTCATGTGGTCGTTGCCCCAGACCGAATGATAGCCAAGTTTTTCCGCATGCTGCGCGATACGGATGACCGCCTCCGGGTCGGAAAACGGTATCGGGTAGGTCAGGCCTTCCATTCCAGTCGGCAATCCGGCGCTAACACGCATGGGGTTTTCCTCTTCGGTCCTGTTTAGGTATTTCGCAACTGGTCGGTGGCAGGCGTATCGATGTCGCCCTCAGGCGTCAGCGCTATACCGTATTGATCATGCGCCGCTTGTTTCGAAATCAGTCCGGCGCGGGCGTCCGCGACAACCAGTGTCCGGTCCCGTGTTTTTGCATCGCCCAGACCGCCGCCGCCCGGCATCTCGATCACCACGCGTTCGCCTGACGGTATTGTCTGGGTGCCTTTGCCGTTGAGCGGTGCACCCGATTGCAGACCGATTGTGCCGCCTGCGCCGTCGGCGCCGCCATCGCGGCCGCGCGGCGGATGATCGATACGGTCGAACAGGGCGCTGAATGCGAAGGGCGCGTCCTCAAGCAGGCTGAGTTCCATCACCTGGCCGAGCCCGCCACGATACGCGCCGGCCCCGCCCGAATCCTGGCGGTACTCCTTGCGCCACACGATCAGCGGCGATATGGCCTCTGTGACCTCCACTGGCACGTTCCGCACACCGCTCGGGAACGCTGTCGCCGACAGGCCATCCTTGCCGGGCCGGGCGCCCGTCCCGCCGGAATGAAAACTGAGCACTGTAAAAGACTGGGCATCGGTCAGCTGTGCCGGGTCGGCGTCGACCCGTCCCGGACCGCCATAGGCATAGAGATTCCACAGGCACGATGTGCCTTCCGCCGGGACGGCATCGCCCAATGCCTTATGCAGGCACCCGAACACGACGTCGGGCAGCATCTGGCCGGTCACATGACGGACGGCGACCGGCGCCGGGTGTTCGGCATTGAGGATTGAGCCCCTGGGCGCTGTGATACGGATGGTCGCGAGCGAGGCTGCATTGTTTGGCACGTCGGGTGCGACGATGCATTTAACGCCGAAGGTGGCATAGGCCTCCGTGTAGCAAAGCGGCACGTTGATACCGTATGACGATATGCCGGACGACCCGGCGAAATCGACATCGATGCCGTCCGCGCCGATAGTCATTTTGGCAACCAAATCGACCGGTTCTTCGAGCCCGTCGATGCGCATTTTATGGCGATAAACCCCTGCCGGGAGTTTGCGGACAGCCTCCAGTGCGGCGATGCGGGAGCGTTCCAGAATATGGCTGCCCACCCGGTCGAGGTCGGAAATGGCGAACTCGTCCATCATCTCGCACAGGCGTCGGCAGGCGAGATCATTACAGGTGGCGAGTGAATGCAGGTCGCCGACGACCTGTACGGGTTCGCGCACATTCGCGGTCACGATATCGATCACGGCTTGGTCGATCTTGCCGGCATGGGCAAACCGCATCAGCGGGATATAGAGCCCTTCTTCAAAGATAGACCGTCCGTCCGATGTCATGCCCCGGCCGCCGATATCGACCACATGGCAGGTACTGGCAAACAGTGCGACCAGTGATCCATTGCGGAAACACGGCGTCAGAAACGTGAAATCATGCAGATGACCGGTGCCTTTCCACGGGTCATTGGTCAGAAACACATCGCCATCGGCCATTTCGTCGATGGGAAACCGCTCCAGAAAGTGGCGGACCGAGCGGGCCATGGAATTGACGTGTCCCGGTGTGCCGGTCACGGCTTGGGCCAGCATGTCGCCATGTATGTCGAAAATCCCGGCGGACAGATCGCCGGCTTCGCGGGTCGATGTTGAAAACCCGGTACGCATCAATGTCAGTGCTTGTTCTTCGACCACGGCGATCAGCCGGTCCCACATGATCTGCAGGCGGATGGGCGAGAGCGGGTCGTTTGTCGGGCCCGAATTAGAGCTGGAATCAGGATCGGTCATGAACCCTCCCATTGCATCACGATATAGCCGACCGCGTTGATGCGGGCCGTGAACCCTGCGAGCACGATCGTCGTTGTTTCGTCTTCGGCGATAACCGCGGGACCGGGGATCTCGGCACCGGGGGACAGTGCGTCGCGGCGATAAACCGGTGCGGCCGACAGGATTCCGGTATCGGGGTCGAACAGGTCGCGCATTCCCGCCGGTTCCGGCACCGTGGCATCCGGCATCGGCGGGCAGGGTAAGGGGTCTTCGACCGATGCCGACAGCCGCAGCGTCCAGTTCATCACCTCGACGTCCAGACCCGGAATCTGCCGGGAATAGGTTGCGGCATAGGCGGTCTCAAACAGCCCGGACAGTTCGCCGCGCAGAGACCCGTCATACGGTCCCGCCGGAAGGTCCACCGCGATCTCGTGTCCCTGGCCGCGATAGCGCATATCGGCGGTACGGCTTTCTATAAGGTCTGCGCCCGGCGCTGCTTCGGCGACGATCTGCTCTGCCTCGGCACGCATTTCCGCATAAAGGGCGTTCAGTCCGGTGGCGTCGAACGTCTCATCGAGCAGCGCGTAACGGCTGCGCACGACCTCATAGGCGACGGGCGCCTGCAGGAACCCGACAGCCGAGCCGACCCCGGCCGCAACAGGTATGATCACCTCATTGATGTTCAGCTTGCGGGCCAGGCGCGCGGCATGCAAAGCGGCGCCACCCCCAAAGGCAACCAGCGTCCGGTCGCGGATTTCCTTGCCGCGCTCGACGGCATGAACGCGCGCAGCATTGGCCATATTTTCCTCGACGACTTCGGAAATACCGAAGGCAGCGGCAAGGGTTTCCAACGACAGCGGGTCGCCCACGGCGGCATCAATTGCCTGTCCCGACAGCGCGGCATCGAGCTTCATCGTGCCGCCCGCGAAATCATCAGGGTCGATCCGCCCCAGCATCACGTTGGCGTCGGTCACCGTCGGTGCATCGCCGCCCTGTCCGTAGCAGGCAGGTCCCGGTACGGCGCCGGCACTTTCCGGGCCAACATGGATGCGCGACAGCGTATCGACCCGGGCAATCGAGCCGCCGCCTGCGCCAATCTCGACCATCTCGATCACCGGGATACGCAGCGGCAGGCCGCTACCTTTCAGGAACCGGTATTGCCGGGCAACCTCGAAACTGCGCGATTGCTGAGGCGCGCCGTCATCTATCAGGCAGATTTTTGCGGTGGTGCCGCCCATATCGAAAGACAGCACCCGGTCCAGCCCGCATTCACGGGCGACGCGCGCCGCCAGGATTGCGCCGCCGGCGGGGCCGGATTCAACCAGCCGGATTGGAAACCGCCGGGCCGTTTCGAGCGAGGCGAGCCCGCCGCCCGACGTCATCAGGCGCAACGGGCAGTTAAATCCCATCTCGACCAGCTCATCTGACAGCCGGCCGAGATAGCGTGACATCAGTGGCTGGACATAGGCGTTGGCTGCTGTGGTCGACCAGCGTTCGTATTCGCGGATTTCAGGGGATACTTCGCTCGACAGCGAGACCAGCATATCCGGCAGCTCGCGTGCCAGGATATCGGCCAGCCGGCGTTCGTGACCGGGGGCGGCATAGGAATGCATCAGGCCGATGGCGACGGCCTCGATGTTATTTTCGCGGAGTTCTCTTATGAGCCTGCCGACGGCAATCTCATCGAGCGGAATGAGCACATTTCCCCTGGCATCGACGCGCTCGGTCACGCTGTAGCGGAACTCGCGCGGGACCAGCGGCGGCGGCTTGTCCATGAAGATGTCGTATTGTTCGAACCGGTTCTCATAGGCCATCTCGACCGCGTCGCGGAACCCGTCGGTCACCAGCATCGCGGTTTTGGCACCCTTGCGTTCGATCAGTGCATTGGTTGCCAGCGTCGTGCCGTGGACGATCAGGCTGAAATCACCAGCCGTCAGTCCGGTCTCTGCCATTGCCTGGCGGACGCCGCGGAATATTCCTTCCTCCGGCGCGTCGGGAATTGTTGGCACCTTGCACGTAAACAGGGCGCCCTGATACGTCACCGCGATATCGGTAAATGTACCGCCAATATCAGCTGCAAGATGTGCGTTTGTCATCCGGTCCCTGTGTCTCGGTCAAATCGTCGGTGAGATGATAGCCGTTTGATATGGGGCCGGTAAGGGGCCGGTAAACGGAGCGCCTATACAATCGGCTAGCCTGGAATGGTGCCGTGATAAAAAAAGATGCCGAGCCCGGACGTGAACAGGACCTGTCCGGCGAGGCTGTGCAGAATCCATACCAGCATAAACGACCGTGTACGCTCATAGGCCCAGGCAAAGAAGAGTCCACCGGCGAACGACAGGATGACGGCGACCCAGTTCAGGTAAAATGCGTGCGCAAGTGCGAAGACGAACGCGCTGGCGACGATGGCCACGGTCCGATTGGGAAACAGTGCGCCATAGCGTTTGAAGAATAATAGCCGGTAGGCAATTTCCTGGCCGAGGACCGACAAAAACGGATAGAGCGCGATGACCAGCAGGTAGCGGTCAAAACTGTTTCGGGGAAAGCCAAGGAACATTTCGGGCACTATCATCAGTGTGAGCCCGAACGTCACCGCGGTGCACAGTGCGATCAGGATGACGATCATCGGAATATGGCTGAGTAGCCCCCGGCAATCGACCAGTTCCCGCCACCGGAAACCGGGAGTCAGGCCAAGCAAAACGGCCGATACGATGAACACGGCGGCAAGCGGGGCGAACGGCCCGAACGTATCGAAAAAGACGACATGGGCGACGGGTACGATCAAAAACAGAATGGCAAATTCGATCCCAAGCCAGATGCGCGGGGCCGCCGGTTTGGGTGGATCGGTCTCGGTGATGCCGTCCGTCATTTCATGTGTTCCGTCATCGTCAGTGTTCTATTGGCCGCCGAGGGCCTGTTCCATGCGTTGGCGCAGGGCGTCGGTGATGGCAGGCTCGATACCGAACCATAGTTTCCAGGCAGCGGGTCCCTGATGCAGCAGCATGCCAAGCCCGTTCAGGGTCGGGTTGCCGCGCATCCTGGCGGCGGTAAGGAACGGCGTTTCCAGCGGGGTATAGATAATATCCACGGCAAGGGCCGACACAGGCAGAGTATCCAGCCCGATATCGAGCGCCGGTTCCCCTTTCATGCCCTGGCTCGTCGCGTTCACGACCATGACGGCGCCGTCGAGCGCATCGTGGCGGTCCGCCCAACTCACGGGTGTAATCGGCCCGCCGAACTCGGCGGCGATCAGTGCCGGCTCTTCCGGGGTGCGATTGACCAGCCGGATTTCGGACGCGCCCTGGTCGAGCATTGCGTAGCAGACAGCGCGTCCGCCGCCGCCTGCGCCAATCACCGTGACGGGACCCGTATCGGCGCGGAAGTCGGGAAAGAACTGTTTCAGGTTGCCGACGAAACCGAGCCAGTCGTTATTGGTACCGAAGAGCGAGCCGTCTTCGCGCACGACAACGCAGCTCATCGCGCCGATCTTCCGGGCGACTTCATCGACCTCATCGACGATCGTCATCGCGTCGAGCTTGTGCGGGATTGTCAGGTTGCAGCCGGCAAAACCGAGCGGGTGCAGGGCGCGCAGCGCCGGCTCCAGAGTCCCCGGTTCAATCGCGAGCGGCACGTAGGTGCCTTTAAGCCCTTCCTGTTCCATCCACGTGTTGTGCATCAGCGGCGATAGTGAGTGCATCACCGGCCAGCCCATGACCGCCGCCATATGAAATTTTTCCATCAGGCACCATCATCCAGTTTTGCGCTGAAATGGTCCCAGGTGCGCTGGAACAGGCTCGCGGTCCACAGTTTTTCACGGCACAGCGCAAGCTCGTCTGCCGTAAATGCATAAGGTGTGCCGATCTGCGCCGCCATGTACTGACGCTCGGCGTTTTCTTCCAGATAGTTGAGCAACACGAAGGCATCGATCAGGGTCTTGCCCGTCGTCACCGCGCCGTGCGCTTTCATCAATGCTGCCGGGCGCTCGCCGAGCGTGTCGTTCAGCCGCCCCGACATGACCGGGTTGTTGATTGAATCCGGTGAATCGAGCACCGGCAGCGGGTAGACCAGCGAGCCCTGCGCGTAGACCGGCAGGTATTCGACCCCCGCCGTCGACAGTGTGGTCGACCACCGCGGGTGGCAGTGAACGACGGCATCGACATCTGCGCGCGCCTTGTAGATGCCGGCGTGCAGATGAAATTCGAGCGGCGGCTTGCCATTCCCTTCGATCACATTCCCGTCGAAATCGATGGTACAGATATCGTCGGTTGTCAGTCGGCTGCGTTGGCAGGATCCGATATTGATCAGCATCCGGTTGTCGCCGATCCGGGTGCTCGCATGGCCGTTATAATCCATGATGCCGCAGCGCTCCAGCATGCGGATGCAGCGCACGATCTGTTGTTTATGGTCTTCTATCTCGCTCATATCGATCTGTCCCTGTGATCCTAAACGACGACTTTGGTCATCAGCCCCTTCGGAAAAATATCTTCGGGCGCGACATGCTTGAGTGCGATGCCCTGCTGATAGGTATAGAGCAGCATCTGTTCCCAGGTCGCGCGGTTCTCGTCGATCCCGAACGGGAACGGGTCATCGCCGAAGGTTTCCTGAACTTTGCGCGCATAAGTCGGCACCCAGGGCAGGGGATAGCGTGACACCGCCGGATCGAACATGCGTTCCAGGCTGCGCCGCTTGGATTCGTTGAAGGCGTTGAACAGGTTGCGCGCGACCCACGGGTTTTCATCCAAAATATGTTTCTGGATCGCGATGATATGCATGATCGGCCACACCTTGGTGCGGTCGTAATAGTCTTCTTCCATTTCCAGATAGTCGGGGAAGAGCCGCTCGATATCCGGGTGGCCTTCGAGAAAACAGGTCGGCGGACGGGCGATGATGGCGCAATCGATCTCGCCTGACGCCAGCATTTCCGACAGCGACTTGTCGGCGACGCGAGTAATCTCGACACCTTCGGGCAGGTTCAGTTCGACCTTTTCGACGCGGCCCGGCGCGTTGGCGCCCGCCTGATACCAGTGTACGTCAGGCAGTTTGACGCCGCAGTCGTTATGCATCCAGCCGCGCATATAGACGGCGGCGGAGTGCGCCCACTCTGGCGAGCCGATGCGTTTGCCCTTCAGGTCCTCGACCGTTTTGATGCCCGCGTTCTTGTTCACATAGAACGATGAGAACCGGAACAGGCGCGAACACACCACCGGCAGGCCGACGATGTCGCAGTCATCGCGGGTGATCTGGGCCGAGAACTTGGCAAAGCTGAGCTCGGCGACATCCCATTCACGGTTCGCAGTGAAGCGCGCGAACACTTCGTGGTGACCCAGCATCGACCATGTATGGTCGATCCCTTCGGCCCGGACGTCACCGGTACGGAAATCGCGGAAGTGATCGTAATCCGTCGAGGCGATACTGAGTTTGAGCTTGTTCATCGGGGGTCCCTTTTCCCGTTATTCTTGTATTGGAGTCTTTTGGCTATTTTTTGAGGTGCGATGGCGCATCGGCGGCTGGTGTTACGCCGACCACGTTTGCCATCATCGCCGTCGTGCAGAAATGTCCGATCGCGCCAACAAGCTCGACCACACGCTGATAGCCGAGCGTTGTCTCAGCCGCCTTGAACCCTTCGTCTGACAGCGTACCGGTCGCCAGAAGTTCACGGGCGGCGTCATGCACGGCGGCATCCGCGGCATCGTCGAAGTCCGGGTCCGTACCCTCATTGATCGCCTCGATGATTGCAGGATCAAGTCCTGCCTTCAGCGCTGTTTTCGCCTGCGCGCTCCAGGGGTAGGCCGCTTTCCAGTGCCGCACTGTCATCAGCGACACGATGCGCACCTGCGCGTTGGTGAGGGAACAATCCAGCAGATGTGCGCTGGATGTGTTGTGTATCTGCCAGACACCTGCGGAATAGGCGTAACCGATGGCCGGGCCGAACCCGACGCGGGCGTTATTGGCGACAATCCGGTCATGGACTGCCTGCTGTTCGGCATCCATGTCGTCCCGGTCGAGGACGGGAATTCTGGTCATGATCTAAGCTCCCTAAGTCTTAGGCTTCTGCGGCGACCGCCGCCCGGCATTTCTGGAAAGCCTGATACAGATTGTTGCGGTCCAGGTTCCGGCCGATAAAGACGATGCGCGATCCGCGCTGTTCAGTTCCCCATGCGCCGATAAAATCGCCTTCCAGCATCATGTTCACCGCCTGCAGGGCCAGTTTCCGGTTTTCTCCCGCGATGGACAGGATGCCCTTTGTGCGCAGGATGTCTGTTCCATGGCGCGCCAGCAGATCCTGTAGCCATTCTTCCAGCAGGTCTGCGTGCAGCGGTTCAGCGCAGGTCAACGACACGCTGGTGATCCCTGTTTTGTCGATGTGTCCGCCATGATCCTGATGCCCGTCGTGATCCTGGTGGTCATGATCCGTATCGGCTGGCAGCTGGGCCTCGATCCGGTCGAGATCGAACCCGTTGCGGTTTAGTACCTGACTAGCCGGGACATCGGCACGGTTTGTACGGGTGATCGGGGCGAACGGGTTAAGTTGGCGCAGGCTGGCTTCTATGTCGGCGACGGGCTGTGTGGCATCGTCGATTTTATTCAAAACCAGATGGTCGCTGAACGCGATCTGGTCGGCGGCGTCGACGCCTTCCGTCAGTTGGGCGGTGATATGTACCGCGTCGACCACACAGAGCACCGAATCCAGGCGGCACTGCGCACCGATGACCTGATCGATGACCAGGGTCTGGATCACCGGGCTGGGGTTGGCGAGACCTGTGGTCTCGATAATGATCCCGTCGAGGCCCGGTTTCTCGACCAGCAGGTTGCGCATGCCCCGGATCAGATCGCCCCGAACGACACAGCAGATACAGCCGCTGCTCAGTTCGATCAGCTCTTCCTCGCCGGTTTCAATCAGATCGCCGTCGATTCCGATATCGCCGAACTCATTGACGATGACGGCGAAACGCTTTCCCGAAAGTTCCGACAGCAGGCGGTTGAGCAGGGTCGTTTTGCCCGCCCCCAGAAACCCCGTCAGGACCGTAACCGGTATCCTTGTGTCAGGGGTTTCGGCGGGGACGGTCAATTGTTACGCCCAGGGCATCAGCGAGACGTGGATGACGTCGCCGCTTCCACCGACCGCGTTGATCGCCTCATGCGTATCTTTGAGCGCAAAGCGGTGTGTTGTGATCATATCCAGATCAAACCGGTCGGAATTAAGTTGCCTGAGCGCCAGTTCGCAGCTCTCGTAATTGTGGCCACGGGCGGCTTTGACGGTGATGTATTTTGTCGCAACCTTGCCCAACGGGAAGTTCGGGAACTCCGCGACGTCGCCCTGGATCAACAGGGTGCCGCCCTTGCGCTTCAGCGCTTCGATGCCGAGCAGGACCGGGATGGTGCCGGCGCCTGCCGTGCAATCGAGAGACACGTCAACGCCTTCGCCGCCGGTGACTTCGTTGATTTTCTCGAGCGGATCTTCCTCGTCCACATTGATCACGCAGTCGGCGCCGAGTTTCTTTGCGACCTCCATGCGTGCGGTGTCCTTCGCGGTGCCGGTGATAATAATCAGCGATGCACCAGCCTGTTTGCAGGCAACCAGCTGGCTCAGACCCTGCTGGCCGGGTCCCTGGATCAGCACGCGGCTGTCATACCCGACGCCGCAGTCGAACAGGGCCCACTGAATACCATTGGCCATCGGCGTGACGACACCGGCCAGTTCGGGTGACAGCCCGTCCGGTACTTTGTGAATAACCGAGTTCCACGGCAGGTACATGTATTCGGCAAACCCGCCGAACAGATGCGGCGCGCGTTCGGCCAGCGTGTAGCCGAAGCGTAGCCCTTCCGGGTTTTTGCGCCAGTCGGTTGCCATGCACAGGCGGTAATCACCGCGGTGGCAATGTTCGCAATTCATGCAGCCGACATAATGTTCGGCAAAGACAAGATCGCCTTCTTTCAGCCCGCGGCGTTTCTGGAACGTTTTGCCCGCCTTGGCGATGTAGCCGATGTTTTCGTGGCCCATGATGACGGGACCTTCGAATGGCGGCTTAGAATAGAATTTTACGTCCGTGCCGCAGATGCCGGCGACCTCGACCTTCAGAAGCGCTGCTTCGTCCGGGATGTCCGGCATGTCGTATTCACGAAATTCGGTTGTCTGGGGCGCCGTTCTGACGGCCGCGTTTACTTTTTCAGTCACGCCGATCTCTCCTGTGTTCTTATTGACCATGACTTACCAAAGCGGCAGAGTTCCGGCAATGTCGTAGCTGCGGAATCACGGATGTTCAGAAGACTCGGACCGGAAAAAAACACCCTTGGCGATATTTCGCGCGTTGAGGGTCTGGTGCGCGCGCATTTTGGTATCCCTGAATCCGAGATTATCCTGGTGTCGCAGGATCCGGGGATCAGGCCGGGGTTTCCGCCGCAGGAGACCAATGTGATCTTCTGGAAAGCCGAGCGCCGCTACCGGCTGAAGGTATTCTCACCGGTGGCAACGGTGCAGGATGCCGACCTGCCGGTCCGCTGGTTGTTGCCGGCGCTGGAAGATAACGGCGATATAGATTGTTGCTAACTCACTGAAAGAAAAGACAAAACGATGACTAAGACTAAAATTCGCGCCGTCTCCCGGACCCAGGGCAACAATCGCGCATTGAAGGAAGGCGAGATTTCACTGCCTGATTTCGACCTCGATTTCGAGGAAGTGCCCGTTCTGGTACACGGATTCCGCCGGATGGTGCGCGAACTCGCCTATGATGTCTGCGAAATGGCGCTGACGACCTATATATGTGCCAAGGCGCATGGCGTGAAGTTTACGGCCCTGCCGATCTTTCTCGTGCGCGATTTTCATCACGATGCGATTCTGCACCATGTCCCGTCGGGGCTGATCTCGCCGGCAGGCCTCATCGGCAAACGGGTCGGGGTGAACCGGGGCTATACTGTGACCACCGGCGTTTGGGCGCGGTCGATTATTCAGGATGAGTTCGATGTCGATCTGGCATCGATCACCTGGGCGCCGTCAGGTGATGAGCATGTCGCGGAATACCGTGCCCCCGATAATGTACAACCACTGGAAGACGGCGATCTTGAAGGGCGGCTGTCATCGGGCGATCTGGTCGCTGCGGTCGGCGCGAAGGTCAATCACCCGGATGTCGCAACGATGTTCGAAGATCCGTTCGCCGCCGCTGTGTCGGCGCTGAAGACCCGGGGGTTGTATCCGATCAATCACTGCGTCGTCGTGCGTGACGAACTGTTGAAGGACAACCCCGATGTTGCGGTTCAGGTGTTCGATGCCTTCGCGGCGTCAAAACGGCTTTATGTCGACGATCTGAAAGCCGGGCGGGTTTCAGTGCCAAGCCGGGTCGACAAGATCCATCAGGCGGCGCTCGATTACATGGATGATCCGCTGCCTTACGGCATCGACCCCAACCGCGACACCCTCGAAGGGCTGATCGGGCACGCGGTCACTCAGCAGATTATCCCTGAACGGATGGCGCTCGAAGATCTGTTTGCGAAGCCGGTGCATAACGCTGTCGCTTAACCGGAGACACTGTCCAGGAAGTCGAGAACCCGCGACGGTGCATTTTCTTCGGTCTGATCGTCGACCGGCATATCCCAGAATTCGGAACCTTCCAGGCATTCATGCAGATAATGCGCTGCAGATGTCGCGTGGAAATTATCGTTGCCGGGCACGATAAGGCTTGGAATTCTCAGCGCGATCAGGTCTTCCGGCTCCGCACCAGGGGATGTGTCGCGATCGATCAGGTCGCGGTACATCGCCGTCACGGTTTGAACGTAGTTTGCCGGGTCGAGGGCGGCATAGGCCGTTGCGAAGGTGTCCGAATTCCGGATCGGCTGGCCCCATGGCCCGCCGCGCGGATCGCCGGAAAAGTTTTTATCGTGGCTATGCACTAAATCGATGACGGCCTGCAGTCCGTTCGCCTCAACAAATTCGACATGGGCTGCAAACCGCTGATGGCTGCTGATGCGGTATTGGGCACCGCCCACCGGCCAGTAATGCACCATCGACAGGGTCCGCTCGGGATGCGCCACCGCGAAGGCCGAGACCGGGCAGCACCCCATGCACCCGCCCATGATATGTGCTTTGTCGACGCCCAGCGCATCCAGCAGGCCGGCGCCCTGACGGACGAAATGATCCCACGTGATTTGCTCCACCCGGCCGCCGGACTGGCCGTTTTCGCGCCGGTCGAACAGGATACACCTGTATTTGGTAGGCAGATGGTCGAGCAGTTTTATGCGTTTATAGACGCCAAGGTCGCTCCACTGTCCGATTCGTGCATCGAACCCGCCCGGCGCATACATCAGCAGGGCAGGACCGTTTCCCCGGACATCGTAATGGGTGTCGATACCGTCTATTTCGGTGAAGGGCATGTTATTCTACCTTTTGCCTATCAAGGATCGCGGTCATCGCGTCGCACACTTGTCAGTCTGCGCTCCCTAACTTAACTATGATCAATTCCCACAATATACTTAGAATGCTATGTTTACAGGCGCACCCGGATAAATTCTGGCTGGCAGCCATCGCCACAATATATTGGAGCGACGACGCTAGACCGTTATAGACAGGGCAAGAATTCCACGTGGACCGGACATGGTTTCGATCCAGAAAGTGATACAGGAGACGATACATGCTTCGCAAGGAAGTGAACGATTTACTGACGCAGACCGACGCCGGTACGCCGATGGGCGAGCTCTTTCGTCAGTACTGGATGCCTGCGATGCTGGCCTCCGAGCTGCCGGAGAACGATTGCCCGCCGGTCCGCGTGAAACTGCTTGGCGAAGCGATGATCGCCTTTCGCGATACCGACGGCCGCTACGGTCTCCTCGAGGAATTCTGCGCCCATCGGCGTGTGTCGTTGTGGTTTGGCCGCAACGAGGAGTGTGGGCTGCGGTGCCCCTATCATGGCTGGAAATTCGACGTTGAAGGCAATTGCGTCGACATCCCGTCGGAGGGTGATGACAGCAAGTTCAGGGAAGAAGTAAAACTTCAGGCCTATCCGCTGATCAAGGTCGGCGATGTTCTGTGGACCTACATGGGACCCGCCGAATCCCGCCCGCCGGAACCATTGTGGGAATTTGCCACCGTGGCGCCGGAACAAACCGTCACCACCAAACGCATTCAGGAAAACAACTGGCTGCAGGCGCTCGAAGGCGGCATCGATTCCAGCCACGTGTCCTTCCTGCATTCCCGCGAGCTGGAACGCGATCCCTTGTTCAAGGGTGCCAAGGCCAATAGCTACAATATGGGCGACCTGAAACCCGTGTTCGAGGTCGAACCGTCTGACGGCGGGCTGTATATCGGTGCGCGCCGAAACGTCGAAGGCGACAAGCATTACTGGCGCGTTACCCAGTGGGTGATGCCCTGCTTCACGATGATCGCGCCACGCGCAGACCATCCGCAACACGGTCATTTCTGGGTGCCGATTGACGATGAAAATTGCTGGACGTGGAGCTACGACTACCATCCGACCCGTCCGCTCACCGCCGATGAGCGCCAGGCCTGTCTCGACGGCAAGGGCATCCACACCAAGAATATACCGGGCACGTTCCGCCCCGAGCAGAACAGTGACAACGACTACATGATGGATCGCGAGGCCCAGAAGCGCGGCGACACTTATTCGGGGGTTTTCGGTTTCGGGATGCAGGATGCGAGCCTGCAGGAATCCATGGGGCCCATTGTTGATCGGACTCGGGAAAACCTTGTCCAGACCGATTACGGCATCGTCATGACCCGGAACCGGCTGCGCAAGGCTGCCACCGAGCTTCAGGAAAAAGGCATCCTGCCGCCCGGCCGCGACCCTGAGCATATGAAGGTGCGTTCTATCGCCGTTGTGCTCGATACGAACCTGAAATACGCCGAAGCCTGTCAGGATGAGATGCAGGCCGAGGAAGGCAAATTGCGGGCGACCGTTTAAGGCACTTCGCTACTTTACGATCCAAAACGACAAGGGCCCCACAGAAGAAATTCTGCGGGGCCCTGACGTTTTGTAGGTGTCGTCTGTCAGATCTTCAGCCGGCTGAACACTTTCTGGACATTGCCGCTGAATACTTCTGTCTTTTCGGCATCGGTCAGGTTCGGTGTGCCGTCGATATATCGTTTCGTGTCGTCGTAATTGAACCCGGTTTCCGGATCGATGCCGCGTACAGCACCGACCATTTCGGATGCGAACAGGATGTTCTTGGTCGGGATAACCTTGGTCATGCAGTCGATGCCCGGCTGGTGATAGACGCAGGTGTCGAAGAACACATTATTCAGCAGGTGCTCGTCCAGCGTCGGTTTGCCCATGTCCTGTGCCAGGCCGCGGTAACGGCCCCAATGGAATGGCACAGCCCCGCCGCCATGCGGGATGATGAATTTCAGCGTTGGGAAATCCTTGAACAGATCGCCGACGATGAGCTGCATGAACACCGTGGTATCGCCGGCGATGTAATGCGCGCCGGTGTGATGGAAGTTCGGATTGCACGAGCCTGAAACATGCAGCATGCCCGGCACATCCAGTTCGACCATTTTCTCCCATAGCGGATACCACCACTTGTCGGTGATCGGCGGGTCGGTCCACCACGCGCCGGACGGATCCGGGTTCACGTTGCAGCCGATAAAGCCCATCTCGTTGACGCAGCGTTCGAGCTCCGCCACGGCTTTTGCCGGCTCGACGCCGGGAAATTGCGGCAGCTGGCAGACCGGGATGAATTTGTCGGGATAGAGGTCGCAAACCCGGCGGATCATGTTGTTGCAGACCTCAGCCCAGTAATACCCCGTCTGTTCGGTACCGAGATGATGGCCCATGCCGACGGCACGCGGCGAAAAAATTGTCTTGTCGATGCCGCGTTCCCGCAACAGCTTGATCTGGTTCGGTTCCAGTCGTTCGCGGATCTCGTCATCCGAAATTTTCAGATCGGCCGGTGTCGGCACGAAAGAGGGATCGGCATCCAGCGCATCGAGCTGTGATTTGCGGTAATCGGTGAGCTGCGAAGGCTCGGTGGTGTAATGGCCATGACAATCGATGATCACGATTTTTATCCCTTTGTTCCGGTATCAGACATGCGCGCGTGGGCAGCGCTGGTACTCATTCTAATGCAACATCCCGCGCATTTCTGCAAATTCCCGTCCAGCTATGCCGCAACGCGCGCCGATCCGTTATAAATAACCGGTGCGGGTCAGTTTGGCCGCGTCAAAAGCAAAAACCGGGAGCGTATGTAGAGATGGGCGAGTTCGCAGTTGGACAATCCGTGCCGCGGGAAGAAGATCCGAGGCTTCTGACCGGTGGTGGTGAATTTCTGGACGACGTTAACCTGCGCGATCAGGCATGGGGCTATGTCCTGCGCTCTCCTCACGCGATGGCGGATATTAAATCAATCGATATCGCGGCGGCGGAAACCGCGCCGGGTGTATTGCGTGTTCTGACCGGGGGGGACTGGGCGGCGGAAAATTACGGTGGGCTTCCGTGTGAGGATGCGACCAAGAAACGGTCTGACGGATCGCCGATGTTTCACCCGACCTGGCCTGCTCTCGTCAATGAGCGCACACGCCTGGTCGGTGACTGTGTCGCCTTTGTGATTGCCGAAACCGAACTTCAGGCGCGCGATGCCGCCGAGCTTATCGAAGTAGACTACGCACCGCTGCAATCGGTCTCGGGCGTGGAACGTGCCGTTGCACCGGGTGCACCGGCAGTCTGGCCCGACTGTGAGGACAATGTCTGTTTTCTTGAGAAAAAGGGCGATGCAGACGCGGTCGATGCGGCGTTCGATAAGGCAGACCACATCGTTCGCCAGAAACTGATCAATAACCGGGTCACCGCGGTGGCGCTCGAGCCGCGCGGCTGCATCGGCGATTACGACAGCCGGTACGAGCGGTACACGCTGTATACGGGCCTTCAGAACCCGCACCCGCTGCGCTATCAGATTGCCCGCCAGGTATTTGATATTCCGGAAACCAGCGTGCGTGTTGTACCGGGTGATGTCGGCGGCAGTTTCGGGATGCGCGGCGGCACCTATAACGAGCTTGTCCTGGTGCTCTGGGCGTCCCGTCTGACGGGGCGGCCGGTAAAGTGGCGCTGCGACCGGTCGGAAGGTTTCATGTCTGACAGTCACGGGCGCGACAATGTCAGTGACGTCGCGCTTGCGCTCGACAAGGACGGCAGGTTTCTGGGGTTGAGGGTCAGCACGCTTGCCGATATGGGGGCGTATTTGGCAATCCGCGGCCCGCGCCCGCCGACCAACAATCTCGGCACACTGGCAGGCGTTTACCGGACGCCGGCGGTGTATGTGGAAATCACCGGCGTGTTCACCAACACAGTGCCGACCAATCCGTATCGCGGCGCCGGCGCTCCCGAGGCCGCCTATCTGGGAGAGCGGCTCGTAGATATGGCGGCGCGCGAGCTTGGTATGGATGCGGCGGAGATCCGCCGGATCAACAGTGTGACGCCGGATCAGATGCCGTGGACCAATGCGCTCGGCTTCACTTACGATTGCGGTGATTTTCCCGGCAATATGGAAAAGGCGTTGGACGCCGCGGACTACAAAGGTTTTGAAGACCGTCGCGCGGAAGCTGCCACCCGCGGCATGCTGCGGGGAATCGGTTTCTCGAACACCGTGAAAAAAACGTCATCGCCCTTCCCGGAATCGAGCAGCATCCGCTTCGATCCGTCGGGCTCGGTCACCCTCATCATGGGAACCATCAGCCACGGGCAGGGGCATGAAACCGTGTTCAAACAGATTGTCTGCGACCGGCTGGGTATCGACCCAGCATCGATTCGCTACGTGCAGGGCGATACCGATCTTGTCTCTTACGGTCGGGGCACGTTCAATTCGCGCTCCATGTCGATCGGCGGCTCGGCGGTCTCTCTCGCCTGCGACAAGACGATCGAGAAGGCAAAACGGATCGCCGCCCATATGCTTGAAGCGGCGGTTGACGATATTGATTTTGCCGATGGTAACTTTGCCGTCGGCGGCACGGATCGTTTGGTGACAATGCTGGACGTCGCAGCGACGGCGTTCCGCCCCGGCGCATTGCCTGCGGATATCGAACCCGGCCTGTACGAGGTTGGCACTTTCGCGCCGCAATACTGGAACTGGCCGACCGGCGTTCAGGTCTGCGAGCTGGAGATCGACCCGGAGACCGGGGAGACGGCACTCGTAAATTTCGTCTGTGTCGACGATGTCGGCACCGTGGTGAACCCGATGCTGCTCAAGGCCCAGATGCATGGCGGTATCGTACAGGGGATCGGTCAGGCGCTGGTGGAAGACATTGTCTATGACGCCGACGGCCAGCTGATCACCGGTTCGCTGATGGACTACTGCCTGCCGCGCGCCGACGATACCTGCAACATGGATATCATCAGTGCGCCGACAATCACGGAATCAAACCTGATTGGCGCGAAGGGTGGCGGTGAATCCGGGCCCACCGGTGCGCTGCCAGCGACCATCAATGCCGTGGTGGATGCGCTGAAACCGCTGGGTGTGGCTCATATAGATATGCCGGCAACGCCGCAGCGGATCTGGCAGACGATTGAAGCCGCGAAAGCGTCTTAGCGTACGCCCGCTGCTTCCAGCCGCGGCAGTACCTCATCGCGAAAATAGGGCAGGTGCTCGGTGTAGTTCGCAAAGCCCATGGCGAACGCATCTATGCCCGCTTCGTGGAGGCGGATCAGCAGCCCGGCCACATCGTCGGGGTCGCCGATGATCGGGTAGGCGCCGTTGCCGCCGGCGGCGCGCTGGCGAAGGTTGCGCCGCATGTCTTGTGGCAGGTCGTCGAACTTGCCGCGGCGGTTCCGGCGCGCGACAAGGGTTTCGACCGCGCCCTCATCCGCCATCTCCAGCGCGTAGTAGTCGTGGTATTCCTCCGCTTCCCGGCGGGTCGGGCGGCAGACGATGTAGCAGTTGGTGAACATGCCGATCTCGCGGCCATAGCCGCGGGCCTCGGCCTTTAGCGACGCGATGTCGCCGCTGATTTCATCCACCGCCGTGCGGATGCCGGTAAACATCATGTCTGAATTGCGGGCGGCGAAGGCGCGGCCCCGGTCCGAACTGCCGGCGCTGACAATCATCGGCCGGTCTTTTGAAGCGGGCTTCGGCTTCATCAGTGCACCGGTGACCGAATAGTGATCGCCCGCATAGTCGAACGGCACGTCCGACGTCCACGCCCGGGTGACGATGTCGACCCATTCCTGGCCCTGTTCGTAGCGGGCCTCGTGGGCGTTCATCTCGACGCCTGCCATGTTGAATTCATCGATGTTCCAGCCGCACACGATGTTGAGCCCAAAGCGCCCGGCGCCGATCTGGTCAGCCGTGACCATCTGTTTGGCCGCGACGATCGGGTTGAACAGCGGCACGTGGACCGTGCCGAACGCCATGATGTTTTCTGTCGCGGCCAGGATGCCCGCCGCCCAGGTCAGGGTTTCCAGACTGCCGCCATTGTGGTCGGTCTCGCCGCCATAGCCTTTCCACCGGCCGAGCGGCAGCAGAAAGTCGAGCCCGGCGGCGTCCGCCATTTTCGCGGCGGCCAGATTCTGCGCCCAGGTACCTTCCCAGCGCTCAGGCGCCAGTGTCGCTGATAAACCCCCGGAACAGTTCAGTCCGAACAGGCCCAGTTTCAGTTTGTGGCGGTCGAAGCTGCGCGTGGCAGGGAGCTCCAAAATCCTATTCTCTCAGATGCGCCCAGCGGTCCCAGGCTTCTCGGCGTGCTTTGGGGGACGGCTGGTTGACCTCCTGGAATTCGTCTTTCCAGTGGAACGGTCGGCAGGCATTGATGATGGCGCGGCTGTTATAAAGTTTTCCGGCCTTGCGGTCGTCGGGTGAGATCACCGGGTCAAGCGCGGACGACCAGGCATTCTTGATAAAGCCGATATCGTCCGCCGGGTCGCAGCGTGTACATGCCGCCCAGATGACTTCTTCGAGATTCGTCACATCCACGTCTTCGTCGACGACAATCACGAAGCGGCCGAGATAGGCACCGGCATGGCACATGGCGGCGATATGGCCCGCCTGCACCGCATGGCCTGGATAGCGCTGTTTGATGGCAACGGCCAGGAACAGGCGTGAGCCGCCGACCTCATGTGCCCAGACCTCGGTAACGTCCGGCACGCCGGCCCGGGCGATGTTTTCCTTCAAAATTGCCGAGCGGCTGATGGCCCGGTAACGGGCGTATTCATAGGGCAGGCGGATATGCGCTGCCCCCAGCAGGATGGGATCGTTGCGGTGGTAGATGGCAGATATATCGACCCAGGGCTCCGCCTCCATCCGCCCGCCCTGATAGCCCAGCCATTCGCCGAACGGGCCTTCGGGCGCGGTATTGCCAGGATGGATAAAGCCTTCGATCACGACCTCGGACGCCGCCGGGAAAGGCAGGCCGGTATGTTTACCGTTCACGCACTCGACCGCGTGGCCGCGATAAGCGCCCATCATATCCAGCTCGCACATGCCCTCGGGGGCTTCGGTGGACGATGTCAGGAATGACAGCGGATCGGTGCCGACCACGATGCAGACTGGCATCGGCTCGCCCTTCGCCATGTACTTGTCACGGTGGATGCGCCCGTGTTTGCCGGGCGAGATATAAAGCGCCACACGCTTTTCATCATGCACCATAACGCGGTAGGTGCCGCAATTGATCCAGCCCGTATCCGGATCGCGGGTGATGATGAAGCACCCGGTGCCGATATACCGCCCGCCGTCCTTCGGGTTCCATAGCGGGGCGGGAAACTTGGTGACGTCGATGTCCTCCCCTTCGAGGACGTTTTCAAACACGGGTCCGTCATCGATGACCTGGTGCGGGATCGGTTCGAGATTTTTGGTGTGCTCGTTATAGCCGCGTGACAGTTCAAGCTTGTTGAAGTCTTCGGGGAAGCCCAGCGTCAGGTTCTTCCGTGTACCGGTGAACCAGTTGATCAGGATGCGAAAGCCCGGCGGGCAGTCCTCGACGTCATCGAACAGGACCGACGGCGTACCTTCGTCATGGCACATCACTTCGACCACCTGGCCGATATCGGTATGCCAGTTGGCGCCTTTGACGGTTTTCAGGTCGCCATTGGCCTCGACCGCGGCAAGCCAGTCGCGCAGATCGTCATATTGCAGGGCGCAGCCGGCATTCGTTGCGGCGGTGGGGGGCGTCTCGGCGGGATTTGTCATGACCGCATTTTACCACAGGAAAATACCTGCGTCAGCTTGCCGGTCAGAGGTGCCCCAGGGGCAATCCTAGGGGTTGGTCGTTGTCCAAGCCTGAAAGTTGCCCGATTCAAACCCGTCCGTGAACTGCGGCTGCATCATATAATCGCGGTCACTATTTGCGATCTGCGACCGGACCCGGTTATTGGCGGCCTGTGGCGGCGGTGTGCGCTGCGATGTCGCTGTTGGGGTGGTCGCTGTTGCAGTCGTCGTCGCAGGCGCAGTCTGTGTCTTCGAAGGCGGCGGGGTCCACGGCCCTTCGCGCCGCCAGTCGCCGAACAGTTTGTTGCTGGTTTCCTTTACTTCGCCAAAAACATGATTTGCGTTTTCGCCGGTGCCGACCGCGTAAACCTTGCCGTTTTCGGCCCTGATAACTTCGATGTCGTATGCTTGTCCCTGTATCACGCCTTTCATGGAGCCGACACTTGTGCCTTCCGGTCGCGTCGGTGCAACGATGATTGCCGGTCGGTTGTCGGTAAAGGTCGGCGCGCTGCCGGCCGGGGCAGGGGTCGACTGTGTTGACCTTGGGGTGCTGCTGGTCGTTGCCGATGCGAGGCCGTCCGGCGTGACCACGGGAGCGTTCTTCGCTATTTCCGCGGCCTCTTTCAGGGTCGCGCCGTTGTTCATGGCGTTGAGCACTGCGTCCCTCTGCTCCGCCGATTTGACGTCTATCCGACGGCCGGTCCGCGGATCCGTTATCTGAAACTCATCGAGCCTCAGATTATTCACTTTGGGTGCCTGAAACCCCTCGGGCACATTCTCGATGAGTGTATCGGTCAGGTTGGTGTTCACAGGGTCGACATTAATCGGCGCGCGCTCTGCCGGAAGTTCGCCCAGCACCTGGTCGAAGGTCTTGCCTTCGGGTGCGTCATTCAGCCTGTCAGAGAAAACGAACGCGTCCTCCCGGCTTTTGAATTCGACGTACCGATTCTGGTCAGCTTCTTCGGAATAAACTTCATAAACAGTTTCCCGACCTTCTGTTTCGATGCGGCTGATCGAGGATCGGTTATCCCAACCGGTACGGCTATCAAAACTGCGGGTTCTCAGCGGCGTGCTCTCCGAGCGTGGTTCGGGCGCTTCTGTGGTGTCTTCGTCTGCTGGCCTGGACGCAGGACTCGGCGTCGGAGTAACCACCGGCAGCACGGATACGAAGTTCGCGGGCGGGGTACCCGGCTGGGTGGTCGCGAGGAACGCGCTCACATAGTTGGTCAGATCGGCGTTCGGGTTTTCATCGTTGATATCGACACGGGTAAAACTAACAATTGCCTGTACGCCAAAATTCTTGGCGACCTGAAAGCGCGCGGACAGACCGTTCACGCCGCCGAGCGTGGTGTCGTTGCCGATGCCGAACCGGCCGGATTTGTTTGAGAATTTCGGGGCGCTGCCGGTCGACGGCGTACCGCCGCTATCGGCCGCTGCTGCATCCGAATTGCCCGTCGAATAAGGCTCCAACGGTCTTGATATGTTGTCCAGGCCCGGCGGCGGCAGGTTCCTGAAATCTTCCTTGAGCTCTTCGAGCGATTTATTTCGCCAGTCCGGGTCGTCGAACGGGTAATGAATCTCGTCGTTGGCATAAGCAGTGTTCAGCTCGTCGGCGTGTCTGACATGGTTGGGCCACTCGGCCGGATTATCCGAAAGGCTTTCCGTTTCGCCCGTGATCGGGTCCTGAAACGACGAGCCCCCGCCGAAGGGATCGACCTCGCCGGTTGTGTTGTTCTGGCTGTAGGGCCCAGTGCCAGGGATCTCCGCAAAATTTATCGGCGCGATCGGAGCCGCCCCGCCGCATCCGCCGGGGCCGCAGCTTCCGAAGCCGGGCTGGGGTGCCGATGTCCACAGGTCATTGCCGCAACCCGGTCCGCCTGAATCGCAGAGATAGCCGCTGTTCGGATTGGCACCGAAGATCTGACCCGCTGCTCCTTGCGTGCAGCCGCCTGCGCCGCAGTCGTCGGGATACACCATGACGGGGATCTCGCCGGGTCCTGCCACGTTCACGCCGTCGGTTCTGAAGGGCGAATCTGCGTTGGGATTGTTGGCGGGAGGGTTCCCGGTACCCGGTCCGCTGCCGCCGAGCTGATTATTCAGGTTCAGCAACCCCCCGCCGGTCTCGATGCCGCTGGGTGCAGCACAGCAGGCACCGGAAATACCGCCACTGCTCCAGTTAATGGTGCCATTCGCATTGAAAGTGGTGCTGCTCGATCCGTTCGGAATACCGACCGGGCAGGTGCCTTGACCGCCAAGATGCGTACATTGCGCCGCGGCTTCTTCCGATGCCGGACCAAACAGGCCTGCGGCAGCGAAGAACGTGAACAGGAACAAAATCTTGCGCATCTGGTTTCTCCTTCCGGTGGGCAGCAGCGGCTCAGAACCGCGCGCTTATGCCGAAATTGAATGATGTCTGTTCGTAATTGAAAAAGCTGAGATTCGATTTGTTGTTCAGGTACTGCCAGTTCAGGAAGACGGACGCATTCTTGACGTCGAACACGGTCAGCGGCCTTTCAAGAAACAGGTTCAGCCTGTCGATCCGGTCTTCGCGGTTAAAGGCGAAGCCTGCGCCCGCCAGGCTGTTCAGCTCGGTATAGGTGTCGCGCTGGTGGCTGAAGGTGATCGCGCCGCGGATTTCGAGCGGAAATTTGCGGGAAGCCGAGATGAAGCCGCCAAGCCCGTCATACACATAGTCGGCACCTTCCGCATTGTTGAGGGTCCGGCTCAGTCCGACCTCGAGGCTTACCCCCAGTGGCAGGATCGGGCCATCCACCATGGTTCTGTGCGACAGGGTAAAGACATGATTTCTCACGTCGCGATTAAGCGCCGGTCGAACGGGCTCGGGAACATAACTCGTGAATGACAGGTTGTAGCGCAGTGTGGTCACATCGGTCTCGCTCCAGCGATAGAGCGCCGATGGTGTTATTGTTGTCCGCCGAACTTTGGTCTCGCCGTCCGTGGCCGACAGGCTGCGGGATATGCGCAATCCGCCTTCGACACGCTCGGCTAACTTGCGACGGTAGTCGAGATAAACCGTGTTGGACATCGAATCGAAGCCTTCGATATCCGAGTATCGTTCGTGTGAAAAGCTGTAGCCGCCTGTCAGAGAACTGATGTCGTTAAGTCGTAAATTATAGCCGATGTCCAGTTGGGTGCGGAGAAATTTGGAAGATCGGGAGGACACGTCGGCCGGAAGAACGGCTTCGTCCGCGAGGCCAATCACATTGGAATTGTCGCCACCTGACAAGGAGAGTGCCGCGAACCAGGATTTCCGCTCCTGTTGCGGCGCTGTCGCTGCGCGACGCAGCGTATCGCGCAGGATATTGCTGGTCCGGCTGTCCGGGCTTTGTTGCAGCATGCCAGTCAGCGCCGTTGCCACGCCCTTTGTGTCTTTGCGCAGGGCGGCAATATTCCCAAGGTAATAGAGCGCCGTCGGTTTTAGAGCTGCATCCAGCTCGATCGCGCGTTTTAGTTCCCGCTCCGCATCATCCAGCCGGCCATCGCCGATATAGGCGCGTCCTAGGAATTCGCGCGCCTTCGCGTTTTTCGGGTTTGCTTTCACGTAGGGTTCCAGCAGCGTGATCGCCAGTGCCGTCCGGCCCTGTGCAATCGCCGCCCAGCCGCCTTCAAGCCCGAGTTGGCGACTAGTGACTTTGAGCGCCCACATGCGCTGAAATGATTCCAGCGCGGCCCCATGCTGGCCGATCCGGTTCAGCGCGACGCCAAGATAAAACAGCGCGCGCGGATCCTTCGAATCGAGCTGGACGGCCCCATTGAAATACTTCGTGGCGGCGATGAACTGACCTGCTTTAAGCTGGATCAGGCCGCGGGCGACCAATCTGTCGGATGTCTCTGACGCCAGTGTTTGCTGAGAGAAAGAACCTGCCGCGACCAGCAGAGCGATCGCAAAAACAGTCTTCCGGATACTCAAATAGTGCCTGTCTGCGTACCAGTGCGTTGGCATCTTGCCCCCCAATTTACTACTTACCCTGCACCATTTCTGCAGACTTATTGTTCTACCGCGGAAAATCCAATCATTTTGTTCTGAAGTGCCGCGCCCAGCCCTACACGCCTATGACGACATGACATCTATATTTGTATCGAAGATTCTATTAATTCGCTAGTTGGAATTACTAGGTGCCTATCAAAGTGCAGTTTGACTATAGCTGTTCTGGAAAAGGCACAATTTATGCGCCGTTTGAGGTTATTTCAGAATCATGCCGGTGCGAATTCAAAACGGCAAACTATTGAAATAGAGCCCCGGATTGCGTATCGCTGTACATTGATAACCCCACCGCAGGTCATATGCCGATCTTCGCACGCCGATTTGGTGCGGCAAGAACAGTGGAACAGGTTCTGAGGCTGGTCCTGATCGGTCTATGGAACACATGTGGTGGAGTGCATTTTTCGAAGGGCGCCGACATTGCGACAGAAAAAGATTATGAACCCCGCTAAGGGGCGTGCAGGCGAGACGGCGAACGTAGCGCCGCGCCCGCTCTATGCGGGTCTTAAGCCTGACCAGGGCCTTTATAACGCTGCGAATGAGCATGATGCCTGTGGCATCGGGATGATCTGTTCGATCCGCAATGAGCGGAGCCGGAAGATTGTCGAAGACGGGTTGAAAATTCTCTGCAATCTCGAACACCGTGGGGCCGTTGGCGCCGACCCCAAGGCCGGCGATGGCGCAGGTATCCTGATTCAGTTGCCGCACGAATTTTTTGCCGCCGAGATGAAGGCGCTTGGCTTCGACCTGCCCGAACCCAATCATTACGGCGTTGCGCATTTGTTTATGCCGCGTGATGCAGATCATCGTAAGACCATCGAAGCTGCTTATGAAATGTCGACGGTCCAGGAAGGCCTGAAAATCATTGGCTGGCGTGATGTGCCGGTGGATTCCTCCGTTCTCGGCGAGAGTGTCAAACCGACCGAGCCGGTGCACCGCCAGGTGTTCATCGCGCGGGGCAGCAACATTGCCGATGACGACACATTCGAACGCAAGCTGTATGTGGCCCGCAAGGTCGCCTCGAATCATGTCCGGGCCAACCATCCGGATGCGGCTGTCGGGTACTATCCGGTGTCCTGTTCGTCCCGCACCATCGTCTATAAGGGACTTGTTCTTGCTGATGGCGTGGCCAAATATTACAGGGACCTGCAGGACGAGCGTGTGGTATCCGCGGTGGCGCTGGTGCATCAGCGTTTCTCGACCAACACTTTCCCGTCCTGGCCGCTGGCGCATCCCTACCGGATGATCTGCCATAACGGTGAGATCAATACACTGCGCGGCAACTCGAACTGGATGGCGGCGCGTCAGGCGACAATGTCGTCTCCGACATTCGGCGACGACATGCAGAAACTCTGGCCGATTTCCTACGAGGGGCAGTCGGATTCAGCGTGTTTCGATAACGCGCTGGAACTGCTCTATCAGGGCGGTTATTCGCTGCCCCACGCCATGATGATGCTGATCCCGGAAGCCTGGGCCGGCAACCCGCTGATGGATGAAACATCTCGGGCGTTCTACGAATACAACGCGGCCCTGATGGAGCCATGGGACGGCCCCGCCGCGATCGCTTTTACCGACGGCAAGGTCGTCGGTGCGACGCTCGACCGGAACGGCCTGCGTCCTGCGCGCTATCTGGAAACCAAGGACGGCTTCGTGCTGCTCGCGTCCGAGATGGGCGTGCTCGATATTCCCGAAGAAAACATCGTCCGCAAATGGCGGCTTCAGCCGGGCAAGATGCTGCTGATCGATCTGGAGCAGGGCAAAATTGTCTCCGACGAAGATTTGAAAGCCGAACTTGCCAATAGCCACCCGTACAAGGAATGGCTGGCACACACACAGATTCAGCTCCGTGACCTGCCAGATACCGGCCGTGCTCCGACCGCTTCTGCGATTCCGCTACTGGAGCGCCAGCAGGCATTCGGGTATTCCGAGGAAGATATCAAATTCCTTATGTCGCCGATGGCCCAGACTGGCCAGGAAGCGACCGGCGCTATGGGTACGGACACCCCGCTATCGGCATTGTCGTCGCGACCCAAAACACTTGCGTCATATTTCAAACAACTCTTCGCCCAGGTCACAAATCCGCCGATTGACCCGATCCGCGAAGAGATTGTGATGTCGCTGGTATCGTTTATCGGGCCGAGGCCCAACCTGCTCGATCTCGAAGGCACGTCCAGCCTGAAGCGGCTTGAAGTCCGCCAGCCGATCATTTCCAACGAGGGGCTGGAGAAAATTCGCGCGATTGGCGATATCGCTGACAATCAGTTTCTGACCATCACGCTCGATATCACGTTCAATGTGCAGCGTGGCGCCGAGTACATGGAAGAGGCGATCGACAATCTTTGTGAGCGCGCTGAAACCAGCGTCGGTCAGGGCCATAACATTATCATTCTGTCTGATCGTCTGATGGCGTCGGACCGGGTGGCCATACCGTCATTACTGGCGACGTCTGCCGTCCACCATCATCTGATCCGCAAGGGTCTTCGGACGTCGGTTGGTCTGGTCGTGGAAACCGGTGAAGCGCGCGAAGTTCATCATTTTGCGACCCTTGCCGGTTTTGGTGCAGAGGCGATCAATCCGTGGCTCGCTTTCGAGACGCTGGAAGACCTGCGTGAAAAGATCGATGGCGAGTTGAGCCACGACGAGATCAACAAGCGCTTCATAAAAGGTATCGACAAAGGGTTGCTGAAGGTCATGTCGAAGATGGGCATTTCGACTTACCAATCCTATTGTGGCGCCCAGATATTCGATGCGGTCGGACTGCAGTCGTCCTTCGTAGAAAGGTATTTCACGGGCACGCATACGGCGATTGAAGGCGTCGGCCTTCAGGAAATTGCGGCCGAGACGTTGATGCGTCATTCGGATGCCTTCGGGAACAATCCGATTTATGAAAAGGCGTTGGACGTCGGTGGCGAATACGCGTTTCGCATCCGGGGGGAAAAGCATTCCTGGTCGCCGGAGGCGGTGGCCGATCTGCAGCACGCAGTGCGTGGCCAGTTGCCTGATAAGTATCGGTCCTATGCGGCAGGAATCAACGAACAGAGCGAACAGCTGATGACGCTGCGCGGTCTGTTCCGTCTGAAGCCGGCCGAGGAAACCGGCCGCAATCCGGTCCCGCTGGACGAGGTCGAGGCGGCGGAAGATATCGTCAAACGCTTTGCCACCGGGGCAATGTCGTATGGGTCGATCAGCCGTGAAGCCCACACGAATCTCGCTATTGCGATGAACCGTATCGGCGGCAAATCCAATACCGGTGAAGGTGGTGAAGAGTCAGACCGGTTTGTGCCGATGGAAAACGGCGATTCGATGCGTTCCGCGATCAAGCAGGTCGCGTCTGGCCGGTTTGGTGTGACGACCGAATACCTCGTAAATGCCGACATGATTCAGATCAAAATGGCCCAGGGCGCGAAGCCGGGCGAAGGCGGACAGCTGCCGGGCCACAAGGTGGATGCAGTCATCGCGAAGGTCCGGCATTCGACGGCCGGCGTCGGCTTGATCTCGCCGCCGCCGCATCATGATATCTACTCGATCGAGGATCTGGCGCAGCTGATCTTCGATCTGAAGAACGTGACGCCGACGGCGGATATCAGCGTGAAGCTGGTTTCCGAAATCGGCGTCGGCACGGTGGCCGCCGGGGTTTCCAAGGCCCGTGCCGATCATGTGACGATTTCGGGGTTTGAGGGCGGCACCGGGGCCTCTCCGCTGACCTCGATCAAACATGCGGGTTCGCCCTGGGAAATTGGTCTTGCCGAAACCCAGCAGACCCTGGTGATGAACGACCTGCGCGGTCGCATCGCCGTCCAAGTGGATGGCGGGCTACGGACCGGCCGCGATGTTGCGGTGGGCGCGCTGCTTGGCGCCGATGAATTCGGGTTTGCGACAGCACCGCTGATCGCATCGGGCTGCATCATGATGCGTAAATGCCATCTCAATACCTGTCCGGTCGGGATCGCGACGCAGGACCCCGAACTTCGAAAGAAGTTCACCGGGGAGCCGGAACACGTCGTCAATTTCTTTTTCTACGTGGCTGAAGAACTGCGCGAGCTGATGGCTGAAATGGGCTTCCGCACGATCAACGACATGATCGGCCAGACAGATGTCCTTGATACCGCGAAGGCGATCGATCACTGGAAAGCCAACGGGCTTGATTTCAGCAAGCTCTTTTTCCGGCCAGTTGAAGCCGATAGCGTCGATGTCCATCATACGACTAAACAGAACCACCCGATCAAGGATATCCTCGACCGGAAGTTCATCGAGGTGGCGGCCCCGGCGTTTGAGAACGGCACAGCTGTGCAGGCCGAATTCCCGATCGGCAATACCGACCGATCTGCCGGCACGATGTTGTCAGGGCAATTGGCGCTGAAATACGGTCACGCCGGACTGCCGGACGACACGATCTGGTTGAAGCTGAAAGGCGTCGCCGGACAAAGCTTCGGTGCCTGGGTTACAAAGGGCGTTACCCTCGAGCTCATCGGCGAAGCCAACGACTATGTTGGCAAGGGTCTGTCGGGCGGCAAACTGATCGTTCGCCCCGATCCTGTTAGCGGGATCAACCCGAACGAGAGCATGATCGTCGGCAATACCGTCCTGTACGGCGCGGTAAATGGCGAATGCTATTTCCGGGGCATCGCGGGCGAACGGTTCGCCGTGCGTAATTCCGGGGCGATCGCGGTTGTCGAAGGCGCGGGTGATCATGGGTGTGAATACATGACCGGCGGGATTGTCGTCGTGCTGGGTGAAACCGGGCGCAACTTTGCCGCGGGTATGTCCGGCGGGATTGCCTATGTGCTGGACGAATCCGGCGATTTCGAGCGACGCTGTAATCTGTCGATGGTCGATCTGGAACCCGTCGAAGACGAAGAGGAAGTGATGGAGAAACTTCATCGCTCCGATATCGAATCGCACGGGCTGGTTGATGTGAAATCCGATATGACCCGCTTTGATGCCGAACGTTTGCGTCAGCTTATCCAGAACCATGCGCACTACACCGCGTCGAGCCGTGCCCAGGATATTCTGGATAACTGGGACGATTACCTGTCCAAATTCGTCAAAGTGATGCCGGTCGAATACCGCCGTGCGTTGCAGGAATTGCAGGTCGAACAGACCGGCGAGATGAATATCGGGATGAGGAGAAGCTGATGGGCAAGGTAACAGGCTTCATCGAGATTGAACGGCACGACCGTACTTATAAGTCGGCCAGCGATCGCATTCGGAACTACAAGGAATTTGTCATCCCGCTCGAGGAGCGTGACCTCGAACGGCAGGCGGCGCGGTGCATGGATTGCGGTATTCCGTTCTGCCATAGCGGCTGTCCGGTGAATAACCAGATTCCCGATTGGAACGACCTTGTCTACCAGTCCGACTGGGAGCAGGCGTCGCACAACCTTCACTCGACCAACAACTTCCCGGAGTTTACGGGCCGGGTCTGCCCCGCGCCGTGCGAAGCGGCCTGCACGCTGAATATCGACGATGCACCGGTGACCATCAAAACCATCGAATGTGCCATCGTTGACCGGGCGTGGGAAGAGGGCTGGATCACGCCGCAGGTTCCCGATGTGAAGACCGGCAAGAAAATTGCTGTCGTCGGATCAGGCCCCGCCGGTATGGCGGCAGCGCAGCAGCTCGCCCGCGTCGGCCATGACGTTCATCTCTATGAAAAGAACGAAACCCCCGGCGGTCTTTTGCGGCTCGGCATTCCCGATTTCAAGATGGAAAAGCATCTGATCGACCGCCGCATGGAACAGATGATCGCCGAGGGCGTGACCCTTCATTGCGGTGTGCATGTGGGCGTCGATCTGAGTGCGGCCGACCTGGAGGCGAACCATGATGCGGTTCTGCTGACCGGTGGGTCCGAGAAGCCGCGTGATCTACCGGTTGATGGGCGTGATCTGGAGGGTGTCCATTTCGCGATGGAATTTTTGCCACAGCAGAACCGCCGCGTTGCCGGTAGCAATCTGGACGGTGATGTCGAACCGATAGTCGCGACTGAAAAACATGTTGTCGTGATCGGTGGCGGCGATACGGGGTCGGACTGTATCGGTACTTCTATCCGCCAGGGGGCCCTTTCGGTCACTCAGCTCGAAATCATGCCAGAGCCGCCGGAGAAGGAAAACAAAGGCCTTACCTGGCCGCACTGGCCACTGAAGATGCGGACCTCTTCCAGCCAGGCAGAGGGTGCGGAACGCGATTTCTCCGTGACGACCAATAGCATGGGCGGCCAAGAAGGCCGCGTCACGCACATCAACTGTCAGCGTGTGGACGAGAAGTTCCAGCCGGTCGACGGGGGTGAATTCGAATTGAAGGCAGACCTCGTTCTGCTGGCCATGGGCTTTGTCCATCCGATGGCGGAAGGCATGCTCGAACAGCTTGGTGTTGAGCTCGATGGCCGCGGGAACGTCAAGGCGGATACGGTCGCGTATGAAACGAGCCGCGAGAAAATCTTCACGGCTGGCGATATGCGGCGTGGACAATCTCTTGTCGTCTGGGCGATCCGTGAGGGGCGTCAGGCAGCCCATGCCGTCGATAAATATCTTATGGGGACGACCGAGCTGCCGCGCTAGGCGGCTCGCCATTTCCCGTTACGAGGAGCTGTACAGTGAACGATAAAAAAGAACCCCATATTCCCGATCTCAGTTTTCGTGCGGCGCTGGGGCGACTCGACGCGGCAAATCTGTTGCTAAAAGTCGCAGATGAAGTCGACACCGACCTTGAAATGACCGGTGTGCTGTTCAAGCAGACAGAGCGGGCGATGCTGTTCAAGAACGTGCGTGGCTACGACACACGGGTCGTCGGTAATTTCCTTGGTTGCGAGGAAAACGTGTTGGCAATTTATGAACATGATGTGTCTGGTCTGCGCGATTATATCGGCGAGGGACTTGCGAACCCGATTCCGCCCAAGCATGTCGATGAAGGCCCGGTTCAGGCGGTCTATCGCAACAATCCAGACCTGCTCGAATATCTGCCGCTGCCGCGTTATGCGCCGAACGATGGCGGGCGTTATATTTCCGGTGGCGTGGTGATCGCGAAGGATCCCGATACCGGCGTGAACAATGCGTCCTATCACCGCTTCATGCATGTCGAGGGCAACAAGCTGTTGATCCAGCTCGACCTCGGCCGCGATCTGCGCGCGCTGTGGGAGCGGGCGAAGGAAAAAGGCGAAGAACTGCCGATTGCGATCGTCATTGGCGCTGATGTCGGCCTGCAATATGCGGCCGGCATGATGGGCGCGCAGTTGCCCCGCGACATGGACGAATACGACGTCGCATCCGGGCTATCGCGCAAACCGCTGGAACTGATCGACTGTAAAACAATTCCGCTTCAGGTGCCCGCGGACGCCGAAATCATCATGGAAGGGACCATTTCACCCGATGTGGAAATGGAAGAGGGTCCGTTCCTCGAATTCGTCGGGTTGTATTCGGATGTCAGCCCGTCACCCTTGACGACGATCAACTGTATCTATCACCGCGAAGACCCGATCTGGCATGTGATCATGACCAAGGAAGCGCCCATCTTGCGCAAGCATGTCCTTGAAGGCGCTATCCTGAAGGCGGTTAAGGCATCCGCACCCTGCGTGACGGATGTCGCCCTTACACCGGGCGGTCTCTACCGGTTCCATCTGCTGATTTCGGTCAACAAGCGGAGCGCCGCCGATGAAGGCTATCAGCGCAACGCTATCTTTGCGGCGATCGCGGCATTGAAGGATCTCGATCTCGTGATCGTGGTGGACGACGATATCAACATCCATGACTGGAACGACGTCGAATGGGCCCTTGCGACCCGCTGGGATGCGTCGACGGGGCTGATTACGATGCCCGGCGCGCGCGGGCATGAATATGTGTCAATCTCGGACAAAGGCGTGCGGACCAAAGTTGGTATTGATGCGTCGCTGCCATTCGGGTTTGCCGGGCGGTATGAGCGTGTTCCTGTGCCATCTGCCGACCTTGATAAATATACCACGACGCTGGAACCGGGCGGGCTCTAGCCCGGGTATCTGTCCGTCAACGAAAAACGTTGCATATGAAGGAAATCGGCATCGGGCCGGGTTCAGGCCCGCTTTCTTGCTAACTCGCCCGCATGTTAGTGTATACCGGCGTGCAAAGTAGATTTCGGATTATATATGTCCACCGCAGCATCCCTCTCGGGTCAGGCCCCGCTACCGTTTCGCATTGCGATTAATGCGTCCCACGCCAAGACCGGCGGCGGTGTAACCTATCTGCGCCAGATGCTGCCACTCCTGGCCGCCGAACCCGGTGTCAGCCTGCATCTGATATTACACAAAGACCAGCTCCCTTTGTTTGACCCGGTTCCCGATGGGATCGACGTCGTGACGTGTGATTACCGACCCGGTTTTTTCCCAACTCTTTTCTGGGAACAGTTCAAACTGCCCGGGATCGCCCGAAGGCTGTCCGTGGACGTGCTTTTCTCGCCCGCCAATTTTGGGCCGGTCTTTGCCCGGAATCATATTTTATTGTTACGAAATGCGACTTCGGTCATACGGCTGGCCCGGCGGCTGAAGCCGTTGACGTACTGGTTCATGCTGTCAGGGGCGACACTTGCATCACTGCTGACCGCGCGGCGAGCCATCGCGGTGTCGAATTACGCCGCAGGCTTGCTGACATTCGGGCTGAAAGGCGTTCGCGGGAAAAAGGTAAGTGTCGTCTATCACGGGACCGCACCTGTCGTCGCACCCCGCGAGGACAACGAAGTACAGGGCACCAACCTGCTGGCGGTGTCGGATATATATATTCAGAAGAACTACCATACGCTCCTGCATGCCATGTCTATTCTGCGGCAGAGCCGCTCGGATCTGACGCTGACGGTCGTGGGGCGTGAGATCGACAGTCACTATGCGGAAACTCTCCGCGGTCTGGTCCGCGATCTTGGGCTGGAAGACACGGTGAAGTTTGTCGGCCATGTCGAGACGTCGGAGCTGGATGCGCTGTACCGGGATTGCCAGTTATTCGTTTTCCCGTCGTCGGTAGAAACATTCGGCAATCCGCTGCTCGAGGCAATGGCCCACGGCGCACCGATTGCGACATCAAACGCGGCGGCAATGCCCGAAGTCATCGGCGATGCCGGACTGATGTTTGATCCTGACAATGCCAAAGAGATAGCCGCCCGCATTGCCACGTTGCTGGTCGAACCGAAGCTACGTGTGGAATTGGGCAGGAAAGCCGCGCGCCGGGCGCGGACCTTTACCTGGGAAGAAACGGCGCGGCAGACCCTTGGTGTGTTGCGTGAAGCGGCCGGTCGTTAGCCATTACCGATCTGACGCAGGCCTGATATGGCCTTCAGGCGTCTTTTTCAGGCCGAATTTTAGCATAACAAATCCCGCTTTACGCTGGTCACGTAATCTTTACACAGCTATTTAGACAAGAGCCCCTGCAACGGGGTGTTTTGTCCCGTCATTTCATTATTATCGTGGGTGTCAGCTTGCTTCGGGAGAGGCTTGGAGCACCCGCGCATTCAACAGGAGACGTTATATGAGATTCCTTACTGTTCTTGCCGCTGCTGCGGTAATCGCGCTGCCGGTCCTGCCGGCAACGCAGGCAAATGCTGCCGAAGGATTCGTCTTTACCGCAATTCCGGATCAGGACGAAAGCCAGCTACGTAAGCGCTTTGATAAGGTGGCGAAATATCTTTCAAAAACACTCTCAACAAAAGTCGAATATGTTCCCGTTAAATCCTACTCAGCGGCGGTTACGGCCTTCCGTAACAATCAGGTCCAGTTGGCGTGGTTTGGTGGTTTGTCGGGGGTCCGGGCAAGGGGACTTGTGGAGGGATCAAAGGCAATTGCGCAGGGTAAGGCTGATCCGAATTTCGAGACCTATTTTATCGCCAACGCCAGTACCGGACTTACCTTGTCGAAGGACTTTCCGAAAGCGATCGCCGGTAAAACCTTCACGTTCGGTTCCAAGGGCTCAACTTCCGGGCGCCTGATGCCCGAATTTCATATCCGAAAGGCTTTCGGAAAAGTGCCCCAGCAGGTTTTCAGCCGTGTCGGCTTTAGTGGAAACCACTCGAGGACGGTAGCGTTGGTTCAGTCCGGTGCTTACGAAGTAGGGGCAACAAATTTCAAGGTGTGGAAAAAGGGGATCAAAAACGGAACGATTGATCCCAAAAAGGTCCGTGTTATCTGGAAAACCCCGGGCTACCCGGACTACAACTGGTCCATTCGGGGCGATGTCGACAAGACCTTTGGTCCGGGTTTCGCCGATAAAGTTCAATCCGCACTGATATCGATGAACGATCCGGATTTGTTGAGTTCATTTCCGAGAGCCTCCTTCATTCCGGCCAAGAATTCTGATTATGCGCCGATTAAGGATACGGCAAAGACGATCGGCCTGATCGACTGATGGCCCTGCTTGAGCTCAAAGACGAATCGGCCGGCTATAACGGCAAAGAGATTCTTCGCGGGCTCACGCTGAGTATCGAACCTGGTGAGCGAATTGCGCTCATCGGAGAAAGCGGAGCAGGGAAATCCACCCTGCTCCGTCTTTTTTATGAGCGTCTTGGGGCAAAAGCGGCTCTGATGCCTCAGGATTCTGCGCTCGTTCAGGCGCTGACAGTCTTTCATAACGTCTATATGGGGCGGCTTCACCAGCGGTCAGTCTGGCGCAACCTGCGCAATCTTGTGTTGCCGGCGCGTGATGATGTGGAGGAGGTTCGAGAGATTCTCATTCCACTGCGGCTGGAAGACAAGATGTTTTCGGGCGTTGGCCAGCTATCGGGCGGTCAGTATCAGCGCACCGCGCTTGCCCGCGCCCTGTTCCATACCGGAGACATCATCGTCGCTGACGAGCCGGTATCGTCGGTCGATGAACATCAGGCGCGTGAAATTCTCGAAACCATGAATGCGCAGAAACAAACCGTTATTCTCGCGATGCACGACCGTGCGCTGGCGATTGAGTTTGCCGACCGGTTGATCGGCGTCAAGGCCGGGCAGATCGTGATGGATCAGGAATCTGCCGGAATGACGCCCGGCGATCTCGACAATCTGTATCTTAACGGCGTGGAATGATCGCGCGCCGCGAACCCTCTCCGCTCGCGCGTACGACCACGGGATTTCTGTTCGTCGCGATCGTCTGCTGGATATTTGCCGACATCGCGATCTCGACGGCCGACCCGTGGCGAGAATTCGGGCTGCTGCTCAAAGGGATCGTCACACCGGATTTCTATGCAACCAACAGCCTGGGCCTGGCGCTTGCCTATACGCTTGCGTTTGCACTGCTTGGCGTGGCACTGGCCAACATCTTTGGATTCGGCCTCGCGCTCATATTTCATAGCCGGACCGTCCGGGTCGGCTGTGCTTTTATTCGCTCGATCCATGAATTGTTCTGGGCACTGATTTTCCTACAGATGTTTGGGTTGTCGCCGCTAACCGGTGTGCTGGCGATCGCCATCCCCTATGCCGGGATCATTGCCAAGGTCTATGCGGAAATTCTTGAAGAAGCCGATCAGCGACCGTTGAGTGCGGTGCCGGTTGGCGCGGGCAGGGCATCGACTTTTTTGTTCGTGCGTCTGCCGGATGCCTGGGCTCATTTTCGAAGTTATTCGATGTACCGGCTCGAATGCGGTCTTCGGTCATCGGCGGTGTTGGGTTTTATCGGGCTGCCGACGCTTGGGTTTCATCTCGAAACGGCGTTCAAGGAAGGTTATTACTCCGAGGTCTCCGCGCTGCTGATCCTGTTCTATCTGGTGATCGCGACCATGCGGATCTGGATGAAAAAGCCGCTACTGCCGGTTTACCTGGTGGCGGCAGCCGCAATCCTGCCCTGGGGTGTTGCGTTCTCGTGGTCGAATGTCTCGCGGTTCTTTACGGTCGATATCGTGCCGTATCCGCTGCGTGTCGGTGGTGATGGATCGCTCGCAGCCTTTGGCGACTGGCTCGCGATGATGCTGTTTGATCAGGCCTGGCCCGGAATGGTGGCGACAATCCAGCTCACCATGATTGCGCTGGTTGCGACCGGTTTTCTCACGCTGATCTTTTTTCCGCTGATTTCGCCGCTTTTGCTGGGTCGCGCGGCGCGTACCGGCGGGCATACGTTTCTGGTGATTGTCCGGTCAACGCCGGAATATATCCTTGCCTTTGTTCTGCTCAATCTATGGGGCCCCTCGATGTTGCCGGCGATTGTCGCTCTCAGCCTGCACAATGCGGCGATTATCGGACATCTTATCGGGCGCTACACTGAAACAGTTCAACTCCGGATTGATGCCGTGAAGGGCGTGAACAGGTATTTCTACGAGGTGCTTCCCCGTGTCTACCGGCCAATGCTGGCATTGCTGTTCTACCGTTGGGAGGTCATCCTCCGCGAAACGGCCATTCTCGGTATTCTCGGCATTGCGACATTGGGATTCTATGTAGACAGTGCGTTCGCCGACCTGCGGTTCGACCGGGCGCTGTTATTGATCCTGATTACGGCGATGCTCAATATCTGCGTCGATGCAATTTCCCGGTCCATCCGGTCCCGGCTGCGCCTTCAGACAACTTTGGAACAACGATAGTCTTATGCAAAAATCCGATACCCCGATTGTCAAAGACCTGGTGCTGATTGGCGGCGGACACAGCCATGTCGCGGTGCTCAAACGTTTCGGTATGAAACCCGTGCCCGGTGTTCGCCTCACGTTGATCTGCCGTGATGCGCACACGCCCTATTCGGGGATGCTGCCTGGATACGTTGCCGGTCATTACACTTATGACGAAGCACATATCGATCTCGGTGCGTTGGCACGGTTTGCCAATGCGCGCTTCTATCATTCGACCGTCACGGGGCTCGACCTGCGGGAACGGCGCGTGATCTGTGATGACCGGCCGCCCGTGCCGTTCGAACTGGTATCGATCAATACGGGTTCGACCCCAAATACATCGGGTGTGCCCGGTGCGACGGGCAATGTGGTTCCGGTCAAACCGATCAATAATTTTCTTGACCGGTGGGAAGCGCTGAGTGTCCGGGCCATGGCGCATGAAGGTCCGCTGCGGATTGCCGTCGTCGGTGCCGGGGCAGGTGGCGTGGAAATTCTGCTGGCAATTCAGCACCGGCTGAGCGAACTGCGTGAAGCTGCTGGCAATGCGGCGGACAACATTGAATTCCATTTGTTCAGCAATACGGCGGAGATCCTGCCGACCCATAACGCCCGGGCGCGCCGGACCTTTATGGAAGTGCTTCAGCGCCGCGGCGTGAACCTGCATCTCGGACAGCCCGTCACCGAGATTATGCCGGGGCTGTTGAAGACGGGCGGTGGTGAAGAGATTGCCGCCGATGAAATCCTGTGGGTAACCGCCGCGGGCGCGCCGTCCTGGCCAAGCGAAGCCGGTTTCGATGTGGATGACGGCGGCTTTATCAAGGTCGGCGATACGTTGCAATCGACGTCTCATCCAGACGTTTATGCTGCGGGTGACGTTGCCGCGATGGTCAATCATCCGCGGCCCAAGTCGGGCGTGTTCGCAGTGCGTCAGGGTAAGCCGCTGGAACGAAACCTGCGCCGGGCGCTTCTGGGGCAGACGCAGCGCCCCTTCCGGCCGCAAAAGAATTTCCTCGGACTGATTTCGACCGGCGACAAATTCGCCGTCGCGTCGCGCGGTGGCTGGTCCATCAAGGGCGAGGCGTTGTGGCGCTGGAAAGACTGGATCGACCGCCGCTTTATGGACAAGTTCAACGACCTCCCCGACATGGACGAGGAAGAAAAAACCGATCTGCCCGCCGGGCTGGCGAGTGCCGATGTGGTCAAGGAAATCTCGGCAATTGCCATGCGCTGCGGCGGCTGCGGCGCCAAGGTTGGGGCCAGCGTGTTGTCGCGGGCCCTCAATACACTGACGCCCGCGCCGCGCGACGATGTGCTGATCGGCCTGCACGAGCCGGACGATGCCGCTGTGGTCGAAGTGCCGCCGGGCAAAGTGATGGTGCACACGGTCGACTATTTCCGCTCGATGATCGATGATCCGTACGTGTTCGGCAAAATCGCGGCCAATCACAGCCTCGGCGATATCTTCGCCATGGGCGCCGATCCGCAGACCGCGCTTGCTGTCGCCACGGTGCCGTTTGGCATCGAATCCAAGGTCGAGGATACGCTGACCCAGATGATGTCCGGCGCGATGGAGATCCTGAACGATACCAATTGCAGCCTTGTCGGCGGCCATACCAGCGAAGGCCCCGAGCTCAGCCTTGGTTTTTCGGTCAACGGGCTAATCGACAGGGACAAGATCATGCGCAAGGGCGGCCTTAAGCCCGGCGACAAGCTGATTGTCACCAAGCCGATCGGGACCGGCACATTGTTCGCGGCCGACATGCGCCACAAGGCCAAGGGCCGGTGGATCGCCGCTGCGCTCGATCATATGGTGATGTCGAACCGCCTCGGTGCGCAGTGCCTGGTTGAATATGGCAGCCGGGCGGCGACTGATATCACCGGGTTCGGCCTGCTCGGCCATCTGGTGGAAATGGTGCGGGCATCCGAGGTCGATGTCGAGCTTGTGCTTGATGCCGTGCCGATGATGGACGGTGCCGAAGATACCGTGCGCGCTGGGATCGTCTCATCGCTGCAGCCGCAGAACGTGCGCCTGCGCCGCGCGGTCGCCAATCTGGAAGAAGCCGGCAAAGATCCCCGATATCCGCTGATTTTCGATCCGCAGACCGCGGGCGGCCTGCTTGCCAGCGTGCCCGCCGACCGCGCGGATGCCTGTGTCGCCAGGCTGATCGAACTCGGCTATACGCGGACGATGATCGTCGGTGAGGTAAAAGAACAGTCGGACCGGTTGGAGCCGATCACGGTCAGGGTTTAGTCAGGCCGCCCCGCCGGCCTTCGGCAGCAGCGCCGCATAGACCGTCTGGCATACGGGCGTTGAAATGCCGGCCTCGCGGCCCAGCCGAACGATGGTTCCTGCCAGCCAGGATAGCTCCAGCTTATTGCCGGCCTCGAAATCGTGGTGCATCGACGATGTCATATCGACCGGCAGGCCATCTGCAAAAATTAGACGGGTATCGGCGAAATCTTCCGGCAGGTCGATGCCGATGGCCCGTCCGACAGCCGTCGCTTCGCGCATCACACCGAACAGGAATTCCCGGCTTTCGGGGGCCTCGCGGATCGGGCCGAGCGTGGTGCGCATCAACGTGGTGGTTGAACTCAGCCCTACGAGAAACACGAACTTCTCCCACAGCGTGCGCTGGATATCGTCGCTGGTCTCGGCGGTGATTCCGCCCTGGACCATCATGTCTTGCAGGGCCGTCAGGCGCGGGGAAATGCTGCCGTCCGGTTCGCCCATCACGATGCGCTGCATCGTGCCGATATGGCGAATGACGCCCGGTTCCGAGATTGAGCTTGCGATGAAGGCGACGCCGCTGATCAGCCGCTCCCGGCCGACGATGGGCGCCAGAATATCGTCGCAGTCGACGCCGTTCTGTAGCGACAGGATGGTGGTGTCGGGGCCAAGCATCGGCAGGATCGATTTTCCGACATCTTCGGTATCCCAGAGTTTCACACCGATGATCAGGTAGTCGACCGGACCGATTTCTGCAGGGTTGTCGGTGGCGCTGACCGGTTTGATGGTGACATCGCCCATATCCCGGCTGTCGAGCCGCAGGCCGGCTTCCTGCATTGCCGCCAGGTGCCGGCCCCGGGCGATAAAGCTCACATCGGTCCCGGCCGCCGCCATCCGGCCACCGAAATAACCACCGATACCGCCGCTGCCCATCATTGCGATCCGCATTGTCAGACTCCCATATCTTTCAATAGTGTTTTCCACGCGGCTTTTTCTTTTGCCGGCGCGAACAAAGATTTTTTGGCCCGACACTGGCGTGCCAGGGTCTTCAGGAAGGCCGGCTCCTTTTCGGCACGCAGCAGCAGTGCCGCCAGCGCGGCTTCATCCTTTGCCGGATAATAGCCTTCGTAATCTGCGCCAAGCAGCCCGATATTGCCGTCGATACGCGATGCAATCACCGGCACGCCACAAACGATGGCTTCGGACACAATGTTCGCGCCACCTTCCATGACCGAGCTGATCACCATTGCGTGGCTGCGGGCGAACTGTCGGCGAACCTGCCAGCCCGGTACCTCGCCACGCCACACAAAGCGGGGGTTGTGTGCCACTTCCGCGCGGGCATCGCGCGCCCATGAATCGTCATGTGCCTTGCCGAGATGGACCACCCGCAGATTTGAGTCCGCCGGTGCCAGACGCGCGGCATAGGCGGTGCGCAGCGAATCCTTTTCCGCGCGCAGATGTCCGGCAACGCATACCTCGAACCAGCGTTTCGACGGCTGACGCGGGGATGTCAGCGGCGGTGAGGATTGGTGGATGACCCGCAGTTTTTTGTCGAACTTGCGGGGGATGGCCCGGTGGACCAGGTCATGCAGGCAGACCAGCTGGGTCGCCCGTTCCATCGATTCCAGTGTCTCCGCCGGATGACTGTGCTGGAAGTGGTAAATATCCGTCCCGGCCAGCAGCACGACGAGCGGTCGGTCCGGATGTTGCTGTGAAAATGCCCGGATCGATTTTGCCGATCGCCAGGCATGGACGGCGATCATCATGTCCGCGCCCTTGCCGATACTGTCTTCCGAAATTTCGACGCGGTGCCCGATATCGCTCAGAATCCGGGCCCATCGGATGGCGGTGGTACGATTTCCCGCGCGCGACTGTTTCCCTGCGGGGGTGACGAGGCTAATCTTCATGGGTCCAACGTAACGAAGATTCATGACCGCACAAGTAACCAGCGACCAGCTCGTATCGACCCTGCAAAGCGCCCGGCAACGTACGCTGGAGCTGCTGGAGGGATTGACTGACGACCAACTCGTCGGACCGAAACTGCCGATCCTCAATCCAACGATCTGGGAAATAGGGCATGTGGCCTGGTTCTATGAATTTTTCATCCTGCGTCAGGGAGATGGCCATCAGCCGTTGCTGGAGCGGGGAGACGCGCTCTACGATTCAATCGCGATTGCCCACGATACGCGTTGGGACCTGCCGGTATATCCGCTGGGCGAGATGAAAGAGTATATGGCGACGGTGCTGGACACGCTGATCGAGCGCCTGGACAAAGGCGCTGCGAGTGAGCGCGATAGTTACCTCTATCAGTTCACCGCCTTCCACGAAGACATGCATGACGAGGCCTTTACGTGGGCACGTCAGACGCTTGGATATCCGACCCCGGTCTTTCGGCCAGATGGCGCGGCGACGGCGCAACGGCTTGCCGTGACGGGGGCGCTCGAAGGCGATGCGGACATTCCCGGCGGGACATTCCGTCTTGGTGCACGACCTGAAGACGCCTTTGTCTTCGACAATGAAAAATGGGCGCATGATGTCATCGTTGCACCGTTCCGTATGGCGCGGGCGCCGGTAACCTGTGGCGCATATGCCGAATTTGTCGAAGACGGCGGGTATTTGAACGATGCGCTTTGGTCCGAGACCGGTCTTGCCTGGCGCCGGGAAGCGGGTGCGCTGCATCCGGTCTACTGGAAACGAGTCGATACCGATGCCTGGCAGGTGCGTCTGTTCGATAAATGGCGGGACCTTGCGCCGGACGCGCCGGTTGTTCATGTGAACTGGCATGAAGCGACTGCCTATTGCCAATGGGCGGGCCGCCGCCTGCCAAGCGAGGCCGAATGGGAATTTGCGGCCTCGATGCGCCCCGACGGTAATGCCGGGCTGATAAAGTCAGACTATCCCTGGGGTAACGACCCGATCACACCTGTCCGGGCCAATATGGACGGGTTCGGAATGGGCTACGCCGATACGGCAGACTATGCGGCGGGTGAAAACGCCTGGGGCTGCCGGCAGCTGATCGGCAATGTGTGGGAATGGACGGCAGATACGTTCGGCCCGTTCGACGGTTTTGCGCCGGACGATTACAAGGAATATTCGGAGCCGCTATTCGGCGATACCAAGGTCTTGCGCGGCGGTTCCTGGGTGACGCGGAGCCGCTATATCAACGCGAAATACCGGAATTACTTTCCGCCGCACCGGCAGGATATCTTCGCCGGGTTTCGGACCTGTGCCACTCATTGAATTTTATATGAAACATTTTCATATTGAAATAATATCGAGGCCCATCTAGAAACAGGGTCAACAAACCTCGTCTGAATAGCGGGGATATCCAATCTCAACGGGGAGACCGTCATGCAAGGCAAGATCGCGCTCGAAGAACATTACGCCATCGAGGATACGCTGCAGGATTCGAACGGCTATCTGCCGCCGGAAACCTGGGAGGAACTCTCCGGCCGCCTGATGGATATCGAAGGCCGCCGGATCGACGAGATGGATCAGAACGGCGTCGAAATGATGATACTGTCCCTCAACGCACCGGCTGTTCAGGCGATCCCGGATCGCCAGCGGGCGAATGAGGTAGCGAGAAAATCCAACGACATGCTGGCCGAATGGGTTCAGCGCAATCCGGGTCGGTTCCGCGGTTTCGCGGCGCTGCCCCTGCAGGATGTCGATATGGCCTGTGCCGAAATGGAACGCTGCGTGAACGAACTCGGCTTCGTCGGCGCGCTGGTCAACGGCTTTTCGCAGGCCGATGTTGAAGAATCCGCTCTGTATTATGACCTGCCGCAATACCGTCCGTTCTGGGACGTCGTCGCAAAGCTGGACGTGCCGTTCTATCTGCATCCGCGCAACCCGCTGCCGAGCATGGCGCAGATTTATGAAGGCCATCCCTGGCTATTGGGGCCGACCTGGGCGTTCGGCCAGGAGACGGCGGTGCATGCGCTCCGATTGATGGCGTCGGGTCTGTTCGATGAACATCCCAACCTGCAGATCGTTCTGGGCCATATGGGCGAAGGTCTTCCCTACAGCATGTGGCGGATCGACAACCGGAATAAATGGGTCGGGGATGAGCGGGGCTATCCGGCACAGAAAATGCTGGGCGAGTATTTTCAGAACAATTTTTACATCACCACATCGGGCAATTTCCGTACTCAGACACTGATCGACGCGATGCTGGAGATTGGTGCCGACCGGGTACTGTTTTCCGCTGACTGGCCGTTCGAGAACGTCGATCATGCGGCGGACTGGTTCGATACCTGCAGCATCAGCGAAGCCGACCGCATCAAGATCGGCCGCACCAATACGATGGACCTCTTCCGGATCAACCTCTGAGGCGAAGCTGCCGCGCCTGCCGTCAGGCGACGAGGCCGCCCTGGTTTCCATAGGCATCCAGTTTCTTTCGAAGCTCGGCGACCAGCGGTTTGATATCGGTTTTTTCCGCGGCATCCGCCTCGTCCAGCGCGCGTGCCATTGCAGCGGCCGTGTAGCGTTGCCGGCGTTCCTGCATGGCGGGTGAGGCGGGATCCTTCGCTGCGGTGTTGATAATCAGGTCGACCATGCGTTCAATGCCGTTCAGGCGGCCGTAAAGAAGGTCGATCTCCCGCAGGCGGCGGCTCAGGAATCCTTTGAATGCACCGAATCCCGCGGATTCGAGCGGTGTTATACGATCACCCACAATCCGGGCGTCGTAAGGGGATATGCGCAATGTCTCGACCGGTACCGGGTCCGTCACGCCCGCCGTTTCCATCAGCGGATAGATCATCACGTCGTTATACGGAAATGCGATCAGCGCCCGGGCGACCCGGCGCCGCGCCTCCTCGGGCAGCAGCATGATCGCTTCTGCAATATTCCGGTTTTCATCGACACCAAGATTCCGGAAGCGGCCGGCGACCGCATCGAATATCCCCGCCAGCATCTCTCCGTACTGTGCAACGATGGTCTCTGGCTGGCCGGCAAGGACGTCAAGCAGGGTGTCGATATCGTCTTCGACGATGCGTTCGATCTGCTGGAGGTCGTCGCCAGTGTCGGTCATCGCGACTTCATAGCGGCAAACGATATCGGCAAGGCCGCGCTTGCAGGCATCCAGACCGCTGCGGTCTGTTGCGTGATCGTATTCAGCATTTATGGTTTTGACGATGGCGCGAATCCGGCGAAGCCGGAAAGGTATGTCGAAAGCCTGCAACAGCGTGATCTGGTTCTCTGTCAGCGTCTCCGACAACCCATTCTGCTGGGCCGATAGCGGGTCGAGAATATTTTCCGGCTGACCGGTCATCCATAGTCGGACGATGCGCCGGACGGCAAACGCATGGCGTGATTCATAGGGAAGATTCAGTGCCCGGCAGGCGATATCTGCATAGACGTTTGATGCGCTTCGCAGTTTCAGGCCGACATAACCCAGATAGCCGGACATCGGGTCCGCCCGCAGGCGGGCATTGGCGTCGCGCCGCCAGTCGTTTAGCCGGCCTTCGGTGATTTCCCCATCAAGATTGCCAGCGACCTGATTGATAAAGGCATCCGTCACGGGAGCGTTTGCTGCCTGAAATTCAAGGATCCGGCTGACGGTTTCGTTCCTTTTCTGCAGCTCGCGCAGGTCGCCCAGAATCGGTTCATTCCGGAACAGGCGGAACATGTTTCCGAGCATATCCTTGGTCAGCGGACCGTTATCGGGTGCCGCGTCGATCTCGCGCTCCGGGTCGGGCTCTATATAGGCAACAATTCGGCGGACTTCGAAGTCGGCCGGTTTTGCCTCGATGGCGCGTGTAACATGGGTGAACGGGCGGTTGTCGAGCACGCCGCCATCGACCATACGGGCTTTGCTTGTATCGAAACCGCTAAGGTGATGTTCCCGCAGATACGTATTGGTGAATTCATCGTCAGAAGGTGGTGTCGCGGAAGGTTGCGCTTCTAGGAAGTTCTGGCGGATTTCCTTGTAAGTGACAGGTGCAAAAGCGAGCGGAAACCCGGCTGTCGTCCGGGCGCCATAGGTCAGCTCGAAATCGGATATCTTGGATGGTGGATCGCCGAAGCGTACCCGGTAGGCCATCACATGGGCGTGCGTCCGTTCATACAGATCTGTCGGGTGATACCTCCGGCTGACAGGCAGATGGCGCGGCCAGCCATGCAGGTCCGTCCTGGTCAGAAACAGGTCGAACGTGCCGCGGGTCGGCAGCAGCGGCTCGCTTTTCTTGTTCTCGGACATCCGCCGAAGAGACGCGGCAATGATTGTCGTGAAGAAATCGCCTTTTAGCGGGGATTTTTGCGGATCTTTGGTCGCGGCCAACGTGTAGATGGTGTCACGTATCCAGGTCCATTCAAGCGTCGTCTGTTCGCGCAGGTTGCTGCGCAGTTTCTTCAGTGTCGGGAAAATACGCAGCATGTTTTCGGCAGCGCGCAGATACCAGGGCAAACGGTCAGGGTCCCCCTGCAGATTCTTGATATCCGCATCGTCGAGCCAGACATCGTTCAGCACCGACGCGTCGGCGCCCTGCACGATCGCCTTGAACAGGGCTGCACCATTTACGCCGCCGGCAGACGTGCCGGCCACGGCATCTACGACGATACGAAGTTCGTCGGTATCGGCGGTCTCTTTCAGTTCCGCCAGGAGATCGCGATAAATTTCCGACGTGCTGTCGAGATTGGTGTCTTCGCCATCCTGCATGGCCCGTGACGCGCGGAGCGCATGCCAGATCTCCGTCACAACACCATTGATATAAACGGCGAGTGCGACGCCGCCATACAGCACCAAGCCTATCCGTAATTCTTTCATCCGGCCCACCCTTTTTGATTACTGTACCGCCACGAATGCGCTCGCAGCGGTGTCTACCCGTGCTTATTGTTTGGCGGAACCCGTCGAATTGCAACTCGGAATTTAGCCCCGGGTTGTTCGCAGTGATCAGGCTGCGCGTCGGGCAGGCAGGGTAATCGATACGACATAAATCAGGGCGGAGGCGACGACGATTGCGGGTCCTGACGGCAGATCCCACAGCAGGGACCCCTGCAACCCCAACGCAACCGCCAGAGAGCCCGCGATTGCGGCAAACACGGCCATCTGTTCCGGGGTGCGGGAAAACCGCCTTGCGGTCGCAGCGGGAATAATGAGAAGGGCGGTGACCAGCAGAATCCCGACGATTTTCATCGCCATCGCAATCACCAGAGCAAAGAGCGTCATAAAGGCGATCTGGGTGCGCATCACGTTGACGCCTTCGATCCGCGCCAGGTCTTCATGGACGGTGATCGCGACAAGGTCTTTCCATAACCAGGCGAGAACGCCGAGAGCGATGGTGCCACCGCCATAAACCCAGCCAATATCAGTGGGTGTAACGGACAGAATATCTCCGAACAGATAGGTCATCAGGTCAATGCGCAGCGCCGATACGAAGGAAACCGAGACCAGCCCGAGGGCGAGCGACGAATGTGCCAGAATGCCGAGCAGGGTGTCTTCGGCGAGGTGCCGCTGACTGCGCAGATAGACCATGCCGATGGCGATGGTCAGACAGACGCCGACGATGCCGATATTGACGTTGATACCGGCCAGAAACCCGATTGCGACGCCGAGCAGCGCCGAATGGGCGAGCGTGTCGCCAAAATAGGCCATGCGGCGCCATACGACGAATACGCCCGTCGCACCCATGACAATTGCGACCCCGACACCGGCGACAAGTGCAAAGAGAACGAAGTCAGGCATGATGGTGGTCATGGTCATGGGCGTAGACGGCGACGGCCGACGCCGCTTCGCCGAACAGTTCGAGATAGGCCGGGTCGGTCGATACGTCGCCCGGCAGGCCTGAACAGCAGACATGCCCGTTCAGGCAGACGACACGGTCGGTCGCCGACATAACAAGATGGAGGTCATGCGACACCAGCAGGATACCGCATTGCCGCTCGTCGCGAATGCGCCGGATAAGATCATAGAATTCGACCTGACCGTGGATATCGACATTGGCTGTCGGTTCGTCCAGCACCAGAAGGTCCGGTTCGCGCAATAGCGCACGTGCGAGCAGAACGCGTTTCATCTCACCGCCCGACAGCAGACGGATTTCCTGTCTGAGCACGTTTTTGGCCCCGACATCGGACAGTATATTTGCGAGCGCCTCCGGGTCGGTTTCGCCGGACATCTCAAGAAACCGCCGCACATCCAGTGGCAGCGTGCGGTCGACGGTCAATTGCTGAGGCGTATACCCGATGGTAATGCCGGCTGTCCGGTCAACGCGGCCGCTCTCGGCCTTTTCCAGTTCCAGTAAGGCGCGGACCAGGGTCGTCTTTCCAGACCCGTTGGGGCCGATCAGGGTCACAATTTCACCACGGGAAACCTGGATGTCCACATTGTGAAGCACCGTCCGCCGTCCGTGGTGTACGCTTATTCCCTTGCCGCGGACCAATACTTCGCCGATCGCGTTGGTGCCGTCAGGCATGGTTTGCCCCAGCGCAGTTGCGACATAATCCCCGAACCTCAATCGTTTGATGCGATACGTCGAAACCGATGGTCTTTGCCTTTTTGGCGATCAGTTTTGCAATGTCGGGGTCGTCAAGTTCGCCAACCTGGTGACATGCTCCGCAGATCAGAAACTGGCCCACATGATCGCCATCCGGCCTGTCACAGCCAACAAAGGCGTTGAGGGATTCGATCTTGTGAACAAACCCGTGTTCGACGAGGAATTCCAGCGCGCGATAAACCGTCGGCGGCGCAGCAGCACGGGATTCATTCCGTAACTCATCCAGAATTTCATAGGCCCCGATCGGGGCGTGGCGGCTCCACACGATTTCCAGCACCTGACGCCGCAAGGGGGTGAAGCGCAGCCCATGCTCAAGGCAGTGTTGTTCAGCGGAGTCCAGTGCATCCGCAATACACACGGTATGATCATGCTCATGCACCGGGAAAGTGGTCGCTGAAATATGTTTCGTCATCTGAGCTCCTCCGCTGAGCCGGTTGTCAGCCCGCCCGCATCGTTGTCTTCCGAATATGTAATATTATAACATAAATTGTTTGACGGACAGCACACTGCATGGCATATCGATAATGTAATATTATAACATTATTGGCAAACCCGTGCTCCGCAAATTTTCCGTATCCTGTCTCGTCTTCCTCGCCGTTGGCTCTATCGCGGCGGCGCCTGTGTCGGCGACTGCGCCAAAGGTGGTCGCGACAATCCCGCCGCTGCATTCGCTCGCGGCAATGGCGATGGAAGGGGTCGGATTCCCCGACCTGCTGCTCAATGGGGGGGAAACGCCGCACAGCTTTGCGCTGCGCCCGTCTCATTCGCGACTGCTGGCATCGGCCGATATCATCATCCGGATCGGCGACGGGTTTGAGGGGTTTCTCAGAAAACCGCTTCGATCTCTTGCCCGGCGTGCGACGGTTCTCCAGCTGGATTCGCTTCCCGACCTTGTTACTTACCCGAACCGCCGCACGGACGGTCATGACAATGAGCATGAGGATGATCACGGCCACGGCCACGCGAAGGGGCACGCGCAGGGTATGGATCCTCATCTGTGGCTCCATACCGGGAATGCCATTCAGATCCTGCGCGCCATTTCGGCTGCGTTGTCCAAGGCCGACCCGGAAAACGCGCCCGTATATCAGGGGAACGCCGCCCGTGGGGCTATCCGGCTGCGGGCCCTGAAAATGGAGATCGACCGTATCGTTGCCCCGGTGCGGGAACGCCCATATTTTGTGTTTCACGATGCCTGGCAGTATTTCGACCGGGAATTCGGACTGCGCGGCGGTGGCGCGATTGCAATCAGCCCTGAACGTAAACCGGGTGCGCGCCGGCTGGCGGAAACGCGTGACCGTATCCGGGTTACGGGTGCAAGATGTGTCTTTGCCGAGCCGCAGTTCCCGCCTGCTTTGGTAAAAACCGTGATCCGCGGAACAGCGGCACGGCTTGCGGTACTCGACCCGCTGGGCGCAGGCCTGGTGAACGGTCCCGGCCAATATTTCCAGATGATGCGGAACCTCGCGAATGGCATCGCATCTTGCCTGAAAACGTCATCCCGCTAGGCTGTGAGAAAACAACCGGGACGGATGCAGGATGACAACGGAAACATTACCAGACGATATCGACCCCGAATCCCGGTGCCGCCTACCTTTCCCGGACCGCGAAAATCTCGATGACGTGGCGCGGAAAACCTATGATTCGCTGGCCAATCCGGCGGGTGGCTCGCTTGCCGGTCTGCGCGGCCCGGGCGGTATACGTCTGCACAGCCCGGAACTTTCCCGTGGTCTGCGACCCGCGAATATTCGTCTGCGCGACCCGGATGTCATTGATGCCCGGACCCGCGAGCTTGCCATTCTGATTACCGCGCGGGAACACGACTGTCAGTTCGAATGGGCTGCGCACGAAGCTGAAGCGAAAAGCGAAGGCGTTTCCGACGAGGTGGTAGAGATCGTTCGCCATCGCCGGCCGACGACCGGGCTGCCCGAACCGGATGCAGCATTGATAACGTTTGGCCGAGAATTGTTCGGCGAGCACCGGGTAACGCCCAAAACCTATGCCCGGGTCGCAGAGCTATTTGACCGACGCATGCTGGTCGACCTGGTCAATCTGATGGGCATGTATGCGATGACGGCAGCGTCCCTGATCGCGTTCGACGCACAGCTTCCGGAGGGAACGCCGCCCGGCCTACCGTCCCGCTAGCAGCCGGTTTACCGCAAAGCCAGCCCCCGATTGCTTAGCCCCCGAGACCGTCCGGCTCCAGATCCACCTCGAGCGCCTGTAAAACCCGGGAATGTGAAATATAGGCGCCGACCATCAGTGTCAGCTCGACAATCTGGCGGTGAGAAAAATGGGCCCGCAGCGGCTCGAACGCTTCATCGGGGACGACGATATCGTGTGTCATGGCGTCTACATACCCAAGCGTGGCGCGTTCTGCGTCGCTGAACATGTCCGAACCAGCCCAATCGGCGAGCGCAGCGCATTCCGCTTCTGTCATGCCTTCTGCCAGGGCGAGCTTCGGGACGTGCTGTCGCAACACATAGGCGGACGAAACAAGGTGCCCCAGCCGGATGATGACGATTTCCCGCAAACGGCCGTCGATCTCGGTGCCCCAGCGGATATTGTTGATATGGTCGAACCAGCTCTCTGCCAATGGCGGGCTGTGCAACAGGGTGCGGTATACGTTTATCAGCCGGCCCCGGCGGCCGCTCAGAACGCGGTCGACAAATGTGGCCTGTTCGGGAACGTCTTCGGGGTTGAGTAGGGGAACGCGCGCCATGGCTTTCTGGCCCTCTTGCTGTTATGTGCGGATAGGCGTGGAATAAATACCACAGCATCAACGGGAGCACCGCACTATGGCCAATATCGTCGTTCAGGATGACAAAATCCTACGGTTTCTCGAAGTCATTCTGGATCCAGGGGTTTCCGCTGAGCGGGTAGACGCATTTCGCGACTATCTTTCCTTCGATGTGCCCGATCCCGACGCCTGGTTCGACGAACAGCGCCAGCTCGCTGCGGCGATTTATCCGTCAACGGTCGTGATGGTCGAAGACGAGACAGACTTGCGCGTGGCGTTGGCGGACGCGGATGCGGTTGTCAGTGAGAGCTTCGCAATCGGGGCGGATGATCTGGCGGTCGCGGCCAATCTCAAGCTGGTGCAAAAGTTTGGTATCGATGCCCGGAATATCGATCTCGATGCCTGTGCCGCCGCCGGCGTGCCGGTGCGGACGGTGCGCCGCCGCGTCAATGGGACGGTCGCGGAACATGCGATCCTGTTGATGATGGCGGTTGGGCGAAAGCTGGTTGAGACCGACGGTGCACTGGATTTCGCATCGCTCCAGGCGCTGGGATACAAGCCGGCTAAATTCCATCCGGACCATGTCGCCGGTGCCAACTGGGCCCGGGTCGGCGGTCTCAAAAGCCTGCAGGGGGCAACGCTCGGTGCGCTCGGCCTTGGGGAGGTCGGCCGCGAAGTGGCGACGCGCGCAAAAGCGATGGGGATGGAGATTTTATATTACCAGCGGACACGCCTGCCGCCGGAGATAGAGGCCGAATCGGGCGCGCGTTATGTGTCTTACGAAGAACTACTCGAAGCGTCTGATTTTATCAGCATACATTTGCCACTGAATGCGTCCACCGAAGGCATGATCGATGCGGCATCGTTCGCCCGGATGAAACCCGGCGCGATTATCGCCAATATTTCACGTGCACAGATTATCAACCGTGATGCCCTGATCGCTGCCCTGGACAGCGGTCATCTGGGTGGCGCCGGGCTTGATGTGCATTATGCTGAGCCGGGCGCCCCGGACGAGCCGTTGAAAAGCTATTCAAACGTTGTCCTGAGCCCGCACGTCGCGGTGGCCCATCGCACACACAACATGGCCGATACCGCAGAACTGGTCGCGAATCTGACCGATGCGCTGGGCGGTTAGCTGAAGACCCAGTTGTCGGTCGTGATGTCGCCCTGGCTTATGCCGTCGAGAGTGACAACGACGGCATAATCGCCGCTGCCAGTCGTATCTATCTCGATATCCGTGTCGTTGCCCCCTGGGCCGGTCGACTGGGTGCGCACGCGGCTGTTGCCAAGCGGGTCGCTGCCGATGTAGCCAACGCTGATAAGAATATCGATCAGGTCGATTGTATCGCCGCTTGCGCCAACTTCGAAATCTGTGATGGTGTCGCCGATTTCCGAAGTCGCGTTGAAGTCGAACCGGTCGGCGCCTGCGCCGCCAGTGAGCGAATCGCTGCCGCCGCCGCCGATCAGGGTGTCGTCGCCCGCGCCGCCCGACAGGTCGTTGCCTGCCGAATTACCGGTCAGGACGTTCGCGGCGCTGTTGCCTGTGCCGTTTATGCCGCTCGTGCCGGTCAGTGTCAGGTTTTCGAAATTCGTTTCGAGCGTGTAGTTGAGAGAAGCCTGGACGGTGTCGGTGCCTTCTGACGCATTCTCGGTTACGTTGTCGTTCTTGCTGTCAACCACGTAGGTATCGTTCCCCGTCCCGCCGATCATTGTGTCTTTGCCACCATTTCCGTCGAGTATGTCGTTTCCGCCGCCCCCGGTCAGCGTGCCGTTTCCCGTGCTACCGATGATCACATTGTCCAGCGTGTTGCCCGTGCCGTCGATTGTGCCGGTCCCTGACAGCGTCAGGTTCTCGACATTGGCTGAGAGCGTGTAGTCCGTGTCGGAGAGGACCGTATCGGTACCTTCACCGCTATTCTCGACGATTGTATCGCTGGCGCTGTCCACAATATAGATGTCGTCGCCGATACCGCCGGTCAGGGTATCGTCTCCGGCGCCGCCGTCGATCGTATCGTCGCCGGCCTCTCCGTACAGGGCGTCAGCACCGCCATTTCCGGTCAGGATGTTATTGCCGGCATTGCCGTAAATGGTGTTGTTGTTTGCGTCGCCGTTGCCGTCGATATTATCCGTCCCGGTGAGCGTCAAATTTTCGATATTGCTGCCCAATGTGTACGTGATTGCGGACTGGACCGTGTCGGTGCCTTCGCTGGCGTTCTCGGTGACGGTATCGTTCAGGCTGTCGACGACATAGGTGTCGTCGCCGAGACCACCCGTCATCGTGTCGTCGCCGGTGCCGCCGTCGAGAATGTCATTGCCGTCCCCGCCGGTCATGACGTCGTCCCCGGCCTCACCGTATAGGGTGTCGTTTCCTTCCTCGCCCTGGAGATTATCGTTTCCGCCGGCGCCGTGAAGGATGTCCTGATCGTGACCGCCCAGCAATGCGTCGACCGAGGAGCCACCCCATAGAATGTCGTCGCCGCGAAAGCCGTAAATGGTATCCGTGCCGCCATTGCCGGTTATCGTGTTGTTGGCTGCGTTGCCGCGGAGTTCGTTGTCGCCGCTATTACCGAAGCCGTTGGTATTGTCGAAGCCGGTTAGTTTCAGATTCTCGATATTCGCACCCAGTGTCCAGTTGATCGACGATTCAACTCCGTCGGTGCCTTCGGCGGCGTTCTCGATCGTGGTATCCCCGACATTGTCGACCACGTAGGTGTCGTCCCCCGTCCCACCCGACATCGCATCTGCGCCGGTATGGCCGATTAGCCGGTCGTTGCCGGCGCCGCCGATCAGGGTGTCATCACCGCCATTCCCATTGATGACGTCATTGCCGCCCAGGCCGTCGATCATGTCGTCGGTTGTGAACCCTATAATTGTGTCGTCGCCGGCAGTACCCACAATGCTGAGTCCGGCAAAATCGAGCTGAGTCAGTTGCGATTTTATCACGCCGTTCAGAGTGAGTGTATTTCCGTCAATTGTGATGACCGTATTGCCACTGACGTCAGCGGTGTTCGACATCAACGTTGTGAAGTCGGTGACGTTCAGGGCGTTCAGATCGATCAGGTCGAAACCTGGTGTGTAATCGAAAATTATGTCATTCCCGAATCCGGTCTGGAATACGAAGGTGTCCCTTCCAGCGCCGCCGTGAAGCGCGTCGTTACCCGTGCCGCCATCCAGCAGATCTTTGCCCGCATTGCCGAAAAGAGCGTCGTCCCCGGCATCGCCATGTATCGTATCGTTTCCACCCAACCCGTGGATCGTGTCGGCGCCCGCCGAGCCGGATAAGCCATCGTTGCCACCCGATGCGATAATTCCGGCGTAACTTACAAAGCTGAGGCTGGAGGTTGCTACGCCGGTCAGGGTGACGCTGTCGCCGCCGATTGTCAGGACCGCATCGCCGTTCAAATCGGTAAATGAGATATTCGCGAGAATGTCGTCATAGGTTGAATAGCCGTAGGCACTGAAATCGAGCGTGTCGGTGCCGTTGGTAAAGTCGGTGACGGTATCGCTACCGAACCCCGCCGCAAAATCGAACCGGTCATAGCCGTCGGCGCCAGTGAGGATATCGGTTCCGCCACCGCCTGCCAGGGCGTTGTTCCCGGCGTTCCCGGTAATCGTATTGCCAAGGGTGTTGCCGGTGCCGTCTATATTGCTGGTGCCCGTGAGGTTAAGGTTTTCGATGTTGGCCGCCAGCGTATGGTTGATGGACGCCTGAACGGTATCCGTCCCTTCGCTGGCGTTTTCGATTGTTTGATCGCTGCCCCTGTCGACCACATAGGTGTCATCGCCGGTACCACCGGTGAGGATATCGCTTCCGGCGCCGCCATCCAGCGTGTCGTTTCCGGCTTCGCCGAACAGTCGGTCATTGCCGCCATCGCCATTGAGAATATCGTTGCCGTCCTCGCCGCGTATCCAGTCGTTTCCGCCGCCGCCATTCACCGTGTCGGCACCGGCACCGCCGATCAGCGAGTCCCAATTGTCGCCACCGACAAGCGTATCGTCCCCGCCATTGCCGTATAGAGAGCTGTTGCCGCCATTCCCGGTCAGGACATTGTCGCCCGCATTGCCGTGGATGATGTTTCCGACCGTGTTTCCGGTTCCGTTAATATTGTCGGTGCCCGTTAGGGTCAGGTTCTCGAGATTGGCTCCGAGTGTATAGTTGATCGAAGCTTTGACCGTATCGGTACCTTCGGCACTGTTTTCTGTAATCGTGTCGCCAATATTGTCGATGATATAGGTGTCGTTTTCCGTGCCGCCCGACAGGGCGTCGGCTCCCAAGCCGCCATCGAGCGTGTCGTTGCCGCTATTCCCGATTAGCGTATCGTTGCCATCATTGCCGATGAGTGTGTCATTACCTGCGAGGCCGTTAATTGTGTCATCGGTATGGAATCCGGACAGAATATCGTCGCCTGACGTTGCGAGAGGTGTGAAGCCGATAAAGTCGTTCTCCGACAATGCCGATTTGGAGACACCCATAAGCGTCAGCGTATTGGCGCCAAGGGTTATGACGGCATTGCCGTTCACGTCGACCGTGTTGGACATCAGGGCCGTGAATGTGTCTACCCCCAGTGCTGCAATGTCGATGTTGTCGAAGTCGATAGTGAAGTCGTGAATAACGTCATTGTCAAAACCGGCTGAGAACAAAAACGTATCGCGTCCCGCGCCACCATGCAGGGCGTCGTTGCCAGTTCCGCCGTCGAGAATGTCGGCCCCCGCATCGCCGTACAACGTATCGTCGTCTGCGCCGCCGTTGATTGCGTCGCCGCCGAATCCGCCCCGCAGGAGGTCGTCACCGCTATCGCCGGAAATGGAATCATTGCCCGCCAGGCCGACGATCACGTCGTTGCCTAAGGTTCCGGTGAGGATATCGTCGCCGTTTGTCGCACTCATCGCGCGCGCCTGGCAGCAGCGTTTAGAGGATACGCCTGTTCGTTCGAACGCGTAGCGTCGCTATACCGGTAATCCCGGGGGAATATATAAATATGTGCCATCTATCATGCCCGCCTGTTTTGTATTGCTCACGCTCATATGATGGCGCGGCAAACACGCATGCAACTCGTCCGGGATATCGGATGGGTGCATACGATAGTACTCAATATTGAATATAATAGTACTCAATTCGCTAATAAGACCTCTCTGAATATGGTAAATATTTGGCGCTCAAGCCCACGATTATGTGACGGGCTTGGCCCGAGGTCTGTAATTTTTCCTCAGGTCGGGTAGCTCAAGATCGGCTGAAACTTGGGAGTTCTCGACTCATTTGATAGCGCTGTCGCGCGGAACGGAATTGAGACGGCAAGGTGTACGTTGGCGCTTGCACACCTGGCGCTGGTATCGAACACATCTGGCCGCGCCGCCGCGGTTAGCTGAAGACCCAGTTATCGGTCGTGATGTCTACGGCGTTGATGCTTTGGAGGGTGGCAACGGTCGAATAATCGTTGCTGCCCGTCGTGTCGATCTGGACAAGCGTGTCGGATCCGCTCTGCAGTGCACGTACGCGGCCATCACCCAGGGCGTCACTGCCGCTATAGCCAACGGCAGAAAGAATGCCGATCAGATCAAGCGAGTCTGCGTTTGCACCGGTTTCAAAATCGGTGATGGTATCGCCGATCTCGCTCAGTGCGTTATAGTCGAAGATATCGTCGCCGGCCCCGCCTGTAAGTGTATCAAGGTCGTCGCCGCCTCTGAGTGTATCGTTGCCGGCTTCGCCGAACATCCGATCTCGCCCGGCCTCGCCATTGAGGATATCGTTTCCGTCTTCACCGCGAATCCAGTCATTGCCGCCGGCCCCGTTTATCGTGTCGATCCCGGTCCCGCCGATCAACGTATCGGCGACCGACCCGCCATTCAGGGTATCGTCACCTGCGTTGCCGAACAGCGCATCTCCGCCGCCATTGCCGGTCAACACGTTATTGCCGGCATTGCCCTGAATAACGTTACTTGCTGAGTTGCCGTTCCCATTGAGGTTCAGGGATCCGGTGAGGGTCAGGTTTTCAGTATTTGCGCCCAGCGTCCAGTGGGTATCGGACTGGACCGTGTCCGTACCTTCAGACGCATTTTCGGTGACGGTGTCGCTGTTGTGGTTGACGACATAGGTGTCGTCGCCAGTGCCACCGGACATAGCATCTGCCCCCACGCCGCCGTCGAGTATGTCGTTCCCGGCGCCACCGACAAGCGTATCGTTGCCGCCGTTACCGTAAATCGTGTCGTTGCCGGCAAGTCCATCCAGATTTTCCGCTGATGAAAGACCATTCATCACATCGTTTCCGGTCGTCGCCCCCGGGGTTAAACCAAGAAAATCATCTGACAGAAGTTGGGATTTCGTCACACCGGTCAGGGTGATGGTATTGCCCGACAGCGTAATGACCGCGTTGCCCGAAACGTCAGCTGTATTCGACAGAACGTCGGTAAAGGTTCCAAGGCCGAGCGTGGACACGTCGATGCTGTCAAACCCGACGGTAAAGTCATAGAGCGTGTCGTTCCCGAATCCGCTGGTAAATTCGAACGTATCCCGGCCGGCGCCGCCGCGCAGGGCGTCGTCACCGGTACCCCCGTTGAGGCTGTCTGAGCCGGCATCGCCATAAAGAGAATCCGAGCCGGAGCCGCCGCTTAGGGCATCGTTTCCGCCATATCCGAACATAATGTCGTCGCCGGCGTTACCGATCAGCGCGTTGATACCGTTATTGCCGCGTATAAAGTTGTTGTCCGAGCTGCCCGTTGCATTCAGGTCGCTGCTCCCGGTCAGCAGAATATTTTCAACCCCACTGGAGAGTGTGTAGCTGACCGAACTTTCCACATGGTCGGTGCCTGCGCCGAAACCTTCGGTCACGGTATCCGATGCATTATCGACGATATAAGTATCGTCGCCGGCGCCACCGGCCATGGAATCCGCGCCAGTACCACCGTCAATCCGGTTGCGCCCCGCGCCGCCGGTGATTGTATTGTCGCCGCTATTGCCGGTGGCGTTGATATGCCCGGACCCGATCAGGGTCAGGTTTTCGAGATTGCTACCCAGCGTATAGGTCAGATGACTTTCAACCGTATCGGTGCCGGCGCCGATACCCTCGGTAATCGAATCGAGCCCATCGGTCAGAACATAGGTGTCGTTGCCGGAGCCACCGATCAGGGTGTCGGTGCCGGCACGGCCTTCAAGACGATCGTCGCCGCTGTCACCGGTCAGGATGTTGTCGCCGGAATTGCCGATGAGTGTGTTGTCGTCGCTATTGCCTGTCGCATTGATGTTGGAGGTCAGGCTCAGTTCCAGTGTCTCGATCCCGGTGCCGGCGCCGCCGCCGAGCGAGAATGAAACCGATGAAAAAACCTTGTCGGTACCTGCAGCGCTGCTGCCTTCGACGATTGTGTCCGTGTTGTCGGAGATAATGTAGGTATCGCTGCCTTCGCCGCCAGTGAGCGTATCGTTGCCGGCGCCGCCGATCAGGATGTTGTCGCCGGAATTGCCGGTAATCACATTGTCGAGGTCATTGCCCGTACCGTTAATGTTTGAAGTACCGGTAAGCGTAAGATTTTCGACATTGGCGGCCAGGGCAAACTGGCTCACCGAACTCTGGACGGTGTCCGTACCTTCACTGCTGTTCTCAATCACTCTGTCGGCATTGGAATCCACGACATAGGTGTCATCGCCGGTACCGCCGGTCAGGATATCGTTGCCGGCGCCGCCATCCAGCGTGTCGTTTCCGGCTTCGCCGAATAACTTGTCGATTCCGGCATCGCCATTGAGGATATCGTTGCCTGCCTCGCCACGAACCCAGTCATCGCCTGCGCCGGCATTGACCGTGTCGGCGCCGTCGCCGCCGATCAGCGAATCGAAGCCGTCGCCGCCATTCAAGGTGTCGTCGCCGGCAAGGCCGAACAGGGAATCGTTGCCGTCATTACCGCTCAGCACGTTGTTCCCGCTATTGCCGGTGATCCGGTTCGCCGAACTGTTGCCGGTGCCGTCGATATTGGACGACAGGCTGAGTTCGAGATTCTCGACATTGTCTCCCAGCGTGAAGGAGATCGTCGATTCCACCGTGTCGGTGCCGCCGCTGCTGCCTTCGGTGATGGCGTCGCCCGCATTGTCGATGAGGAATGTGTCGTCGCCGTCGCCACCGGTCATGTCATCCGCGCCGGTGCCGCCGATAAGACGGTCATTCCCGCTGCCGCCATCCAGCGTATCCGCGCCGGCGCCGCCATTGATGACGTCGTTGCCGGCAAGCCCATTGATCGTATCGTCCGTGTCGAAACCCGTGATCACGTCATTGCCCGACGTGCCGACCGGGTTCACGCCGACAAAATCGCCCTGCAGCAGCTGGGACTTCGTAACCCCTGTCAGCGTGATCGTGTTGCCTGACAGCGTGATGACCGCGTTGCCACTGACATCGGCAGTGGCAGCCAGCAGGGCGGTATAATCAGCGACGTTCAGTGCTTCGAGATTGATGCTGTCAAAGCCCACTGTGAAATCGTTGATCGTGTCATCGCCGAAGCTTGCCGAGAACGTGAACGTGTCCCGCCCCGCGCCGCCATTGAGGCTGTCATTGCCCGTGCCGCCATTCAGAATGTCGGAACCCGCATCGCCGTAAAGACTATCGTCGCCTGCATTGCCCGATATTGCATCGTCGCCGGCGCCGCCCCGCAGGAAGTCGTTTCCGCCGTTTCCGCCGATGGCATCGTTGCCGGCCAGACCATCGATGACATCGTTTCCGGACGTGCCCAGCAGCGTGTCGTCACCACTAGTTGCGCCGGCGACAACGCCGAAGAAGTCGTCGACGTCCAGGCTCGCAACAGTAACGCCGGTCAGTGTCAGGCTGTCGCTGCCTATTGTGATGACTGCGTTCCCGCCGACATCGGCCAGAGAAATGTTCGACAAGAGGTCGGTGTAGATCGAATAACCGTATGATGAGAAATCAAGTGCGTCATCTGATCCGCTGCCGGCCGTGAAATCCGTGATAGTGTCGTCGCCGAAACCGGATGCAAAAACGAAACGATCGTCGCCCGATCCACCGGTAAGGGTATCATTGCCACCACCGCCGGTCAGCACGTTCGCCGCCGTATTGCCGACGATGGTATCCGCTGCCGAGCCGCCGATGGCATTTTCGATCACGGCGTTTTCCGCGATCATCAGGGTGCGGTCTTCGGTGGCCGGGTACTTGGAATAGTAGGTCGGGCCCAGTTTGCTCCAGACGCCGCTGGTCAGGTTGATCTCAGCGCCCGAGGACTGGTTCGACCAGTCGATGGTATCGGTGCCACCGGCATCCCAGATTGTTTCCAGAACGCGACCGCCCGTGGTCCAGCTATAGGTGGTATCACCTGTATTATGCGCCGTATTGGCGCCGTACATATGCTGGATCGCCTTGATATCGTTGATCATCGGCGTGGTAGGGTAATAGTTCTGCGTGTAGCCGGTCAGCGGCGCGTCGACGTATGAGCGGTAGCTCATGACCGAGTAGCCGGTCCAGTCGATATCCGATGTGGCAGCGACCGAGCCCTGATGGGTATGCATCAGGCCGAGCGCGTGACCCATCTCATGCAGCATCGTCTGGAAGCCGTACGTACCTTCGCTCATATCATTATAATACGAGCTCGGGCCGACCCAGACATCGCCGCCCGTCGGGCCGGAGTTCGGCAGATAGGCCCACGCAGTGGACGGTTCGCTGCTTTTTGCGAACCGGAAATCGCCGGCGACGCTTGCGCTGTCAGTGACTTCGGTAAACGTGATATCGGCAACATTGGCCCAGTAATCCAGGACAGAGCGCGTGGCAGTTTTCTGATGCTCGCTGAATTCGCCGAACCCGTTCGTCGGCTCCGAATAGCCGGATTGATATACCGAGTTGGACGTGCCGAAGCTGTATGTCATTTCGACCGTGCCGCTGCCGGATCCCCAGCGATAGGTCTGCAACAGGCTGTCGATATCGTTCTGACCCGTCGTTGCGACCGTCGAAATTGTCGCGCCGGATGTCGGCCCGCCGTCTATCGGCGACGGCGTGTCCCCGCCATCGGCTGCATAGGCGTGCGATTCGGACCCATGATCGTGGTCGTGGCTATGATCATGGGCCCCATCGCTTTCCACGGCACAGTCACCGCAGCCGCAGCCGACAGGATGAACCTGAATGTCGTTGCCATTATTTGCGACAGGTGTAGTGGTGGTGGGTGTCGTGACCGAGACATATTCGGTGGTGGTCGGGGTGGCTGAAGTCAGATCTGCGAAGTCGATAAGGTGATCGTTCGAAAATTCGTCGAACCCAAACCCGTCATTCTGCGCGCCCTCCGAGGCCCGCGCGTTGGTTGTCACCTGCGCACCGACGCCGGGAGCAGCGTCATCCCTACCCGCGCCAAAGGAAAAACTGTCTGTATCGCCGAAGCCGGTGCCAAACTCTTCACCGAAGAAGTTCGGCATAGGATCTAGCGCACCGTCGTCTGTCACCCCATCCAGTTGCGTCAGGGCTTCGGGCGCGCCGAAGATATCCATCTCGCTTTCGTCGAGGGAAAAAGACGGCAGCGCAGCGGCGCCTGATGTCGTCAGGGCGGGCTGTGTCAGGGCGGGTTGCCCGGTTTTTTCCGCCTGGGTGCCCGCGGGTGCCGTATTGGCGAATTCGGATGTGACGGTTGCACCGGGCAAAAGCTCATGGGCCTGGCCGTCGCGGTTCAGCACCGCGTCGCGCATCAGATCGATCAGTTTTGTCATGCGGGGAAGAGCCACGACATGCACCTACTTGGTTGTCATTCGCCGCCCCTGAAGTGTCTCTTTGACGGACAGGGCCGGCAGGCAAAATCCATCCTGGATCTCGAAGCCAACGATTTAATAACCTTTCAGCGGTTAAATTTGGTTTGCGAAAATTGGTAAACGCTAAACGAAATTTAAAAATTGCTTAAAATGATGGATCTCTGCCGAACGAGAGGCGCAGCACAGGCTTTCTGGCGCCCAAAACATGTGCCGGGCGGCAGCGCATGACCGACATCATGCTCCGCCCCGATGCTTTGCTCGACCGGATGAGACGCGCTTGTACCGGCGCGTTTGCAGCGATTATGGCCTACAGTCTGTGCATTAACCTTCTTATGCTCACATCATCCATCTATATGATGCAGGTATTCGACCGCGTCCTCGTTAGCCGCAGCGGCGAAACGCTTGTGATGCTGACGTTGATCGCCATTATCGCCCTGTCGACCATGGCGGCGCTGGATATCATCCGTACCCGTATTATGCAGAAGGTTGGCGGCTGGCTGGACGATCAGATCAGCCCGGTAGTGCTCGATATGAGTATTACCGTGGCGCTTGGCCGCGAAGGTCGGAAATCTCCCGAAAAACTGCGGGATCTCTCGGAAATAAAGGCTTTTCTGTCTGGCCCGTCGGCCATACCTATTCTCGATGCGCCGTGGATGCCGGTCTTTATCGGCTTCATGTTCCTGTTGCACCCCGTTCTTGGCTGGATCTCGGTTTCCGGCGCGGTAGTGCTCCTGGCGCTCGCCATCCTGAACGACTGGATTACCCGGCATTCGAGCGCGGCGGCGTCTGCAGCCAGCGCGAAGTCTATGGGATTTGCCGATGCGGCCATCCAGCGGGCCGATATCGTTGAAGCCATGGGTATGCGCGCCGGCGTACTGGCCCGGTGGAACCGCCTGAACCAGACGGCGTTGGCGGCTCAGAATATGAGTGGCGGCAGAGCAGGGTTCCTGACCGGGATCACGAAATTCACCCGCCAATTGCTGCAGATCGGCATTCTTGGCATCGGGGCATGGTTGGTTATTGGCGGAAACCTCTCTCCGGGTGGCATGATCGCCGCATCTATTCTGATGGGCCGCGCCCTGGCGCCGGTGGATCAGGCGGTGACAACCTGGCGGTCGGCACGTAGCGCCATCGATGCCTGGAAGCGTGTGCGCAGCCTCCTTGAACGGGAGGTGCCGGATACGACGACAACCGAGCTGCCCGAACCCGACGGCAAGATTACCGTCGAAGGCGTCAGCTTCGTCCACAAGGGAATGGACCGGCCGGCATTGCGTAATGTGTCATTCGAGGTGGCTGCCGGAGAAACGCTGGCAATCATCGGTCCGTCCGCCGCCGGAAAATCGACCCTGGCCCGTTTGCTGGTCGGGATCGATACGCCGCATACTGGTCATGTCCGCCTCGACGGGATGGAAATTTCCCGGTGGAACGGTGAAGAGCGCGGCAAATATATCGGTTACCTGCCCCAGGAAATCGGTCTGATCGGCGAGACTGTCACCGATGCCATCGCCCGCCTTCAGGACGACCATGACGATAATATGGTGATAGGCGCTGCCCGACTTGCCGGTGTCCACGAGACTATTATGAACCTGCCCAAAGGGTATGACATGCCGATCGGTGCCAGCGGCAACGCATTGTCCGGTGGTGAACGCCAGCGCATCGCACTTGCGCGCGCTGTCTATGGCGGGCCGCGCTTCATCCTGCTGGATGAGCCGAACTCGAATCTCGATGCCGAAGGCGAAAAAGCGCTTCAACGGGCAATCGATATTCTGAAAACCTGCGGGACGACTGTGATTGTCGTGGCCCATCGCCCCAGTATTCTGCGTCATATCGACAAAATTCTGGTTATGCAGGACGGTATGGTGCGGATGATCGGCCCGCGTGACGAGGTCCTGGCGCGGGTTATGCCGAATGGTACCGCCGCTGATCCCGGACGATCCGATACGATCCAACCGAGCGAATCTCCTGATCTGCCTGTTGCGCCCGGACAGCCTGGCCCGGCGACTGAAAAGCCGCCTGCCGAGCTGAAGACGAATCCCACCGGTACGGGGGAGGTGAGCTTTGGCTGATATTGAACTCGAAAAACCGCCCGTCGGCCGTGTCGTCATCGTCGGCGCCGCTATTATTGCCGTGTTTTTCGGTATTTTCGGCATCTGGGCGGCGATCGCTCCCCTGAACACAGCCGCAATCGCTTCCGGCGAGGTGATGGTCGATGGCCGGCGTAAGACGATCCAGCATTTCGAAGGTGGCATCGTCAGCGATATTCTCGTCAAGGACGGCTCGGTCGTCAAAGCCGGTCAGGTCCTGGTGCGCCTCCAACAAACCCAGGCGCAGGCCATGCTGTCGCTCGTCGATGGCCGGTCTATCGCAGCACGAAGCCTGGCCGCGCGGCTGACGGCAGAGCGCGACGGGGCTAAAACACTAAGCTTCCCTGCAGATATGCGTGCGGCGGTAAAAGATACGCAGGTCAGCGCGGCGATGGACGGGCAGCGACGGATTTTTGAAGCACGGCGCAATTCGCTTGCCAGCAAGACGGCCCTGCTCCGTAAACGCGATGCGCAGGTCCGGACAGAAATTAGCGGTCTGCGGGCTCAAATCAGGGCCGACGACCGCCAGCTTGCCCTGATCGAGGAAGAACTCTCCGGCATCCGGTCGCTCGTCGAGCGCGGCCTGGTCGCCAAACCGAGATTGTTGGCACTTCAGCGTCGCGCCGCGGAAATTGGCGGTGGTCGTGGCAGGAACGTCGCGGCGGTCGCCCGCGCCCAGCAATCGATCGGGGAAACCCAACTCAAAATCGAGGAATTGAAGACCGAACGCCTGAATGAAGTCGTGCGCGAAATGCGTGAGGTTGAATCCCAGCTTCACGATCTTGGCGAGCGACGGAGCGCGTCGAGCGATGTGCTGTCGCGGACGGAGATTCGCGCACCCATCGGCGGGACCGTCGTCGGTCTGAAAGTGGCGACGACCGGCGGTGTTATCGCGGCGGGCGAAGCGATTATGGATATCGTCCCGACCGATAGCCGCCTCATCGTTGAAGCCAAGGTCAGCCCGCAGGATATCGATATTGTGCGCGCAGGGCTGGCAGCCCAGGTGCGCTTCACTGCTCTCAGCCAGCGCAACAGTGTGCCGGTTGATGGCGAAGTCGTCTCGGTCTCTGCCGACCGGCTAAGCGATCAGTTTACGCCGGAAGGCTACTATCTGGCACGTATCGGACTTCCCGCAGGCATTCAGGCAAGCCTCGGTGGTGTCACCCTTCAACCCGGTATGCAGGCTGAAGTGATGATTGTAACGGGCGCCAACACAGCACTTGGTTATTTCATGAAACCGGTTGCCGAGAGTTTCAACCGGGCGTTCCGCGAAGACTAGCTGCGGCATTTCCCACCGCGCCGGAATCCGCTAAAAACAACCCGTACATTTATGACGGGATAAAAAGAATGAAATTCGGTGTCTTCGATCATGTCGACAAGTCCGGCCGTCCGTTGGCAGAGCAGTTCGCACAAAGGGTGGAATACGTTGCCGCCGCGGACCGGCTTGGTTTTTACGCCTATCACGTGGCGGAACATCATGCGACGCCGCTCAATATGGTGCCTGTCCCGGGCGTGTTTCTCGGCGCTGTCGCCCAGGCGACAACCAATATCCGTCTTGGGCCGCTGACCTATCTGCTGCCCCTCTATTCGCCGCTTCGCCTGATCGAGGAGGTCGGTATGTTCGATCATCTCTCGAATGGCCGGATGGAACTGGGTGTGGGTCGCGGGGTATCGCCGTTCGAACTCAACTATCACAATTATGATCCGGAGACCGCGCGCGCTGTTTACGGCGAAGCGCTTGAAGTGCTGATCGAGGGGATGACACACGACAAGCTCTCCTACGAGGGAAAGCATTTCAATTACACAGACGTGCCAATGGAATTGCGGCCGTTGCAGGAGCCCCATCCGCCGCTCTGGTACCCGTCTTCGAACCCCGATGGCAGCCGGTATGCCGGTGAAAACGGTTTTCACTATTGCACGCTGGGCGGCGTTGAGATGGCGAAGGCGAATATCGCAGCGTATCGCGAAGCTTATGCCAAACGCGGTAGCACCGCCGGCGCGCAGCGACCGTTCCCGGGCGGTGCGGCCATCGGTATCAGTCGCCAGGTAACCGTCGCCGAGACCGATGAGGCAGCGCTGAAGATTGCCGGTCCCGCCTACAAGGTCTGGCATGCCAGTCTGACCAAGCTGTGGCGCGAAAATAATGTCGAGGGGCCGAGTTTTGCCCGGAATACGGTCGATACTGTCGAAAAGGCAATCGCCGGTGGTGTCCATATCGCGGGGTCGCCCGAGACCGTGCGCGAACAGCTTGCTGAACAGATCGATGCATTGGGGGTGAATTATATGGTCATGGCCTTTAACATCGGTGACATGGCGCACGAAGACGCCATGCGGTCGATTGCTCTGTTCGGAGAAGAAGTGATGCCCAAGCTGGCGGATCTCTGACCGGTCGAGGCGTTAGGAGAAAGTCCGATGCAAACAGCCACTACGCAAAGCGCGACCGGGACGGAACGGCCCCGGTGGAAAAGCCATGCAGAGCCGCCGCTGACGCGGGACTCGTTCGACGCGCTCTGTGCGTTCGAAATACCCTGCCTGCGCATCAAGAGCTTTGCGACCGATGCCGAATGCGACGAAATGGTCGCTGCGATGGATCATGTCGGCCTGAACAAGACCTATAAGGTACCGGGCCTTGTTATGCCGCCGCGATATGTCGGCCTCACCCAGTTCGAAAAGCGCCAGGAATCGAAAGACGCCTATTTTGCCGAGGTCGAACAGGCCTGGCGCGAGCATGAAGCCGTGCTGTCGCATATGACCTGGAACCCGTTCGAGCGCATATGGGCGCTGATCCGTGATCTTTATCCCGAACACAGTCTGACCCTCGCCGAAGAACCCGGTCACGGGCGCTACTATGCCGGCATCATCCGAGAGACCAGCGGCGGCGGCACCCTTCATGCCGATGTCACCATGTACAGCGCGCGGGAATATATGATTAGCCAGGTCGCCAGCCAGATCACCTGGAACTTCTTTGCCAGCCATGTAGAGGGTGAGGGTGGCAAGACAACGCTGCATAACCGCCCCTACCGGGTGCAGACGGTGCCAGGGGGCAAGGTCGAAATCGAGGGCTTCAGCCGATCTTATGTCGATGGCGCCGAAACGCATGTCTATACCCCGGCCAAGGGCGATGTGGTGATGTTCAATTCCCACAATCCGCATGAATGGACAGCGGTTGATGAAGGCCAGCGCCGGATGGGTGTCAGTACCTATATCGGGCGGATGCCCGATGGGAATTTTATCTACTGGTCCTAAGATCGGGACGCCGCGAGGTTCAGTGTACCGACCGAAACACTTCAGCGAAGACCGCATCGACGTCATGCACGACGTGATGCGTGCGCATCCTTTTGCAACGTTGATCTCTGTCGGTGCAGACGGACCGGAGGCAAATCACATTCCGTTTGCGCTCGAACCGGGTGAAGACGGCACGCCGGGGACGTTGCGGGCACATGTGGCGAGGCCAAACCCGCTTTGGTCGGAAAATGATCCCGATCCCGATGCCGATGTCCTGATCGTCTTTCAGGGCCCCGAACACTACGTGACGCCGTCCTGGTATCCGTCCAAGGCCGAGCACGGCAAAGTCGTGCCGACGTGGAACTACATCATCGTTCATGCACGCGGCACAATGCGCGCGATCCAGGATACTGACTGGTTGCTGGCGCATCTCAATGCGCTGACCGATCATCAGGAAACCGGCCGCGACACGCCATGGGCAGTAGCCGATGCACCGGCGGACTATCTTGAAAAGATGGTCGGTGGGATCGTGGGTCTGGAAATCCCGATTAGATCCCTCGAAGGCAAATGGAAGATGAGCCAGAACCGGAACGCGGCGGACCGTGCCGGTGTCGTGGACGGATTGATCGCTGAGGGAAATGACGCCGCCGCCGAGGTGGCGACCAAAATCCCCGACTAGTCTTTGAGCAGTGGTTTTACCGCTTCACGGAATTCCCGCCGTCGGTTCGCGCTGTGTAGCCAGTCGTAATCGTAGTTCAGGGGCGGAGCATCGCCTGCTTCGACCTTCAGGGCCACGAAAACCGGGCCGGGGGCTGCCAGAAGATCTGGCAGGTCCGCGGCAAACTGGTTCAGTCCTTCATAACTGTGTGCCGCAGCATAGCCCGCCGCGCGCGCCATGCCTGCCAGATCGGCCCTGCCCTGCGCCGGAGTCGGGTGGCCGCCATTGGCCTCATATGTGCCGTTTTCAACGACGAAATGGATCAGGTTCTTCGGTGCCGCATTGGCGATGGTTGTCAGGGTCGACAGGTTCATCAGCAAACTCCCATCGCCGTCGAGCACGATGATTTTCTGATCGGGCAGACCGATGGCGAGGCCGAGCGCATGAGAAGATGCCTGGCCCATCGCCCCGACGCTGACGAAGTTGAGCGGGTCCGGGTCCACCCGGTGCCATTCGAACGCCGATGTATATGTGGCAACGACAATTGCGCCGTCGCGCATCGCGGCGATTTTCTCGAAACAGGCCATACGCTGCATCATGTCTCGACCCTCCGTCCGATCAGCGCCACCATCGGGCGGGATGTTTGATACGCACGGTCGATGGCCGGTGGGAGTTTCGAAACATCTTCCGGCCCTTCGATAAGGATGCGGTCGATGTCCATTGCATCCAGGATCGGTTCGATCACCCGCACACCGATACTCGCGGACTCCGTCGGTGCCTTGTCGGGCTCTTTGCCAAGAAGGCCTACTACCATGCAGATCGGTTGTTCGTACTCACAGCCGACGGCGCGAATATTGTTCAGCGAATCCATCAGGCCGGTCTGCTGCATCAGCAATACAGCGCGCTTTTCGCAGTAGCTCAGCGCGGCACAGATCGAGACACCCTCATCCTCCTTGCTCAGCCGAATGAAGGTAAAATCCGTGTCTTTGGAAAGCGGCCAGAGCAGCCCGGCACTGGTGGTGATGTCGGGGAGGGCGGCGACGTGAAACACGCCCGCCTGTTTCAGGGCGTCGATGATGTCAGCGCCGCGAGGTCCCTCCAGCGCCGTCATCGGCTTACGCCGCGACCGTGAGCTCGTCCATGAACGCCAGAAGGGCGGCGTTGACGGCGGCAGGGTTCTCTATATTGGCGATATGACCAGCTTTCTCGATAACCACGTGGCGGGAATCAGGGATCGCGGCGGCGGTTTCAGCGAGGATCTCGGGCGGTGCGCCTTTGTCTTCATCACCGCCGAGGATCAGCGTCGGTACGGTGATTTTCCCAAGACCCGGCCCGAACGCGAGGCGTTTCAGCGCGTCGCAGCAACCTTCATGGCCGACCGGGTTGGTTGCCCGCAGCATGTTGCGCACTTTGTCCAGCGATGGCGGGTTGGCCGCCACTGTCGCCGGGGTGAACCAGCGCGTGACGGTCGGCTCAACCACACCTTCCATGCCTTTTTCGCGTGCCGTGTCGATACGGTACTGGAAATAGGCAGCGTATTCTGGCGGGGCATCGGGGCGGGAATCGCAGGCGGTAAGTGACAGCAGGCGGTCACCGTGGTTCTGCGCCATGCCATAACCCAGCATCCCGCCGATCGACAGGCCCACCCAATGGGTCTTTTCAATGCCGAAATGGTCTAACAGGGCGATGGCGTCAGCCATGAGATCGTCAAAGGAATAGGGGCCGGGCGGCGAGTCGGACCCGCCATGGCCGCGATGATCGAAACGCAGGATACGGAAGCGGTCTTTGAGTAGTTCGACCTGATCGTCCCACAGGGTCAGATTATTGCCCAGCGCGTGGCTGAATGTGATCCAGGGAGCGCCTTCGACACCCTCGACTTCGCAATTGAGTTCAAAATTCCCGACGCTGACTTTCATCGCTTCTTCCTGTTTCGAGTTTTTATCGTGTGAAATAGTTAGCACGCGAACCGAGGCTGCGTACAGACGGCCCCATTACGCCCCGTCTCGTTCCCGATTAGGCCGGTCCGTTGATCGCGGCGAGAAACGGGTCGGCAAAATCGCGCAGTTTGGCCGCACCCACCCCGTGAACCTCGGCAAATTCGTCGATGGAGGCCGGTTTGCGCCGCGCCATATCAACCAGTGAGCGGTCGGTGAAGACGACATAGGCGGGCACGCCGCGTTCCTTGGCAAAGGACAGCCGGAGTGCGCGCAGCGCCGTCAGCAATACGGTATCGGCTTCCGGCAGATCTGCATCCGCCGCCAGATCGCGCACGCGCCGTTTCGCGGCGCGTGATTTCTTCAGCGTGTCCTGACGGTAGCGGAAGCTTTCCTCGCCGCGCACCAGGTCCTGACCCTTTGGCGTGATCGCGAGCCCGCCATAGCCCTGCACGTCGAGCTTCAGGAACCCGGCGGCAACGAGCTGGCGGATAATGGACTGCCATTCGGGTTTGCGCAGATCGGCGCCGGTGCCATAGGCGGGCAGTTTGTCGTGGCCGGCCTTGAGCAGTTTCTCACTCTGCATGCCGCGCAGAATATCAACGATATGCGCGCCGCCATAAAGCTGGCCCGACCCGTCGACCGCGGCGAGCACTTTCTGGCCAAGCTCTGTGCCGTCCGCCAGTTCGACCGGATCAATACAGACATCGCAATTGCCGCAGGCTTCGATTTCTTCGCCGAAATAGGCGAGCAGCGAGCGGCGCCGGCATTCGGGCGCTTCGCAATAGCCGACAAGGGCGTCGAGGCGTTTATGTTCGCGGCGTTTGCGATCCGTCCCCGAATCCTCGTCTTCGATGAACATGCGCCGCATACGGATATCCTGCAGCCCGTAGATCATATGCGCCTCGGCGTCGGCACCGTCACGTCCGGCGCGGCCGATTTCCTGGTAATAGGCCTCGACACTGCCGGGCAGGTCGACATGGAGGACGAACCGGACATCGGATTTATCGATCCCCATGCCAAAGGCGATGGTCGCGACGATGACGATGCCGGGGTCGGTCATAAATGTATTCTGGTGGGAGCGGCGAATACCCGCGTCCATACCAGCGTGGTAGGCAAGGGCGTTGATGTTGTGGTCGCGCAGATACTGTGCCGCTTCCTCGGTCTTTTTGCGGGACAGGCAATAGACGATGCCGCTTTCGCCCCGGTGCCGCTCAAGGAAGTCCGCCATCTGGCGCTTCCATTCCTGCTTCATGTCGACCGACAGCTTGATGTTGGGCCGGTCGAACCCAAGGACGACTGATTTTGCGTCGCCGTCGAACAGGCGCGCCACGATATCGTCGCGGGTCACGGCGTCGGCGGTCGCGGTGAGTGCCGCGATGGGAATGCCGGGGAAAATCGAGCGCAGCTGCGACAATTGTTCGTATTCAGGCCGGAACGCGGGTCCCCATTGCGAGATACAATGCGCTTCGTCGACCGCAAACAGCCGGATATCGAGCTTCGCCAGTGCCGCCAGCATGCGCTCGGTCATCAGCCGTTCGGGCGCCATGTAAAGCAGACGCGTCTCGCCCGCCGCAGCCTGTCGCCACGCATTGACGTTGTCTTCGCGGCTGCGCGACGAATTGATGGTGTCCGCGGCGACCCCCGCCAGTTTGAGGGCGGCAACCTGGTCTTCCATCAGCGCGACGAGGGGGGAGACCACGATGGTCAGCCCGCCCGTGACCAGCGACGGTATCTGGAAACAAAGCGATTTTCCCGATCCCGTCGGCATGACGGTGAGGATATTGCGGCCCGCCAACAGCGTGTCGACGACTTCTTCCTGCCCCGGCCGGAACGTATCGAAGCCGAAAACATCCTTCAGGACAGTAAACTTGTCGCCGCTGGCAGGAGCGATCTGGGTAGCCGGTTCAGTCATGGTTCCAGTCTACGCGGTTGCCGTGATTCGGGCGATGGCGGGGATGTCGGAACTGGGCGAAATTGGCAGAAATCAGCTGGATTCCAGCTCTTCGCGCCTCATTTCAAGCTCCATCCACTGTTCCTCGGCGGTGGCAAGCGCGGTTTCCGCCGTCTGCATGGCTTTTGCCGTTGCATCGAATTTGGCGGGGTCGGATTTGAATAGATCGGGATCGGTCAGCGCCACCTGATGGGCGTCGATGTCTTTCTGAATTTCTGCCATCCGGATGGGCAGGGTTTCCAGCGCATGCTTGTCCTTGAACGTCATTTTGGCGGCAGATGCCTGCTTCGCCTTGCGTTCTTTTGATTCTGCCGCCCGTTCTTTTTTCGACAGTTTGCCCCCGACCTTCTTCGCCCCCAGGTCGCCGCCGCGCTGGGTAATCATGTCGCTGTAGCCGCCGGCATATTCAACCCATTTGCCGCCGCCTTCCGTGGCGATGACCGATGTGACCACCCGGTCCAGGAAGTCGCGGTCATGGCTGACCAGGATGACGGTGCCGGCATAGTCGGCGAGCAGTTCCTGCAACAGATCGAGCGTCTCTATATCGAGATCGTTGGTGGGCTCGTCGAGCACCAGCAGGTTGGACGGCTTGGCGAGCGCACGGGCCAGCATGATCCGCCCGCGTTCACCGCCGGAAAGCACGTGTACCGGCGTGCGCGCCTGGTCCGGCGTGAACAGGAAGTCTTTCATGTAACCGATGACATGGCGGGTCTCGCCGTTAATCGTCACCTTGTCGCCGCCACCGGTCAGGGCGTCGGACAGCGTCTCCGTCGGGTCGAGGCTGTCGCGCCGCTGGTCGAGGGTTTCCACCTCCAGGTTCTTGCCAAGGCGGATATTGCCCTCATCCGGCTCAAGCACGCCGGTCAGCATGTTGAGCAGCGTTGTCTTGCCGGCACCATTGGGGCCGACGATGCCGATCCGGTCGCCGCGGGCGATCAGGGTCGAAAAATCGTCGACAATGACGTTTTCGCCATAGGCCTTCGAGATATTGTCGGCGACGCAGACGCGTTTGCCGGATGACTGTGCTTCGCTTGCCATCATATTGACGGTGCCGGTTGGACCCCGGTCGCCGCGGCGCTTTGCGCGCAGATCATACAGCGCGCGCAGGCGGCCCTGGTTGCGTTTGCGCCGGGCGGTAACGCCTTTATGCAGCCAGTCGGTTTCGGCGCTGATTTTGCGGTTCAGCTTGTGACGTTCCAGCGCTTCGTTTTCGAGAAACGTCTCACGCCACGGCTCGAACTCGGCGAAGCCGCGCTCCAGCTTGTGGGTCCGGCCCTGGTTGAGCCACAGGGTGGCGCGCGACAGATTTTCGAGGAACCGCCGGTCATGGCTGATCAGCACCAGCGCCGAGCGGATGGATTTTAGCTCGCTTTCGAGCCATTCGATCACCGGCAGGTCGAGATGGTTGGTCGGCTCATCGAGCAGCAGGATATCGGGTTGGGGCGCCAATGCGCGGGCAAGGGCGCAACGCCGGGCCTCCCCGCCGGATAGATGGGACGGGTCTTCTTCGCCGGTCAGGCCGAGCTGGCCGATCAGCCAGTTGCCGCGCTGCGGATCGTCACCCGCTTCGAGCCCGCCGCGCACGTAGTCCAGCGTCGTTTTGTAGCCCGAAAGATCGGGTTCCTGCGGCAGATAGCGCAGCGTGGCACCCGGCTGCACGAACCGCTCACCTTCATCGAAACCGACCTCACCGGTCGCAATCTTCATCAGGGTCGATTTGCCGGACCCGTTGCGCCCGATCAGGCACAGGCGTTCGCCCTCGGAAACCGACAGTTCCGCGCCTTCGAGCAGGGGTGTGCCGCCGAATGTCAGGTGAATATCGCGCAGGATAAGTAGCGGTGGCGCCAAGGGTATTTATTCCGTCATAAATTGTGAGAACCCTGTGTCGTTCATCCGCTAGGGTGCTGTCAAACGCCAAGAGTCCATTACCCGAAGGATACGCCATGGAAGTCAATATTCCCGAAATCGTCGCCGAAGTGACGGAGGCCTTTATGGCCTATGAAAAGGCGCTGCTGGCCAACGATGTCGACATGATCGACACGCTGTTCTGGAATGACGAGAAAACCCTGCGCTACGGCCCCAACGGCACCGTCGTCAGCCACGAAGCCCTGTCTGCGTTCCGCCGCAGCCGCCATATCGATCCCTGGGTGCGAACGTTGAAAGACACCCATATCGTCACGTTCGGCCGGGATTTCGCGGTCGCCAACACGGAATCAACCCGTCCAACCGCAGACGGCATCAGCCGCCAGAGCCAGACCTGGGCGCGCATGCCCGAAGGTTGGCGCATCGTTTCCGCCCACGTCTCCGCTCAGCCCTGACGGTCAGGCTGATTTTACCGGCGCTGCCGCAGCATATGCGCGCGACACCATGATCACCCCGGCCAGCACCAGGATCGTGCCGACCCCGTGATAGGGGCGGAGGATTTCGCCGAAAAAGAGCATGCCGAGGATCGGCCCGAAGATCGGATGCAGGCACATAAACGCCGACGCCCGGTTGGGGCCGATGCGCAGCGTGCCGTTGTTCCAGCAGGCCCAGGCGATGATCGTGCTGAACAGGGTGACGTAGGCAAGGCTCGCGAGCGTGAGCCCGGTCCATTCCATCGTGTGACCCAGGCTGACTTCAACCGCGTAAGCGGGCACCAGCCACAGTGCGCCTGCAGCCGACAGGACCGTCAGCAGACTCCATCCTGACACTTTGATGGCTGCGCGTTTCAGCAGCACCATGTAGAGCGCCCAGCTGATGATCGCGCCCAGCATATACAGATCACCCCAGCCGAACTGCAGATCCAGCAGCACGCCCATCTGGGCCTTGGTCACCACCATGACGATGCCGGCGATGGCAACGAGAATACCGATGGCCTGCCACCGGTTGATAACGTCGCGCAGGATCAGCCACGAAAAGGCGACCGCGGCGACCGGCACGCCTGAATTGATCAGGGCGGCGTTGATGACGGTTGTGTGCAGAACGGCGAAATAGACCAGCGTGTTACCGACGGCGAGGGTGATGCCCATGACGGCAAAATTGCCCAGATTGGCGCGGATTTGCGGCCAGTCGGTACGCAGCTGCGGCAGGATGAATGGCAGGACCAGAAGGGCCGCGAATGTGTGGCGCCAGAATGAAAGGGCGACCGGCGGAATATCGGCGTTGGCGAGGCGGGCCGCGACGAAATTGCCGCCCCAGCACAGAATGGCGAAGCTCAGCAGGACATAGGGGCTGGTGAGTAGCCCGATCACCCGGTTGCGGGGCAAGGCCTAGTCTTCGTAGGTGTTTGAGAGTGTGCCGATGCCGTCGATCGTCACCTCGATGGTGGCGCCCGGCTTCATCGGCAACGCGCCGGGGCCGGTGCCGCAGGACACGATATCGCCGGCTTCCAGGGTCATGAACTGCGACAGGCGGCTGACCAGTTCTGCGGGCTGCAGGAAAAGATCGCTGACCGGATAGTTCTGACGTTCGCGCCCGTTCAGTTCGGCGCGGATCGTCGCCGATGCCGGGTCGATCTCGGTCGCGATCACCGGGCCAAAGGGGCCGAACGTGTCATAGCCCTTTGCCCGTGCCCATTGCGCGAATGTGGGATCGGAATCCAGCACCTGCATTGCGGTCACATCGTTCACGCAGGTATAGCCGAAGATGCTCCCGGCCGCGGTGGCGTCGTCCGCATCCTTGCACGCTTTGCCGATCACGATGCCAAGCTCGGCTTCGTAGATCACGCGGCCATCGTAGGACGCGGGCTTGCGGATGGTGCCGCCCGGCGCCAGATATGTGTTCGGGCCTTTCAGAAAAAACAGCGGGTCTGCCGGTTTCTCAAGGCCCTGTTTTTCCGCTGCGGATTTTGAATTATTCCACAACGCGACGATCTTTGACGGCACACAGGGGGTCAGCAGGTTGATATTCGCCAGTGTGAGGGTCTCCCCGGTCGGTGTTGCGATACCGAACATATCGCCCTCAAACACCGCAATGGCCTCACCGATCAGGGTGCCGAAGCCTGCCTCACCGCCCTTATCGAAGCGTACCCAGGCGGTCATCGGTATTTTTCGGGCAGGTCCGCGCTGTATTTGGCGCGGATGCGGTCATCCAGTTCTTTGGATGACCGGGCGACGGCGGGGAAGGAATCACGCCGGTTGAACGGCCGGCAGGCATCGACGACCACGCGGGAATTACGCCGGTCGTTATCGTCGTCGTAGCACATCGGATCGAGATGCGTGCTCCAGCAGCCATTGATGATATCGAGGCCTTCACGCGGATCGTGCCGTGTGCACATCGCCCAGACCACGTCGTTCATGTTCGACGGATCGATATCGTCATCGACCACAATCACCCAACGATTGGCATAGGCGCCCGCATGGCACTGCGAGGCGATTAGGCCCGCCTGTTTGGAATGGCCGCCATACATCGCCTTGATCGACACTGTCAGCCACATGCGGCTGCCGCCGGCTTCATGGGCATAGACTCCCTGTACGCCAGGAATCCCCGCTGCTTCGAGCTGGTTCCAGACCGCGGCGGCGCGATAGGCGCCCATGTAATAGGTGTTGTCGTTCGGTGGCACCGCAGGGATGGCACCGGTGATGACGGGGTCGTCCCGGTGCATGAGGGTCTCGATCCGGATGACCGGCTCGGGGCGCGCGCCGCCGGCGTAATAGCCGGTCCACTCGCCGAGCGGGCCTTCCATGCGTTCGTCATCGACATCGATAAAGCCTTCGAACGCGATCTCCGCGCTGGCGGGCACCGGCAGGCCGGTCTTCGGCATATTGATGACCTCGACGGATTCACCGAAGATTCCGCCGACCACGTCCAGCTCGTTCTTTTCATACGGCACTTCGAAGCCGCCGATCATGAACATCACGGGATGCACGCCGGCCACCACGGCGACCGGGCATTTTTCGCCGCGGTCATGATATTTTTTCATGATCAGGCGGGCATGTTTGCCGGGCGACATCATCACGGTTGCCACACGCGGCTCGTGCGCCTGGACCCGGTAGGTGCCGTAATTGACCCAGCCCGTATCGGGGTCGCGCATCACGACAAGGCAGCCGGTTCCGATGAAATTGCCGCCGTCATGTTCATGCCATTTAGGCGACGGCAGGCTCTGGATATTGACGGCCTCACCCTCGGTCACGTTCTCGACCAACGGTCCGCCATTGACCTCGACCGGTTCATGGTTCGGCGCATCGCCCAGATAGTGGCGCCACCATTTGATCAGGTCGTCTTCGGTCGATTCCGGCGGCAGGCCGAGCGCGATGGCGCAGCGTGGCCGCGACATGATGATATTCGCCAGCACCCGGTGACCCTTCGGGAAGCCCGGCACGTCGTCGAACAGCACGGCAGGATTATCGAGATCCCGCATATACATGTCGACGATGCCGCCGATATCTTCTTCCGTCTCGGCGCCGCTGATGTTTTTCAGCTCACCGATTTTCTCGATCTCTTCGAGGAAATTCCGAAGGTCTTTATTTGCCACGTGCTGTCTCCTGGTGCGTAAGATGAGACAATTGAATCTTCCCGCCCGGCGGTCAAGCAGCGCAAATGCATTCCCCCGTCCGGATATTGCAATGCGCATGAATTGGGAGGAAAACAGAGGCAACAATCACCAAAAACGGGAGAGACCGAGATGGCGAGCTTTAAATTCCTGAACTATGCCGGCGTGGCCGGTGAAGCCCGACCCGGCATTCTTGTCGGTGACAGCGTGATCGACCTTGCGTCAGCGGGACTTCTGGGGTCGACCTATGAAATCCTGCAGGACTGGGACACCAATCAGGCGAAAATGGCCAAGATTGCCGACGATGCGGCGGCCCATGACTCCCGCCCGCTGGCCGACGTGCAGCTGATGGCGCCGGTTGTGCCGCCTGTCGTCTACAATGCGGCGGCCAATTACGTGGATCATCAGAAAGAGATGGCGGCCGACGGCAAGGCGTTGGTGAAAGAGGACACGCATCCCTATTTCTTCCTCAAGGCCGGGCCGCACTGCGTTATCGGTCCCGGTGCCGACATCCGTCTGCCAAAAGTCTCCAATTTTATCGATTGGGAAGCTGAGCTGGCGGTCGTTATCGGCAAGCCGGCGCGCAATGTCGCCGCGGCGGACGCCCTCGATTACGTTGCCGGTTACACGATTTTCAACGATCTGTCGGCCCGCGATATCGGAAAGCCCGTCGGGCGGACGTTCAACACTCACTGGTTCGTCCACAAGAATTTTGACGGCTCAGGTCCGATGGGGCCCTGGATGGTGCCGGCCTCGGATATTCCCGATCCGCACAATATCGATATCAAGCTTTGGGTGAATGACTCGCTCGAACAGGATTCAAATTCAAAATACCTGTTCTTCAATATCAACGAGCAGATCGAATATATCAGCGCCCGGATGACGCTTCGTCCCGGCGATGTCATCGCTACCGGTACACCGTCCGGTGTTGGCCGGCCGAAGGGCAAGTGCCTCAAACCCGGCGATACCGTGACGATCGAGCTTGGCGGAATCGGCAAGCTGATCAACCCGGTTGTGCAGGGGGACTAGGGCTTGCAATTGGGCCGGTTTTCGGCCCCGCCATCAACACCTGTCATCCCGGCCTCGTGCCGGGATCCAGTCTACTATTAAATAAGTATCTCTGTAGCTCTGGACCCCGGGACAGGCCCGGGGTGACATTTAGGGAATGGCTTTGACTAGACCACGTCGGCGCTTTTGTCCGAATAGTTGATCGTGACGGTGAAGCTGCCTTCGTTCATCGACCAGTTCCAGATATCGAATTCGCGCAGACCCGCGGCGTGGAAGGGGTCGCCCATGGCGATCTCGTTGGCGTGTTCGAACGAATCCGCGCGGACGATGATCATGCCGGTGCGAGGCTTGGAATCGTCCTCGGGCTCCATCGGGCCGGCGGCAAACAGGATCCCCTGCTTTTCCAGTTCGACCTGGCGTTCCAGATGTTGCGGCAACATTTTCATGATTTCTTCGCGCGGTGCGACCGCGCGGGTGAAGATCACGTAGAGATCTTTCTGCAGCATGTCCTTGGTATTGGGCGTGTTGGTAACGGCCATTTTTATCTCCCTGTCTGGTCGTTTCGGTCCGGCTGTTTCCGCGCGACTATGACGCGGACGTCGGGGAATGCAAGCCGACCTGAGCGGTGTTAGGTTGGGGTGAAACCCGGGAGGGGAATTTTCGATGACCATCGACATGCATGCCCATTTCGTGCCTGCGCAAATGGCGGAGGCGCTGCGCAGGCGCCGTGAGGCGCCATGGATTGAGGCGATGCCTGAGGGTACTGAACGTATTCACCTGCCCATTGGCGCGCTGGAATTCGGTGACGACTATTCGAACATGACGGCGCGCATCGCTTTTATGGATGAGCGCGGGGTCGACCGCCAGCTCCTGTCGTTCCCGGGTCTGTTCGGTCTCGACAGCCGCCCGGCGGACGAAGCGGCGCCCCTGCTCAGCCTGTTCAATGACGCGGTCGCCGCGGTGAGCCGCGCACATCCCGACCGGTTTACCGGCCTGGCGGCACTGCCCTTCGCGGATATGGACCAGGCGGTGGCTGAACTGCGCCGCGGCTGCACCGAGCTGGGCCTCGCCGGCGCCATTCTACCGAATAATGCGTTTCTCACCATTGCCGAGGCCGAAAAGCTGCGCCCTCTGTTCGAAGCGGGCAACGCGCTCGGTGTTCATTTCTTTATTCATCCGGGACGCCGTCCCGACCAGGTCCCTGCGGCAGGAAGCGCTGCACCCGCCAGCCCGTTTGCCGATCTGGCGTTTGCGCGACAGGCGCTCGACGTACAGGCAAGCGTTGCCCATGCGACGGCAACACTGCTGTTTTCGGATTTTTTCGACGACTATTCCAACGTGACCGTCCATATGGCCAATCTGGGCGGTACGCTGCCGATGGTGATTGAGCGTATGGAGCATGTCGCCGAGACCCGCGGTGTGGACGGCGATCGGCCGATGAGCCGGACCAAGAGACTTCATGTAGATTGTTCGTCGCTTGGCGCGCGGTCGCTGGAACTGGCGGTATCGATATTTGGGGCGGACAGGATCGTCATGGGGACCGACTGCCCGATCTTCAGCACCGACTGGACACTGGCGGCAATCCGCGATGCCCGCCTTGACGATGCCGACCGGCAGGCGATCCTGCAGGGTAACGCCGAACGATTGCTGGAGCACTGAGATGAGCCTCTATTACGTCCAGAAACTGCTGTATCAACTCAACCGGGACGAGGCAACGCGTGCCCGGTTTACCAAAGACATGGAGAGCGTGCTCTCCGATTATGCGCTTACGGACGAAGAGCTGACCGCTATCCGCACCCCGGATATCGGCCTTCTCTACGTGCTCGGCGTGAACGGTCAGTTGCTGATGCATTATGCCGCGCTTAAGCAGTTCGAATGGGACGACTACCTGCAGGCGATGCGGGATGGCGTTGCCGAGCACGGACCGGTGCGGGCCGGAATTTACGCAATGGTAGGAGAGTAG
>JBLIMV010000016.1:0-132416 GCA_047638395.1 Paracoccaceae bacterium | reverse complement strand
ACCGCAATATCGGGCCGATAAGACCCCACCAGCGGCATAAACCCGCAAAACCGGAGAAGCCATCACCAAAATCCCGCGCCGTGTCGTGACAACAAACTCCAAAACGTTTTTACACAGCCTGGGTCAGGAACAGACATTCAGAAGGCTACTCGGTTACGTCTGTTATTCACCCGACAGCGGACCTTTTTCTGGCGGCGTTTCTACTAAACGGGATAGTGTATTTAGACCATCAGATCAGATTAATCTGATAATGCCGCCGACCCGGCAGAATTAAACCCAGGTTGACGGATCAAGGCGGAAAAGGCTTACCAACTGCTGATAAACCGCCGCTTCTTCGCGTTTCAGGGCGACCGGTCTTTCGAAGAAAACCTCGACCGCTACCGCAAAAAACTCTTCAGGCCCGGCCGCGCCGTAAGCCTCAAATACTGTCCTGTGCCCGCTTTCGATGTTTCGAACGTGTTTTTTGAAGGCACTGACAAACACGCGCTCCCAGGCAGCGAAGCTTTGGTCCTTGTTCAGCACGGGAATGCCGTCGGTGCGGCCTGACAGGTCGTCGATTTGGTGAGCGAATTCATGAAAGACGACATTGTGACCGTCCTTGTCGTCAATGGCGCCTCGTTTTGCATCGGCCCAGGAAATCACGACCGGGCCGCGGGCCCAGCTTTCGCCCACGCGCACCGTTTCGCGTTCTGTCACAACATCGCCGTGGTGTTCTGCTCTTCGCGATTTGAAGGCACCCGGATAAATGAGAATTGTGTGAAGATTCGCGTACCACCTGTCGGTATTGACGACGAGAACGCAAGCTTGCGCTGCAATGGACAGCTGCATTTCTTCCGTCACTTCAAGTCCGTTGCACCCGACGAATTCGATCTGGTTCAGAAAGACGTTGATCTTGCCTTCGAGCTTCCCGCGCAATTCAGCCGGAAGCTTCCGGATTAAAGGGACCGATTTTTCGACGATGGCACGTTGATGAGCCGATAGCTCAGATACCAGGAGCTTCTTGCGAATTCGTCTGGTCGACCAGAAACGAAAGACAAGAGCGCCCGCGCCAAGGAGCAAGAGTGCGAGGAAAATCGACATAGAGCCTTGGTACGCCCGTCGGACAACTTGGGAAAGCAGATCAGGGCACTGCCAGAGCAAATCGGCTTTTGACGGCGGGGGCGTGCCCGTAGCTTCAACGGATGCAAAATCCGTTCCGCTATTTCAACTCGCCGCGCGGACATTGTCAGACTAACGGCATTTACGCGTAGTTCGTCAAAGATGGTTTCGTGGCACCGTAACCACTTATGCCGTACGTTTATACGTGTCTTGTTATTGTAGGTTCTTCAACAAATCCTGCCCCCGCAACCAAATTTAACCCGTTATCTCAGTGAGATAGCGGGTTTTTATTTGTCTTTTTGTTTGAGGATTATCGAGGATTATCGAGGATTATCTCTGTCGAAGCGCGGCAGGGGCGTTTACGTGTCGATCCCCAACCGCTTTGGCTTCGACCGCTGATTTACGCCACGCGAATCCTGTTAAAAAGACGGACCAGGGCCGCCAGCTGAATCTCGCGCAGCCCTCTCTCAGCGCTTTTTGGGCGGTTGAGGCCGGGTGAAGACGAGTTCATTGTCCGTGGAGGCGGTCGTGTCGAAGGTATAACCGCCGGCATTAAAATCTTTCAGGCCATCAGCCCGGTCGACACGGTTTTCCATGATCCAGCGTGCCATGGAGCCGCGCGCATGCTTGGCGTAATACATGAGGGTGCGGGCTTCACCATCCTTCACGTTCAGGAACTTCGCGCCAATCACCGTCCGCCCAAGCGCTTGTGTGTCGACCGCTTTGAAATATTCATTTGAGGCAAGATTGACCACGGTTGTGTCGCCATGACCGGCAAGGTCCTCGTTCAGTCGATCGGCAATACGGGTGCCCCAGAAGTCATAGAGGGATTTGCCGCGGTCATTCGCCATTCTGGTGCCCATCTCGAGGCGATAAGGCTGGATCGCATCCATCGGACGCAAAACACCGTAAAGGCCCGAGAGGATGCGGAGATGATCCTGCGCGTAAGTGAGCGTGTCCGCGGGGAGGCTGTCGGCCTCCAGCCCCCAATAGACATCGCCGTCAAAGGCGAGTCCGGCAGGCTTGGCGGAATTGCTCCGGTTGTCGAGATTAAAAGCCTGGAACCGCTCGAAATTCATGGTCGCGAGGTTATCGCTGATATGCATTAGACGTTTGAGATCTGCCGCGGTCTGGGTTTTGGCGACGATCGCAAGCGCGTGCGTATCATCGTGCAGGCGTGGCTGTGTGATCGGGACTCCCGTATCGGCGGGGGTCATATTCATCTTTTTTGCAGGGGAGAGTAGCGTCAGCATGGTCAATCCTTTCCTCCTAACATCAACCCGGCCAATCCGGGTTCGTATGCGTGGGTCTGTGACGGCACCAACCTAAGTCCTTGCCCCAATAATTCAAGCCGCTTGATGGCGCGGCCGAAGCAAACGGGGTTGATATGGAGAAAGGCAGTTCGTCGTCTTCGCGGATGGTTCGGTGTTAATCGCAGGGCGCGTTGCCCTAACCCCGCTCCGGGCCCTGCGCGACGGGGCGATCCGGGTCAGCCGACCAGGCGGACCATGATCCTACATAAAGCGGTGCTTCCAGACCGGCGGCATACATGCCCGCCAGTTCGAACGCGGCCGCATTGCCGCTGCCGCAATAGACGCCGACCGGATTGGAGCCGTCGGCACCGAGGTCGGCAAACATTGCACGGAGGTCTTCGGTTGATTTGAAGACGCCGTCCGGCCCCAGCACCTGCTTTGCCCCGGCGCAGACCGCACCGGGGATATGGCCGCTTGCGGGCTTGTCGGGCTCGCCGTCATAGCCTTTCTGGCCGCGCGCATCGAGAAGCGCGCCGTTTCGGGCAATGTCAGCTGCTTCATCGGCATTGATGACAGGCATTCCGCCCGGGGTGACCGTGAAAGTGCCTGATCCTGTGGGATCGATCGGTAGATCTGCGGTGTCGTTGCCTGCGGCAATCCAGGCCGAAAGGCCGCCATCGAGAAGGCGCGTATTGGCGTGACCGGCCCAGCGCAGTGTCCACCACGCGCGTCCGGCCTGTCCGCCCGAAGCATTGTCATAAACGACGATATCGGTCTCCGCGTCGATACCCAAGCGGCGCAGGATTTCCTGCAACGCGGCCGGGTCGGGCAGGGGGCGACGTCCACCGGGCTTGGTCGCCGGGCCGGAAATGTCGGATGCCAGGGAAGCCGAGATGGCGCCGGGAATGACCGAGCGATCGAGCGGTGCCGCGTCCAGGTCGTCGCTGATATCAAGAATGACGAGGCGCGGTTTTCCGGACGGCGCATCGGATACCCGTGCGGCCAACGCGTCAACGGTTACAAGAACGTTCGAGCGGGGATCGCTCATAACGGTATCAGGCCGTCATCGTGCAGCGGTACAGGAGACGCTCCGCGTCGCCGTCGTAATCCTTGACCGCGCGATGCTGTACGACCCGGTTGTCCCAGACGGCCATGGTGCCTTCTGTCCATTCAAAGCGGCAGCTCGATTCCGGACCCTTGATCAGGTCGAACAGGATGCCGAGGATGTTCTGGCTGTGAACCCGGTTAACGCCCTTGATGTAGCAGACGTAGGATTCGTTGACCGCGATCCACTTGCGGCCGCTGACGGGATGCGTGCGCACCAGCGGCATCTCGAAGGGGGGCATGCGCAGGCGTGCCTGGGCGGCTTCCTCTTTGTCGAGATATCGGTCAGTAATATGGCCTGTCGCGTCGGGTGACTGAATGACCTGTAGCGAATCCAGGTACCGGGCGAATAGCGGGTCGAGAGATTCGTACACATGAGCCGTGTTCGAATACATCGTGTCGCCACCGTCTTTCGGGGTGGCCTTGCCGAACAGGGCGGTGAAGGCCGGCGCGTCTTCGCGGAAACCGCCATCGGCATGCCAGACATGATTGCGCAGGTGCGAATCTTTGCCGGCGCTGATCACGGTCGCATCGGGGTTTTCCGGCGCGCGCGGCGTGTGTGGCCCGGCATAGTGGAAGAATTCGCCCAGAAAACCGGCAAATATGGTGAAATTTTCGGCCGTGACCGTGCCCGGCTCGAACACAACGAGGCCGCGGTTATGCAGCAGGTCGCGCATGGCAGACCGGAAGTCATCCGACACCGTCTCACCGTCAAACCGGTAGCCCGAAATACGGGATCCGATGGCGGCCTTGATCGGAGAAACGCTTGCGCCGTCGAGCGCAGCGACGTTGTCAGCGGCCAATGTGAGGGCCGGGTTTGCTGGTGTCATGCGGGGTTCTTTCTTACGAATATATTTATGACGTGTATCTACTAAGAAACCGGCATTTATTCAATGATTGTGTCGAGGTATACCCGCCTGCAGCATGCAGATCTGGCGTGCCGTGTAGATAAATTGTGCAATGGCGGCGTCAATACACCGTTTTTTATGGTTAATTCATCGAGCCTGGCTCGTTTTGTCTGCCACGATCTGAATGTTGTCAGATTGCTTTGCGACCCGGTGAATGAGATGAATATTGGCGTGCCAGTTGAACAGAGCCCCGCAGACCAGATACTGTTGGAAGCATAGATGGCATTTACGTAGTCGCCGGTCGCCGCGATCCTGCATTTCAGGGGCGGCGAGGTGATCTGACAGGAGACGAAACGAAATGGCTGGCAAAAAACTCTATGACATCGTTCTGAAAGGCGGCCGTGTGATCGACCCGGCCCAGGGCATCGACGGCATTCGTGATGTCGGGATCAAGGACGGCAAAATTGCCGCGGTCAAAGCCGACCTCAAAGGCTCGAAGAAGAACATCGATGTGCGGGGCAAGCTTGTCCTGCCGGGCCTGATCGACAGCCATGCGCATGTTTATCAGCATGTCAGCGGCCGGTTCGGGCTGAACCCCGATATGGCGGGTGTCCGGTCGGGTGTCACGACGCTGGTCGATCAGGGCGGGCCGAGCTGCATGACGTTTCCGGGCTTTCGCAAGTTCATCGTCGAGCCGTCGGCGTCGCGCGTTCTCGCCTTTCTGTCGATCTATGTCGTCGGCGGGCTTGAAGGCCATTACTACCCCTATCTGTATTCGCCCGAAGGCGTGGACGTGAAGGCCACCGTGCGGGCGGCGCGGGAAAACGCCGATCTCGTGCGCGGTATCAAATCCCACGCGGAAATCGGTGGTTTCGAGCGCTGGGGACTGGATGTGATGAAACTCGCCGTCCAGGCCTGTAACGAGCTGGATCTGCCGGTCTATATTCATTTCGGTCAGCTCTGGGGGCGGCCCGACAAGCCGAAATACAAGGTCGATATCGACAAGCTGCTGACCGACACGGTCAAGATTCTGCGGCCGGGCGATATTCTGGCGCATCCGTTTACCCGCCATCCCGGTGGATTCGTGAACACCAAGGGCAAGCTCCACCCGATCGTCAAAAGGGCACTCGACAAAGGGCTGAAACTGGATGTCGGCCATGGCTCGCATTTCAGCTTCGAGGTTGCGCAAAAGGTTCTCGATGCCGGTGTAATGCCGCACACGCTGGGCGCCGACATGCATGGCTACAACACCAGCGTCCTGCCGCCGCCGGGCACGCCGACGGACCATCCGGACGATGAAATGCATTTATTCGCGGGCCGGGCGCAGTTTTCGCTATGTCATGCGATGAGCGAAATGATCGCCCTCGGGGTGTCGCTCGAAGACGTGGTGCCGATGGTCACGAATAACTGCGCCACCATGCTCGGCATGGAGGGCGAGATCGGCACTCTGAAAAAGGGTGTTGATGCGGATATCAGTGTGCTCAATGACGAACGTGGAAGCTGGACCTTTGTCGATAACAGCAAGACAGAGGTGAGTGCCGACCGGTTGCTGACGCCGGTGTTCTGCATGCGCAAGGGCGAACGTTTCGAGGCCGATGCCCCGATCCTGCCACAGCCTGACCTGATCGCCGCGTAAAGGTTGCTAACGACGCAGGCCATATCGACCGGATGATCCGTTCATCCTTGTGATCGGCATTCCTTCAGAAATCGTCCCATATCAGCAGCGGAGAAAACCGTGTCCAAAAGCGAAACATATGAAAAGGGTGCGGCCACTCGCCGTGAAGTCATGGGCGATGCCGTGGCCGACAGGATGGCCACATCGGTCTATAGCGGCCCGGTTATGGAAACCTTTGCCGAATACGCAACAGAAGCGGTGTTCGGCATGTTGTGGTCGCGGCCAGGCCTGGACCATAAAACCCGCGCGATGATCACGGTCACGTCCGATGTCTGCAATCACTCCTGGCCGGAGCTTGAAATTCATCTCCGCTTTGCGCTGAATCTGGGTTGGGCCGAGGAAGAATTGACCGAGGCATTGCTGCATCTCGGTGGCTATATCGGCGTGCCGACTGTGCGCGAAGCGATGATTATGGCGGACCGTGTGTTCAAAGAGGAACGTGACGCCGCCGAATAGACGCAATTTCGGGTGGCGGGGTTTCAGTTGGCGGGGTCTCAGGTATCCAGCACCGAGGCGTGGAAAAGATCTTCCGGGGCCATCGCTTCGCCGACCAGGCCCTGATCGGCGGCATAGCCGATAAAGCGCTCAAGATTGGCCCGGTTGGCCTGCAGTCCCGACGTCCAGAGATTGCGGCCAAAAGCGCCCGTCTCGTTCTCCACGGTATATTTCGCCCACGGCATGCGTGACCAGTTCGGATCGGCGAGATAATCCGCCGACAGTGTTTCTGCTGACGCGAACGCCTTCATCAGGATAGCCGGCAGCTCCGGGTATTGTTTCACGCTGCTTTCTTTCAGGGCTATCAGGTGCATGATCGGCCAGTATCCATTGCGCGTGACGAAGCGCGCTTCTTCCTGCCCGGGGTCGTCAAAAAGCCGGCGGATGTTGCCGGCCAGGGCAGGTGGCGGCGTTGGCGTGCGCGAATAAAACAGCGCATCGACCGCACCCGTGCAGAGTTGTTCCGTCAGGTCGGCACCTTCCGGCAACGGGGCGATATCGAACCGGTCCCGATGCGCTGTCGCTATCGTATCCGCCGATTTTACCCGCCACGCAATGGAGCTGAGATCGACATTGTATTCGGTCGCAAGGTCGCCCTTCGCAAGAACCGCTAGCGTGGTCTGGAACGATTGCAACGCGACCGTCCTGCCTTCGAGGTCGCGTGGCTCGTTGATCCCGCTATCAGTGTGAACGAAAATCTGTCCCTGGCTGAACAATCTGCGCGGAAACACCGGAATGGCGGTGAACGGGAGGCCCTGTGCCTTCGCCGCGATGTAGGAGGCGAGCGATGTTTCCGCCACATCGAAAGCGCCGTCCTGCAGCATGCGTTCATTCCGGTCCGTGCCGTCGCGCAGGTTATTGGTCTGCCCGACCTGCAGGACGCGAATATTCGGTTCTTCCGGCAGTGAGACGGTGCCGTCGAAAAACGGGAGGTGCCGGTCATACCGGTCAATCGCGAGGTCGATCATGTTGTCATCCGAAACCGTCATTGAACCCTTTTAGCGGGGGGCTATTATATGACTTCGGTGATCGCGACGGAAATGGTGATCGGCCGTTGTCGTCCGGCTCTTCTAGATGGGAATACGACCATGGGATCCAGTATCGATCGGTTTGTAGAAGGTGCCCGGCAGGTTTTTGCCGGTTCGGAAAATGCGCGGGCACAGGCGCAAGGACTTGCCGCCGAGTTGCAGATACTTCTCGGGCAGGCGGACCTGCTGCAGGAGATCGATGCTATTGCGGATGGCAGAACCGGCCGGATCAATCTGCATATCGATGATCAATTCGGTCATCCAGCCCCTGGGTTTTGTTTGATGACCTCGATCAACCGGGCGGGAAAGCCGACCGGCGGCGCGCGGGCGCACGACCATGGGGCATCTTATGTCGTCTATGGGGTGCACAAGGGCGCCATCGAGCAGACCAAGTATACATGGGCGTATGAGCAGGACGGCGCCTGGACGGCTCCGGTGCTGAAGCCAGGGGACTGCTTTGTCCAGAATGCCGGCGAAGTGGCCTTTTTTCTACCGGGTGAAATTCATCGGACGACGGCTGTTGGGGAAAACCCACCGGTCGTTCTGCGGCTGGAAGGGCAGCTTCTCGATCACGTCGCCCGCCACACCTACGATCTGGAACACGACGATGCGGCGCGGCTCTACGGCTAGCGTACCGTCGCGTGCGACTCCAGAAATGCTTCGAGGTCCTTCGCCGCAACCCGGTATTCACGGCTGAAACGGATAGCCCGTAGGTCGCCGTCATGAATCCAGCGGCGGACGGTCGTATCCGTAACCTTCAGCAGGTCGGCGATCTCATGCGTCGTGAAAAAACGGTTGGCTCAGCATATCTAGCTCCCTGTGACTCTCTTTGTCGTCCAGGCAATTCCCCGTCGCTCCATCCGCTGGCGAGCCGGGGGTGCCGAGCATCGTTCAGCATGGATGAGCGTGCTTTGATTGAAATTAAGGTGACAGAGCATCAATGACGCTAAAACATCGCCGTTCGGGCCGAATATAAGAGGGCGGCGGCGGTTGAGCTTCAAAAGAGGCGACCGGCGCAACGGGGAGCTGGAACATTGGTTGAATTGATATCAATGGAGCTACCCTATGAAGAAAATCATGATGGCGACGGACCTGTCCGCCCGGTCCGACCGCGCACTTGAACGTGCCGTTAGCCTCGCGCGTGTCCATGGTGCGGAGCTGGAAATTGCGCACGTCGTAGACGAAGACCTGCCGGACACCCTGGCGACGGCGCAGATACTGGCGGCCAAAACGGCAATCGAAGCGGAGGTCGATCGCCTGGATAGCGCCAATGAACTGCGTGTTTCGATACACGTGGTGCTCGGTCGGCCCTATAGCGATATCCTTGACCTCGCGGACCAGACCAATGCCGAGATCATCGTTCTCGGCGTCCATCGCATCGACCCGGTGAAGGATATGTTCCGCGGCACCACGGTTGAACGCATCATTCGCGCGGGCGAGCTGCCCGTGTTGCTGGTAAGGGACCGTGTCGCCGGGCCGTATGGCCACGCTGTCGTCGGGGTCGATTTTTCGGTGTATTCACGGCGCGCTGTCGAATTCGGTCTGAGATTCATGCCCGGCGGCGCGTTTCATCTTGTTCATGCCTATGACGTCCCGTTCAAGGGCTTCCTCCACGGTGCGGGCACCCGGCGTGAAGTGAACAAGCAGCATCAGGATCAGTTCGACCGGATGATCAAAGAAGAGATGGCGGCGTTTCTGGCCGGCATATCGGGAACCCCACCCAAGCTAGAGCGGATCATGGAAGAAGGTGTCGCGCGGGCGGTGATCTCCCGCCAGGTAGAACGCCTAAAACCCGAATTATTGGTGATCGGCACGCATGGGAGAACCGGCGTCGCACATGCGTTTCTGGGCAGCGTCGCCGAAGATATTCTCAAAACCCCGCCCTGCGACGTGCTTGTCGTGAAGGCCTGGTAGCGCTGCCGGCTCAGGCCGTCAGCAGGTCGTAGGCGAGCTTCGCCGCTGAGACATCAAGGATCGCGACGCCGACGGAATCGTATATTACCGTGGCGCCGCCCCGGACGGTCTTTTTGCCGGTAAAGATCTCGCCGATTTCGGCAAAGATCTCGCAGTCCGAGCCACGGATATTGCCGGCTTGATCCTGCGCGGTCTCGATTTCCTCGACGATGACGGTGTTATCCATCGCAACGTCGTCCAGCTCGCGCCCGTTAGCGCCGTTCCAACCGACCGAGGTGACGAACGCGCCGGGTTTCAGCCAGTCACCCATCAGCACCGGTTCGGTGGCCGAGGTCGCGCAGACAACGATATCTGCGCCGCGCACGGCCTGTTCGGCGTCGGCGACGAAGACCGCGCCGATATCGGCGGCGGCGGCATAGCCGGATGTCTCTGTCCGCGACCACAGACGCAGTTCGCCAAGCGGTCTGACGGTGGCGAGAGCCTGTGCATGGGCGCGTGCCTGAACGCCACTGCCCATGATTGTGACGGCCTCAGGTGTCTCGACGGCAAGAGTACGCACCGCGGCGGCCGACGCGGCAGCCGTGCGCATTTCCGTAATCAGACGGCCGTCCATGACGGCCAGCGGCGTGCCGTTGGCGATGTCGAATACCATGATCACTGCCTGATGCGTCGGCAGGCCGGTACCCGCATTTTCGTGGAACAGGGTGACGACCTTGACGGCCATGGCCTCTCCCACAGCGGGCATGGCGGCGATGATGGCGTCGCGTCCCGGCACAGGGACCATCTGGCGGACCGGTTGTTCGACCTCTCCCGCGGAAAGCGAAACCAGTGCACGTTCCATCACGTCGATCAACGGCGTCCATTCGAGCACGCCGGCGATCTGTTCTTCGTTGAAGAAGGGCAGTGAAGCCAGTCCCTGATGCGCCATTTTGTGTCTCTCCCGTTCGTGCAGCCGAAGTGTCTTCGGATCAGCAGGTGTAATTCAGACCCAGGCGCCCGCCATCGACATAGATGGTCTCGCCCGTGATGTAGCTTGCCTTGTCGCTGGCCAGAAACGCCACCACATCGCCGATCTCGCGCGGCGTTCCCATGCGTTTCAGCGGGGTGCGCGACATCACCACATCCATGGCGCCAGGGTCCGCATTCACCCCTGCCATCATCGCGGTGTCAATCGATCCCGGGCCGACCGCATTGACCCGGATGCCGTGCGGCGCGAGGGCCAGAGCGCTTGATTTGGTCAGCTGCATCACGCCGCCTTTGGAGGCACAATACGCGGCAATCGTCGGGATCGCGATCTGGGCGTTCACCGAGGACATATTGACGATTGATCCCTGAATTTTCGCCGCGACCATGGATTTGGCCGCGCGCTGGATGGCAACGAACGTTCCGACCAGGTTTACATTGAGGACGGACGTAAACTCCTCCAGCGGGGTTTCAAGAAAGTCGTTGGTGATGGCGATGCCCGCGCCATTGATAAGGATCGACACCGTGCCGATTTCGGCTTCGATCCGGTCGAACATCGCGGTTACCTGGGCCGCATCGCCCATATCGCATTCGATGGCGACGGCCCCGCCGCCAAGCTTTTCGGCCGCCGCCTTCACACCGTCTCCATTGATGTCGGCAAGCACGATCTGTGCGCCGTTTTCTGCGATTGCTTCGGCGCAGGCATAGCCGATCCCCTGCGCGCCGCCTGTAACAAGGGCAATGGGTTGGTCTGTCATTGGTATCTCCTGAGTATGGCTGTTGTCTGGGTCTACAGCCTATTTGGTATAGGCCTTTTTGATCTGATTGGCCGTGAACGCGGCGTCATACAATGTCGATCTGATCCCGGTTGAGCCCACGGGGCTGGCATTTGTGACCGGGAGGGGCAGATCGTCCTCGTCGCCACCCGCCAGCAGGTCGGCCATCGCCTTGCCGAACATTGTGCCCGGCGTGATACCGCGGCCATTATAGCCGATCGGCGTATAAAGATCGTCGGCAAGACGGAATATCCGGGGCAGGTGGTCCGGGGTCATGGCGATCTGGCCATGCCAGAATTTCTCGAACTCTATGTCGGCGAGAGCAGGGAAAATGGTGCGGATGCGCTGTCTGGCCCAGCGCCGCGACAGGCCCTTGTCGCCGCCGATGATCCGGCCCATGGAGCCGACGATCAATCGTCCGAACGCGTCCCGGCGGAGCGAGAACATGATCTTGCCCGTGTTCCAAAGACCCTGGCGTTCCGGCAGGATGGCCTCTCCACGATCCCCGAGCGGTACCGTCGCCACCTGGAAATAGTGGATCATGGTGAAGGTTTGTTTCAGGCCCGGCCACAGGTCGTCCGTATAGGCATTGGTACCGAGTACGACGAAGCGGGCGGAGACGCGTCCGCGGTCGGTCTCGACGATCCAGCGCCCGGCTTCTCGGGTCAGTTTTTGCGCGGTGACACCGACTGACAGACCGGCGCCTGCCGCCAGCGCCGCCCGCGCCAGGCCGCGCACGTATCCCATCGGATTGATGGTCCCGGCGCGATGGTCCAGAAGGCCGCCGTGGAAGGCCGTGCTGCCGATCTTTGCGGCCGCCTGTTCGCGTGAAAGGAGGTCGACCGGTGCACCGAGTCGGTGCCATTCCTCTGTCCGGCGGGCGAGGTCTTCGTATCCGGCGGGGGAATGTGCTGCGTGAATGGTGCCGGTGCGCGTTGCCTCGCAGCGTATCTGGTGGCGTTCGATAAGCGACATCACGTATTCGGGGGCATCGCCAAGCGTTGTGATCAGAGACGCGCCGCGCGCTTCACCGAGCTGCGTGCGGACATCCTGCGGCGGCAGCCACAACCCGGCATTCACCAGGCCGACATTGCGGCCCGATCCGCCATGGCCGATCTGACGCGCTTCGAGCACGTGACAGTCGATGCCGCGTTGGGCGGCATGCAGCGCAGTCGAAAGACCCGTATACCCGCCGCCAATGATCGCGAGCTCCGTTGTGATGTCGCCATCCATCTCCGGCGCGAGATCGTCTTCTTCGGCGGTGGTGTCCCAGAGTGAAATCGTTGACGTGTCAGTCACAGAGGCAGCCTCGTTTTCGGTGGTCGGCTATCTACCCGACACCAGGACCATGCAGGACGAAATCGCCGCTGTCTATTTCTGCCGCCCATTGATGGCTTTCCAGATATTCGCAGCGGTAAAGGGCATGTCCATGTGTGCGATACCCAACGGAGACAGCGCATCCATCACCGCATTTCCCATGACCGCGAGAGCGGGCACGGTTCCGGCTTCGCCGCCGGCTTTGATGCCGAGCGGGTTATTGCCGGTTGATGAGTCCACGGGTGTTTCCGCGGTGTCGAGATGAAAGGGCGGAAACTGGTCGGCGCGCGGCATCATGTAGTCCATGAACGAGCCCGTCAGAATTTGGCCTGAAGAGGTGTCGTAGACCATGTTCTCGCCCATCGCCTGACCGACGCCCTGCACGATGCCGCCATGCACCTGGCCGTGAACAATCATCGGGTTCACGGCAACCCCGCTATCATTGACGATGCAGAAGTTGCACAGGGTCATTTCGCCGGTTTCGGGATCTATCTCGACTTCAGCGGCGGACGCGCCGTATGGAAAAGCATTTATCCGGCCCTTCTGCTCCGCGGTGGCGGTGAGGCCTGCTGAAGAGGATTTCTGAAATTCCGGGAATTCCGCAAGCGCGGCGGCGACATCGAGGACAGAGACCTCCTGTTGCCCGTTGTTCTCGCCCGTTGCACGGAATTTCCCATCGTCAAAAGTGACGGCATCCTCGGGCGCCTGCAGGAGTTTTGCGGCGAGCGGCAGCGCCTGTGCGACGATGTCCCTGGATATCCGGTGAAGCAAGGTTCCCATCATGCGCATGGAGCGGTCCGAATGGGTGCCGCCGCCAATGGCCAGTTCGTCGGTATCGCCCCGCGCCAGTGAGATTTTCTCAAACGGAATCCCAAGAAGGTCGCTGACGACCTGGGCATAGGTGGATTCGTGTCCCTGGCCGTGGTTCTGGGTGCCTGCATAAATACAGGTCGTCCCGTCCGGGGCGATCTTCAGCCGTGCCAGTTCGAACGGCGCACCGACCGGGGATTCGATGAACGGGACGATACCGACCCCCCGCAGACGCCCGCGGATTTTGGCCGCTGCACGACGTTCTTCCAAGCCATGCCAGTCGCATAGTTCGGCAACCTTTTGCAGGGCCTCATCGAAATCGCATACGTCGTATGTCAGCCCTGTGGCGGTCGTGAACGGCATCCGGTCGCGGGGGATAAGGTTCTGCGCGCGGCACGCCACCCGGTCGATACTGACTTCGGTCGCCGCCATATCGATCAGCCGTTCGAGAATGTAGTGAACTTCGGGCCGTCCCGCGGCTCGGTAGGGGAGGACGGGCAGCGTGTTGGTCAGATATACCTGCAACTCCTGACTGGCGGCGGGGATGTCATAGACCGTTGTTGCAAGACGGGATGCGTTGGCCGGGGGGGCATAACAGATCGTGTGGGCCCCGATATTACCGCGCATATGCAGGCGGTACGCATTGATGCGGCCGTCCCGCATCATGCCCAGCTCGCCCTCAAGCACCATGTCGCGGCCCTGCCAGTCGCTGATGAAGGAATCGATGCGTGTGTTGGTCCATTTGACCGGGCAGCCCAGCCGTTGTGCGGCCCAGGCAAGAACGACAAATTCCGGATTTACATGGCCCCGGGGGCCGAACCCGCCGCCGACATCCGGGCAGATCACCCGAACCCGTTCGTTCTCAACCCGCAGCGCGCTGGCAATCATCTCGCGATAACGGTGAACGCCCTGGTTGCCGGCAGTGATGACGAATTGGTCAGCGTCAACATCGTACTCGCCAATGCCCGACCGTGGTTCCATCTGTCCACCGGCGACGCGGGATACATCGAACGTCCCGTTGACCACCGCGTCCGATGCCGCAAGGGCGCGCCTGACCGCTTCTTCGTCGCCGCGACGGTGATGGATGCAAAGATTGCCGGGCGCCTCGGCGTGGATTTGTGGCGCATCCGGCGCAGCGGCCTGCAATGTGTCGATCACGGCGGGTAGCGGTTCGATGTCCGCGGCAACGAGTGCTGCGGCGTCGTCCGCGGCAGACGCTGTCATTGCGATGACCACGGCCACCGGCTCGCCGACGTGATGAACCTCATCGAAGGGCAGGGGCCATTGGTTGAACTGCAGGGCGACTGGATCTCCGTCGCCAAAGGCCGGTGTCCGGAAGTCGATCGGGTCGCCTTCAATAGCGCGGTGAACGACGGGACCAAAGCCGTCATCGGCATAGTCTTGGCCGGTCAGTATCGCGATGACCCCGTCCGATTGCAGGGCGGCGGCAATATCGATGTCGCGGATAGTCCCGCGTGGCAAGTGGGACCGCACGAACGTGGCGTAGCACTGGCCGGGCTTGTTGATGTCATCCGAATAGGTCCCGCTGCCGCGAATGTAGCGGTCGTCCTCCTTGCGCAGGACTGACTCACCGATCCGGCGCCTGCCCACACCCGAAACGGGCGTCAGGTGTTCATTAATGCTGTGTCTCCTGATCGCTCTCCTGTTCCGCACTGAGCACGCGGTACATTTCCTGAACCCAGGTGATGCTTTCCATTTCGTTATCCAGGATCGTGCGGAGCAATTCTGCCGTCAGAAGGTCGTCCTTTATCCCGTCTGCGATTTCCATGACGGGGCTGAGAAACGCTTCGCCGTTTCCGAACAACTCGGAAAGGACCTTGAGTTTCTCGACGTCGCTGTGATCCGGCGATGAGAAGAACGGAACTTCTTTTTCCTTCCGGATTTCAGGAATTTTGGCAGCGGAATCACCTTTTAGTTCGATCAGCCGCTTTTTCATCAACCGCGCATGCAGCGCTTCGCGCCCTTGAACGGTGCGCAATCCGCCCTGCACAGTCTGATTGGGACTGACATCGATCCATTTGGGAAGGTATTGCGCAACGAAGCCTTCGGTCGTGCTGTAGGTATCGAGCAAATGCAGAATGCGTTCGCGTTCGGTCGGGTTCTCTTCGCCGTGATAACCGACATAAACGTATCTTTGTTCGGACTGGACTTGTTGGGTGCTCATGAAGTGCCTCCCGTTTTGTTAGACGTCTGCCTGATGTACGAATTCATCATATGATTGCGCACTATCGTGCCGTTCGGCAACTCCCGGCTCAGGTCTCGCCGCGGTTCAGCAAACCGTCGGCAATTTTCTCCGCGCACATGATCGTCGGAATATTCGTATTTGCCCGCGGCACGCAGGGAAACAGCGAGGCATCGCACACTGTGAGCCCGTCGACACCGTAGACGCTGCCATCGGGTGCCGTCACCGCAAGCGGGTCGTCTGCGGCACCCATACGGGCCGTGCCGGACGGGTGCCAGCAGCCGGTCACGTTGGCGCGGATAAATTCTTCCATGGCTTTCTCGTCGGTCATGAGCTCGTCGAGTGTTTTTCCCAGGGTGATAAATCCTTTTATCGCCGCCCGGCGTAGCGGGGCGGGACCATCCATGATGGCCGCCAGAATATTCGTCAGAATTTTGTTCTTCGTGTTTACCGCGCCGATCTTTCTGACACGCTCCGAATAGGCGCTGGGGAATGCATCGGCGGCGATCCCGGCCATGTCGGGGTGGGCAAAATATCCGGCCATCCGGTGCACGCCCTCGGCGAGGCGGTCATAGTCCCGCCGGTCGGAGAGCATGTTGAAATCGACATCGGGTTCGGCCGCAGGATTGGCACTGCTGAGCAGCACGTGCCCGCGCGAATAGGGTTTGTTGCACCACATCAGGAAAGACCCGAGGCGCACGCCAACTGCGTGCCATGCGGATTTGGCGGTGACAGAGACATACATGTCGCCGGGCCCGCATTCGGCGACTTCGGATGAGTAGCGGAACGATACCTGTGCGTGGCGCCGCGTGCCTGTATCGGCGCGCAGTCGGGCGTTGGATTTCAGATAGGCCGACACGGCGATGGTCGGATGTTCGTTCAGGTTGTTGCCGACGCCCGGCCGGTCGGCGACGACATCGACGCCCATCTCCTGGAGGTGGGCGCCACGCCCGATCCCTGACCGCATCAGCAGGGTCGGTGTGTGCAGCGCGCCGGTTGATACAATGGTTCGTGCGCCGTTGAACGTCAGGCGCCTGCCCTTGTTGTTGACCACTGCGCCAGTAACCCGGCGCCCCTCGAAGACCAGTGTTTCTGCCGTGGTTTCCGGCAGGATGTGCAGGTTCGGCCGGGCACGAACATCGCGGTTCAGGTAGCCCATGGAGGCGGATACGCGGGTTTCATCCTTGTTCGAAATGGTACTGCGGAACCAGCCATCCTCGAACAGGCCGTTCTGATCTTCGACCTCGCCAAGCCCGGTATTGCTCAGCACACCGGTGACGGCATGCGTAAATTCCGGCCAGTGATCCTTGGGCACGCGGCGGATAGAGATCGGACCGTCACTGCCGTGATAGTCGTCCTGAATGTCGTGATCGGTCTCCAGTTTGCGGAAATAGGGCAGCACGCTTTCCCAGTTCCAGCCTTTGGCACCTTTGTCAGCCCATTCGTTGTAATCAAGTGGCGAGCCGCGATTGGCCATCTGGGCGTTGATCGATGAGCCGCCGCCGACCACGCGGGCCTGTTCGAGAAAGCGCGGGGTCTGGCGTTGCGCACTGTTCGACGGTGTATGTGACAGACGCACCTTCAGTTCACTCCAGTGATAGGCGGGATTGAAAGACGCACCCATCGGATAGGAATCCAGCATGTCCGCCGGCTCGTTGCCGGGCGTGAAATCTTTTCCCGCTTCGACGAGCAGAACCTCGTTCGACGAAATGGCAGATAAGCGGTTCGCCAGCGTGCACCCCGCCGACCCGCCGCCAAGGATAATGTAGTCGAAGTGCTTGTTTTCGATTTCGGTCACTGTGGGTGCCTCTGCGTTTCTTGCGTTTTAATTGGTATACCTGTTGTCGCCGATTTTACCCGCTTTATTACCGAAATCGAGAATGACCTTGGCTTGCCGCACAGCGCCCGACCCGCCTACAATGCGCGATCAAGTAACCGTGAAAACAACTATTGGACGCGCAGTGGCCCGGAGTGCGAACGACCCTGAAACGCCGGCCGCCCGTTTGTATGTTTCCGCAGGTTTCTGTCGGTGTGATGTCTCAAATGACGGATGACGGCTGCTACGATGTCGCCGTAATTGGCGGTGGCCCGGCAGGGTCGACCACTGCGTGCTTTCTCGCGCAGAGCGGCCGCCGGGTCGTGCTGATCGACAAGGCGCAGCATCCCCGTTTTCATATCGGCGAATCTCTTTTGCCGCATAATCTGCCGATATTGGAGCGACTTGGTGTGGCGCAAGAAATTGCCGCTGTCGGTGTGCGAAAGCCCGGTGCGGAATTTATCTCCCCCGACCACGATCACCGGCAAACGTTTTTCTTCGAGGAGTCCCTGGCACCGGTAATCCCGGACTCCTATCAGGTCAGACGCGCCGATTTCGATGAAATTCTGTTCCGCCATGCCGAGACTGCGGGTGTTGTGCTGAAAGAAAATTGTGCGGTGATCGGGAGCCGGCGTGTCGCCGATGGCTGGCACCTCGATCTCGCAAGGAATGACGGGACATCCGAAATTTCGGCCCGGTTTATTGTGGATGCGTCGGGGCGGGATGGTTTCCTGGCGCGCGCTCATGATCAGCGCATCCGCGACAGCCGCCATAACAGCGCGGCCCTGTTTGCTCACTACAAAGATGTGAGCACTGCGGCCTGGGAAACGCAGGGCAACATTTCGATCTACTGGTTCGAACACGGCTGGATCTGGATGATTCCCCTGCCGGACGGCGTGACCAGCATCGGTGCGGTGTGCATGCCGGATTACCTGAAGACGCGAAGCGGCAGCCTTGACGAATTTATGGAAGAGACGCTGCGTCTTTGTCCCAAGGCGTGGGAAGTTCTGAAAGACGCCAGCCGGATAAGCGATGTCAGCGGCGCCGGCAATTATTCCTACAAAGCTAAATCGGCCTATGGCGACGGCTATCTTCTGGTGGGCGACTCATATGCGTTTGTAGACCCCGTCTTTTCGACCGGCGTTCTGCTGGCAATGAGCGGGGCGGAACGGGCGGCCCGCACCGTAAACAGCATTCTGGATCGCCCGGCGCGTTCGAGGGCGTTCCAGCGGCGCTACCAGAGGGATATCGACGGGGCGATCCGGCGGGTGTCGTGGTTTGTCGTGCGTTTCAACACGCCGACCCTGAGATACCTTTTTATGGTCCCGCAGAATTTTTTCGGTGTGAAAAACGCGGTGATCTCGGTTCTGGCGGGCGATTTTTATCGCGGCGGCGGGCTTGCCTGGCGGCTCCGTCTGTTCCGGATGATATTTGCCGTTTCCCGGTTTTTAAATCCGGGCGCGGACAAGCGGATTGCCGACCGCCTCAAGCGTTTGCCCGACCTCTCGATGCCCGAGAACGAACGATCCGGCGAACCCGCCACCGAACCGGAGCGCAGCACCCTGTAAATCCGGCAATTCCTGTGTGCCGGCGAAATTGCCGCGTCGCCTTCCTTCCTGGCGGCTTAGGCTTAATAATGGGCTGATTGAAACACTCACCAGCGGGCAGGGGCATATGCGGTATCTTCAGAGAGGCGTGACAATTTCCGACGATGGCCGGGCAGCGGCCGGATACACCCTGCTAGCGCCGTTACTGCAGCGCGCGGCCTATCTTATCGATATGGCCGGCAAGGTTGTTCACCAGTGGGATATCCCGGGACAGCCGGGGAACTACGCCAAGCTGCAGCCCAACGGTAACCTGCTGGTATCGACCTGGCTGGGCGAGGGCCCCGAAGGCCTGGCTGCGCGGGGTGGGCTTATTCAGGAAATGGACTGGGACGGCAACGTTGTCTGGGAATACCGCGACGCAAATCAGCATCACGACTTTCACCGATTGCCGAACGGCAACCTGATCTATTTGTCCTGGGAGCTTATGCCCGAAGATGCTGCTGCGCGGGTGCAGGGCGGCGGTGCTGGCAGCGAGCATGCGGCGGGGGGGATCTGGGGAGATTTACTGATCGAGGTGAATGCCGCGGGTGAGAGAGTTTGGGAATGGCGCATTTGGGAGCATGTCGAGATTGAAGACTATCCCATCATGCACATCAAAAACCGTCATGAATTCGGTCACGCCAACACGATCGCCCCCATGGGTGACGGACGGATCGGTGTGTGCTGCCGCGCTCTCGATTGGGTTGGGGTGATAGATCAGGCGAGCGGCGATCTGATCTACGAGCGGCACGAGCCGGACTGGGGTGGCCCGCACGATTTTCAGCTGCTCAAAAACGGCAATTATCTGATTTTTGCCAACCGGAACGCGCAGGTGCCGCGCGGTTCCAAGATTGTCGAGTGGAGTCCCGAAACCGACGAGACCGTCTGGGAGTACTGGGGTAATCCCAGCCACACCTTCGACAGCCATTTCATTTCGGGCGCGCAGCGCCTGACAAACGGCAATACCCTGATCTGTGAAGGCCTGTGGGGACGATTGTTCGAGGTGACACCCGATGATGAGATCGTCTGGGAATATGTTTCCCCGTTCACCAGCCATGAGACAAAGGGAATGTCGACCGGCGATCAGTCGACGATATTCCGGGCCTATCGATATGCGGCGGACTCACCGGAGATCGGCGGCCGCCTCGGTTAGATCGCCTTCGCCAGGGCTTCGGTCAGTCTACGACGAACAGTTTGGCGCCGACGCTGGTCGATGACCGGTGCGGTTCCGCGTCGTCGGCCACCTGGTAACTCATGCCCGGGGTCAGCACGAAGGTACGCCCGTCGGCAAGCTCGGTGTGTAATTCGCCTTCCAGGCAGAAAAGGATGTGCCCTTTGAGGCACCAGTGATCGGCAAGGTAGCCGGGGGTATATTCGAGCATCCGCACCCGGATATCGCCGAATTGCCGGGTCCGCCAGTAAGCGGCGCCGGTTTCCCCTTTATGTTCAGTGGGTTCCACGTCCGACCAGTCGGTGTTTCCAAACGGGATATCGGTCATTTGCATCGCGGGCGCTTTCTTTGGAGTGTCGACGAATTAGGTTGCCATTAACCAATCAATGGCCATATATACCTCTAACAGCCGAAACCGCCTCGTGTAGAGGATGAAATATTCGCTTAAAAATATTTGTCAAAGGTGATCGGCAGTTAAGCAATTATCCTTATCCGTATCGATCGTTGCACATTCGCCAGTGCCTATAGGCACACACGCAGGCAGCTGATCTACGCGAGCTTCCTAAAATTTGAAACACCGCCGCGCGCAATCCGCAGGGATTCGTGATTCGTGGCGGTTATAAGAAAGAGTCTACTTGAAAAACTTTAGTGATCTCGGCCTCGCCGAGACCGTCCTCAAGGCCGTAGAGGCCGAGGGCTATACCACGCCGACACCGATTCAGGCGCAGGTCATTCCCGCAATGCTGGAAGGCCGAGACGTCCTCGGAACGGCACAGACCGGCACCGGGAAAACCGCTGCTTTTGTTCTGCCTTTGCTGAACCGACTGGCCGATGACCACCAGCGGCCCGCTCCGAAAACCTGTGGCACCCTTATTCTCGCCCCGACGCGCGAACTCGCGGCACAGATTGCCGATAGCGTCCGTGCCTACGGCAAATACGGCCGCCAGTCGGTGGCCGTCGTCGTCGGCGGTGTGAAGCCCGGCCCGCAGATCAAAGCGATGGCCCGCGGTGTCGACATTCTCGTCGCCACGCCCGGCCGTCTGATGGATCACATGCAGGGCGGTGCGATCCGTCTTGACCAGACAACGACCGTCATCCTCGACGAGGCCGACCAGATGCTCGATCTCGGCTTTATGCCGGCGATCCGCAAGATCATGTCGAAGGTGCCAGCGAAGCGTCAGACCGCATTGCTGTCTGCAACGATGCCGAAACCGATCCGCGCCCTGGCAAACGATTTTCTCGATAACCCGGTTGAAGTCGCTGTCGCGACCGTCGCCAAGCCGATCGAGCTGATCGATCAGCGCGTGATGTTGGTCGACCGTTCGGCAAAACGCCGGATCCTGATCGATATCGTCGGTGCGTCCGACGTAGAGCGCGCGATTGTCTTTACCCGCACCAAGCGCGGTGCCGACAAGGTTCAGCGCTCGCTGTCGGATGCGGGCCTGTCGGCCGCGGCGATCCACGGCAATAAAAGCCAGAACCAGCGCACAAAGGCGCTCGATGCGTTCAAGAACGGCAACGTAACGATCCTTGTTGCTACCGACATTGCCGCCCGCGGCATCGATGTGGAAAACATCTCCCACGTGGTCAATTTCGAGCTGCCCAATATTCCGGAATCCTACGTTCACCGGATCGGGCGTACAGCCCGCGCCGGTAAAAAAGGAATTGCCGTCTCGTTGTGTGATGGTGCGGAACGCGAATATCTGCGCGATATCGAAAAACTCGTCGGTTACAAAATCAGCTCGACTGGCGACGGTGGGGCAGGTGATGAGCCGGAGCCGCGCAGAGGTGGCCGTGGCGGCAACGGTAATCGTCAGCCGCGCAACGGCGCGCCGAAGAATGCCCGGCCCGGCAATCGTCCGGCACGCCGCAGCAAGCATAAAGCCAAGCCAGCGCCGCAGGGTGCGCGTGCAGAAGCGCAGCCCGGCAATGAGGGTGATAGTGACGGCCTCGCCCGGATGCTCGGCCAGAAACCCGGCGGCAATCGTCCGTCCGGGAAGCCCGGCGGTGCCAGGCGTTCATCGCGCAAGCGCAGCCAGGGCGGTGGGTCCGAAGCCCGTCAGTCGCAGCCAGCCTGATTGCTTTTTCCCGGCCCGTCCTTTTGAACGTGGCTGAATGATCCAGACGGCCACCGGTAATTCATACCGGTGGCCGTTTTTTTCAGTTCACCCCGCCATAGGCGACGCCGGACAGGTCGGCCATTTCGCGTTTCCAGGTCGTCAGATCGTCGACGGCAAACCCGGATAGATGATCGTGGCCGCAGGCGCGCGCCATCACCTGCATCAGCTCGACCGATGCATCGAAAAAGTTCTTGAGCTGAATGGCGGAGCTTTCGATCACCAGGCGGCTGACAAGATGCGGTTTCTGCGTGGCGATGCCGACCGGGCAGTTATTGGTGTGACACGCTCGCATGGCGATACAGCCGATCGCCTGCATGGCGGCGTTTGAGACCGCGATGGCATCAGCGCCAAGGGCAAGCGCCTTGATGAAATCGGCGGGCTTGCGCAGGCCGCCGGTGATGACCAGCGTGACATCGCCCCGGCCGGACGTATCCAGATGGCGCCGGGCGCGTGCCAGCGCCGGGATCGTCGGGACCGAAATATTGTCGCGGAAAATAATGGGGGCCGCACCGGTGCCGCCGCCACGGCCATCCATGATGATGTAATCGACCCCGACATCGAGCGCCGCGTCGATGTCTTTCTCGATGTGCTGTGCCGACAGCTTGTAGCCAATGGGAATGCCGTCTGTCCGGTCGCGGACCTCGTCGGCGAAATCCTTTATCTGGCTGGTCTCTGTCCAGTCCGGGAACCGGGGCGGTGATACCGCCGCTTCACCCTCTTTCAGACCACGGACCTCGGCAATCTTGCCTTTGACCTTGGGGCCGGGCAGGTGGCCGCCGGTGCCTGTCTTGGCGCCCTGTCCGCCCTTGAAATGGAACGCCTGGACGTCGGCGAGCTTGTCCCAGCTAAAGCCGAACCGCCCCGATGCAAGCTCATAGAAATAGTGTGAATTTTCTGCCTGTTCTTCCGGCAGCATGCCGCCTTCGCCCGAACAGATGCCGGTGCCGGCAAGTTCGGCACCGCGCGCCAGCGCGACCTTGGCCGGTTCGGACAGCGCGCCGAAACTCATATCCGAGACGAAGAGCGGAATATCCAGTTTCAGCGGTTTCTGGGCGTTCGGGCCGATGGTGACGCCCGTCCCAACGGCATCTTCGTCCAGTAGGGGCGGACGGTGAAGCTGCGCCGTCAGAAGCTGCAGGTCGTCCCAGCCGGGCAGCTCGTCGCGCGGCACGCCCATCGAGGCGACCTGGCCGTGATGGCCGGTCTTCGACAAGCCGTCCTGCGCGTATTGACGGATCAGGCCGTTCAGCGGCTCTTCAGCGGTGCCGTGGCTGGTATCGGCATAGAGACCGAGATAGGCATCGCGGTTGAACGGTTGCGGGTTGTCGTTAGCCCACGCACGGATTTCATCTTCGTCGACCAGGACGTCGACGTCCTCGATCCAGGTCGAGAATTTTTCCAGCACTTCCGAATTATTATACTCGGACACGCCGGTCTCGAGCTTGTAATCCCAGTTGTGTACCCCGCAGATCAGGTTATCGCTGTCGTCGACGAATCCGTCCGACATCAACGCCCCCCGATGCAGGCAACGCCCGTAAAAAACCGACACGGCATCATCAAAGCGTACGATAACCAGGTCGATGTCGGCGACGAGCGCGTATTCAGGTTGGCGGTCTTTCAACGCATCGAATTTGGCGACCGATATTTTATTCATTTTGTTTCCTGCTCAGTAAAATTACGCACGGGTTATTCGTTTCCAGTGGGTAGCGGTTTTGCGGATACCTCTACGGGCTCTGTCTCCGCGCAGTCGCCCATACGCGCCACGCGACCGGCGTACCACTTGGCGCCCGGCATCGCGCTCAGACCATGCAGCAGCGCGCTGATCCAGACGGCGTTAATCGCGATTGTGAGGATGGGTTCTGCGTATTGGTGGTCGATCTGCTCGACGATCAGCAGGGCAAACAGCGCGGTGGCAAGTCCGCGGGGCCCGAACCAGCCGAAGAATATCCGGGTGGTGGGGGAGGCATCGGTGCCGAGCAGCGATATCCAGATCGCGGCGGGGCGTACGATGAACAGACTGATCAGAATGAGCGCCAGCATGGGCCAGGTCAGCGCTTGTAGCGCTTGCGGCACCATTGCCATGCCAAGTAACAGGAAAGCGCCCCAGCTCAGTATCTGGCCCTCGCTTTCGGTGAATTCATAAACAAACTTGCATCGGCCCTTAACGACATGGCCGAAACACAGCCCGGCGACGAAGGCGGCGATGAATCCGTTACCGCCAACCTCGGATGCACCGAGATAGGCGGCGCCCGCCAGTGCAATGGCGCCGATGCCTTCGAAAGTGTCGGATGTCAGGTCGTGCCTTTTGGCGAACATCAAGGTCGCGCCACCGACCAGCCCGGCTGCGACGCCGACCAGCGGCCCGAGAACAAGCTGCTTCGCACCGAAAAGGAGCCAGTTCGTCTCGGCCTGACCGGCTGCATGCGCAGCCAGGCTGGCGAAAAGCAGGATAACGGGCAGGGCGAGCCCGTCATTCAGACCGCTCTCAACGGTCAGGGCGCGGCGCGAACGTTCCGGCACCACGGGGTTGCTGATAACAGCCTGCCCAAGGGCGGCATCCGTCGGCGCCAGGATCGCCGCGAGCAGGGCGACGGCGAAGATCGACCAGCCCGGCAGGAGCGCCATCGCCGCCAAAGTGCCGAACGCGATCGATAGAGGCAGGCCGATCACCAGCATCCGGACAGGCCAGACGTGACGTTTGCGCAGCGCATCGACGTTGACCTGGGCTGCGTCCAGAAACAGCAGGACGATCAACGCGATTTCGGCAACCAGGTGCAGGCTGGCCTCAGCGTCGGCGTGTGGCATCAAGCCGGTCTGCGACAGGATGAAGCCGAAGCCAAGAAAGATCATCGGTGCCGTGAGGATGGACGACGACAGGCGTTTCGCGACCATTGTAAAAGCCGCGGTGAAGACCGCCGTTATCAGAAGACCTGTTTCCATACGCCCGGTGCCAGAATTGGAAAACCGGATTATGGCGGTTGGCCGTCAGTTTGTCAGATAGCGTCTATGTGATCGCCGTCACAGATGACCGGACGGACGTGAGGCTTATCCCGCCGCGGTGACGATTTCGACCAGTTCGATGTCAAAAGACAGATCCTGGCCGGCCAGTGGGTGGTTGCCGTCAAGCGTGACCTGATCGCTCTCGACCGATGCGATGGTCAGGACCAGCGTTTGCCCGTCGGGCGCGGTCGCCTGGAGCTGGGCGCCAACGATCAGGTCGACTTCATCCGGAATCATCGAACATTCGACGGTCTGAATCGCGTCGGGTTCATGCGGGCCATAGGCGTTTTCCGCCGTGACATCGACGGTTGCCTTGTCGCCGATCGTCATGCCGACGCACGCTGCTTCCAGCGTCGGGATGATGGTGTTTCCGCCGATGACGAATTCAAGCGGGTCGCGGCCCTCGGATGAATCGAATACCGATCCGTCGGTGAGTTTGCCGGTGTAGTTTATGCGCACGGTATCACCGCTATTGGCCTGGGCCATGATCTGTCTCCTGTTAGTAACGGGCGCATCCAGCGCGCCGTCTTCCTCTGGCGACATACCGAGCATCGGCCAGCCGACAGAAATATCCCCGGAGTGTCCGGCGGATTTCCAGTATTTCGGGGAACCTACCAGCCGGGATTGGCCACTGCAACGCGGTGGGACGGCACCGTTTTTCTGGAGGTTTTTTCTATGATCGCCAGCGCAACAGATAGCGTTCTGCCTTGCCGATAATCCAGGCAATGGTCAGGCCCATCATCGACAATATGGCAACGCCGGCGATGAGCTGGTCGGTCGCCATCAGGCTGCCGGCCAGCAGAATATAGGCGCCGACACCGAACTCCGCGCCGATCATTTCAGCGGCCACCAGGAGGATAATGGCGATAGAGGCGGATATCCTGAAGCCGGACAGAATAGCGGGCAGGGCACCCGGAATGATGATCTTGCGCACGATGGACAGCCAGGTCAGTCCGAAGGATTGGCCCATCCGGATCAGGTTCCGGTCCACATTGTCGACCCCGCTATAGGTGGCGATTACGGTGGGAAAAAACGTGCCGAACAGGATTGTCGCGACTTTCGATCCCTCGCCGATGCCGAACCAGATGATGAACAGTGGCAACAGCGCGATTTTCGGAATAGGGAAAATGGCGGAGACCAGCGGCGACAACCCGGTGCGGGCAACTGATGACAGCCCGATTGCCAACCCGAACGTGATGCCCAGCAGGGTGCCCGCGGTCCAGCCGATGACGAGGCGCTGCAACGATGCGGACAGATGCTTCCACAGCGTGCCGGTTTCAACCAGTTGGGCGAAGGCCGTGAAGACTTCTGATGGGGCGGGCAGGATAAGCTGGCCGATCACACCGGTGCGCGATCCGATTTCCCACAGCCCGATAAGCACAATAAAGACCAGCGGCGAATATATCGGGCGCGCCTTTGGCGCGAACCCGCCGCCCCGAAACGGGACAGGCTGGGTTGCGTCTGATTTGCGGTCAGCCACGGCTGAGTTCCATGTCGGCGGCCTGTGCTTCGTCGCGGATCATGTCCCACAGACGTGTCTGGTAATGGTCGAGCGCGGCGATGTTCTGCGCCCGGTCCGCCAGCGGCATGTCGATATCCACGATGTCGCGGATTACACCCGGGCGGCGTGATAGAACGACGATCCGGTGTCCCAGGCGGACGGCTTCGGCGAGATTATGCGTCACGTAGCACGCGGTGAATGATTCCCGGGTCCATAAATCGACGAGATCTTCCATCAACAGATCGCGGGTCTGGCCGTCGAGCGCCGAAAGCGGCTCGTCCATCAGCATGACCGCCGGGCGGACGCAAAGTGCCCGGGCAATGGCAACGCGTTGTTTCATGCCACCGGACAACTGGCGCGGAAATGCATGGGCGAAATCGCTCAGCCGGGTCCGCGCCAGGACATCGGCGATCATCTCGGCCTTTTGCGCTTTGCCAAGGCCATGGTCTTCGAGCACAAGCCCGACATTTCCGGCAACCGTGCGCCATGGCAGGAGCGCGAAGTCCTGGAATATATAGGTGAGCGGGTTCAGCGAATCCGCCGGCGGAACACCACGTTGCAGAACGGTACCCGCATCCGGTTCTTCGAGGCCACCGACAATCCGGAGCAGGGTGGATTTCCCGCATCCCGACGGCCCGATGATGCAGACAATCTGTCCCTCGACGATGTCGAGGTTGATATCCTGCAGAACCTCCAGATCACCGTAATTGTGACTGATGTTCTGAAGACTGAGGTCCATCGAAATTAACGACTGCGCCGGGTTCTGTTCCGGTTCAGATCAGTAGGTTTTGACGAAGCTCGGATCGACCAGCGTGTCGATGGTGATCGTCTTTGCGACAAGCCCTTCAGACTGGAACCACGCCAGCTGATCTTTGACGCTGGTGACATTCAGCTTGGCACCCTGATTGATGCGCATGGCGCCGTTGCGGATTGATGGCGCGGCTTTCGCATAGGGGCGGCTGGTATAGACGTATTTATGGATCAGCTTGACCATGTCTTCCGCTGCCTTGTCCCCCGCGGTCTTGTCGACCAACGCTGCGTTGAAATCATCGGCGCCTTTCGAAAACGCGGCGAGGAAGCGCTTCACAAGATCTTTTTGGCCGCTGGCGATTTTCGCCGACGTAAACACCGTCGTGACCTGATAGTTGGGTGCGTAATCAGAGATTTTGCCAATATTGACGACGGTGGGGCCCTTGGCGAGCGCCTTCGCGATGTGAGGGACGATCGCCCAGCCATCGATCTGGCCTGATTTGAGCGCCCCGATGATCGCGCCGACCTTTTGCAGCGGCTTCACCTTGATCTCTTTGCCTGGAAAACCCTCTTTCTGGGCAATCTTGTGGGCCATGTAGTGAAACGACGAGCCGGTCTGGGTGATGCCGAATGTGCGGCCGCGCAGTTTTGCGGGCGTTGTGACGCCGGCATCGTATGCCTTTTTCGACACCAGGATCATGGAACCGTCGATCCCTTTCTCTTCGTGCAGTGCGCCACCGACCACCTTGATCGCGCCCTTGTTGGCAAGATTGATCAGGGCGCCCGAAATCGCCGTGACGCCGAAATCGACATCGTCGGATGCAATCGCGACCGCCATGGGCTGTGCTGCCTGGAAGAATTTGAACGACACGTCGAGGTTCTGTTCCTTGAAGTAGCCGCGCTCGAACGCCACGAAACTCGCTGAATGCGACGTAAAGCGCAGTGCGCCGACATTGATCTTGTCTGCAGCGACGGCGCTGCCGATGGCGACAGCAGACAGGGAGAGCGTGGTCACGGCGGCAATCAGCGAGCCGAGGGCTGTACGGCGAAGGGTATTGGTCATGGTTCCATCCCGGTGTGAATACGGTTTGTTGTTGGCATCGTCTTAATGCGCGAAAGGCGCGATATCAAACCCCAATGCGCTCTGATTGGTCGGCAGCGTCGGGGCACTCCGCGTCGGAGGCAGTCGTCTTGATTGCTAGCATTTGATGTGTAATTGCCAAACTCGGCAAGGAGGAATTCGGATGTGGCCGGGTTGGGTATCTCCTGAATCCCACGCGCGCTTTCGTCTTTCGGGATTATCGACTATGGCTAAGCGGATAAAATGAGCGTTCAACAGGGTTCTGTCGTGTCTTCTGAAGGTCCTTCGGTATCAGCCGATGTCAGCGTGATTATTCCGGCCTATCAGGCGGAAGACACGATCGCGCGCGCGTTCGACAGCGTTCTTGCGCAAACGACACTTCCTGGGGAAATCATTGTCATTGATGACGGCTCGCAAGACCGGACCCGCGATGTCGTGCGCGCCTATGTGGGCAAACAGACCGCCTGCGAAATCCGATTGATTGAACAGAAAAACCTTGGCGCCGGCGCGGCACGGAACCAGGGGCTTGTGGCATCCGCGAATACGTTGGTGGCCTTTCTCGATGCCGACGACGAATGGTTGCCGGAAAAACTATCGCGCAGTCTCGCGGCGATGGCGACATCGGCAGCCGATCTTGTGTCGCATGACTACCTTCGGGCCGAGGGGGATAGCTCGACCTATATCTCCTGTGCGCAAAATTTTAATCGTCGGCCCGATCCATTTGTCGATTATTTCCTGCGCGGGTACATCGCAACCTCCACTGTGGTTGCGCGGCGCCAGCTATTGGTCGATGCGGGGGGCTTCGATCCGTCGCTCCGCGCAGGGCAGGATTATGAGCTCTGGCTCGCGGCGATCAGCAGGACCGGGGCGCGGCATTATGTATTTGCAGATGCCCTGACCCGATATCATGTGACGCCGAACAGTATCACCAGTCAGGTGGAACTGCGGCGGCGCACGTCCTGGCGGACCCTCCGCCGCCATTTTCCGGCGCTTAAAGGCCGAAGCCGGTCCCCGATGATTGTCGGGATGATGCGGGCGGCGATCATTTATCTTCAGGCGGCGCAGGCTTATCGGGCGGCGGGAAATACCCCGGGCGCGCTGTCCGCACTCTTCCGGCTGCCGTTTCGTGTTGCATCCGTCATCGCGTTCCGGACCGGCCGTGCGGTTGACCGCCCGGATTTTCTGCAGGGCGACCGCTAAACAGATCTGGTCACAATGTTAAGACGACAACGCCGTCCGCGGCGGCGACACCTTGTCCCTCAGGTTTGACGAAAAGCGGGTTCATCTCCGCATCTTCGAGTCGTTCGCCAAGGGCCATGCACATGCGCGAAAACCCGGCCACTGCATCGACAAGAGCGTCGATGTCGGCGGGGGGCTGTCCGCGGTACCCTTTCAGCACGGTGGTGATCTTCAAACTCTCCAGTACTTCGCGGATGTCTTCCCCCGTCGCCGGTAGCAGACAGATTTCGAAGTCCTTATGGAGTTCGGCGAGACGGCCACCCGCGCCAAGCAAAAGGGCCGGTCCGAGCACTGGGTCCCGCCGAAACCCGATAATCATTTCCGCCGCATCGCCAACCTGTTCCTGGATCAGGAACCCTTCTTGCGGGCTCACGCCGGCGGCGAGCGCGTCTGCCGCGATCTCTTTACACACCTGTTCCGCATTTTCCGGCGGCACGTTCAGGCGGACACCGTCGGCCTCGGTCTTGTGGAGCAGGTCCCGTGCCAGAATTTTAATCACGACCCGGTCCCCCAGATTTGCCGCTGCCGCCGGTGCGTCTGCAGCCGTGGAGATGACGGTCTCGCGGACGATGCCAATGCCAAAGGCGGCAAAAAGCTGTTTGGCCTCGGCTTCGTTCAGGTTGCCGGTTCGGTCATGATGTTGCGCCGGGAATGGCACCGGAACGGTGGGTGTGTCATCTGCGCCCGATGCTATGCGCGTGGGAATGGCGTGGCGAAGGGCGGCAAGGGCCGTCGCGCAGGCTTCCGGGGCGTCGAACGTCGGCACACCCGCCGCATTCAGGCGCGACACAATCCCCGGCGCAGACGGGCTGGTATAGACGATCAGCGGCTTGCGGACGGTCTGCATCGCGCGGATGACGGGGTCCGCGACAAGATGGGGGCGCCCGACCGAGGACGAGCCGACAACCGGGATTACAGCGTCGAATTCATCGCTTTGCGCCAGCGCCATGATGGCCTGATAGGTCACTTCAGGGTCGAGCCCGGCAAGCGTCAGGTCGACCGGGTTACGGTCCGGTGCGAAGCCGTCATCCTGAAGGATTGCGGCAAGCCGTTGCGTGGTTTCTGCGCTTGGGGCAGGGGTCTCGAACCCCGCCATGCCGCACACATCGGCGACCAGCCCGGCTGCGCCCCCGGTATGGGTGACGATGGCAATACGGTTGCCCGCCAGCTTCGGGGCGACGGCGAGCGCCGCCGGGATATCGATCAGATCGGAATAGCGCGCCGCCCGGATCGCACCGATCTGGCGAAAATAGGCATCGAACACCCGGTCTTCACCGGCAAGGGCGCCGGTATGTGACGCGGCGGAGCGTGCGCCCGCTTCCGAGCGGCCCACCTTGTAGATCACCAGTTTCTTGCCCGCAACGGCAACGGCAGCGGCGGCCTCGCGGAACTGCACGGGCTTCCGAATGGTTTCGAGGTACAGGGCGATGACCCGCGTGGCCTTATCCTGTGCCAGATAGGCGACAGCATCGGCGGCATCGATATCTGCCTCATTGCCGGTAGCAATCAGATGCGACAGCCCGACCCCTTGTGTGGCCGCACGCGACATCAGGGATCCCAGAATGCCGCCGCTTTGCGACACAACTGCGACGCCGCCCTTGAGGCGGTTTTCAACGTCCAGCGCGCCGGATGCCGACAGTGTTATGTCATCGGTCATATTCAGAAGGCCGATGGTGTTCGGGCCGAGCAGACGCATGCCGCCCGCCGCCTCGATCAGCGACGCCTGCCGCACAATACCGTCACCACCGGATTCGGCGAACCCGCCGGCGAGAACGATTGCTGCCCCTGTACCGCGTGCTGCGAGCGCCCGGATGCTCGTCTCTGCATGCGCCGGTCCGACCAATACCATCGCAACATCCGGCGCACCGGGCAGGCTCTCGATGTCGGGGTAGCATCTGACACCGCCGATTTCCTTTGCCCGCGGGTTCACTGGCCAGATATCGCCCTTGAACCCGTGTTTGACGAGAAAATGCAGCGGCCGTCCGCCAATCTTTGCCGGATCAGAAGACGCGCCGATCAGTGCGACGCTGCGGGGCCGGAAAAGGCGCTCCAGGCTGGGGGCTCGGTCAGGGGTGGTCACGTCAGGATTTCGGCCGGTCGAGGAAGGCGCTGACCGCATCGCGGTGCGAATCCGTGGTGTAGCAGATACCTTGTGCCTGACTGCCGAGCGCGAAGATTTCCTCAGCGGTGGATTCGAAACTCTGGTTCATGATCGATTTGGCGAGCGCGAGCGCGTCTGCCGAGCCGACCGTCAGGGTCGACGCAAAGGCGATGGCATCGGCAATCAGCGTGTCGGGGGCGGCGATGCGTTCGATCATGTTGATCGACAGCGCTTCGTCGGCGCTTAGCATGCGGCCCGAAAAGATAAGCTCTTTTGCCCGGGCGAGTCCGACGCGGCGCGGCAGAAAGTACATGCCGCCACCGTCCGGGATCAGTCCGCGCAGCACATAACTCATCACGAAGCTTGCATCACTTGCCCCGATCACGAAATCGCAGCACAGCGCCAGATCGCACCCAAGCCCCGCGGCAGCACCGTTCACGGCGGCGATTGTCGGTTTCGGTATATCGTGCAGCATCGTGAGCAGGTGATGCGTGCGGCGCTGGCGCTGCCAGCCATTGATGCCGACACGCCCCACGGGGGCGGAGAGACGCTCGCGCATCGCGGCGATGTCGCCGCCGGCGCAAAATCCTTTGCCGCGTCCGGTGATCACGATGGCGCGGACATCTTCCGACCGGTCAGCCCAGTCCAGCACCTGGATCAGATCGGCCCGCATGGCATCGTTGATCGCGTTTCGTTTGTCGGGCCGGTTCAGGGCGATAACGGCAACGCCGTCTGTGAGATCGGTTTCAATCAGCGTTGTTTCGGGACAGCCCGCCGATGTTGCGTTCGCAGCCATAGATATCTCCCGTTCGGGGTGTGATGCGTTTCTGTTGTGACCGTTTTAGTGTTTCATGACCCATAGGGGAATGTCGGTTCCAAACTGATTGGTTTGCGCGTCCTGATCCGGCATATTGGGGGCATAAGAATTTAAACACGGGACAATAAAAATGGGTGATATTCCTCGGCTTAATGGCCTAATCGGTGCGCTTGAAAATGGCGGCAACGCGTTTTCCGCTTTTACGCCCATGGATGTGCAGAGTGCGATGTTCATGGCGGCATCGAAATATGACGGTATCGTCTATGAGGGGGAGCACCTTCCCTGGGATATCGTTGCGCTGCGCGATTCGCTTCAGTTCATGATGGATCGCCGGCGGATCGCCGATAGCGGCTCGATCGCACCGCCCGTCACACCGCTGGCACGTGTGCCCGTGAACGGCATCGAAAAAGGACAGTGGCACGCCAAACAGGCGCTCGATACCGGCGTTTACGGCATCGTCTGGCCGCATATCAGCACGGTTGAAGAGGCCTATAACGCGGTCGCCGCCTGCCGCTACCCACGCCTCAAGGACAAGCCTCTGTATGAGCCCCAGGGCATTCGCGGCGACGGGCCGGCCCGCGCGGCGCGTTATTGGGGGCTGACCCAGCAGGAATATTACGACCGAGCCGATGTGTGGCCGTTGGACCCGAACGGTGAGATCCTGGTCGTCCTTCAGATAGAGGACACCAAGGGGATCGAGAACCTGTCCGATATGTTGGAAAACGTCCCCGGTATTGGTGCTGTGCTGATCGGTGAGGGAGATCTTGGCCAGGAGCTGGGCTTCCCCCGGCAATACGATCACCCGGAACTGTTGAGCGCGATGGCGCAGGTTGTCGATATCTGCAAGCGACACGACACGGTCGTCGGTCACCCGCATGCAACGGCGGGCAACATGCAGGACCTGATGGATCAGGGATACCGCTTCCTGATGGCGGCGCCCGCCCGCACGTATCACGACCTTGAAAAGGGTCTGGAACTCAGCGGACGATAATAACTTTTAGGCTCAATGAAAAATTGAAGCCCCGATAAGAATTTTAAGCAAGGAGAGACCAAATGACATCTACACTCACACCGCAGGCCCGGCCCTATTTTGACTGCACCGCGAGCTTTGCCGACGGCTCGGACACGCCGCGCGCGTTTCTGGATCGCTGCATAGCTGATATTGAACGCCTCGACGGCGACGTCCGTGCCTTTGTGGTAACGGGGCTCGATGCCGCCCGCGCGGCCGCAGACGATTCCACCGCCCGCTGGGCCGCGGGCAGCCAGCTGTCCCCTCTCGACGGTATGCCGATCGGCGTAAAAGACATTATGGAAACGGCCAATTTCCCGACCGAACAGGGCTCGCCGCTGTTCAAGGGATGGAAAGGCGCGCGTGACTGCGCTGCCGTCGCCGCCCTCCGGGAAGCCGGCGCTATTATGGTCGGCAAGACGGTGACCACCGAGTTCGCGGCCACGCACCCGGGCAACACCCGTAATCCGTGGGACCTTGAGCGCACGCCCGGCGGATCGAGCAGCGGGTCCGCGGCGTCGGTTGCCGCCGGCATGGTGTCCGGCGCGCTTGGCTCACAGGTTATCGGCTCGACCATCCGTCCCGCCAGCTATTGCGGTATCTACGGTTACAAGCCGAGCGCCGGCGGAATCAATCGCGGCGGCAGCTTCGACGGTTTCAGCCAGAGCTCGACCGGTATCCTTGCCGCGTCGCTTGCAGAAACATGGTCGATCACTCGTGAAATCACGTCACGTGCCGGTGGCGATGCGGGCCACGTTGGCGTCATGGGGCCGATGGACCTGCCCGCAGCCCGCAAGCCGTCAAAAGTTGCCATGTTGCAGACCGCTGGCTGGGCGAAGGCAACGGACCAGGCGAAAGCCGAATGGCAGCGCGCTGTCGATGTGATGAAGGCTGCCGGTATCGACGTTGCCGACCGCAACAACGACAGCGCTGTCGCAGGCATTGAAGATGCCATCGCCGATGCGATAAAGCTGTCCATGGATATCAACGCTTGGGAAGGCCGCTGGCCGCTGAACACCTATAACCGGGACATGGATCCTGCCGGATTGAGCGAAAGCGCCCATGGCCGCCTCAAACAGGCGGTGACCATGTCGCAGGAAATGTTTGTCGACCTGCTGGCGGAGCGGGAGCGTGTGCGCGCGGTCTATGCGGGTCTCAAAGGCACGTTCGATGCGACGATTACCCTGTCGGCACCGGGTGCTGCACCCAAAGGACTGGAATGGACAGGCGATCCGCTGTTTACGGTGCATACGTCGCTGATCAGCATGCCGACATTGTCCCTGCCGGTGCTTGAGGATGACGGATTGCCGCTCGGCCTCCAGGTTGTCGGTTTTCTCGATGAAGACGCTGATCTGTTTGCGGTTGCCGGCGGTGTACTGGCGTCGTTCGAAGGGTAATCCACACCGACGGGGGACGGTGACATGAAGGCCATGATCTTCAACGCGTTCGGCCCGCCGGACGTGCTGCATTATGAAGATGTGCCTGATCCCGTTGCCGGCCCCGGCGAACTGCTCATCGAAGTGCACGCGGTATCGGTTAACCGAGTGCTGGATGTTGCCATACGGGCAGGCCGGGCGCCTCACTATGGCGTCGAGCCGCCGCATATCCTCGGTGTCGATCCCTCGGGCGTCGTCGTCGCTGCGGGTAGCGAGGTCGAGGGGTTTGCCGTCGGTGATCGGGTGTCCGTGACGATGGGGATGCCGGGTGGTGGCCGATACGGTATCGAATGCAATGGCGGCGATGCCCAACTGACCAAAGCGCCTGCGGCAAGCTGTGTGAAAGTGCGCAGCGAGGTCGGTTTCGCAGAAGCGACCGTGATCTCGCGGCATGGTCCGGTCGCTTACAACCTGTTGTTCAACATGGGGCAGCTTGAAGCCGGGCAGACGGTGCTGGTGATGGGGGCTGCGGGCAACCTGGGATCAGTTGGAATCCAGCTTGCCAAGGCCGCCGGTGCGACCGTTATTGCGGCGGCGGGCAATGCCGACCGCGCGGCAATCGGCACCTCCCTGGGGGCGGATCATGCGATTGATTACAGCACCGTAAACCTGAAAGAGGCGGTGATGGATATCACCGGTGGCGTCGGGGTCGATCTGTTCTATGACAATATCGCCAACCCCGAGACCTGCCCGCTCGGCATCGAGAGCCTGAAACAGCGTGGCAGGATGGTCACGGCGGGCTCCCATGGTGGCCCGGTGGTGCCGGTCGATTTCAGCACTGTCTATCACAAGCAGCTGACCATCATGGGCAACCCGCGCAGCAATGGGCAGGATGCGCTGGCCTGTTTCGACGCGGCGGCGGACGGCAAGTTGAATGTCGTGCTCGACCGCCTGGTGCCGCTTTCGGCGGCACCCGAGATGCACGCGCTGATCGAAGCGGATCCCGGTATCGGCAAAGTTATTCTCGACCCGACCCTGGGGTAAGCGGCCGGATATGCCCGGTGCGTTCTAGAACCCGCTTTCGCGCACCAGAACCGTGTTTACCTGCCGCCACAGGCGCCGCGCGATGCTTTCCGTCCGCGCATCTATACGCACAATGCCGGTGATTTCCCGGGGAGTTGCCTGTTGTGTCTCATCGAGCCGGAGGCGGGCCTCATAAATACCGCCTTCCGGTACCACGATGCCATTTTCGCCCGCCCTTGCGGGAATGGGTCCGCCGTAAATCGATGCCAGCGCGCGATCACGCAGGGCGTCGGTCGCTGACGCTGCAATCGAGCGGACCGTTACCAGAGCAGGGGCGGCGGTGTCTCCATAGGCATAGAATTTGCCGCGTGCATTGGAATCGATACGGGCGAGATCGCTTTCCTCGATATAGGCTGTCATGGCGTTATGCGTGGAATCGACAACAAGCGCGATGGCACTGTCGGGGCGAATCCAGTTGCCGGGACGGGCGACCTCTGACATCCAGCGCACGCTCCCGTCGAACGGTGCGCGCAGGACCAGCGCATTCAGTTGCGATCTGTAACCAGCGGCTTCCGCCACCGCTTTTGCAAGCTGCTGGCGGATGACGGCTTCCTGATCGGCAATATCTTCGCGGAACCGAATGCGATCGATGACGAGCTGAAAGGTTTCTGCCCGCGCGGACGCGTTACGTAGTCGGTACTCGATCTCCGGCGCGGTGAGCGTCGCAATCGGCGCGCCCTTGGTTACCGTGTCACCCCGTTGCACGTGAACGACCGCGACACGGGCGGCATAGGGCGAATAGACATGACTTTGCGCCGCTGCTTTCAGGATCGCGGGCGACGATATGGTGCCCTGCCACGGGTAGAAAATCAGGCCCACGCCACCGGCGAGCAGACCGATGAAGATCACCAGCCGCACAGGGCGGACCAAAACCTGACCTTTTCCAAACAGCGTACGAAGTTCGCGGATCGCCGGCTGAAAGATCATGATCACGATGACGGCGCCCAGCGCGATGATCCCGAGGAGCTTGAATGCCATGTAATAAAGTATCGCCCCGATACCGATCGCGAGGATCACCCGATAAGCCAGGGCACCCATCGCGTATATGACCATGCCCCGTCGTAACCCGCCGCCAAGGCCCGGCTCCGGGTCGGTACTTGCGACCCCAAGACACCATGTCCGGAAATTATGGCGCAACAGGGCGAAGGCGCGGGGTTGCAGGTTTTTAACGCCCAGGGCATCCGAGAGCAGGAAGTACCCGTCGAAGCGAATAAGCGGGTTCAGATTGACAACCAGCGTCAGGATCCAGGTGGCGGTGGCAAGGGCGAACACCGCGCTTTGCACAGCGCCCGGGGGCAGCAGGGTCCAGGTCAGCAATGCCCAGGCTGCAAGGGCTATCTCGGCGGCCATGCCGGCACCGGCGACGATAAACCGCTGGCCGCCGGATCTTAACCGCCAGCTATCCGTCGTGTCGGTGAACAGGACAGGCCAGAAAACCAGGAAAGCGACGCCCATCGACGGGACACGCAAACCGTGCCGTTTCGCGGCAAAGGCATGCCCCAGTTCGTGAATGACCTTCGCAAAGCTCAATGCGACGGCGTAGATCATCAATCCCTGGAATGAGAAGAAATAGGGGAAGGTCGCGATAAAACTATCCCATTGCCGCCCGACGAGGATCAGGGCCAAAAACCCCGCGACCAGTGTCGTCAGCCAGAAGCCGCGCGTAAAAAACATACCCGCCACACCGGCTGTCGCCGTCAGGAAGCGGTCGGGATCGACAAGCGGGATCCGCAGGAACAGGTTTTCCTGAAAGCGCCGGGCCAGGGATTTGTTGCGTATGAATTCAATGCGGCGGCGCCATGCATCCCGATCTTGCGGGCCGGCGAGAACTGTCAGTTCGTTCTCGATCATAAATTGGGCAACGTTGCCGATGTCCTCCTCATTGATCGACAGGGACGTCTCGCGATTGACCGCGGCGGTGATCGAGGCGGGGGCCGCCTTATCCCATCGCGACAGAATTTCGAATTCCTGCCAGCCGATGCGGAAAAAGGCATTGCGTACGGGGTCGTGGATCAGCCAGGATTTATCGCCGTCAGCGGCATGCGGTCCCGGCAGCAGGGCAACGTCTTCGCGCAGACGCGGCAAGGCGGGCTGCGGGCTCTCCTGCGGCGCAGGCACAATGCCGGCGGGCAGGGCAATATCCATATCAGACGCCGAACCAGCGTCGAAGCGTCGCCAGCGGGCGACGGGCAATCAGATACATCAGCGATACCTCTTCGCCATGGATCTTTGCGGTTCCGGTGAGGCCAAGACGCGGCGAGTCGGCGCCTGCTACGAAACCGGCCTTGCCGCGATGAGCCGCTGTGCCGTCCGGGCGGGCCTGCGCTTCGTAGCTGACAACGCTAAGATTGGCCTCAACCGGTGTTTCCGGTGCCGCGTTCTGGAAAAAGAGTACTTTTGCGCCTGCCGGGAGAGAAACTGCATCTCCTGCGGGAATCCAGACATCCAGGCGGACATCCGCCGGATCGGCGACAATCATAATCCGCTCACCCACCGATACCGGCCGGCCGGCCCATTCGTTGGGGTCATTGTAGATAGCCGTTCCCGCTGCAGGCGCGCGGATGGTCGCCCATTGCAGCCGGCTGGCGGCATAGTCGCGCTCTGTACGCTTTTCGTCGAGCTTGGCCTGAAGAAGCTGCAGATCGGCCTTGCTGCGCGCATCGGTAAAGGCACGCTGGCGGGCGCGTGACAGTTCCGCTACCGCGGCGGCAACGGTTTTTTCCGAAATCGTCAGGCGGGCACGCAGTTCGGTTTCCTCGAGTTCGACAATAATCTGATCGCGGGCGACGGTCTGGTTCGGGTTGACGAGCATGCGGGCAACAACCCCGTCGATTGGGGCACTGACATAGTGAGGATTGGTTGGCACGACCTGGGCCGGCACCAGGATCGTCAGGCGCACCGGGATAAATAGCGCGGCGATCGCAGCGACCGCCAGAACGGGGAACCAGAAACGGCGCACCAGGCGTCTTCCGCTCCGCGGGATGGCGCCGCGCCGACGCAGGCGAAGCAGCGACAGCGCATGGGCGAAACTCCCGGCGAGGCGGCCAAGCACCTGTTTTTCATTTTCTTCAAACGGTTCCGACCGCATCAGCAGCAGCCCACCGTCGCGCGCGGCGTCATCAACCCGCAAGGGCAGCCAGAGCACCGCACCGGGGGACCATTCGGCGAGTTCATTGCCGAGTCTGTTCGGCAACATATCCGCGGTCACGGTGCAAACGTCATTCAGGTTCGACTGGCGGCTCAGATGGCGCGAAAGTCGGCTTGCCCACTGGATGAACGGTGCCGTCCGATCCGCTGCGGACACGCCGGAAACGGCCGCGACCCGGCGTTGCCACGGCAGCCACAGCAGGGCGCGGTCGTAATTGACCAATTGGCGGGTTTCATTGACGGCAAGGAAAGCGATGTCGTCCATGGTCGGCGCCTGGCGGGCTTCCCATTCAAGCTGCAGCAATCTGCTGAGCCCGACGACGTTGGACGCTATCGTCCGCTCGGCCATTGCCTGCCGGTTACTTTGCAGGCATGCGCGCGGTGCCGCTCATGCCGATAATTATTTCAGGTGACGGGGCGAGTATCTTGCCGCGCAGTTCGATCGACTGACTTGCCGGGTCGATCTTGGCGCCGAGCGAAATGACCTCCGCGCGGTACGATTTTCCGGTTTCCTCCAGCGTAAAGGCGAAGGTGTCGCCGGCTGTCAGGCGGGCCGACCAGCGTGACGGTACGATGACGCGGATTTCGGGATCACGCGTGCTGGCGATCCGGTTCAGTTCCTGACCCGGACGAACGACTTCATATGCATTGGCCAGCCGTTTTACGACCCGTCCATCGTACGGCGCCCGAATGATGCACTGTCTGACGCGCCACGATGCGCCTGTGACGGCGGCGGTAGCTTTGGCAACGGCCGCCTTTGCAAGAGCGAGTTCGAGACCGCTGCCGGACCCCAGACGGTCGAGCTTCTGCTTTGTCGAAAGCGTGGCCTTGGCACCGTTCATCTCTGCCCGCGCCTCGCCGAGGGCTGCGTTGTAGATCGAGCAGTCGAATTTTATGAGTGTATCGCCCTTGTTGAAGGCCTCACCGTCGCCCGGACCTGCAAAGAGAATACGGGCGTCAATCTGGCCCGAAATGGTGGCTTCGCGGCTTGCCGTTACAAGGACACGTAGCGCGCCCTGCCGGTCAGGTCCGAGCGCCGGCAGGGCGCTTTGCGCCTGCGCCTGAGCCTGAGCCTGAGAGACGTGCGGCGTCATGACCATGAAAAACGCCGCAAGGAACAGGGGGATACCGGCGCGCGGTCGACTATCCGTTGTACCGCTTCCAAACCTCGGTTTTATCGGGTTCTTCAATCTGACCTGATCAGCTGGATGGCTGAATGGGTGTGGGAAGCCGGTTGTCGATCTCCCAGAAGGATTTGTCCGGGACGATAATCGGGTTTGGCAGTTCCCGGCCATCAAGCAGGTCTTCGGCACGAAGCGTCCAACCATTCAGGGCGGCACGGACGGATTTGGACAGGGTTTCCAGATCGGCCGCCGCAATTTCCTTCGGCAGTGGATCGACACCGATGGAATTCAGCAGGCGGCCATAGGCGTTCTGCAAATCGGCCATGGCAATATCCCGGCGCAATGCCGATACCATCCGGTTGGTCCGGTTGCGGATGAGCTCCATCTCGTCGACGGCTTCGGCGTTGCTTTGATCCTGAACGATATCGGTGAGCCTGTCATCGACGTCGAAGATCCGGCGGGCGAGGGTCTCTTCATCCCGGGCAACGCGATAGCGTCGGTAGGAGATCTGGACCTGGGCGACAATTGCCATGCTCAGCGCCATTCGGCGCGCGTCTGCGACCGTCACGGCAGTCTCCGCAAACTTGATACGCGATGGCGCGCTCAGATAGTTGAACAGATTCTGGGTGATCGTCGTACCCCAGCCCACCCATGTGTTATTGGCAAGAAACGAATTGCTTTCGAAATTGCCGCCGGCGCTGAATTCGATTCCCGGGATCAGCGACAGCATCGCGCGGCGCACGTCCCACTGGCTGATGCGTTTCCGGTAATCTTCTTCCCGCAGTTCGGGGCGGTCGATCAGGGCGACCATTTCCATCCGAGCGACTTCCATAGTGACCTCGGGCGGAACAATATCTTTATCTTCCGGGATGATGACTTCGTAGTTCTCGCCAGGCCGCAGGTTGATCAGGGCCGCGAGGGAGACTTTGGAAAGAACGAGACGCCGCCGGATTACGTTGAGCTCGCGGAGTTGTTCAAGCAGATCGCGCTGGAATGTCAGGGCGAGGCGGGGCGGCATCAGTCGACGTGCTTCCGCTGCCCGCGATTTGCCGAGGGCCCCTTCGATCTGCAGAATGAGATCCCGGAGCGGGTTCAGAAGTCGCTCAGCGCTGACCGCGCGCCAATAGGCGTCGCGGACATCGAGCACGATGTTTTGCACGACCTTACGCCGACGTTCCTCGGCGATCAGGGCTTCGTCGGCATTCTGTTTTGCGCGCACGTAGCTGAGGCCGAAATCCAGAATATTCCAGCTGAACGTCAGGCTACCGCGCCGGACACCGAGATCTTCGGACGTCGATACTTCGAGCGATTCTGCGCCGGTGATGACGGATTCGCTGCTCGACGCCCGGTCATTGTTGCGTCGGCTATATCCGGCTGTGGCGGTAAGCTGGGGCAGAAGGTCGAACTGGGACGCGTCAAGCCGACGGTCGGCAAGCGCCTTCTCCATAATCTTGAGGCGTTCGTCGAGATTGTATTTAAGCGCCCGGGCAATGGCATCGTGTACCGAGATCGCGCGCCGTACCGGTTCCTGATTGAGAAATAGCTGCGAAAAATCCGTCGTCGCCCGCGTGGTTCGGTCTTCGTCACCGATCGGCTCGGGTGTGACGATGCACCCTGACAGGATCGCGAGAGACAGGATTGCGCCGGTTGTTCGGCCGACCCGGCCGAGTCCCTGCGGCAATACTGAACCACGATGGAAAGCTTTCCACTGATCGTTTGCTCGAATGTATAGCCGTTTGGCTCTCACTACCTGCTGTCCTTAAGATTGCAGACTGGTTTTTGCGACAAATTCATTTTGTAATCAACGCATTAGTTAGTTAACGAACAATTAGACTGGGGGCAGGTCTGTGGCTTCCGGAATGGTTAGCCCGTTGACAGCGCCCAACAGAGATATCCTCTGCTGCTCCATGCGTTGTGATTCTGCGGCAATCTGCTCACTGAAGCGCATGCCGGCCGTCGACGCGAATTGCGGTGTTTCGGCGGGAACGTCCAGCCCGGTCTGGTCGCCAGGCGCGGGCGGGGTGGTCTCGTCAGTCTGTTCTCCGTCGCCTGTTGTTTCTGCCGGAGTGTCCTGTTCGTTCTCTTCTTCTTCGTCTTCCTGATCTTCGGGCGTTTGATCCTCGGCGTTTTCGTCTGCTTCGCCTTCCTCGGCCGGAGGCTGTGTGCCGCCTGCTTCGGTCGCCAGATTACTCAGACCGGTTATCAGAGCACTACTGCCAAAGAACCCGCCGGCACCGGCGGAGGGGCCCGACAGCGTCACTTCACCGATATTGGCGTTGTTGTTCCGGTTTTCCAGCGGGGTTCCGAGCGCATCTCCGAGTACTTCGCCGCCGGAAGCCGCCCCGTACTGGCGCTCGAGCGCATCGATCCGGTCTTCGACAACCGCCCGGATGTATTCATTGTTGTTCTGGAGGTTCAGGTCGCCGTCGCCGAATTGAATCTGGCGCGGATCGAAATTAACGCCCGGTACGTCGTCGCCGAGTCCGCCATCGGGCCTGCCATCCGGGATATCCGCAGGCTGGCCGACGCTCGGATCAATGAAGGCGACGTTCGTATTCTGAACCAGGATCGTTACCTGGACGAGCACCGGGGTGGGGAAGGGAATAGCGGCGCCGTCGACGGTAAAGCCGAACGTGTCCGTGCCCTCAAACCCGGGGTTGGGCGTATATTCGAACTGGCCGGTGGCGGGATCGGTGATGACCAGGGTGCCATTGGCCGGCGATGTTCCGACAGCAAAAACATAAGGACCGCCATCAGGGTCGGTGAAGTAATCCGGGATAAACCCGGTAAATGTCCCGCCGGGCTCGATTGTCACGTCCGGCGTGCCGGGCGTCGTGTTCGCGACCGGAATGTCGTTCACGGCGGTTATGGTAACGGCGATGGTCGAAGACGCCTGTTCGTCGGTTGTCGTACCTGTTCCGGCGACACCGATGGAGGACGGGTCGGCGCCGGTATTGCCACCATCGCTGATAAGAACAGTGATGGTGTCTGCGCCGTTGTAATTCAGGTTAGGACCGTAGGACAGTGTTGCAAGCGCCGCATTGAGCGCGGTTGCGTTGCCCGTCAGCGTCAGCGTGCCGGTTCCGGCGCCACCGACGGATGTCAGCCCGCCGGTCGCGGTTGCGGTCAGGGTTCCGTTGGGTGCTGACACGGTTACCGTCATGTCACTGCCCGCGGCATCGACATCCGCGATCGTGATCCCGGTAATGGCAAGAGATGTATCTTCAGCCGTTGTCTGTGCACCGGGAACGACGATGGTCGGGGCATCGTTTACCGGGTTTACGGTGATTGGCACATTGATTGTGCCGCCGGTGGTAAGGCCGCCGGTATCCGACGCCGTTACATTGAACGTATCGCTGGTCGTTTCACTGCCGTCGTGCTTATAGGTCACCCGGCCGTTGTCGATATCGTCTTGCGTAAACGTGCCGCCGCCGGCCAGCGGGGTGCCGTTGAGCAATATCTGACCGTTCGCGGGTGGCGTGTTGATCGTATAGGTGATCTGGCTCGCTGTGTTGTCAGGATCGGTGACCGACAGGCTCGTGTTGGACAGGGTGACCGGCTGGCCTTCATTCACGGTTGTTCCGGTGTTGGTGGCGAGGACCGGCGCCGTGTTGGTGGAACTGACGATCACCGTGCCCGTTGCCGGGGTGCTGTCAGCACCGGCGGTGTCCGTGCCGATGAACGTTACAGTCACAGTGCCGTTGAAGTTCAGCGCCGGGACAAACCGGAGATCGGCGGCCTGTGCCGGGGTGATCGGCGTTCCGGCAACAACCGGGGTTGTGCCGTCAGCGAAGGTAAGTACACCTTCCGATGCCGGGGGCAGGGCGGTAATGGTGATCGTGTCGAGCGCAGCATCGGTTGTTGTGTTGGTGCCGCCATCCGCGTCGGTTGCTGCGAGTGTCACGAGAACGTTAACGTTTTCAGGCGTCGTCGTGTTAAATGGCGTCGCCACCGGCGGATCGTTCACCGGGTTGACCGTGATCCCGACAGTGGCGTCAGCAAACTCGTTATTTACGCCACCTGTCAGGCCCGGATCGGCACCCGTATTGCCCTGGTCGTTGATCGTCAGGGTCAGCATATCGGCGCCGTGGAAGTTGGCGTCGCCGCGATAGGTGATCGACGTGATGGCCGCGTTGATCTCGGCCACCGTGCCGACCAGTGTCACCGTCGCCGATCCATCATTGCTGACGGCAAGACCCGCGCCGACGGTGCCCGCGAGCGTGAGGACGCCGTCGCTCACAGAGATCGTCGCCGTGACGTCGGTGGTGCCGGAATCGATATCGGCGAAAGATGTACCGGTGATCGTGAGATTGGTGTCTTCGTTCACGGTCTGGGCACCGGGTGGCGTGATGGTCGGGGTATCGTTTACCGGCGTGACCGTGATCGCGCCGGTCGCCGTTGCACTGCTGGCCCCGTCGCTATCCGTGGTGATGTAGGTGAACGTGAACGGCCCGCCATTGAAATTGGGCGTCGGTTTGAAAACAATCCCTGCCGCCTGCGCGGGTGTCAGCGGGTTGCCGGCGACCACCTGCGTTGATCCGTCGGCGAGGAAAAGCACGCCTTGGCTTGCACTTGGCAGGGTCTGAACCGTGTAGGTCGCAATCGCGGCATCGCCGACACCGGTACCGCCATCGACATCGGCGGCATTGGTCGTCAGATCGATCGTGATCTGGGTGTCTTCGGGTGTGGTCACGCTGACCGACGTCGAAATTGTCGGCGCATCGTTCACCGGGCTGACCGTGATGGCGACATTTGCGCTGGCAACCTCGTCGCCGGCCCCACCTGTCAGGCCTGGGTCTGCGCCGTTATTGCCGCCGTCATTGATGGTCAGGGCCAGCGTGTCGCTGCCGTGGAAATTCAGGTTGCCGCGATAGGTCATGCCTGCAATCGCCGCATTGATCTCAGCGACTGTACCGACCAGCGTCACCGATCCGGTGCCGCTGCCGGTTGCTGTCGTCAGCGGTCCGGTGGGGCCATTGATGGTCAGGATGCCACTGGTGACCGAGAGCGTGGCCGTGACGTCGTCGGTCGCCGAATCCAGGTCGGCGAAGGTGACGCCTGAAACAACAAGGTTGGTGTCTTCGTTGATCGCCTGGGTGGCGGGTGTTGCGATGGTGGGCGTGTCATTGACCGGCGTTACCGTGATCGCGCCGGTGGCTGTCGCACTGCTGGCCCCGTCGCTATCCGTCGTGATGTAGGTGAAGGTGAACGGCCCGCCGTTGAAATTCGACGTCGGTTTGAAAACAATCCCTGCCGCCTGCGTGGGTGTCAGCGGGTTACCGGCGATGACCTGGGTTGATCCGTCGGCGAGGAAAAGCACGCCCTGCGTCGCACTTGGCAGGGTCTGTACCGTGTAGGTCGCAATGGTGGCATCGCCGACCCCGGTGCCGCCATCGATATCGGCGGCATTGGTCGTCAGGTCGATCGTGATCTGGGTGTCTTCCGGGGTGGTTACGCTGACCGGCGTCGAAATCGTCGGCGCGTCGTTCACCGGGCTGACGGTGATGCCGACATTTGCGCTGGCAACCTCGTTATTAATGCCGCCTGTCAGGCCCGGATCTGAGCCATTGTTGCCGCCGTCATTGATGGTCAGGGCCAGCGTGTCGCTGCCGTGGAAGTTCAGGTTGCCGCGATAGGTCATGCCGGCAATCGCCGCGTTAATCTCTGCGACGCTGCCGACCAGCGTCACCGACCCGGTGCCGCTGCCGGTCGCTGTCGTCAGCGGGGCGGTGGGGCCGTTGATGGTGAGGATGCCATTGGTGACAGAGAGGGTCGCCGTGACGTCGTCTCCCGCGGAATCCAGGTCGGCGAAGGTGACGCCCGAAACAACGAGGTTGGTGTCTTCGTTCACGGTCTGGCCGGCCGGCGTCGCGATGGTCGGCGTGTCGTTAACAGGACTTACCGTGACCCCGATGGTCGCACTGGCTTCTTCCGAATTGGCATCGGCGGTATTGCCCGGGTCGGTGCCCGTATTGCCCTTGTCGTTGACCGTAACCGTAATCGTGTCATTGCCGTTGAAATTGGCGTTGCCCTGATAGGTCAGCGTGGCAACCGCCGCGTTGACCTCGGCCAGCGTGCCTTCGATGACCATCGAGCCACTGCCATTGGTGCCGGAGATAAAGCTCAGTCCCGCGACTGTCGCGAGATTGAGCGTACCGTTGGGCGCCGATAGCGTAATCCGCATCTCGCCCGTCGGGTTCTCGCCGACATCGGTGTCGGCAAAGCTGATACCGGTAATGCCGATGCTGGTATCTTCATCGACCGTCTGCGCGGCGGGCACGGTAAGCGTCGGCGCGTCGTTGACGGCAGCGACCGTGATACCGATAGCATGGGTCGCTTCTTCGGAGCTTGCGTCGCCGGTATTTCCCGGATCTACGCCGGTATTGCCTTTGTCGTTGACTGTAATGTTAAGCGTCTCGGTGCCCTGGTTCGCGTTATATCCGGCGTCGCCGAGATAGGTGAGCGTCGCCAGCGCGGTGTTGATTTCCGTCAACGTGCCTTCGAACACCATGGTGGCATCCGACGTCCCGTCGCCTGTGGTGAAGGCCAGAGTGCCGGGGGTCAGCGACAATGTGCCGTTTGATACCGACACCGTCACGCGGAGGTCCGAACTGAAGGCATCGACATCGCCGATCTGGACCTGATTGCCGCCGGTAAAGGCGATGGCGGTGTCTTCCGACCCATTGATGGTGGCCGGCGCTGTAATCGTTGGTGCGTCGTTGATTTCTGATATCTGGATAGCGACCGTGCCGGTGCCCTGTTCCGAAGAGCCATCTCCGGTCAGTCCCGGATCTGCGCCCGCGTTGCCTTTGTCGTTCAGGGTGACGCTGAGGGTTGCGGTTGCGTCGGAATCACCACCGGGCGTGAAGACCAGACCATCCAGCGCCGCATTGATACTTGCGAGCGTGCCTTCGATGACCATCGATCCTGAATTGTTCGCGCCGCTGATAAACGAAAGGCCGCCAATCCCACTCAGGGCCAGGTTTCCGGTCGTAACCGAGACGGTTGCGCGGACCACGGCATTCGGATCGACCTCGTTCGCGTCGACATCGGCGACGGATATCTTGGTCGCCCCGCTGAAGGTCACGCCCGCTGCGGTTGCTGCTGTCTGCTGACCGGGCACGGTAACCGTCGGCGTGTCGTTGATCGCGTTGATGGTCAGGGCGACAGACGCATTCGCCTGTTCGTCGCCTGCACCGCCGGTGGCAGTCTGGCCAACCGTGCTGGGGTCGACGCCCGTATTGCCGCCGTCATTCACGTTGATATTCAGGGTGTCGGTGCCGTTCGCATTTGCCGTGCCCAGATAGGTTAGGCTGGCGATGGCGGTGTTGATTTCGGCGGCGGTGCCGACAAGGGTCAGCGTATTGGTGCCCTGACCGCTGATGCTGGTCAGCGGGCCGGTGGCCCCGTTGGCGGTAAGGGTGCCGCTGGTGACCGACAGTGTTGCGGTGACGTCCGAGCTGCTTGAATCGATGTCTGCGATGGAAATCGCGGTCGCGCCGGTTAGGACAAGATTGGTGTCTTCATTGACGGACTGCGCGCCGGGCACCGTGATTGTCGGTGCATCGTTGACCGCGGTGACGCTGATCGCAACTGTACCTGCGCCGACTTCGGTCGTGGGAGTGCCGGTGGCCGGAAGCCCGACCGTGCTTGGGTCGACGCCGGTGGATCCGCCATCGCTGACAGAGATGGTCAGCGGATCGGAGCCCGCGAAATTCGCGTTTGCGACATAGGTGATCGTATTTGCCGTGTTGATCGCCGCGTTGAGCTGGTTCAGCGTGCCGGTCACCGTGACAGTGCCGGTGCCGTTATTTGTAACGTTGCCGGCCCCGATGGAGGTGATGGCAGCTGCGCTGAGTGTCACCGTACCGTTAGCGACCGAGAGCGTCACGGTCATCGTATCGGTTGCCGGGTCCGCATCCACATCGGCGAAGGCGATATTGCCGAAGGTGACGCCCGTGGCGTCGTCTTCGACCGCTGTCTGCGTGCCGGGTGCGGTGACGGTCGGGGCGTCGTTGACCGCCGGAACGGTGATGTCGAACGTTGCGCTGTCGATTTCGTTGCTGCCCGTGCCGGTCAGACCCGGATCGGTGCCCGTATTGCCACGGTCGTCGACGCTGACCGTCATGGTGGTGGTGAAGCCGTTCGCATTCGTGGGGCCCTGGTAGATCGCACCGGAAAGGGCGGCGTTGATGTTTGCCAGCGTGCCGCGCACCGTCATGCTGGCCGAGCCGTTGGCCCCGGCCTGGAAGTTCAACCCCGTAATCTGGTTCAGCGTTACCGTGCCCGGGGTGACACCCGATAGCGCAATGGTCACGTCGATCAGGCCCGTGCCGGCATCGACATCGGCGATCTGGATCAGGGTATTGTTGCCCGAATTGAAGACGAGTTGCGAATCTTCCGGTGCCGTCTGGTTGGCAGGGACGGTGACGGCGGGTGTGTCATTTACCGGATCGACGGTGACGGTCAGCGCCCCGGTTCCGGTTTTTGCGCCGCCGGAACCCGTGTTGCCATCGTCGTTTACACTAACGTTGATCGTGTCGGTGCCGGCAAAATCCGCGTCGGAATCGTAGACCAGGCCGTTGAGCGCCGCATTCACTTCGGCGCGGGTGCCGGTGAAGGTGACCGATTTGGAGGCGTCTCCCGAGACGCCGGTCAGGCCTGTCGTGGTCGCCAGTGTAAGCGTGCCATTGGTGGCGTTGACAGTGACCGTCAGCGTGTCGCCGGCTGTATCGTCGGCGTCGACATCGCCGATCGTAATGGCATTGGCGCCGTTCAGCGTCAGTGTCTGGTCCTCAGTGACATTCTGGGCGGCGGGCAGGGTGACCGTTGGCGCATCGTTGATCGGACCAACCGTAATGGCGATGGAGGCGTTTGCCTGTTCGTCCGCGACACCGCCGGAATTCCCGGGGTCGGCGCCGAAATTGCCAAGATCGTTGAAATTGATATTCAGCGTGTCGTTGCCATTGAAATTGGCATTGCCCTTATAGGTTAGCGTGGCGATGGCCGCGTTGACCTCCGCCAGCGTGCCCTGGATCGTCATGCTCGCGGCGCCATTTCCACCGCTGTTGAAGGTAAGGCCTGATATGGTCGCGAGGTTGATCGTGCCGCTGGTGACCGACAACGTTGCTGTTACCTGGTTGGTGCCGAGGTGGGCATCCACATCGGCGACGCTGACCCCGGTGATCGAAAGGTTGGTGTCTTCGTCCACACTCTGGGCGCCCGGAACCGTCAGGACGGGCGTGTCGTTGATGGCGTTGACGGTGATGTTGTAGGTCCCGTCGACAAAGCCACCGCCGCCGTCTTCGATGCGAAAGTTGAAGGCGTCGGTAAAGACCTCGTCGCCGTTGTGGGTGTAGGTCAGCCGGTTCTGCTGAATATCTTCGAGTGTGAACGAACTGCCAGCGCCGATTGCCTTGCCGCTCAGGAACAGCTGGCCGGTGGAGACGCCTGACGTTACCCGGTACTGGACCTGACGCTCGTTATTGTCGGGATCCACCGTGGATGTTGTCGCGTTACCCAGCTGGGTCGAACCGATCGTGCCGGATCCGGCTTCATCAACAACCAGCGCTACGTTGTTGCTGACGATCGGGTCGTCGTTGAGCGGCGCGATGACGAAGTTGAAGGTCGCGGTGGTTGTGTGCGATGCGCCTGCCGTGGCGCTGTTATCGTTGACCGTAATCACCATGCTATCGGTGAAGGTCTCGGATCCATTGTGCTCATAGGACAGGCGACCGGCCGCGATGATCGCATTGGTCAGCGCTTCGCCGGCATAGGTGGCGCCGTCGAGCAGGATCGTGCCGGCGCCGGGTGCGGTCGTAATCGTAAATGTCTCGTCGTCTGCCGCGAGGGCGATTTCTGCGCTGCCATCCGGGTCGCCGACGGCAAGCATGGCGGCAGTGATGACCTTGGTGGATGCTTCCGTCAGTACCATCCCGGTATTGGTCGGCACCGTCGGGGTATCGTTCTGCGGCGTGATTTCGAGGTTGAACGTGCCGGTTGCCGCGCTGGAGCTGCCGTCGGTGAGTGTGAAGTTGAACGAATCCCGGAAGTTTTCCGTCCCGTTGTGCTGATACGTCACCCGGTTGTTGTTGATGTCGTCCTGGGTGAAGAAGCCGCCCTTGGTCAGCGCGGTTCCGTTCAGAAGTAACGTGCCGTCGGCGGGCAGCGTGGTGATGACAAAGAACTGTTCGGTGGTGCCGTTATCGACGTCGGCTGCGGCCAAAAAGCTGCTCGTGATGGTGCCGGTCGCGCCTTCGACGATCGTCGCCAGCGTGTTGTTGACGTCGACCGTGGGAGCGTCGTTGATCGCCCGGACCGTGACGTTGATTGTTTTTGTACCTTCTTCGCTCGCACCGTCGCCGGTCAAACCGGGATCGGTGCCGGTATTGCCCTGATCGTTGGCGACGATGGTAATCGTGTCGCTGCCGCCGACGTTGGCGTTCGGCAGATAAGAGAGCGTGGCAAGCGCCGTGTTGATCGCACTCAGCGTGCCGGTAAACACCATTGAGGCATCGGACGAGCCGTCACCGGTCGTGAAGGTGAGCCCGGCGATGGTGCTGAGGTTCAGGGTGCCGGCCGTGGCGCTGAGCGTCATTTTCAATTCGGCGTTGACGGTCGCGTCTTCATCGACATCGCTGACCGAAACACCGGTGACGTTGATTGAGGAATCTTCGCTCGTCACGAGTGAGCCCGGGCCGGAGATGGTCGGGGCGTCGTTGATCGGGTTGATGTTGAAATTGATCACAATGCCGGTGACTTCACCGCCATCGCCGTCGATCAGCGTCAGGGTGATTGAATCCGTGCTTGCCTGCGTGGCCGCGGGATCGTTGCTGCCGTCACTTTTGAACGTCACCAGACCCGCATCGATATCCGCCTGGGTGAACAGGCTGCCGACGCCGAGCGGCGCGCCGTTCAGCAGGACCTGGCCAAACTGCGCATCTGTTGTGATCCGGTAGATCAGTTCGCTGGCCGGTCGGTCGTCGTTTGACGCCAGCGAACCGGTCAGCGAGCCGGTGCCATGCTCGTCAATTGCGATTGTGTTGTTGGTGCCGACAGTCGGGTTGGAGCCGGTTCCGGTATTGTCCGGCACCGGCGGGGCCGGTGTCACGATGAAGCTATGCGTATTGGTTGCCGGCGCGGCGGGCAGGCCCGTGCTGTCGGTCAGCTGAAACTGGAAGGTATCCGTGCCCGTCGGTTGTGCAGACGTATGGGCATAGGTGAGCCGGCTGTTCTTGACGTCATCCAGCGTGAAGGTCTGGCCGTTGGTCAGCGCGGTCCCGTTCAGGCGCAGCTCGCCGTTCGCCGGGATCGTCGTCACCGTAAAGATGGTCTGTGTATCGGTGCTGTCGACGTCCGAGGCGTTCAGGCTGGCGGCTGTGACAGTGACTGTGTCGCCCTGGGCAAGCGCCTGGTTCGCGTTCGCCGTCAACACAGGCGCGTCGTTGACCTCGGTAACGTTGATATTGAAGGTCTGGACATCCAGCGCTCCGCCCGGACTCGTGCGCAGCGCGCCCTGCTGGGCGGTGATGATGTTGATCTGCCCGTCACGCAGCGTGAAGGTGAAATTGTCGGTGCCGGCAGTCTGCGACTGGTTGATGTATTGCAGCTTGCCGGAATCGATATCGGCCTGGGTAAACGTTGCCCCGACACCGATATGAATCCCGTCGAGCAGGAGCACGCCGGAAGTCGGCAGGCTTTCTACCTGATAGGTGAGCGTGCTGTCGGTGCTGTCGACGTCGGTGGCCATCAACTGAGTATTGTTGACCGTCAGCGTGCCGCCCTCGGCGACAGTTGTGGTGGCGTTTGTGGGCAGGGTCGGGTCGTCATCAACAGCCTGAATGTCGATCGCAATGGTCTTGGTGACACTGCTGGGCGTTGCCGTGCCGCCGCCATTGTCGGTGACCGTTATGTTGAACGACGTATCGGCCGGATTGCCGCCGACGCCGTCGTTGCCGTTATGGGTATAGGTTAGCAGGCCCGCCTGGCTCGCGGCGAAGCTGAACGGCACTGCGCTGATGGCGACACCGTTCAGGGACAATGTGCCGTCCGCAGGCAGGGAATCGACCCGCACCGTGATGTTCGCGGCGGTGTCGTCGTTATCCGTGATGTTCAGCGAGACCGAACCGCTCTGGCCTTCGAAGATCGTGGCCGAACCGCTCACGGCAACCTGATCATTGATCGGGGTGATCGTGATCGGCACGGCTGTTGCCGCAACAACCCCGCCGGCGCCGTCCCGGGCGGTAAAATTGAATGTGTCGGACGTTGTTTCGCTGCCGTTATGGGCATAGCTCAGGCTGGACAGCTGGGCCTGCGAGAACGTCGTGCCAATGACGACCGGATTGCCGCCCAGCGTCAGGGTGCCGTTGGTCGGCAGGGATTCGACCTTGTAGATGATCTGTTCGTTGGTGCTGTCGGGATCGACGACGTTGACGTTGATCGCCGCGAAGGACACCGACGTGCCCTCAACCAGGGTCAGCCCGTTGACTGACGGGGTCGGGGCATCGTTCAGCGGTGTGACCGCGATATTGACGGTGCCGGTATTGGTGGTCGTGCCGTCGGTCACGCTGAAGCTGAGATTCTGGGCGGTGGCCGGCTCGCCACCGGTATGTGTGTAGATGACCTGATTGGCGTTGATCTGCGCCTGGGTGAAGGTGGACCCAACCGTGGCTGCTACGCCGTTTACGGTGAGCGTGCCCTCTGCCAGAACGGAGCCTGCCGTGACCGTATAGATCAATGAGGTGTCCGCGGTGTCGATATCGCTGTGATCGAGCAGGGATTCGCCGATCACCAGCGCCTGGCCCTCGATGACGGCGCCGTTCTCGACGGCGACCTGTTCCAGCGCATCGTTTGCGGCGGTCACGTTGATCGTGAATGTCGTATTTCCGAGTGTTTGCGCAGCGCCGTCCGTGACGTTGAACGTCAGGCTGTCCGTCGAATTTTCTGCACCGTTATGGGTATAGGTGACATTGCCGGCCGCGATATCGGCCTGGGTGAATGTCGTCGCAAGCGTGGCCGTTGCACCATTTACACGCAACGTGCCGTCGCTCGGCAGAGACACCAGTGAATAGGTGAGGTTCGCGGCCGCGCTTTCCGCATCGGTGACCTGCAGATCGGAGGTCTGCAGCGTCACGGCAGACGGCGTGTTGCCTTCGGTAACCGTCATCGAATTGGCGACAAGTTGAGGTCCGTCTTCGACGGCGGTGACCGTGATACCGATTGTGCTGTTCGATGTGGCTGTACCGTCATTCGCCTGGATCGACAGGCTGTCCGCGCCGTTGAAATTGGCGGTGCCCTGATAGGTCAGGCCGTTAAGGGCGGCGGTCACGTCCGTCGCAAGGCCCTGGAAGGTCACAGAATTCGTGCCGTTGCCGAACAGGTTGGTCAGGTTCGTGGTGCCGCCGAGGGTCAGCGTGCCGTTGGTCACCGAGACTGTCATCGACAGATTGTCGTTGTCGACATCGGCAATTGTAATCTGATTGCCGCCGCCGCCCGAAAACGTCAGTCCGGTATCTTCATTGACGGTTTCCGCGCCGGTCGTCGTGACCTGCGGTGCAGTGTTCAGCACATGGGCGTAGGCCATCAGGCTCGACCAGCCAAAGGGCGAATCCGCTTCGACCGAGCCGGTCTGCGTTTCAAGAACCCAGTCGCCGCCCTGGGCGGCGGCACCGGTGGTGTCGACCGAGGCTGCTACATCCGCGCCTGTCAGAACGGAGAGTTCAGAAACGAACTGTGCGCCTTCCGATGTCGCTGCGACATCGCAGCCCCATAACAACAGATCGCCATTCGACGACAGCGCCTCGCCCCAGCCGGACACCGCTTCCGCGTTGTCGCCAAGATTTGCCGCGGAGAGCTCGCCGCTGCCAAGAAAAAGTTTGCCGGCTTCGCCGTGCGAAAAGATATGGATTGCCGACAGGCCGCCCTGTTGGGACAGGATGTCGCTGATCTGGGAGAGACCATCGGCGGCGGGATCAAGCGTAAAGACCTGCGCATCGTCGGAAAGTCCCGCAATCAACAGGTCCGCATCCTTGATACGGCCATCGACAAAAACGATTTCGGACGGTGTCGCCGCCTCGGGTGAAAAATCAACCGGTGCGGTGTCATCCATCTGACCGGCCGGAACACCCTGGGTCTCAATCGAGTTCGCTTGATCGGGCGCTGGTGCGGCGTCGAGCCCGGTTGCCAGGGCCGCACCATCGAACACGATGCGGGGCTCAAGCCGCCGTAACAAAGACTGATTGGAAACGGTGCCTACCCGCGTCGCCTTGTCCATAAAACCCATGCTTACCCTGATTACAAAATTTAACGCTTTGTTTAGCCAGAGTATTAAGGAGCAAGAACCGTGCCAACCGATTTTGTGTTTACGTTTGTATGCAGGCGCACTTCTAACATATTGAAAACAATCGAGAAAAATTTCAGGGAGCTCGGGCTCGACAAAACGTGAAGATTACCCGGTTAACGCTGGTGGTTAAGAATGAGTATAAATTCAGTAACAATGTAAAAGTTCCCGACACCTGAGAATGAAACCGGGATCAATTATTCCGGAATTTACTGTGGTGTCTTGGTACCGCGGCGGCTCGTTTCAGGTCACGGCTTTCATAATGTGGCGCTGATAGCCGGGGCGTTCGCATAATGCATCGCACCACCGTTTCAGGTGCGGATAGGGTTCGCGTTCGATTGGCATGTTGAACCAGCGCCAGGCGGCAATCCCGAGGGGAATATCGCCCATCGTAAAGGTCTTGCCCGCCAGATAGGCCTGGTCGGCAAGGGCGTTGTTCACGATGGCCATCTTCTCCGACAATGCGACGCGGCCTTTTTCGATGGCCGTCATGTCGCGGTCTTCTGGTTTTGTGCGGATCATGCCGCGAAAGACGGGAATCATAGCCGGGCTGACGGTTGTGACTTGCCAGTCCATCCAGCGTTCGGCGGTAGCACGGGTTTGCAAATCGTCGGGATACAGGGAGCCCGCGCCGTGTTTGGCGGCGAGATAGCGCACGCAGCTATTCGATTCCCAGGTGACAAAACCGTCATCGATAATCACCGGAACGAGGCCATTGGGGTTCATCGCCCGGAATTCCGGTGTGTCGTTACCGCCATGTTTGCCACCGATATCGTCGCGCTCAAACGGGATATTCAGCTCGTCACAGGCCCATAGTACTTTCATCACGTTGGACGATGTGTCCCGCCCCAAAATCCTTAGCATTCAATCTTCCGTATCAATGTTGAGGCCGCAGTATTTCGCATGAGTGCTGACCTGTCGACGCCAAAGCCGAGACGCGGTATTGTGCGGCAAAAATGAGTATAGAAAATATGACGAGCCGCTCTAAATCTTCAGTCGAAATTCGAAAATATCAAAAAGCGCGGGTCGCGTTCGAACGCATAGGCAAAGGGCCGCCCCTCGTCCTGCTGCACAGCGAAGACGGGTATGAACTGGACCTGGCGCTTATCGAAGTCCTGGCGCAACGCTTCGAGGTTTTTGTGCCGCGTATGCCCGGTTTCGGGAAATCGACCTTGCCCGAAACGATCCGCACAATCGACGATATATCCTATATCTGGCTCGACCTGCTGGATGACCTCGATCTGAAAGACGTCACGCTTGTCGGTTTCTCCGTCGGCGCATGGCTCGCAATGGAGATCGCGACGAAGGACAGCAGTCGTCTCAAGCGTCTGGTGTTGGCGGGGGCGGTTGGCGCAAAGTTCGGCGGGACTTACGACCGCGATATTGAAGACATCTATTTTCACCCTACCGATAAGGTCCGGGCGATGCGCTTTCATGATCCGGCCAACGATCCCCATGCCGATCTGACCGGGCTCAGCAAGGCGGAGGCCCTGGCCGTGGCACGGCAGCGAGAAGCAATCGCCCTGATCTGCTGGGATCCCTACATGCACAATCCCGCCCTGAAGGAGCGGCTGAACCGTATCACGCTGCCGGTCCGCGTTATCTGGGGGGCGAAGGATGGCATGACCTTGCCGAAATACGGCCGCAAACTGGCCCGAATTCTGCCTGATGCCGATTTCGTCAGCCTTCCGCGTGCCGGGCATTTCCCCCATATCGAGCAACCCGAGCTGTTCTGGCAGGCGCTCGGCGAATTTATCTCTGACGAAGAAAGCCGCTGATAATGGAATTCTATCATTTCACCGAGTTCGCCTGGCCGCATTTGCCGCCGGAGGATGAATATACGTCGATGCGGCTGAACCTGCCGAGCAGCGTCTATGACCCGAAAGTCGGTGCCGACCTCTACAACATGTGTCTCGATCAGTATGTCCTGGCCGACGAGCTTGGTCTCAATTGCATGGTCAACGAGCATCATCAGACGGCGACCTGCCTGAATTCTTCGGGTGTTGTGCCGCTTTCTATCCTGGCCCGCCAGACGAAGAAGGCGCGGATTTTGATCCTCGGGAACCCGGTGGCCAATCTTGCCGATCCCATCCGCTGCGCTGAAGAAATGGCCATGATCGATAACATTTCCTATGGCCGGCTGGACTGTGGCTTTGTGCGCGGGGTGCCGTATGAATTGTTCGCGTCCAACCGCAACCCGACCGAAACGGCCGAGAGGCTTTGGGAATCGATTGACCTCATTCAGAAGGCGTGGACAACCCATGACGGGCCCTTCAACTACGAAGGAAAATGGATCCATAAACGCCAGGTCAATGTTTGGCCGCGCCCCTATCAGCAACCGCACCCGCCTATCTGGACGACCGGCGGAAGCGATCTGGCCCATGCCTGCCAGACCGTTGCGCGCGGCTTTACCTTCGCCATGTTCCTGACGCCGGTCGACAAGCTCGCCGCGATGTTCAACGGCGTCCGTGCGTGGTGCAAGGCGCAGGGGCTGCAACGCCCGGCGGACAGCCAGTTCGCCTTTATGCCGCTCGTCGCCGTCGGCGAGACGGAAAAAGAAGCGCTGGAAACCATTGAGCGGGTGTTCTGGTACGTTACCAACAACAAGGCAGAATCCCAGCACCGCGCGCCGCCCGGCTATGTTGAAACCTCGCTCTATGCCGATTTTCTGTCGGGACGCTTCAGTGGCGGCCGGACGGATGCAATCCGCGAGAAGGGGATGGAATACTTCCGCGAAAATCATGTCGCGATTTACGGCACACCGGACAATGTGGCGAACCAGTTGCGGGCGCTTCATAAAAAAGTCGGCGGGTTCGGAAATCTCGTCGCCATGCTTCATGCGGGCGACATGGATTTTGAGATGACCGCGAAAAGCATGACGCTGTTCGCAGAAAAAGTCGCACCCCAACTGCGCGATCTCGGAACGGTTCGGAAGGGTTCAGGCCCGTTGCCGGCGGCGCGGAAAAGGCGGGTCGCCTGACGCTAGCCGGTCAGGATGATGTTCAGCACGGATAGAATATCCGTGTAGATCATCGATACGACGAAGACGAATATAATATTCGCCCTTGTAACCAGCTGGGTTGGCGGCACCCGAAACATCGCGGCCCCGGTGGCGACGCTCAGACTGCCGATGGAAATTCCCGAACCCAGCCCCCAGCCGATTAGCAACGCCTGCATCAGAACCAGGTCGGTGACCCCGGTGGGGACGCTGGTAAAGATGACCAGCAGCATCGTCCCCATCACGATTGCATGGATTCCTGCGAGACCGGCGATATTCATGGTCATGATGACAATGAGGATAATGACCGGGGCGGGAAAATCCTGCGTCGTGAGCCAGGATACAAGCCCCATATGTGGCAGCGATGCTTCGAAAACCATGCCGAGCGTTGTCGCGAAGGCGAGAATGCAGGTCTCCGTGCCGATACGCGAAAGACCGTTTGCAGTCTGCGTCACAGCGCTTCGCAGGGCGCCGGACTTCAGGCTTATAAGCGCTACAAGGCAGGGGACAGGCAGGCCGACGATCAGTGCCTGCAGGGTAGTCAGGCTGGTCAGCGCCGTCGTGCCGACGACGACGAGGGCCGCGATGGCCATGGGTGTAACGATCGGGGTAAGGGATTTTAGGGCCTGCACGAGCGGGGCGAGGCCGCGATTGCGGTCGACCAACAGGAACGAAAACAGGATGCCAATGATGGCAAATGTCAGCCCGAGCCCCATGATTTCCCACAGGGGCACAGCGGGCAGGTATTGGCTCGCCACCGCCATGCCGACGATAAAGGGCGACCAGAACGGCACCATCGACATGCCGCGGATGGCGGCGGTAAAGACATTGCGCCGTTCTTCAGCCGACGCATCGCGGTCAAGTATCGGTGCCAGGATCGCGAACACGCCGACCTGCAGCACAGCACCTATCAGGTGCGTGCCGATAACGACGCCGCTGTCGCGCCGGTCGGGGTCGAGCGCACCGAACATTTTCCGCGCGGCGGCAATTTCCGGGCGCTGATCGGCGGTCGCCCGCAACAGAACAATCGTTGCGAGGAACGCGGGAAAGATTGCGGCGCGGGCGATACCGTCCAGTATCGCGCCCCATTCGCCATAGATCGCGGCGAGCGCAATGGTCACCGCAGTCAGCACCGCCAGCAATATCCGGGAATGTCCGGCGACCCGTGGCAGAATGAGAATAACAAAGGCTACAAGCAGCGCCTTCAGCGCCCAGACCAGTTCCGGGCTTGGCGCGAAGATATTGATGACGGCAAGCAGCCAGAGTGCGCCGACGAGGAGGCTGAGAAGCCGGTTCATGAAAGGGATGAAATCAGTTCTGGGCTTGAGAAGGGCGCGCTGTCGTTATGAGAGCATCGCCCTGCATCGTTGTTGTTCTGCGGAGTTCTCGCCGCGCGGTGAGGTCGAATCGGCGGCCCCGGTGAAGCGTGCAGCGATTGTCCCACATCACCAGATCGCCCGCGCGCCATTTATGGCGATAGACGAATTGGGGCTGGGTCGCGTGTTCGATCAGTTCGTTCACCAGCATGCGCGATTCAGGCACGCTCATCCCGATGATCTGGCTGATATGGATCGGCGTGAACAGGTTTTTGCGCCCGGTCACAGGATGCGTCCGCACCAGCGGCCATTGCGCAGGCGGCATCCCGGCGAACTGGTCCGCGGTGTAACGGTTTCCGAGCAGGGTGCGTGAATACAATGCGTGATGTTCGCCGATCAGGTCTGCGACGATTGTGTGCAGGTCGTCCGGTAAGGCCTCGTAGGCAGCGCGGAGATCGGCGAATTCGGTATCGCCGCCGGATTCGGGGATAACGCGCGCGGAAAGTAACGAATATTTGGCGACCGTCGGCATGAACGAGGAATCGGTATGCCAGAACTGGTTCGCGATCGACGATGTTACCGATCCGGCGTCCCGGGCCATAATTTCATCATCGGCCCCGACATTGGCGATGTCGATAAAGCCTTCGTGTTTGAAGCGGCTCGGCTTCTTTGTGACGTTGAGCAATCCCATGTCGAGCGGTCCGAACCATTTGGTAAAGCGCATGTGCTGGTCGTCATCGAGCGGCTGGTCGCGCCAAATAAGGACGGCATATTGGTCCATTGCAGCCTCGATTTCAGCGGCAATATTGGCGTCAATCGGCTCCCGCAGATCGATGCCCGACGCGGTGGCCGAGAAGGTTTTTGTGATTGGTTCGATATTTAACGGCATCCGGTTTCCGTCGCTGCGCTGTTTCGTCTATCTTAGACTTCTAAGGAATCTAATAAACAGCGGAGACACCAACGTGGCCAACAAGGATTTACGGGACTGGATCAAGGAGCTGGAGGCTAACGGCCAGCTGCAGCATGTAAGCGGTGCGGACCACCACGAGGAGATCGGCGCCATTGTCGATATCCACATGCACAAGATGACCAACCCGGCGGTCATGTTCGATGACATCCCGGGCTTTGCGAAGGGCACAAGGGTGCTTGCCAATATCCTGACCTCGGTGCCGCGTATCAATATCGCACTCGGCAAGCCGGTTGATACCACCGAGATCGAGCTGGTCAATTACTGGCGGGATTATATGAAGGATCAGCCGATCCATGAGCCGGTCGAGGTCAATGGCGGCCCGCTGATCGAGAATGTCTTCGAAGGCGATGACATCGACATTATGAAGATTCCCGCCCCCAAATGGCACGAGCTCGATGGCGGCTACTTCATCGGCACCGCCTGCATGGTGGTGATGAAGGATCCCGATTCCGGCTGGATCAATTACGGTGCCTACCGGGTCCAGGCGCATGACGCCAAGACCGCGTCGGTCATGGTCTCCAAGGGTAAACACGGCGACATCCTGATGCGCAAATATTTCGAACGCGGCGAGCCGTGCCCGATTGCTGTTGTCGCCGGGATGCATCCGGCGCTGTTCATGGTCGCCGGGCTGGAAATGCCTTATGGCAAGAACGAATATGACTGCGCCGGCGGCTTGATCGGCGAGGGTGTCGAAATCATCAATATGCCGAAGACCGGCCTGCCGGTGCCGGCCAACGCCGAGATCGCGTTCGAAGGCTATATCTATCCGGATGACATGGTCGATGAGGGCCCGTTCGGCGAATGGCCGGGCTACTACGCGGGCGACATGCATCCCGAGCCGGCGATCCGTATCGAGACATTCATGCATCGCGACGACCCGATCCTGCTGGGCGCCATCCCCGCTGTGCCGCCGAATGACGATACGTTCTATCGTGGCACGTATCGCTGCGGTGCTGTGTGGAACCAGCTCGAAGCGGCAGGTATCCCCGAGGTCAAAGGCGTTTGGGCCCATGAAGCCGGTGGCAGCCGCATGTGGCTGACCGTGTCGATCAAGACCATGTATGGCGGCCATTCCAAGCAGGCCGGCCTGATCGCGTCGCAGTGCCATGCCGGCGCCTATGCGAACCGGTGGGTGGTCGTGGTCGATGAGGACATCGATCCGTCGAACATGAACGATGTGATCTGGGCGATGTGCACGCGTTGCGATCCGAAGGACGGTCTGGATATTCTGAACGGCTGCTGGAGTACACATCTCGATCCGATGAGCTACAGCAACGAAGATCGGCGTAATTCGCGTGTCGTCGTCGATGCCTGCATCCCGTTCCGCGATAAGGATACGTTCCCGGCGGTTGCGCGCTCATCCAAGGAACTGGACGACCGTGTGCGGGCAAAATTCGCCGACGTGCTGCCCGAGGGGTCGTAAACTCTAGCCGATACAGCGGTTGATTTTGGGGAGGGCAATGCGCCCGGGGCGGGCCGAACCGTCGACCCGGACATCGTTCACGGTGATCCGGTCCCCGACCAACGCGTAGCGGGCACGGATCGTCTTGTATTTCAGGTAGCCAGGGCCGACGATTTGCCCCAGCCCACCGAGCATCACCGCGTCGACACCGCGGGGGAAGAGCCGCACCGCGTCGCCGGTTTCGAGGCCGTGGCGGACCTTGATCCGGCGGATGACGGCACGTTCGGTGTCGGTCAGCACGCCCGAAGGTTTGCGGATAAAGCCGCTGACGGCGTCTCGGTTTACGTTCCAGCTCTGCCCCGGTGCTGTGTCAGCAGTGAATAAACGGCGGTTGTCTGTCAACAGCGCGGTCTTCATGCCGTGGCAGGAGGTCAGCAGACGATAGAGGCGCGACCGGTCCGCTGATTTTTGCGGCCAGACGACCTCGATTACCGGGCCCCTGCCTATCTCCAGCATCTTCAGGAGCGCACGGCCTTCCTTTACCGATTTTTGCGTGATCGTGAGCGGTGTGGATTGCGCCGCCGGTGTCGCGGACGGCTTTGCGTCTGGCAGGCGCGCCACCCCTTCCGGCGGGGCCTTTTTGGACTCGGTAACCGGCTCCGCAACCAAAGGGGGTTCTGGTGTCGGTGCGGCTTTCTGCGGCGCCGGTTGCGGCCGAGGTTTGAGTGGCGTGACGTCAACCGTTTTCACAGGCATCTCGACGGTCCGCGGCGTGAGCGGCTTTCGCTGAATACGCGGTGGCGCCGGTGCCGTCGCAGGAGACGAATTCGGTGGCGCGTTCGCTGTAGTGGGCGGCTCGGGAACAGCCAACGCGGGCGGTGGTGGGAGAACCACAGCTGTTTGCGGTGGCTGCTTATTGGTCACCGGATTTTCAACCGCCACCGTTTCCGGCGGCGGTTGCGTCAGTGTCTCAGACGCGTTGGGTTTCTGGCTCATCATGATCAGAAACAACGCAAGTCCGATTGTGACCGCCCCGGAGGCTGCACCGGCATACATCCGTCGTCTCCCTTTCACTACCGGCTGATCGATTTGGCGGAGAACAGTTCCATTTCCTCGGACAGCAGCATCAGGTCGCGCTTGCGGGTGGAAGCAGGCATGAATTTCTGCGCCTCCGTTACCGGCTCGCCGACGATGCCTTCGGCCAGAACTTCTTCACGCCGCTGCGCGACCGCCGTTGGAAGATTTGCGGGCGGAAGCGGTTTGACCAGCTTGCGGGTTGCGACCTGAACCTCGCGCACGGCCTCGGCAGCAGCCGGCGCAAGCGGCTTGTTCTGTGAAAACGTTTCTTCGGTTTTCACCGGCGTTGCAGTGGCGGATCGGACCCCGGCGATAACAGGTTTCTTCTCGACCGGTTTCACCGGTCCAGTGCCGGGCGCCGGTTTGAACACGGGCTGAGATTTTGCCGTTTCCTTGGCGCCGATGACCTCGAACGCCTTGGATTTGATGTCGCTCGCCGCATCATGGGCGCGGTCGGCGGCCGCCTGGAGGTCCGCCTTGTCCGATGTGAACAGGAAGGCGAGGGCGCCGGCGACGACGATGTTGAACAGAAGGAACCGCATGACTTTATCCTTTCTTCGGGTCGGGTTTTTTGGCGGAGATGACCAGCAGCGCGCGCAGGCAGGCGGAGACCGGTAATCCGACGACGGTGGTCATGAAGGCGAGGCTGAAATTGGCCGTCAGGTCGCGGATGACGGCCTGTACGGTCTCGGGTGTCAGGTCCTGGCCGGCAAGACTGCCGATTCCCAGGCTGATGCCGAGCAGGGTGAAGGTCAGCGCCAGGGTGGTGACTCCATTGGCCGCCTGCATACCGACCGCAAACCAGTAATCGCGTTCGTCCTCGGCAATGTCCGTACCATTCATTCTGACCAGGCTGAACAGCGTGACGAAGATGAGTCCGGCCAGCAGGGCAAGGAACCCGACGCCGAGGACATCAAGCGCCCAGCCGGTGATCGCCGAGACGTCCTGCGACAGCAGGGTCACGGCGATTGCGGTGGCCAGGACCAGGCCGCCCAATAGATAGCTGGCGGCCTGGGATCCGTGCGCCACATTGCGCGATAACGCGCGGGCGAGACTGCGCATGTCAGCGACGCCCCATCCGGGCGTTCATCAGCGCGGTCGTCGACACGCCGATCTCACCGAGCCAGTGATCGGCAATGGAGCGGCTTTTCTCGGTCGACGCATGGACCAGGAACGTCAGATCGTAATTGTCGAACGCGGCCCGGACCGCCGGCGTGTTGCGGCCAATCAACTTCTTGTCGCGGAGCACCATGCGCTCCAGATCCACAAGGCGGGTCTTGGCGACCTGTATGCGGCTTTCGCGTTCGGCGGTGTTCATGTCGCCGGACAGGACCGTCTCCAGCAGGATAGCGCGTTCGCGTTCCATGTTTTCCAACGTTCCGGCGGTAGCGCCACCGATAGCCGCGGCGAACATCACGATCGTGATGCTGATGGCGATAAGGGTTTGCTGGGCCCGGCTGATATTGCGGGATTGTTCAGATGTCAGTTCGGATGTCATTGCGCGGGTCATGTTTTTTCTCCTTTAGCGGGATACAAAGAATTCAACGGCGCCGGTGACGCCGGTCTGGGTGTCTTCGGCTTCGGCCAGTTCTGTCTCAATGGACGCGTCGATGCCTTCCGAGAGCGCAAGTGCGTCAAGCGAGACAAGCTTCGCCATGTAGCCGAGGATTGCGCGTTCCTGATCGACAACCGCGACCTCGGCCTGATTCTCGGCAACCAGTTGACGCAGATATTCGCCCCGGCTGACGGGAACGCCCGCGATCTCGGGCGCCTGGTTCATCGGGTGCGATTTCACCGCGGAGACCAGCGATTCAATCGCTGACAGGTTTTTCGCGTATTCGCGGGCGTACTTGCTCTCGGCGGTGACCGACGATGACAGAAGCTTGGTGTCGATCTTTGCCGCAGACGCCTCGAACCGTTCGCGTGCCGAATTCTGCTTTGTCAGCAGTTCCGCCTGTCGTGGCGTGACTGCCCGTTGCGACCGGTTCAGCTTGGACAGCAGGCGCTCATAAAGCCGGACCTTGGTATTCGCGCGTCTGGCGCGAAGATCCTGGTGGTCCTTCATCATGTCGATGTAATTGCGCTTTTCTTCCAGGAACTGATGCTGAAGTTCGGTACGTAGTTCACCGTCGGCGCGCTCGATAGCGGTCTGCAGATCGCCCAGCGTGCGCTGTTTGAGGGTGATGTTCCGGTCGAGGTCGCCCAGGGCGGCGGCAAGGCGGGAGCGGGCGAAATCGTTATCGACCGCCTTCTTCAGATAATCGCCCGGCAGCTTGATCAGCTGTTCGCTGGCCGAGGGAGACCATGATGCAGGGCTTTTCGCAACCGCCGGAGCGGTAAGCAGTGCGGTCGCCAGGATAATCGCGGCGCTTAGTTTGAGGGTTGGTGCTCGGGACATCGAAGTCTCCTTTCAAGTCGTGCTGGTCAGGCCGGGTCGGCTATGCCGCCGCGACTATTTGTTTTTCCAGTGGTTGATGCGGCGCATCTCGCTTTTGACCTCGTCGGTCACATTCAGTGCGAGGAACTGGCCGAAGGTCTGCGGCTCTGTGCGGCCGAGCAGCGCTTCGGCCGTCGCGACAAAGGATGTGCCGCCGGAGAAATAGAGATCGTGTTCCGGCCAGGCGGATTTGAAGCCATCGAACTGACGGCGCGCCATTTCAACGTCGCCGCCCTTGAAGAAATTGATGACGCTGAGTGCATGCAGGCGCATCCGCTCGTTCGCGGCGACCGATTTGGCGGCCGTGCCGAGATCGGCGTTGCACTTCTCCAGGACCCGGGCGCTCGTCAGGAACGCGGCGGCGGAACCACGTGCGCGGGCTTGCGAATCCATCTGCAGGGCCTGGTCGCGGCAGGTGCGGAAAGACTGCAATTTCTGCATCTCCTCGAAGCGCGCCTCGCGGAAACTGGTCTCTGCCATGGGGTTCGCGGTCTGGTTCATGTTGCAGGCGGCGAGGGCCAGCATGGATGCGCCCAACGTGGCGGCTTTGAATATGTTTTTACGCGTGGTCATAGGTCGATCCTCCTTTTGGATAACGGGATGGGTATTCGGTTGGTTGATTGGGGATGCGGGCATGTCACACCTGCCCGCGGCGGAGCTGTTGGCGGTAATGGTTCTGCAGGCGCTGGACCTTACGGACGTATTTCAGCGTCGCCGGGATGATGCGGGCGCGGCCCGGGCGGCCCACGGCGGACCCGCCGTTGTAATAGGACAGTGCGAGGTCGGTGCGGCCGTTGTAGCGCTTGATCAGACGCCCGAGGAAATGCAGCCCCAGGCGAATATTGATCCGCGGATCCCAGAGCTGGTCCGCATGGACGCCGTATTCTCCCCGCGCGGTGGCGGGCATGATCTGCATGACCCCACGGGCGCCCACACGGCTCCGGGCGCGGGCATTGAAGCTCGATTCCGCATGGGCGACGGCCAGGGCGAGCGAGACGGAGATGCCCATGTTGTGTGCTTGATGAGCAACCATGCGTTTGATCGCACCCTTGGTCATCGGGCCGGGAGGCTGGTTGTAGGCCGTCACCGGCGCGGCGCAGCCGACGAGCAGGGCAAGAGCGAACAGGAGACCCGGGACGATCCGCAAAGCAGTGGGCCGCAGAGCCGTGGGCCGGAAAGCCGCGGGGGCTGTGCGATTTTCAGAATTGACGGTCATTGGGAACCTCCTGCTGCCCGCGTGGCGAGCGCCTTTATCCAGCGCGCGTCGAGGCTTGAGACAACGAGATTGGGAGCGTTGACCCGCGCACGTGCCGCCATCGCTTCCTTAAGGGGGAGGGAAGGATCGAGTGCGAGAACGACACGGCGCGCGGGTCCGGTCATCGACTGGATGACCGTTTGGGGGTCGACGGGGCGCAACTCGGTATCGAGGAAGCGTTTGCCATCGAAGATGAATATGAGATCGTTGCCGGGTGCCGGTGCGGCGGTAGCCATGCGGCTCTGATCGGTTGTCGGGGCGAGGGTCAGAACCTGCGGCGCCGATTTGCCGCTTTGGCCGGCACCCATCGAGATCAACGTCAGGACCATCAGGCTGAAGAACCCCATGGCGAGCGCAAGCGCGATCTCGGTCATGGCGTTTTCCTGGGCGGGCTCGTGCACGGTCATGGTTCTGTTCCTTCCCGATACTCAGCGCGTATCGCGGCGCATGTTTTCGACAGTGCGGCGGGTCATCCGGCCGTTTACAGGCAGGGCGGAATCCGCCTGATAGGCCCGCAGCGCTTTGCGTGTGCGGTGCGTCAGCACGCCGTCGACCGGTCCGGGGTCGTAGCCGAGCTGGGACAGGTGGCGTTCGGTTTCGGCGACCATCGGCCGGAACCCCTTTGGATTGGCCGCAACAGGCAGCGCGGGCAGGGCGTTCGACGCCACCCGAACGGGTTCCTCGGCTGCGCGTTCCGGCCACTGGATGCGTCGCGGCGCCGATGTCGACAGCAGGCGGCCGTTTTCAACGCCCAATGCCTGATAGGTCAGTACCGGTACCGACCGGGCCAGCGTGATCGCGCCGGAGATCAGAATATCGGCCCGGATATTGGCTTTCAGGTCGGCGATACGATCTGCCTTTGCGGCGGCCGTATCGTTCGATGCTCTGATCGTCTTGATCAGCGCCGAGATGGTCGACATATCGACAAATTCGAATTGATCACGTGCCTGTTTATGGAGTTCGGCGAGCAGGCGCCCGTTCCAGGCATTGGCGATTTCTGCAGGAATTGGGGCCTCGTTCTTGGCGAAAGAGCGTATCGAGATCGTCGGCGCGCCGTAGCCGCTGGTCGCCGGGATCTTCGCGACGTTTGCATTTCGGATACCCGACAGGATTTCCGAGGCGACCGGCGCAAAGAGCTGGTCGGCGGCGACCGGCCCGGCGATGCACAGGGTAAGCGTTCCTGCGATCATCGCCGAACCGGCCAGGTGCCGGGCAACGCGGCGGCAGAGTGAGAGGGGGCGTCTCATATCAAATCCTCCGCGTGCCACACTCAGCCCTGGACCTGCTGCCACGTGCCATCCGGCTTGCGACAGGCGGAGCCCTTCACCTTGCGTTCGTATCCGCCAATGAACACCCAGGCGTCATAATCGCGGCAATCGCCATTGCTGGCCGTGCGATAGGTGCGGGTGGGGGTGACCGTGTACTGGTTGCCGTTATCCGGGTTGTTCCAGTTCACGGATCGGCCGGTCCGCGAGGTCTCGAGTGCGTTCTGGACCTGCACGTGATCCTGGCGGTCCATCGACTGGCCGATATTGCCGCCGATGACAGCGCCGAGCACGGTGCCGGTCAGGACTGCGGCGACGCGACCCTTACCTTTGCCGAACTGCGATCCGGTCGCGGCGCCAAGCAGCGCGCCGATGATCAGACCGCCGGTCTGGTTGTTCACCTGATAGTTGGTGGGCGTATGGCGATAGGTACGCCGTGGCTTGTAGTGGTGATGCACAACCTTCGCCGGCTTGGGCTTGTAGTAATGGTGAACCACCTTCACGGGGCGCTGCTTGTAGTGGTGATGGACCACCTTGACCCGGCGCTTCTGGCGCTGGGCCTTGCGATACGATTTGCCGTGATTCTTGTGGATGACAATCACCTTCTTGGTGTGATTGCCATGCCAGCCTTTCCGGGATTGATCGGCACTGGCGGTGCCGACGCTGGTTGCGAGCAGGGCGGCCGCGCCGATGGAGGCGATGCCCGTTTTGGTCAGGTTCTTGATCAGGGTCGACATGTTTCCGTTCCTTCTCTGTTGGCCTTCGGTAGCGCGCCGCGGTCCGGCGGGGAGGGAAACTGTCGTCTTGGTGTTGAGGGTCATTTCCAAATTCCCGTTCGAGCCGTCTGTGGCGTCGGAATAGAATTTGGGGCATGTGCGATTTCGATTGCATGCCAGCGCTGTTAGGAGATTTTAATGTAGATAAACATCGCCTAACGCGGCTGGTGTTCCATATTTAACTAAGGGGCCTTACCTTCGGAGCCGCATGCGTAAAATATTGTCCATACTGACCGTCGTTCTGCTTCTGGGCTCCCTGAGTTCAATGAATTCAAAGGCTTATGCGCAGTCCGGGTCGCCCGAGATTGCCGGTGCGTTGAGCCGGCTGAAGAACAATCCGCGCTATCAGGGGCGGATTCTGGGCACCCATGTCAAAAGAAACAGCGGCAGATTGTTATACGAAGTCCGAATTTTACGTCCCGATGACCGGGTGATTCTGGTTTATATCGACCCGCAGACCGGTGGCGTCGTCGGTGATTCGGAGCGCCGCAAGCAGCGCCGGGCGGTAAATCCGAACCGCAATAACAGGAATTTCGGTGGTCGGCCGAACCGCCAGAACCGCGACATCCGACGTGGAATTAGATAGATACGCGAAAATTACGGCGAAACTGGGTACGACAAACTGGGGCAGGCACTGTGCGCATTCTGATACTTGAAGACGATACCGAACTCGCGGACCAGATCGCCGTAATGCTCCGCGACGAGAATTTCGCTGTCGATGTCATCCATGACGGCCAGGAGGGGCTCGAATACGGCCTCGAAAATACCTATGACGGGGTGATCCTCGATCCCGGCCTGCCGACGATGGATGGTTTCAGCGTGCTCAAGCGGTGGCGCGAAAAAGGCCTGACCATGCCTGTGATCGTCCTCACAGGGTCGCGCAAGGAAGTCGGTGACATGAAAGAGGGCATCCGGTCGGGGGCAACGAACTACCTCACCAAACCGGTGGACTTGGAACTGCTTCTCGACTGGGTGCGCAGTGTGGTGAATTCGGGTGGCCCGGCGGTCAAGAAACCGGTTATCGAACATGGTCCGATCCGTATCGATACCCAGGCGCTGCGCGTGTGGCTGGATGGTGCGCCGGTGAAGCTGTCGCCGTCCGAATACCGGATCCTGCATTATCTTACGGTCAATGCGGACCGCCCCGTCGCCGCTGACGAGTTGGCAAAACATAATTTCGACGGTGATACGATCAAGACATCGAATGAAATTCCCGTCTTTATCAGCCGGCTGCGCGACAAGCTCGGCAAGAAGATGATCCAGACCGTCTTCGGATTCGGCTACCGGCTGGCGGAACTGCCCGAGGCTCCCGATGCCCATACTCCCGAATCTGAGACCCCGGAAGCTGAATGAGGCGCATCGTGCCGCTACCCGCATCGCTCGTTGGCCGGATATCGCTTTGGGCGCTGCTGCTCTTTGTCGCCAGTATCCTGTTGTTCTGGGCCATGTTCGGTGCTGCCGCGCGGGAAGTGTCGCGTGAGGTGGTCGATACACGGCTGATCCAGTTCGCCGACCAGCTCCGCGGTTATTGGGCCAGTCGGGAGGCAGGCGGCGGTCGCGCCGCCGCAGACGGTGTGCCGACGCCCAACCCGGTTCTTGGCAGCCCCGACGTCGGCTGGATCTGGCAGATATCCGAAGGCAATGAGGTGATCGACCGGTCGGCGCTTCTGCGCCTGACAGGGGCAGGGCTGAAACCCCGCGTGACGGCGCCCGGGGCGAAGTTTTCCATTTCAAATGCTACCACCCCGCTCGGCGCAATGCGCATCGCCGAGCGGATTGTTGACGAAGTGCCGCCCTTTGCCTCCGATGAAGGTGAGCCGGCAACCATCCGCGTCCACTATCTCGTCGGCGTCAGCGCCGAACAGTATGAAGACTATGTGGCACAGCACACTGCGCGTCTGCGTGACCTGTTCGTGCTGGCGCTCATCCCCGTATCGGTGGCGATCCTCGGCATGTTGACGATTATCGTCCTGGCCCTGCGGCGCGATCTCGGTCGTGTGGCATCCTCGATGGATCATTACGAAGACGGTGACGCGGAAACCATCGAAGGTACGCACCCCCGCGAATTGCAGCGCCTCGTCGACCGTATGAACGGGCTGCTGCAGCAGAATACGATGCTGATCGACCGCACCCGGAAATATGTCAGCAAGATCGCCCATGACATCAATCACCCGCTTGCGATCATGAAGAACGGCCTGCGCGGTGCTGTCGATACCGCCCTGCTTGAACGGCAGGTCGAACGGATGGCGGGGCTGGTCGACCGGTATTCCAGCCTTGCCCGGGCGATCGGGCCGGAAGGACAGGTTCAGCGTCAGACCGACATCGGTGCGACGCTCGAGGATATCGCCGACGGCTTCTCGATCCTGTATCGCCGGACGCCGCTGGATATTTCCTGTATCTGCGATCCCCAACTGACGTTCTTCGTTGCCCGCCACGACCTCGAGGCGATGGTGAGCAATCTTGTTTCCAATGCGCATAAATTTGCCGAGGAAAAAGTGATCCTGTCGGCGGAACTGCGAGGCGGGAACCTGATCGTGCGGGTCGACGATGACGGCCCCGGCATTACCCCGGAACAGCGCGAAGTCGCACTCGATTGGGGCGGCAGGCTGGACGAAGCCCCGCCCGGCACCGGATTCGGGCTGTCAATTGTGCGCGATATTGTTGCCTTGTACGATGGCGATATGCGGCTTGGCGAGGCCGAGGCCGGCGGGTTGAGCGTCGAGATCGAGCTTCCGGGAAAACGCCCCTGAGAACTTGGCTAGACGCCGAACAGTCCGATAACGAGGCCCTGGACAAGCAACACGCCGAGCCAGTGGCCGCCATCGATAAAGGTCAGCGATTTCCTGGCGCCCTGAAAGCGGTGATTGACGGCCAGCGTCGTCGCAACGAATCCGAGCCAGACAAAGGCGGCCGAGATCAGGCCGTTCATCACGGTCACCTGATCGGTGCCAAGATGGCCAATGATGCCGGATAGCACCCAGGCCATGACGAGCTGGGCCAGGGCTGCAACGACAAAGACCGACGGTTTCATGCCGTCGGCCTTCATCTGTTCTTCGGTTTTGCCGATAGCGGCCATCCAGGGCTTGCTCAGGACCATGTAATAGATCGATCCAAAGGCGAACGATGCGATGGCAGCGACCACTACGGCGATGTAGTTGGTTCCGGCAAATTCCATGGGTGTTACTCCGCTGCTTGCGCTGCCTGATCTCCGATCAGCGTCGCGACGTAGAATTCGCGGCGTTTCAGATTGCCGAAAAATTCCTCGAGGAAATTGGGGGCAACGGCACCGGTGACGATTTCGTTCGACAGCAGGGTGTCCGCCCACGCTTTTACATGCGGGAATTCATCCAGCAGGCCGGTCTTCAGGAAACCGTCGGCAATAACAAACCGCTGCAGAAACGGCGCATAGGCCGCATCGACCAGCGACAGTTCAGGGCCGTTGAAATAGGGCCCGTCATTGCCGCGACCCTGCGCGATGGCCTGTTCCAGCCGCTCCAGCGCCTTTGGTGCCTTGGCCAGGCCGGCTTCCATGTCTTCGCGGGTCTTGGTGTAGTAGATGCCGTTCAGCGCGCCGGAGAATGTCGGAACGAAGTCGGTCCAGGCGCGGTTGCGTGCGCGCTGAAGCGGGTCTTCCGGGTGCAGCCGGGGCGGCACCGTTTCGTCCAGAAACTCGGCAATGGCATTGGATTCGAAGAGGATTTCCTCATCGACCTTGAGCACGGGCACTTTTCCGTGCGGCGAAATCTTCAGAAACCAGTCGGGTTTATCCCGAAGATTAACAAATGTGACCTCGAACTCGACGTCTTTGGCGCGCATGGCAATCACGGCGCGCTGGACCCACGGTCAGGTGAACGAGCTGATCAGGTGGTACTTGACGGTCATGACGTAACCCTCTCAATGAAAATGATGCCGGATCGTATCGCAATCCACCCGCTGGGCCAATCCCGGCGTCAGGCCGGAGCGGGGTCGGATCTGGCCGTCAGTCTGAGACGTCAGGCAGGGACATCAGATCGAAACGGCGGCGGGCAGATCTTCTTCGAGGATCGAGATATTCAGCGTGTACGAGATCTCGCCTTCTTCATCGTCGCGGTACAATACGCCGACGAATTCTTCGGCCAGATACACTTCAATCGGTGCGTCCGGCTTCTTCGGCGGCTGAATTTTGATGTGATTATTCGCAAACGTCCCTCGGAGGTATTCCTGTACGCGTGTGATCTCGTTCAACGTCATTTTATGGCTCCGGAACTGATTTCAACGGTTAAGCAGTGCGAAACTGCCAATTTCAGGCCCGTGGCTACTGAATACCGGCCAAAAAGGCAAGAGCCGCCGCGCGGGAAAGTGTTGCCGGACAGCGCTGTTTTCGTTAGCATCCGAAGCAATAAACACGTCTTAGTACGAATAAGATCATCGATAGATATGGGAGTGGAACAATGAGCCGCAAAGCAAACCAGCCATTCGTGCGTAACGCCTGGTACATCGCCGCCTGGGCGGAAGAGCTTGATAACGGCCTTCTGGCCCGGACGATCATGAACCAGCCGATGGTGATTTATCGCAATGCCGAGGGCAAAGTCGGCGCGCTTGAAGATCGCTGCTGTCATCGTGGCGCTCCGCTGACCCACGGCCACGTCTCGGAAATGGGCCTGCAATGCGGCTATCATGGTCTGACCTTCGACACCGACGGAAATTGCGTCGATATTCCTGGCCAGAAGAACATCCCGCCGCAGGCGCATGTTCAGGCATTTCCGATGGTCGAACGCAATGAGATCCTGTGGATCTGGATGGGCGATGTGGCGCTGGCCGACGAATCGAAAATCGTCGATTACCCGTATCATGACGACAAGGAAAACTGGCCGCATCGCAAGGCCATGTTCCAGATCAAGTCGAACTACATGCTGATGATCGACAACCTGATGGACCTGACGCATCTCGGGTATGTCCATAACAAGACCATCGGCGGCAACCCGCTGAACCATGTCGGCGCCGAAATGAACAGCCGTCAGACAGATAACGGCGCCTATTTCATCCGCTGGATGATGGATCACGAACCGCCGCCCACATACAAGCAGGGTGGTCAGTTCACGGGCAAGGTCGACCGCTGGCAGGAATTCGAATATGTCGGGCCCAGCATCGTGCTGCAGTGGTCCGGTGCGCTGGAACTGGGTATGGGTGCGAAGGAAAACCGCGATCAGAAAGGCTTCCATCTGCGCCTTCTTCATGCGGCGACGCCGGAAACCGATACGACCTTCCACTATTTCTGGTCGTCGGCGAATGGCTATCGTCAGGAAGATCCCGAGGCGACGCAGGAAATGTACGAGCAGATCTATCCGACTTTCATCGAAGACAAGATCATCATGGAAGCCCAGCAGGATCGCATCAACCTGAACCCCGACCGCGATCTGGTCGAGATTCACGCCGACGGCGCTCTTGCACTGGCGCGTCTGTCGCTCGACAAGATTATTGCCGAGGATCAGGCCCAGATGGCGCAGGCCGCTGAATAGGGCACCTGCTCACAAATACTTCGAAAACGGCGGGGAAATACCCCGCCGTTATCTTTTTCAGGGGTGTCGCCCTAACTCGGTAGTCGCGCCGGAAAACGAAATTCAAAGGAAGCCTCATGGAAATCGCCCTGTTTATCTTCGACAAGATGACCCCACTCGATGCGGTTGGACCGCTGGAGGTGATCGGCAGGGTGCCGGGCGCGGACGTCAAAATCGTCGGTAAGACCGCCGGTCCCGTGCGGGCAGGGCATCTGGGGCTGACGGCCGACCATGCGATGGCCGACGTGATGTCGCCCGATATCGTGCTGATCCCGGGCGCGGCGAATATGAACCACATCACCGAAGATGACGAAATCCTCGACTGGGTGCGGGCGGTTGACACGCACACGACCTGGACGACATCGGTCTGCACCGGCGCCCTGGTGCTGGGGGCCGCAGGGCTTCTGGACGGCAAGCGTGCGACAACCCACTGGTCTGCGATCAAACAGCTCGAAGGCTACGGCGCCATCGCCACCGATGAGCGTGTGGTCACCGACGGCAAGATCATGACCGGGGCAGGTGTGTCCGCCGGGATCGATATGGCGCTGACCCTTCTGGCCGAGGTTGCCGGTGACGATCATGCGCAGTTCGTGCAATTGATGACCGAATACGACCCGCAGCCGCCCTTCAATGCCGGTTCACTCGCCAAGGCGCCCGATGCGATACGAGAACGGGCGATGGCGCTGTTTGCCGCGTAGACCCTCTGTTTCCGATGGTCACCCCGGCATTGGGCCGGGGGGGCAGCTTCTCGACTGCGCAAAGACTGGGTCCCGGGACAAGCCCGGGATGACAGGCAGGGAGCTTAAAATAAAAAAGGCCCCGGCAGTTTCCCGCCGGGGCCTTCGTCGTCTGATCTGAAAGACCTTACTTCGGGATAGAGCCCTGGATGCCCTGAACGTACCAGTTCATCCCGGCCAGCTCGGCGTTGGTCATGCTCTTGCCCGCGGGGACGCGTACCTTGCCGGACTGATCCTTGATCGGTCCGGTGAACGGGTGAAACGTCTTGGCTTTCATGCCGGCCATGAACTTCTTGGCCTGCGCCACCACGTCGGCGGGGACTTTCTTGTTGAATTCCGGAATGCGGATGGTGTCGTCATCCATGCCGCCCCAGTAATTCTCTGACTTCCACTTGCCGTCCATAACCCGCTGAACCGACTTGATGTAGTGGTTGCCCCAGTCGTTGATGACCGAAAGCAGATGGGCATTGGGTCCGAAATGCGACATGTCGGAAGCCTGGCCCACCGCCCACTTGCCGCGTTTCTCGGCGGCCTGCATGGCGGCAGGGCTGTCGGTGTGCTGGATGATGACGTCGACGCCCTGATCCATCATGACCTCGGCGGCGGAACGTTCCTTGCCGGGATCGAACCAGGTGTTGACCCAGATGATCTTCAGTTCGGCCTTCGGGTTCACCTTCTGCATGCCGAGCATGACCGCGTTGATATCGCGGATGACCTCGGGGATCGGGAAGGAGGCGATGTAGCCGATCTTGCCGGTCTTGCTGACGCTGGCAGCGGTATAACCGGAGATATAGCGGCCTTCATAGGTGACCGAAAGATAGGTGCCGACGTTCTTGCCACGTTTGTAGCCTGTCGCGTGTTCAAACGTCACTTTCGGGAACTGCTTCGCCACTTTGACCGTCGGGTTCATAAAACCGAACGACGTGGTGAAGATGACGTTGTGACCGGTGCTGGCCAGCTTGCGGATGACACGTTCGGCATCCGCGCCTTCGGGCACGTTTTCGACATAGGTGGTCTTTACCTTGCCGGCGAAGTGCTTTTCCATCGCGAGACGGCCCTGGTCGTGCTGGTAGCTCCAGCCGTGGTCGCCGATGGGGCCGACATAGACGAAGCCGACTTTCATCGGATCGGCTGCCTGCGCGCCGCTGACGGTAAACATTGCTGCGGCTGCTACGGCCGCGAAACGAATGAGATCGCGTCTTTTCATGATATTTCTCCCTGCCTTCCGCGCCCTGTCCGGAAAGGCCGTTAATTGGATTAAGTGCCAACGAGCGGATCATATTGACAGGGTCCGCCCCGCACAATGAGCGCAGCGATTCGGCTGTGGATAACTAGGCGGTACCCAGGGACCTCCGAAGTTCCTGCATGCGCGTCGCAAGCGTTTCCGCGTCATAATCCAGCGCCGCACTGTGCCCCCAGACCGGGCCGGGCCAGGCAGGGTCGCCGGTATTGCGGGCAACGATGTGGACATGAAGCTGGCGGACAATGTTGCCGAGCGCGCCGGTGTTGATTTTATCCGGCTGGTAGAGGCCGGAAAGAGTAGTGCCCGCGACCGTGATTTCGTCCATCAGAATGGCTCTGTCTTCCGGCGGGAGATCGGAGATTTCCACCAGGCACGGTTTTGCCGGCACCAGGATTAGCCATGGGTAGCGGGCATCGCGCATCAGTAACACCCGGCACAGACCAAGCATGCCAACCTCTTCGGTATCTGTAGCAAGGTGTGGGTCGAGTTCGAACATCGTCATATTCAACAATTTTTCCAAAATTGTATGCGCGGTGGTGAGTGTATATCTCCAGCGCGCGCGCTGGAGAAGTGTTGTCTGGTGTGTCTGCGTCGCGGCAGAGCGGAGAAATTTCGCAGCGGCGCCGGACCCGGCTGTGTCTAGCCTGAAGCGGACGTCGGGTCAGACCAAATATCGAGATGTTTTGCAGCTCCGGGGCCGTCAGAAAGAATGATTTCAAATCCACTATGAGAACAGAACCATTTAGCGCCAGAAAAGCGTCAATTGCGCTTGCAACCCCGGGTTTTGTTTTGGCCAAAAATACCAATAGGAGATTGATTCATAGGGAATGAATTTTTTGACACGGTATTTTCTCGAAGATAATACAAGCGACAACAATGTGTTTTTGAAGAAAGAGAATTCTCATGTTTTTCAAGCTCCCGGCGATGGCCCTTGGGCTTTCGCTGCTGTTCGCCGTAACAGCGAATGCAGGGGTCGTCTACGACAATGGCGCACCGGCTAATGTTGATGGTTTTGCCTTCAACAATCCGTCCGCGGCGGATGATTTCGTGCTCGCCGCGCCGACGACACTGACCGGTGTTACCTTCTGGGCATTTTCCAACAATGCCGCCAACCTCGCCAATATCGGCTGGGCGATCCTCGCCGATGCCGGCGCTGTCCCCGCCGCGATTTTGCATTCGGGGCTCGCCGTCGGTGCGAGCGCGATTGATACGGGCGTAAACATTGCGTCGAATGACGTTTTCGAGGTGAATTTCGTAATGCCCTCGATTGTGTTGGACGGTGGCACGTCCTATTGGCTAGCGCTTGATTCGGGGCCGATCTTCCAGGACCAGCAGGTAGGGTTCAGCGGTTGGGTCTGGACCACGAACACCACCGGCGATTCCTCCGCGGCCGGCCAACCCGGCTCATGGATTGCCGACGGCCGTGGCCGTGACAACGCATTCCAGTTGATCTCTGAGGTGCCCGAACCGGCCACGCTCGGTTTGTTTGGTCTGGGCGTTGCCGGTATTCGCCTCGCCGCTCGTCGGCGTAAGTCAGCCTAATCCCGCGACGCAGACTTGCAACCAAACGACGGTTCAATAGAGCCGCGGTTTCCGTTTGTACGACAGCGTGCGATGTCCGGGTTGGCTCAGTAGCGAAAATCACGCCATCCGCAGAAATCAGTCCGGTCATTGCTCGAAAGCCAACGTGACCGCCACCACTATGGGATGTCTGCTTTCAGGGTCGAAGCGGATCTCAGGTCTGGTGCGCAGGCTGCCTCCCCAAGTTGTTCGGCAGCGTTGCCTTTTCCTGAGAACCGCTCAACGCCATATTCCGGTCTGTCAGTGCATTAAACAGACCATTGAAAGTATCAAACCGACCATTCAAATCTGGCCCCTTTGGGTAAAGAAGCGGTGCACCCTGCCGGCTACTTGCCGCCGTCCTCTTCCTCGGTCTTGTAGAAATTGCCGGGAACCCGCGGTGCGACGTCTTCCGACGGAGCGGCCCGCTTTGCCTTGTTCCGTTCGATCATTCCCTGATAGTCGCTGACCGCTTGCGGGCCGGCGCGTTCCAGGCCTTCCTGGAACTTGTCCATCGGCCGGACGCTCCAGGCGCTGCGCTCACTGTAGAACGGGATCCACTGGTTCTTGATCCGGTTTTCCTGAAAATCGAGCACGTTGTTCAGCGCGTCTTCCACATCGGCCGAATTGGTCCAGGCGGATTTATAGTGGATGAACCCGCCGCGGCCGACGATCCAGGTCATGTTCGGCAGACCGCCATAGGTGCGGTGGGCGGTGCCGTCCAGGTCGTCGAGGAACATTTCACGCTTGATGCTCGAATGATCGACAAAGGCTTGTGCGTTGGCGCGCTTGTCGTCCATCGACGTGTGATGGCGATAGTTTTCGCCGGGATGAGCTTCGTGGGTGTAGATAAATACCGAGCGCACGGCCCGGTCAGCGTAACGCGCGTGGAGGTCTTCCATGGCCTCCGCGGCGATTGCGCAGAACGGTCAGGTGAACGAGCCGAACTCGATGACCGTGACGCCTGATTTCCATAAATTTTTCATGTCGACCATCTCGCCGGTCGCCAGTTCTTCTACCGGGAAAGACGGTGCGCGCATCGTCGCCTTTGGCGCATGCATCGCGAAATCCAGGAAGTCTTCCTGACCGCCGGTAAAGACGTCGTAATTATAATCGGTCGCTGACATGGCATCCCTCCAATTCTGTTCAGTTGGGCTCACTGTCTCACCTGCCGGGTGCGGTGACAATAACGGCCGACGTCACATTTGGCGGCGCGGCCGAGGCGATTTTCTGCGGGCTGCGATCACGGTATAATCCCCGTGCAGTCACGCGATCACAAACCACAAGAGTATTTGCCCTCACATGACCTCCGAACCATCCGAAGGCGCCGCGACAGCGAGCGCGCTCAGAACATTGCTGATCGAAGGCCGGATAGCAGAGGCTGTCGCGGAGATCAGTGTCAGTCTGAAATCGGCGCCGGATGACCCGGTTCTCAACAAGCTGATGGGTGTTGCGCAATTGCATCTCGGCGCGGCAATGGCAGCTTTGCCGTTTCTGCAGAAATGCGTCGATCTGGATCCGCAGAATGCGGAGGTGCATTTCAACCTTGCGACCGGGTACGAAGCGGCCGGTGATGTCCCCAGAGCTAGCGCAGCCTTGCTGGCTGCGCTGGAAATAGATCCGGGTTATGCCGACGCTCACAACAATATCGGTCTGATCTTCGGAAGGCTCGGCAAACTGGACGACGCGCTCCGCCATCTCGAAGCGGCGGTGGCCCGCAACGCGGAGTCCGCGATATTCCATAACAATCTGGCGACGGTACAGAAACAGGCCGATCGGACCGAAGACGCTGTCGGTCATTTCGAGCAGGCGATCCGGCTCGACCCGTCATTCGAGCAGGCATACGGAAACTACGGCGATTTGCTGCAGTTTCAGAACCGGATGGAGGACGTCGAAGCCGTGCTCAATAGCGCGGCGGAACACTGCGACCTTAGACACCCAGCACTGCTCGACCTGCGTGCTCATCTCGCCATTCATAAAAAGAACGACGCCGCCGCGCGTGATTTTATTGTCCAGGCCGTCGCTGCTGATTCTACTGATCTATTGAAACATCGGCGCCTCAGTCTACTCGGCAAGGTGAACGACCGGCTGGCGGATTACGATTCGGCATTCGAAAATTTTGTGGGAGCCAACAGATTTGCCGCCGTGTCGGGACGCGATAGAGGCATCGATGGGGTGCGATACGCAAAACGCGTCGATTCGCTGATAGCGAATGGCGAAGCGCTCGCACCGCCGCAGCCGGGGGCGGAGGCCGGTGACGCCCCACTCGTGCCGACGTTTCTTGTCGGTTTTCCGCGTTCCGGGACGACCCTGCTTGACACCATTCTCCGCAGTCATCCCGAAATCGCGGTGCTGGAGGAGCAGCCGGTAATTTCGCAACTACGCGCTCTCCAGCAGGCTGGTCCGGCAACGCAACCCGCGCCCCTTTTGCGGGACGATCAGCGCGCCGCACTGCAAGCCCGATATTTCGATATCGTGGCCGATAAATTCGACCGCGAAGGCATCCGCGTACTGGTGGACAAGTTTCCCCTAAATCTCGTCGAAGCCGGGTTTGTCCGCTCTGTGTTCCCATCGGCCAAATTCATTCTGGCACTTCGGCATCCGAACGACTGCGTACTGAGTTGTTTCATGCAGACATTCGATCTGAATGACGCGATGGCCAATTTTCTGGACCTTGGAGACGCCGCCCGGTTTTACGACCGGGCGATGACGCTGTGGCGGCTATACGACCGTAAACTGGATCTTGAAACCCACATCATCCGGTATGAGGATGTCGTGGATGACCTGCGCGGCGCGGTTGCGCCGTTGCTTGAATTTCTTGGTGTCGGCTGGAGTGACAATGTCGAGAATTATCGCGCGACAGCCCTCGGCCGCGACCGCATCAATACGCCCAGTTACAATCAGGTAACCCAGCCGGTTTACCGACGCGCAATGGGGCGGTGGCAAAACTACGAAAACCGATTCGAACCCATCGACCACCTGCTGCGGCCATGGCGGGATCACTGGGGTTACGACTGAGGCGCCGCCAGGGCGGCAAGCTCAGTCATGGATCGTAAGAGCTATTCCGCGTCAGGATCGCGAGTAGCGCTCCAGGATTTGCTGGTGCCCTGAACCATGTGGCGCACGTTTTCGAGGCCCTGAGGTTCTTCGAAGAACAGCGTCCGTTTGGCCGCCATTTCGGGCATGTCCTGGGCGACGTACATGATGACGTCTTCATCGCCGGTGGCCTCATGCTCGTGATAGGACCATGCCGGGCAGACGATGGTGTCACCGGCCTTGAATTCATAGCGCTGGCCTTCGACCGTCGTGGCGCCGGTACCCTGCAGATAGTGATAGATCGCGACCGAGTTGTGCCGGTGGTTCGGCACGTGTTCGCCCGGATGGATCATCTGGATACCGATAAAAATACCCGGCGAGGCGCCTGCAAGGTCGCCATGGTCTTCATTTACCAGCGCGACGAAGCGCCGTTCTGCATGACGGATCGGATCGCTCCCAAGCTCTGCGAGCAGGGATTTCCACTCATCGCCTTCCCATTTGCAGGCGCGCACATGGGTGTGGCGTACGCGCTGGAAATATTCATCGGCGCTAATGACGCGGGCGTTCTCGGAATTGGCGTCAGGTTTGGGCGTTCCTGCGGCGCCGCCATCTGCTGCTGCGTTCATGATGTACTCCACTGTTAAATCGGGTGATTGTTTCGTTCTTATTGTCACGATCGTGCCTGTTATCCTGATATTTGGAAATACCGCAAATTGTGATAATTCGTATTCATATGGGAAATATCAGGAAGCTCGACCTCAACCTGCTCGTAGTGTTCGATGCGATCATGCAGCGGCGCAATGTTTCGCGCGCCGCGGCGGATCTTGGTCTGACCCAATCGACCATAAGCAACGCCTTGAAGCGTCTACGGACAAGCCTCGGTGATCCGCTCTTCGTACGGGAAAGCCACGGCGTCTCGCCGACCCCGTTTGCTGAGCGGCTGATGCCTTATGTACGTGCGTCGCTGGACGAACTAAGCCGCGGATTGCAGCAGACCCGCACGTTTGAGCCGGCAACGGTGCAGCGGACGTTCAACATCATCATGACCGATATCGCCGAGGCGGTGATCCTGCCGCGCGTTCTGGACATGTGCCGGGGGCCGGCGCCGGGCATTTCGATCCGCGCACTGAACCTGTCGATTGAAGACACGCCCGAAGCGTTGAAATCCGGAGAGGCCGATATCGCGATTGGATTTCTGCCGGAGTTTTCAGGGCAGTTTTATCAACGTTTCCTGTTTGATACGGATTATGTCTGCATCGCAGCAGCGGACAATCCGATCGCAAAAGGCAGGTTCACGCTGAAGAAGTATCTTGGCGCCCGTCATGCGATTCCCGAATTGCAGGGTACAGGCCATTCGGTGGTCCAGCAGACGCTGGAACGTCAGGGTGTCGAGCTGCGGGTTGGGGCGCGTGTGCCCCATTTTCTGTCGATTCCGTTTGTGGTCGCTTCCAGCGATCTGATCGCCACCATTCCAAAGGCATTCGCCATCACCTTCGCGACCGAACCGCAACTGACGCAGATGCGCCATCCCATCGACCTGCCGAAAGTGGAAATCAAGTTGTTGTGGCATGAACGTTTTCACGCCGATGCTGCCAGTCGGTGGCTGCGCGATCAGCTCGTCACGGCGTTTGAGGCCGTGAAATGGACCTAACCTTGTTTTAGGTCGGATTGCGACACCGGCACCTTTCCCTGCGGTGCCGTGAATGCCAAAATGGTGGCATGACAGAAGAAACCACCGAAATTACCCTGAACGTTAACGGCGAGCAGGTTACCCGAACCGTTCCCGTCCGCCGTCACCTCGTCGATTTCCTGCGGCTCGATCTGAGCCTGACCGGATCGCACCTGGCCTGCGAACACGGTGTCTGCGGCGCCTGTACGGTACGCGTCGATGGCGTGGTCGCGCGCGGTTGTCTGATGCTGGCCGTCCAGGCGAACGGCGCCGACGTGGTGACCATCGAAGGACTGTCGGCCAGTGGCGAAGTCGCCGACCTGCAGATGGAGTTCGAAAACCGTAATGCCGCCCAGTGCGGGTTCTGCACGCCGGGGATGGTGCTGACCTCTGCCGAATTACTGGCAGCTGGCGGGATTCCCGACCGTGACGTCATCCGCGATCATCTGTCCGGCAATCTGTGCCGCTGTACCGGGTATCAGGCAATTGTCGATGCGGTCGAGGCGACCACCAAGGCGCGCGCCGGAGAGCCAATGGGAAAAACCGTGGGAGAAACCGCATGAGCCCCGCGGATGGAAGCGGCCCCGGACTTGTCGGCAAGCCCGTAGCACGGCCCAATGTCAGGCGTCTGATCCATGGAAAGGGGCGCTACACCGACGATATTACCGTGCCCCACATGCTGCACGTTGCCTTCGTGCGCAGCCCGTACGGTCACGCGCGGATCAACGGGATCGATGCGTCGATGGCGGAGAACTCGCCGGGCGTGGTGCGTATCGTCACCGGTGCGGAAGTGGCTGAAATTTGCGCGCCCATGCATGCCGTTGCTGAGCACCGACCAGGCCATAAATCCGCCGTCCAGAATATGCTTGCGACCGATCATGCCTGTTATCAGGGTGAGCCGGTCGCCGCGGTGGTCGCAGCATCCCGCGCCGAGGCCGAGGATGCAGTCGATCTCGTGATGGTTGACTGGGAGGAGCTTCCTGCCGTCATGGACATGATGGAAGCGCTGGCACCCGGTGCGACGCCGATCCATCCCGAACTTGGCGACAATCTCTGCTACCAGCATGTCACGGATACAGGTGATGCTGCGACGGCACTCGCGGCAGCGGCGTTCACGGTCGAGGCTGAACTGGAATTCGGTCGCCACACGGCGGTCACGCTTGAAGGCCGCGCAATTCTCGCGGACTGGGACCCGGTCGAGGAGCGCCTCACGGTTCATCAATCCCACCAGTCTCCCTATCAGATGCAGGACATTTATTCCCGTCATCTCGGTATTCCTGAACACAAGGTGCAGGTGATCACGCCGGATGTCGGCGGCGGGTTCGGGCTCAAGATTAACGTGCATGGCGAAGAGGTCGCGGTGGTGGCGATCTCCAAGATGATGGGCCGGCCGGTGAAATACACCGCGGACCGTCTTGAATCGTTCGTTGCCGACTGTCAGACGCGGGATCATCTCAACACCGCCACGATGGGCGTCGATGCGAACGGCAAGATCACGTCGATGGACTACGACAACACGCTCTCGGTCGGCCCCTATACCGCCTATATCCGGTTCGGTCTGGCCGAAGGGATGATGGCGATCACCTGTGCGGCCGCTCCTTACGCGTTGACCGACTATCACGCACGGACCCGCGTGGCATACGTGAACAAGGGTATCGTCGGCATGTTCCGCGGTGTCGGTGTGCCGGTCGGCTGTACGGTGACCGAGGTGCTGGTCGATCAGGCAGCGGCGAAGGCGGGGATCGATCCGGTCGAGTTCCGCCGCATGAACTTTCACCGCGACGAGGATTATCCGCTGAAGACCGTCGGCGGGTATGCGGCGAAATCGATGTCGCTGCATCGTTGTCTCGATGCCTGTGTCGATATTATGGAGTATAGCGCCCTGCGCGCCGATCAGGTGCAGGCACGGGAAAACAATGTCTATCGCGGTGTGGGCGTTGTGACCTTTGTCGAAGCGGCCGCCTTCGGCCCGGTCTATTACGGCCCGTCGGGGGCGCGGGTATCGACCCAGGACGGCTGCACGGTAAAGCTGGAGCCGTCGGGCGTTGTCCGTTGCATGACCAGTGTGACCGATCAGGGGCAGGGGACGCTGACCGGGATCGCCCAGATTGTCGGCGATCAGCTTGGTATCGGCATGGAAGATATCGATGTCATTTCCGGCGACAGTGCGACCACGCCTTATGGCGGGGGCGCCTGGGCGTCACGCGGGATGGCGATGGGCGGCGAGGCGGCGCTACAGGCCGGCAAAGCGCTCAAGGCGAATATCCTCGATCTTGCCGCATCGGTCCTGCAGACCTCGGCGGATACACTGACCCTTGGTGGTGGTGAGATACGCGATGTGGCCACCGGCGAAGCACGGATGGATCTCGCCGAGCTCGCCAAGGTTGGGTATTTCCGCCAGGATACGCTGCCTGCCGGTACTCAGCCTGAACTGATGGTGACGCGCCATCATGTACCGAATACGCCCTATTACGTCGCCAATGGCGTGCAGGGCGCACAGGTCGAAATCGATGTGGAAACCGGCTTTATTAAGCTGCTCGGCTGGTGGATGGCCGATGATTGCGGACGTGTCGTGAACCCGATGATGGTGGACGAACAGATCCGCGGCGGCATCATACAGGGTATCGGCAACACGCTTTATGAACACAGCCAGTACGACGAGAATGGCCAGCTGATGAACGCGACGCTCGCCGACTACCTGCTGCCGATGGCGGGCGAAATGCCGGATATCAAGATCGCCCATATCGAAACCCCGCTGACCAGCACTGAGCTTGGCGCCAACGGCATCGGCGAATCCGGGACGATCGGCGCGATTGCAGCGCTCTGGTGCGCGGTAAACGATGCGCTGCGGCCGCTCGGCGCGCAGGTGACCAAGCAGCCCTTCACGCCGGAACATATTCTGGATGTGATCGAGAAGGGTCGGCGGAACTAAAGTGTGTAGGCCCTCTGATATAACCCGAAGGTGACAAGGGAGATGAGCCTAAGGGCGACACTGAAGAATGTGCGCCCTGTTTTCCACACCTCGTCATCCTCGGGCCTGACCCGAGGATCCATGTTTCTGACCGTTACTCTTCCGGCTCGATTGTGAACATCAGCGGCTGTTCTGCCTTTTTCGCCATGTCGGTGGCTTCGTTCGCCTTTGATTCCGCGACGTCGCGGGTATAGACCGATACCACGGCGTTGCCCTGCTGGTGGGCGGCCATCATGATCAGATAGGCTTCGTCATCCGACATCCGGAAGACGGTTCTGAGCACCTTCACGACGAATTCACGCGGCGTGAAATCGTCGTTTTCGAGCATCACCTTGTACAGGCGCGGACGCTTTGTTTTCGGTTTTGTTTCCGAGACGGTGTTTGTATCGTTATCGCTCATGGTCCTACCGGCGTGATCTTCTGGTTTCCGTCATCGATATATACGTTGGCATGGCTGCGTTTGGACGTCCAGCATCAGTCTGCTGCGGCCAGAGCATCGCTGATCACCGTCAGTCCGGTCAGGGCAATCGGCAGGCCGTTCCATGGTGCGGTCTGGATCGCGGCTTCGGCGACCTGGTCTTTTGATAACCCGACATTGAGCGCGGAGACGGAAAATTTCGTCAAAGAGGCGTGCAGACTGGCAGACGTAAAGCCCGCGATGGCACAGATCATCCGCTGGCGCAGGTCCAGCCCGGGACGCACCCAGAGCTGTCCGTAACCGTGCCGGATGGCACCCTGATACAGCGAAAAAGTCACCGGATTGTCGGGCGACGCGTAGCCGCCGGCCTGACGCGCCCCGTGCAGTTCTTCCATCACGGCGGCGCCGTCGGCATCCATTTCCTCGACACTGCGGTCGTCGGGCGGATCATCCGGTAAGTCGATGCCGCGGGCAGCGAATACCCGCCCGGCAATTTCAATTGCCTCGTCGGTGCGGGGAAGGCCGCTGTAGAGCGCGGACTGGATGAAAATTTCGAGGATCGCACGCGCATCAAGACCGGCATCGAGCGCCGCCCCGACCATGCGTTCGGTTGCTTTGGCAGCACCACGAAAACACAGCGCTGTCAGCGCCGGAATCATGCGGTCGGCTAACGGCAGGATGTCGCGCGCGCCGATATCGTTGTGAAAATACTCATCCACATAGGCCTTGTACCCGGGGGCATTCAGGCCGGGGTCGCTGTCCGGCTGACCGAGGCCACGCCGGTGTGCGGCACCCGCATCGCGGTTGGCATTTCTGTCCATTGTATTTCCTCTTTTACGTATCTTTCAGCACGCCGTGCCGTTTCGCCCAGATGAACAATCCCCCCATCGCAAGGAGCATGATCGCGGCACTGAGGGCGAGTGAGAAATGTATCCCGATCATCCCGCCACCGAAACCAACGGTGAAGCCGCTGAATGTCCGGCAGCCCAATGCGCCGACGTTGAACACGCCGATGGCGCGTCCCCGGATTTCAGGCGGAGAGTTGAGCTGGGCGAGTGTGCGCGTCATCGAATTGAACGACAGATCGAGGAAGCCGGCGCAGACGAGCAGCATGAATGACAGCACGTAATACGGTGACACCGCGAACCCGAAAATAGCCGCCGCCCAGAGCATGCCGAGGATGAACGACGTCCGGGTTTTTGCCGGCAGCATTGAGCGTGCTTCGAGCACGATACCGGCGGTCAGCGCACCGACCGCGTTGGCAGCGAGCAACAGGCTGTAAAACAGCGCCTGTATCGTGGCGTCCGACAGGACGGTCATTTTCCCCGTTGCGGGGTCGATCATCACGCCATTTGAGAGGGTTTGCGGGAACATTTCCACGAGGTATCGGCCGAATTCCGGGATGCCGAGGGCGCGGGCGAATTCGGGCATTTGCGGCTCGAACGCATTCCCGACGAACGTAGCGGCAAGCCCGGCGAGGACCGACATCGCGAAGACGACCGGAATGCCGGAGATCTGGCGGATCGTCTCGAACAGATCGCGGAAGCTCCGCATTGCGGCAGCGGTCGGGGAACGGTCGGTGTTTACGCGTTTCGGGTTCCGGATCAGCCACAGGGTCAGGGGCACATAAATCAGGACGTTGAGGAAGATGCCGATGGTGGGGCCGACGATCAGCAACAGGGCGCCCCCGACGGCGGGTCCCAGAAGCAGGCCGAGGGTCCGAGATGTGGCGAGGAGGCGGATCGCACTTTGCAATTGCCTGCCGCCGACCACGTCATGGATGAGAACCTGTCCGGCAGGTGCCCATAGCACGCCGGCAAACCCGTGCAGGATCAGCAATATGACCGCATGCCATTTCTCAAGACTGTCGGTCGCGAACAGGATGCCCCAGCCGAGCGAGACCAACATGAAGCATGCCATGCCCGCCTGGATAATCCGGCGGGGGTCGAACCGGTCGGCCAGCGCGCCTGCCCAGATTGAGCCGATCAGGAACGGCACCCAGTGGGCGATGACCGCAAATCCCGCCAGCGACGGCGACTGGAATTTCTCGAAGATGATCCAGTAGCTGATCACATGCTCGATACTGTCAGCCATCATCGCGAGCGCGGCACCGCCGAGATACATGCGCGACGCGGGATAGCGCAGCGCGGCATAGGAACGGGTATCCGGGGTCGACGGTTGCTGGGGGTCGGCAGATGTCATTCGGTGTTCATTCGGGGCGTTTTAGTTTCTCAGGGTCGTTGAAGAGGTCGCGCAAATTGGTCAGCAGCGCAGGTAAGCCGGCAACGGTTTTGCACGTATCGAAGGCGTAGTAATCGGGACGTTTGACGATGACGTCGCAGTCAAGGCTGTCCATCAGGCGGGTAAAATATCCGTCGATATCTTTTAGACCCCGGTCCGGGTTCCCGAAATGGACAATTTTGCCGCCCAGTTCTGCCCAGAATGCATGCGTATCCGGATCGAGAACCGCGCGGGCATCGCCGTTTCGGGCGATGATGACAAAGCCGTGGCCAACCAGGTCGTCGAAGCGGCCTTCGCGATTGCGCGTCGCGATCTTTCCCTGACCCACATGCACGCCGCCGCCGGTCCCGCCGTCATTCGCACCAATGAGCCCGGCTTCGAGTGCTGGCACGCGAAACGCGATGAGGCTCTTCTCGCCGGTCTCATCCACCTTTTTCTGGAGAGCCCGCAGCTGGTCGTTGCGGATGCGCACCTTTTTCGGGTCGCGCTCGTTGACGTTCTGTCCGACGTTCATGCTTTCGATGACGGTTGCCCGTGCATTCGGTGCGCGCTCCGCCTCATAGGTTTCAAGCAATGCGGGCGTGGCAAGGTCGTGCAGCACGAGATCGAGCTTCCAGGCAAGATTGTGCGAGTCGCGGAAGCCCGAACACATGCCCTGGGCGAGGAAGGGCGGCATCTGATGGGCAGAATCACCGGCCAGGAACACGCGGCCGTCCTGCCAGCGTTCCGCAATCAGCGACCGGAACTGGTAGTTCACGGCGCGGATGATCTCAAAATCCTCCGCGGTGCCGCCTTCAGGCCGGTCGAGACGTTTCCATATATTCTCGGGCTTCAACGCTTCTTCCGGCGTCTCGTCATCGAAGATCATAAACGACCAGCGCCGGTGATCGGGTCCCATCTGCATGGTCATGCCCGGCTGTTCGGGCTCGCAGAACTGGCGAAGTTCAGGGCGGTTTCCGCGCCCGCGCTTTTGCAGCCCGTCGACAACAAGCCATGCCTGGTCGAAACCAAGATCCTCGTATCCGATTTCGAGCGCTGCACGCACGAAGCTGTTGCCGCCGTCAGCGCCGATCAGGTATTTGCCATCGAACGTTCGGGAGGTGCCGTTGGAGTCCTCAGCCGTTACCTCGACACCGTCGGAATTCTGGTGAAGTCCGGTCACGTTCCAACCCTGAAAAACGTCAACGCCCGTCAGCGATTTTGTGGTCGCATCCAGCTCTGCTTCGAAGGCGGGCTGATAGACGGATGTCATCTCGGGCCAGCCATGGGTCTCCATTTCGGCAACGTCGTTGGACAGCAATACTTCGCCGTGGAAGCCCATCTCGTATGTCGGCAGGAAATACGTCGCCGGCAGAACACGGTCGATGATGCGAATTTCCTGAAACATGCGCAGCACATCGTCATGGACGATGCCGACGCGGGGCAGATTATAGAGTGTCTCATGTCGCTCAATCACGGCGACTTTGTGCCCGGCGCGGCCCAGCAGGATGGCGGCCATCATGCCGGTTGGGCCGTAGCCGGCGATCAGGACGTCATACATATCGGCCGGCATGCAGGTTGGCCGAGCGAATCTGATTTATCGATTTAGTCGTTTCAGGTTCGTCCATGAATCCGTATGCGGGGTCAGGACGGTTCGAAATCGACAACCCACAGGGTTTTGACGATCGGGCCGAGAATGCCCTGAACCTCTTTATGCGCCGGGTGCGGGCCATAGTCGGCAAGCACGTCCTTGTCGCGCATGGTGACGATCACCGAATGGGTGAAGTCGCCGGCGCGGCCGGAAAAATCCTTGCCGGAGGTAACACCTTCGATGCCGTCGATCTTGCCCTGGAGGGTGTGGACGGATTGCAGGGCTGCCATCTTCGCATCCTCTGCGACGCCGTCATTGAATTCGAGCAAGACGATGTGTTGTACGGTCATTGTTTGATCCTCCCTTGGTGTAATCCGCGCATCGTGCATGGTTCGCTGCAACGGGACAAGAGGCCAGCACTTGCTCATGTCCGGTCAAAATGAAATCATTAGGTAGTGAACAATAATCGAATTTGAGGTGAGAAAATGGCGTTAGGGGATGATCTCGTCATCGGCGTGTCGGTGAACAATGTTGCCGGCATCACGGGCAAGGCCTATTCGATGAAGGATCTCGTTCATGCGGGGGGTGAGGCCGAAGCGATGGGCTTCGATGCGATCTGGGTTCATGACGCCATGATGGGCCGGCGGACGACCGCTGCCTATTGCCCGATAAACGCGCTGACCGCTGTCGCCGCGCAGACCAAAAACCTGAAACTGTGCACCGGTATCCTGACGCCACAGGTTCGCAATCCGGTCATGACCGCCCAGCAATGGGCGACCCTGTACGAGATATCAGAAGGCCGGGCCATCATGGGCGTCGGCATGGGGGCGGGGACGCCGACCCTGATAAAGCGTGAATTCGAAGGGCTGGCATCCCTCAAACACGGCACCGATCTCAGCCCGGCTGAATTGTACAGTAAACGCGGCAAGGTATTCGACGAATGCATGGACGTGATGCGCCGCCTGTGGTCGGAGGACAAGCTGACCTATAAGGGCGATTATTTCAGCTTTAACGAAATCACACTCGGCATGGCCCGACCGCCGGAAATGCCCCCCGTGCTGATGGGCTCGGGGATCTATTTTCCGACACAGCCCGGCGGGCCGGTGCATCACGGCTGGAAGGAAAAGAACGCAGGCAAGTATCTGCCGGGCAAGCTTCAGCGGGTTGTTGATTACGGCGATGGCTGGATCACCGTGCACGTTTCGCCGGAAGAATATGCCGAGCACTGGAAAACAATCGAGGCGGCGGGCGCGGAAAAATTCCCCGGGAAGAAATACGCAAAGGCCTGGAACTGCTTTGCCAATGTGAACGACGATCCGCGCAAGGGTTGGGAAGGCGTGCGCGACCATCTTGAGGATTTTCACGGCCCGCCTATCCGCGATGACGTGGTCGACCGCTGGGCAGTCGCCGGCCCGCCCGAACAGATGGCGGCGCGGCTTCAGTCCTATATCGATATCGGCGTGAATATCTTCCAGCTCGTGATCGGCTCGCCGGACCAACTCGGCCAGATGCGCCGGATCGCCGAAGAAGTTCTGCCGCTGCTGAAACGCTGACGGCCGGCATGCCTGAACCGGGATTGCGGAAATACGCAGACCTCGCGCCGCCCGATGCGCGCCCGGAGCTGATCTTCAATCTGCCCGAGCTTCAATATCCCGAGCGCCTGAACGCGGTTCAGGCCGTCCTGGACGGTGCCCGGGACGCGGGCTGGTCGCATTCGCCGGCGTTCTATGCCGATGGTGCCACTTACACGTTCGAGGATGTCACCCGGCTGGTCCATCGCTATGCGGCGGCCTTGCGGACCTTTGGGGTCGGTCGTGGCGACGTGGTCATCCTGCGCATACCGGACACGATCGATCTGGTGGTTACGCTGTTGGCGGTGCAGGCAATTGGTGCCGTGGCCATGCCCACCTATGTGCAATTGCGCAAGGACGATCTGATCTATCGGGCGGAAGACGCCGATGCCCGGTTGCTGATCTCGACGCCTGACCTGCTGGGTGAAGCGCTGCCTGTCGCAGATGCGCGCGCCGGCGAGACAGAGGTAATAGCGATTCCGTCGGACCCGGCGGGAAGGTGCCGCGGAATTGCTGAATTTCTGTCCGAGGGCGATGTCGCGCCTCACTACGCCGATATGGATGCCGAAGAGCTCTGCCTGTTTCTCTATACGTCAGGCAGCACGGGCGCGCCCAAGGGCACCTGTCATTGTCACAGAGATATGCTGGCGGTCAGCGATACTTACTGGCGGTATTGTCTAGCACCGGGGCCGGGGGATGTAATGGGCGGTCCGCCGTCGATCGCGTTTGCCCTCGGGTTCGGGATGTTTGTCTATTTCCCGCTGCGGCTCGGACATGCGGCCGTGCTGGAGCCGGACAAGTCGCCCGAAAAGGCGTTGGATCTGATCGAGAAACACCAGGTCACGATCTTTGCCGGTGTGGTCTCGTACTACAATCTGCTGTCACGGCTGATTGAAGAAGGGGGGCGGGATATCTCGTCGCTGGTCCACCCGATGACCGGGGGAGAGCCGTTGACGGATGAGACCGAAAAAGTCTGGCTGGAAACGACAGGCGTACCGCTCGAACAGTTTATCGGCACGACAGAGATGCTGCATTGCTTCGTGACATCCACCCACCCGGGCACGCTCCCCCACGCGCAGACCCTGGGACATGCTGTTCCGGGATATGAGGTCAGGGTCGTTGATCCGGAGACTTTCGCGCCGGTGCCGGATGGCACGCACGGCCTGTTCGCGACACGGGGCCCCACCGGCACCGTGTACTGGAACAAGCCCGATAATCAGTCAGATGTCGTGCACGGTGGCTGGAACATCTTTCAGGACGTCGTCTGGCGCGATACCGAGGGCGATTTCCACTATATCGCCCGCCATGACGATATGATCATCTCTGCCGGTCACAACATTTCGCCTGTGCAGGTCGAAGATGTGCTGATGCGCCACGATGCGGTGATGGAATGTGCATGCGTGCCTGCGGCTGACCCCACGGGTCGGCGCGGCAGCGTTGTGAAGGCATTCGTTGTGATATCGCCTGGTCGTGCCGCGAGCGATGATCTGCGAGCTGAATTGCAGGATTTTGTGAAGGCAAATGCGCCACCCTACATGTACCCCCGTGTTGTCAGTTTCGAAGCTGAGTTGCCCAAGACGATCAACGGCAAAATTCTCCGCTCCGAGCTCCGCCGCCGCGACTAGAAAGTCGTCCACAACCGCCGGAAAACTGCAGAAATTAACCATAGAATTATTGTAAAAATACGGGATCCCGGTTGACTGCGATTGTATGAGGTGAAATAACCTGCGACATCACGGTGTGGCCAATAAATCGTTAAATTGACCCCGGTTAGTGAGTGCGTAGTCGATTAGTCAGTAAGCAATGAATGGGGCGCCGGTTATGAGTAACGTGAAGCGTATTTTTGTCGCAACAGCCGCGGCAGCTGTGTTGGGTGTCACCGTACAGAGCGCCTCGGCGTTTCAGCTTGCCGGCCGCTGGCCAGGCGCACAGGGCGATGCGACAACCCTGACCTGGAGCATCCTTCCCGACGGCACGCCGATCACGGGTTTTAACGGTGAACCCGACTCACCCAGCAATCTCGTTTCTCAGTTCCGCAGTTTTTATGGCGTCACACACGCTGACCCCGCGGCCGCCACGGCTGATACTGATTACACCGATGAAGCCTGGTTCGGCCAGATGAAATCCTCTTTCGACCGCTGGTCTTCAGTGTCGGGCCTCAGCCTGACCTACCAGGCAAATGATGATGGTTCCACCTTTCTTACCAGCCCGGGCAGCGCGACACGTGGCGACATTCGCATAGGTGGACATACGATTGACGGACCAGGTGTCGTCCTGGCCTATAATTACCTGCCAAATTTCGGAGATGGTGTAATCGATACCGCCGACAATTTTGGACCTGCCAGTCAGGGAAATGATTCGCGCAAACTTCGTAATCTCGTAGCGCATGAGGTTGGGCATGGTCTCGGTCTCTTGCATACTGAAGGTATTGCGAACAATCTGTTGAATCGCACGACGTCGTCGAATCCGCCCTTCGACGGCCCGCAGCTTGACGATATTCTCGGCATACAGCGACATTATGGCGACGCCAATGAAAAAGGTGCGGGTAACGACACGACGGGGACGGCAACAAATCTCGGCGCGCTGGCATCCGGTGTGCCGGTCGCTATCGGCGCCGACGCGGTTGATCAGGAGGTCGGGCGGTATGAAACCGATTTCGTCAGCATCGACAGCGCCACCGATACCGACGTGTTCATGTTTACGGTCGGCGCCGACGGCATGCTGACGGCGCTGCTTGACCCACTGGGGCCGACACAGCGTTTCGGTAAGGCTGGCGACAGCACCTTGTATGATTACGCCGCTTTCGGCGATTTGACGGTTGAACTGCTGGATGCCGGCGGTAGCGTTATCGCGTGGGACAATGACGGTCTTTTGGGCGCGGGTGAAGAGTTGACCGACATTGCGTTACTTGCTGGCGATTATTTCATCCGGATTGGCGGTGCCGACTTCGTCGACCTGGGCGGGGACTCTACGGCACAGTTTTATGGACTGAGCCTCGCGTTTACCGAAGAAGCCGAAACCGAACCCCCGGTCAGCGTATCCGAGCCTGGAATGGCGATCCTGTTCCTGATGAGCATTGGCGCGATCGGGCTGCGTCGCCGCAAGAAATAGAGAACGTTCCCCGGCGTGTTGCCGGAGTTGAGAATTAAAGCCGGTGGGGATTTTCCCTGCCGGCTTTTTTGTGGTTGATATAATCAGTATTATGCGCATAATACTGATTAATAATTCGCATTCAGGGGTGAAATGACATGACACAGAAACCGATTATCGTTGCCGGCGGCGGACTGGGCGGGCTCGGAGCGGCTCTCGGGCTGGCCAAGAAGGGCAAGAATGTTGTCGTCCTCGAGAAGGCATCGGAGCTCGGCGAGATCGGCGCCGGTATCCAGCTTGGGCCGAACGCGTTTCATTCCTTCGATTATCTCGGCGTCGGCAAGGGCGCGCGCGAACAGGCCGTCTATATCGAACACCTGCGTTTCATGGATGCGATCACCGCAGAAGAGGTCAACCGTGTCCCGCTGGACGAAAAATTCCGTACCCGTTTTGGCAATCCTTACGCGGTGGTGCATCGCGCCGACCTCCATAAGGAACTGCTCAAGGCGTGCGAAGAACACGACCTGATAGATCTTCGCGTCAACAGCGAGGTCGTTGGCTACGATCAGGATGGTGGCTCTGTGACCGCGAACCTTTCATCCGGCGATAAGGTCACCGGCGAGCTTCTGGTCGGCGCAGACGGGCTGCATTCCGCCGTGCGGGCGAAGCTGGTGGGCGACGGTGCACCCCGTATTTCGGGCCATTCGACATACCGGTCGGTCATTCCGGTCGACCAGATGCCGGAATCTTTGCGCTGGAATGCGGCGACGCTGTGGATGGGGCCGAACTGTCACCTGGTCCATTATCCGCTCTCGGGCTGGAAGGTGTTCAACCTTGTGATCACCAAGTGCAACGATGCGACCGAGGTGGTCGCTGGCAAATCGCTGACCCATGAAGAGGTTCATGCCAATTTCGATCATATCCACGACACGCCCCGCCAACTCATCGATATCGGTCAGAACTGGAAAGTCTGGGTGCTGTGCGACCGGGTGCCGACCGAAAACTGGATCGACGGGCGCGCCGTACTTCTTGGCGATGCCGCGCACCCGACGCTGCAGTATTATGCCCAGGGTGCGTGCATGGCGCTCGAAGATGCGGTCTGCCTGTCCGAGGTGATCGGCAGCTATCCCGACAATCTTGATGAAGGGCTGAAGGTCTATACCGATAACCGGGTTGTCCGCACGGCCCGCATCCAGATCGGGTCGCGCCAGCTTGGCGATAACTGGTTCCATGTCGATGGCGTTCACAGAAAGCTCCGCAACGAGATCATGGGCAAGATGACGGCGGAGGATTACTACTATCAGCTTCAGTGGCTTTACGGTCACAAAGCATCCGACCTGGCCGCATAATGACGGAGGCTGCGGAAGTTCTTTTCTCAGAGCCCGCGGCTGACGGGACGGCCGAGAGCTATATCCTCGAGAACCTGCGATCCGCTCCCGGTCACCTGATGCGCCGCTGCCAGCAGATCGCGGTGTCGGTGTTTCTCGATGAATGCCGCCAATACGATCTGACCCCGCTGCAATTCGCGGTGCTCACCGCGTTGCTCAAAGGCGGGCCGGAAGACCAGGTTCATCTCGGTGGCGCGCTGGCACTCGACCGGACGACCATCGGCGTTGTGGTCAAAAACCTGGAAGAACGCGGACTGGTGACGCGCACGGTGTCCGAAAAGGATCGCCGCTCAAAACCGGTGTCGATCACCAAGGTTGGCGAGGCGCTGATCTACGACGCGATCGGCGCCGCCGAAGCCGCCCAGGACCGGATGCTGGCCCCGCTGACAGCGGCCGAACGCAAACAGTTCATCCGCCTGCTGCAGAAGATGGCCGATGGCAATAACAGCGAGAGCCGGGCGCCGTTAAGGCGTTAAATCTTCCCCATTGCCGTCAGCACCACTTCCGGTGTGATCGGCTGTTCTTTCACGCGGCCTGACGTCAGGCCTTTGATGGCATCATTCACGGCATTCATCATCACGCCCGGTGCGGCACCCGTGCCGGATTCACCGGCACCCTTGGCGCCCAGTTCGGATTCGCTGGTCGGGGTCTCGACATGGCCGACTTCGATATCGGGCATCTCGAAGGCCATTGGCGTCACGTAATCGGCCATCGTGCCGTTCTGAAGCTGACCCGCATCGTCATAGATGCAATGTTCGTACAACGCGCCGCCGAGGCCCTGTACGCAACCGCCGCGGATCTGTTCGTCGGCGAGTTGCGGGTTGATGATGCGGCCGCAATCTTCGACCACCCAGTGTTTGAGATGCTTGATCCAGCCGGTATCGACATCGACCTCGATATACGCGCCATGCACGCCGTTGGTGTAGATGTAGGGTGAATCCTGCAGCCGGTAGCGCCGCGTATGCGACAGGACGGGCTGATAGTCGTTGGGTAGTTCGCCGAGCTGGAAATGACCGATCCGGCCTATTTCCGACAGCGGAATGCGTGCTTCGGTTGAGCCGAAATCGACCACGTTGCCGTCGACGATGTCGAGTTCCTCGGCATCGGTCTGCAGCAGAATGCCTGCCATGTGCAGGATTTCACGCCGCAGGTCGAGCGCTGCCTGGTAGGTCGCCTCGCCGCCGATGGCGGTCGCCCGCGATGCATATGTGCCGCCGCCATAAGGCGTGGCATCGGTGTCGCCCGAAATCGCGCGCACCATGTCCATCGAACAGCCGATGGCGGCCGCCGCAATCTGTTCCATGACGGTATCGACGCCCTGGCCCTGATCGGTGACGCCAAGGGCGACGATCACGCCGCCGGAGGGTTCAAGCTTGACCGTCGTCGCATCCTGCGCGGCAATCCGCGCACCGCCGGCGCCGTAATAGCCGACTGGGCTCGGCGCGGTGCCCTTGATAAAGCTGGCAATGCCGATACCGCGATAGATGCCTTTTTCGCGCAATTCCGCCTGTTCGGTGCGCAGGTCGTCGTAGTTCATCAGCCCGCGCAGTTTTTCCAGGCAGGCCTGATGCGACAGGTCCTTCATGGGCAGGCCCGAGCCGATAATCTGCGGGTAAGAATCGTCTTCCATGACGTTCTTGCGCCGGATATCGATCGGATCGAGACCCGTAACATCCGCTGCCCAGTCCATCATGAATTCGGCGACCGAAATGCCGATCGGGTGGCCGACCGCACGGTACTGCGATGTCGGCACCGCGTTCAGATACACCACCGTCGCCTTGGCGCGGTAATTCTTGTGCTTGTAAGGCCCGAAGCTGATGTGAAGAATCTGGTTGGCTTCGAACACGGACGTGCGCGGGTATTGCGAATAGGCACCGACGCCTGAAAGATCGTCGATTTCAGCGGCGATCAGCGTGCCGTCATTCATCACGCCGATCTTGGCGTGCACCCGGTTTTCGCGGGCATGAATATCGGACACGAAGGATTCAAGCCGGTCGGCCACGAATTTCACCGGGCGCGCAAGCTTGATGGCAGCCGCGGTTGCGGCCACTTCGTCGCCGAAGGTATGAATTTTGAGGCCGAACGAGCCGCCGACGTCGGGCGCAATGATACGCACCTTGTGTTCCGGCACACCGAGAGTGCGGGCGAACACGGTTTCGATCATGTGCGGGCACTGGCTGGATGTGTGAATCGTCAGGTTTTCGGTCCCGGGGTCGTATTCTGCCAGCACGATGCGGGGCTCCAGGCTGACTGCCGTATGGCGGCCGAATTCAAAGGTTTCCTCCAGCACGTGATCGGCTTCGGCAAACGCCTTGTCGACATCTCCGGTGCCAAGGGTCTTTTCCCAGGCAATATTGTCGCCGAGATTGGGGTGAATCACCGGGCTGCCGGGCTCAATCGCTTTTTCCTTGCGGATAACGACCGGCAGTTCCTCGTAATCGACTATCACCAGTTCGCCGGCGTCTTCGGCCTGCGCGCGGCTTTCGGCAACCACCATGACGACTGCCTCGCCGTGCCAGCAGGCGCGGTCGACGGCCATCGGGTATTGCGGCTCTGCCTTCATGTTCTCAAAGACTTTCAGCGTACCGACCCAGGGGCCGGTGCACATGTCGGCAAGTTCCGCGCCGGTCATGACCAGCTTTACGCCGGGGGCTGCCTTGGCGGCGGCCGTCTCGATATTCAGAATTTTGGCGTGCGCGTAGGGGCTGCGCACGAAGGCCGCATGCAGCGTGCGCGGCAGCGTGATGTCATCGGTGTACTTGCCGCGTCCGGCGACGGCGCGCATGGCGCGTGAACGGGGAAGCGTGCGCCCGATATATGAGTTCGGACGTTCGTACGGGTGAATAAAGCCCATGGGTGTTAGCCTTTTAGTCGCGTGTTATTGACGCTCTCGATCGCATCGACGATCGCGTGATAGCCGGTGCAGCGGCAGTAATTGCCCGACATGAATTCGCGGATGTCTTCGCGGCTCATCTCGGATTTCTGCGCCAGCAGTTCGGCGGCGGTCATCAGCATGCCCGGTGTGCAGAACCCGCACTGGAGCGCGTTGCGTTCGACGAACTTGTCCTGCAGGTCGGAGATCTCGCCCGTATCGGACAGCCCTTCGATGGTGACAACCTCGGCGCCTTCGGCCTGGGCCGCCAGTATCAGGCAACCGCGGATGACATCGCCATTCACGCGGACGGAACATGCGCCGCAGACGCCGTGTTCACAGCCGAGATGCGATCCGGTGAAGCCAAGCTCGGTACGGACGAAATCCACCAGATGCGTGCGCACCGGGATCGTCTTCGTCACGCTCTCGCCGTTGACCGTCATGTTGACGGTGACCATTTCCTCGCTCATGAGGCGCCTCCTGCACGGGCGACAGCGGCATCCATGGCGCGTCCCGTCAGCACTTTCTGCAGGTGGAGCTTCATGGCAGCGCTACCATGAAGGTTGGTCATCGGCTCAAGATCGGCCTCGAGCGCGGTGTTCACAGCTTCCTTGGTCTCGTCCGACCAGGTCTTGCCGTTGAGGGCTGCGATGGCGTTCGTGCCGATGGTGGGCTTGTCCTCGCTGGCGAAGTATACCAGCCGCATGTCATTCACGGTATCTCCCGACACACTGCCATAGGCGGCAATACCGGCAATCGCGAAATCGCCATGACGGCGCGCAAGTTCGAGGAACACCGACACCTTGTCGGCCTTCTGCGACGGGACACGGATTTCGATGAGCAGCTCGTTCTCGGCCCGTGCGGTCTCGTACAGTCCGAAAAAGAATTCCTCCGACGGAATTTCACGCTTACCGGCAGAGCCCTGTACGACCAGCGTCGCACCGAGGGCAAGGATACAGGCCGGCATTTCGGCCGCCGGATCCGCCAGCGCCACGCTGCCGCCAATGGTCCCGCGGTTGCGGATCGCGACATGGGCCACGTGCGGCATCGCTTCGGCGATCAGCGGCAGATGTTCGGCCACGATGTCAGAGTTCATCACTTCGACATGGCGGGTCAGTGCGCCGATGCACACCGTATCGCCGTCGAGCGAGATGCCTTTCAGGTCGTCCAGCCCGTTGATGTCGATCAGCATTTCCGGCTGTGACAGACGCATGTTGAGCGTCGGCATAAGACTTTGACCACCGGCGAGGATACGTCCGTCTTCGCCGTGCTTGTCGAGCAGTTCAAGCGCATGTTCCACGCTCGTCGCTCGTGTGTAGGAAAATTTTGGCGCCTTCACGGCCCCTCCTGTCTGGCTGTTTTTATATCTTGTTTAGGTGCCCAAATGTCCCATCTCGCCCGACGGAGTTCAAGGGGCGAATACGCATGGACGGTCCCTTGATCCGCAGGGCTATCGGGTGAGACAATCGCCGTGATAACTGGAAACCGGCAGGACACGCGACGTGGAACTAAAACAGCACAATCGATACGACTATTCACCGATAACGGAACGGCCAGATTACGACTGGCCCGAAGGCAAGCGCCTCGCTGTCTATTTCGGCCTTAATATTGAGCATTTCAGTTTTGGCGAAGGGCTTGGCCACACGCCGACCAATCCCGGCACCCAGCCCGACGTGAGAAACTATTCGTGGCGCGATTACGGTCTGCGCGTGGGTATCTGGCGTGTTTTCGACCTGTTCGAATCCATGGGGCTGCCGATGTGCCATCTGATGAATACGTCGATCTATGATTATGCGCCCCAGATACCGGCAAAAATCCGCGAACGCGGTGACGAGTTCGTCGGCCATGGCGTGACAAATTCGGAAGAGCAGGGCGCCTATTCGGAAGCAGAGGAAGGCGCGTTGATCGCCCAGGCAACAAGTGCCTTCCGCGATCACGAAGGCGAGGGCCCCGGCGGCTGGATGGGACCGTGGATTTCAGAAAGCCCCCATACGCCCGATCTGCTGGCCGAAAACGGCTATCGCTACATCATGGACTGGTCGGCCGACGATCAGCCGTTCTGGATGCGTACCCGAGCCGGAAAATTGCTATCGATCCCGTATCACATCGAGATCAACGATTCCCCGGCGCAGCTGTCGCGGCGTCATACGGCGGATGATTTTACCGGTATGGTAACCGCTCATTTCGACGAGCAGATGCGCCAGTCGGTTAACCAGCCGCTGGTTTTCAGTCTTGCCCTGCACACGTTTGTCGTTGGCCAGCCATACAGGCTGGCGGGGTTGCGCGATATTCTGACCCACATCGTCAATCATCCGGATGCCGATAGAATCTGGTTTACCCGGCCGCGCGACATCTTCGGTCATGTCTCATCCCTGCCGGCGGGGACCGTGCCGGGAAGCTGAGAAATCCTCTTCCTGCGCTGCCTCCTGTGCGTTGCGACGTGACAAGACCGGATCTTTCGCGCAACAATAACGGGTCGCCGTGCGAGAAAATCGCCGAGAAGGCGAGCACGGGTACATCAATTCTGGAGGGAACGATGGACCAACGTCTCGTAACTATTGGAACGACAGTACTCACTGCACTGACTGCATTATCTCTCACGACTGCCGCACAGGCAGACAGCGTTTCGGATTTTTACGCCGGAAAAACGCTGACGATGGTGGTGCCATCGGGCAGTGGGGGAACCTTTCACATCTACGCCCAGATAGCGGCGCGCCACCTCGGGCGCCACATTCCCGGCAACCCGGAGATCATCACCCAGAACCGGCCCGGCGCCGGGGGCGTGAAGGCCGCGAGCTATATGGCGAACGCAGCGCCAAAAGACGGCACTGTCATTGCCGAGATCAATCCGGGGTCGATCATCGTGCCGCTTTTGCGCAAGGTGAAGTTCGACCCCCGCAAGTTCAACTGGCTCGGCACATTGACGGTGCGGACCTACACGATTGCCTCATGGCATGATTCACCGGTCGATACTTTGGATAAGCTCAAAAACACCAAACTTGTGGTCGGCGCCAGTGGGGTGGGCTCGCTTAATTTTCAGATGCCGACATTTCTGAACTATGCGGCAGGCACGAAGTTCGATGTTATCAGGGGCTACAAGGGCGGCGGTGCGATCAACCTCGCCATGGAACGGAAAGAAGTGAAAGGCCGGTTCAATTTCTATTCCGGCTATACCGGTGCGAAGCCGGACTGGATCCGCGACAAGAAGGTACAGTTCATTGCCACCATGGGGCCGTCGCGTCCGGAGGTTGCTGCCTATCCGCGCATGCAGGACCATATCAAAGGTGATCTGAACACGAAGATGTACAACCTTCTCGCCGTTGGTCTGGATATCGGGCAGTCGTTCTATATTCCCGCAGGCGTTCCCGCCGACCGGGTGGCTGCACTGCGGACGGCATTTGCGAAGATGCTCAAAGACCCCGTCATGCTGGCGGATGCGGAAACCCGGCGGCTGCCGATCAATTCGCGGGGTGCGGTGCATGTCGAGAAGGTGATCGACGCTGCTTTCAACGTTGACCCGGCTGTACCCGCGGCACTGTCGAAGATTCTCGGTATCGGCAAGAAGAAGGCGAAGAAGAAAAAGTAAGCGCTATCCGATATGGGCCGGGGACGTCAGATCGATCCCGGCCCAATTGATTTTGACCCCTGATGAAAGTTTGCTCATGACCGGATCCGTCGCGACGCTTCACCCCGATACAGGCGAGGGCGAACGTACTGCCCGCATCGAACTGGCGGCCGCATTCCGGGTTGCGCACCATCTGGGCTGGAACCTGACGGCGCGCAATCACATAACGGCGCGCATCCCGGACGATCCTGACCATTTCTTGATGAATCCCCTGGGCGCGGGCTGGCATGAGGTAACGGCGTCATCGCTGTTGAAAGTGAATGTCGACGGCACGGTTGTTACCGAAACCGATAAAGCGCCGGGCCCGGCAGGCCTTAATTTCCATAGCTGCATCCTGCGCTCCAAACCGGAACTTGCTTGCTCTCTGCACATCCACCAGGAAGCCGGTGTCATCGTGTCGGCGACCGAAGGCGGGCTCAGATTTTACGACCAGAGCGCCTGCGCCCTGTATGGCGAGGTCGCCTATCATGAATTCGAGGGACTGGCGGAAGACGACGAAGAGGGCCCCCGGATCGTGGCCGATCTCGAGGATAATCATGCGCTGATCATGAAAAATCACGGCCTTCTGACGGTCGGGCGGACCATCGGCGAAGCATTCGCTTATATGCAACGCCTTGTGACCGCCTGCGAATTGCAGACGCGTTTGCTGGCCCTGAACGCGAAGCCACGCGAACTGGCGGCGGAAATCGCGCGTCATACCTACGATCAGATGGCGGCCCGGCGGGGCAACAAGCCGTTCGGCGGACAGGACTGGCAGATGTACCTGAGGCTGGCAGACAGCCTGGATCCGCAGTTTCGGGACTGAAACACGGGAAACTCGGGGGCATTGCGTTCAGTTGATAAAATGAAGCCGCAAAAAAATGCCGGCGGTTAGGCACCTGTAAACCGCTTTATGGCAAAACCGTCCCTGATAGTAGACATCTACACGACAGGGGAGGCATTAGGGTGCAGCTTCGTAAATCCGCGTTAACCATCAGTACCATTGCATTTCTGGCATTTTCGGCCTCGGCGAGTTTTGCCGGCGGGAAACCAGCCAAGAAAGAAAAAGGCCCCGAGCTGCCACCGGCCAAGGTTGAGGATATCCGCGTTGGCGGTGTCTGGACCCGGGCGGCGCGCAAGGGTGAAAAAACCCACGTTTTCCTGACGATCGAAAACAAGGGTGATGTGCCGGCCCGGCTTCGTGGCGGCGCAGCGGACGTCGCGACGTTCAGCCAGCTCGTGAAATTCTCGATGATGGGGGCGGTTCTGATGACAAGCATGGTCGGCCCGGTCGCTGTCGAAGCGCATGAAAAATACACATTCGAGCCCGGAGTCGTCGGTATTGAACTGCGTGACCTTACCGCGGATCTGAAGCGCGGCGATGTGCTGCCGGTGACGCTCGAATTTGCCGGTGGTGTCGAGATTGAGGTCGAAGCCGAGGTCGATTCCCGCAGCGCCGTGCGCTACCCGCCGCCGGGTGAGTTACCGCCGGCCAAAGCGAAGGCGCATTAGGCGCAATCGTCCTCCGTTGCCTTCTCTGCCGCTGCTGCCGTAAACTTCCCCGACGGATGAGGGGGAAGTGCAATGCCGAAGGTTCTGACCGAAGACCAGATCCAGTTTTACCGCGATAACGGCTATCTCGCGCCACTCGATGGCATAGATGCCGCTATGGCGGCAGCAATGCGCGATGACCTAGACGCGTTCGAGGCGGCCCAGGACATGTCCGCGGGCGATCTCAGCATGAAGGGTCATCTGTGCTTCAAGCGATCCTATGACATTACATTCGACAAGCGGATCCTGGACGTCGTCGAAGACCTGATCGGCCCCAATATCATGGCCTTCGCTTCGCGCTTCTGGATCAAGAAAAGTCGCGACGGCACATACGTTTCATGGCATCAGGATTCCGCTTATTTCGGTCTCGATCCGAATGAGCTGGTGACTGTCTGGCTGGGGCTCACCGACGCGACGCCGGATATGGGCTGTATGAAGGTTATCCCGGGCTCGCATCGCGGCAAAACCTATAACCACGAAGAAACATTCCATGAAAAGAACCTGCTTGCCCGCGGTCAGGCGATAAACGAAATCGACGACAGCAATTTCGATTACATGGCCCTGAAGGCGGGGCAGTTTTCCTGCCATCACGAACGTATCGTGCATGGCTCCGACGCGAATGACACGGCGGGCGATCGTATTGGTCTAGGCGTTTTCTATATCCCGACCCATGTAAAATCGACCATCGGGCGGCGCACTGCCTGCCTGGTGCGTGGCGTTGATGAATACGGCCACTGGGATACAGACCCGGTACCGCAGGGTCGCTTCGATACCGGCATCATCGATCACGTCCGCGCGGCCACGGACCGCTACGTCGATCCGCAATATGTGCAGGAAGCTGACGCCTGACACCGCCAACACAGGAATAGACCATGGGACAATACGCGCTCGGACAATCGGTGCCGCGATCGGAAGATCCCCGTTTGCTGAGGGGTGGCGGACGTTACGCGGATGATCGGGTGCTGCCGGGCATGGCGCATGGCTACGTCCTGCGCTCTCCGCATGCGCATGCGAAGATAAACGGGATCGATGTCGCGGCGGCCGCGGCCGCGCCGGGTGTGGTTGCGGTGTTTACCGGGGCGGATTGGCAGGCCCTTGGCTGGGGCGACGTGCCGGGCGATCCGCCGCGCAAATTGCGGGATGGGTCCACTGCCTACGCGCCGCCATTTCCGGCGCTGGTCTCGGACCGGGTGCGCTGCGTCGGCGACTGTGTCGCGTTTGTCGTTGCAGAAAGCCGGGTGCTGGCACAGGACGCGGCCGAGCTGATCGAGGTTGAGTACGAGCCGCTGGCCGCCGGCACCGATACCGAGCGCGCAGTTTCGGGTGACGCCCCGCTGGTGTGGGACGATGCGGCAGACAATATCGCGTTTGTGCATCTGGTCGGCGACAAGACGGCAGCCGATGCCGCGTTTGAGGCGGCCGATCACGTGATATCGAAGAAATTCGTGATCAACCGGGTCGCCCCCGCGACGATTGAGCCCCGCGCCACGCTGGCCAATTACGATGCCGGGGAAGACCGTTACACGATCTACACCACGTTGCAGCATGCGAATCCGTATCGCACCAGCCTGGCGACCAAGGTGATCGGTGTGCCGGAAAGTAAAATCCGCGTGGTGTCCGGCGATGTCGGCGGCAGCTACGGCATGAAATCGTCGATCTATAACGAGAATGTGCTGGTGCTGTGGGCATCGAAGGCGACCGGCCGACCGGTCAAATGGACGTCGGATCGGACGGAAGCATTTCAGTCCGACGCCCAGGGCCGCGACAATGTCACGACCGGCGAGCTTGCGCTCGACAAGGACGGCAGGTTCCTTGGCATGCGGGTAAAGACCATCGGCAATATCGGCGCCTATGTAACCCAGGCGGCGGGCGGGCCGCTGACCATCAATCTCGGCACGCTGGCGGGCGTCTATACGACGCCGGCAATCCATGTCGATGTCACCGCCGTGTTCAGCCACACCACGATCACCCGGCCCTATCGTGGCGCTGGGCGGCCCGAAGCAGCCTTCGTGATTGAACGGCTTGTCGATCTGGCGGCCGCTGAGCTGGGGATTAACCCGGTCGACCTGCGCCGCCGGAACACGATCCCTGAAGATGCGATGCCGTTCAAAACCGGGCTGACGTTCGAATACGATTGCGGTGCCTTCGAGGACAACATGGATATGGCGCTGGAGATGGCGAACTATACCGGTTTCGAAGAGCGCCGCCGGGAGGCTCTCTCGCGCGGCAAACTGCGCGGGATAGGCCTGTCCAACACCATCGAACGCGCGGCGGCGGCCGGGTTCGAAGGCGGTGAAATCCGTTTCGACCGGTCCGGTACGGCAACGGTCCTGTCGGGCGCGACCAATCATGGCCAGGGGCACGAGACTGTGTTCAAACAATTGGTCTGCGACCGTCTGGGGCTTGATTTCGATGACGTCCACTACGGCCAGGGTGACACCGACATCGTGCCGTTCGGTCAGGGTACCGGCGGGTCGCGGTCGGCAACGATTGGCGGTTCGGCGCTGCTAATGGCGTCTGACAAGATCATCGACAAGGCGACCGAGATCGCGGCCCATCTGATGGAGGTGGCCGCAGACGACATTGAATTTCATGAGGGCGTGTTTGCCATTGCCGGTACGGATCGGCAGGTGACGATCACCGAGGTCGCAAAGGCGGCGGCCAGTCCCGCCAGCCTGCCCGCAGGCATGGAACCGGGACTGACCGCGCAGGCCGTCTACACCGCGACCGAGCAGAACTATCCGAATGGCTGTCACGTGGTCGAGGTCGAGATCGACCGGGAGACCGGTGTGGTCGACGTGGTCGGCTATAATGTGGTTGACGACGTTGGCACGGTCATGAACCCGATGCTGCTCAAAGGGCAGATCCATGGCGGGGTCGGGCAGGGGCTCGGCCAGGCGTTGATGGAAGACATGCGTTACGATTCCGAGAGCGGCCAGAACGTCACGTCCTCCTTTATGGATTACTGCCTTCCGCGGGCCGACGATTTCCCGATGATTGAGGTCAAAAGCAACGGCATCCCGACGAAAACCAACCCGCTCGGGGTCAAAGGCGCCGGCGAAGCAGGCGCGGTCGGCGCGCTGCCCGCCGTGACCAATGCGGTGATCGATGCCTTGGCAGAATTTGGCGTCACCCATATCGAGATGCCCGCGACGCCGGAGCGTGTCTGGCGGGCGATGCAGGGCTGACGGTTACTTTTTCAGGTTGAAGTAGGTCGGCTCGTTCGTGTCCTGAATAAACGCCTTGAACCCGGGGCTTTTACCGGCCGTCTGAAACCAGACACACCGCTCAACACCGTTATAAAAATTGTTGTACTTCATGCAGAGGTAGTCGTCTTCGGTAACCCACCAGCGGCCGGTATCATCCCCATACCCTGATGTCGTCACCGTGATGCCACCATCTGCGGCAAAGACGGTCGTGTAGCCGACACCGCTTGCCGTGGCGCCTTCCAGCGTTGAACCCGCAACGATCTGTGAGACTTTTTCCGCGCTCATTCGTTCGGCGGCGAGCGCGGTTTGCGCAACTGACAGTGTGACTATGATGGATAAAAATTTGAATACGCGGATCATCGTGTAAGCCCCCTGTCGGCATGTTTCTGAAGATTAGTGAATAAACACCGGCGTTTCGCTTTGCAACCCAGGGTCACAGTCATAGCTGGCGCCAATGTAAGAAGGGCGTGACTTCCAAACCCTCGCGCTTATGCTTTCACTGAACCTGCTGGCGAATTGCCGTCAGCCTTCTCAAAGGGATGATCCAAATGCCGCTTTCTATGTACCAGGCCTCCGTGCCGCTCTTCACGCAAACGCTTTCGGGCGTCTCGACGGTTCTCGACAAGGGGGCTGCTCATTATGCGGAAAAGGAATTGGATATCGCCGATCTAATCTCGATGAGCCTCGCGCCGGGCATGATGACCCTTGCCCAGCAGGTACAGATGACCTGCCACCATTCCGTGGTTGCCGTTTCGCGCTTTGCCCAGCTCGCTCAGCCTGACCTTGGCGATACCGACAGTGATATGGACGGCATGAAGGCGCGCATCGCTGCTGCGCTGGCGTTTATGGCGGCGGTGACCCCCGATCAGATGGAAGGCAGTGAGACGCGGCGCGCTGAAATCCAGATCCGCATCGGGCCGGTGGCGTTTCCGGGCCAGGATCTGCTGCTGCATTTCACGATACCGCAGGTGCTGTTCCACGCAACGACCGCGTACGACATCGTCCGCCATGCCGGAACCGATCTCGCCAAGGTCGACTTTCTCGGGGATGCCTTCAGCCGCAAGATCGACTAGCAGAAAGACACCGTCAGAGAGATTCCAACAGAGAGACAGGAGGGACAATATGGCCAAGGCCATCTGGAACGGTGTGACACTGGCGGAGAGCGATACCGTCGCCCATGTTGAAGGAAATGCCTATTTCCCCAATGCGTCCGTGAACCATGAATACCTGCGCGAGAACGATGCATTCGGTACCACGTTCTGTCACTGGAAAGGGTTTTCCGCCTATTCTGACGTCGTTGTCGACGGGCAGGTTCTGGAGGCCGCGGTCTGGCGTTACGACGCACCCTACCCTCAAGCCGGTCTGATCGCGGGCCACGTCGCCTTCTGGAAAGGTGTCGAGGTCACGGGAGGGCCCGAGGGGGCGGGCTTCGTTGAGCCTGAACCGAGCCTGCGCGACGGCAAAACGGGCTGGGAAGCGCTATGCTGGTTGCTGCGTCATCCCCCTAAATCGACACTTAATGCCGCAGATATACTGGCATATACCGATATACCGGGAAGCGGGATACGCGATGCGTGGCAGGAGAAAGATGTCCAGCGCTATGCGACACGCTATCGCTGGACGCTGAACGACGCCGACGGTACCGAAATTTCGCTGGTTCAGGCGGAAGGGGCGCCGGTCAGCATCGGTTGACGAGCGGGGCTGGCCTTCGAATCGCCGGGCCCTTATGGCACTTAGAATGATCACGGGTATGTGATAAGGTTGGTGATCGATTTATCGGGTTGTTGCGTAACCGTACGGGGTTGTCGCAATAATCAGCGATGGCAGGTTATCAACAATAACGCTCGGATCGTTTTCGTAGGCGCCAGCATGGCCGGGAATGATCGCAACTGAGCGACAGTATGTCTGGGTATGCACTATGACAGCTTTGTCCAAGGAAGCCTTGTGCCGACCGCCGATACCGATCAATGATCAGGCGCGTCTGGCTGAACTCTACCGTTTTGAAATTCTGGACACGTTGCCTGAAGAGGCCTTCGATAGGCTCACCGCGCTGACCGCGTTAACGTTCAACACGCCGATCGCCCTCGTGACGTTTGTCGACCGGCACAGGCACTGGTTCAAGTCCCAGGTCGGATTTCCAATCCCTGAGCTTCCGCGCGAAAACGGTTTTTGCGGTCATACCATCATGAATGATGAGATCATGGTGGTGCCGGACGCAACACAGGACGTGCGGTTCGCGAATGATCCGGCTGTTACCGGTCCGGCGGCGATACGGTTTTATGCAGGTGCGCCCCTGACGCTGCCATCGGGTTTTCGGCTGGGGACGCTCTGCATGATGGACAAAAACCCCCGGCCTGAAGGTCTGTCGGAGCGGGAACGTGAAATCCTTCTGAGCCTGTCAGCACTGGTGGTTCGGGAAATCGAATACCGCCAGGAAATTACCAATGAGACGATCGACCTCAGCGACGAGCTGCTGAACGCGCAATCCGCGAAGCAGCAGTTTCTTCAAATGCTCAGTCATGAGTTAAGGACGCCGTTGAACGCGGTTCTCGGGTTCAGCACGCTGATTGCCACTGCACCTGACGATTGTGTCGTGCCGAAATACCGGGAGTATGCAGATGATATCGCTCAGGCGGGTGATCATCTTCTGAAGCTCATTGATGGCATGCTTGACTGGACGCGGTTGGAACGCGGCGAGCTTGGGATAGAGGACAGCGTCGTGCCCGTGCCGGACCTGATCAAAAAAGCGATCGGGCTGATACCGTCCGCGGATCAGCGCATTGATGTCTTGCCGATGCCGCACTTGCCGGAGCTAAGGTGTGATTCGCGCTACGTGGTGCAGATCTTCGCGCATGTGATCAGCAATGCCGTAACTTTTTCACCTGATGGCGAGCGCGTAACGATAGGCGTCAGCGTCAGCGACGAACGGAACCTGGTCGTTCGTGTGACGGATAGTGGGCCCGGCGTGAGCGACGAAACCCGGACGCGGGCATTTGGCGTGTTCGAGAAATTCGACCCTGCCGGCACGCCGTTTTCTGAGGGAATAGGCCTTGGGCTGCCGATTAGCCGCAAGCTGATGGAAGTCCATGGTGGCAGCATCGATTTTGTCGACGATCAGCAGTGCGGCGCAACAGTTGTCCTGGCCTTTCCCGCACACCGCACCGTGATGTGAGCAGGCGCCGGTAATATCGCCGCCGGCGTGGGGCTAGATCACCCCGTCTTTGGTAAATACCCCGATCTCTTCGTCTGAATAACCGTAGCGCTGCAGAATATCGATCGTGTGTTCGCCGTATTCGGGCGCGGCGGTGACGTCATCGACATCATGGCGGTTCGGTGTCCGCGTCAGATGAACGGGTTGTGCGATAATTTCGAATTCACCCAACGCCTCTGAGCTTACCTTTTTGGCGATGCCTGTATGTTTGATCTGCGGATCGGCAAACACTTCATCCAGCGTATAAATCGGCCCGCAGGGGATACGCGCATCGTTCAGCAGGTCGATCCAGTACGCGCTCGTCTGTGTAACCGTGACATTTTCGATTTCCGTAATCAGCGCGGGGCGGTTGTCGTAGCGGTCGTCGAAGGTGGCGAAGCGGGGATCGTCGACGAGGGCGTCGAGACCGGCGGTTTTACAGAACCGTTCCCACATTTCTGGCATCGGTGCGATATTGATAAAGCTGTCGCTGGTGCGGAATGCGCCCATCGGCGCAATCGAAGGATGATGGTTGCCGGCCTGCGGTGGTACCCGCTTTTCGACCGTCCAGTTTGCCGCCTGAAAATCCAGCAGAAAGATCATTGCTTCGAGCAATGATGTCTGGACCCACTGGCCTTCGCCGGACCGCTCGCGTTCGAGCAGCGCCAGAGAGATACCGTTGGCGCACAGGATGCCGGCCGTCATATCGCTGATCGCCGCACCGGACCGCATTGGCCCGGACCCGGGCTCGCCGGTGACCATCATATGGCCGCCCATGCCCTGGGCGATCTGATCGAGGCAGGGTCGTTCGGCGTAGGGCCCATCCTGACCGAAGCCCGATATGCTGCCGAGAATAATGCGCGGATTGATCTTTCTCAGGGTCTCGTAGTCGACGCCCAGGCGTTTTTTTACGCCGGGGCGCATGTTTTCGACCACAACGTCGGCCTTCGCCGCCATCTTGTAAAAGATCGCACGGCCTTCCTCGGATTTGAGATCCAGCGTCATCGATTTCTTGTTGCGGTGCAGGTTCTGAAAGTCGGCGCCACTGCGGCGGCCGAGATCGGCGCTGCCCGGTGCACCGGGAGTCTCGATCTTGACCACGTCGGCACCCCAGTCGGCGAGCTGACGAACCGCGGTTGGGCCGGAGCGCGCGCGGGTAAGATCGAGCACGGTGATGTGAGAGAGAACTTGCGCGTTGGCGGCATCGGACATCGGTGAACTTCCAGGTTGGGAATGTGTGTTTCCAAGGTTTATCGGATAAACATTAGAACATGAATGTTTTGTTGCGCCTGACGCTGAATTTATTGGACCTGCGGGGCCGGCTGGAATGAGCGGGGCCGCAGCGCGGGACGCCTATTCGTGGCGCATTCAGGCGCCGGTCTACGGCACGGCGTTCTTTACCGGAAATCTGTATCCGATGAGCCATGCGGTGATGCCGCTCTGGGCCGCACTCGAGCTGGATGCCTCCCTGTTCATGGTCGGCGTAATTATCGCCAGCCGCCAGCTACTGCCGGTCACTCTGTCGATCTATGGCGGTGCGCTGCTCGATCGGTTCGGGCCGCGCCGGGTGATCATGGTGCTGGGTCTGCTCGGCGCATGCTCGACGGCCATGGTGCCGTTCTTTCCGTTTATCTGGGCAACGATCATGTTCCAGATTGTCATCGGTTTTTGCGAGACGACAAACTGGATCGGCGTCCAGAGCGCGGTCGGTACGCTGATGAAGGGGCAGGCGATCTATGCCGGTCGGATGACGGCGGCGGCGCGTGTCGGCGGTTTTTTCGGCCCCGCCCTGATTGCCGCGGCATACGATTTTGGCGGGCCCGTCGGCGGTTTTCTGTCATTCGGGTTATGGGCTTTGTGTGGTGCCATCGGGGCGATCTTCCTGCCGCATCACGAACGCAGGGCCGTATCTACCCGAGACTCAATATCCGATACGGGCGCTCTTCCGGGCGAAAACAGCGGTACAGAGGCCCGTAGCGACGTTATGCCGAGCCTGTCGGATTATCGTGAATCGTTCCGGTTTCTGGCGATACCGGCCATCGCCCTGGTCATTGCCGCCACGTTCATGCGCCAGACAGGATCAGGGGTTCAGGCGTCATTCTATGCGGTATGGCTCAACGATCTTGGCTACACCGTCACCACGATTGGCATTCTGATTGGGATCGGGAATGGCGTATCGGCCCTGTCGGCGCTCAGTATCGGACCGTTGACCCGCCGCATTGCCGATTACTGGCTGCTGTTGATCGCCGTCGCCTTCGCCATTCTTGGCGTCGCCGGGACGCCGCTTTTCGAAGGATTCCTGTTTCTTACCCTGGCGATCAGCCTGCGCGGCGTCGGGCAGGGGCTTAATCTGCCGTTGATGATGACAATTGCATCGCGGGCGGTTCCTGCGCATCTGCAGGGGCGGGCCGCAGCTTTGCGTATCTCTTTCAACCGTTTCGGCGGAATGCTTTTCCCGGTCATCATGGGTGGAATCGCAGAGGTGATCGGGCTCGAATATGCGTTCTATACGGTCGGTGCAATGGGCATATTTCTGCTATGCGGCCTCGCCGTCTGGGTGGCGCAGGCGAAAGACCAGTTTGGTCGCTGACCCCGTGACGTGACAATCAACCGTTTCCCACCTGCTGCGTTTGTGTCGGAATTTTTTACATTTAGTGATGCATCTAATTTTTTGGTCGTGTCAGCTTTCCTGGTAACAATCTGAAATAGATCAGGAAATTTCGTCGGCACCCAATGTTCTTGGGGTTGGCATAAAAATTGCATAGCTTATAAAATTACATCGCATGACGATGAACCAGGGACGGCATAGTACAGCAATCGAGGATGAGAAGAGTGATGAACAGTATTTCCCGGATCGGCGCCGTTGTAACAACAGCGACTGTCCTCAGTGTCGGGGGCTTCACGGCTCCCGCGCATGCCATTGTGTCTTTCGATGCCAATGTCACCAGCAACGCCATTTTTGGCAGCGGCAACGCGAATGGCGGTTTCACCGTCGACCGCAGCAACGGGGTTGAACTCGGCCTGCGGGCCAAGGTTCGGTTCAATGGTGGCAATGCGCCCGAAAACACTTTTAACAGTAACGGCGACGGTACTTACAGCTTTGCGGCCGGTCAGCCAGCGGGCGGTGGATTTGGCTTTGCCCCGGGCTCTTCGTCGACGGCGACATGGAATTTCGAATGGTCGGTTAACTCGAATTTTGATAATTCGACCGGACTGTTTCTCAACGAGCTGAGCTACGAGCTCGGCATCGATTTCGACGCCGGCGTTGGTACGGATTTCCAGACGTTCGACCCGATCAATCAGGCGGACGCGGATCATTCCATCGGCGACAATTCGACAGCATCGGGGGATGGCGAAGAATCCAACGGTGCCAACTATGCGGCGCTGATCGGTGGCAACAATCTCGCCCAGAATTCCTGGAACATGGAGTTCTTCGACAACGGGGCGTTCCCGTTCGATGCCAATACCGACGGCACGTATGACATCTACTTGCTGGCACGTGATCTGCAGGGCGGTGAAGTGTCGCGGGTCGACATCCAGGTTATCGTCGGAAATGGCACCCTCGAGGTTGCAGAACCGGGTGTTCTGGCGATCCTCGGGCTCGGGCTGGCAGGTCTGGGCCTGATGCGGCGGCGCCAGCGTGCCTGACGATTGTCGTCATAAATGTTGTGCATAAGGCGGCCCCGGCGGGCCGCCTTTTCTCTTGTCCGGCGCTGGGCAGGCCGTAGGATGGGGCCATATTTTTCAAAGGGAGAGAGAAGTCATGGTTGAAGTAAAACAGAAGGAACAGGTCGGCCGGCGCGCACGCGAAGTACGCTCCACCTGTAAAGCCGGCGGCGTTATCTGCGAAATATCGACGGGCGAAGGCCACACGATCGTCACCGACGAGCCGGAAGAGCGTGGCGGCACGAATACCGGCGCGGCACCGCTGTATCACCTTGCAGCATCGCTTGCGGCCTGCCAGACGGTCCAAATCCATAAGGTTGCCGAGGCCATGCGCTTCGAACACGGCGATATCAATATCGATTGTTCGGCAACGACCGACCTGATCGAGGGCATGGAAGGTAACGCGAACGGCGTTATGCATTTCTGCGAAGCCGAGCTGATCATCGATATCGAGACCAACGAGAGCGAAAAGAAAATCGAGCGACTGAAAAAGCTGTCCGAGGATCGCTGCCCGGTCGGTCGGCTGTTTATCGAGGCCGGTTATCCGCCGCGGATGACCTGGAACATCCTGCCGATGAAGGGCTAAGAGCTACATTCCGGCTGGGTGCGACTCAAATCGTGCCTAGCCGGCTTTCATCATTTTGGCGGCAAGCGCATAGCCGCCACTGGCACCATCCAGAAAATGCAGGTGGTCGTCGTTTTTAACCGACGGCACGATACAGGTCATGATCGCGGCGTCCTGTTCGTAAATGCCATAGCGGATCGTGCCGTCCGCCTTGGCTGTCTCCAGCATTGCCTTCGCCCTGGCCAGGGTCTGCGCGCTGCAATCGACCGTCATGCGCAGGACATCGTCGAATTTGCGGAAATCCGTATTGAGCCCGGTCATCCGGCGGTAATGAACCGGATCGAACGATTTGGTCTTCCAGCCGGTCTTGAACAGTACCCAGCCGATGGCTGAAATCAGTGCAATTTTGAATTTCTCTTTAGCCCGCTTGCCATTGGATGCCGCGGCACGTGCTTCCAGCTCAAGGCCTTTTGGCGGCCAGCCGAAATCCGGCCCCCGTTCGGGAATGGGATGACTGCCCCGACCATCGCCATCGAACAGCCCGATGACCTGGCCGACCAGCCTGTCATATGCCCCGGTATCTGCCCCATCCGCGGGGCCGACAATCAATGACAGGATGCATCCGAGTGAGTTGTCGATTGGTTTCCACCGGCAGGACAGGCCTGTCAGGTCCGGGCGGGCGCCTGGCGGGGCGACATCGACCGCGAACCGGTCCTGCTTCATTTCCGCTTCCGCCCATTCCACGCCATGGCCAGAGAACATGGCAAAGGCGACGGCAGGCGAGGTGCCGAGGCGTGCGACCCGCACGTCATGTCCGGCAGACTGGATATCGCCAACCGGCACCATGGCGGCGCGGAGCGTCAGATCGAGGTCTTCTTCTACCCAGCGCGCCGTGCGTGCCAGAGCATCGGCTGCTTTGTCCCGGTATGCGGCGGGGACGGCAAAACTGACGCCGTCACCGCCGAACACGAAGGGAAAGTCCTGATGGCCGAGGGCGTTGATCACCGCGGAGATGGCGGCGGCACCGGCCATATTGACCGATTTGTATTTGCCGCTCTCGATTGCTTTGGTGGAGCCGACGACGTCTGTCAGACCGATAAACCAGTCTTCGGGCATGCGCCGATAGACGCTGTCATCAACGACTTTCGAGAAATCGTCGAATACGGGAATTTCCGTGTAAAAGCGCGTAGCGGGATCGCTCATCGCCCGGTTCCCTCGAAACACTGCATTTGATTAGGTACGCACCCGTTAAGCGTTCGGATCATGCTACCGCGCCGATTACAATTTTCCCATTGCGCGCAGGACGTCTTCTGGCGTCACCGGAACCGCCGTAACCTCACCGCCATATGGCCGGATCGCATCGTTCACCGCGCTCAGTATCGACTGTGGCACGCCTGCCATACCGCTTTCACCGGCGCCTTTTGCACCAAGCGTGGTTTTGGAAGTCGGGGTTACAACATGCTCAACGACGATATCCGGCATCTCGAACGACATCGGGACCAGATAATCTGCCATTGTCGCGTTCTGCAGCTGGCCGGCCTCGTCATAAAGGCAGTGCTCGTACAGCGCGTCTCCAAGCCCGTGCACCACAGATCCTCGTTGCTGTTCATCGACGAGCTGTGGGTTGATCACCCGTCCGCAGTCCTCGACTAGCCAGTAATTCAGTACCTTTACAAAACCGGTATCGGTGTCGACCTCGACATAGGCGGCATGTGCGGCATTGGTGAAGATATAATCGCGCACCCGGAAACGTTCGGTGGCGACCAGCACCGGGTGGTAGTCATCCGGTAGCTCGTAGGATCGCAGAAACGCGATATTGCCCAACTCGGGCAGGGTGACGCGCTCGGCGCCGCCATCGATATCGACAACGATACCGTCGCGGATATCCAGCGTCGACGCATCGGTCTGCAGTAGGACACCGGCGAGCTCGAGTAGCTGTTCGCGCATCGTCAGCCCCGCTTTCCACGATGCTTCGCCGCCGATCCCGGCACCGCGCGACCCGTAGGTGCCGCCGCCATAGGGCATCACATCGGTGTCTCCGGTAATCACACGGATATCGTCGAACGACATGCCGATGGCCGATGCGACAACCTGGGCGACCATGGTCTCGGTACCCTGGCCCTGTTCGGTCACGCCGATCTGACATGTCACGCCGCCTGCCGGCTCGAACCGGATCGTGCAGCCGTCCACTGCGGAGATTGGCACCTTGGCCGGACCGTAGATCAACGCCCCCGGGTTTGTGCCCTTGATGAACGATGCGAATCCGATCCCGCGATGGATGCCCCGTTCTTTGGCCTCTGTCTGGTCACGCTTCAGCGCGTCGAGATCGATTGTCTGTTCAAGCTTGTCGAGGCATGCCTGATGCGAGAGGTCGTGCAGCGGCACACCACCGGGCGAATTCGCCGGATAAGCGTCATCGGGAATGAAATTGCGACGCCGGATTTCCAGCCGGTCAATGCCGATTACGTCGGCGGCTTTTTCCAGCAGACTGTCGCAGGCGACGATACCCATGGGATGGCCGACGGCGCGGTATTGTGAAATGGGTGTCTTGTTCTGGAACACGACGGTGGTCTTGCCGCGAAATCCGCTGACACGATAGGGGCCGCCCGCGATGTTCAGAACCTGATTACCTTCGACAATGCTGGTCCGTGGATAGGCGGAAAACGGTCCACCGCCGACCAGGTCGTCGATCTCGAAGGCAAGGATGCGACCGTCCGCGTCGAGCCCCATTTTTGTCTGTAACCGGTGGTGCCGGGCATGGATGTCACCGACGAAGGATTCGATCCGGTCGGCCCGCCAGCGGATTGGCCGGCCGAGCATGATCGATAGCACGGCAGTCGCGAACTCATCCCCGTAAAGGTGGCTTTTAATCCCGTATGAACCGCCACAATCCTGGGTCAGCACGCGGATATCGCGTTCCGGCAGGTCGAGGTGTTTTGAATAAAGTGTCTGGATCATGTGCGGCGCCTGGCCACCGTAATAGACGCTCAGCTTCTTCTCGGACGGATCGTAGGATGAAATCACCGCCCGGGGCTCGAGCGTCACGCCGGTATGGCGGCCAAAATGATAGGTCTGCTCAACCACATGTGCGGCGGCAGCGAACCCGGCATCGGGATCGCCGGTCTCGACGCTGCGCTCATACATCTTGTTGTCGCCGAATTCGGCATGGATGACGGGTGTGTCCGCATCCAGCGCGGTTTCCATGCGTGCAACGGCAGGAAGTTCGCGCCAGTCGACGGCAACCAGATCGGCGGCGTCCTCGGCGATGGCCCGGGTTTCTGCAACGATGGCGCAGACAGGCTCTCCCTGCCACCGGGCGCGGTCAACGGCGAGGGCATATTGCGGGATCGTTTTGAGGGCGGGCTGATTTTCCATCACGCCCAGCCATGGCGTCATGCGCTCGGCAATCTCAGCCCCCGTCACCACGGCGATGACACCGGGAACGGCGGCGGCTGCCGTGACGTCGATACCGGCTATGTCGGCATGAGCATAGGGGCTGCGGACATAAGCGACATCCGCAAGGCGCGGCAGCACCAGGTCATCGACGTAGGTGCCGCGCCCTTCGACCGCCCGACGGGCCATCAGCCGGGCAGGGGATTTGCCGATTTCCGTTCCGGTGGCCGCCGGGTCAGGGGTGTTACCGTCCATCGTCTAACTGTCCATTAGGCTCGGCAGATACGTTCCGAGCTCGGGGAAAATGATCAGCAGAACCAGCACGACCAGCGCGCAGCCGATATATGGTGCGGCTGCTTTGGCGACCTGCCACAGCGTTGTGCCCTTTGGCGCGACACCCATCATGACGAACAGGAGCAACCCGAAAGGCGGTGTCGTCAGACTGATCTCCAGTGCCAGCAGCATGACCAGCCCGAACCAGATCAGATCGAAATTCAGCGTTACCGCAAGCGGGAAGAAGATCGGCACGGTCAGGAGCATCATCGAGACCTGATCCATGAACATGCCGAGTACGAGAAGCACGCCGAACATGATCAGCAGCATGACGAGCGGGGCAAGTTCGACCTGCGTCGCCCATTCGATCAGCCCGGCGCTGGCGCCGGTGAAGGCAAGCAACTGGCTGAAGGTTGAGGACGCCAGGATGATCAGCAGGACCATCGCGGTTACCCGGAGTGATCCGGCGAACGATTTGACGAGAATGTCCCATGTCAGCACGCGGTAAATCAGAGCAAGAACGACGACGCCAAGCGCACCAAAACCGGCGGCCTCGGTCGGTGTCGCAACGCCGAGGATGATCAACCCGATCACGCAGAACACGACGAGGCTCATCGGGAGGACGTTCATGATCACAGATTTGACGATTTCACCGAACGTGTGCGGCTCAACCTGGTACTCGGGGGCGGCGTCAGGGTCGATCTTGACCTGAACGTAGATCAGGATCGAATACAGAATGGCCAGAACCAGTCCCGGCAGAATACCGGCGATCAGCAGTTTGCCGATATCGATCTCGGCGAGACTGGCCAACAGCACGGCGAGCGCCGAGGGCGGGATAATCATGGCAAGCCCGCCGGTGCCGAGGATCGGCCCCATAGACATGTGGCGCTTGTATCCGCGACGCGTCATCTCCGGCACCATCAGGGAGCCCATCATGGCGGTGTTTGCCATTGTGGACCCTGACAGGGTGGCGAAGATCGTACCGCCCGCAACCGTAATATAGGACAGCCGGCCGGGCAGACGCCCGAAACACAGCTCGAGCGTGTCGAACACGCGAACCGCGAGGCCTGTATGGAAAAACAGCTCACCCATGATGATAAAAAGTGGGACCGGTATGAGCGCGAATATCGTCACCGCTTCCACAGCGTTGACGACAATCTGCGGCATCGCCGCAAGCCCGCCGCCAAACGTGCCGTCGCCCATAAAGACAAAGGCGCCGACGATGTTTGCCGCCAGGAAGGCGAAGGCAACCGGGAGGCCGAGCAACATCAGCGCGATAACCATGCCGACCAGGAAGCCGGCGATCGAATACCATTCGGTAAGGATTTCCATCAGAGCGACTCCCCGGAGCCGACTTTGCCGGCGTAGTAGGAATCGTATCCCAGCAGGTAGCGGGCGAATTCAATCGCAACCAGCGAGAACCCGAGCGGGAAGGGAATGAATAGAATCCATTTGGGCATGTCGATCGATCGCAGGTCGAGCTCTCCCGAACTGAACGCGCCGACCATTTCGATCCAGCCGTAATAAACGAATAGCAGCGACAGCAGGATGCAGAGGATGTAGACGAGCTTTGCCATCAGCCACCGGATCATGTCGGGCATTGCCATGGTCAGGGATTCAACAACAACATGACCTTTCAGCCGCACCAGCCAGGGTGCGCCGAACATCGTTGAAAACAGCAAGCAGTATTCGGCAATGGCGCTGTACCACTGGATCGAATTGAAGCCGATTGTGCGCACCGTCACGTCGGCGACGATGCCGACGAAGATCAGCGCGAGCATCAGTCCGCCCAGAATGGCGAGGCCGATGATAAGCCCGTTATAGGCTTTCGAGATTAAGGTCATGTTTTGCCCGCTTGCGGTATGACGTAACGGCCCCGCACCTTGCAGGGTGCGGGGCCGGATCGTTTTTCGTCAGCTCCGGCTTACTGGCCGTGATAGAGCTTGCTGAGCGTCTTGGCTTCCGGTGTATCCACCGCCTTGAGGCGCGCAATCGGCACCTCGTTGGCGAGGGTACGGAACTTGGCGCCGGCTTCGGGCGTCAGGGTGATTTCCTTCTGGCCGAATTCCTTGGCAAGGATTTCACGTTCCTTCACAACCAGCGGCTTCCAGTAAGCGGCCGATTTGATTTCCCATTCAGCGCCGACGTCACGGATGATCTTCTGGCCTTCGGCGCTAAGCTTTTTCAGGGCCTTGTTGGACATGAAGACTGACGGCTCAAGCTGATAGAAGTTCGGATATACGCGGTATTTTACGAACTTCGCCCAGCTGAGGCCACGCGTCCACATTTCGGGAAAGGCAAAGCCGTTGACGAGGCCGCGTTCCAGGGCGTTGTAGATTTCCGGAACCTGCACGGTGACCGTGGTGGCGCCGAGGCCCTTGAGAAATGCGTCATAAACGGGCACCGAGCGCATCTTGAAGCCTTTGAGCGAGACCATGCCGTCTGCACCGATATTGGGCTTCTTGCTGAGATACAGGATGAACGACACGCTGGTGGCGGTCTGTGACAGCAGAACACCGTCGAGACGCTTGGTGATAGCCGTGTCGAGTGCCGCCATGGCACCGTTCTTGCGCGCATCCCAGGGCTTGAGCTGCGTGGCCGAAAGGGCATCGACCTCGGGCACGACGCCGCGATGATAGCTGGCAGCCGTGTACATCAGGTCATACAGGCCCGATTTGAAGCCCTTGGACTGGGCCGGCGCCTTGGAAATTTCCGGGCCGCCGATATGGCTGATCTTGAAGTGGCCTTTGCCCTTTTCATTCGCAAGCTCGATGAAGCGAAGGAAATCGGCGGTCAGCGGAAAGTTCTTCGGCCAGGCGGAAATGCCTTTGAATTTAACCTCGGCAGCCTGGGCGACCGGTGCAACCAGCACGCCCGAGAGGGCGGCCGCCGCGATAGCGGAGAGCAGCAGTTTTTTCATGATTCAGGTCCCTGTTTTTTGATTACGGTTCGTTTATGGGCACAGGGTTCCCTATTTCGCACCTCTGCGCAAGGCTTGTCATCGCCCAAACCCCATCTGGGGAAGTCCGAAATACAGGGAATGGACCGCGGAAAACAGGGATACTTACCCGGTTGCCGCCCCGTCAAATTATCCCGTCAAATTATCCCGTCAGACCGGTCGCTCAGACGGCCGCCGCTTTGCGCACGCTCGCCGCGTACCAGAGGGTCACGACAGCGGCAACGATCAAAAGCGGTATGGCGCCGACATTTACCCAGTCCCAGCCGAAGAAATGGATGAATGCGCCGGACGACAGGGATCCGATGGCGACCACGGTGTAGATGATCTGATTCATCATGCCTTGCGTCTTGCCGCGTTCCGCCGGGGTGTAGGCGGTGGTCATCAGGCTGGTGGCGGCGGTGAACGTGAAGTTCCAGCCGACGCCGAGCAGGAACATCGCGAGCCAGAAATTCATGACCTCAATGCCGGACAGCGCGATGGCGATACAGGCGCCTTCGAGGATAAGCCCGGCGGTCATCATTTTGATCTCGCCGAATTTTTTGATCAGGTTACCGGTGAAAAAGCCCGGCGCAAACATCGCCACCGTGTGCCAACCAATAACACTGGTCATCGACCCGAAGCTGTGACCGCAGATGTGGATCATCGCAATCGGCGTCGCTGTCATCAGGAAGTTCATCACGGTCTGGGCAACCGTGGCGGAGACGGCGGCGGCGATGAATACCGGCTGCTTCATTATTTCCAGCAGTGGCCGCTGGGGGCCTTCCATCTGCTTTTTTGTCAGGTTGGGAATGCTCAAAAACATCAGGGCCAGCGCCGCCAGCAGGGCGACGGCAATCATGAACAGGAAGCCGCCCATAAACTGTTGGCTGGAAATAAGGTGTTCGCCCCAATCCGCCAGTTGCGGACCTGCCAAACCGGCAAAAACACCGCCCGCGAGCACCAGCGAAATCGCGCGGGGCCGGAACGCTTCGGAAGCGACATCGGCAACCGCAAAGCGGTAGAGCTGGGCGAACCCCGCGAACAGGCCGAACAGCAAGCCGCCGAGAGCCAGCAGCCAGAAACTTTCAAAATGGATGGCCGCGGTACACGCTGCACCGCTGGCGGCGGCAAGAACGGTGCCGCACAGGAAGCCTGCTTTGCGCCCGACCCGCCTGGAAAACAGTGATGCCGGCATGGCGGCAAGGGCAGTGCCGACGACCACCAGCGCGGTCGGGAGGGTGGCAAGTGCCAGATGCGGTGCGATGCCAAGCGCGACGGCCGGAGACGTCACCATGAACAGGCCGCGGCCCGTGCCAAAAAGCATCTGGCAGGTGCCGAGAACGAGAACATTCCGATGATCGCGCTGCATACGCCGGGGCTCCAAAGAAAACGCCCCGGCCAAGATCGGCCGGGGCGTCGCAGGGTAATCCGTTGAGAACGGTTTAGGAAGATTTGCCGAAAATCAGTACCTGTGCGCGCTTGACGGTCTCGTTAGAGACCTTGAGCGAATCGTTAACGATCTTCTGCAGCTGAGCCCCGGTCGCCGCCTTGACGCGTAATTTGCGTTTTTCGGCGTTGACGATGAAGTTCGGGTCGGCAACCGTCTTGGCAAAGGCCGCACGCAGGAAATCAACGCGATCTTTCGGCGTTCCCTTTGGCACAACGAGTCCGCGGCCAAGTGGGCCCATCGTCGCCATGAAGTTCACGATCTGCCTGTTTTCGCCGGTGACGAGATCAGCGAGCATCGGCACGTTCGGCAGATCCTCTTCCTTCTCGACGCCGATCTGGATCACGGCTTTGGCGAAGCCGTCCTTGAACCATTTTTCCTTGGCCGATTTCCACGACAGCCACGTCAGAGAGACGCCCTGTACTTCATTCTGCTCCATCGCAAGTTGGGTTTTCCGCGAACCCTTATAGCCGCTGACGATCTTGAACTTGGTGCCGAGCACGCCGTTGACCAGGCTCGGCATCAGGAAGGTCTGCGACCCCTTGCCGGTAGAGCCCATGATGACCTGCTTGGATTTCAGGTCGCTGACTTTCTGAATGCCGGCGTCACCGCGCAGCGCGATCACTGAATTGCTCTGGACTGCGGTGCCGAGCCACTGGAAGTCGTTGGATTTATATTTCACTGCTTTTGGGCGCAACAGCTCGGAAATAACGATCGTGTCCGGCGGCATGAACAGCGTCAGACCGTCCGCCTTTGCAACATTGTACATATAGTTAGCGGACTTGATGCCACCTGCGCCCGGCATGGACTGCGTAATGACCTTCTCCGCACCGGTATACGGGGCGAGGTACTGGGCGAGGATCTGCGAATATTTGCCGTAAGTTCCGCCGACGCCGAAACCGAATACGATCTTCAGCGTTTTGCCTTTGTAGAATTCTGCCGCAGTTTCCGCATTGGCGGCAGTCGCGCCGCCAAAAACGAGTGCCGCTGCAAGCGCGGCGCTGGTGATGTGTCTCGTCAACATGTTTCCTCCGATATCGATGATTTATGGACGTCTTTTTTTATCACTCACCAATAGAGCAGATTACCTCGGAGATCACAATTCCTTCGATATCGAAGGAAGTAGCACGTGGCGGCGGTTTCGCTTATGCGTCGCGCGCGGTAGGTTGCGGATAGAACCCCTCAGGACTTTCAGGATGAATATAGCGGTACGCGCCTGGCCCGGCGCCGGATCGAAAGATCGATGAAGGTCTTCGGCGCGATAGAAATACGCTGGCTGAAGTTGTCACCGAACATCCGTGGTATTCTGTGGCTGGTGATGGGGAGCCTCGCGTTCTCGATCAACGATCTGTTCGTCAAATCGCTTGGCACTACGATGTCGCCGTTTCAGATGGCCTTCTTTCGCTACGGCATCGGGTTTCTGATCATGGCGCCTGTCTTTATGCGGATGGGAGTCGTTGGGCTCAAAACATCCAGGCCCGGCATTCACGGTCTTCGGCTGGTGATCGCCTGCATCGCCCAGGTGGGGGTGTATACGGCGGTTGTATACCTGCCATTGGCGGATGCAACGGCGTTGGCATTTTCGCGCATCCTGTTTACGACGATTGTTGCGGTCATCGTGCTGCGGGAAGCGGTCAATGGCGGTCGCTGGACGGCGACCCTCGCCGGATTTGCCGGTGTGATCATTATGGTGCGCCCGGGCGGCGATATCGATCCCATCGCATTTGTCGCCATCGGCGCCGCTTGCACCTTCGCCGTCGCCAATGTGATGATCCGGATGATGTCCACGACGGAGCCGCCGAACCGGATTCTGTTTTACTATCAGGCGGGCGGTATCGTGGTGTTTCTGGTGCCCACGATCCTGCTTTGGCACACGCCGCCCGATTTTGTGTCATGGCTGATGGCGCTGGCAATCGGCATCCTGACGGCGGTCGGTATGATCGGATTTATACGGGGGTTCGCGGTTGGCGAGGCGAGCGTGATCGGGCCGACGGAATATATCCGGCTGATCTTCGCGGCGAGCTTCGGCCTCCTGATTTTTGGCGAGGTGCCCGACGTGTGGACTGTCGTCGGTGCGTTGGTCATCGTCGGCTGCACCAGTTTTATCGCCCGGATGGAAGCCCGCAAACGACCGGCGAAATAGGCATCAGCGGCGCGACAGCCACTCCACGCTTTCATCGGCGGCCTGACGCGCAGCTTCAGCCGTGTCGAATGTTCGGGAACTGGCGCGCCCGGTTGCCTGCCATCCGGAAGGATCTTCCGGTTCCCGTCGCCATTCGTCCCACGCATAGACACCCCGGGCATTGCGGAAGATATCGACGCAGAGGCGCCCGTCTGAGGTTTCCGGGGACGCTACGACCAGGCGGCCTTCCCGGTTCACGCGCCGAACTGGCGGTTCAGGAATTCGACCGACCGTTCATGGGCGACCTCAGCTGCGCCGGAATGGTGATTAGCCTGTTCCGGATTGTAGAACGCATGACCGGCGCCGGAGTAAACGTGGAATTCCGATTCCGGGTAGGTCGCCTCAATCTTGCGGATCGTCTCAATAGGCAGAATGTGATCTTCGTCGCCGTAGTGCATCAGTGTCGGGCACCGTAGTGTGCGATCGAGATGATCATGCACGTCGGTGCCGTAAAAAATGACGGCGGCATCCAGATCCAGTTCCGCCGCGGAGATGAAGGCCCAGGTGCCGCCGGTACAAAACCCTGAAATGGCTACTTTGCCCGCGGTTGGCCGTAGTGCGTCGGCACAGGCGGACACATCGGCGAGTACCGTTGGCTCTGTCAGGTTTTCGCGAAACGCCATCCCGCCGAGCATACCGTCGTGGTCGTAGGCAAACACCGTGTTACGCCCCGCCCGGTCATAAAGTGCTGGCGCCATGGCGGCGTATCCGTCGTGGGCGAACTCGTCGCAAACGTCGCCCAGATGCGTGGTTAATCCATAAATTGCCTGGAGGAAGATGATGCCTCCCTTTACCTCGCCCGCAGGATCGCTGCGCCATGCGTCCAAGCTGTGTCCGTCTGATGCTGTTAGCGTTACGCGTTCAACCATAAAAAAAACTCCCCGTGTTACCGGGGAGAAGATAGTCCATTTGGAGGGGCGTTGTGGAGGGGGACTCTTTATTGAGCCTCGCGCCGGCACGCCTGCCGGAAATACTACTGGAGAATACCTATCGAAGCGGCGTCACTGCGTCGTTGATCAAGCTGCGGAAATGCTGAACGAAGGGTTCAATCGCGATTGGTTTTTGGAAGCACACCAGGTCGTCTACGGTGTTTTCCATGCGCGGTGAGAACCGCACCGAGGACTGGCTCAACAGGATGACCGGCGTCCTTGATGTCGCGCCGGCGGCGCGCAACTGATTGCCGAGTGAAAGACCCCACTCGGCTTCCAGGTCCTGATTAAAGACGATGACCTCGATGGTCTGAGTCTGCAGCAGGTTCCGGGCCGCTTCCATGGTCGAGCCGATCAGCGGCTGGTACCCGAGGTCATCCACCAGCCTTTGAAGCACCGACAGGCTGAACCGGTCGTTGTCTATGAGAAGGACCTGTTTTCTGCTTTGTTCTTGAGAAGCCATGTCTCGAAGCCTTTCGTGCGGGCTGTCATGGGCCCGACATTCGGTATGAGACAGGTAATGCAATAAGCGTGCCAACTCCTGATGAGGTGAATCGACAAGCACTCAAAATCGGCGTTAACATTTTGAAAAATATCGGTAAAATAAACTGAAAATGCTGGGGGATGGTGCGCGTAATACGCGTGCAACACAGACTTTCCCCGCACATATCCCGCGCCGGTTGCAAAATGCACATGGTCTGGTGAAACATTTTGTTACGACAAGAAGATATTCCCGAGGCCGCCGCCGGGCGATGTCAGGCGCCGTCCCAGACAGCTTTCTTCCGGTAAATCGTCGGCGCCGAAATACCCAGAAGTGCGGCCGCTTTGCGAATATTGCCATTGCATTGTTCGATCGCGGATTCGATAACTTCGCGTTCGATATCCGCCATCGGTCGGATTTGTCCGGCAAGGTGTGCCATGTCCTGATTTCCAGCAGGCCCGGAGTCGGACACGGAGTGAGTTTTGTGATCGTCCGCTGCGACCGGCGTTCCCGCCGGATCGGTGGCGGTGGCAGGTTTTGGCGCAGCCGGGCGCATCGTTGCCGGGGCCGGTGAATTCTCGTTGAGCGGCGGCGGCAGCATATCGGGGTCGACAACCTCGCCGTCGTTCAGCACCACGATCTGGCGCATGACGTTCTGCATCTCGCGCACGTTACCGGGCCAGTCAAAGGCCAGAATGATGTCTTCCGCCGCATCGGTGAAACCGGTGAAGGCCTTGCCTTCTTCCTGCGCATACCGGGTCAGGAAATGGCGGGCGATTTCGAGCATGTCGTCACCGCGGTCGCGCAATGGCGGCAGATCAATGGGGATAACGTGCAGCCGGTAATACAGGTCTTCGCGGAAATTGCCGTTCTGGACCTCGGTAAATGGATTGCGGTTGGTTGCGCAGACAAATCGCACGTCGACCTGCTCAAGGGTCGACCCGCCGACCTTCTGGAACGTTTCTGTCTGGATAAAGCGCAGAAGCTTAGCCTGCAGACTGATATCCATCTCGCAGATCTCGTCGAGAAACAGCGTCCCGCCATTGGCCTGGGCGGCGGCGCCTTCGCGGTCGTTGATGGCGCTGGTGAATGCGCCCTTCACGTGACCGAATATTTCGCTTTCCATCAGGTCTTTGGCAATTGCCGCACAGTTCAGGGCGACAAACGGCATGTTGCGGCGTTTGCTCTGGCGATGGATAGCCTCGGCGGTGACCTCTTTGCCGGTGCCGCTTTCGCCTTTGACGAAGATGGACGCCTTGCTGTCGGCCGCATTCTCGATAATCCGGTACACGGCCTGCATCGACGGCGCGGTGCCGATGATCTGGTGAAATCCGTCGCGGTCGATTTCCTGGCGGTAGGACTCCACCAGGTCTTCAAGCTTCTGGCGTTCCACTGCATTGCCGAGGGTCACGATAATGCGCTCGGCCGCAAACGGCTTGACGACGAAGTCGAACGCGCCGGCTTTCATCGCATCGACAGCCACATTGATCGAGCCGTGGGCCGTGATCATGACCACCGGGCAGGGGATCTCCTGTTCGCGCACAAAGGCGAGCACATCCATGCCCGAAATATCCGGCAACTGTAGGTCGAGCAGGATCGCCCGCGGCACATGGTGTCTCAGATGTTCGATGGCGTCCCGACCGTTCACCACATGGGTGATGTCATAAGGCTCGTTCCGAAGGTACTGGATGTAAGTTTTCGCCAGCACAGATGTATCCTCGACCAGCAGGATCGGCGCTTTTGTCCGGGTGCTTCGCGCGCCGGGCATTTGTGCCTCTGTATCTGTATCTGCGGTCATCTGAATCCGTTGAATCGTTCTGGCATTGCTGAATTTTTAAAGTAGAGCCCGTTGGCCTCTATGGAAACCGGCCGCCTCAATTTGTGTCGCAATTATTTACGGTTTCGGCGCTGATTTCCAAGCCCCCGCGGCCCTCCAGCGCATACTTCACCTTTATAGACGATTTAACCTGCTGATTTATATGTATTTTATATTTAACGTTTCCGGGCGGTCCCGATGGCACGGGATTTGCATCATTATTCCCGAAACCGCTGTGTCGCGACCGGTTTCAGGACAGCATGCCTTGGCGTATTCTTGGTTAACACGCGTTAAGGTTAAAAATCGATAGACTTGCGACTTATCTGGAGGCCCGCTAAGGATTTCAGCATGACGGACGCAACGACACAGGAACGGCCCGACGGCGAAGCGATCGCCGAACTTCGCCAGCTCGCACAGCTGCGCGGAGAAGGCCCCGTTGTGTCCCCCAATCCGTTATCCCCGCCCGGCGCCAGCCGTGGCGAGCCGATCGGCAAGGTTGAGGCCACCAGCGGAGAAGTAATCTCCAGCCGCGTCGACCAGACCAGTGCAGTGCTCAAACCCGGGGATTCAATATACGAAGGCGATATCGTCGCGACGCGCGGCGGCGCAGGTGTGCAGATAGACTTTGCAAACGGCACCATCGGCCATCTTGGACCGCAGGCGCGCATGCTGGTGCAGGATGTCGGTACCGGTACCGGATCGACCGCCCCTGTCATGTTCATGATCAACGGCCCGTTCAGTTTTGCCAGCCCGCCCGGCGGGTCTGCCGGCGCCAATGCGCTGACGGTGCGCACGCCCGTCGCGTCGGTCCGGCTCGAAGGCGGAAGATTGATTGGCAGGGCCGCGCCCGAAGCGGTCGAAAACAAATTTACGTTGATGCGCAATTTTGACGGCACGCTCGGCCGTGCGGTTGTGGCAACGGCCAGTGCGTCCTTCGTGCTCGATAGCGAACTGGCATCGGCCCAGGTCGTCAGCCTGTTCCGCGCCCCGTCCGAGCTGCCGACGCCCACGCTGGCGCAGGCGCAGGAAAGTGTCGGCGGATCGGTCTTCGACTGGCTCGGCGCGCCGGCTGCGGGCGACGAAGGCGTTGCAGAGACCGGGTTGGAGAGCATCGGGCCGATTTCGGTCGTGCTGCCCGGCGGGCCTCAACTGAGTTTCCCCGAGCCCCAGTTCGGTGCGCTGAACCGGCTGAGCAATTCGGGTCCGGTCCGGCCAGTGGGACAGGAGAATACAGTTACACCGCGGATCAATCAGGGAAATACCGAGGTTCTACCGCCGCCACCCGATGCGCCGAACAATATTTCGGTCTTCAGGAGCTTTACTGGAAATATTACTGAGGTTGGAACGGCGGGCTTTGACACCTTTACAGCGCAGGCTGACCCTTCTTCGGCGAATTCCGTCACGATATCGCAAACGCTGGATGGCAAGGTGTTCCTGACGGATGGCACGAATACCATCTCGCTCGACGGGTTTGAGGAACTGGACATCAATCTCGGTACCGCCAATGACAGCATTACCATTGGCGATCTGTCGAATACCGATATTGCGGATTCAACGGTGCGGATCGACCTGGGCGCAGGCAATGACACGGCAGATGCCACTGCCGCCAACCGCCGCCATGTAATCGATGGCGGTGACGGCGACGACACCATCACAGGCTCGTCGCGCGGTGACGACCTGAACGGGGATGCCGGTAACGACACGCTTAAGGGCCTCGCCGGCAAGGACACGATTAACGGCGGCGCGGGCGCAGACGATATCGAAGGCGGTGCAGATGACGACACGATCACGGGCGGCGCCGGCAATGACACAATCGACGGCGGCATCGGCGATGACGCGATGTCGGGCGGCGCAGGTAACGATAGCTATACCGTCGACAGCGCGCTGGACACGGTCACGGAACTGGCGGGCGAGGGCACGGACACCATATCGACGGGCCTTGGTTTCACGCTGCCGGACAATGTCGAGAATCTGGTGCTGACGGGCGTAAATAATGTTGATGGTGTCGGCAATGCGCTCGTCAATTTGCTGACGGGCAATTCAGGCAACAATACGCTGGATGGCGGTGCCGGCGCGGATGTCCTGAACGGTGGCGCGGGCAACGACACATATGTCGTTGATAACGTTGGCGACACGATTACCGATACATCGGGTGCCGACCTTGTTCAGTCTTCCGTCACATTCACTTTGGCAGCGAATATTGAAAACCTGACGCTGACCGGAACGGGCAACATCAACGGCACGGGCAATGCCGCGGTTAACACGCTCATTGGCAATAGCGGCAATAACCGGCTCGACGGCCTCGGCGGCGCGGATGCGATGACCGGCGGTGCAGGCGATGACACATTCGTTGTTGATGATGTCGGCGACACGGTGTCGGAACTCGCCGGCGGCGGTACGGATACGGTCGAAAGCAGCATCACGTTTACGCTTGGTGCCAACTTCGAGAATCTGACGTTGACCGGTGGCAGCAATATCAACGGCACCGGCAACACACTCGCGAACACACTTACCGGTAATACCGGCAATAACACGCTGGATGGCGGCACCGGTGCGGATACGATGGATGGCGGCGCCGGGAATGACATTTATATCGTGGATAACGCGGGCGATACTGTCGCCGACACGGCGGGCGGTACCGACCTCGTTCAGTCTTCCGTGTCCTTCACGCTCGCCTCAGGTCTTGAAAACCTGGAATTGACCGGTGCCGATGCCATTGACGGTACCGGCAATGCAGCGGCCAACACGATCACCGGCAATACGGGTGACAACGTGCTCACCGGCCTCGGCGGCGACGATACCTATGTCGTGCAGAATGCCGGCGACAGCGTGGTCGAGGGTGCGGGCGCTGGGACTGATACGGTCAATAGCTCCGTCACCTTCACGCTCGGCGCCAATGTCGAAAACCTGGTTCTGACAGGGGGAGGTAATATCAACGGCACCGGCAATGGTGATGTAAATACCATCACCGGCAATGGCGGTAACAACATCCTCGACGGCGGTGCGGGCGCCGATGCGCTGAATGGTGGCGCGGGCAACGACACATATGTTGTTGATAACGCCGGCGATACGTTGACCGATACCAGCGGCACGGATCTGGTCCAGTCGTCGGTTACGTTTACCCTCGGCGGTGACCTTGAGAATTTGACCCTGACGAGTACGGACAACATCAACGGGACGGGCAATGCTGCCGCTAATACGCTGACCGGTAATACGGGCAATAACCGGCTCGATGGCCTTGGCGGCGCGGATGCGATGTCCGGCGACGCGGGCGATGACACCTATGTTGTCGACAATGCGGGCGACAGCGTCACCGAAGGTGCCGGCGCGGGCACGGATACCGTCGAAAGCAGCATCACGTTTACGCTCGGTGCGAACCTGGAAAACCTGACGCTGACCGGCAGCACCAATATCAATGGCACCGGCAACACACTCGCGAACACACTTACCGGTAATACCGGCAACAACACGCTGGATGGCGGCACGGGCGCGGATGCCATGGACGGCGGCGCCGGGAACGACACCTATATCGTCGATAACGCGGGCGATACCGTTGCCGACACGGCGGGCGGTACCGACCTCGTTCAGTCTTCCGTGTCCTTCACGCTCTCTTCGGGTCTCGAAAACCTGGAGTTGACCGGTGCCGCTGCCGTCGATGGTACCGGCAATGCGGCGGCCAACACGATCACCGGCAATACGGGTGACAACGTGCTCACCGGCCTCGGCGGCGACGACAACTATTTTGTACAGAATACGGGCGATACCGTCATCGAGGGTGCGGGCGGCGGCACCGATACAGTGAACAGCTCCGCCACCTTCACGATCTCGGATGACGATGTCGAGAACCTGACCCTGACCGGGTCATCGTCCATCAACGCGACCGGCAATGCGTCCAGCAATATTTTGACCGGCAACACCGGCACTAACATCCTGACCGGACATGCCGGCAACGATACGTATTTTGTGCAGAATGCCGGCGATACCGTGGTCGAGGCCGGCGGTGAAGGGACCGATACGGTCAATAGTTCCGTCAGTTTCACCCTGTCGGACCACGTCGAGAACCTGATCCTCACGGGCACCAGTCTGACGGGTACCGGCAACGCGCTCGCCAACGAAATTACCGGCGGTAGCGGTAACGATACGCTGATCGGTCTTGGCGGGGGCGATACGCTCGACGGTGCCGGCGGCACTGGCGATACCGCATCCTATGCCGCTTCCGGTGCGGGCGTGACGGTGGTCCTGTCGGGTGCGGCGGGTGTCGGTGGCGATGCCCAGGGCGATACCCTGACGAATATCGAAAACCTGACCGGGTCGGCGCATATCGATACGTTGACCGGCGACGGTGCCGCCAACCGGATCGACGGCGGTGCCGGTGCGGATATCATGAATGGCGGCGCTGGCAACGACACTTACGTTGTGGACGATGCCGGTGACACGGTGGCCGATACCGCGGGTGGTACCGATGCCGTTGAAGCGTCGGTGACATACGCTTTGAGTACGACGGTCAGCACAGATCTCGAAAACCTGATCCTGACGGGCAGCGATGATATTAACGGCACCGGCAACGCGGCGGCCAATACGATTACCGGTAACTCGGGCACCAACATCCTGACCGGCCATGCCGGCAACGATACCTATAATGTTCAGAATGCGGCGGACACCGTGGTTGAGGCGGCGGGCGAGGGAACCGATACGGTCCGCTCAACGGTGAGCTATACGATTTCCGATGTCGATGTCGAAAACCTGACCCTGACCGGGTCTTCGTCGGTCGATGCGACAGGCAATACCTCGAACAACGTCCTGACCGGCAATAGCGGCACGAATACGCTGACGGGCGGCGCGGGCGACGACACCTACGTGGTCCAGAATGCGGCGGATAGTGTTGTCGAACTCGCAGGCGAAGGTACCGATACGGTCAACAGTTCGGTCAGCTACACGATCAGCGATGTCGATGTTGAACATCTGACGCTGACGGGAAGTTCGTCGATCGACGCGACGGGCAATGCGTCCGACAACACCTTGACCGGCAA
>JBLIMV010000015.1:0-132687 GCA_047638395.1 Paracoccaceae bacterium | reverse complement strand
GGCCAAGGATTGGGAACGGACCATCGCAAGCGCCGAAACATGGCTCCTCGTCGCCCACATACGCCGCGTCACTCGTCTGCTGGCAAGAACTTGATATTATGCAGAAACTTTTGAATCAGACTCTTAGATGCCCCGGTCTACCTGCCGGGCTTCAACTAGATGCCCGCACTCCCCAAAATAATTACAATTGTAATGCATTTGCATGGTTTGTTTACATCTGGCCGGTATGGTCGACCCTGTTGGTGCGGACAGAGTGGAAGTGCGATGTCGATACGACAAGTGGTCTACGTCAGTTCGGGCAGTCGTGAATACACCGCCGCGGAGCTGGAGGATGTAATCGCGACCGGTCGCAGGAACAATGCGGCCAACGATCTGACCGGCATCCTGCTGTATTATCATGGCAATTTTATGCAGCCGCTCGAAGGTGCGGCGGACGCCGTCGAGGAGACGTTCCAGCGGATATCGGCGGATGAACGCCATACCGGCATTCTCAAACTTCAGGACACCGAAGTCGAGGCTCGCTCGTTTCCGGATTACGCCATGGGCTTCCGCGCAATCGCCAGCACCGAGACGACAGCCTTGCCCGAGTTATTCGAGAATCTGGGTGCCGAATGGCGTGTCAAACCAGGCGCCGGGATCGATGGCAAACTCATCATGTTGTTTCGCACCTTTTTCAAGATCAATTCGGGGTCGAACGCCTGAGCGCGTTTACCGCTCGATCTTCACGATCGCTTCCGTAGTGGTCGACTTCACGATTGCTTCCAGCAGAGACACGTTCCGGATGATCTGTTCCGGCGTATTGGGGTACTCGGCTTTACCGGCGATCGCATCGGCGAAACATTCCAGATTGGACAGTACCGGCGTCGCGACTTCGTACTCAACCGTCTCGGCTTTACCGCCTGTGAAACAGGTCGTGTAGAACCAGCCTTCGGGGGCCTGAACGTGGGCCTTGTCGCGGACCTCGACCCAGCCGTTCGCCCCGAAAATCGCAAGGCGGGAGAAAAACGGTGTATGGGTGAACGCGTTGAGGGACGCGGTCCGCCCGTTCTCGAATTTCACCTGGGCAGTGAGCGTGTCACCGTTTTTGACGACGTCGCCGTGGCATTCCACCGATGCAAGGACGCGGTCGGGTTGTCCGAACAGGCTGATCGACAGATCCATCAGGTGGATCAGCGTAGCGGTCAGGCCACCGGCTGGGCTTTCTTCCGTTTTGAGGCGCCAGTTCGTATCGTCGAGCACCGCGAAGATATCGTGGCTGAAATTCGCCTCGATATGCATCAATGGTCCGAGCTTGCCGTCCCGGGCCAGTGCCATCGCATCCATGATCGGGGGCTCAAACCGGCGTTCATGTCCGATGGCGATCTGTACGCCGGCTTTCTCGACCGCCGCCATCGCGCGCAGGGCAGAGGCACGGTTCAGGCAGAACGGTTTCTCGCAGAAGATATGCTTGCCTGCCCCCGCGGCGGCAATGATCTGTTCTTCATGCAGCGAATGCGGTGTCGCCAGAATGACCGCATCCACATTTTCGTCGGCCAGTACTGCAGCGAAGTCCGACGTGAAGTCGATCCCGTGTTCGGCGGCGAAGGTTGCGCCGCCTTCAGCGTCGACATCGGCCAGTTTGACGACGGTGATTTTGTCACTGGCGGCAAGTGTCTGCGTCAGAATTTTGCCCCACCAGCCGAGGCCGATAATCGCTGCGTTTAACATGTGTTCCGTTTCCCTGTTTTGTCTTATTCGGTGTCGCGTTTGTTGTTATTCGTCCCGTTACTCGCCCCGTTACTCGCCCCGTTACTCGCCCCGTTACTCGCCCCGTTATTCCGGTGCCTGAAGCGCTTCGCTCGTGAAGTCCGCGGGGGAGGTGATTTCAAGCAGCTCCAGGTCGTCCGACCATTCGAGCACGTCGTGTTTTACCTTCGGCGGCTGCAGGATGCAGGTGCCTTCGCGCGCCACCACTTCGCCTTCGCCCTCATACCAGAACCGCATCCAGCCTTTGAGGATATAGACCATCTGAAACTCGATCTCGTTATGGCGGTGCAGCCCGATGCCGTCTTCTTCCTGATCGACGGCGCGGATGACATGGGCGTGAAAATTACCGCCCGTGGCCGCGTTGATCCCGAGGTCGCGATACTCGAAGCATTTGCGCATCCCGTCGGCGACAAAGGCGCTGTCTGCGGCGTGGACAATCGATAATTTCTGGTCTGCCATTCCTGCTTCTTTCTCAATGGGCGCGGTCGTTAAATTCCGCCGTCGCTATATGCCAACGATGGTTTGTCCACCGTTCGGCGATATCAGCTGTCCCGTCAGAAAATCGGTTTCGGGCGATGCCAGCCAGGCAACAGCGTAGGCGATTTCCTTTTTGTCGGCGAGGCGGCCCATCGGTACCGTCTTTTCAAAATCCTTGATCACGTCCCAGCCCATCGAATTGATCGTCAGTTCGGTTGCAACTGTGCCCGGCGCGACCGCGTTCACGCAGATGTTCCACGGCGCCAGTTCGCGAGCCCAGCCTTTGACATATCCAAGCACGCCCGACGCCGCACCCGTGTAGTGCGACATCGAAAAACTGCCCTCCATGGCAAAGATCGACGAGGTGTTGATGATCTTGCCGTATTTGCGTGCCTTCATGCCGGGCACCAGGGCGCGGACGGCGAAGAACGATGCCTTCATCTTGATGTTGGTCATGGCGTGCCAGATGTCTTCGTCGATCTCTTCGATCGTCAGCTTGTTGCCCTGGATACCGGCATTGTTGACCAGAATATCGACGCGGCCATGCTCGGCCTCATGCTCGCCGATCAGGGCAACGAAACGCTTTATATCGGTGTTGTCGCAGGCCATGACGGTCGCCTTGCGGCCAAGGGCGCGGCATTCTTCGGCGGTCGCCGCGGCGGTGTCGGGGTCCAGGTCGTTTACAATGATGTCGGCGCCGCGCTCGGCCATTAGCAGAGCGTGTTCGCGGCCCATGCCGCGGGCGCCGCCGGTAATCATGGCAACCCGACCTTCGAGGTTGAGCGTGTCCCGTGTCATCAATATGCCCTCCTGTTTCTCCCTTTAGACCACAATCTGCTGCGCCGATCACCAGCTTATGACTGGACGTGAGGCAGAGATCTGTCTTCTATTGGGGGATGATCAGAATTTGCATTGTAGCCGCCGCGCTTTTTATGGGGATACCCGCCCATGCGGCCGATATCACGGGCACGCCGGAGATCATCGATGGTGAGACGCTGGAGGTCGGCGGCAAGCGTTTTAAACTCTGGGGAATAGACGCCCCGGATGCGCAACAGACCTGCACGATCCGCCGGCGCGATTACAAGTGCGGGCGAATATCGACGACCGCGCTGATGGACCTCGTCGCCGGGGTGCCCGTTACGTGCCGCCCCGTAAAGGGGACGAAGGACGTCGCGCGCTGCTATGCCGGTGGGTATGAGCTATCCGAAGGCATGATCCATACAGGCTGGGCGCTTGCCATGCCGCGCGATCATGCCCGGTTCGCCCCGATCGAAAAAAAGGCCGCCGCTGCCAGGCGGGGGCTCTGGCAGGGCGAGTTTGTGATGCCGTGGGACTGGCAGGCGGCAAAGAAGTAGTCGTCGTCGGCGCTAGCGCCGCGCGCGCCGCCGACGGGCGAAGCCGATCATTGCCAGCCCCGCGATGAGCGGAATGACTGCACCTGGTTCGGGAACTTCCACAAAAGTCCGGAAGAAGAGATCATTGGTAGCCTCGAAAAAGCCGCCATCCGGGGAGCGCGAATGAAAGCCGTCGCCGCCGTCATATCCTCCTTCCGCTCCGCTATTAGCGATGCGATAGGCGTCCATGCGGCCTTGTAGCGCGGACGATGACAGCACAAATGAGAGAAATTCACCTGCCGCTACATCAATTCCGGCAGCGCTCAAATCGAAGCTGATATACGAAAAGACGGTATCTGGAATGTATCCGGCGGGAAGCGACACGGTTGCCAGCGTTGCGCCCGGCAGGCCGGGCAGGGAGCCGTCCGGGGTGCGCAGGTCCAGCGTCAGGTCTTCAAGGATGGCGGCGTTCTTCGCGACACGGACCTCGATAGCGGAAAGTATCCCGGTAACCCCGACCGTGAAGGTCTGTCCCATGTTTAAGGCCCTCGAGGAATTTTGGCCGACAGAGACATTGCCAACCGGAAATGCATTGGGGTCCGGAGTATAATCCTGGTCCAGAATAGCCAGCGCATTGGCGGGGCCGACGACGGTCAGCATGAAAGCGACCGCGATACCGGCGACGATTTTGTTTGTTAAAAGCATCACTACTTATCCTTTGATTTGGTTTGTGGAAGTTTGGTTGGACCGGCTGTGTCGATTGCGGCCGCGCCGCCCCGTTGAAATGTCAATCATGTCGAAGGCGAGAAGGGTTGCCGCCGCGCAAATCCGATTCCGACGAGCCCCAGGCCCAGCAATGCGAGAGAGGCGGGGGCCGATACCGGGATGACGTGGGAACGGAACACCAGATCCTCGATACCGTTATCGGCGGCCGTCCAGCAAACGGCACCAAAGTCCGGCGCACATCCCCATTCGCTGCCGCCAGCGTAAGTCTCCCGCGTCGAGCTCGTCCCGCCGTTAAAATCGGCACTCAGCGACGCGAATATCAAATCGCCGACCGCGACCTCTATATCCAGCGGGGTCAGATCGAAGTAGCGGAAGTCGTTGATCGTGCTGATCGACGCCGCCGGTAGCGAAGCCTGTCCTAGCAGGGTATCGGGAGCCCCGCCGCCATCGGTCGTATAGATCGACACGTAGGCGTTGCCGGTCGCCCGGCTCGAGGATTTCCTGAGATGGAATTCGAATCCTGCGAGGAGCCCTTCGATGCCGACGGTGAAGCTTTGTCCGCGTGTCAGATTTGGCAGAATACCCACTGTACCCTGGATCGGCCCAAGGTTTTGCTGGTCGACGACGGGGCTCGCCTGCACGTCGGTGGTATGAAGCGGCGACAGAAAAAGACAAGCTGCCGCCAAGCTTAAGGGTATGAGATTGCGTATGCTCAGCATTGTTAGCATCCTGTATTAAGTGACCGAATAAGCGGGGCCGGGGGCATTTTGCTGCCCGGTTGGGTCGCTGTTGATTTTGTGGTGGCGGCGTCTTCCGGCCGCGATCCCGATCAGTCCGAGACCGAGGATGGTTGCAGCGGGAGGACCGGCGAGCGCCAGTGGCGGTTCGTTTCCGCCGCCCAGTTCACCTTCAAGTGTGAAGAACAGGCTCAACTGCGCCAGATTGTCGTTTCCGCGGTTGTCACGGCTGATATAGGAGCCGAAGGCGTCGCCTTTCCACAACCAGAAGAAGCGGCCTGTCGTGACGTTTCGGATCGACAGCCAGTAAGTCGTATCCGCCACGAGAAAGGCGCCGGCGCCAAGGTCGACCTCATAATCGCGGGTGGCGGGATCTTGTGCATTCGCGGTGCCGCCGGCCGTCGAGACGATTTCGAAAAACGGCGTCGCGACGGGATCTTGCGATGTGCTGTCATACAGGCCGACGCGGTAGGTATCCGTCGGCAGCGAGCCCGTGCCGAGCCAGCTGATCGACGTGATCGTCGCGGCATCCGTCAGAATAAAGTTGTCGAAGGCGGTTTTGCTGACGGCGCTGTCCGCCGCCGCGGTGTTGAGTGTTCCCGTCGGTAAGACCTGGTACAAAACCGTTGCCTGAGCACTGCTAAGCGAAATCACCGTGACAATCGTTGCGGCGACATAGGAGATAAAGAGATAGCGGATGCTCATAGCCTCATTCCCAATAGGTGGCGTTTGCCTTTTCTTTGCAATTGGCATGCCAACCGGAGGGAAGTCGTGGATTCGTTGAAATTGTGCCGATTTTTGCCGGGCGTCGCGTTCGCAGGGCGGCCCTGGGCCGCTCATATACAAACGGTTTGATCGTATATGAGCACGCCGCTCGTCTTTCAGCAGGTGGCTGTTAATCAGGGAGTGGCTGGATCGGCGCCCGGTCTGTCAGCCTGGAAACAGGATCGCGATGTCGGGTGCGTGGCGGTGGACCGCCGGGTCGCTGCCGGTCCGCTTAGCGAAAAAGCATGACCGGTATTTTGCACAACCGGATCATCTCGGCCGTCGTCGAGCCGATGATCAGGCTGCGGATGCGGGAATGACCGTAGGCACCCATAACGAGCAGGCCGATTTCGTCCGTCTCGACCGCGCTGGCGATCAACAGGTCGGGCGGTCCCTGAAGAATTTCCGACGAAACGTCATGGCCGGCGGCTTCGAGCGTAGACGTTGCGCGGGCGAGGTGGTCCCGAATTTCGGGCGTGTCGGGGCCGACGGTCAGCAGACGGCAGGGCAGGCCGGCGAAAAGCGGGCTAGTTGCGACATGGTCGACAGCTTTGCGGCTGCTTGGGCCACCGTCAAAGGCGATCAGGAAACGTTTCACCGGGGTGAAAGCGCGGGCGGCGACGACCACCGGCTTGTGGGATGAGCGCACGATCCGTTCAAGGTTGGAGCCGAGATCGAGCGTCGCGAAATCCGCCGCCTCGCCGCGCTTGCCGATCAATATCAAATCCGCATCGGCTTCGTACTCGGCAACTTCTTCGACGATATCGCCGATCCGCAGGCGTGTGCTGACGTCTTGCACGCCGGCCGCTTCGAGTTGTGCCTTCGCCGCATCGAGAATGGTGCGGCCGCTTTTCTGGGATACCTTGGCCGTCTCGACATCGCGGTCGCTCAGATCCTTGAGCAGGGATGACCGCGCGCCGAGTGCAATATTGCCGCTCAGATTGTTCGGGGTGCCTGCACCACGTCGATGTCCCAGCACATGGAGTAGTTCGACGGCGGCGCCGGTCCGCGTAGCGATCCAGGCAGCGTGGTCACAGACGCTTTTTGCGTAGATCGAGCTATCGACAAGCGCGATGATCTTGCTCATTTCCCGTTCCGTCCCCGTTTGGCTTCCCGTTCGGCTTCCCGTTTGTCTTCCCGGCCGTCTTCCTGGTCGTCTTCCTGGTCGTCTTAGTGTCCCAGCAATCTTTCGAGCGCGCCGGGTTTGTCGTGGATCGCAAGCTTGTCGACAATCGTCTCGCTGGCCTCGTTGAGCCCGATAATTTCGACTTCCGCGCCATCACGGCGGAATTTCAAAACGATCATATCGAGCGCCGCCACACTGGAAATATCCCAGATATGAGCGTGGCTGATATCGATAGTAACCTTTTCCAGCGCTTCACGGAAATCGAACGCAGCCGTAAATGCGTCCGCCGATGCGAAAAAGATCTGCCCCTCGACGAGATAGGTTCTGTGCGTGCCGTCATCGGACAGCGTGGAAGAGACGCGGAAGATCTGGGAGATCTTCCAGGCGAAGAAAATGCCCGACAGCAGCACGCCGACAAGCACGCCGATGGCGAGGTTATGTGTCAGGACAACGCAGGCGACGGTCGCGAGCATCACGACCGACGATGAGCGCGGATGGTCTTTCAGGTTGCGGATCGAGGACCAGCTGAATGTGCCGATCGAGACCATGATCATGATGGCGACAAGTGCGGCCATCGGGATTTGTTTTACCCAGTCGCCGAGCACGACAATCATGAATAGCAGGAAGACGCCGGCGCAGAAGCATGACAGGCGGCCGCGCCCGCCGGATTTCACGTTGATAATCGACTGGCCGATCATGGCACAGCCGGCCATCCCGCCGATAAACCCGGTGGCGGTATTGGCGAGGCCCTGTCCGATGCATTCACGGTTTTTGTCGCTGGTCGTGTCGGTGAATTCATCGACGATGGACGCCGTCATCAGCGATTCCAGCAGACCCACCGCGGCAACGGCCGCCGAGTAGGGCAGGATGATCATGAGTGTATCCAGCGTCAGCGGGATATCGGGGATCAGGAAAATGGGCAGCGTTGACGGCAACTCGCCCATGTCGCCGACGGTGCGGACATCGAAGCCGAAATAGATTGCGACCGACGTCAACACGACGATGCAGATCAGCGGCGACGGGATTGCCTTGGTGAGATACGGAAACAGATAGATAATCGCGAGGCCGGCGGCGACCATCACATAGGTCAGCCACGGAACGCCGATAAGCTCCGGCAACTGGGCCATGAAGATCAGGATTGCCAGCGCATTGACGAAACCGGTCATCACCGAGCGCGAGACGAACCGCATGACATAGCCGAGGCGCAGGAAACCGGCGACGATCTGCAGCAGACCGGCGAGCACTGTCGCGGCGAGCAGGTATTGCAGGCCGTGTTCCTTAACCAGGGTGACCATCAGGACAGCCGTTGCCGCCGTCGCCGCAGAGATCATACCCGGGCGTCCGCCCGCGATGGCGACGATGACGGCGATCGAGAACGATGCATAGAGCCCGATTTTAGGGTCGACGCCGGCGATAATCGAAAACGCGATGGCTTCGGGGATCAGCGCGAGGGCAACGACAAGACCGGCGAGAATATCGCCGCGGACGTTCCCGAGCCATTGGTCCCGGTACGCATGAAATGACATCATCAAAGTCCTGGTTGTATCCTTACCCTACGGAACGATGGTGCCGTTCTGTTTGGTTCCGCGGTGCGGCGCGATTGTATTCGTCGGCGCGATAGCTCGTGCAAATATTCACTGTTCCCGCGAAAGGGCTGCCCGGTGCATGACCGTGCAATCCGGGAAAAACCCTTATATCAGAGCGTTTTGCTGCGGTGCAATAATATTAGTCGCATCGCCGTGCAAATGTCGGGCGGTGCCCCATTTCAACGCCATGTTATTCACGCCGGAAACAGAGAACGTCATACCGTCGAGGTTATCGGGAAGAGGTTAATTTTCCCGGAAAGGCGCACGTCGCTCCAAAATGGCCGCTTCGCGCACCGGTGGTTCCGGGGTATGCAGTAAGATCGAACATACAACGCAACGGATGGCAGCAGATGCAGATCGTGGAAGGTTTACCGGACGATATTCTGCGGAACGTCGATGGCCTGAGCGTCGATCGCCGCGGTGACGGCACAGACGCGTTTATGGTGACCCACGAAATTGTGGGGCATGTCACACCGGGACGCGTCTATTGTATCGATGAGAATGCCATCATTGCCGCGCCGGCTGGCGCCCCGATCACCACGCCGATTCCCAGGCCGCCGCTGCACGCAACGATGCCCAGGGCAGTGCGCCCGCCGCATTTGCGTCTCTCGGGCGACTGGGACAACAGTGTCTCCGTCGAGACCGAGCAGGCCAACATTTTTGGAGATGTCGGTATTCTGACCCTGACAACCACCGAAATCGCCATCCCCGAAGCGCCTGCGACCCCGGATATGCTCGGGTTCTACGGTGCTCGTCTGATCCAGCCGGGCGATCCGTTCGAATTCGACGGAGGCGCAAATCTGCCCATCGTGCGCATGGAAATCGGCGCCGGCTACGCGGAGGGGTTTCTTCAGGTCGCGTCCAAGGGGGGCGGTGCTTACCTCGAACATCATGATCGTCCGCATCTGCATATGCCGTTGGATGAAAATGCGGGCGGGTACATGTTGCTCGGCCGTCGCGACGGGGAAGACTATCTGGTCTCCGCCTTCCCGATACCCTCCGGCAGCGCGATCTATACCCCGCCCGACGTGCTGCACGCGGATTCGTACCTGATCGGTAATTACCTGGTTGTCTATTCCCTGACCGAAAATTTTTCAAACGCGGTCCTGCGCGCCCCCGGCGGGGGGATGGTCAGTGTGCGTTTCGCGCCGGCAGCATAACGTTCGGTGACGTTGGGGTGCCCTCTAATCCTCGACCATTTCGGCCAGCCGGTCCGTATCCGGCACGATGAGCCGGTCCTTTTCGCGGATCACGATCTCGCGGCGCGACAGATCGCCGAGAACGCGGGCGACTGTCTCGCGGGTCGTGGAGACGCGCGCCGCAATGTCGGAATGTACCGGTATGGGCATTATCGCGGCGCTGTTGCCGCCATCCGTGGCGGGAGTCGAAAGACGCAGTAAATCGGCGTAAATGCGGATATTCGCCCCGTAAACACTGAGGTCGAAGATACGCCCGGTTGACCGGCGGATGATGGCGGTCATTCTTTCCATCAGTCGCCGCGAGGTTTCCGGGCTGCTGAGCACGGCGGCCATGAAGGCGGCGGCTTCGATCCCGCAGACCTCCGTCGTCTCCAGCGCGACAACCGTGGCGGAACGCGGTGCACCGTCTATCGCTGCCAGTTCGCCGAACATTCCGCCGGACGGGATGTCTTCGAAACTCACCTCGCGTCCGCCGGCAGACCAGTTGACGACGCGGGCGCTGCCCGACGTGATGAAATAGACGTCGCGCGCGTCGTTTTCCTTGCTGATGATTTCCTGGGCCTGGCTATAGGTCCGCATCGTGCAGCGCTGTGCGAGCGTTACTTTCGCCTCCCGCGGGAGGTCAGCCACAAGGGTGATATCGTCCAGCATCTCCGGAGGGACAGCCATTGGCGCCTCGTCTTTCTGTGTCCGGCCTGCGATTTATTGTGCGTCTATCGCTTTCAGACCGTCGGTGAAGCCTTTGAGCGAGACCGGTACGGCGATGGTTTTGGAATCTGCACGGGCCTTGAAGCCGACGATCAGGCGCTGTCCCTTTTTCAGGTCGGCGAGCATGGCGGGCTTGATTTCGGTGGCGCCCATGCAGCCGCGCTGATTGCAGTTCTGCAGGTTGAATTTAAACTGATCGGAAGAATCGACCTTGCCGCCGATACCGGCGCCCAGATAGATGCCGAGCGGCGCGGTGACGAACATCCCGAGGCGTTTTTTGTCTCCCTTGCCAGCATAGCGGATCGCGATCCCGACAACCTGGCGCTTGGTCTTGTTGTCGATGACGGTCTGGACCAGTCCGCAGATGTTTTCGTTTGCCGACAGCGCCTGGCACTGGAATACCCAGTCACCGATGCGTTCGCCGAGCTTGGGCTTCGCATCCTGTGCGGTGGCGGGCAGGGCGAGGAACGTGGCGGCAATTCCCAGAATGACGGCGTTTTTGATCTTCATTTTTTGCTCCCGGCGAAAGTTTGGGTCGGAAAGTATCTGTGAGCGCGAACCTAGTGGGACCGAACAAGGCATTCAACCTTTGTGATGGGGCCGGATCTGTCGAGATCGCGTTGATGACACCGGCGTCCGGATACGCCACATTCCGCGAAATGGACAAGAATGCCCCAGATCACCGGCAGGATAGTGCGGTTTCGCACGCCGTTCCCAATCCCGGGGCCGAATCCGACGCGACGCTGACGGCGCTCGATGTTGACCGGGCGGCGATTGAGCGTGCATTCCGCGCCGCAGCGCAGCGCTATGTCGACACGCGGCGGACCCGCATGAGTTACTTTTCGCGCCGCCATTTCAGTTTTCGTGGCGCGGTCAGGATGCATCGCGCTGCCCTTGGCGGTGATTTGATCCGCGCGCCCGCAAATCTTGCCCTCGCATTGCCGCATCTGTTGAAAATGCTGGCATGTGCGTTGTTTGACCGCTTTGGCTGGGGCGGCCTTGCGGGCCGCCTGCGCCGAATTCCGACCCAGTTGCAGACCGCCGTCGCCCGCGAGATCGACTGGCTGATGTGGACCGAGTTTCTGGAGCTGCCGCACCGGTCAGCCGATCGGGTCTCCGGGCGCGATGCGCTTGCCGAACTGCTGCTGGCCGAGCCCGACATTGCCCGCGCAATGGCGGCGGCCAAGGAGCTCGCCGCCCAGCATAGCGACAATGCCGCCTTCAATGCCCGGCTGACGGACAGCATGGCGCGTTATACCGGTGCCCGTATTGCCGCCGCCGAGATTGCGACGGCGCTGGCATCGGCGGGGGTTGGCGGGCTGGTGGCGCAGCAACTGACACCGACCGCCTTCACGCTGGGCCCGGCGCTGGCCGCGATATTCGCGGAGCAGGCAGCGATCATCGCCTTTCCACTCGGCACCGGCCTGGGCGGCGCCTGGTACGCCATCTTTCCGGCAGAGCCTTCCTGGCAGCTCGTCACCGGGGTGACCGTGGGGCTTTTGGCGCTGTCATCGGTTGTCGCCGCTTTTGCGGGCATCATCGCTGATCCGGTGCAGCGTGCGCTCGGTATTCATCGTCGGCGTCTCGAGAAACTGGTGGATTCCATAGAGGCCGATTTGCTCGATGGCGGACCGGGGAATTTCCGGGTGCGGGCACATTACGTGGCGCGATTGTTCGACTTTTTCGAGGCCGTCCGGCTGGCGGCACGGGCAGCTCTGTAGTTAATTCATAAAATTATAAAATAAATACAACCAATTGAAGTTATTATAAATTATCCATTTGGTTTTTTAGGTCGTCGTCTGAAATTTCTCTGATTTCGGCAATCAGAGCAGGGCCGTTTGTGGTGCCGTTCAGTGCGGCCAGCATCCGGCGGACCGGTGTCTCAAAAGCGTCGAGCATGCTAAGCTTGCTGCTGGACCGCCCGAAAAGCTCCGCTTCCTCGATTTCTGAATACCGGTCGGCCGCAGATTTTCCGCCCGCCGCATCCAGTGATTTCAGCGCATCGACATATTGCTGTTTTCCGACCGCTGAGAGACCGCCGAACAGACCGGCAAGGGCCGCGGTGCGGCGGATCGTTGCCAGGGCACCGCCGCTGCGGTTGAGGCAGGCCTGCATTTCGGCCGCCAGAATTTCTGCCTCGACGCCGGGGATGTCCGGCGTAAAGCTGGGGGGTGCAGGTCGCGCAAACAGGGAGGCAAGCAGGCGTTGTAATACCATGTGCCCTGTTTAGATCAGCGCGTTAACGATTGAAACTGTTTCGTTTTATTGCGAGACGGGGGTTTTAGACGACGGGCCGATGCAGTACCATCCGCGCCACTTAACGACTGAGAACAGTCAGCCAAACAAAATTAGTCACGTAACAGTCACAAGGGGAGACTTATGAAAAATCAGGTTCTGGTTGCTGCAGCCGCGGCTGCAGTCATCGTTACGGCGCCCGCCATCACGGCGCCGGTCGCCGCAGAAGGCGTCAAAGTCGGCTATATGCAGGGTTTTGCCGGTGGACGCGGAATTTTCGGACGCTACGGCTTTGAAGGCTTCGAGCTTGCGCTTGACCATTTGGGCGGCAAGTTCGGTGGCATGGAGGTCGAGCTGACCAAGAAGGACACCCAGCACAAGCCGGATGTCGGTCGCACCGTCATGAACGAGTTCATCAAGAAAGAGCGCGTGAATTTCGTGGCCGGTATTACTTGGTCGAACGTTCTCGCTGCCGTCTGGAAGCAGGCTGCGCGCTCCAAGACGTATCTGATCAGCGCCAATGCGGGCTGGTCGGGAATGGCGGGCAAGAATTGCAATCCCTATTACTTCCAGGCGTCGTGGAACAACGACATGATTCCGGAAGCCATGGGCCGCCTGATGAAGGAAGAAGGCATCAAGGACGTCTTTGAGCTGTCTGCCAACTATCAGGCCGGTAAGGACATGCTCTCGGGCTTTAACCGTCAGTATCAGACGCCGACCAAGGGCAAGATCCTATACAAACTCGGCAACAATGACTGGCAGGCGGAAATCTCGCAGATCCGCGCGACCAAACCGTCCGCGATCTTCGGCTTCCTGCCGGGTGGCATGGGCGTTTCGTTCATGAAACAGTACAAGGCTGCCGGTCTCGACAAGACCGTGAAACTCTACACGGTCTATACGGTCGATTACGGCACGATCGGTGCCCATGGCACCAATGCCATCGGCAGCTATCACACAACGTTCTGGAACAGCGATTCCAAGGACGCCGTGAACCAGAAGTTCATCAAGGACTACATCAAGAAGTACGGCAAGCACCCGTCGATGTTCTCGGTTCAGGGGTATGATGCTGCACTGTTGATCGATCTTGGCGTCAAAGGCTCGAAGGGTAACCTGAAGGACCACAAGGCGATCACGGCCGCCATGCGGACGGCTGACATCAAATCGCCGCGCGGCAAGTTCAGCTACAACGTGAACCACAGCCCGATCCAGGATTACTACAAGCGCGAAGTGATCGCGGGCCCGGATGGCAAGCCGCAGATCGTTGTGCGTGGCAAAGTCGCCGAAATGGCGAAAGACAGCCACTACCAGAATTGCAAGATGAAGTGGTAAGCCACTTTTCTGCATAGCTCTTTGGGGAGCGCCTTCTTGGCGCTCCCCATTTTCGTTACTATCCGGTTGCAGAACAACAAGCCTCAAACGGGCGGGCGCTGGGGACACACGGGGTACTTCGGATGACTTTGTTGTTGTTCATCGAACAATTCCTGAACGGGATGCAGTTCGGTGTTTTTCTATTTTTGATTTCTGCGGGGCTGACGCTGGTGCTTGGCATCATGAACGTCGTCAACCTTGCCCATGGATCGCTTTACATGCTGGGCGCCTATTTCGCGTCGACCTTCTATGGTCTGACCGGCAGCCTGATCGTATCGCTGGTCCTGATGATCCCCGTCATGCTGCTCGTCGGGATTGTGATTGAGCTGGTCGTGCTCCGTACCCTGTACGACCGCGATCACATGGACCAGGTGCTCGCCACCTTTGGTCTGATCCTGTTTTTCAACGAGCTTGTCCGGATTATCTGGGGTGTCGAAGCACAGCCGCTGACCTTGCCAATCTGGCTGAGCGGCAATGTGGAAATACTCCCCGATGCGCCGTACCCGGTTTACCGGCTGGTCATTATCGGTGTCGGCATGGCGGTCGCCGCCGGCCTGTTCTGGATGATCACCAAGACGCGGATGGGCATGCTGATCCGCGCCGGCGCCAGCAACCGGCCAATGGTCGGCGCGCTCGGCATTAATATCCGGTTCCTTTACACCATGGTCTTCGGACTTGGCGCGGTCTTTGCCGGCCTTGCCGGGTTGATGGCGGCGCCGTTGCAGTCGGTTGAATCCGGTATCGGTGAGGACATGCTGATTTTTGCCTTCGTCGTGATCGTGATTGGCGGTATCGGCTCGATCCGGGGCGCGCTCGTCGCGTCTATCGTCATTGGCATCTTTGAGACAGTCGGCAGGTCGATCCTGCCGGTCCTCATGCTCGAGCTTGTCGATTCCGAAACCGCTCAGACGGCGGGGCCGGCGCTTGCCTCGATGCTCGTCTATATCCTGATGGCGGTAATATTGTTCTTCAAGCCCCAGGGCCTGTTCCCTGCGCGGACGGGGTAAGGTCATGCTGAGTAAACTGAAACTATGGATCCTGATCGTCTCGTTCCTGATCCTCGCCGCGCTGCCGATGATTACCGAGTATATCGACGAGCCGTTCTACATAGATCTGATGGCGCGCGTGATGATCTTCTCGATCGCGGCGATGAGCCTCGATTTTATCCTCGGCTATGGCGCCATGATCAGCTTCGGTCACGCGCTCTATCTCGGCCTCGGCACTTATGCCGTTGGGGTGATGGCGCATTACGAACTTACAAACGGCTGGTTACAGCTGCTTGTCTGCATCAGCGGCACCGCGTTTATCGCCTTTATCCTGGGGCTGATTTCGCTGCGGACCAGCGGTATCTATTTCATCATGATCACCTTCGCGCTGGCGCAGATGTTCTATTTTCTCGGGATCAGTCTCGAAGCGTTTGGTGGCGATGACGGCCTGCCGATCGATACGCGCAGCGAATTCTTCTCGTTCTTCGATTTGAACGAAGCCTGGAACATGTACTACCTGATTCTCGGCACCATGACGGTGACGGCTATCGTTCTGTGGAAGGTCATCAATTCGCGTTTCGGCATGGTGGTGCGCGGATCGCATTCGAACGATGCACGGATGCAGGCCATCGGCTTTCCGACCATGAAATACCGGTTGGCGGCTTTCGTTATCGCCGGCGTGGTCTGCGGGCTTGCGGGCTTCCTGCTCGGCAACCTCACCGAATTCCTGACACCGGAATACATGCACTGGTTCCGCTCGGGCGAGTTGATGATCATGGTGATGGTCGGCGGGATGGGAACGCTGTTCGGGCCGTTGTTCGGCGCGTTCGCCTATCTCATGGTCGAGGATTTCCTGGCCAATTTCACAGAGTACTGGCAGTTCTATTTCGGGCCGATGCTGATCCTGCTGGTGCTGTTCGCCAAGCAGGGCCTGTGGGGCATGCTGCCCGGGAAGGAGGACATGTCCGATGAGTGAGCCTCTTCTCAAAGTCGACCAGTTGCGCAAGTCGTTCGGCGGCGTGGTTGCGACCGATAGCCTCGATTTCGACGTCATGCCGGGTGAAATCCATGCCGTGATCGGCCCCAACGGGGCGGGCAAGACGACCTTCGTCGCCCAGATCGCCGGCATGCTGAAATCCGATTCAGGCAGCATCATCTTCGATGGCAAGGATATCGCCGGCAAGACGGCGCCGGAACGCTCCCATATGGGGCTCGCGCGGTCATTCCAGATCACCAGCGTGTTTCGCGACTTCACGGCGCTTGAAAACGTCTCCCTGTCGATCCAGGCCCACGCCGGGCACAGCTTCAAATTCTGGAAGCGGGCGTCCACCGACACCGATCTGACCCGGCCGGCGCAGAAAATTCTCGACGATGTCGGGCTTGGCGACAAGGCGCTGACCCTGGCCGGTAGTCTGGCGCATGGTCAGCAGCGCCAGCTCGAAATTGCGATGGCGCTTGCGACCAGCCCCAAGATGCTGCTGCTCGACGAGCCGACAGCCGGCATGGGCACCGAGGAATCGGAAACCATGCGGCAGTTCCTCAACGATCTGAAAGGCGATTATTCCATGCTGCTGATCGAGCATGACATGGATACCGTGTTCAGCGTTGCCGACCGTGTGACCGTGCTGGTCTACGGACGCGGTATCGCGACCGGCACGCCCGAAGAAATCCGCAACAACGCCGAGGTCCGCGCCGCGTATCTCGGCGAAGACGAGTAAACGCCATGCTAGAGGTAAAAGGTATCGAGACGTCCTACGGCACCAGCCAGGTGCTGTTCGGCATGTCGTTTTCGGTCAACGAGGGCGAGGTGGTCTCCCTGCTCGGGCGCAACGGGATGGGCAAGACCACGACCATCCGGTCCCTGATGGGCATGGTGCCGACCCATGGCGGGTCGATCACGTTCGAGGGCAAGGAAGTCCAGAACCTGAAGGACTACCAGATCGCCAAGCTTGGCTTGGGGCTGGTGCCCGAAGGCCGCCAGATTTTTCCCAACCTGACGGTGCGTGAAAACCTGATCGCGACCGCTGCCAACCGCACCGGTACCGCGAACCCGTGGGAGGTCGACCACATCGTCGACATGTTCCCCAATCTCGGCAACCGGATGAGCAATATGGGCAACCAGCTTTCGGGGGGCGAGCAGCAGATGCTGGCCGTCGGCCGCGCGCTGATGACCAACCCGAAACTGCTGATCCTCGACGAAGCCACCGAAGGACTTGCCCCGCTGATCCGTGAGGAAATCTGGAAGTGCCTCGAAGGCCTGAAGGAACGCGGCCAGTCCATCCTGGTGATCGACAAGAACGTCGATGCGTTGACCCGGATCGGCGACCGTCACTACATCGTGGAGCGCGGCCAGATCGTCTGGGAAGGCAACTCCGCCGAGCTTAGCTCCAACGAAGAGCTGCAGCACCGCTATCTGGGGGTTTAGCGTCACCGACGAATGCACGGGAAGAGCGGTTGCGTTGATGCACATCAACGATAGGCGCTTCGGCCGGCGATAGGATGGGGGTCATTCCAACCCATCCGGTCGAGGCCCTATGAACCATCATCACCGTAAAATCCTGCACACGCTGTTCGCGCATCCGATCAACAACAATATTTCGCTCAAGGATGTCGAGAGCGTCTTTGGCGAACTGGGTGCGGAGATGAACTCCGCCCATTCGGGCAAGCTGCATGTTGCGCTGAACGGCCATAGTGCGAATTTTTCGCACGCGCATCATAGCCTGCCGAAGGAAGAAGTCGTCCAGGTGCGAAAGTTCATCGAGACCTGCGGCGTCGACCCCGAACGGGACTATCCGCTGAAGCCATGAATTAGAAATCCCGGGGCCTACGCCCCGATCGCGACACCTTCGACCATCGTCCGGCGCAGCATGCGCGGCTCGCCCGCGGGGAAGTCGCGCCTTGCGTGGGTCATGCAGCGGTTGTCCATCATCGCCAGGTCGCCCACGCGCCATTTGTGTTCGAACTGGATATCGGCGTCCTCGACATAGGCGAACAGTTCTTTTAACAGCGCATCGCTTTCGTCTTTCGGGACACCTTCTATACGTGCCGTGATCAGCGGACTGATATAGAGCGCTTTCTGTCTGGTGTCGGGGTGGCGGATCACTATCGGGTGGATCCAGTGATTGATGCCGGATATGTCCTGATCCAGATCGACCCGGCCGGTCGCGGCGTAATCATAGATGTTCAATGCTGTGAGCCTGTCAATCCGGCGTTTGGTCGAGGTCGGCAGACGGTCATAGGCTTGATACATATTGGCGAAGACTGTCTCGCCGCCGGTCGATGTCACGGCAAGGCCGTATAGTACGGTCGCGGCATACGGGATTTCCTTGAAGCTGCCGTCATGATGGAACCACACTTCGCCGTCACCGAATGAGCCGAGCGGCTTGCCGTCCTCGGTCAGGTTGGTGACCAGATGCACCGCGCCGCCATAAGATGCGTCGCCATCCTGCGCGCGCTGGTCTGCCGGCTTCCCGCGGGTGGCGGTACCGCCCATCGCCTCACAGAACCGGATCTGGTCGTCGTTCTCGATGTCCTGGTCGCGGATGACGATCATCCCGTATTTGTGAAACGCGGCTTTTATCGCCTCGGTGTCGCCGGCAGACATCGGCTGGGAAAGATCGATGCCCGTAATCGCGGCACCGCCCGCCGGTGAAATCGGGTCGATCTGCAACGGGGAGGGGGGCTGAACGTTCATGTCGGATTTCCGATGAATTTTTGTTTGAGCAAAAGGTAAAACGCGGCGGTAGTCATATGCAAGTACCTGATCGCAGGCTTGATTGAGGTCAAAGCGCCATCCCCCCGGTGCGCCGATGATCCCCCCATTGAAAACCGGGAGACGCAATCATGGCCGACCACCCCTCGATTATCGTTCGAATTGCAATCGGCAAAGCGATTGGCTTTGCGGTTGGCCTTGCGGGCTTTATCGCCCTGCCGTTCCTGGTGCCGGACATTTCCTGGCAGCTCCGCTGGGGCATCCTGTTCTGGTATACGACTGTCGGCGCGATTATCGGTGTCTTCGGGATCTTCTCGCGTCATCCGGTCCTGATGGTCCCGATGCCGTGGTGGATAAGGGCGCCGCTGATCGGCGGCTGGATGAATTTCGTGCTCATGTTTTTCGCCTACGAGCAGATGAAGGTGATCCTGATTGCCCTGTTCGGGGTTGGCAGCACATTGAATAGTCCGCTCCTGTTTGTGCTCGAAGGGGTCGTCGTCGGCGCGCTGATCGGCTGGTGCGCGACCCGTATCGGGGGCGAAGGGCCCGATACGGTCGATACCTGACATAGGCTATAATCGGCGCTCCTCCGCCGTTTGATTGGCCTAAAACCTTGTTATCACGGACCGATTCGCGAACCGGGCGTTTCTTTAACGTCCTGTTAACCAGATATGCAGTCCAATGTGATTAACGGGGAGTAAAGGTTCTTTCTTTGCTTCGAGGAGTACTGCAAATGGCACACGCAGAAAATTTGATGATCGATGAATTGGCGGATTTGCCGCTGTTCTCAATCCCGGCATACCGGGAAGCACCTGTCAGAGTCCTGTTCATTCAGGATTCCGATACCGAAACGGCACTGTTTCGGAGCACGCTGGAAACCATCACGGGCGAGACGTTCGACCTGGTGACGGCGACCGATTCCAGAACCGGTCTGTATCTGATCGCGTCCGGGCGGTTCGATATTGCTTTTGTCGCCACCGCACTTGGGGGCGAAAGCGGTATGGATGTCATCCGGCGGGCAGGCGGGCGTCTGTGCTCGACACCAATGGTTCTGCTGTCCGACAAGCTCGATGCGGAGCACGAACAGAAATGTCTTCTTGCCGGGGCGGTTGATGTGCTCGACAGGATCGAGATGTCGCCGTCGCTGCTGCGCCGGGTCATTCGCTATGCGCGGTTCAATCATGAGACGACGCGGCGGCTCGTGGTCAACGAGCAGCGGTATCGCGAATTGGCGGAAAACGCGTCCCATGCGAATGGCGAGAAGTCGAAATTTCTGGCCAATATGAGCCACGAGCTGCGGACCCCGCTCAACGCTATTCTGGGCTTTTCCGAGGCGATACAACACGAGCTCTTTGGTGAGATCGAGGGACCGGGTGCCGACAAGTACCGCGAGTATGTCGGCGATATAAATTCAAGCGGGAACCACCTTCTGAGCCTGATCAACGATCTGCTGGATCTCTCGAAGATCGAGGCCGGCAAGCTGGAGATATCTCCGTCGAACGTTCAGCTTGGGGGAATTATCGACGACGTCGCCCGTATGACGACGCCTCAGGCGCGGGACGCGAAAGTAACCCTCGAAACATTTCTCCCGCCCGAGAGCGTGGGTATCTTTGCCGATGGCCGGCTGATCATGCAGGCGATCCTGAACATTGTCGCAAATGCCGTGAAATTCAGTCCACCCGGCGGTCATGTCACACTGCGGGCGCATCTGGAAGGGCACAACATCATCGTCTCCGTCAGCGACGAAGGCTGTGGGATGACGAAACAGGATCTCCAGCATGTGTTCGAGCCGTTTCACCAGGCCGGATCTCTTGAAACCCGGCCGGCACATGGTACGGGGCTCGGGCTGCCGCTGGCACGATCTATAGTTGAGCTTCATCAGGGCGGCCTCGAAATTTCCAGCGAAATAGGTGTTGGTACGACTGTATCGATGTGGTTGCCGAGGAACGTGCGGCGGCTGACATTCGCTACGGAAGCCTAGAATTTGGGGGGTCTATACGGCGGGTTGGTACGGTCAGCAAGACGAATGAATGCGTGTGTATGCATTAAGTAGTTACAGGCAGAGGTGCTTGCTATACAACTATGGCGCTAAAGGCTTAACTTAATAGTTCGCGGGTGTGCCCAGTGCTTTCAAAACTTGCCTCCGGTACTGATCCAGAATACGAGCTGCCAACGTCTCTCAGAATTCTGATCGTTGATGATTCAGAAGCCGACGCCATGTTGTTCCGCGAGATTGTTCGGGATGTTGGCACACCGAATATCGGTTTTCATCATTGTTTCGGATTCAAGGATGGCCTCGCCGCACTTCGGGCGGATGTCTACGATATCGCCTTTGTTGATTATCGATTGGGCGCGGATAGCGGCACGGATTTGATAAGGGCCGCCGGTGGCCGGTCGTGTACAACCCCGCTGGTACTGCTGACGGGGCAATTCGGCTGGGTGGCAGAACGCCAGGGAATAACAGCCGGCGCGGTGGACTGCGTCGATAAAAACATCATGACGCCCGATGTGCTGCGGCGCGTGATTGGATATGCGCAGAACAATCACGGCACAGCGCGGAGTCTTGTCCTCAATCTTGAGAGTTACCGCGATCTCGCCCAGTCGGCGGTGCGCGCCAACGCCGAGAAATCGCTTTTTTTCGCAGAAATGAGTCACGAGCTGCGTACGCCGCTAAATGCGATTGTCGGCTTTTCTGAAATTCTAAAAAACGAAATGATGGGGCCGTTCGGGAAAGAGACGACGGAACGTTACGCCGGATATGCCGATGATATCCATGTGAGTAGCCAGCATCTGTTGAGCCTGATCAACGATCTGCTCGATTTGTCGAAGTTCGATGCCGGCGCATACGATCCGCAGATGGTGCGGGCCAGCGTAAGCGATCTTCTGGGCGATCTTCTGAAAATAATGGGCGGCCAGGCGATCGCCGCCGGTATCGACCTGTCGATTGATGTTGCGGAGAATCTGCCGGACCCGGTGATTGATAAAAGGTTGATCCTTCAGGCCCTCCTGAACGTCCTTTCAAACGCTATCAAATTCACTGAAGATGGCGGCAGTATCACCGTTGCCGCGCGGGTGGCGGAAAGCCGACTGGTGGTCAGCGTGGTGGATACGGGTTGCGGGATAGGGGCCTCAGATATTGACTTCGTTTTGCTGCCCTATCGTCAGGGTTCGCCTATGGAAGCCCGCCCTGGCGGTGGTACCGGGCTTGGCCTGGCGGTGACCCAGTCCATCGTGGATATTCACGGCGGGCATGTGACGGTTGACAGCAAAGAAGGCGAGGGGACGACCGTTACGCTGTTTCTTCGGATCAATTTGCAATAACCCGTCTTTGTCCCGACGTTACCCTGCCACCCTGCCACCCTGCCACCCTTTCGCCCTGTCGCCTGACACCTTCGGAATATGGATGTGATTAGGCACCTCCCCCAGAAACGTACAGCTGCTGAATCCGATCGTTGTACAAATCCGGTCAGGTGATTGTCGCCCGCCTTTGAAGGGCGGGGGATCTCGCCTGCCGGGACATCCAAAAATTTTGGTGAATAAAATGCGACACACAGTTGTGTGCAATTGTAATACAATCGGCTGTGCGAGACGTGTCAGTCCAGTAATGAGTGTGTTCAGTTGTCCTCAGAGCCAGCCCATACCACTGCGCCAGATCCAGCGACGTTGTCTACGTCGGACATCTTGATCGTCGATGATTCACTGGCGGATGCCACCCTGTTCCGGGAAACGGTCGGGGCGCTTGAGGGGCCAAAGGTGTCTGTTACACATTGCGCCGATTACGACAGTGGCCTAGCGGCTGTCGCAGAGGGGCATTTTCAAATTGCGTTTATAGATTTTCGCCTGGGCCAGCAGGACGGCCCGGCCCTGATTGCCGCCGCAGGCGGCAGATTGTGTTCAACGCCCATGGTTCTCCTGACAGGGAACGCCGGTCCGGAAGTGGAACGCGAGGCAATGGAGGCCGGTGCGTTAGATTTTGTCGACAAGGCGGCATTGTCACCCCAGGTGCTTGGGCGGGTCATTCGCTATGCCCGACACAATCACAACACCGGTCGTCAATTGGCGCTTAGCCAGAACCGTTATCGGCTGCTTGCTGAATCCGCGGTTGAGGCGAATATGCAAAAATCGCGTTTTTTCGCCGAGATGAGCCATGAGTTGCGGACGCCGCTTAACGCGATAATCGGGTTTTCGGAAATCATCAAAGACCAGGTAATGGGGAAGCTCGAGGGAGAATCCCTGGACCGGTATCTCGAATATACCGAAGATATTTACAACAGTAGCCGTCATCTTCTCAGTCTGATCGACGACCTTCTCGATATTTCCAAGCTCGAAGCGGGGGAATACCGCTGCAATCCTCATACAGTGGTGCTCAGTTCATTGGTGAACGACACGGTCCGGATGACCTTTGCGCAATCGGCCGCGGCCGGTGTGGATGTCCGCATCGAGATCGCCGATAGCGCGTTCGAGATATTCGCCGATCGTCGTCTGATCCTGCAGGCGCTGATGAATGTCGTCTCCAACGCGATCAAGTTTACGGATCGTGGCGGTGTCGTCTCCATCGGAACACAGATGGATACTGAGACGGTAACGCTTGTGGTGCGGGATACCGGTTGCGGTATTCTGGAGAAAGACCTTGAAGAGATAATGTTGCCATATCGTCAGGGGAGCGAACTTCAGAGCCGGGCAGGCGGCGGCACCGGGCTCGGGCTGACGCTCACGCAATCGATTATGGAGCTCCACCGGGGGCGTATCAGCATTGATAGTGAGGTCGGTGTCGGCACAACCGTGTATCTGGTGTTGCCGAAAGGCGCGACCGCCGCTACCCAAGTCGCCTAGCCCGTCAGGCGCTCTTCGTCTTTTTCCGCTTCATCTGTCAGGCTGTGGAAGAATTTCGCAAGCAGCCCCTTGAGGGTCTGAAGTTCCGCCGCGCTGAAACACCCGCTTAGTTCCTGTTCGTATTCCAGCACTCTGGGGATCAGGAATTCGACCTTTTTGCGACCGTCTTCAAGGATGCGCACGAACACGGTCCGCTGGTTGGCGACGGGGCGTTCGCGTTTGACTAGATCCCGCTTTTCCATCTGCCCGATCAGACGTGTCATCGTCGATGCGTTGATGTTCGTCCGCCGGGCGATATCGCCCATGGTCTGGGGACCGTATTCATACAGGATCGACAGTGCCCGCCATTCGGGCAGCGAGACTTCGGCTTCGGCAAAGCCCTCGTCGAAGCCCTCTGCAAGGTTGGAGCCGACGCGGTGGACGAGATAGGGCAGGAACTGTTCGAGATGAAAATCGGTCGGAGAGCGTGTCATCAATCGGTGCCCTCGACGACGAAGAACAGGGCATCGGTCTTGCCCTCGCGGAGTTCCTTGGCTTTCTGGTACTCCGGCGAATTGTAGCAGGCGACGGCCTGTTCCATGGTGTCGAACTCGATCACCGCCATCTTGTCGCCGATAAACTCGCCCTCGAGCAACTGGAACCGGCCAACGCGCGACAGCGAGCGCCCGCCATATTTATCCACGGCGACGCGCGCCTGTGCGGCGTAATCCTTGAGCGGGGCCATGTCTTCGGCACTGAGTGCGGCGATCCAGTAGGCGACCATGTCAGAGCTGTCCTTGCGGTTCGAGGCCGAGCGCATGCTGGCCGTACATGGAACTTATAGCATCCCAGTTAAAGCTGATGTGATGGGCAATTGCATGTGCGTCACGCCAGGCGCGTTGAACATGCTGCGACGTGTTGATGCCGTGGCCGCCGACCGCGCCGAACAGCTCATCCAGTCCGTCGACGGCAAGCTCCACCGTCTTCGCCTGGGTCAGGCGGTTGTCGAGCCGATCCTGAACGGTGAGAATCTCGCCCCGGTCGATGACCTTCGCGCGGGATTCCTCGATCTGGGCGAACAGCATCGCCTTCGATGCCTTCAGGCTGCCGACGGCGCGGCCGACGCGCATCTGCACTGCCTGGAAATCACGAACCTTGTTGCCGCCAAGAACCACCGCGCCGCGGGTCATCCTGCCATTCATCGCATCCAGAAAGGTTTCTACCGCGCCGTTGAGTGCGCCCGTCGCGGGTGTCGATATGCCATAGGCGACGAGCGACAGAATGGGATAGCGGTAGATATTGTTCTGCAGCGCCTGATAGCCGGGCGAATTACCCGAAACCAGTTCGGCGAAGGTGACGCGGCGGTGGGCGGGAATGAAGACGTCCTTGCAGACAATGGTTTTGGAGCCAGTGCCGGTCAGGCCCATGACATGCCAGTCATCGTCCACTGTGAAATCGGATTTCGGCACCATCGTGAAACCGGGAACCGGCCGGCCACCGTCGTCTTCCGGCGGGAAGAAGACACCCAGAACGGCCCAGTCGGTGACATCGACGCCGCTGGCGAAATGGAAATCACCCGTCAACCGGTAGCCGCCATCGACCGCCGTGCAATCGCCGGCCGGGGCGTATGATCCGCAGGCCGTCGCATTCGGGGTTTCGCCCCAGACTTCTTCATGCATTTCGGGGGGGAACTGGGCAATCAGCCACTGATGCACGATTGCGAGCGCGCAGACCCATCCGGTGGACGCATCGGCGGATGCCCATTCGATGACGCACTGCATCGCCTGAGCGGGCTGGTCGTATTCAAGGCCGCCGAATTTCTTCGGCTGGTAATAGCGGAAAAAATCAGCGTCCCGGATGGTGTCGAACACATCCTGCGACAGGCGGCGGTTCTTTTCATTGTCGGCGGCGCTGTCTGTAATCATCGGGCGGAGATCAATCGCCCGCTGAACGAGTTCGTCCGGGGTGACGTCGCGGAGTTGCTGGACCGTTGCCATCGGCGTGTTCCTCGTTATCGATTCAATTTAAAATAATTTCATATGAAAATATAAAAGAGTCAAGTCGGTTAGGGGCCCAAATAGATGGAGGCGAGGATTGAACACCCCATCGCGCGCGGTATTGTAGGCGAACAATAAGAGACTGACCTCCCAGGGAAGGGCCGGCCATGGATTACAACTATGCACGCTACCGGATGTCGAATTACGATCTGTCGCGTTTTGACGGGCCGAAGGCCGGGGAAGACCTGATCGACTTTCGCCTGACGGCGCTGGACGGGCGCGAGGTATCGCTATCGGACTACAACGGGAAATGGCTGGTGCTTGAAACGGGTAGCCTGACCTGCCCGATGTTCATCAAAAACATTGACCCGCTGCGCGAGGTGAAAGCGAAACACTCCGATGTCGAATTCCTGGTTATCTATGTCCGCGAAGCACATCCCGGCGCCCGGCGTGGACCGTCCGGCGAGATGGCGGAAAAAATAGCGCTCGCCCGGGAGATGCAGGAATCGTTCGGCGAACACCGCGAAATCCTGGTCGACAGTGTCGACGGTGCGATGCACCAAGCCTACGGCGCGATGCCCAACATGGTCTATATCGTAAACCCCGAGGGCAAGGTGATTTACCGGTGTGACTGGTCGTTCGCCAAGCGGATCGACCGTGTGCTGCAGGACCGCGATACGCTGCATACCGAAGAACATGTCCGGATCGTTGGTGCCGCACCGTGGATCACCGTGCCCGTCTGTTTGAAAGGCGGTTGGGATGCGCTGTGGGATCTGGGCAAGGCCATGCCGTTCATCGCCTGGGCGCATCTGAAACAGGATGTCGGCATGCTGTTCGGTAAAAAGTTTGTGCATCCGGCGGATCAGTCGAAGGCCGATAAGCCGGGCTAGACTCCGGATTGGCAGGCACTGCCATCTTGCGCCCCATAATTGTCACTTGCCCGCCCTGCGGCGTTCAGCAAGTGTTCAGGTTCAGGCCGGTATAAGAATGCTTCAGGCAATCGGCCTGATCAGGGGGCGGCATCGTTCAGTATTGATTGGAAGACCGTATCCGGCAGGGATTGCCGGAGGCTTCCGTTTATTTTCGGTCCGCCGAATACCAGTAATACGAGTAACAGGAGATCGAAATGAAAACACTTATCCTCGCAGCAGCCGTCGGCATGGTTGCTTTCGCACCGTCGATGATTCCGGGCAGCACCGCGCAGACGGCCCAGGCTCAGTCCAAGCCGCAACAGGCGATGGCGAATTGCGTCAAGCGTATCGGCGCCGTCTCGAAAACCCTTCGGGTATCGTCGAAATTCGTGACACGCGCGCGGGCAACCGGCATTTGCGGGCAGAACAAGGCCCGCCCGGTGCTTAGTTCAGCAATTATTCTTCGCCAGTATGTGTCCGCGGCGAAGATAGGCGCGAAGACCGCCGCGCCGAAAGTTATGAAGGCGTGTCCCGGTATCGTTCGCAAGGCCATTGTCGCGTCGGGTGCTAATCCGAAGTCAGCATCCGCCGAGAACGTTAAGCGCGCCTGCGCCAATGCAAAGGGACGGCCTATCATTGCAACGGCGGGTTTTCTTGGCCGTATGACGGCCGGCGTCGCCTGCATGGACAAAACCATGGCCTCGCTCCGCGCGCTTCGGATATCTCCGAAAGCAGCCAATTCGAAAGACGTTCGTGTCGCATGCGGGAAGGCCAAAAATCGGCCGGTATTCGCCACGCGCAACTTCCTGACACGGATCACCAGGGGCGCGAAATAAGCGTTTCCTGAACCGATACGGAGACATCACGGCCCGGCATTTGCCGGGCCGTTTTTTATGAACGCAGGATTCCCCGACTTTAGAATTCGTTCAGTATTCCTTGGCAAAATCCCGTCCTTAGATTGAGGATACGGGGAAAGCCGATGAGAATTCTGATGACCGCGGCACTTGGCGCCTTGAGCGTCTTTGCGATGCCGTTCCTGGATCGCGCGGACACCGGTGCCAGCGCTCAGGTGCAGGCGCAGGTTTTGGCGACGAAGCCTGGAGGCGCACCCGCGGATGCGCTTTCCCGGGCGCTTCAACAACGCAAGCTGGCAAAGAAGGCCCAGGCGTCGAAGGCCGGTCAGGATGCCCGGACGAAAAAGATGTTTCAGCAGCGCCAGAGCGCCTTCGATCAGATGCACGGCCTGATGCACGGCAATGCAAAAGCCAGGAACGAGATGATCCGGCGCATGCAAAAGTAGCCACACCGCGGCGGCGCTCGGCTTTCCACCGACGAGCCGCTTGGCTCTCAGTACTGACCCTGCGGTTCCAGCCCGAGCCGGGACTGGCCGTACATGGTCGAAATAGCATCCCAGTTCAGCCCGATATGATGGCTGATGGCGTTAATGTCGCGCCACGCACGTTGCAGCCGCCCGGTCCGGTAGAGCTCTGCACCGCCGCCGACGGCATAGAGACCGTTGATTGCATCGGTGGCGAGTTTCACCACATAGCCGTGGCTGAGGCGGTTACGGAGGCGGAGGTCGACTGAAAAGTCGCCGCCTGATTTCGCCATCTCCATGGTTTCCGACAGATCGCGCTGCAACAGCAACGTCGTGGCATCGAGCGCGACCACGGCTTCGGCGAGCTTGCTCTGCACGTTGGCAAATTCAGCCATGCTGTGGCCGCCGCCGGCGACAGCGCCACGGGTTTCGCGGACGCGGGTCTTTTCGGTGAAATCGTCAATTGCCGCACCCAGAATGCCGAGCGCCGGTGCACTGATCGTAACGGGCAGGACGGCGAGCAGGGGAACAGTGTAGATCGCTCCCGTGTTCACGGCGCGTCCCGGCCCGTGCCCAGCGGCGAGGTCGGGGAACAGCACGTGGCGGTGGCCGGGCACGAACACATCTTCGCAGGTAATGGTCTTGCTGCCCGATGCCGCGAGACCTACCGCATGCCAGTCATCGATAATTTCATAGTCGGCGCGCGGCAGAAGAACCAGGCCGGGCACCGGCTTGCCGCCCGCGCTCGGGGTGAAGCGTGCCCCCAGCAACGCCCAGTCGCCATGATCGCAGCCGCTGGCGAAGGGCCATTTCCCGCTAATCCGGAAACCGCCATCTGCCGGCACGGCTTCTGCCGCCGCGGCGTAGGTGCCGAGGGCCACCGCGTTAGGATCTCCCGTCGGCGTGTCGCCCCAGATATCGTCCTGCGCCCGTTCGGGAAAACCGGCAATCATCCACTGATGCACCATTGCGAGATTGCCGACCCAGGCGGACGAGCCGCAGCCACGGGCGAGTTCCACGCCGATTTGCAAAAGCAGGTCGAGATCCAGTTCATACCCGCCATAGCGCGCGGGCTGGAACGCCCTGAAGAACCCCGCGTCGCGCATGGCGGCAAAGCTCTCCGCCGGCACGGTGCGTGCCGCTTCCGCGGCATCCTCGCGGTCGCGCAACACCTCGCGCATCTCGACCGCGCGGGCGATCAGGTCGTCTGCGCCGACAGGGCTGCGTTCCAGTGAATCCATCATGGGTACCTCTCTCGACAGGTTCCCCCGCAAGCATCCGTTTGGCAATGGTCTCGCGCTATTGATGTACGCATTCCCGTTTGCCGGTGAATCGCCCGCCTGCTATACCCCGGACAGGGGAAATGAGCGGGCGAAATCAGTGAAAATCGTATGTCTCGACATGGAAGGCGTGATCGCGCCTGAAATCTGGATCGAACTGGCGGAGCGCACCGGGATCGACGATCTCCGGCGGACCACGCGCGATGAGCCGGATTATGATGTGCTGATGCGCTACCGGCTCGATATTCTCGAACGCGAAGGCCTCGGTATCGAAGCCCTGCAGCCGATTATCGACGGGATTGAGCCGCTCCCGGGCGCGCGCGCATTCCTCGATGCTATCCGTGCCAGCCACCAGCTCGTGATCCTCTCGGATACATTCTACGAATTCGTCGGGCCGCTGATGGTCAAGATGGGGCAGCCGACGCTGTTCTGTCATCGCCTCATGGTCGACGCGGCCTCGGGCCGCCTGTCGGGCTATGAGCTGCGCATGGACAATCACAAGCGCGCCGCGGTCGAAGCCTTCAAAAAGCTCAATTTCTTCACCTGTGCTGCCGGTGATTCCTATAACGACACGCGCATGCTCGATGCGGCGGATGCCGGATTTCTGTTCCGCCCGCCGCAAAATGTGATCGACGAGTTTCCGCAATTTCCGGTGATTACCGAATATAACGACCTGCTGGCGCGCATAGATGCCGCCGCGCCACTGGCTTCTGCGCCGGATCGCGCTATATCGGCAGGGTAGGGAAGACGGACCAGACATGAACGCCATCACCGATCAGGGTATTTTTGAGAAACCGCCGCGCCGCGACAGCGTCGCCGTCAAAGTCGGCAACGTTACCGTCGGCGGTGGCGCGCCCATCGTCGTGCAATCGATGACCAATACAGACACGGCGGATATCGATTCCACCGTGCAGCAGGTCGCCGCCCTTGCCGCCGCAGGTTCCGAGATCGTGCGCATCACGGTCGATCGCGACGAGGCGGCCAAGGCTGTGCCCTATATCCGCGACCGGCTGATGCTGATGGGTATCGATGTGCCGATCGTCGGCGATTTTCACTATATCGGCCACACGCTGCTCAACGATAACCCGGCCTGCGCCGAAGCGCTGGCCAAATACCGGATCAATCCCGGCAATGTGGGTTTTCGCGAAAAGCGCGACGTTCAGTTCTCGACCATGATCGAGATTGCCAATAAATACGAAAAGCCGGTCCGCATCGGCGTCAACTGGGGATCGCTCGACCAGGAACTTCTGACCCGGATGATGGACGAGAACACGGCCGCCGGTAACCCGAAGGACGCCGCCCAGGTGATGCGCGACGCCATGGTCGTCTCCGGCCTTGCATCTGCGGAGCGTGCCATGGAGCTTGGCATGCCCAAGGACCGCATCATTATTTCGGCTAAGGTATCCGCCGTGCAGGATTTGATCGCCGTCTATCGCGATCTCGCGGCGCGCTGCGATTACACCCTGCATCTCGGCCTCACCGAGGCGGGCATGGGCAGCAAGGGTATCGTCGCCTCCGCCGCCGGTATGGGCATTTTGCTACAGCATGGCATCGGCGATACAATTCGTATCTCATTGACGCCCGAGCCGGGCGGTGACCGCACGCGCGAGGTCATCGTCGCACAGGAATTGCTGCAGACCATGGGGCTGCGGTCGTTCATCCCGTTGGTCGCGGCCTGTCCCGGGTGCGGGCGCACGACGTCGACCACCTTTCAGGAACTGGCCCAGAGCATCCAGAATCATATCCGCGAGCGCATGCCGGCCTGGAAAGAGCAATATACCGGCGTCGAGGAACTGAACGTCGCCGTGATGGGCTGTATCGTGAATGGCCCCGGCGAATCCAAGCATGCCGATATCGGCATCAGCCTGCCCGGCACGGGCGAAGAACCCGCAGCACCGGTCTTTATCGACGGCAAGAAGGCGATGACGCTGCGCGGTCCCGGCATCGCGGACGAGTTCCGCGAACTGGTTGAAAAATACGTTGAAGAGAACTACAGCGCCTGAGGCGCCTGAATTATACGACGCGTAACGCCTGAAAGGCCGAACCGAATGTTCATCCAGACTCATCCGCTCGACGATACCTCGTATATGCGGTTTACGCCGGGAGAGCCCGTGCTGCCGGTCGGGTCGCCGAACATGGAAGAGGCCGAAGCCGCCGAGCTGTCGCCGCTCGCCCGCCGTCTGCTGCGTATCGAAGAGGTCGAAGCGGTGTCGCTGTCGCTTGACGACGTCACCATCCGGCGGTCGGACACCAGCGAATGGTATATCCTGAAGCCGTCGATCCTGGGCGCGATCATGGAGCATTACGGCTCCGGCGACCCGGTCGTGACCGACGCGACGTTGGTGCGCATTCTGGAACTGCTCGACGACCGTATCCGCCCGGCGGTAGAGGCCTATGGCGGCGAAGTCCTGTTCAAGAGGTTCGCCGACGGCACGCTGACGCTCGAGCTTATCGGCGGCGGCGGTGCGAAAAAGCGCGACATGATGACCAACATCATCACCCATCATGTCCCGGAGGTAACGGCGATTACCTGGATCGGCGAAGCCCCGTCAGCGGAAATTCCGGACTGGGTGTTCGACAACACCGAAGAGGTGCCGACCGGCCCCGAGGCCGAAGCCGTGCTCGTGCTGCTCGACGAGAAAATCAATCCCGCCGTCGCCGCCCATGGCGGGCGTATCAGCCTGGTCAACGTGACTGACCATGTTGCTTACGTGCGCATGGAAGGCGGCTGCCAGGGCTGTTCCGCATCTGCTGTCACTCTGCAGCAGGGTGTCCAGAACGCCATCCTGACCGAAGTCCCGACCATTCAGGGCGTTGTCGACGTGACCGAACACGCGCTGGGGGACAACCCGTTCTTTAGCTGAGCGGGCTGATTAAGCTATGCCGGCCTGAGCCCTAAAGGCGATTGGTCATCCCGGCCTTGTGCCGGGACCCAGTCTTACCGAAACGCGGATGTGGCCGGCAGGCTGGACCCCGGCACAGGGCCGGGGTGACACCTATCGTGATCGCGGATGTGGAGGTCGCCGCAATGAGAACCCATCCTTTATTCCCTCGCCCTTGTGGCGGGGGTCCATTTATGCGATTGCGCTGCCGTCCGCCGTGGATCCCCGCTACAAGACCGGGGGAGTAGGTGTTGGTGGGGCCTGGTCGGGTTGGGTAACGCGCAACGGTTCCGAACGGATCCATCCCCAAGGTCACTCCCAAACTTGCGCCGTGTCGCCTATCCTGCGGAGCATCTCTCAGTTTATGGGGAACGACATGCCTGACCGAAACGACGCCCGCCTGATCTACATCACCACCGACGGCGCCGAAGAGGCCCGCCTCATCGGGCGGGCGCTGGTCGAAGCGCGGCTTGCCGCCTGTGCCAACGTGCTGGGCCCGATGACATCGATTTACCGGTGGGAGGGTGCCGTGCAGGAAGGGCAGGAGGCCGTGCTGATCGCAAAGACAACGGTGGCGCTGGTCGATGCGCTGACCGAGAAGGTACGCGCGCTGGACGGTTATGGGTGCCCGTGCATCGTTGCGCTGCCGGTCGATGGCGGCAATCCCGCGTTTCTCGACTGGATCGCGGCCGAGACGCGTGCGGAATAACGTAGGCCGGGACGGGGCCGGTTCTAGTCCGCGCCAGGTTTATCGTTCCGGTGATCGCACACACCCCAGCGGCGCAGCAGTTCCTGCACGGCGCTGCGGTAATCCGGGTCGGTGACGATACGGTCGAGGTCGATATCGTCCGGCGAATTCGGGAGCTCGCCGGGCGGTGGCCGGTTTTTATGTGCCGTCAGGCAGCGGGGCAGTCTCATCATGGCTATCATGCCAATAACCTGGCGGCGGACTGTGGCGGGATTCTGGCAGCAATAAGGCAATTTTGGGGCAGTGAGAGGCGCCTAACGCGCTGATTTCGTGCGCTTAACACAATTTTACGTGCGGCAGCGCAAAGCCCCCGGTATCATCTCGTGAATATTCCCGGACGGCACATCGATGAACCAGGCCTCACCCGCGACCGGCAATCGCACCGCGCTGTTGTTTGCCAATGTCGCGCATTTCTATAGCCACGTGATGATGCTGGTCTATCCGACCGTGGTCATCGCGCTGGAGGTAGCGTTTGAGCGTCCTTACGGCGAATTGCTGTCGCTGTCTTTCGTCGGTTTCGTGCTTTACGGCGTGGCCGCTCTGCCCGCGGGCTGGCTCGGCGACAAATGGAGCGCGCCCGCGATGCTGGCCGTGTTTTTCTTCGGCACCGGGGCGGCGGGGATTGCTGCCGGGTTTGCCACCGGGCCGCTCGGCATCGTCATCGCCCTCGGCGCCATCGGACTGTTTTCCTCAATCTATCATCCTGTTGGTACCGCCTGGGTGGTCGCCAATGCGGCGGGGACGTCGCGCGGCAAGGCGCTGGGCATCAACGGGGTGTTTGGCACGGTCGGCATTGCCTGCACGCCGCTGATCGCCGGCGGGCTGACCGCGCTGTTCGGCTGGCGCTTTGCGTTCTTCGTGCCGGGAGCAGCCTGTATCGCCACCGGCATCGCGTTTTTGTTCGTCATGCGCCGTATGTCAGCCGAAGGATCGGGGCAGAAAAGCGTTGTAGACGTTGATGTGCCGCGGTCCCAGGCGATACGCGGGCTTGCCGTCCTGTGTATCACTGTGCTCTGCGTTGGCCTGTTGGCCCAGGCGCATACCGTTGTGCTGCCCAAGGTGTTCGCGGTGCGCGCGCCGGCCATTGTCGACTGGGCGGGGCTGATCGGGGCGGGCGGGCTTGCGTCCGCCGCGCTGGCGATTGGCGCAGTGGGGCAGCTTGCCGGCGGCTGGCTGGCCGACCGGTACCGCCTGACACTGATCTATCCCGTGATCTATATCGTGATGATCCCGGTGGCGTTGCTGTCGGCCGGGTTGTCCGGCTTGCCGCTGGTCGGGGCGGCGGGCGCCATCATGTTCCTGATCACCGCGTCGCTGCCGACCGAGAACAGCCTGGTGGCGCGTTATTGTCCGGCCCAGTGGCGGGCGAGCGCCTATGGCGCCAAGTTCGTCCTCGGCCTCGGCGTCAGTTCTCTGGCAATCCCGTTTGCCGGCGGGGTGTACGACGCGACCGGCGGATTCTGGTGGATGTTCGTCTCGATGGCGATTGTCGCAGGCATTGTGATCTGCGCGTCGCTCTTCCTGCCGCGCACGGGCGAGGAGAAACCTGGGGACACAGCTGCCCGGAAACCCGCTGCCGTACCGGCAGCCCAGGAGGCATCATGACGATCCGGATCAAAAGTCTCGACCACCTTGTCATCACCGCGAGCAACCTGCAGGCGACGATCGACTTCTACACGCAGGTGCTCGGGATGGCGCATGTGGCGTTTGGTGACAATCTGCATGCGGTGCATTTCGGCGATCAGAAATTTAACATTCACGACGCATCGACCGACGTGTCGCCGAAGGCCGTGAACATTGTGCCCGGCTCGGAGGATTTCTGTCTCATATCTGAGACATCTGTCTCACTGGTGATACAACATCTGACGGATTGCGGTGTGGCCATCGAGGAAGGTCCGGTGACGCGGTCGGGGGCTACGGGCACACTCGAATCCGTCTATTTCCGCGATCCGGATGGCAATCTGCTCGAGGTATCCAACGTTATTGGGTGAGCACTACTGTTACAAACGCGGCACTACCGTATGTATGCAAACAGTTTGTCGTCGCGTTCATTTTGTCATCCCGGCCTCGTGCCGGGATCCAGTCTGTTGTTGCCCGAGAAACTGGACCCCGGAATAAATCCGGGGTGACAGGCGAAGGGACCTCATTCACTGTGGTCAGGATGCGCGGTCGACCTGTCTAGGACGCCGCCCTTAAAGCCTGGTCGAGATCGCGGATGATATCTTCGACGGTCTCGATGCCTACCGAAATCCTGACCACATCCGGGCCGGCGCCAGCGGCTATCTGTTGCTCTTCGGTGAGCTGGCGGTGGGTCGTCGATGCCGGGTGCAGGATCAGGCTCCGCGTGTCGCCGACATTGGCAAGGTGAGACAGCAATTCGCAACTTTCTACCAGGCGTGTGCCCGCCGCATACCCGCCTTTTAGTCCAAAGGTGAACACTCCGCCGCATCCTTTTGGAAAATAACGGTTTTTGTGTTTTAGGGAGGGGCTGGAGCGGAGCCCGGCATAGGATACCCATGCGACTGCCGGGTGATCCTGCAGGAAGGTCGCCACCGCCTCGGCATTGGCGACATGGCGGTCCATGCGGAGCGGCAGGGTCTCGATTCCGGTCAGGGTCATGAAGGCGTTGGTCGGCGACAAGGCCGGGCCGAAATCGCGCAACGCCACGGCACGCACCCGCATGGTGAAGCCGAAATCACCGAAGGTCTCGTAAAATGTGAGGCCGTGATAGGCGTCGTCCGGTTTGGTCATCGACGGGAACTTGTCGTTCTGCGCCCAGTCGAACTTGCCTGATTCAACGATCACCCCGCCCATGGAATTTCCGTGTCCGTTCAGGTACTTGGTCGTCGAATGTAAGACGATATCTGCGCCGTAATCGATGGGTTTGAACAGATAGGGCGTCGCCATGGTGTTATCGACAATCAGCGGAATACCGGCATCCCGCGCGATCTCGGCGATTGCTTCGATATCGCCGATCACATTGGACGGGTTGGACACGGATTCAATAAAGATCGCCTTGGTATTTTCCTTCAGCGCCGCGCGGAACGTCTCAGGGTTCAGCGGATCGGCGAAACCGCAGTGCCAGCCCAGTTTTTTGAAGCTGACCGCGAACTGCGTGATCGATCCGCCATAGAGATTACGCGAGGCGACGAAGTGATCGCCGGGTTCCATCAGCGTGAAAAACGCCAGGAATTGCGCCGCATGTCCGGATCCGGCGGCACAGGCGGCGCGCCCGCCTTCGAGATTGGCAATCCGTTCCTCAAGCACGGCCACGGTCGGGTTGGTCAGCCGCGAATAGATAAACCCGAAACTCTGCAGATTGAACAGGGAGGCCGCGTGATCGACATCGTCGAACACGTAGGACGTGGAATGGTGGATAGGGGTGTTTCGTGCCCCCGTGGCCGCGTCAGGCGCAGCACCAGCATGTATGGCACGGGTCTCAAACCCGAAATCGCCTGGGTCGCGGACCGTGTCCTCGCCGTGATCGTCAGAATCGCTCATGCCTGCAGGGCTTTCCACGTCGCGGGCCCGACAATGGCGTCGGCGACAAGGCCGTTCGAGAGCTGAAACGCGCGGACAGCCGCCGCTGTGCCCTGGCCGAAGATGCCGTCAGCGGTGATGTTATTGCCGGCATCGATCAGCAGGCGCTGCAGAATCTCGACATCGCTGCTGCGGTCGCTGATCCGCAGGACCGGGCGGGGCGGGGTCCTGTCGGTCGGCAGGCTTTGGGCGGGCGGGGTCATGCCATCGGGGCGGGAAGTTTTCTCCAGCACCATTTCACCATGTGCATCGAGGCCGAGCACCGCCTTGTAGGGGAAGACAGGGCATGCTTTCGACGACACTTCACAATGGCCATGAAATGTTACCATTCCCTGATAAGCCGCTGTTATTTCGGAACAAAGACCGATCACGGCTGTATACTGCGCCTCGGTAAAGTTCTCAATCGCCAGGCCGTGCAGGCAGATCGCGATGGTGCCCCGGTTATTGCCGCCCTGTGCCGCTGGCGTGCGCTCCAGCGGCCGGCCGTCCTCGACCGTGCCGTCTTTGCGGATGAAGAAGTGATAGCCAACGTCGCTCCAGCCGCGGTCCTCGACATGCCATTTGCGCATCGTGGCGATATTGTCGTGATGGGCATGGTCGCTCGCGCTGCAATGTAGAAAGACGCGGTCGACCGCTCTGTCGGGTTTGGTGAACATGTTTGCTCCCTTTCTCGCTATTGGGCTCGCTATCGGGCCTACCCGCAGCGCCTAGGTTGGGCAGCGCCCGATTACCGTAATCGAGGCCGCTTGGATGAAATGACGCCGGTATTGATACCAGCCCATCCCAGTTCGTGATTGAGTCGCCCGTATTCGATCTTGGGGCAGCGATCCATGATTGCCGTCAGACCGGCAGCTTCTGCGCGTGCCGCGGCGGCCGTATCGATCACCTCCAACTGCATCCAGATGGTCTTGATCGCGCGAACATCTTTCAGCGATATTGCCTCGTCCACGATGGCACCTGCATCCTCGGATCGGCGAAAGATATCAACCATCTCAAAGTCATACGGAACATCACCGAGGGACGCAAAGCAAGGCTCACCATGGATTTCAGTCCCGGCACTACCCGGGTTTACCGGTATGACCCGGAAGCCTTTTTGCTGAAGATACTTCATGGCGAAGTTACTCGGCCGTACCCAGTTTGCGGATGCGCCGACCATCGCAATTGTGCGGGTTTCACCCAGAACCCGGCGGATCAGGGAATCAGGATAGGAGAGGGCGGTCATACAGTTTCTCCGGCAACCAGATCGACGGCTGACACGGTGCTGCCGCCGCCCTCGGTCTTAGCGGCGCGGACCATCTTGCCGAAATAATGCTCGGCAAACGTTGGCGCGGCGTCATCGGGCGTTTCCGCCTGTTGGGCGTCGATGCCACCAAGAACCGCATCGTGGTTAGGCAGATGAAAGTAGACCAGCGATATCCGGTCCCGCGATTCAGCGCCCAATGGCGGATTGATCACGCGGTGGAGGGTGGAGCGGAAGCGGCCGCCGGTCCAGCGCTGCATGGTGTCGCCGATATTGCAGACGAAGCCGTCTTCGGGCGCTTCGATATCCTGCCAGCCGCCATTGCCGTCGCTGACCTGCAGGCCGCCCGGCACATTGTCGCCGCGCACGAAGGTAAAGCTGCCGTAATCGCTGTGCGCTCCGGCCCGGAGCTGGCCCGGGCGGGGTGTCTCGCGCTGTGCCGGGTAGTTTACGAGGCGGACGATGCTGCAGGGCCGGTTTGACTTATTGCTGAAATAATCCTCGTCGAGGTCGAGGGCGAGCGCGAAGCCCCGCATCATCTGGTCCGAAAGCGTTGTCATCGCCCGGTAATATTCTGTGAGCGTGTCCTGAAAACCGGTCAATTCCGGCCATTTGTTCGGCGCGAAGAACCGGGCACCGGCGCCTTCGGTGAAATAGGCGCCGTTGCGCGTCGCGGGTCCACCCTCGGGTGGGCCCATGGCCCAGGCTTCCTGCAGGTCCGGCGGCGTATCGGCGCCCAGCGTGTTGGCCAATGTGCGGTCGGCGGGCGGGTTCCAGCCCCGGCTGATTTTCTCGGGCGGGCGCAGCACAGCGCGTTTCCGGTCATCGGACGCGGCAAAGAAGCCTTCTGCAGCCTGGCGCGTGCGGGCAAGCAGGTCGGCCGGGACGCCATGGCCGATAATTGTGAAGAAACCCGTGTCGGTGCAGGCCGCCCTGATTTGCCGGGCTACCTGCTGGCGGTCGCCGGGATCTCCCGCGCGCAGGCCTGTCAGGTCGATGATCGGGATCTCGAGGGGCACAGGCTTATTCTCCGGTCCATTCGGGGGGACGCTTTTCGAGGAAGGCATCGATCCCTTCCTCCGCGTCGCGGGCGAGCATATTGGTGACCATGACCTCGCTGGCATAGGTGTAGGCATCTTCGAGCGGCATTTCGAGCTGGCGGTAGAATGCTTCCTTGCCGATTTTGAGCGTCAGCGGTGATTTGGAGACGATCTGGCGGCAATAGGCGCCGACCGCATCGTCGAGGGCGTCATTGGGAACGGCCTTGTTGATCAATCCGCCGGCTCGCGCGGCCTCGGCATCTATCATCTCGCCGGTCAGCAGCATTTCCATTACCTGCTTGCGCCCGAGGTTGCGGCTGACCGCAACCATGGGGGTCGAACAGAACAGCCCGATATTGACGCCCGGCGTCGCAAAACACGCCGATTCCGCGGCAACGGCAAGATCACAGGTGGCGACGAGCTGGCAGCCGGCGGCGGTTGCGGTGGCATGGACGCGGGCAATAACCGGCTGGGGCAGGCGCATGATCGACAGCATCAACGCGGAACACTGGGCAAACAGGGCCTCATAGGCCGCCCGCGTGGGGGTGCCGCGTACTTCGCGCAAGTCATGCCCGGCACAGAAGGCTGGTCCGTTCGCGGCAATCACAACGACGCGGATGGCGGTATCGGTGGCAATTGCATCGATCTCCACCTGTAAAGCTGCCATCAGCCCGGTCGACAGGGCGTTGCGCGCCGACGGCCGGTTCAGTGTGAGCGTGGCGATTCCATCGGTGTCGGCGCGGAGGAGGATGTCGTTCTCATGTGTGGTCATTCAGGTCACGTTCGCCAATCTACTTCCAGGAAAATGAAATCGTCCAAGGGCCGCCGCGTGGAATTCCAGGTCGGATGGTCTTTGAGATGTCCGTTCGGTAGCTGGTGTCCTGAAGCCGGGACGCGGCAATGACCCTCTGGATTGTCTGCCTTAGAACCATACGCTGTCCGGTTGCAGGCGTGCAATATTTGCCGGGAATCGTCGTCGATTAAAAAAATCCAACGTCTCGGCGGGGTGCGGCATGGGAAGTGGATATTCAACGGGATTTACACATCTCTGAACGTTGTTTGCAGGGCGATGTAGAGCGAGCGGGGTTACGATAGATCGGAGTGATTGGGGTATTATAATACCTAATTTGTAACCCCTTGTAATACATTATTTTTTTGCCATTAATGCTGATTGACAGGGATCTAAATCCTGTCATATTCCGCCTCCGACGCGCCTGTAACCATGGGCGCTGCGTTTTTTTTGACCGATACACCTGTCTGGACTGTTTGATATGAAAACCATTTCCGCCAAAGCGTCGGATATTGAGATGAAGTGGTACGTCGTCGATGCCGAGGACCTCGTCCTGGGCCGGCTGGCAACCATTTGCGCCAAGATCCTCCGCGGCAAGCACAAGACCATTTTTACGCCCCATGTCGATTGCGGCGATGGCATCATTGTCATCAACGCCGAAAAGATCGCCATGACCGGCAACAAGAAGACCGACAAGATCTATTACCATCACACCGGTTATCCCGGCGGCATCAAGGGCGTTACGCCTGAGAAACTGCTGGCCGACGGCAAGGGCGACCGGATCCTGATGAAAGCGGTCGAACGCATGCTGCCCAAGACCAAGCTCGGGCGCAGCCAGCTGACCAAGTTCCGCGTCTTCTGCGGCCCGGAACACACGCATTCGGCGCAGAACCCGGAAGTACTTGATGTCGCGTCGATGAATTCGAAGAACAAGAGGAGCGCCTGAGCATGGCCGAAGAAGAAAACACAGGCGCGCTCGGCGACGCATTGAAAGAAGCAGCGGCAGCCGCCGCTGCAACGGCAGCCCCGGCAGAAGCTGCGGCCGATGCCGAAGAAGCTGCACCCGCAGCGCCGATCGTTATCGAAGAACCGGTAGCCATCGTTGAACCGAAGATCGACGCCCAGGGCCGCGCTTATGCGACCGGCAAGCGGAAGAACGCGGTCGCCCGCGTCTGGATCAAGCCCGGTAGCGGCAAGCTGACCGTCAACGGCAAGGACGGACCGACCTATTTCGCGCGCCCGGTGCTGCAGATGATCATCGGCCAGCCGATGGAAGTCGTCGACCGTTCCACGCAGTACGACATCTGGTGCACGGTTTCCGGCGGCGGGCTTTCGGGCCAGGCCGGTGCAGTACGTCACGGCATTTCAAAAGCGCTGACATATTTTGAACCGGGCCTTCGGGGCACCCTGAAACAGGGCGGCTTCCTGACCCGCGATTCACGTATCGTTGAGCGTAAAAAATACGGCAAGCGCAAGGCGCGTCGTTCATTCCAGTTCTCAAAACGATAAGGCTGGGACAGCCACTTACGACTTCAAGGGCGTCCCTCCGGGGGCGCCCTTTTTTTATTCTGCCCGGGTCTGTACTACACTGCGGCCCGACGACGCTGCGGTCCGGAGAGGTTGAGACATGACACACACTATTTTCATCGACGGCGAAGAAGGCACCACGGGCCTGCAGATCCGTGAGCGGCTGGAAGCCCGGCCCGAGCTGGAGCTGATCCATCTGACCGGCGAAACCCGCAAGGACCCGGTGGCACGGCGCGCAGCGCTGAACGACGCAGATGTCGCCATTCTCTGCCTGCCGGACGATGCCGCCCGCGACGCCGTCGCCATGATCGACAACGACACCACACGCGTGATCGATGCATCGACCGCGCATCGTGTGGCGGATGGCTGGGCCTATGGCTTTCCCGAAATGACGACCGAGCAGACGGCGGCGGTGGCCGCGGCGACGCGCGTCGCCAATCCCGGCTGCTATCCGACGGGCTCCATCGCGCTGACCCGGCCGCTGGTCGATGCCGGTATTTTGCCGAAAGGCTTCCCGCTGACGGTGAACGCGGTGTCCGGCTATTCGGGCGGCGGCAAGGGTCTGATCGCGCGTATGGAAGATGCCTCAAAGGATGATGCCGTCGACAGTGCCTATTTCGGCTACGGGCTGACGCTCGCGCACAAGCATGTGCCCGAAATGAAGGTGCATGGCGGGTTCGACCATGCGCCGCTGTTCACGCCCAATGTGGGCCGGTTCCGCCAGGGCATGATCGTCGAGGTGCCGCTGCAGCTCTGGGCGTTGCCGGGCACGCCGGGTATCGAGGTGATCCGCGATACGCTGGCGGCACGCTATGAAGGCTGCCGGTTCGTGTCGGTCGCGACCGCAGCAGAGACAATCGAACACGCGGCGATGCTGGACCCCGAAGATCTGAACGACACCAATAACCTGCGGCTCTATGTCTTTGGCAATGCGGAAACCGGGCAGGCGGTGCTTGCCGCCCAGCTCGACAATCTCGGCAAGGGCGCGTCCGGTGCCGCCGTGCAGAACATGAACATCATGCTGGGGCTCGACGAGGCCGCAGGGCTGGTGTGACAGCTGGAGTGCTGAGAGCGTTTTGTGAGGTCGCTCTTTCTCTTTGGGTTGTCATCCCGGGCTTGTCCCGGGATCCAGTGGTGCGCCTGATATAAGACTGGGCCCCGGCATAAGGCCGGGGTGACAATTGCTTTGAGATTGCTAGCTTGCATACCTGATGGATATCGATGACGAAGGATCACCCCATGACCCAGTACCAAGGAAATATTCTGCCCTATAAGGGCAAGTGGCCGAAAATTGCCGAGGACGTGTTCATCGCGCCCGGCGCCAGCGTGATCGGCGATGTCGAGATCGGCGCGGGCTCGTCTATCTGGTTCAACTGCGTGCTGCGCGGCGACGACAACCCGATCCGCATCGGTGAGCGCGTGAACGTGCAGGATGGCACGGTGATCCACGTGCATTCCAAATTCCAGGGCACCTTTATCGGCAACGACATCACCATCGGCCACATGGCGCTGCTCCATGCCTGCACGCTCGAAGACAAGTGCTTCGTCGGCATGGGCTCCATCGTGCTGGACAAATGCACGGTCGAGACCCACGGCATGCTGGCGGGCGGTGCGATGCTGACTCCGGGAAAGACGGTCAAGGGCGGCGAGATGTGGGGCGGGCGACCAGCGAAGCCAATGCGCGCGCTATCCGACGAAGAAATCGCCAATTTTGACTGGTCGGTCGCCGGCTACTGCGAACGTGCCGGTGAATTCCGCGACGAGCTTGCGGCGCTCGCCGACAAGCAGGGCGTCGCGGCAGAGTAGGGCGGCCCCGCGCATAGATTTTTGCTTGCGAATTTTGGGCAGGCACTTGTGAGCGGCACCAATGAGCTAATGCGTGTGCATGGCCCTCGGGTTTTGCCTCACGACCAATCGGTTTACCGGCAATGTGAAGCAACTGGCGCCATCCTGCAGGTAGGCTTCAAAGTGGCGCTCCAGTTCAATGAGCATCTGGCGGTGGCCGGCCGCCGAAAGCACGAATGACGCATAGAAAAAGCCAGCGGCTTCCCGTGCCAGGATATCGGGTGCCGCATCAAGGCTCAGAACCGCCGGCGTTATGTCGATATCGGCGCCGACAAAGGTATTTGCTGCAAGTTCCTGCAGCGCGGCGGCTGTTCTTACGCGCGGGTCGCCAAGTTCTATAGCCCCATAGTCTGGGTACTCGCGCCGCGCGCATGCATAAATGATGTCATGGACTTCACGGTAGCCGGGTGCCGTTTCCGTATCGCCGTCAATAATGGCCGCAAAAACGCCATTCTCCCTGAGCACGCGCTTGATTGTGGCAAGCACCGGCGCCACTGGATCCATCAAGGTCAGGGCCCAATGGCAGAGGATGACGTCAACCGATGCATCGGCAATAAAATTCAGATCCTGTGCCATGCCCTGGTGGAGCTTGATGTCGGTGTCGGCCAGGCGTTCATTTGCAAGCCGTAGTTCGGCATCACTCATATCCATGCCTGAAAGCGCCAGTTCAGTCCCGAAGCGCTGGTGGCATAAATCCAGCAGAACGCCGCTGCCACACGCAAGGTCGAGAACGCTGGAATGACGTTCCGGGTCAACGATGTCAGCGAGCAACTGATAGCTGTTTTTGCCGGCAGCATCGCGACAGTTCCAAGCGCATGTTTCTGTGAAGCCAGCGTTATTGTCATGAACGGCGGCGAGATGGTCCTGCAGATCAGCACTGTCAGGCTGTTGGCCACTTTCGACCTGGCGGGTCCAGGCCGAGTCAATATTCATAGGTTCGTTCATAGTCGATTGTCGTTTCTGTAACTGTGCGCATGGGATCAAAGGCAGTCGATAAACCGCCTGGCGATTGTTCGTTTAGCGTGTAGCGCCACCAGAGACAGCGGACTTGTCGGCAGGGAGCTCAACCCGGATCAAGCAAAGCACCGGCGCGAACCGTGCGTTGCAAATGGCGCCCTGCCGATAAACGAACAGGCACCCGGTTCGGGATTGTTCTGCCACCGAACCTGCGGCGGCATTCACAAACATCATAGTCACGTGCTGTGCAAACCGCCACCGTCCGTTTTCGCGGCACGTTTCCAAATAAGGACCGGTGATGGAATTGGCCAGCATCTCTTTGAGGCTGACAGTGTCGTCGAACAAGCAACGCTGTAAGTATCTTTCGACTTGCCGCTCCTTGGTTTCCGGCGCGCCGTTGGTGTAACTGATCTCTTTAGTCTCGAACGCCACTCCCATTTGGGTGAGCGTTGTGAGGATCTGGTCCGAACTGGAATATGGGACACCCGCACCCTCTTTAAAACCGCGGAGATAATGGTGGTAGAACTGCAGATAGTGAGATTGATCGCTTGCATGGGCAATGAAGCCAGTGCCGCCATTACCGCTGGCCTCCCCGCCGTGTCCTATCGCGTGCACAAATCGTCTTAGAGCCGTTTCCAATTCCGTCGGCGGGATCGCATAGAGTGCATGCGTTGCCCACACGATGTCGAAAGACCCTGGATCACACTCAAGGTCCTGCAAGGTCATTTCGTATTCAGCACCGGCCCTGAAAGGCCCAACTAATGCCTGTCGGGCTTCCGAGATTGAAAAAGCCGACGGATCGAGAAGCGCGTAGTCGACGGGGCTGATCGAGGTGCTCGAGATGTCTGCATGAGATGCAAGTGCCGCGGGAAACTTGCCGGAACCGCATGCAACGTCCAGAAGCCTCAAGCTCCGCGGACCGACGGCTTTCTGTCTGGCTTCAAACCAGGTTTTCCAATCGATCGCTTCCGCCAGATGGCGGTAGTCGACGGCGGCCAGCGCATAGAAATCCTCCATCTCCTGCCTGCCGGCTTCGCTCCAGTGATCGCAACTGCGTTCGAACGTATCGGCTATGTTGGTCATGTTGTTATGCCTTTTGTTCGGTGTTCGCCGGCCATCAAACGGGCCATCAAACGGGCCATCAAACGGGCCAGCAAATGGGATTGAGTTCACTGGCTGCGAGTTCCCCCGGACCGACGCCAGGGATGAATTTCTGCCAGTCGCCCGACACCATCGTCGGCTGCTCAACCACGCGCGCACCGTCTGCGAAGTACGTATTGGCCAGAACCACACGGCTCTGCGTGGTCCTGTTGCCAGCCGCGGTGTGGAAGCTCAGGTTGTGGTGAAAGCTGACTTCTCCCATCGCAAACGGTCCGTCTTCAATCGCAACATTATTGGCCTGGAAGGCCTGAGCGACCTGCCTGTCGTAACTGGTGTCAAACTTGTTGAAAGCGATATTCTTGGCGTGTTCAAAGGCGCTTAGCGGTTTTGCAAATGCGAGCGGACCCATAGCAACCGGTATCGGCTGCGCCGGGATCCAGGCGGTCACGACGTCATTCGTCGCCAATGGGAAATGATGATCGTCGTAATGCCATGGTGTGCGCCCGCAGCCCGGTTCTTTTGAAAGCGCGTTGTCATGGTAGATGCGCACGCTTTTAACGCCGAGCAGGTCTGCGGAAATTTTGGCAATACGCGGACTAAGCACGTAGCTGCTGATGAGCGCACTCCCCAACCACATCATTTCGAGACTTAAGAAACGATCGTTCCTGTCGCCATCGAGAGTGACACCGAACGTTTTGCCAAGAAGCCGCAGAAGTTCCCGCCGCAGGCGCGTCACGGCGCCTGGTGACAGGACGTCCGGTAGTTTGACAAACCCGTCTCTGCGGAAAGCCAGGCAGTGGTCTTCGGTCAGGTTGTACGGCGCAATGAGCTCTGCTTCGATATCGTTATCGGACGGCATATTGAAAGGCGGTGTTGGTGGCAGGTCGACAAGTGCGTCGTTGTCGGGCTGATCCCTGTTATCGGCCAGCGTCAAATACCAATCCCACCAGGCTTGATTATCCTGTTGCCAGGAGTGGTTGATGTCAGTGTTCAGGGCATTCTGGCCCATGATCATTTCATTTAGCTGGGACCGGTTGTCGATCACATGGTTCCTTATGGCGTGAAGGGCGGATGCATGAAGGCTGCTGCCAGCAGGCTCCCGTCATGACGCGTTATGTGAATGGGTTACGTGTCGGTTCCGCCAACGGATCGTGATCGAGCTGACGCAAATAAACCCTGCGGACAGTGACTTGCGCCGAGAGTGACTTGCAATGGATCTGTTCGGCGTCGCCGCGTGTTCGGTCTGTCCGGCGGCACAGAATTTTATCAGCGCTACCTTCGCCCCGGACCCGGGTTAAACAATTTCACCAGTTAGGCAGTATTCAATCCACCCTGTTCCGGCTTTATCCAGGTCACCTGCCTTTCATCCCGATTTCGATCGGGGTATTGATGGCTGTGACCTGCGTGCCTGATTTGTCGCTCTGGAGTCTCAAACATATCTGACGGCCAGGGCAGCGCGTGGCTGTGGGTGTTTGTGGAAAACACAGGCAGTGATGTTGGCGGGCAGGACCAAAACCAAAAGGAGCGACCAGTGACCCGGATAACACCGCTGAGCGATGAGGAGATGGGCGAGTCCATCGACCTGCTCAAACCGACCATCGAGCGTCTTGGATTTCTGCCGAACTCGCAGCGCATCATGGCGCACAAGCCCGAGCTGCTATTCGGCATCAATGAGCTCTACAAGGCGATCATGCACCGGAGCGAGGGGTCGTTGCCGCCGGGGCTCCTGTATCTGGTCGGCAATGCATCGAGTCTGGCAGCCGGATGCATGTATTGCGTTGCGCATTCGGGCGGGGCGGCAAGCCATAAGGGTATCGAGGAAGAGAAACTCGCCGCAATCTGGGAGTTCGAGACCAGCGATCTGTTTTCGGAGGCCGAACGCGCCGCGATCCGGTTTGCCCAGGCGTCCTCATCGGTACCGAACATGGTCACCGACGCGGATTTCGACGAGCTGAAAGAGCACTTCACCGAGTACCAGATCATCGAGATGCTCTCGATCATCGGCCTCTACGGTTTTTTCAACCGGTGGAACGACACATTGGCAACGCCGCTCGAGGACGGGCCCAAAGTGTTCGCCGAAAAGGCCATCGGCAAGGCCGGCTGGGTGCCCGGCAAGCACGAAGCGTAAGAGGCGGCGGGGTCTAACACTCCCGGTTGCCGCTCTGCTAGAATGTGGAAAATCAACCGGGAGAGAAAATATGAGCCGCGTTAAACCGCTGACCGACGAAGAGCTGGTCGATTATCAGGACATCATGGCGCCGACCGAAAAGCGCCTCGGGTTTATTCCGAATTCGCAGCGCGTGATGGCGCGTAAGCCCGAGCTGCTCAAGGCGTTTAACGAGCTCGGCAAGGCGGTCAACAACCAGACCGACGGCTCTATCCCGGCATCGCTCAAATACATGATCGCCAATGCGGCGAGCCTGTCTGCTGGCTGCATGTACTGCGTCGCGCACACTGGTGGCGGCACGGCACGCACCGGCATCGATGAGGCGAAAATCGCCGCCATCTGGGAATTTGAGACCAGCGATCTTTTCACGGAAGCAGAACGTTCCGCGCTGCGCTTTGCCCAGGCAGCCGCCGCCGTGCCCAACATGGCGACCGACGAGGACTTTGCCGATCTCCGTAAGTATTTCGACGAGTACCAGATTGTCGAGATTGTCGCCGTGATTTCGATGTTCGGTTTCCTCAACCGGTGGAACGACACCATGGCGACAGCACTTGAGGCAGAGCCGATTGAATTTGCCGAAAAGAACCTCGCCGATAAGGGCTGGACCGGCGGCAAGCATGTGACGGGGGAAGCGGCGGAGTAGAAACGATCGCCGTCATCGAACCATCCCCTGACAAATTCTCGGAGAGACAATTATGAGCCGTGTGAGATTGCTATCGGACGAAGAAATCCCCGACTACAAGGAATTGATGGAGCCGATCAAACAGCGTCTCGGCTTCGTGCCGAATTCGCAACGGTCAATGGCGCATAAACCGGAATTGCTGAAAGCCTATGGCGAGCTCAGCAAGGCCGTCATGAACCAGACCGACGGGTCGATCTCCCGCGCACTCAAATACATGATCGGGAACGCCGCCAGCCTGACCGCCGGCTGCATGTATTGTATCGCCCATACCGGTGGCGGTACGGCACGTGGCGGGACCGATGAGGCAAAGGTCGCCGCCATCTGGGAGTTCGAGACCAGCGACCTGTTCTCGGAAGCAGAACGTTCCGCGCTGCGCTTTGCCCAGGCAGCCGCTGCCGTGCCCAACATGGCGACCGACGAAGATTTCGCCGATCTGCGAAAGCATTACGACGAGTACCAGATCGTCGAGATCGTTGCCGTGATTTCGATGTTCGGTTTCCTCAACCGTTGGAACGACACCTTGGCGACCGCACTTGAAGAGGAGCCGATTGCCTTCGCCGAAAAGAACCTCGCCGACAAGGGCTGGACCGTCGGCAAGCATGTGACGGGGGAAGCGGCGGAGTAGGCTGATGGAGTCCCAGCAATCCGCCCCGATTAAACTTCCCGTGCTGGCGACAGTGCGGGAAGTTTACGTGGTGTGGTTCGAAAATTGGAGATTGTGGCTCAAATTATCGGTCATCCCTTTAATCTTTGTGATTGCCGTTAGTTTCGTTGCCGATGGACAGATAGCGCCGGATGCAGACTTTGGTCTCTCACTGTTCGTAACCTTGATTTATCTGGTCCAAATTCCGCTGGCGACGGCGTGGCATCGTTTGATCCTGCAGCCGGACCAGACAGATGGGCATCGATACGCTTTCGGCCTGAACGAACGCCTGTACTTTTTCAGGGTGCTCATCTTGATGATGTTCGTCATTGGCCTGATTATCCTGGTCGGAATATTGAGCTCGTTCGTCGCTGTGCCGTTAGTCGGCCTAATGCCCAATTCACCAGTTTTTCAAACGATCATTATGACGTTTGTGATTGGCGGGTCCGTGTATCTGGTCGTTGGATACTTTGTGTGTCCGCTCTTGCTCATGCTGCCCGCCGCGTCCGTTGGAAGAAAACTACGAAACGGTGACGCGTATGCGATTGTCAGAGACGGCAGAAACAACGGGCGCCTGTTGATTGCCTACCTGTTCGTCTCCGCGCCGATCATGTTTATCAACTGGGCAGTGGTCGAGATTTCCGAGAAGTTGAATTCAGGGAGTGGCGTTTTAGCCAATATTGTGGAATTTGCACCCGAGGTCCTCTACACGCCAGCGCTTGTCGGCGTGATCTCAATCGCCTATCGCGAACTGGTGCAGAAGCCGGAATTGTCGGGCGAGACGCCTGCGTAAGGGTATTAAAATACTTATTCCCTCGGTCTTGTACCGAGGGTCCATTTTTGCGATTGCAGCTTTGTCTATCGTGGACCCCCGGTACAAGACCGGGGGAATGAAGGTGTGGGGGCGGAGTGTCCGGATTTTGTTTAAGCCCACCTGTTCATCCAGACGTCATCCCGGCCTTGTGCCGGGATCCAGAATGTTTCCAGCGGAAGTGCTGGACCACGGCACGAGGCCGGGGTGACAAACAAAAATACGGCGACTACTTCCCCATCCGTATCGTCATCGCCAATCCGGCCGCGACAACCAGCGTGCCGGCGGCGATCAGGGATGGCGCTGTAAACGTGCCGGTAATGTCCGCAACATAGCCTGCGAAGGCGGGGCCGATCATCTGGCCGATGCCGAATATGCCGGTCATCAGGGCAATCATGCGGCGCGGATCGGCGCCGGAGCCGCGGGCGAGGTCTGTGGCGATAAACAGGCCCACGGCGGTGATCCCGACAAACGTGCCACCGACCATCACGGCGGCGACCAGGACCGCTGCTGGGTCCGGAATCAGCACGGTGATCGTCACGCCGGTTGCTTCGACCAGGCAGGCGAGCGCGAAGCCGGCTGGGTTGCCGAATTTGCGGCCGATCCATGACCAGAAGGCCACCGACGGCAACGCGCCAAGCCCGACGACGACCCAGATATAGGGTTCGATATGGGCGATCTCCGGCGTCTGGCGCACGATGGCGGAGATAAACGTGGTCGTGATCACGTAACCGAAGCCGAACAGACCGTAGGCGACCGAGAGCGGGATCATGCGGCGGTCGGTGCGGCTGCCGCCGGGCGGGGCAGGCGGCGGCGTGTCGCCCGGCGCGGGCGGTATCAGCCAGTGTATGGCGGCGAGCCCGGCGATGGCGAGGCCGCCGGTGGCGATCCACTGGCCATCCCAGCCGATCCCGGACGCGCCGAGCCAGGCGACGAGTGCCGCGGATCCGGCGATCCCGGTGCCGACCCCGGCGAAGAAGACGTAAGATAAATCGGACCGTTTTGCCGCAGCGAGGCGCTCGAAGATCAGCGCCGACCCGAACACCATGAACAGCGCGCTCGCCAGCCCGCCGGTGAAGCGCAGCGCCATGAAAACAGACGGGGTGGTTGTTGCGGCCATCGCCGCGGTGGTCGCCGCGCTGACGGCGATGCCCCACAGCATCCAGTGCCGTCGGTTACCGCCGACAAGGCCCGTTGCACCTGCCAGCGCGCCCAGCAGGTAGCCCAGATAGTTGGCAGCCGCGATCAGCCCGGCTTCGCTTTTTGTCAGCGACAGGGCGTCGGCCATGTAGGGCAGGATGGGGGTATAGACGAACCGTCCGATCCCCATCACGGCCGCCAGGGCGATCAGGCCGCCAATGGCGACGGAGAGAGGGCGGGTGGTCATGGGCGCAGTATGTCTCGAATGAGATGAACGTGAAAGCGCCCGAATGCCACGCGCCCGGAAATCAGCCGGGCGCGTGTTCGGCAGGCGGGGTTAGGCGCTCAGCTTTCTTTCGAGCGGACCATCACGTAGGAGCCCGGCGCATCTTCGATCGCCTTGAACTTGCCCTTGCCGGGTTCGCGTGCGGCGACTTCACCGGCGGCGAATTTATTCACCCACTTGTCCCAGTCCGGCCACCACGAACCGTTATGCTCGGTCGCACCTTCGAGCCATTCGACGGGTGTCTTCGCCTTCTTGGCATTGGTCCGGTAGCTGTAGCGGTTGGAGGCAGGCGGGTTCACGACGCCGGCGATATGGCCGGAAGACGCGAGGACGAATTTCGTATTGCCGCTATAGAGCTGGGTCGCGGCGAAGGTCGATTCCCAGGGCGCGATATGATCTTCCTTGGTCGACAGGATGTAGACCGGCACCTTGATCTTGCGCAGATCGATCTTCACGCCGCCAAGTTCCAACCCGCCCGGTTTTACCAGCGCGTTCTCCTGATACATCTTGCGCAGATAGTAGGAGTGCATGACGGCCGGCATGCGGGTCGAATCCGCGTTCCAGAACAGCAGGTCGAACGGGAAGGGCTCCTTGCCGAGCAGGTAGTTGTTGATCACGAAGGACCAGATGAGGTCATTGGCGCGCAGCATGCTGAAGGTGCTCGCCATCTCCGAGCCTTCAAGATAGCCGCGCTCGCCCATCTTGTCTTCCAGGCTGGCGAGCTGTTCCTCGTCGATAAAGACGCCGAGCTCACCCGGTTCCTCGAAATCGACCAGCGTGGTGAAGAAGGTGGCGCTTGCGACCCGGTCGTCGCCTTTTTCCGCCAGATATGCGAGGGCGGCTGCGGTCATGGTGCCGCCGATGCAGTAGCCGATGACGTTGACCTGTTTGGATCCCGCGGCATCGCAGGCAGCGCCGATTGCAGCGACCGGTCCGTCGAGCATGTAATCCTCGAACGTCTTGGTGCCGAGACGTGCGTCCGGGTTCACCCAGGAGACAACAAACACGGTGTGTCCCTGTTCGGTCGCCCATTTGATGAACGAGTTCTTTTCGCGCAGGTCGAGGATGTAATACTTGTTGATCCACGGCGGCACGATCAGCAGGGGAGTCTTGCGGACCTTTTCGGTCAGCGGCGAGAACTGGAGCAGCTGGAACAGCTCGTTCTGGAACACCACTTTGCCCGGGCTGGTGGCGACGGTTTTGCCGAGTTCGAACGCATCGTCTTCGACATGTTTGATTTTCAGCTGGCCGTCGCCTTTTTCAAGGTCGTCGAGCAGGTTCGAGAGCCCGTCGATCAGATTCTGGCCCTTGGAATCGACAGTTGCGCGCAGGACTTCGGGGTTGGTCATCGCGAAGTTGGTCGGTGCCATCGCATCGACGAACTGGCGGGTATAGAAATCGACCTTGCGCGCCGTCTCGTCGTCGAGCCCGTCGGTTTCACGCACCGTGTTGATCATCCATTTGGACGTCATCAGGTAGGACTGCTTGATGTAATCGAAGACCGGGTTTTCTTCCCAGTCGGAATCGAGGAACCGGCGGTCGTCTGTCCCGGCTTTGGCAAGGGGCTCAACGTCCTTGCCCATCATTTTGTCGGCGGTGTGCTGCCACAGTTGCATATAGTTGTTCCACAACCCGACCTGTGCTTCCGCGAGGCGCCCCGGATCGGCCATCATGCGCTGCGTCATCTGGAGAAACGCATCCCCGATATTCAGCGGGTCGGCATTGTTGTCCGTGCCGGCCTGACCTGCCTGATCCATCTGGGCGGTCTGGCGGGCCATAAAATCGGTCACCATGCGCTGGCTCTGTTCGGCGATCTTGCCGAGCGCGGCGGTCAGTTCCCCCGCATCCGGTATGTTGCCTGCACTGGGCGTCTCGGTGGCCATTGGGCGATCCTTTATTGCGTTTCGCTGTATAGGGTATAATTTGCGGGCGCGTTGAGCAGAAAGCGACCCTTTTATTGTCGATCCGCGGCCTAATTCAATGACCGGATAATAGCCGATTATATTGCATTGCACAATAATTGTTACTGGCGGGCGAGAGCCAACGTTGGTATTGTTAAAGAGAATAGAAACAAGGACTTGCAGTTGATGAAACCCGACCGGGACAGAAATCCTGAATCGCGAAAAGTCATCCGTTTCGCGCGTGCAACAGTGTCGATGGCAGCCGTGATGCTGCTGGCCGGCTGTTCTACCTGGGCGGACCCGACGGAATGGTTCGGAAGCGACTCGGCGGCTCAAACCGGCGAATCGGCGACGGCCCCGGCGGTGAAAACACCCGGCGCAGATAAGGATTATCCCAATCTCGCAAGCGTTCCTGAGCGCCCGAAGGCGCCCAGCGAGGAAGATCGCAAGCGCCTTGCAGACAGTCTGACGGCGGACCGCGATAACGCCGAATATTCGAAAGATGTCATTCGCCGCCAGAGTGCATCATCGGTCCCCGCACCGCCACCGCCGCCGCCATCCGCATCGTCGGTTCAGGCGCGTGCGACCGCCGCGGCAGCTGCCCGGGCAAATGCAGCGGCGCCGGCCGCATCTGCCGCCGCGCAGGCGGTTACGCCATTGCCCGCACCACCGGCACCGATAGCGCGCACGGCGCCTGCTGCGACTGTTGCGGGGGCAGGATCTGCCCTGTCACAGGCGCCGGTTTCGCAACCGCCGCGGTTTGCGCCGCGGCCGCCTTCGCCCGTCGCCGCGGCAGCGGGTGCGAATTCGGTCGCCCCGCTTACCGTGCGTCCAAGCCCGAATGTTCGCTCTATTGCCCGGATCGGCAATCCGAGCTTCGGTGCGCCGCCCAGCGATATCGCGGCGGCCCTCGGCGCCGGCAGCCCTCAACGGGCGTCGCCTTCGCGCTTTGCAGCGCCGCAGCCCCGGGTATCGGGGACGTTTTCGAACGGCACCAGCCCCGGTGGGGCAGAGCCGGTTGCCATGGTTCGTTTCAAGGCGGGGTCAGCATCGCTCACCGGCAGTGCGCGCCAGCAGGTACGCCAGATTGTCGGCATGTATCGCCAGCGGGGCGGGGCGATCCGCGTTGAAGGCCATGCCAGCAGCCGGACCCGGAATATGGATCCGGTGCAGCATCATCTTGTGAATTTCAACGTGTCGCTTAACCGCGCCAATGCGGTCGCCAGAGAACTTGCGCGCCAGGGTGTGCCGTCGGAAGCGGTTTTCGTTGCCGCGATGTCGGATTCCCAGCCGCTATACTATGAAGTGATGCCCGCCGGCGATGCCGGTAATCAGCGGGTCGAAATTCACTTCGTCAATTAAACAACCGAGCGTCCGGGCAGTGAACAGCCCGTCGCCCAACTGGATAAACGGATAATCGCGATGGATCAGACATTCCACCGTATAAAGCGGCTGCCGCCTTATGTATTCGCAGAAGTAAACGCGATGAAGGCGAGCGCCCGCGCCGCCGGCGAAGACGTTATCGATTTTGGCATGGGCAATCCGGATTCCGCCACGCCGCAGCATATCGTCGACAAGCTCGCCGAAGCCGTGGCTGACCCGCGGACCCATCGGTATTCGACGTCGCGCGGCATTCCCGGCCTGCGCCGTGCCCAGGCGGCCTATTATGACCGCCGGTTCGGTGTCGATATCGATCCGGAGACGGAGACCATCGTGACGCTGGGCTCGAAAGAGGGCTTCGCGAACCTGGCCCAGGCCATCTCGGCGCCGGGCGATGTTATCGTGGTGCCGAACCCGAGCTATCCGATCCATGCTTACGGCTTCATCATCGCGGGTGCTGCCTTGCGCCATGTCCCGGTGGGACCCGGCGTCGATTTCATGGCAGAGCTGGAACGCGCCGTGAAATACAGCGTGCCGCCGCCCTTGGCGCTGGTGCTGAACTTCCCGGCCAATCCGACCGCCATGGTGGTTGATCTCGCATTCTATGAAGAAGTCGTGCGGTTCTGCCGCGAACACGGGATCATCATTATTTCCGATCTGGCCTATGCCGAGATTTATTTCGACGGCAATCCGCCGCCGTCGATCCTGCAGGTGCCGGGCGCCAAGGATATCGCGGTCGAATTCACATCGCTCAGCAAGACCTATTCGATGCCGGGCTGGCGGATCGGGTTCGCCGCGGGGAACGCAAAGATCATTGCGGCGCTCGCACGGATCAAATCCTATCTCGATTACGGCGCGTTTACGCCGATCCAGGTCGCGGCAACGGCTGCGCTGAACGGGCCGCAGGAATGTGTCTCGGAATTCCGCGAAGTCTATAAACGCCGCCGCGACGTGATGGTGGAATCGTTTGCGCAGGCAGGCTGGGATGTCCCGCCGCCGCCGGCAACCATGTTCGCCTGGGCGCCGATCCCCGAGCCGTTCGCCCATCTGGGCTCGCTCGAGTTTTCCAAGCTGTTGCTGGCCGAAGCGCAGGTCGCGGTTTCGCCGGGGCTTGGGTTCGGTGAATACGGTGACGGCTTTGTGCGGATAGCCCTTGTCGAAAACCGCCACCGCACGCGTCAGGCAGCCCGTAACATCAAACGCTTCTTTGCCGACGCGGATAATATTCTGGAGCGTGCAAGCCGGCGCGCGATCGCGTCTTGACCGCGCCATTGCGCGTTGCCATCGCCGGGCTGGGCACAGTCGGGGCGGCAGTTGCCGATATTCTGATAACACGCCGCGATCTGATCGCGGCGCGCTGCGGGCGTCCCATCGACGTGGTCGCTGTCTCGGCGCGCGACCGCAGCCGCGACCGGGGTGTCGATCTGTCCGGTATGGAATGGTTTGACGATGCCGCGGTTATGGCGACGGACGCCGATGCCGACGTTGTGCTCGAGCTGATCGGTGGCGAGGACGGGATTGCGAAGGCCGTCTGCGAGAATGCGATTGCCGCCGGACGGCACGTGGTCACGGCAAACAAGGCGCTGCTTGCCATTCATGGCAAGGCGCTGGCGCAGTCAGCCGAGGCCGCGGGCGTCGGTCTTGGGTACGAATCCTCCGTCGCGGGCGGTATTCCCGTGATCAAGGCGCTGCGCGAAGGCTTCGCCGGCAACCGGATTTCCAGCATTCATGGCATCCTGAACGGCACCTGCAATTATATTCTGACAACGATGCGCGAAACCGGGCGCGGTTTTGACGACGTGCTCGCCGAAGCGCAGGAGCTCGGCTATGCCGAAGCCGATCCGACATTCGATGTTGACGGTATCGATGCGGCCCACAAGCTGGCATTGCTGGCGAGTGTCGCGTTCGGTTGCGAGGTCGATTTTGATGCCGTGCATGTTGAGGGCATCCGCCACGTCAGTGCGGACGATATCGCCTTTGCCGACGAGCTTGGTTTTCGGATCAAGCTGCTCGGTATCGCGAACCAGACCGCGGACGGGATCGAACAACGCGTCTATCCGTGCATGGTGCCGATGAACGCACCGCTCGCCCATGTCGAAGGGGTCTTCAATGCGGTCGTAGCCGAGGGCGATGCCGTCGGCACCAGTGTGCTGCAGGGCAGGGGCGCCGGTGCAGGACCGACAGCATCGGCCGTAATTTCCGATATTGCCGATATCGCACGGGGTACGATCCTGCCGGTGTTCTCGGTACCGGCATCGCAACTGTCGAAATCGAAGACGGTGTCGATTGAAAACCGCGTGGGGCCCTATTACGTGCGCCTGACAGTGCTCGACCGGCCCGGCGTGATTGCCGATGTCTCGGCGGCACTGCGGGATGAGAAAGTGTCTGTTGAGGCGCTTTTGCAGCGCGGACGGTCCGCTGAGGGCTCGGTCCCGGTGGTGCTGACTCTGCACGAGACGCAGGAGGCCGCAATGCAGCGTGCGCTCTCGCGAATCGCCGAACTCGATACGGTGGTAGAACCACCCTGTATGATTAGAATAGAAGATCTGTAACCAAAATGCCGCAAGGCGTCGCGTAAATATGGGAGAAGTTATAAATGGCTGATACGGGCAAGATGGATCGCAATCTGGCACTCGAAGTGGTGCGGGTTACCGAAGCGGCAGCGCTTGCGGCATCGCGTCAGATGGGACGGGGCGACGAACGAATGGCCGACCAGGTCGCAGTTGATGCGATGCGGAATGCGCTCAATAGCCTCGATATCGCGGGCACCGTGGTGATCGGCGAGGGTGAACGGGATGAAGCGCCGATGCTGTTTATTGGCGAGGAAGTCGGCACCGGCCAAGGTCCCAAGATCGATATCGCGCTCGATCCCCTTGAAGGAACGACGATTACCGCGAAAGGCCTGACCAATTCGCTCGCCGTGATCGCGATGGCTGAGCATGACGGCTTTCTGAATTCGCCCGATGTCTACATGGACAAGATCGCCGTCGGCGGCGGACTGCCTGACGGGATCGTGGATATCGATAACGAGCCTGCGCAGAATCTGGAAAACGTCGCCAAGGCAAAGGGTCTCGATGTTAAGGATATCGTCGCCTGCATCCTTGACCGGCCGCGGCACGAAGACCTGATCAAAAAGGTGCGCGATGCGGGTGCACGCATCATGCTGATTACCGATGGCGATGTGTCGGGTGTTATGGCGACCTCGGAAGAAGCCAGCGGCGTCGATATCTATATCGGTAGCGGCGGTGCGCCCGAAGGCGTGCTGGCGGCGGCAGCACTGCGCTGCATCGGCGGCCAGATGCAGGGCCGGCTGATCTTCCGCAATGACGATGAACGCGGCCGGGCCGAGCGCTGCGGCATCACCGATTTCGACCGTAAGTACGAATTGCTCGATCTGGCCAGTGGCGACGTGATGTTTGCCGCGACCGGTGTGACGAACGGTACCATGCTGAACGGCGTGCGCCGCTTTGCGGGCGGTGCGAAGACCCATTCACTGGTCATGCGCTCCAAATCCGGCACCGTGCGCTATATCGAGGCGGAACATAATTTCGACCGCAAGACCGGTTTCGACGCGGTTGACGGCTAGTTCCCGCCGCTGATGGATTGCCGCCGATGGATGTAGGATCAGCCGCGACAACCGGGGCGTTCCTGAATGTTGAGCGTTCCCATGGGGGCAAACGCTGGCGGCCGCGCCTGACGGATGAGCGCGGTGCGCTGGCGATTTCGCAGCAGCTTGAATTGCCGGACGCGCTGGGACGAATCCTGGCCGCCCGTGGTGTCGATGTGAGCGAGGTTGAGGCGTTTCTCGATCCCAAGCTGCGTGACCTGCTGCCGGACCCGTCTCACCTCCTGGACATGGACCGGGCGGTTGAGCGCATCGTGGCGGCGATCAATGCCGGTGAAAAAATCGGTGTGTTTGCCGATTATGATGTCGACGGCGCGTGCTCCGGATCTCTCTTTGCCAAGTTCTTTGGCGCCATCGGGCGCGACGTCACTGTTTATGTGCCCGACCGCATTGCCGAGGGGTATGGCCCCAATGCGCCGGCGCTGATGAAGCTCAAAGAGTCGGGCGTGTCGCTGGTCATCACGGTCGATTGTGGCACAACAGCCTTTGCGCCGTTGGCTGCGGCCGCTGATGCGGGCCTGGACGTTGTCGTGGTGGATCATCATGTCGGCGAGCCAGAGCTGCCGCGGGCGGTCGCGGTGGTCAATCCGAACCGGCTGGACGAGACAAGCCCTGTCGGCCAGTTATGCGCCGCCGGGGTGACGTTTCTGGTCATCATCGCGGTCAACCGCGCGCTGCGGGACGCCTTCTGGTACGGCGAAGGGCATAACGAGCCGCAATTGATGGCGTGGCTCGATTTGGTGGCACTTGCGACGGTCGCCGATGTGGTGCCGCTGACGGGGGTCAACCGGGCGCTGGTGCGTCAGGGACTGGCGATCATGGCGCGACGCGGCAACCCGGGCATCACGGCGCTCGCAGATATCTCCCGGCTGGAGGAAAAACCGGAAGCCTGGCATCTCGGTTTCATGCTTGGCCCCCGGGTCAATGCGGGCGGGCGTGTGGGCGAGGCGGGGCTCGGCGTACAGCTTCTGACCACGACCGATCCGGATGCCGCCACCGGCATGGCGGTGCGGCTCGATCAGTACAATACAGAACGCCGCGAAATCGAATCCGTGGTGCTCGATGCCGCCATGGCACAGGCCGAACGCCAGGCATCGAGTGACTCGCCGCTTATTCTGGTTGCGTCCGAAGGCTGGCACCCCGGCGTGATCGGTATCGTCGCCGGACGCATCAAGGAAACCTACAACCGGCCCGCCTGCGTCGTTGCGATCGAGAACGGCCTTGGCAAAGGGTCCGGCCGCTCAGTCGCCGGGGTCGAGCTGGGCCCGGCGGTGATCGCCGCCCATCAGGCAGGGTTGCTGGTCAATGGTGGTGGTCATGCGATGGCCGCGGGCTTTACGGTGCCCGAAGACAAGATTGCCGATTTTCGGTTGTTTCTGTCGGATCACATCACGCGCCAGCTTGCTGGCGAGCGCCTTGCCCCTGAAATCGGCATCGACGGCGCTCTGAGCCCCGAGGGGGCGACGGTTGAACTGATAGAACTGCTCGACGGCGCCGGACCATTTGGCGCCGGGAACCCGCGTCCGCGCTTCGTGCTGCCGGCCGTGTCTCCGATAAATGCGCGCATTGTCGGCACCGACCATGTCAGCTGTTTCCTGGCCCCGCCCGAAGGCGGCACCCGGCTGAAGGCGATATTCTTTCGCGCGGCAGGCACACCCGGCGGCGAAGCGTTGCTCAATGCACGGGGCGGGGTGGTGCACGTAGCGGGCCATCTCAACATCGATACCTGGCAGGGGAACCGCAAGGCGCAGTTCATCATCGAGGACGTTGCCGCGGCGGTATAGGGCGGGCGGCATAAAACTGGTGGCACCAAGATCGAATCGCGGTGCCCCATTCCTGCCGCAATACAGAGCCACTTTTACCGTCGGGAGGATCGAAACCGATGGATTTGACAGTCATTGACCTGTTGCAGATCGTCATTGTGGCCGTTACCGGCCTGGGCGTGCTGCTTTTCTCTGCGCGATTTTAACGGCGAAATCGGTGGCGTGTTCTTGAACTGCCGGCTACGTGGTGTACTTTACGGATATGGGCTCATCCACCGGACATAACAGGCAGAAACTGGCGACGGTGACGGAACAAACGAAACAGAAACAACGCGTCGGCAGTCCCCGGCGGCGTATCTCCTTTGTGCGGCGCATCGGGCGACTGGTCCGTCTGCGGCTTGTCATTCCCATGGTGCGGTCGCGTCAGCCGCCGGAGAACACGGCGCGCGCTGTAGCCGTCGGGCTGTTCTGGGCGCTGACACCGACCTTTGGCATCCAGATGGCGCTGAGCGCGGTGCACTGGTACATCGCGCGGACATTCTTCAAACGCGACTTCAGTGTCGTGGTCGCGATGGCGTGGACCTGGGTGACAAACCTGTTCACCGTGCCGATTGCCTATTACGTGTTTTTTCTGACCGGCCAGATCCTGCTCGGCCGATGGGGCGACCTGTCGGGCTATGAGAGCTTCCAGAAGTTCTGGGTCACCGCCATGGGCGAGACCGGGGGCGATCCGACCAGCATTGCTGCGTGGGAGACCTATTTCTCGGTCATCGTCGAGGGCTGGGGCCTGGCGCTGCTCGTCGGCTCGCTGCCGCTCGCATTTATCGGCTATTTTATCGGCTATTACTGGACGCTGCATATTGTCCGGCGCTGGCGCGTCATACGGCAGGAAAAACGTGCTGCGAAGCTTGCAGAGCGCCGTCTTGCGGCCCGGGAAACTGGCCAGAATCCGACGGCTTGAGAGGCAGCACGCGGGATCGGGGGATTTTCTCCCAAATTCGCCGTTCAGGCGCATTTCATCATTGATTTCCGCCGCGGTATTGTTTATCCCGCTTGTCCAGCGACCCCATCGTCTAGAGGCCTAGGACACCACTCTTTCACAGTGGAGACACGGGTTCGACTCCCGTTGGGGTCGCCAGAAATTCTTAAAGGACCAGCAGCTCACGCTGCTGGTCCTTTTTTATTATGTGGTACTGTAAGCGGTCACCATTCGGTGGTTCTCGAAAACGGCCCCTCGGCGCAATAGACTGCAATGATAGCGGGCACACGGATTTAAGGGGAAATCGCATCTCATTCATTGATTCAACCATCGGACGGGTAACCTGTCTGTCAGCACTGCTGCTACTGGCAGCTTGTAGTTCCACCGGCAAAACGTCTGTGCAATCGCATAAATCTGCGGCAATCCCGAGTACCGCGACAGCCGTTATTGAGGTGAAAGCCGAACTGCAGGAAGACCACAGGTATAAGGACCGGGCGGTTGAGACAATCCAGAAACAGCTCAAAGAGGGGCTCGTAAGTGGCGGCGTGTTCCAGTCTGTATCGGTCGCACCGGCTTCCGCGGATTACAAGCTGAACGTCAGGATCGACCGGATTCGTGTCGTTACCCCGGGCGGGCGGGTGATGCTGGGCTTCATGGCAGGGCGTAACAATGTACGCGTCGATGTTTCGGTGCGTAACGTGGCGTCAGGTGCGCTTGTAACGTCGTTCCAGACGACGGGGTACGGCGCCAGCATGGGTTGGGGCTCGCAATCCTATGGTGTCGACGATCCCGTGAGAGAGGTCGTGAAGCGTGTTATTGAAAAACTGAAATAGAGACCTGCCGAGGGTTTAGCTCCGTACAGCTTCCTGCGGCACATCCGGGTTGGTCATAGGCATGAATCCAGTGCTGGATGACCTCCATGCACACGGGGTCCAGGTCATGGCGCGGCTTCGGGTCGGTATCCCAGTTTTTGAACTCATCGGTGCCGCGCACAAGCGTCGCCGAGCGCCGGTCGAGCACGCATTTCACTCGTGTCGGCATGAACCTGAACGACATACCCAGATCCAGACCACAACCACAGACGGATATTTGCCCCCGGCAATTGACCTTGGGTGTCCGCCCGGACGAGAATGGCACTATGGCTCATGGGTTGCGCAAGCGGATATATAATTCATTGGAGCCATCAGCGCGGTTGGCCCCTGGGCTGTCCCTGACGAATAAATTGTTATGTGGGGTAATTATTTGCTCGGCACTCGCAGCCATTCTTGAGACCGAGGTGACCCTGTTATCGCTCGCTGGTTCTTTGTTTCTCTACCTTGAGTGGGGATTCACGGTCATCTTCTTCGGGGAGTATCTGGTCCGTCTGTGGGTGGCCAGCGAGAACCCAAAATTCAATGATGGTCTTTCGGGGATCTTTCGGTATGCGAGGACCCCCGCGGCAATTTTGGATCTCCTTGCTATCGCGCCGATCCTGTTAACGTTTGGTGGGAACGAAGCGTTCATGCTTCGACTGTTCCGCCTGCTTCGGGTGTTGCGTCTGGCGCGGTTGGGACGGTTCTCCGAAGCCATGAATTACATCGTTGTGGCCGTTCGATCCCGGCGCCATGAGCTGATCTTGAGCTTCTTTGCGGCCGTCGTGCTGCTGATTGTTTCGGCGACGGTTTTATACGTCGTTGAGGCAGGACATCAGCCGGAAGCCTTCGGAAGTATTCCACGGGCTATGTGGTGGGCAGTCGCCACATTGACGACGGTAGGTTATGGCGATGTATACCCGATCACCATCCTGGGAAAGATATTCGCGTCGATTTCCGCAATAGCGGGGATTGCACTGATCGCTATGCCAACGGGAATCCTCGCAGCTGCCTTCAGTGATGCTCTGCAGACGCGACGGGTGAATAAGGGGGCGGGACGCGGCTCTGCCGATGATTAGAGCGCGTATTTACATGTATCGGGTCAGCCACTGAAGCTTTGCGGACGGGATGATTCTGTCAGAGACGTTCTAAAAGTGCGCTACCGAAAAGCGGCGGTAGAAGACCCCCGAAACAGAGCCCGGAAACCACGTCACCCCCGCACAGATTCCTGCGGCACATCCGGGTCTGCATAGGCATGGATCCAGTGCTGGATGACCTCCATGCACACGGGATCCAGATCATGACGCGGTTTAGGGTCGGTATCCCAGTTTTTGAACTCGTCGGTGCCGCGCACAAGCGTCGCAGAGCGCCGGTCGAGCACGCATTTCACCCGTGTCGGCATGAAGGTGAACGACATGCCCATGCGGCGGTCGTCGGTGATGTTGGGCCCGGACGCGTGAAGCTGTCTTTCGTGATGCATGGAGAACTGGCCGGCCTTTAGCGGCATGTGGACGGCGCTCGAGTCGTCCAGGCCGGCGATGGTCTGGCCGCGCGACAGCAGGTTGTTCTCGTCATAGGTTTCCTGGTGCTGCTGATCCGGCCATTTGTGGCTGCCGGGGATGACCTCCATGCAGCCGTTCTCCGGGGTCGCGTCGGTAAAGGCGAGCCACAACGTGATCACATCATGCGGATCGAGGCCGTAATAGGCGGAATCCTGATGCCACGAGACAAATTTGCCGTCGCGCGCATCCTTGAACCAGAAGGTCGACAGATAGAGCAGGATGTCGGGGCCGATCAGGTCTTCAACGGCGTCGAGGATTTTCGGGTGATGGGCGATGTCTTCGAGCCATTTGAAGGCGAGGTGGCACTTTATGCGGATATGTTCGGAGATCGATCCGTCGACGGAGTTTTCGAATGCTTCGAGCTTTTCGCGGCACGCGGCGGCTTCGTCGGCGGTCAGGCAGTCGAACGGAGTGACGTAGCCGTCATTCCAGAACTGATCGATCTCGGTTTGGCTGAGGGTCTTGGGCATGCTTCCTCCTTAGCCGGCAGGCTGCCAGACGGTAACCTGGACCGGGGTCGGGTTGTAGTCATTGACCGGGTTGTTGATTTGCGGACAGTTGGAAATGACGGCCAGCACGTCGTTATCGGCACGCAGATCGACGTAATCGCCGGGTTTCGAGATGCTCGGTCCCATATCCATGTGGCCCTCGGCGCTGACCGGGACATACATGAAGAAGTTTATGTTCGCCGCCATATCACGCTTGCCCATGCCGACTTTCTCAATTTCCGCGATGAAATTTTCACGGCAGCCGGTCTGGTTGTCGACATCGTAGCGGAATTTGTTGAGATCGGCCGAGCAGCAGCCGCCGATGGTGTCGTGCGAGCCGCAGGTATCGGCGGTGATCGTCATCAGCGGCGTCAGGCCGACGGAGTAGAACGTGGTGCCGGTGGTCAGAAAAATGCCGGTCTCGTTGATTTTCATGGTGTCGGCGGCGGCGTAGCGGTCTTCGTGGTCGTTGGCGTTCCAGCAGAGAAAATCGACGGCCTGTTTCCCGTGAAGATCGATGATCCGCATCACTTCCCCCTTTTTAACGACGCGGCTCCAGCCGGCGCCCGCGGCGATCGTGGTGTCTTCGACAATGGTGCCGTGAATATCGGGGGGAAGGGTCGTCATGTGGGGCGTCTCCTGTGAATGTCCGGAAATCCTACCATCACTGGGCGCCAAAAAAAACGGCGGCCCGAAGGCCGCCGTTTCCGGGTTGCGTGACCCCTCTGGGGGAGAGGGTTTACGCGGAGCGTTTGCGCGCGACCGGAGTCACGCTGTGCGTTTGCGTGAGAGGATCGCGATACCCGCAAGGCCCAGGCCGAAGAGCGGCAGCATTGCCGGTTCCGGAATCTGGATGCGGATGTCGTTATCTGTATCCTGCGTGAAATCGAACACGCCCGAGACCGTGCCGTTTTCCACCTCGGCGAAGCTCACCGTCAGGATGTGGAAAATGTCGTTCACCGGTGCCGCTGCCCCGATACCGACGACCTCGGAATACGTGGCGAATACGTCATCATCGTTCAGCAGCGTCGAGACAAAATCCCGTCCATCCGCCGAGCCGGGTGTGCCGGGCAGGGGGTCGAAATCACGGTCGAACAGGGTGAGCCCCGTGCTGCCGTCCAGCACAAAGGAGGTTACCTGCAGGTCGCCAAAATCGACGGCCCATGCATTGGTGTTGAAAGTGTCTCCGGCGGCGGAGATGCTCCACCCGCCGCCGATCGCTGCACCCGTGGTGGCGCCCGTTGCCGCCCACTGAATGGTCTCAGATCCGCCGAGGAAGTTGACGGTGACGTTCATGCCGGCCATGTCCGCGCCGTTAGTGGTGAACTGGCTGATACCAGGTACCATGACGGTGGTCGACAGGTCGGTGGAGATGACGGCTGAATTTGCTGTCTGGAGCGAGAATAGCCCCCAAACCAGAGCAGTCGCCGCCATGCCGATGCGGCTTTTTTTGAGGATTAACATTGTTTTCGGTCCTATCCTTGTTTCGCTGCGATTCACGCGTAGGCGCGGATCACCTCTACGCTGACGCATCTTCGCCCACTTCCGAAGACGCGCCTTTGGTGATCGCTGAAACAATAATCAACAATTGGAATGCCAATGTCCTGTGACCTATTGGGGACAATCTGTGATAATTTTTGGGCACGAATGTCGGGCGGATGTAATACGAGGTGCCACGAAAAACGCTGCGCCGATCATGTCGGCGCAGCGTGCAGGCAGTGTGTGGACGGTGTGTAGAAACCGTGAAGGTCGACAGATGGCCGGCGTTTATCCGAACAGGACGGTCGCCGCGCTCACATAGCGGTCGGTGAATTCACGCGGCAGATTGTGGCCGCATTTGTCGATCAGTTCGACCGTCGCGTGCGGCAGGCGTTCGCCGAGTTTCACCGTGGTCAGTTCTGCCGGGCAGGGCTTGTCGTTGGTGCCATGGATCAGCGAGATATTTTTATCGGCGAGGGCGGCGAGCTCGGCGTCTGTGACGATACCGGAATCGAGATAGCGCTGACGTGGCGTTGCAAACATGTCCCCGAAGTATTCGGCATAGCCGTCCTGCGCGAGCATGTCCCAGCGGCCTTCGATCATGCCGTCGGTCACAGCGGCTGGATTGAACATCATGTTTTCCATCGCGGCGCGAAGTTCCGTCCGGTCGGCGGGCAGGGACCAGAACATGTCGAGCGCCTCGGTCAGCGGGTAGGGTGTACCGACCGTGCTGCTCGTCAGCACGTGTGTGACCTTGTCGCTCGCCGCCGCGATTTTCAGCGCCAGCGCGCCGCCGAGCGAATGCCCGGCCACGCCGCAGGGGCCGTCGGGCAGTTTATCCAGCAAAGCGAGGCCCTGGCGCACCCAGAGATCGACATCGAAGAGCGGCGCGTCGGTTTTCCGCGCGCTGTCGCCAAAACCGATCAGGTCGGTGGCGAATAGGTGATAGCGTTCGGCGAGGGGCGCCATCGCGGGCTCGAAATTGCCCATGATCGATGTGCCGGGACCGACGCCATGCATCATCAGGACCGGAAAGCCGCTGCCGCCTTCCCAGTAGTGGACGTCGTATCCTTCAACTTCGGTGTGGCGGCTTTCAATCGTCATCGAGATAATCCTTCAGATCCTGTTCGAACCAGTCTTTGGGCCATGTGCGCTCGAAGTCGGCAGGGTTGAGGCGGCTTTTGATCGTGGCATCGATACCGAGCTTGCCGTTGACCCTGTTGAAGGCGTCGCCCGGGATCGGCGTGCCGGACGGATCGCCCGGGTGACCGCGGGTCTTGTTGACGACCACCATATCCTCGGCCGGGTTACAGCGCGTGGCGATGGCATGATAGACGGCACCCGGATCGTCGATATCGGTATCGTCCGAGATCGCGACGGCGAGCTTGCCGTTATTCAACGGCGTGCTCATCATCATGAGGAGCGCATCGCCGATGACGCCTTCACGCGGCGCCCCGTTGACCTGAAGGACACATGACATCGCACCGCCCCAGGTCGGGAAGCGCACATCCTTCACATCGACACCCATTTCGGACAGCCGGGTATACAGAAGCGCTTCATGGCACAGACGCGGCAGGACCTGGTGATCGGTTTCGGGCACGGTCTGCACAGCGCGGTAGATCGGGCGGTCCTTGCGCATCATGATTGCGGTGAACTTCACCGTCGGCTGCGGCACCATGGCGGGGATGTGATACATCTGCGGGTTGGGGCCGCAATCCATCATCTGCATATCGCCGACCTGCAACAGGCCTTCGATCACGATCTCGGCTTCTGCCGGGACCTTCATGTCGATGGTCTCGCATTGCACGAATTCGACATCCTGATCGAGGATCGTGCCGAACATGTCGGTTTCGCCCCATGAATCCATGTGGATGCCGGCAAAATTGCCCATGATCTCAAATGCCGGGGGCAGGCCAGCCACATAGGCGATGGGAATTTCGGTCACGCCCATCTCGACATATTTCTGGAAGATGACGGCGGTGTCGCGCGAAATGAACAGGCTGAACCCTTCGTTCGGTCCCGTCAGCGTCGTCAGCGCGTTCATTACGTTGTAGCGGCCGGTCTCGGGATCCTTCACGAAATTCATGCAGGTCATCATCGGATTCGGATCGGCATCCGACTGGTAGCAGATCGGCAGCTTGGTGACGTCGACATCGTCGCCGGTCAGGACGACTTCACGGACCGGACCGGTACGCACGTCGATCACGCCGCGCGGCGGCTGACGCAGGCGATGGGCAAGGGTCTTCAGGAAATCCCCTTCGGCGACGCCGAGCGCGCGGGCCTGAAGGTTACGGTGTTTGACCAGCATATCGACTACCCGGTAGCCCGGCTTGCCGATGATGTTCTCGAAAACGATCGGCCCTTCGCACTGTGCCGACAGCGCCCCGATATGTTCGACCGCGACCGGTTTTTTGATGACGGTAACGACGTCCGCGTTTGTTTCAAGCCAGCTTCGGAGATCCTTGTCGACGACGAAGTTCTGGCCTTCTGTCGGTTCAGGCGCGGGTGGGAAGTCGGGTTTGCCACGTGGCGAGAGGTACATGTCGGGTCCTTCTAGGGCTGTCAGATGTTACGCGTAAACCGGTCTCAGATAACGGCTATGGCGTTAACTTCGATTATGCAGCGGGGATCGGTTGCAAGCTGTACGACCTGGACGGTCGTCGTTGCGGGTTTTGAATCGCCGAAATATTCGGCCCAGACCTTGTTCATCGAATCCTGATCCGAGAGGTCGGTGACGTAGCGCGATGCGGTGACGATATCGTCAAACGTGCCGCCGACGGCATCAAGGCCCTTTTTCAGATTCTCGAGCGCCGCCCGTGTCTGGCCTTCCATATCGGTCGGCATGTTATCGAACTCTTCGGGGCGATGCGGGTGGTGGTGATACACCGGTGCCGCCGTGGCACCCGCAAGATGCACGTGTGTGCCGCCGGTAACCTTGATGGCAGGCGCGTAGGGCATCCACATGTCCGGCGCATCGGGCCAGTGGATATGTTCGATTTTCTTGGTCATCGTTGCCTCCGCAGATATGTGATCTGCGGAGTGTGGAATGTCTGCCGTCTCCACGCAAGCGCAACGAAACAGGCCGCCGTCAGCGACTGTCGAACAGGTTCGTGGCGGTGTTGGAAGGTGGTGTTGGAGGCGGGTTAGGCGGCCTTGGCCTTGGTCAGGAATTCATCGACTGCGCCGCGCAGAACGTCTGCCTGTGCATTCAGCTCATTCGTCGCATCGAGCACACCGTTTGCTGCACCGCCGGTTTCGGATGCGGCCTGTGTCACGCCGGCAATATTGGTGGAGACTTCCTGGGTTCCCGTGGATGCACTCTGGACACTGCTGGCGATCTCGTTCGTCGACGCGCCCTGTTCTTCCATGGCGGCGGCGATGGCCGTTGAAATGCCATCGACCTTGCCGATCGTCTCGCTGATCGATCCGATGGCCTCCACGGCCTGGTTGGTCGAACCCTGGATATCCTCGATCCCTGCCTTTTTCAGATTTGTCAGGGCGAGAATTTTATCGTTCGTCGCTTTACTCAGATCGGAACGGGCGGTCTGGTAGCTTGCGACACCGATCACAGTGGCGGTTGCGAGCACCGCTGCGATTATGAGGCCTGTCAGTTTTGTACTGATCCCAATGCAAAATTTGGAGATACCTGCGGTGGCTGTTGTGGTCTCGTCGACCTCCTGGGGAGCGTCGGAAGTACGGCCTTCGCGGGATGTCTCTGTCATCACGGTCTCTCTCGGTGACGGGGTGAATACGTATTAGGTACACGTTGGCGAGAATATTGATCAATTATTCTAATATTGCGTTGAGCCTTCCGGCTGATTGGCAAAAAAGAGGCGGCCCAAAGGCCGCTTCTTTTGAATCTTCATACAGTGCCGCAGATTACGCAGCGCGTACCTTGTCCAGAAATTCATCAACGGCAGATCGCAGAACCTGACCCTGTTCCGATAACTGGCGCGCCGACGTCAAAACCTCACCGGCGGTTTCGCCGGTTTTTGCGGCCGCATCGGAGACACTGGCGATATGGCTCGAGACCTCCTGTGTACCTGTCGCCGCGTGTTGAACGCTCTGCGCGATCTCGTCGGTTGAGGCACCCTGTTCGGTAACAGCTGCCGAGATAGAGGAGGCGATGCCACTTACCTGATTCATGGTGGTCGAAATGCCGCCAATAGCGGCGACGGCACCGCTTGTCGCTGATTGAATTGCCGAGATCTGGGCGCCGATTTCTTCCGTTGCGCGCGCGGTCTGATCGGCAAGCGATTTGACCTCAGTCGCAACCACCGCGAAACCTTTGCCAGCCTCACCGGCACGTGCGGCTTCGATTGTGGCGTTGAGGGCCAGCAGATTGGTCTGGCTGGCGATGTCGTTGATCAGGCCCACGACTTCACCGATCTTTTCAGCAGCGGCAGCAAGCCCCTGGACCTCGGCATTGGTGCGTTCGGTCTCGGAAACGGCATCGCTGGTAATCTTCGAACTTTCGTCCACTTGGCGCGCAATTTCGCTGATCGAGGCACTCAGTTCTTCTGCCGCTGCGGCGACGGTTTGAACGTTCCCGGTCGCCGCCTGGGAAGCGGACTCGACGGCGGCTGTCTGTTCCGACGTTTGCTTGGCGGTGCCTGACATTTCCTCGGCGGAGCGCTGCATATTGGCCGCGGAATCGTTGAACACTTTCAGAATGTCACTGACCTTGGCATCGAAATCCTGGGACAGCTGCGTGATCTGTTCGGCACGGGCGGACGTAATGTTCGCCTGTTCTTCCTGTTCCTCGGCGCGTTTGCGGTCTGCTTCCATGCGCTGTTCGCGGGCCTTGTCGCGCATTTCGCTTTGGGTTTTCTCGTTTTCGGCGGCTTCTTCCGCGAGGCGGCTGTTCTCGATGGCCTTCTCTTTGAAGACCTCGACGGCGCGCGCCATTTCACCGACCTCGTCTTTGCGGCTGGCGGCCGGGATGTCGATCGATGTATCGCCGTCGGCGAGTTTCGACATGACGCCAACGAGGCTGTTCACGGGCTTACGGATGCTCCGTGTCACGGTCATCGAGATCAGGAACAACAGTACCTGCAGAACAAGCTGAATGATGATCTGCGTCATCGCGCGTTCATAGATCAACGCATCCAGCTTGTCGGTGTAAACGCCGGTGCCGATAATCCAGCCCCAGGGAGCGAAACCAGAAACATAGGACTGCTTGTGTACGGGCGCATCGCTGCCGGGCTTGGGCCAGTAATACTCGACAAAGCCGGTCCCGCCCGCGGCCACGACCTTGACGAACTCATTGAACAGAAACTTGCCCTTGGGATCCTTAATCTCGCTGAGGTCCTTGCCGTTGAGGGCAGGCTTCATCGGATGCATCACCATGCGGGGGGTCATGTCGTTGATCCAGAAATACCCGCCGCCTTCGTAGCGCAACTTTGCAACCGCTTTGGCGGCTGCGGTCTTTGCCTGTGCCTCCGTCAGGTCGCCGCCCTGCGCGCGTTTGTGAAAACCGGCAATCAGGGAATGTGCCGCTTCTGTCAGATGTCGCAGCTCGGTGTTCTTCTGGGCCTTGAGACCGTTGGTCGTCTCGTAAATTGTGATCGCTGACAGGATAATGAGTCCGACTGCGGCGACGATGTTCAGGAGATACAAGCGCTTTGCGATGGAGAGATTGCCGAAGAATTGCATGCCAGAAGAGTCCTGTTGTAGTGCGAGGTGCGTATACCGGTGTTCAGGTACCTCGTGTAATACAGGCCAAGTACAAATTTTTTGTAAATATGCGTCAAATCCGGCGCACTGACTGCTCAGGTGGTGGTTTTTTTTCCACTCAGCCATTTGACGGCCGTGACCGCAGCGATGACAAGTGCGGCGCCAAGCAACTGGCGTTCAGTAAGCACCTGGCCCAGCACGACAAATCCGAGCGCTATACTGGCGATGGGCTCAAGATTCATGACCAGCGACGTACGGACGCCGCCGAGCCAGGCGATACCGGCAAAGAATGTCGCGACGGCGATCGTGTAAAACACCGGAACGGCAACAAAGCCAACCCAGCCGCGGTCTGTTTGCGGCAGTGAGAAATCGCCGGCGATCAGGCTGATCACGACGAACATCAACGCCCCCGAGATATGCATGTGCAGCGTGACCGAGCGTGCGTTGTCGGTCTTCAGGACCCGGGCACTGAGCAGGATAACGCCGGTCATCAGCAGGGCGGCGGCGCCGGCCAGCGCCATGCCGAGGATGCTGGCAGTCGCGCCTATATTGCCAAGGGCGAGGGCCAGACCGGCGAAACTGCCGACCAGACCGACGAGGATGCCCTTGTTGAGGGTTTCCTGGCGTGTCAGCCAGGCGCCAATCCCTGTAAATACGGGATATAGGTAAAAAATCAGGACAGCGAGGCCGACGGCAATATGGTCGAAGGCCGACATCAGGCAGAATGCCATCGTGGCATTGAGCAGCCCCAGTCCGAAGGCAGCGTTGCGTTCATGTCGGGGCAGGGGAATTGCACGCCCCGCAATCTTCATCAGCACCGTCAGGGCGATCAGGGTGAAGATCATTCTAACGGTGATGAGCGTCAGCGGTGTCGTGCCACCGTCGTAGGACAGGACGGCGAAGGCGTTATTACCGGCAAATGCGAGTGCCGCGACAATAACGAGAATATAGCCGATAACGGGAGATCGTTCGTTCATACGGTATTTCACCCTGTTGGGGCAGGCGGGGCAATGGCGTAATCGATGGTTCATCGAATCGTCGATCGACCTGCCGTCTCGGCTGTAATTCGCCGGGTGGTATCAGGAAAGTTCGTGCCGCAGCGTTTGAATTCGCCGCCAACGGGCCTGAGTATCGGTCAAAAAAGAAAGATCGATACGGGGTGGTTCGACAGCGGTGACGCAGGAATCGATCTTGCCGACACCCTCGATGAACACGGTCACTTTCTCGCCTGCGACGGGCGCGATGATGTCCGCATAGACGGTCATCGCCGTCGTTGTCAGCCGCGATACCCGGGTCGTGACGCCGCGTCCGTCATAGACAATAACGGCTTCGGAAACGTCTATCGGTCGATGGGCCATCTGCAGGACAACATTTGTGACGAGGGGAATGCGAACCAATAGAGGGAACCGCTTAATCTTCGGTGAAGGCAGGTGCAAATACCCGGACACAAAAAACCCGGGACAATGCCCGGGTTTAATGTGTTCGTATTTGGAGGGTATCAGGCGGTTTTCTGCTTGCGCCGACGATGTAGTGCCATCCCGGCGATGCCGAAACCGAAGATGATCAATGCACCCGGTTCCGGAACCTCTGTATTCGTGATCGGCGGAATGTAGGTGCCGGTAAACAGCCAGTCGCTGGAATACACGTGGCTGCGCGGCGTGTCGCCTTCAGCCCAGTGATTGACCCAACCCCAGCCGACAAACGTATCGGGGCCGCCGAAGCCGGGGCTGCCACCAAGACGATGATCGTCGAAATTGTTGAATTTGAACGAGTAGCCGCCGCTTTCCTGATCGACCAGCGAAAAAGCGTCGCCGCCATTGGCGCCGGACCAGGTGCTGCCGACGCCGGTTGCGAGGGTGATCGAGCCCGAGTTGCCGGTACCGAGCGTCTGGGCGTCGCCTGTTGTGCGGACGCCTACGTTCGCAGTGTCGGTACCGATCGTGCCGGTACCTGTGGTCACAACGTTCTGGCGATAGGTGAAATCGATATCCACGAAGCCAACATTATTTGCGTCATACGAAGAACCGGTATCGATGCCGCCATAAGCGCGTCCGGCAATACGGACCGTATTCGCCTGATCATCATAGAGCAGGGTCATGCCGGTGCCCGGCGCGTTGAAGCTGAAGGTGAAATCGTTGCTGTTGCCGCCATAGAGACCGTCAAGGCGCAGGCCGTATGTCGGGTTTGCCAGTGCACCGTCCGGGTGGTCGTTAAGATTGTACTGGAAAACCGCAGCTGAGGCTGAGGAGGGGCTCAGGCTTGTCGCGCCGAAGACACAGGCGGATGCCGCAATAGCCAATGCGGCGGGCCGAACTTTTTTCTGGGCGATTTCAAACAGACTGTACATAAAAATTACTGACTTTCTTGCTTACCACGTTGGGCCGGTAGAATTTGGGAACCGGCGGCTCTCCTGCAAAGGTAATGCAATTTCCGTGCCAACTAATTTTTGTCATATAAATCAATGTGATATGGATTTTTCCGCAAAGCCGGAATACGCAACATGTAAAGAATACCGACGGTCAATTCTGGTTAATGTACCAAAGTGAGATGACGCAATCGGATTGTCTGATAATCGAAATTAGGAAAATATTATAAGTAATGGAAAAATATCACTTTATAAGAATTTCCAGGGTTCCTATGCCGGATATTCTGCCAGCGAGCCGATCACCGGATTCGACCGCTTTCGGGCCTTTGGGCGTGCCGGTGAAAACGATGTCTCCGGCGCATACGGGCGCGTAGCTTGAGAGTTTTGCAATGATGTCGGCGGTTTTCCAGATCAGCTGTTCGAGATCGCCGTGCTGGCGCAGTTCGCCATTTACCTCCAGGGCGATTTCGCCGGCGGTCGGATGACCGACCTCGGCCACGGGATGGAGTAATCCGACGGGGGACGCCCCGGCAAAGCTTTTACAGAGGTCCCAGGAGTGCTCATTGGCAATGCAGTCATGCATGATGTCGCGGCGGATCATGTCGAAGCCCACGGCATACCCGAAGACATGTTCGAGCGCGTCTGCGGGGGAGATATCCTGGCCGTCGCGCCCAATGGCCACGACCATTTCTATTTCGGGATCGAGATGCCGGGTCGCGGCAGGGTACGTCAGGGTGCCGCCATCCGTCAGCAGGGAGTCCGTAGGTTTCAGCGAAATACCGGGGACACTGCCGCTGGTTCCACCGAGGCCGGTTTCGGCTGCGTGGTCGGCGTAATTCCGGCCGATTGTGTAGATCCGACGGACCGGAAATGACTGTGTGCTGTTTGCAATTGGCAGAGAGGGCGGTTCCCACAGCGGGATTACAGATGTCATCGATTTTTCACCATCGTTGGGGCCTTTGTTTTCCGCCATTTTTGCGGAAATTGAATTGATTTTACCGGCACTTTAACGGCATTCCCGATTTAACGGAAAATTTAAGAAGCACCGCCATTATGGCGCCTTCAATTAGCGGGATTTGTCAGGCGATTTGAATGCCAGACGGAACGAAAAATAGCGGAGTGCAATCTATTCCCTCGACTGGCGATGACCAGGGCGGGCCGGTCGACGCGTCGATGTTTGCTCAAAAGGCTGCGCCGACGCCGGAAAACCGCCGTTCCCTCGAAAAGATCGTCGCGGAGAAGTTCGTTGATGTGGAGCGTTACCGGCTTGCGATCGAGGGATCGCAGGATGGCATCTGGGACTGGGATGTGCAGTCAGACAGCCTCTATCTGTCGCCGCGCCACAAGGGCCTCCTGGGGTACGAAGATCACGAAATTTCGGACAGCGTTGAATCGTGGCTCGGGCTTATCCACCCGGACGACCTTGGCGTTCATACGGCGGCGATGGCAGCCCACCTGAAGGGGCAGAGCAACCACTACGAAGCCGAGCTGCGTCTCAGACGGAAAGACGGGACGTGGTCCTGGCTGCTTATCCGCGGGCGTGGCGTTCAGGACGAGAACGGCAGGGTCTGCCGGGTCACCGGTACCGCGACCGATATATCGGAACGCAAAGAAATAGAAGATGCCGGCGTCGATGCGGAAGCACGCGCGCGCCGCGCGCAGGACCGACTTGCCGATGCCATCAACGTGTCGGCGGACGGTTTTGCCCTGTTCGATGCCAATGATGTGCTGGAGAAGGCGAACGAGAAGCTGTCGGGAGCCTTTGGCGAAAATTCCGTCGGCATTCATTTTGGTATTCGCTACGCCGAAATGATCGCCATTCTGGCGGAAACGCTCGTGCTGGAAAACGAGGGCGAGACGTCCTCGAACTGGTTTGATCGGCAGATGACGTATCACGCATCCCCGGAAGGCAGTGTCGTCATTCAGACCTCGGCGGGACGCTGGTATAACCTGACCGAACGCAAGACCAATGATGACGGCACTGTGCTGATGCTCAGCGACGTTACAGCAATGAAGCTGGCGGAACAGGACCTGCAATACCGGGTCCAGGATCTTCAATCGGCAAAACTCGTGTCGGACCGGCAGTCAGAGCAGCTTCAGAGCCTCGCCGAACAGTTTGCCTTCGCGAAGGAAGAGGCGGATGCGGCGAGCCGCACCAAAAGCGAATTTCTGGCCAATATGAGCCATGAGCTCCGGACCCCGTTGAATGCGGTGATGGGCTTTTCGGAGGTCATCAAAAACGAGTTGTTTGGGCCTGTCGGTGTCGAGCAATATAAGCAATACGCCGATGATATCTATGAATCCGGGGCGCACCTGCTCGCGATTATCAACGATATCCTGGATCTGTCCAAGGTCGAGGCCGGTAAATTCGATCTCAACGAAACGGAAGTCCAGGTGCCGGAGCTTTGCCGCTCCGTAATTCATATTGTGAAGGGCAGGGCGGACGACGCCGGTATTACACTGGTCAAGCGCTTGCCCGAGGATCCGCCCTACCTTCTGGCCGATCCGCGCTCGCTGAAGCAGATGCTGCTCAATCTGATGTCGAATGCGATCAAGTTCACTTCAGCCGGGGGAACCGTGGATCTCGTGGCCACGATTGGCCCGGATGGCGGCTTCCGCTTCGATATCCGCGATACCGGTGTTGGCATCCCGAAAGAACATTTCGATACCGTTCTGTCGCCGTTTGGTCAGGTGGATACGGCGCATGCGCGTGATCACCAGGGCACCGGGCTGGGGCTGCCCTTGGTGAAAGCCTTTATCGAGATGCATGACGGCCGGATCGAGCTTAAAAGCGAAGTCGACGAAGGCACGACCGTCAGTCTTTTCTTCCCGCCCGAGCGAACCCGCACTTCCTGATCCCAAAAGCGGTCCGGACCCGGTTTGCGCGATCAGGTGGGCGTAAGCGCACCCTTGATAATCTTGCGTGTGGGCGTCAGCGGCATCTGGGCGACGATCTGTAGTTTCTCCGGCCATTTCATCTTGGCGACATCATTTTCGCCGAGCCAGCCACAGATTTCGTCGAGCGTCACACTGCAATCGGGCTGTAATTCAACATAGACGCAGGCGCGCTCTCCCAGAACGTCATCGGGGATGGGTGCGATCGCTGACATCAGGACGGCAGGGTGGCGGTCGATGACAGCTTCGATGTCGACCGGGTTGATCTTGATCCCGCCGCGATTGATCAGGTCTTTCGCGCGTCCCGTAATCTGTACGCTACCATTGGCGTCGCGACAGGCGAGATCGCCGGTCTTGAACCAGCCGTCACCGCTGAAGGCGGTCCGGTTCGCGTCCTCGTTGTTGAAATAGCCCGCAATAACCGAGCAACCACGGATTTCAAGCTCGCCTTCTTCGCCGTCCGACGCAATGTCGCCGTTTTCCAGCACCATTCGTGCTTCGAAGGTGGGGGTCGTGTCGCCAAGCGTTTCACAGCGGATGTCCGCGGGGCCGTCGAATGGTGTGTGAAGCCCCATGAAACATTCGGTCATGCCCCACATCTGGCCGACGGAGCCGTTGGGCATGGCGCCTTCGAGGGCGTAGGCGATGTCCGGCGGACAGGCAGAGCCGGAAATTGTCGCGATCCGGATTGAAGAAAAATCGCCGGTCTCGAGCAGCCCGCTTTTCAGGCAGGCGGCGACATGGGCGGGCGCGACGAAGGCTACTGTCGGTTTGCCGTTCTCGATCAGGTCGATGAATGCCGGCGGTGTAAAACCGGGCATCAACAGGCTTGTGGCGCCAGCCATCAGGGTGAAATTCAGCACACACAACCCGAATGCGTGGGTGAAGGGAGGGCCGCCGAGGACCACATCTTCCGGGGTCATGCCGTAGATCGGCGCCGCGATGCGGTTATTGGCCAGCATGGTCTGGTAGCTGTGAACCACGGCTTTCGGCGCGGCCGATGTGCCGGATGTAAAGCACAGGATTGCCGGGTCGGAGGCAACCGGCGGATTTTCCATCGCGCTCGTCGCACCGTCATCAATCAGAGAGCTGAGCGACAGGCTACCATGCGGCGCATCACCAGTGGCAACGATCACGTGTTCAAGGGGCTCAACCTCGTCCCGCAAGCCCATCATCGTCGCGGGGGCATCGTAGTTTTCCGCTGCACCGGCGCAGATAACCGCACGTGCGTTAGCGTGTTCCAGCAGGGGCTTCATCTCGCCGGCGCGGTAGGGCATGTGCATGGTCGACAGCACGCCGCCCATCATCAGGACACCGAAATAGACGGTGATGAATTCCGGCAGGTTGGGGAGCTGGATGGCGACCACGTCGCCCTTTTGGACGCCGAGATCGAGCAGGCTGTTCGCCAGGCGTCGCGCACGGTCGCGCTGTTCGGCAAAGGTGATGTCGCCGCCGGGGCCGCGGACCGCAACGGCATCCGGCGTTTCCTTCGCCCATTTGTCCAGCCAGGTGGCGACCGTATCGCCGTTCCAGTGGCCAAGTTTCAGATATTTCGATGCGCTGCGGGGATCGAAATCCAGGGCTTTGCGCAGTTCGATCGCTTCGGGGCGGTACGTAAAGCGTTCCGGATGCGGCACAAACCGGTCGGTGCGGAAGCGTTTACCGCCGCCAAGGTCGTAAAGCCGGTGATAGTTGTGCCGATTGAACCGCCGGCGTTCCATGATCGTGCGGATATAGGTGGTCTGGTCGTGTGTCAGGCCGAGCTTGCGCGCGATTTCGATATCGGAAATCCCGGCGCCATCTTTCTGTTTTTCAATTTCTGCCCAGTCGAGTTCCCGTACCGGGTCGCCGCGGCGGATCTGCAGGTTATGGCTGAGATCAAAGACAGCCTCGCCATAGGTCTGGATCATCTCTTCGGACATCCCTACCTGGTTGCGTTTCAGGCCGCGGGTCATACGTCGTCTCCCGTGGCATCTCCCGCGGCGGCTTCCATCCGGTGTTCGTAGCGCCGGATGGGATCTGCCTGGGGCGACTGGTTGGCGATCGGGCAGACGCGCATGCATTCAAAGCACTGGCCCAGCAGGCCGCCGGAACCGACGGAAAGCTTGTACCAGAGGATCTTGTTCTCGGCGTCGAACAGCAGATCTTCGCGTTCTTCCTCGTCCTCGGCACGGATCGCGTCGGCAAGAACGCCCGGCACGGACTCGAACTGCTGTGTCATCTCGGCGCAGGCGGCCATGTCGTAGCGCATTTCGGCCTGGTTGCCGGCCTCGTCGATGTCGCCCGACAGGCACTGGACCGGGCAGAACTTCATGCAGGGCGTCTGGCCCGTCTTGCGGAACAGATCGACACAGGATGTGGTCGGGCAGGGGTTTTCCTGCATCGGCGGGTCCGGTTCGAGCTCCAGTTCGGTGAAGATCGACGCAAAATACATGTAGCCGTATTCGGGATGCAGCAGGATGTCACCGGCAAGCGAACGTGCGCCGATACCGGCAAGTTCTGCATGCAGTTTGAGGCTCTGGAACGGCACACGGGGGCCTGCCTCGGTATCCATATCCGGTGGGCAATAGATAGCGCGTTTGCCGAACTTGTTTTCGATCAGAAAGGCCGCGCCATAGGCAATGGTGTAGGCGCGTACCTCGGTCGACCCGAAATAGCCCAGCGCTTTGGCGGGAATGTGCCAGGCGCCCTGGGTCTGGCCGCCGACGCCCAGCGAAATGATCGATTTGGCGCGCGGCCACATGTCGCTGGGCCGGTGGCCTTCGGGGGCGATGCGTTCAATCGCCTTGATGTCGGCGACACCGGCGACAAGCGCGCCTTTCTTCAGGCAGTAATCGAGAATTGTCTTTTTGGCGACTGCCGGATCGATATCGTTCTTTACGGCCATGGCTATCCCTGAACTGCAATAGTGGCGAAATTCGGTGGCTTGAAGTTATCGCGAAAAATAGGCTAACGCACGTCTGATCAGTGTTCTTGCTATCCAAAAACTGCAATCGCATGCGTTCCGCTGCATAAATTGGCTTATTCGTCCGCGGTAAGCCGGTAACGCAGGGTGTCGGAAGGCCTCTCGCCGAACCGTTTGCCGTAGTCCCGGGCAAAGTTGCCCATATGGCGAAAACCTGCCTCGCGCGCGATTTCGCTGACGCTGCGCGATTTGGCCTTCAGACCCAGCAATTCGGTCCGTACCCGGTCGAGCCGCACGGATTTGAGGTAGGATTTTGGCGATGTCGCCCGCCATACGCGAAACCCGTTATAGAGCGATCGTTCGCTGACCCCGGCGACGGCGGTCATGTCGCCGATGCGAATATCCTTGTCGGCGTGAAGGTCTATGTATTCCTCGACCCGTTTTACGTACCAGGGGGCAATCCCGGACCCGCTGTCGGTTCGCGCCAGGGCAGCCGAATGATTGTGGGGCAGTGATTCAATCAGCGTTACGGCGAAAAGTTCGGCCAGCATGCCTTCGGTTCTGGGACCTGCGCCGTCCGGGCCGGGATTGTCTGCCTCTTTGCAGATCAGGTCGATGACGCGCGCTACCGACGGGCTCTGCGCGCCCTGGCTCGCTGCATCGAAGCGGATGGGCGGATCGGACGGGATAGAGAACCGTTTAAGGGCGGCGTCGCTTAGCAACGTGGATTCAAGCTTGATGACGATCTGTCCGCAATCAGCGGCCGTCTTTAGCGAAAACGGCTCTGTCGGATTGATCACCGCGATATCGCCTGCCGTGAGGACACGACCGCCGATTCCGGGTCCAAGGCGGCATTCGCCGCCCAGAACGTAATGGACGAGGTAGAAGCGCCGCGACAGATCCGCACTGACCGCGGCACCGGGCGAGTACTGTATGAAATTCACCGACATGCCGGCGAGACGCGCGTGATGATGGCGGGCCCGGAACGAAGAGCCGCCGCCCGTTGGCGCCATTGCGTGCGGCGCCAGAATTTTTGACATCTCGCGCCGCGCGATCTCGGGGTCGGATGTTTCCAGAAACACCGAACCGGGCAGGGGGAGGGTGGCGTCCGACATGGCCCGCGTCAGAACCACGTACCGCTACAGGGCGTCAAAACCAGGTGCCGCTATAGGTGGCGGCCTCCGCGCCGAGGCCGAGCTTGAACCGGGCGATCCCCGGCGCTCGGGCATCCATGCCGCCGAGGTCGAGCCATTTGACGCCGGCTTCGCGGAGCCGAAGCATCCCCTGCCATAACATCAGGTGGGCGGCGTTGCGCTGACGGCCGTGGTCTGTGGTCCAGGACAGGTAATAGGTTGCGCTGGCGCCATGGCGCAGGAACAGCGATGCGGCAATGACGTCGCCATGATCAAGTGCCTGAAGCAGGAATGTGTCTTTTTTGAACGTATCTGCAATCGTCCGGACAAGGACGCCCGACGGACCGCTGTATTTCTGTACCCGGCGATCCTTCAGGTAATAGGCGATGAAATTCTCGATCTCGCGCTGGCGGCGGTCGTCGCGGATTTTTGGCGCGTCGGCCTCTGCCTGCGCAAGTGCATTGCGCCAGTTCCCGCGAAGATCTGCGCGCAAGGCGTCCGGTTCGGGTTGGAGGTCGAGCCACGCGGTGGTGTAGCCGGTTGTCATCTTGCGTTTGCCGATGGGGCGCATCGCCGCTGTCCCACTGATAACATCCGGCATCCAGAACAGCAGATTACGGGACAGGCGCGGATAATCGGCGCGCAGCGCCCTGGCAATATCGGGCAGGAGGTCAGCGCGGGCGGTTACCGGGCCCCGTGTGAGGCGGACCAGATTGAGCCCGAGAGGGAGCCGGCGCTCGGCGGTCTGAAGCGTTGCGACCGGCGCGCCGTCTGAAGTGACGATCGCCCGGTGTAATTCGTTGCTGGAAACCTCTGCAATCGAATCGCCATAGGCCCAGGCCTGCTCCAGCGGTGTGGGACAGGTGGCCTGAACCTTTTCGAACGCGGCGCGTTTGGGCGACCAGTCAATTTCGATCAGGGAATTCAAATTCGCACCTGCAGCGTCTATACCTGTAGTTATGGACAGTCCGATAAACCGTTCCGTCATCATAGACGGCCAGTCGATTCCTCGGCGAGGCTTTACCGCCTGGGCGTGGGTTTATTTCGTGGCCTTCGTCGCGGTGCCGGTTCTTGGCATTGCCGCGGGTCTGGACTACCTGCTGTATCTCACAATAATCCGATAACGGAGACCGACATGCATAACGACATTCACCTCACCATGGCGACCTGGGATTACGACCATGTCCGCGATCTCGCGACCGGAATGGTCAAACCGAAGGGGATCGAGCTTACCCATCTGCAGATGGAGGTAGAGGAGATTTTCTACCGCTTCGCCAAGTCGTTCGAATGGGACGTGTCGGAGCTGTCATTCGCCAAGTACTGCTCAATCATGTCGCAGGACAATCCGCCGATTACCGGCATCCCGGTGTTTATCAGCCGGGTGTTCCGTCATTCGGCGTTCTATATCCGCGCCGATGGAAGCATCAAGCAGTCCACGGATCTGAAGGGCAAGCGTATCGGCATTCCCGAATGGTCCCAGACCGCGACGGTTTATGCGCGTGGCTGGCTGCACCATCAGGGTGGGGTCAAGCTCGACGAGGTTGAGTGGGTGCAGGCGGGCGTCAACGCGCCGGGCCGTGTCGAAATGGCGAAGCTGAATCTGCCGGCGGGCGTGAAATACACGCAGGTCGCCGACAAGTCGCTCGCCGAGATGCTCCTGTCGGGCGAGATTGACTGCATGATCTCCGCGCATCCGCCGCACGAGTTTGAAAACGGTGCGATGACGCGGCTGATGCCGGATTTCCGCGAAGTTGAGGAATCCTATTTCGAGGAAACCGGGATTTATCCGATCATGCACACCGTCGCGATCAAGCGCGATGTCTATGAGGAATACCCGTGGATCGCGCGCAATCTGATGACCGCGTTCGAAGAAGCACGGGATCGTTCCGTTGAGCGCCTGACCAGCGTGACCGCTTCACAGATCCCGGTGCCGTGGGGCTATGTGAATGCCGAGAAAACGGCGTCCAAGATTTTTGGCGATAACGGCGTGTGGCCCTATGGCATCGAGCCGAGCCGGACGACGATCGAGGCGTTCCTGCAATATTGCGACGAGCAGGGCGTTACCCATCGCAAGCTGACGCCGGAAGAACTGTACGCGCCGGAAGCAACGACCGAATTCGTGATCTGATCGCAAATCCGGATTTTGCCGATTTCGGTGGTTTGACCACGGGCTTTTATAAGGTAGAAACCTGTCCAAACAGGGCCATCTAAAGGCCAGTAAATCTTTGGAGGCACTTAAATGACTGGACGATCCTTTATCGGAGCATTTTGCGCAGGCGCACTTATGCTCATAACAACAATGGGGGCTGCAATGGCTGCGGATCTCGAGAACACGCTCTACCTCGAAACCAAGGATGGCCGCATTGTCATCGAATTACGCCCCGATCTTGCACCGAAGCATGTTGCACGGATCAAGGAACTGGTGCGTGAAAAGTTTTACGACGGTATCGTTTTTCACCGGGTGATTGACGGTTTCATGGTTCAGACCGGCGATCCGGATGGCAATGGCACCGGTGGTTCGGGCCAGAACCTGCCGCCTGAATTCACGTCTGAAAAGCATGTCCGTGGCACCGTTTCGATGGCGCGCTCGGCAAGCCCGTCCAGCGCTGACAGCCAGTTCTTCATCATGCTCGGTGATTCCCCGCATCTCGATAACAAATATTCGATCTGGGGGCAGGTGGCTTCCGGCATGGAATTCGTCGACATGATCAAGAAGGGTAGTTCAAGCCAGAACGGCAGCGTCAGTGACCCTGACAAGATCGTGACCTTCCGCGTCGCGGCCGACGTAGAGAAATAGACGTCGAAAAATAGACTTTTCTGGCGCCTGCGCGGCGTCAGTGATTAAGCGCCCGGTCTGATTTTCAGGCCGGGCGTTTGAATTTTTTACGTGCTTTCTCGGTCGCATCCCGGGCGAAACAGCCGTCGATATGGTCATTGACCATGCCCATCGCCTGCATGAAGGCATACGCCGTCGTCGGGCCGACAAACGACCATCCCCGTTTTTTGAGATCCTTGGACAGCGCGATTGATTCCGGTGTCTTGCCAAGGGTCATAAGCGTTTTGTGATCCAGTCGTTTGGGCCGGTCAGCCATATCCGTCTCGTGCTGCCAGAAATAGGCGCCGAGCGAGCCGTATTCTTCCGCCATCTCGATTGCGCGCTTGGCGTTGTTGACGGTGGATTCGATCTTTCCGCGGTGACGGATGATACCGGCGTTCTTGACCAGTTTTTCGATGTCGCGCTTCCCGTATTTGGCAACCCGAGTGAAATCGAAATCGGAAAACGCCTCGCGAAAATTCTCGCGTTTGCGCAGGATCGTCAGCCAGGACAGGCCTGCCTGAAAGCCCTCCAGACAAATCTTTTCGAACAGGCGCTCGTCGTCCGCGACCGGCAGACCCCATTCTGTGTCGTGATAGTCCAGGTAGTCCGGCAGTTCGCCCGGCCAGAAACATCTGACCTGCCCGTCCTCGCCTTTGATCAGGCCCTTCTTTAAGCGCTCTGCCATTGCCGCGTCCCATTCTGTTGAATGTCCATTTTAGCCGCATCAAGGCGCGCGCGGAACATGCGGATCGAACACTGCCGACATTATGATGCTTGACGGGCTGAGATATTGCCGCCACTCAACCGATATGAACCGCGATACTCACCGGCGCGTCTGGCTCATCGCCGGGCCGATCATCATCTCGAACATTTCAGTACCGATGCTCGGTGCGGTCGATACCGCCGTGATGGGACATCTGCCGGACCCAAAGTATCTTGGCGGCGTCGCTATCGGCGCGATGGTGTTTACATTCATATACTGGGGGTTCGGCTTCCTGCGAATGGGGACGGGCGGGCTGACCGCGCAGGCTTTCGGTGCAAAGGATGCGGATGAGGTCCGTGCCTGTCTGGCCCGTGCCGCCGTCATCGGAATACCGGCGGCGCTGATCCTGATTGTTCTGCAGCTTCCAATCGCGTCGGTCGCGTTTTCCATTCTTGAAGCGTCGCCGGACGTCGAGGCGCTCGCGCAGGAATATTTTTTCGTCCGGATCTGGGGCGCGCCGGCGACACTGATGAATTTCGCGCTGCTCGGCTGGTTTATCGGTTGCCAGAACACGAAGGCTGCATTGTGGCACCAGCTGTCGCTGAACGGTGTGAACATCGTGCTCGATCTCGTCTTTGTTCTTGGGTTCGGATGGGGCGTGGCCGGTGTTGCTGCCGCGACGGCGATTGCCGACGGCGTCGCTGTCGTTATCGGTCTGTTCCTCGCATTGCCCATTCTGCGCAAGCTCGGTGGCGAATTCGTGCGGGCCAAAATTCTCGAAACATCGAAGATAAAGCGCACCGTTGCGCTCAACGTCGATATTTTTATCCGCACAATCTGCCTGGTGTCGGCGTTTGCCTATTTTACCGCCCAGGGGGCGGCCTTCGGCAATGTGGTGTTGGCGGCAAATGCGGTGCTGCTGAACTTTCAGACAATCATGGCCCATGCGCTTGATGGGTTGGCGCACGCCGCAGAGGCACTGGGCGGGGGCGCGATTGGCGCAAAAGACCGTAAAGGATTTCGTGATGCGGTAAGGGTGTCGGTCTTCTGGGGCATGGTTGTTGCCGTTGGGTTCTCGCTCTTTTACCTGGTTTCCGGGCCATTGATTATCGATGCGTTGACCGGGATCGATAGCGTGCGGGTGGTGGCGCGGGAATACCTCGGCTGGTCGGTGCTGATGCCGCTGATCGCCGTATTCCCGTTCCTGCTCGATGGAATTTTCCTCGGTGGCACGCGGGGCGCCACGATGCGCAATGCAATGATCGTCTCGCTCCTGATTTACCTGGCCTGCTGCTATTTCCTCGTGCCGCTCTGGGGCAATGACGGGCTGTGGGTGTCGCTGACGATCTTTATGGGGGCACGCGGGGTGACCCTTGGCGTACGCTATCCCGCGCTGGTGCGTTCCGTCGGGCGCGAGGGCTGAGGGGTGGTGCCGTTCGGCTGGACATTTCGGCCGCCCCGGGATAGGAAAGTCGGACAAGTTTGGGGGATTCAAAATGAAGTTTAACGGGGCAATCAAGGCCGGTATTGCTGTCTTCGCATCGCTGGCGATTTCAACGGCAATTTCGACGGGGACATCGGCGCAGCGCGCGTCCTCGGATCATTCGGGCGACTATCTCTCATTCCTGCTGATCGGGGGCGTTTCCAAGGTCGATGAGGTCACATCGAGCGCGGGAACGCTGCAGCTCCGCAACGACGCCGATGAGGTCGCCGGGATTGGGCTGACGATCGGCTATAACTGGGCCAAGAAGGGTCTGCCGCTTCGTACCGAGATTGAATATCACTACCGCGCGCGGTTTGATTTCGATACCCGGGTTACGGGCTCTGCGGGTTACGAAAATCAGCTTTCGACCCATGCGCTGATTGTTAACTCTTACTACGATTATCAGATGAATGACCGTTGGGCGCTGTTTGCCGGTGGCGGCATCGGCTGGGCGCAGAATGTATCGGACGTTGCCCGCGTGCCAATCGGCGGCGGAACCAAGACCGAGCTCATCACGCGGACCGATAATTTCACCTGGAACGCGGCGCTTGGGGTGATCTGGTCGTTTGCCGAGAACTGGGATGCCGAATTCCGGTATCGCTATATCGATCTCGGCAAGGTCGAAAGCGGGCCGCATATAGACGGCACGACAATCGAGGCCGAGAGCTATACCTCACACGATTTGATCCTAGGTATTACATATCGTTTCTAAACACAGGGAGTGCCGAAGATGACCGACAATCCGCATGATGCAGAAGATACCGCGGTTTACGAAAAGCAGGGCTTCGGCAATCGAATCGGTTTCGGCAAGAAGCCAGCCCTTTTGATTATCGATTTTATCAATGGCTTTAACGATCCTGACGCCTTCGGCGGCGGCAATATCCAGGATGCCATCGACAACACAGCCGAGCTTCTGGCGGTTGCGCGGCACATGGATATGCCGGTGGTGTTCACCAGTCATGTCTATGCCGAAGACGGCAGCGAAGATGGGGTCTTCAACCTGAAATCGCCGGGTCTTGCGAAGCTCAAACGTGGGTCGCACGAAACCAAGGTGGTTGACGAGCTGGAGCCCCGGCCCGGCGAGCGGGTGCTCGAAAAGCACTATCCGTCAGGCTTCTCGAATACCGATCTGACCGGCTGGCTCGCCCAGCGGGGCATCGATACAGCGATCATTACCGGCTGCACGACGTCAGGCTGTGTCCGGGCGACGGCGGTCGACGCGATGTCGAACGGTTTCCGGCCGATCGTGCCGCGCGAATGTTCGGGCGACCGGGCAAAGGGCCCGCACGAGGCTAATCTGTTTGATATTGATCAGAAATACGGCGACGTCATGTCATTGGAGGACGTGATGGCCGAACTGGATAAACTGGCGCCGAAACAGGCGAAAATCGTGGACACGCAGGAGTAACTTTAATGACCGATTCACTTGGCTACCGCGCAAACTGGGGTGTCATTATACCATCGACCAACACATCGGTTCAGCCCGAATTCGATGATATGCGGCCGCGCGGTGTCACGAACCATACCGTCCGTATCTGGATCCCGGACGAGCCTGTAAATTCGGACGAGGAATTCAACGCGCTGATGGAAAACATCCGCAATGAATTCGATAACGCGATCCTGCGTGTCATGACCTGCAATCCCGATTACATCGTGATGGGCATGTCAGCCGAGACGTTCTGGGATGGCCTGGCGGAATCGATCAAGCTGCGCCAACGGGTCAAGGAACTGTCCGGCATGGGTGTCGCGATGGGATCGGACGCGTGTCAGGCGGCGCTGCGCTGCTATGGTGATATCAAGAAAATCTGTGTGCTGACGCCGTACTGGCCGGTTGGCGACAAGAATGTGCGCAAGTTCTTCGAAGACTGTGGTTTCGAAGTTCTGGCCATCAAGGGGCTTAAATGCGACAGCCCCGCGAACATCGCCCAGGTCACGGAAGCCGAGCTTCTCGACGGACTGGTTGAACTGAACGAGCACAATCCGGACGCGATCGTCCAGGTGGGCACGAACCTCGCCATGGCGCGTCTCGCCGGTGAGGCCGAGAAATGGCTCAAAAAACCGGTGATGGCGATCAACACGGCGACCTACTGGTACGCGATGCGGGCCAATGGCTATGACGACATTATCGAAGGCTTCGGTTCGCTGCTGACGGATTTCCGCGAATTGCCGAAAAGCTATCTGGACACAGAAGCTGGCAGGAACGCCGTCGCGGCCTGACGGCCCCCAGGCGGCCCCTAGACGGGGCGTTACATTAATCGCGAAAAAGGCGGGTCCTGTGTGGATCCGCCTTTTTTTGTGTCCGGGCGTGTTTGGTCGTCTAGCGGGCGTTCGCGCGTTGCCAGTCGCGGGCGCGGACCATGGCTTCGACCCGTTCGTGGCGCAACATGCGCTCGCCGAGGATACGTGCCGCTTCCGCACTGCGGCGGACACCGTTATCGCGGGCGATCAGGAACCATTTATAGGCTTCGATCCTGTCGCGGCGCATTCCCTGTCCGTAATAGAGCATCCGTCCGACATTATACTGCGCGGGCGCGTGGCCTTTTTCAGCGAGAGTCAGCCAGTGACGGGCAGCAGAACCATACAGCCCGACGGTATAGGCGGTGGAGCCATTTTTGAAATTATCCCGGGCAGTGGCGGGCCCGGCGGCGGCCAGCCCGACGAGCAGGGCAATCGCAAATAGACGGGGACTCATGAACTGGGCACTCCGATACGCTGGTTTGGAGCCACAGTCTGACGATGAGACGTAAAAAACGCGTTATTTCAATTGGTTAAGGTGGCTCTGGGGTGTTTTTCGCATTTAAGTAAAATATACCCGAGTGGCATTTTATCTAAAGTAGTGGATAATACTCTTATGATTAATAATAAATATTATGTAATACAGATTTAAATAATCTGTAATATTAAATCTCTGTAAATAAAATAATGCGATTCTGTTCGAGTATAAAACAGGTGAAATTATGATTGGCGCAATAAACACATCCCTCAGCGGCCTTGATGCGGCCGCAAAGCGTATCGAAGCGAGCGCTTCGAACGTGGCGAATTCCCGCAATACGATCCGCACCGAAGATGCCCGGACGGAGTCCGGAGGTGCGGACCGTAACCGCTCCCCGCCGCCGGCATACGAACCGGTGCGGGTGTATCAGTCATCGGATGGCGGCGGCGGAACACGGGCCGAGTTCGTGTCGGTCGAACCGCCTCATGTGAAATCCTACGATCCGGGCAATCGGCTCGCCGACGACGATGGCATGGTTGCCCGCCCGAACGTGGATTATGCCGCGGAATTCGTGAACCTGAACCAGGCGGAGCATGCCTATTCGGCGAATCTCAAAGTCATTGCCACCGAGAATGCGATGATCGGGGCTCTGCTCAACGAGGTCCACTGACGCCGGTTTTCTGCCCCTCCGGAATACATCTTGCGAAAATTGGCGTTAGGGGCGCACCAGAACTGGCCGCCGGTCGAAAGGATCGGCGGCCTCTTTTGGTTTAGCCGCGCAGATGGGCGGCAACGGCTTCCGGTGTATCCAGGTCGATCAGGATTCCGGGGTTGTCCCGCGGGATTTCCGTGACCTGATCGGCATTTTCGCCGATGAGATGACGCGCGCCGACATCGCCGGAAACCCCCGACATTTCGGAAAAATAGCGACGTCCCCACAGCACCGGATTGCCGCGTTTGCCGTGATGGGTGGGCACACAGATCGTATGTCCCGTCATGGGATCGAATGCATCGATCAGACTGTCGATATCGGCCGCCGTGACACCTGGCATATCGCCGAGGGCGATCACGGCGCCGGTGCATTGGTCGGGCAGGGCGGCCAGGCCGGCTTTTAGCGACGTGCTGAGGCCGCCCGCATAGTCGGGATTGCGCACGAACGACACCGCAAGGCCTTCCAGCACTGCTTCAACCGCTGCCGGCTCATGCCCCAGCACAACAACGATGGGGGTGGCGCCGCTGGCGATCAGGGCGCGGGCGGCATGGACGACCATGGGTGTGCCGTCGATCTCCACCAGCATCTTGTTTGCTTTGCCCATTCGCCGCGATTGCCCTGCCGCCAGGAGCAAGCCACCAATGGATTTAATGTCTTCCGGTATATCTTCCGCCATATCCTCATCCTCGCGTGACATCGGTCTGCCGGGCATTTCCTTCAACAATCCGCCGACGCCCATCCGGGTAAGATCGTCGCGCGTGACGGTGAGGCCGGCGACCAGTCGCTGCAGTACCCAGTCGAAGCCGTGCAGGCGGGGGGAACGTGCGGACCCGGGGATGCCCAGAACGCGCATATCGCCCAGTCTTGCGAATAGCATCAGGTTTCCCGGATCCACGGGCAGGCCAAGGTGGTCGATATCGCCACCGGCAGCGGTAACGGCCGAGGGAACGATGTCCCGCCGGTCGACGATGGCCGAGGCACCGAGCACCAGCACAATATCTATTCCGGCACCCGACATTTCGGCCAAAGCGTCGGTGACGCCGGCAATGCTGTGCGGGCAATGACTTTCGTGATCGATAGACAGGCCCATTTCAGCCAGTCGGGCGCCGGTTGTTGCCGTCGCCTTGGCGATAATGCTGTCTTTCAGGCCGGGCAGGACCGTCTGAATGAGGCCGATTTTGAGCGATGTGTCGTAGGGCGCGACGCGGACAGGTGGCCCATCCGCCTGCGCGATGGCCGCACAGGCATCGACCGTGGTTGCGGGCAGTCCGAACGTGATCAGTTTTACGGTCGCGGTAACCTGGCCGGCAGATACGGCATCGAAGGGCCGGACGGTGGAAATCGTCAGGGCCTCGTCGACCGCGTTCATCCGGTGGATCGTCTCGGCCTCTATCAGCGCAACACCGGCGCTCTCTGCGCGCAGATTTGCCCGCCCGGTACGTCCGCCGGCGGCAGTCAGGCCCGGTGTGTGCAGGGCTTCGGCAAGGCGAAGAGCGGCGGTATTTTCGTCGAGATCGCCATCTTCAAGCTCGGCGACCACAACGGTGGTCAGGCCGGCGTTACGCATCCGGGTGACGTCGTCGGCGTTCAGGTGCCGGCCTTTGCGCAAAACGCCGTCGGTCAGACGGACCGAATGCGCGAGGATTGTCCCCGCGGCAGCGTCGAGCGCGACTTCGCCGAATTTCATGATGCGTTTGCCGGGCGCGGCGGCGTCACGCCGCTTCCCGCGCCTCTATCTTGCGATGCAGGACTTCGGTGATCTGGCCAAGGATGGACACCGCAATCTCGGCGGGTGAAATTGAGCCGATGTTGAGGCCGACAGGCGCGTGGATACGCCCGATGTCGGCATCCGTGAACCCGGCGGCCGTAAGCCGCTCAACACGCCCCGCATGGGTTTTCCGGCTGCCGAGGGCGCCGATATAGAACGCGTCCGACTTAAGGGCGACTTCAAGCCCGGGATCGTCGAGCTTCGGGTCGTGGGTTAGGGTGACGACAGCGGTACGGCGATCAGGATCAAGCGCGCGCATGCCATCGTCGGGCCATTCGCCGTTCAGCGCCATGCCAGGAAAGCGTTCTTCGGTCGCAAAGGACCCACGCGGGTCGATCACGGTGACGTCGTATCCCGCGACAGAGGCCATACGGGATAACGGTTGCGCGATATGCACGGCGCCGACGATCAGCATCCGAAGTGGCGGATTGAAGGTTTCAACGAAAATACGCCGGCCGCTGAGCTCATAGACCTTGCTGCGGTCGTCCTGGATTGCCTGGCGGGCGACGGCCAGTACTTCGGCATTGCTGCCATCCGGACCGTCTGCGCCGTCGAGATAGACCAGCGTCTGGTCGCCTGATTCCATATCCGTTGCCAGGGCCATTGCGCGCTTGGCGGCCTGGTCTTCGAGCAGGCGGGAGAGGGTTTGCTGTTTCATTCGACTTTCTCGACAAATACCTGGATCGTCCCGCCGCAGGCGAGGCCGACTTCCCAGGCAAGTTCATTGGTGACGCCGTATTCGAGAACCTTCGGCTTGCCGGAATTCATGACCTCCATCGCCTCGGAGACCACAGCACCTTCGATACAGCCGCCCGAGACCGAGCCGACGAATTTGCCGTTCTCATCGACGGCCAGATGGCTGCCGGTCGGGCGGGGCGAAGAGCCCCAGGTCGACACGACTGTGGCCAGCGCGACACTGCGACCGTCTTTCCGCCATTTGGCCGCTTCGTTCAAAACATCGTCGTCCAGCGAGAGGCCGGTCGCTACATTGCCGTCAGCCATTCCTGTACTCCTTGTTTGCGCGGACCGCCGGGACGGTTCAGCGCGCCGATAAGTTCTTCCAGACTACTTAAATTATGCACCGGACGGAATTCGTCAACGGATGGCAGGATTGCTTGAATGCCTTGGCTCTTGGGCTGGAACCCGTCAAACCGCAAAAGCGGGTTCAACCAGATCAACCGGCGGCAGGATTTGTGCAACCGTTCGATCTCCATATTCAGGCCGCGCCCGGCATCCCGGTCCAGGCCGTCCGAAATCAGGATTACAATTGCACCCTGGCCGAGGACGCGACGGGACCAGAAGCGATTGAAATCGCTGAGACTTTCGCCAATGCGCGTGCCACCGGACCAGTCCTCGACGGCATCCGTGACCTGTTCGATGGCGAGATCGATATCCTTGTGGCGCAGGTAGCGCGTCACGTTGGTCAGCCGGGTGCCGAACAGGAAGGTATGGACCCGGTCGCGGTCGTTCGTCACCGCATGCATGAAATGCAGGAACATGCGGGTATAGCGGCTCATGGAGCCCGAAATATCGCACAGGATGACCAGTGGCGGCGTGCGCGTACGCCGTTTGCGGAATTTGAGCGGGATGGAATCGCCGCCTGACCGGAGTGCGGCGCGCATGGTCGCGCGCATATCGACGCGGGACTGGCGGTTACTGGCCTGATAGCGCCGTGTCGGAATCTCGGTGATCGGCAGGCGCATATGAGAAATCGCGCGTTTGGCGGCCTCAATCTCGTCGGCCGACATTTCCTCGAAATCCATGGTCTGTAGCAGTTCGCGCTCCGACACCGTCATCGCGGCATCGAGCTCGATTTCGTCTTCCTGCTCCTGCTCTTCCTCGGAATCGGACTCGTCTTCCTGCTGCTGGCTGAGGGCCTCCTGCAGGCGGCGGAGCGGCTGTTCCTCTGGGGCGGGTTCTTCGCCGCCATCGACGGAGGGCAGCAGAATGCCCATCATCCTTTCAAGCAGCTTGGGGTCTTTCCAGAATATATGGAACGCCTGGTCGAACAGTTCGTGCTGATCGTGCCGGTTGACGAAAACCGCGTGCAGCGCCCAGTAAAAATCGGATCGGCTCTGAATGCCGACCGCCATCACGGCCTGGGTCGCATCGATAATTTTCCCCGGGCCGATTGGCAGACCAGCGGCGCGGAGGACGCGACCGAAATGCATGATGTTGGGCGCAAGCCGATTGTCGTCCAGCCGGTCAAGCAGCTGCATGCCCGGTGTCAGATCTGTATTTGCTGGAGTGTCTGCCATCAGCCGCCCGCGGCGATGCCTGCTTTCACTTCTTCGAGGATCTGGGCTGCCTCTGAACCCTGGATCTTTTCTATATCGTCCTGGTACTTCAACAGAACCCCCAGCGAGGAGTTTACTGTCTCAGGGTCGAGGTCGATCTTGTCGAGCTGGATCAGCGCATTGGTCCAGTCGATTGTTTCGGCGACGCCCGGCAGCTTGAACAAATCGCGATTGCGAAGGTGCTGGACGAAATTGACGACCTGCTGGGTCAGTTTTTCCGGCGCATCCGGCACTTTGACCTTCAGGATTTCAAGCTCGCGCTGTGCGTCCGGATAATCGACCCAGAAATAGAAACAGCGCCGTTTGATCGCGTCGTGGATTTCCCGCGTCCGGTTCGATGTGATGATGACGATGGGGGGCTTGGCCGCTTTGACGGTACCGATCTCTGGGATCGTGACCTGGAAATCCGACAGGATTTCAAGCAGGAACGCCTCGAACGGCTCATCCGTGCGGTCCAGCTCATCAATCAGCAGAACAGGCGGTTCGCCGTTCTCATCGGCTTCGAGTGCCTGGAGCAGGGGGCGTTTGATCAGGAATTTTTCGGAAAAGATATCGTCCTCGATGCGTTCGCGATCCTGTTGTCCCGCGGCTTCGGCGATGCGGATATCGATCATCTGCATCGAATAGTTCCATTCATACACTGCCGAGGACACGTCGAGGCCTTCGTAGCACTGCAGGCGGATCAGGCGGCGACCGAGCGCTTCAGAAAGCACCTTGCCGATTTCGGTTTTACCAACGCCGGCTTCGCCTTCCAGAAACAGGGGGCGGCCAAGTTTGAGTGACAGGTACAGGGCGGTCGCAAGCGAACGGTCGCCGACATAGTTTCCGCCGCGCAGCATATCGACAACGGCATCAACGGAGGAGGGGAGATTATCAGTCATACCTGAAGCACCTACAGTATTGTGCGCCGGTTCTCAAGAGACTGGTTGAAGCACCGGAAATTTGGCTACCGACAGTTTGGGAGCTCAGATCTTGTGAACCAGTCGGAGGCCGTTAACGCCGCTATCCATCATTGGCAGAACGCTGAGACTTTGATTGTCGCGGAAGGGACTGTAACGAACCACCATTCGACCGATGAAATAGCCCAGGGCGCCGCCCAAGAAGACGTCTGACGCCCAGTGCCGTTCGTTATTGACGCGGGCAAGGGAGGTCATGGTCGCAATAGGATACAGCACCCAACCGAGCCAGGGCGCGTCGGGCTCATACACATTGGTCAGCACAGCAGCCATGGAGAATGCGTTGGTGGCGTGTCCTGACGGAAAGGATGAATTGGTCTTGCTCGCATCCGATGAAAAGAACGAATACTGATCGTCCCGGCTGTCATCGGGCCGGTCGCGACGGAACGCGAACTTCAGCCCCTGGGTCAGGCCGGCGGACAGCACGAAGCTCTGGGCCAGAAGCAATGCTGCTTCCTGATCCCGGTCACGCCCGACCAGTTCGCCAAGTACATACCCTGCGGCGGCGGTGAAAATGACAGTCTGTGAGTCGCCAAACGTCTCCATTGCATCAAGGAAATCGTCCAACGTGCCGCTTTGGATGTCATCTCGCCAGGTATCGTTGATCTCTTTATCGGCGAGCATGAGAAGACCCGTCGTCGCCGCAACGCCGCCGGCAATCAGCCAGTCGTTCGTATCGAAATTGATCGGCGCGGAGACGATGCGCCACAGGTTCTGTGGATAGCTCAGCAGATAATCGGTGCTCAGGATAGAGACGTTTTTTGGCTCCGCTGCCATATCGGCGGGCGCCGCCGTCTGTTGAGCCGTTTGTTGCTTATAAACGGGGGACGGTATCGAGCCGGGCATCGCACCGGGGAGAGGGACCTGCTGACCCGGTAATGGGACTTCCTGGAAGCTGACCGGGTTGCCCGTGGCGGGAAGGCGTCTTGTTACCGGCGGGGGACGAACGAACGTCTGTGGGACGCGTTGAGACGCCTGTTGTGCGTTGATCGCCCGGGTCGCGCGGTGGAAAGAATCCGGCACTTTGAGCGGTGCTGTGGGCACGTGCGTGCCCGGAAGCGCCGGTGCCGTCGCAGGACGGAAGCTCGCCACTGGTTGCGGCCGGATCGGCGCGGGTCGTGCATAGGCCGGCTGTGGAGCAGGTTGTGCCGCTGGTTGCGCGGCAAATTGCGAAGTTGCACCGGCAGGGCGATCTAGCGGCCCGCCGACGCGAAGATATTTTAGAAGTGCGTCGTCTCCATTCTGCGCGTGAACGGCAGGAATACCGGTGATGGTTGTGCCTGCGATGCAGACGGACAAAATCAGAACGTTCCGCCGGATTTTCCGGGGAAGCGTTCTGATTTTACTCTGTAGCCGTGTCCGAGCCCCCACTCGAACCGTCTAGCCGTTGGCTTCAGCGACCGCGCGTTTTGCCATCACGGTTACGAGGTGCGCACGGTATTCCGCGCTTGCATGGATGTCGGTGTTCAGATCACCGTCATCCTGTTTGATGTTTTCGACCGATTCCGGCGTGAAGCTGGCGCTCAGACCAGCTTCCATGTCGGCCTGGCGGAATACGCACGGGCCTGCACCCGTTACGGCGACCCGTGTGCCCTGAGGGCCCTGACTGACGAAGGTGCCGACAACGGCGTAACGCGATGCCGGGTTCGGGAATTTCATATAGGCGGCTTTTTCCGGGATCGGGAAGACCACTTTGGTGACGATTTCGTCTTCTTCGAGCGCGGTTTCGAACAGACCGGTGAAGAAGTCGTCGCCGGCGATTTCCCGCTTCGTGGTGTGCACGGTTGCACCGAGACCGACGACCGCTGACGGATAATCCGCTGCCGGGTCGTTATTCGAGATCGAGCCACCGATCGTGCCGCGGTTGCGGACCATCGGATCGCCGATCAGACCGGCGAGTTTTGCGAGCGCCGGGATGGCTTTCTGAACTTCGGCAGAGGCGTTGACCACGGCATGCGGGGTCATCGCGCCAATCGTCACCGAAGTGCCGTCGACCGTGATGCCGACCAGATTGGCGATACCGCCGAGGTCGACGACGTCGGACGGGTTGGCCAGGCGCTGTTTAAGCGTCGGGAGAAGGGTCATCCCGCCGGCCATAAACTTGCCGTCTTCCGCGCCTGAGAGTTTTGAAGCAGCCTCGTCGACCGAGGAGGGCTTCTCGTAATTAAAATCGTACATGGTTCGACCTTTCCAGTTAGCCGTTAGATTGTTGTAGTGCCTGCCAGACCTTGTGAGAGGTGGCTGGCATGTCGATGTTGTGAATTCCCCGTGTGCCGAGCGCGTCGAGCACCGCGTTGGTTACGGCCGCACCGGCACCGATAGTACCTGCTTCGCCGCAGCCCTTCACGCCGAGCGGATTATGCGTGCAGGGCGCGCCTTCGTTCGTGTCGACAGTAAAATTCGGCACGTCGTCGGCGCGGGGGAGGCAGTAGTCGTTGAAAGAGCCGGTGATGAGCTGGCCCTGGTCGTCATATTCGCAGTTCTCCATCAACGCCTGTCCGATCCCCTGGACAAGCCCGCCATGGACCTGCCCTTCGACGATCATCGGATTGATAATTCTACCGAAATCATCAACCGCGTTGAAACTGCACAGCGTCACCACGCCGGTATCCTGGTCGATTTCGACCTCGGCTATATGACAGCCGTTCGGATAGGTGAAGTTCTTGGGGTCGTAAAACGCCGTCTCATCAAGCCCGGGTTCTAGTTCCTCGATCGGATAGTTGTGCGGCACATAGGCGGTCAGCGCGATATCGCCAATCCCCAGTTCCTTATCCGTTCCGGAAACACGGAATGTACCGGCATCGAACTCGATATCGTCGACCGAGGCTTCGAGAAGATGCGCGGCAATTTTCTTGCCCTTGTCGACGATCTTGTCCATTGCCTTGACGATGGCAGATCCGCCGACCGCGAGAGAACGCGAACCATACGTGCCCATACCGAACTGAACGCGGTCAGTATCGCCATGAACGACTTCGACGTTGTTGACGTCAACACCGAGCCCGTCGGCGACGAGCTGGGCAAAAGTGGTCTCGTGACCCTGGCCGTGCTGGTGAGAGCCGGTGAACACGGTGACCGACCCTGTCGGATGGACACGGACTTCGGCTGATTCAAACAAACCGGCACGGGCACCAAGGGCGCCCGCGACCGCTGACGGCGCAATGCCGCAGGCCTCGATATAGGTCGCGAGACCGATACCGCGCAGCTTGCCGTTCTTCTCCGATTCCGCCCGGCGGGCGGCGAAGCCGTCATAATCGGCCGATTTCAAACCGTCTTCGAGATTGCGGATGAAGTCGCCAGAATCGTATTCAAGCGCCACCGGCGTCTGATACGGCATTTCACTCGCCGCGATAAAGTTCCGGCGGCGGATTTCCGTCTTTTCGATGCCGGTTTCCCGCGCGGCCTGTTCGACCAGACGCTCGATCAGGTAACAGGCTTCCGGTCGCCCGGCGCCACGATAAGCATCGACCGGGACGGTATTCGTGAACCACGCATTGACGCAGCAATAGATCGCCGGTGTTTTGTAAAGACCGGCGAGAAGCGTTGCGTAAAGGTAGGTCGGGATAGCGGGGGCGAACGTGGACAGGTAGCCACCCATATTGGCATTCGTCATCACACGCAGGCCGAGGAATTTGCCGTCCTTGTCGAGAGCAAGCTCGCCGGTCGTGACGTGATCGCGACCCTGCGCGTCTGTCATGAAGCTGTCGGACCGGTCAGCCGTCCATTTGATCGGACGGCGCACTTTCTTGGAGGCCCAGGTCAGGATCGCTTCTTCGGCATAGTGGTAAATCTTGGCACCGAAGCCGCCACCAACATCGGGCGCAACGATGCGCAATTTGTGCTCCGGGATCGAGAGGACGAACGCGCCCATTAACAGGCGGATGACATGCGGGTTCTGGCTGGTTGTATACAGCGTGTAGTGATCGCCGGCGGGGTCGTAATCGGCAAGCGCCGCCCGCGGTTCGATCGGGTTGGCGACAAGGCGGTTATTGATCAGATCCAGCTTGGTGATGTGATCGGCCTGATCGAAAACCGCGTCGACATCTTCTTTTACGCCGATTTCCCAGTCGTAGCAGAGATTACTCGGCAGGTCGTCATGGACCAGAGCCGCACCGTCGGCGGCGGCATCGGCCATTGAAACGACGGCCGGCAGTACTTCAAGATCGAACTCGATGAGTTCCGCGGCATCGCGCGCCTGCGCTTTTGTTTCGGCTATGACGACGGCAAGATTGTCGCCCACGTGGCGCACCTTGTCTGCTACGAGGGCAGGGTGACCCGGCTCATGCATCGGTATGTCGTTTTTACCGATGACCTGCCAGCCGCAGGGTAATCCGCCAAGTTCGTCGGCAGCCCAGTCGGCGCCCGTCAGAATTTTGACAACGCCAGGTGCCGCTTGGGCTTTGGAAATATCGACGCTTTTGATCTTTGCGTGAGCGACCGAAGACCTCACCATCCAGGCATGTGTCTGCCGCGGACGATTGAAGTCGTCGACGTACTGACCCGCGCCGGTCAGAAAGCGCTGATCTTCGCGGCGTTTGATCGGTGTTCCGATTGATCCGTCTGGCATTGGTGCCTCCCTGTGATTGGTTGAGGCTGCGGGTCCGTTTTCCGGTTCTTCGTCAGCCGTTAGGCCGTCATGTCCTTATGCGCCGCAAGGATCGCTTTCACGATGTTGTGGTACCCAGTGCAACGGCAGAAGTTTCCTTCGAGTTCTTCGCGAACGGTTTTCTCGTCCAGGCTGTCCTTGTTGCGCTCGACAATGCCGATTGCGCTCATGACCATGCCGGGGGTGCAGAAACCGCACTGGAGTGCATGATTTTCGCGGAAGGCTTCCTGCATCGGGTGCAGCGTGTCGCCGTCGGCAAGGCCCTCGATCGTGGTGACGTCTTTGCCGTCGACCTGGCGGGCGAGGATCGTGCAGGATTTGATCGGCAGACCGTCAATATGAACGGTGCAGGCGCCGCACTGGGTCGTATCGCAGCCGACATGGGTGCCGGTCATGCCCAGACTTTCGCGCAGATACTGAACCAGAAGCGTACGGTTCTCAGCTTCCGCTGAAACCTGCTTGCCATTTACCGTCATCGAGACAGTGGTTGTCGCCATAGGAGCCTCCATTATTCATCGGGAACACGACGTTCCCGACCGTTTTAACCGCTTTTGTGCCCGTCGTTTTTACGGCGTGGCACGCTGGCGGAGTATTTATCCCGGGTTCTCAGTGAACCCCTCGATTTATCGCAGTAAACCGCCGGTAACAGGGCAGGTCAAGCGCCCAGACCCTTTTATGCAGCGGAAACGCAGTTCTCCGTTCGACCGACGTCAGACCAGCAGTGCCAATACGACGACGACCGCAACGATCAATCCGCCGACCCAGACTACGGGGCTGATGCCGCCACCGGATTGTGCCGGCGCCGCAGCAGGTGTTGCCGGCGCGGCAGGTGCCGCTTCGGGAGCCGGGGCCGCTGCCGCTGGAGTCGCTGCCGGCTCGGCTGCCGCCGGTGCGGCGGCTGCTGCAGAAGCAGATGCTTCGGGCGCCGCGTTGCTACCGCCGACGACTTCGGCAAATTTGCCGAAAAATTCGTTGGCCATTTTCTTCGCGGTGGAATCGATCAGCCGGGAACCGATCTGCGCCAGTTTACCGCCGACCTGGCCGGTGGCCGTGTAGGTCAGCAGCGTTCCGTCGCCATCGTCGACAAGTTTGACCTCGGCGCCGCCTTTTGCAAAGCCGGCAACGCCGCCGGTGCCTTCGCCGGAAATTTTGTAGCCGTTCGGCGCATCGATGTCGCTCAGCGTCACCTTGCCCTTGAACGTGGCAGAGACCGGTCCGACTTTGGATTTTACCGTTGCAGATAGCTCGGTATCGGATTCCTTGTTGAGTTCCTTGCAGCCCGGGATGCAGGCCGCGAGAATTTCTGGATCGTTAAGGGCTTCCCAGACCTTTTGGCGGGGCGCGGGAATGTTGTATTCGCCGGTCATTTCCATGACAGATATCTCCAGTCTTCAAACGCTTGAGGATTGACCGGAACTTAGTGCCTCGGCGGAACGGGGGCAAGGGAAGGGCGAGTCTTAACCGCTTGTTTTCCGCAGACGGGGAGGAGGCTCCCCGGTCACCCTGGAAGGGGCGGAGAAGAATGCTAGGTGATAGCTGCGTCGATATCGCCGATCAGCCGGTCGAGATCGTCCTGCAGGCCTGTGTCGGCGACATTCGGCCCGTCTGGCGTTTTGGGTGAGGTTTGTGTGCCGGCCTGCCTGGTCGGCGTATTCGCGCTGCATTGACGTTGCATTGCAGCGGCCAGTTTTTCGCTTTCGATCGGCTTTGAGACATAGTCGGTCATGCCGGCGGCGCGGTATGTGTCCTCGTCGCCTTTCATCGCGTTGGCCGTCAGCGCGATAATCGGGATCTGCGAAATAGCGCCGTCGAGTTCGCGAATACGCTTAGTCGCGGTGACACCGTCCATCTCGGGCATCTGCACGTCCATCAAGACCAGGTCGTATGATCCGCGGATGACGGCGCTGACGGCCTCGATCCCATTGCCGACGATGTCGACCCTGTGACCTGCTCTGGCAAGGATGGCTTTCACGACCTTCTGATTAACTTCATTGTCTTCGGCCACGAGGATTCTCAATGAACTCGGGGTGATGTCTTCGGCGGTCCCGCCCAGCTGGCGCGCCGGGTCCGGACGAATTTCATGTTCCACGTTTTCCGAGATGCCTTCGGCACAAACGATCGTGAACCAGAACGTCGAACCTTCTCCGATTGCGCTGTTAACGCCGATCTCTCCGCCCATCGCTTCGGCGAGCTGTTTGCTGATGGCAAGACCGAGGCCGGTTCCGCCATGCTTGCGTGTAATCGAGGTGTCGGCCTGTGCAAACTTCTGAAAAAGCATCGATACGACGTCGGGCGAAATTCCGGCGCCTGAATCGCGGACTTCGAATCGTGTTCGGATGCAGCTATCGGCGAGCTTGTCCTGTGAAACGGTGATTTTGATGCTGCCGGCCTCCGTGAACTTCAGGGCGTTGGACATGAAGTTGAACAGAATTTGTCTGATCCTTGTGGGGTCAGACAGGAGAACCGGCGCAATGACATCCTTACTGTCGTGGCTGAAGCCGATGCCCGAGGCGAACGCTTTTGGCGACCAAAGGTCTGCGACCGACTGGAGAATATCGCTGAGACTGAAGTCGATATCTTCGAGCTCCAGCTTGCCCGCTTCGATCTTCGACAGATCGAGAATGTCGTTGAGCAATGACAGCAGCAGCCCGCCCGATGACCGGATGGTATTGACGTGATTGCGCTGCTCTTCGTCCAGGCGACTGTCGAGAAGAAGCCCCGCCATCCCAAGCACACCGTTCAGAGGGGTCCGGATTTCGTGGCTCATACTTGCCAGAAATTCAGATTTGGCGCGGTTTGCAACCTGCGCCTCTTCGGCGACGGTTTCCGCTTCTGACTTGGCGTGTTCAAGCAGCTCTTCGCGTTCGTGCAGCTTGGTCACATCGGTATTGATGCCGCCAACGCCGACAACCAGGCCGTCAGCGTCGAACACGGGAAATTTGGAGACGTTATAGTATGCGTCTGTGCCGTTATCATGCTGACCGGGCAATCGAAGCATGGATGTCGTTGGTACCGCAGAATCCATTACGCGCTGGTCGATCTCCTCCATTTTGGAACGCTCTTCCGGCGAAAGCTTGGAGCCACCGCGCTTACCAATGACGTCTTCCTCGCGCACATTGTGGAGTTGCAGGTACCGGGCATTGACCATAACCAGCCGATGGTCGCGGTCTTTTACGTACATCGCGGACGGTGAATGATCGAGAAAAGCCCTGAGCCGGTTTTCGCTGTCGCGTAAAGCTGTTTCGGCTGTGCGCCGGTGTCTGATCGTTCTGTACAGAACGATAATCAGCGTCATCTGCAGGCCGATTGCGATTGCACCGACAATCAGCCATTCAGCATATGTCCGTAATCTCTCATCCGGCTGGTTGATGACTGTTCGTTCCGACGGCAGTTGCTGCTCCTGAATACCCAGCCGAACGAGCTCCTTATGATCGAACATATAGATGTTCGGGCTTTCTTCGGCGACCTTGATCTGTGCGATGGGAATGCCGCTGAGAATAGCTGCGACCCTTCTGCCCGCGAACCGGCCCTGTTCGTGGTGGGAGACCACTTTGCCGCCAAGAACACCATGTCCGATGCCGTGCTGCTGAGAGGAGAAGATCGGGCCCAAAAAGGCTTTCTTCGTTTCGGTGAGGAGTTCTATGTAGTCGAGCCGGTCACCATTACGGTCGCGATAGGCACCGCTCAGCATGAGTGGCGCGCCTGCCGGTATCCGGGACAGTTTATCCCAGAGTTCGTCATAGGTGAGGTGCGACGTCGAAATGAACTCCGCGTTCAAGATGCCGAGATTACGGACACCATCACGGGTGCGCCGCGTATTGGCCTGACCGGTTGACGTGGTCTCTTCGTGAACGATGTAGATTTTGTCCGCCTCAGGGTAGAGGCGCTTAATCAGTGCCAGAGTGCCTTGGCCGGATGCCTCCTCGACGACCCCTGATATTTGCGGGTTGTTGTTCTGGTCAATCGCCTTGGCAATATTGTTGACGGCGAGGAACACGATCGGGATGTCGCGAAATAATCCATTCTGTTCCGCTAGGGCGAAGGAGAATGCGTTGTCGTCGCCGACAATAACAGCGTCGTAGCGGGGCAGGTGTTTCAGCTTTTTGGCGAGCGCCGTTCTGAATACGGGTAATTGTGTCGCTTTGGGAAACCGCTTTGAATCGATGAATTCAATATCCATCAATGCTTTGCGGGAATCGAACCCGGCCTCTGCAAGTGCCACCCGCAGACCGCGCACCTGCTGGTCAAATGACGGGAATGCCGGGTGATATGAACTGACAAACAGGATTCGATGTCGCTCATCTGCGGCCTTTACGGCAGACAGCGTGGGCGACAGGAGGAGAACCGCCAGGAAGAGCAGGCGAGCAGCACGGAAAAAGGTATGTGACATATGAACCGAACGCATTATTGGATGCGTCAAATTGGGTCATATTTCGTTAAGAACAGATTAAAATTCGCCGAAACTGCATGCTATTGTATGTAATTTTGGCGAATCCAATGCAGTTGTATTACGTCAGGTCACGCACCGTGGTTTCAGGCGGCAAACTTCCATTCAGCCAGACCGCACCCGATCAGCGTCTCCGGCATCGGGATATAGTCGATCATCTCGAAGCCTTTGCCGCCCGCGGCCCCATGGGCGACGGACCAGGACCGGACCTCGGCGCCGCCATTGCCGGTTTCTTTCAGCATCCGCGAAAGTTCGCTGGCAATCTTTTCGTCCGGCGCATTTTTAAACAGATCCATGCAGGCGTGATCGAACGGCTCGTCGATCCAGCCCATGGTGGTTTCGCCGATTGAGTGGCTCAGACCACCCGTGCCCAGCACGACCACCCGAAGGTCTTCGGGATAGGCTTCGATTGCTTCGCGGATCATGTGTCCCCAGGCGAGGCATCGTTTCGGTGTGGGGAAGGGTTCTTCCATCAGATTGAGAAACACGGGCACGACCGGCGGCAATGTGTCGAAGCCCATGCGCCAGAGCGGAATGCCGATTCCGTGATCGACCTTGATGCGGTGCGAATAGGCGGGGTCGAAATCAGCGTCCATCGCGAATTCGAGCAGGTGATTGCCAAGCCCCGCATGGCCCGGGAACGTGCACCCGTTAAAGATGGGCTGCATGAACGGCTCCGGCGGGCCGTCGTGTTCTTCGCCAACGCCGATCAGGAAGGCGGGCATGTTCTCAAGGAAGAAATTGATCCAGTGATCGTTTGAATGGATCACCAGCACGTCCGGTTCAAGCGCCTTTACCCGCTTGCCAAGTTCGTCGTAGCGCGTGGTCAGCCAGTCGCGCGTGTCGTCCTGCAACGTGTCCCAGGAGCGGGCGATGTTCGGGGCGTGTGAAGCAGCAAAGCTGCCGACAAGTTTAGCCATTGACCCGTCTCCTTTGTTCATCGGTTTGGAAAGATTCCAGCACCGCAATTGACTCATCATCGTCATACCCGAGCATCAGCAGAAAGAAACGCATCAGGTATGGATTGATAACCGGAATGAGCGCCCCGATGTCATCGTTGAGAAACGCCTGTTCGACTTCGGGGGTGAGCGCATAGCGGGAAATGACCTCGGGACGATGGTTGGTCCACTGGTCCTTTCCGTTCGGTCCCTGCAGTTCAAAAACAAGTTTGTTCGCCCAGTAGTCGGTCATTTACCCCTCCACGAATTCGTCAATCGCCGTTATTCGAACAGCATACATACCAGATAGGGCATCTGCAGTGTTTGATCGATATCAAATTTGCATTTCGGCTATCCGGCGCCGGGATTTCTGAAAGTCGTGCGCGGGGATGTGCGGCGCGATTGTCCGTAGCAGTCTATCGCCGCCTTTAGTCACGCAGGCCTCGCACGAAGTCGGCAATCGCTGTGCCGACTTCGTCCGGCACATCCTCCTGCATGTAGTGGCGGGCGTTGACGGTGACCTCGGTCTGGTTTTTGAATGTGCGGGCGAATTCGCGGGCGGCACCCGCGAGGCCGTGGCCTTCGGTGGCGTTTATAAACAGCTTCGGGGTGTCGGTTTCTATCAGCCAGTCCGAATAGACCTTCACCAGCGCCGCGTTCTCCGCCGGTTCGCCATCGAACGGGATGTCGTTGGGCATGATGATACCGGGCAGGCTGGTTCCGCCCGGCCGGGTGAGGGGGGCGCGATACACGTTTTTCTCGGTCTCGCTGAGATCACGGACAATACCGCGCTCGAAGAGCATCACCTCGGTGAAGAAATTGCTTTCGGTCGCGGCTTTCGCGCCTTCGGGGGTGCGGAAATGTTTGAAGTTCTCGACCCGGTCGGCCGGAATGTCGCTCCAGTTCCGCGGCCAGACCATGGCTTCCATATAGGCGATACCCTTGATCTGTTCCGGGAAACGGGCGGCCCGGTAAAACCCGACGGCAGCACCCCAGTCATGGATGACCAGCGTGACGTTGCTTGTCAGACCCAGCGCCTCGAAGAAGGCGTCGAAATAGGCGATGTTGTCTTTGTAGTGATAGGCGTCGTTCGGCGAAGTGCTCGAATGTCCATGCGCGATGAAGTCGGGGACGATGATCCTGCCCATACCCTCGACATGCGGCACGATATTGCGCCACAGAAACGATGACGCCGGATTGCCGTGCAGGAAGATGATCGGGTCGCCTTCCCCGATATCGATATATGCCATCTCCGCATCGCCGACGGAGACGGTCCGGCGCAGCCCGGGGTTTTCGGTCGACAGTGTCGTTGTCGGATCGGGCGTCGGCAGAATGGCTTTGGGCGGCATCGGTTGCTCCGGCAGAATTCAGGTTTCCGCGCACAATGCCATAATATTTTCGCGCCCGGTAACATGGGCCGGAAACAGGGCAAAAAAACGGCGGCCCTGATACTCGGGACCGCCGTCGTTTACTCGCCTTTCCGCCGCAACAACGGTGGGGATGTGTTGCGTCAGATAGCGCGCCGCCGTCTGATATATGCCAATCCCATAAGACCGAGGCCCATGACCGCAAGCGTTCCGGGCTCCGCCACGCGGAAGGTCACGTCGGATACGAACGCGCCGGTCGGCATGCCCGTGAAGTCCATCGCGCCCGTATTCGGATCGACCTTGTAAATATTGCCCGTGCGGCTTTCCGAGGCATAAATTTCGCCCGTCAGCGGGTTAATGCCGAGGCCGGAAAAGATATAGTCGTTGATATCCACCGTCACCCGGGTGTTGTCTTCAAGAAGCAACGGATCGACACCGTCGAAGATCAGGTTGTCTAGATCGAAGGTGAACAGCATGTTGGTACCGAACGGTCCTACGTGGGGGTCGAAACCGAGGGCATAGAGCGTGCCGGCCGCATCGAACGCGATCCCGGCGGTGGTGTCCCAGATGGTCTTGCCGACGAGGGTGGCCAGGCCCGTGCCTGTATCGACCGTGTAAATGCCGTCAACCGGCCCGCCGGGCGCCGCCGCGTCGGATGTGATGGCGTAAAGCTTGCCATCGACCGAGTTAAAGGCCAGATCGCCGATTGAGATGCTCGATCCGGCGACGTCGCTGGCGTCGGTGTGAATCGCGCCGACATCGTTGATCAGCGACCCGTCGTCCGGATCGATTTCGATCAGCGTCGATGTGGTGTTGAAGCCGAAACCCTGAGAACCCCACAGTGAACCGGAGGGACCCGGGGCAGAGTTGTCGAAGGCAAGCCCTGTAATGCCGCCGCTCGTTGTCGGGTTACCGATGGTGGTGTAGCTGTTGGTAAAGTGCTGATTGATCGAGATTATATCGCCCCGGTTCGACCCGGAGCCATTGCCGACGGAACCGTATAGCTGCAGCGCGCTGGCCGTATCGCTGACCGTCAGTGCGGCGAATATAATGCCTGCTGCGGCTGTCGTGGTGACGAGTTTACTTAACCGGGGCATAGGCTCGTATCCTGTTTTGGTCGGCGCCGCGCATCCGTTCTGAGCGCAGCTGATACTGTTGTATGCAAATATCGTACCAGTTTTTGAATTTTCAATGAATTCAATCGGTTGAGAGAAATTTTGACTCCCGGTTTTTTGAAAACGTAAAGAATTCCGACGGTTTTTATGGTTAACGCCCTACGCGTTTATCCCCTAGACGTACGGAGAGATTCGAGGCAGAGTCTGAGGTATGTGGAATACCATCAAAATATGCGGAGCATCTGTGTCCGCCTTGGGCTTCTTGATGGTTGAAAACTCCCCACAGAGTTTGCGCGACAGTTTCTGCGCTTGGGGTGTAGTCGATTGCCCTTCGTGGTTTGACGCATCTTGGGTGACACAAATTGTGCAAACTGGCCTTTTAGCCATTCTGGTGGCATTTATTTTTTCGCTTTTGATACCGGTCATCCGCCGCGACTTCCGATCTACGCAGGAATTTATTGCCGGCGAACGAAACCGGCCCACCACCCCGACCAAAGGGGCCGATGCAATGCCCCCCGTGAGACCCGCCATAACAAGGGTAACGGGCTCGCTGTTCGGTCCCCTGGCGGCGTCTTACGTTGGCCGCACACTGCTGGCGCATGGCGGACCCGAAGAGACGGGGAGTGATTTCAAAATAGAGAACACCGCGTCAGACAGAACCGCGCAAAACGTCCGAGTTTCCGTTCAAATTATTAAGGGGGAAAATTCAGAATTCTTCAGGGACAGGCCGGAGATTAATCTGAGCAAGAAGTACGAGAAGTCAGCGACTCTCGATCCAGGTCAGGTGTTAGTTTTTTCCCCGCTTGCCTATACGGGTTACGAAGGCGGTGCGGTGCATCTGCGGATCAACAACCGGGAACAAAGCAGTTCTGGCATTAATCTATCTTTGGAGCCGGGCACCGAGTGGCGATTGCGCGTTTTCATTACAGCAAACGACACACCCGCTTGCACCAAGGATTTCCTGTTCGAATACTCAGAGACGGAGGGGGTCAAATGGCACGCGGTCGATACCTAAGCCTCGAAGAAGCCCGCAAATCGGGCAAGCTGAAACAGTTCGCGAAGGAACACCCTTCGGACGGCAACGAGCGCGTGTTCGACGCCCTGTTCGGGCGGATGACTAAAACGACATCAGAAGACGAGCAAACATCGTCTGAGGACGATGACGCATGTTGAAGCGGTATTCGAACTCGCCGAGATACTTGTCCAGATGCTTCTGGGAGAGGTGGATATGAGTGCCGCGAATGCTGCGCTTGAGCATCGCCCAGAAGCCCTCAATGGTGTTGGTGTGAACCTCACCCCGCACGTATTCCTTGGCGCTGTGGTTGACCGTGCCGTGCTTGTAGCCGGTATGGCGAAGGTTGCGGTATGCGCGCCATTCGTCGCTGCTGATCGTGGACCCCATGCGGACGTATTCAATCAGGCGGTCCACGAGAACCTCGCGGCTCGCGTTCGGGACAATCTCGGTGACGATATTGCCGTCCCGCTGGACCATGCCAAGCACCGTCGTCTTGTGGTCGCGCCACTTCGCACCCGCGCCCTTCGCTTCGCCGCCGATGTAGGCCTCGTCCACCTCCACATGGCCCCAAAGGTCGTCGTCGCCGTCAATCTGGCCCATGTATTTGCGGATTTCATGGCCGATGCGCCACGCCGTCTTGTAGGTCACGCCAAGCTGGCGCTGCAATTCCTTCGCCGGTACGCCGTGCCGCGTCGTGGTGAACAGGTACATGGCGTAAAACCACTTCTGCAACGGGGTGCTGGACCGCTCGAACGGCGTGCCGACCATCGGGTGAATGTGGTGGCCGCACCACGGGCAGGAAAACGCCTTCACCTTGGTAAGCATGGTGAACCGGCCTTCCTTGCCGCATTTGGGGCAGTCCAGAACGTCACCGAACCGCACCTGCATCAGATGGGCAAGGCACGCTTCGTCGGTCGGGAAGCGTTTAAAAAACTCGGTGATTGTGAACGTTTCGGCCATGTCGGTTCTCCTTACAACAAATGTAGGGATTACCGTTACGTATTTCAAGGGGATAAACGCGACGCCCTATTACCGTCAATATCTGAGAATGGCCTCTGAGGTGTTGTGCTACCCCTTTTGGGGTGGGCGGACCCGCGCGGCCGTTGTCCGGCTGATGATGTAGGCCGCGCTGATGATCACGGCGGTGCCCGCAAGGGTCCAGTAATCGGGGATCTCGGCGAACAGGGTGAGACCGATAACGGCGGCAATCGGGATACGCGTGAATTCGAGTGGCGCGATGATTGTGGCCTCGCCCTCTCGATAGGCGCGGCTAAGCCATTCCTGACCGACCCAGCCGCCGAGCGCGGCAAGCGCCAGCCACCCCCATTGCGCGGATGTCGGGGTCGTCCAGTGCAGCAGGGCGGGGCCTGCGAGGACGACAACGCCGACGGCAAAGAACCAGAACACAATCCGGCGTGGCGGTTCGGTCTTGGAGAGGTTCTTGATAAAGACAACGACAAAGCCGCGTAACAGGGCGGACAGGAGCGCGATCAGCATTGCGTCCTGGATGCCGAACTGCGGCTTCATGACCAGCAATACACCGATAAATCCGAGCGCTGTGGCGGTAGCACGTCGCCAGCCTGCGAATTCACCGAGGAAAAGCGCCGCCAGTGGTATCACCCAGAATGGCGTGGTGAAGGACAGGACCATAGCATCGGCGAGGATCAGGTGGCCCAGCGCATAGACGGTAAGCGCGAATGAGGCACTGCCGAACAATCCCCGCGCCCACAGCATCGGCAGGCGCGGCGACAGGATCGCCTTTCGGGCACCGGTGCGGAAAACCCACGGGGTCAGAAACCCAAGACCGATACACATCCGAAGCCATGCTGCCTGCCAGGGCGACATGTCGGTGACGACATGTTTGAGGGTGACCGCCATCACCGTCAGCGCGCCGACGGCGGCGAGCATCCAGAGGGTGCCTTTGAGGTTATGTGTCATTGGATTGGGGAATAAGAAAAACCCGGCGCTGTGGGGGCAGCGCCGGGCGGATCCTGGAGGGGACTTGGTCGTGACCAAGTCTGAATGTCACGCCAAGAAGATGGGGATTGATCACCGATTTTCAACCGCAGCGATTCTGGTGCCTGACGGGATATGTCGCTGAAAACCGGCCTTGAAAATGCGCGGGCTGCGTATTCCGGAATGCCGCAGCCGATTCGCCATCAAACGTAGTAAAGCAGCAGAATACCGCCCAGGAGCACGGCCACCCAGAGCGCCATCGATCCTGTCGGCCAGGTTCGGGCAAGGATGCCCTCCGGTCCATGATGGCGGAACATGTAGGCCACGATCCAACGCACGCCGTGGCGCAGGTCCTGAAGGATGCTTTGCCAGCCGTCGCTCGTGAGGTGGATCACCCAGCGATAGATCGCCGGCAGCCATTTCCGATAGGTGATATCGAAATCGAGGTTCACCGATTTCAGCTCGGGCGGGTAAATTTTGTATCGCATCAGCACAGCGAAGGCGAGGGCCGAGAACATCAGCAGCTGGTACTGGCCGATCACGTGGCCCGTCGTATAGGGCTGGTACTCGACAGGATATGGCAGCAGGCTATAGAGCCACGGTGAATAGACGCCGATGGCGATGCACAGAAACGCGGTAATCCCCATGGCGATCAGCATATTCAGCGGCGCTTCCTTGCAGCGCTTGCCTGAATCGTGGGCGAAGAAGGCGAAATAGGGGATCTTGATTCCGGAATGATGGAATACGCCAGCGGAGGCGAAGAGCAGGATCATCCAGATCGCGAGATAACCTTCATGGGCGACCGCCGACAACGTCAGCGATTTGGCGATAAAGCCCGAAAAGAGCGGGAAGGCGGAGATCGATGCGGCCCCGATGATGCAGAACACGGTCGTGAACGGCATCGATTTATAAAGCCCGCCTAGCTCGGAGCCTTTTACGGTGCCGACCCTGTAAAGGACGGCGCCCATCGACATGAATAGCAGCGCTTTATACAGAATATGCGCAAACGCATGGGCGGCCGCCCCGTTGATTGCGAGCGTCGTGCCGATGCCGACCCCAACGACCATGAAGCCAAGCTGGTTGTTCAGCGAATAGGCCAGGACGCGGCGGAGGTCGTTCTCGATCACGGCAAAGAAGATCGGGAAGGCCGTCATCGCCGCGCCGACATAGATCAGCAGTTCCTCTCCCGGGAAGCCGCGGGCCAGCGCGTAGACCGCGCATTTGGTGGTAAACGCCGACAGGAACACCGTGCCTGTGACCGTTGCCTCAGGGTAGGCGTCCTGCAACCAGTTATGCATGAACGGGAAGGCGCATTTGATGCCGAAGGCGATCAGGATCAGCCATGTCGCCAGGCTGCCGAGCGTCATTTTCTCAAACGCAATGGAGCCGGTTTCGTGTGCCATCAGGATTGCACCCGACAGCAACAGCACGCCTGATCCCACCTGGATGATCAGATAGCGCATACCGGCGGTATAGGCAGCTTCCGTGCGGCGTGCCCAGATCAGGAAGACCGACGTGATCGCCATCGCTTCCCAGTAGACGAAAAGCGTTATCAGATCGCCGGCAAATACTGCCCCGATGCCAGCGCCGGCATAGGAGAGCCCGGCCATTTGTTCGACGATGTCGTCGTTATGCCAGGCATAGATGACGCTCAGTGCAGCCGCGATGTGGAAGATATAGCCGAATATAAGGCTCAGCCGGTCGATCCTGATCGGAACGATTTCGTAGTCAAGAAAGGTGAAGGTCAGGAACGTGCCGCTTTGAGCACCGATAAGGTACCAAAGTCCGGCAAGCGGCAGGAACAGCATGTACATCTTGCGCCAGCGTCCGGAAAACAGCGGAACAAGCAGGGCGCCGACAATCAGAAACAGGCCGGGTGGGATCCCCAATACCATCAGGAATCACCCTTCGTCTTGTCGTCGTAATAATCTTCGCCCCGCATCAGGAGGACGCGCAGCCCCTTCGCCGCCAGCACCAGTCCGACACAGGCGACAAAGCCGTAAATGCCGTAAAAGCCAAAGACTTTCTCGATGCCGAATTCAGGGTGCTTGTGATACAGCGCGTCTGCGAGAAACAGCAAAGCCGATACCACAATGACGGACCAGTATACCTTGTCGACGTTCTTAGGGTTGTCGAGCCAGTATTTCCGGCCGCTGTCATCAGGGGTGTGAGGCGTCTGATCGGTCATCCCTGTTTCCTCAATTCACGATCGGCGAGAGCATGTTGTAGAGCTCGTCTGCAAACACGAAGAGTGCGATACAGCCGAGGGCGGTAATCCAGAGCGGGATGACGCAGAAAAGCGGCGCTTCGGCGATACGTCTGCCTGCCGGTGCGTGCGCTCCGCCACCGGCATCACTGGCAGCACCATGCCCATGTCCATCATCGTCGTGATGACCGCTCATCTGAGCTTCTTCTTCCTCGCGGGGGCCGAAGAATCCGCGGGCGAAAACCGGGATCAGATAGGCGATGTTCAGCAGTGACGAGATCATCAGCACGGCAACAAAAATAAGCTGATCGGCATCGATCGCGCCGAGCGCGATGTACCATTTGCTCCACGAGCCGCCGAGTGGGGGGAGCCCGATGACGCTCAGCGCACCGATCAGGAAGGCGGCGAATGTAAACGGCATGCGCCAGCCCAGCCCGCGCATCTGGCTGATCTCCGTCTTGTGCGAGGCGACCATGATCGCACCTGCGCAGAAGAACAGCGTGATCTTGCCGAACGCGTGCATCGCGATATGCATGGCACCGCCCACCAGACTGTGGGAAGTCGCCAGCGCGCCGGCCAGCACGATATAGGCGAGCTGGCTGATGGTCGAATAGGCGAGGCGGGCTTTCAGGTTATCCTTGGTCAGGGCGACCAGCGAAGCGAGAATGACGGTTATGCCGGCGACATACATGAGCCACACGCTTGCACCGGTTTCGGTCAGGAAATCGATGCCGAAGATGTAGATGATCACCTTCAGGACGGTGAACACGCCCGCCTTCACGACAGCGACCGCATGCAGCAGCGCGCTGACCGGGGTCGGCGCGACCATCGCGGCGGGGAGCCATCGATGGATCGGCATCAGCGCTGCCTTGCCGATGCCGTACATGTAGAGGAACAGCAGAACGATCACGAGCCCGTCGTCGATCTTGCCTTTGAGAATTCCGCCCTCTGTGAAGTCCAGGGTGCCCGCTGCCGCCCAGGTCCAGATCACGCCGATCATCAGCAGGCCGATCGAGGTCGACATCAGAATGCCGAGATAGACCCGTCCGGCGCGTCGTGCCTCGTCGGTCTGGCTATGGGTGACCAACGGATACGTCGACAAAGTGAGGACTTCGTAGGCAATAAACAGGGTGAACATGTTGCCCGAGAATGCGATCGCCAGCGCGCTCGAAATCGCAATGGCAAAGCACATATAAAAACGTGTCTGGTTCGGCTCGTGGTGACCACGCATATACCCGATGGCGTAGAACGACGTGATGATCCACAGAAAGGATGCGATCAGCGCGAACATCATGCCCAGCGGTTCGACCTTGAAGGCGAGTTCGAGGCCCGGCAGCAATTCGGTTACACGAAGCTCCGGCTGGCGACCGGCAAGGACTTCCGGCAGGAGTTGCAGCACACAGAGAAACGTCAGTCCCGCGGTGATGATCGTGACGACTTCACGCTGGTTCGGCCGATTGCCCGACATCCAGATCATGATCGTGCCGACCAGCGGCAGGATAATGGCCAGTCCGATGTAAACCTGATCCTGCATCAGTTGACCCCCATCAGGGTTCGCGCGGCGAGTTCCGCCATACTGACGGGCAGGGATGTCTCAACGCCGAAATACACGTTTGCCAGCACAAGTATCCATGCGGGGATCAGCAGGCTAAGCGGCGCTTCTTTGACGTCTTTGAGGTCATCCGGCGTGTCGCGGAAATAAGCGGATTCGATCACCCGCCAGATATAGACGACGGCGATCAGCGAACTGGCGACGATCAGGATGGCGACATACCACCAGCCTTTTTCGATCGATGCCTGTATCAGGTACCACTTGCTGATGAACCCGGCGGTCATCGGGATGCCGATTAGGCTGAGACCGCCACCGACGAATGCCGCCATGGTCCATGGCATTGTCTTGGCCAGACCCGCCATCCGGTCGATATTGCACGACCCGATGCGATAGAACACCGCTCCAAGAACGAGGAACAATGCCCCCTTCATCAGGGCGTGGTTGAACATGTGCATAATGCCCGCCGACAGGCCAATGACCGTGACGAAGCTGATGCCGAGCACCATGTAGCCGATCTGGGCGACCGACGAATAGGCCAGAACCCGCTTCACGTCTTTCTGGAAACACGCGACGATCGAGGGAATAAACATGGCCAGAATCGCGAGGATCATCAGCGGTGCGGCAGTCGGCAGTATCACAAACGAGAAATGGACGCCGAAGACTGTGAACAGGAACCGCAGCAATATATAGACGGATACCTTGGTCGCCGTTGCCGCGAGGAACGCGGTGACAGTGCTCGGCGCATAGGTATATGCGTTGGGTAGCCATTGATGCAGCGGGAACAACGCGATTTTCAATCCGGCGCCGATGACGAGGAAGGCGAACGCCGCGATCACCGTCCGATCATAGCCGTGTTCGGGTAATCGCGCTGCGATATCCGCCATGTTGAGGGTGCCGGTCGCCTGGTACAGCAATCCGATCGAGATCACGATAAAGGTCGCCCCCATCGTGCCCATGATCAGGTACTGATACGCCGCGGTCAGGGCGCGGCGGTCAAAACCGAGCGCGATCAGGACGTAGGATGACAGGGACGAGATTTCGAGGAACACGAACAGGTTGAACGCATCTCCCGTGACCGAAACCCCCATCAGCCCACAGAGGCAGAGCAGATAGGCGGAATAGAACATGTAGGCACGGTCTTCGACGTATTCGAGCAGCAGAGAACTGCGCGAATAGGGGGCGACGACCGAGCCGATACCGGACACGATTAACAGGACCAGGGCGTTGAGCGCATCGATCCTGAGCTCAATGCCAATCGGCGGCGGCCAGCCGCCAAGCTCATAGGAAAGCGTGCCGCCCGACATCACCTGGGAGGCAATCACGCAGGCGCAGGCAAACGAGCCCCAGGTTGCGACCAGCGCGATACCGAATGCCTGATCCTTTCCGCGGAACAGAATGCAGAGCGGCGCCGCGATCAGCGGGATAATAATGACGAGAACGGGGAGATGAGAGCTTAACATTACATACTCTCGTCCTGGGAATGGATGTCTTCTTCCTCGATTGTGCCGTATTCACGCCGAATACGGATCACCAGCGCGAGGCCGAGCGCTGTCGTTGCGACGCCGACCACGATGGCGGTCAGAATCAATACATGGGGCAGGGGGTTCGAATAGCTAACAACGCCTTTAACGAGGATTGGCGCCGTTCCGCCGGTGACCTTGCCGAACGAGATATAGAGGATGAATACCGATGCCTGAAAGACGTTCAGGCCGACCAGCTTCTTGATCAGGTTGCCGCGGGCGATAACGATATACATGCCCGCCATCGCCAGGAATATGACGATCCAGTAATTATATAATCCGAGAATATCTACCAAGGTGCCGGTTCCCTATTCTTCACGCCAGGTGGCGAACGTGAAGAAAATGGTCATCATCACTGAGGCGACAGTGATACCGACACCAAGTTCGACCAGAAAAATGCCGAGATGCTGGCCCTCTTTGGCGTGGGCCGCCATCGGGCTGTAATCGAGATAATTGGCGCCCAGTAACAGATCCACGACGCCGACCGATGCGTAGAGCAGCACGCCGCCGGCGATACCTGTGCGCAGGATTCCTTCGGGGAGGATCCGCTGGGCGGAATTAACACCGAACACCATGGAGTAAAGGATAAAGGATGCGGCGAAGATCACGCCCGCCTGAAAGCCGCCGCCGGGGCCGAAATCACCGTGGAACTGCACGTAGAGCGCAAACAGCAGGATAAACGGGAAGAGAAGCTTCGTTATGACGCGAAGAACGAGATACTCCCTCATGCCGTATCCTCGTGATGTGGCTCGGGCGGCCGGCGACCGCGGCGCCAGCTTCCCAGAAGAAGGATGACGCCGATCCCGGCCGTAAAGATAACCGTCACCTCGCCCAGGGTGTCGTAGCCGCGATAGCTCGCGAGCACGGCGGTAACGACATTGGGAACACCGGTGTCTTCCTTCGTGTGTTCCAGATAATAGGGCGCGACATGGCGGTTTGCGGTCGCATTCGGATCACCGAAGCGGGCCATGTCGAGGCTGCCGTAAATCAGGACGGCACCGGTGACGATGCAGACGAAGAGCGGCAGTATCGGTTTATGCGCGGGGCGCTTTTCGACGCGCGTCGTCACTGCCAGTGTGCTGATAAACAGGACGGTCGATATGCCGGCGCCGACGGCGGCTTCGGTAAAGGCGACGTCGACCGCATCCAGGGCAACGAAAATCGAGGCGGCAAGAAGACTGTATATACCGCTCAGCATCACAACGGCGAGGAGGTTCCGCATCACAACGATACCGATGACGGTCGCCGTCATAAGACCGAGGATGATGATATCGATCGCTTCTTCCATCAGTCTTTCCCGTCGTTTTCGGCGTTTTGTTTGACCGGTGCGTCTTCATCCAGCACCGGGCGCAGGCCGGACGACCATGCGGCATTGCCGAGCGCATGAGAGGCTGCGGGGCTGGTGAACAGCAGGAACAGCAGAATCATTATCAGCTTTGCCGTGATCAGGGTGAAGCCGCCCTGGAGCATCAGTCCGAACAGAATGAGCATCGCGCCCATCGTATCGGTGATGCCGGCCGCATGACTCCGGGTATAGAGGTCGGGCAGGCGCAGGACGCCGATGGCCCCGACAAGCAAAAAGAACGACCCGCCAAGCAGCAGCGCCCAGGAGAGAATATGGATCACTTGTTCCATCATGTATCCCGTCCGTCGCCCGTAGCTGGGGGCTGTTCAGTCGCACGCGGCTCGTCGGCGGGGGGGCGGTGTGCTTCGCCGGGGCCGATCGCAAGGTTGCCGTATTTGAAATATTTGAGCAGGGCGACGACCCCGATAAAGTTTATCAGGGCATACACCAGCGCGATGTCGAGAAAGTCCGGGCGGCCCATCAGGAATCCGAGAACGGCGATAATAAGGACGGTCTTGGTGCCGAACATGTTCACCGCGAGGATCCGGTCGTAAAGCGTCGGCCCCATGAAGGCCCGGAGCAGGGCAAGTGACATGGTGATCAGAATTGCGATTGCAGCGGCAGCGAACATCAGTCGTGCCCTTCCAGCTCGGTGACGCGGCGGTCCATATCGCCGCCTTCCAGGCCTTCTGTGCCATCGCGCGACAACGCGTGAACCAGAATGTAGCCGTCTTCGTCAACGTCGATGGAGATTGTCCCCGGGGTCAGCGTGATCGAATTCGCAAAGATCACGATACCCAGGTCGGTTTTCTGGGTCGCTTTGATCTGTACCATCGTCGGGCTGATCTCCGCCAGTCCAAGCACCCGCTTGGTCACGTCGATATTGGCTTTGACGATTTCCCATAACAGCCAGGGCCAATAGAGCAGCACCTTGAAGGTGAGATGAACCGGGACCGCTTCGTGATCGATAACATCCATCCGCATGGCGATCACGACAACAGCCGCGCAGGAGAACACGCCCAGAACCAGAATGAGCGGCTCAAAGATCCCCGACATCAGAAGCCAGGATGCAAATAGGATTAATCCAAGTGATACCGCGTGAACCAACGCGAAGCCCCGATTCTTGTATTTCTTTTTTCCCGTCCGGCTTTTGCGGACGGTTCCCTGTGCGGCTGCGTTCCGCGCAGCTCGTGCGCAAATTTATAAGGCTGGGCCGACTTTATCAATCAAAACCCGGAAATTTCCTTGTTTAGGCGGAAGTGAGGTCCTAATGCCCGGAAAATTATTGCCCAGCGGTAAATTTGGAATGCACCTGTCCGGGCCAACGACCCAAATGTTTCGAGGTATTTCAAGTTGATAAGAATGATTATCTTGGCAAAAAAGGTTTACGGTTTGTGAATTCGCAATGCTATAACGAATACTCAACAGTGCTTATTTTGTTGGTGGGGAGAGTCGGCGTTGACCGAAATCGTAACGATTCCAGAATCGGTCGAATCGACACGTATTCGTGGTGCCGTAAAGTGGTTCAATGTAGTCAGAGGCTACGGATTTGTATCACCCGAGAACGGTACGTCGGACGTGTTCTTGCATATGACCGTTCTACGGCAGGCTGGCTATGAGCAACTGCCGCCTGGATCGACCATTGAATGTGTTGCCGTAAAGGGCGCAAAGGGCATGCAGTGCCTTGCCATCGAGTCTGTCGATACGTCGACTGCGACCGAGGAAGCGGCCATCCTTGCTGCCGGAGATATGGCGGGTGCGCCTGATTTTCCGACGGAAGAGGGCGGAGAATTCGTCAAGGCGACCGTGAAATGGTTCAACCCGCACAAAGGCTTCGGCTTTGTCTGTCCGGATGGAACGGACGGCGATGTGTTCGTTCACATGGTGACGCTGCGGCGCGCCGGCCTCAACGGTCTTATCACCGGACAAGCCGTCGAAGTGCGGCTGACGGATGGCCCCAAGGGGCTTCAGGCGACCGAAGTAAAGGCATCCGACCCGATTTAGGGCCAATTGCCAGGTTCACGACCGCGCGCAGAACGACGGTCGATCTAAAATTATTCCCTCAATCATCTCCACGATTATCCCGATAATTCGGAAATAAAGCGACTCCGTGATCGCGTTCCACGAATTCCGATGGGGGAGGCGGTCGTGTGGCGATCTTTCCGTGTTGCGATCCCCACACCAGGTGCTCTCTGTGACGTATCATGTGGGCGGCCTGTGAAAAACTGGAACACGGGCGTCGGAAGGGCTATATCGGACGTATGAAAAGAATACTCATTTTGGCCGTCGTTCTTTTGGCCTTCGGCACGTTGCTGGGCGGAAACGGACCTGGTGTGTCTGCGCAGCGGATGGACAGTCTCGCGACATTCAGCCGGGAAGCGCTGACGATCCGGTCCGGCGACAAAACACATAAGTTTTCAGTGGAACTGGCGCTGAACAGCCGCCAGCACGCTCAGGGCCTGATGTTCAGACGGCGTATGGCGCAGGATGCCGGCATGCTGTTTGTGTATCGCCGGGAGGAATCGACGGCTATGTGGATGAAGAACACTTTTATCCCGCTCGACATGCTGTTCATCTCGCGCGACGGGACGGTCAGAAGAATTGCGGAAAGAACCGTGCCGATGTCGGAAGTGGTCATTCCGTCCGGTGGGCCGGTCGTTGCGGTACTCGAACTCAATGCCGGTACGGCGTCACGCCTGGGGCTGAAGCCCGGCGACAAGGTGATATCGACGTCTCTTCGAACCGCGCGCTAAGCCAGGTTACAAACTAGGTTGTCCGGGGACTTGAGATTTGGGCGCCCCGTTTATTAGACGCCCTGTTTGTCATTACTCGCGAATGTCGGGATTTTCTCCCAGTTCTCGCCGGCGGCGACCATACAGGTCGGCCCGTTTGGCATCGTAATGATTATGGTCCAGCTGTTGCCTTTTTTGCTCGACAGCACTTCCAGAACGCCGCCGTTATTCGCAAGTCCGATCGCCACCGGCGCTTCGGTGTACTTGGCGGAAAGGTGTTTGAGAACATCTCCCCGTTGTGCGCAGGCCGCCTGTTGCTGAGCGGCCGCGGGCAGGCTGAAGGCGGTTATAATTGCGGTTACTGCTAATGCTTTACCCAACATGGTTGTTCTCCGGTTGGACGCACCCAAAAGGAGCGCGGCAGAAATATGATCTGCCGATACACGTTAAAGTTCTCTTACTTTTAGGGTAAATATTTTGCGAACGTCTTGAGTGCCGAGGCGCCCGACAGAGATGTTCTGATCAAAATCCGGGCGGGGTAGATTGCCGCTTGCCGTGCGATAATGCTGTCAGCCGGTCTTATCCGTTGGCAGCGTCAGCGCTTGTCCTTCCAGGCGGGTGACCGCTTCTCAAGGAAGGCGGATATGCCCTCCTGGGCGGCATCGGAAAGGCGCGCTTTTGCGTTGAATAACAACCCTTTGTCGAGGGTTTCTTCGCTAACACCATAGCCCAGGGCGTCGATCAGGTGACCCGTATCCGCGATGGCATCGGGCGAGGCATTGAGGGCACGTTTCGTGTGTTCGGCCACGCGCGCGGCGAGGTCGGCGTCGTCCGCCGCGATCTCGTGAATGAGGCCCGCCGTTCGCGCGGTTTCGGTGTCGAACAGGATTGCCGTTTTAGACAGATAGCGGAACCAGCCCGGCCCCATGCGCGGCAGAATAAACGCCGCAATAATGCCCGGAACCAGTCCGATTTTGACCTCCGAGATACAGAATTTGGTCTGTGCCTCGGCGATCACCACATCGGCGCAGGAAAGAATGCCCAGACCGCCGGCCACCGCTGCACCGCGCAAAGCGGCGATCACCAGTTTCGGGCTGTCATTGACTGACCGGTACATGTTCAGCAGGTGGCGTGAATCGTCGACAACCTGTTCCTCGGTCTGGCCGAGCACGTCCTTCATCCAGTTCAGGTCGCCACCGGCACAGAAAATAGAGCCTTCGCCGCGCAGCACGATCACCCGAACATCGTTATCAGCGTTGAATGCCTCAAATGCCGTTGTGATCTCGCCGATCATTTCGGGGTTCATCGCGTTTCGCACGTCCGGCCGGTTCAGAGATACGGTGGCGACGGGGCCGTCCTGTGTGACGGAAATAGTGTCGAAATTGGCCATGAAGGTTCCTTTGGGCGTCAGATCAGGCGGTTTTGGCGGCCCTGATGGCGTCGTAAACCCGTCTGGGGGTCATCGGCGTCTCGCAGATGGCAGCGTCGATGCCGCCGGATAGCAGAGCGTCGCGGATGGCGTTGGCGACCGCGGCTGGCGGGGCAATCGCGCCGCCTTCACCCATGCCCTTCATGCCATATTCAGTACCTTCCGCCGGGGTTACCATATGCGCGATACGGAACGCGGGCAGGGACGTTGGGCCGGGCCAGTGATAATCGGCAAACGTGCTGGCCTGTGGCTGGCCGTATTCATCGTAGGGAATTTCCTCGAACAGGGCGGTGCCTATGCCCTGGGCGACGCCGCCGCAGATCTGGCCGTCGACGATCATCGGGTTCACCACAGTGCCGCAGTCTTCGGCGATTGCGTAGTTTTCGACCTCGACCTCACCGGTCTCCGGGTCCACGCGGACAACGGCGGCATGGGTGGAATAGGAAAACACCCCTGACGTGACCTCGGGCTCGTAGATCGCGGTCTCTTCCAGGGTCGGATTGGTGTCATCCGGCAACAGGTCCTGACGGATATGCGCCGTGCGGGCGATTTCTGCAACGCTCACCGATGCACCGCCACCAAACACACTGCCATCGCGCAGAACGGTATCCGCCGTATCGCATTGCAGCAGATGCGCACCGATATGCCTGATCCGCCCGGCAAGTGTGCGACAGGCATTGGCCGAAGCACCGCCCGCCATCACAATCGAGCGCGAAGCGAATGTGCCGTTGCCATACGGGGACACAGCCGTGTCGCCATAGCGGACGACAACATCGTCGAGCGTCAGGCCGAGTTCCTGACAGGCAATTTGCGCCAGCGTGGTCTCCATACCCTGGCCGTGGCTGTGAATGCCGACCAGTAGCTCGAGCGTGCCGTCGGCGCACATCCGTGCCGTGGCGGTCTCAAAAGCCGGGATCACGGGGGTGCCGCGCAGTTTCCATTCCTGCGTGCCATGCGCCGTCTGTTCCGAATAGCTGGCGAAGCCGATGCCGATCAGCCGGCCGTCTTCCGCGCCGGTCGATTGCCGTTCGCGCACGGCGGTCATACCGGCGGCAGCGGCGGCCTTCTGGACACTTTCGGGGTAGTCGCCGTTATCGAACCGCATCCCGCCGGCGCTGGTAAACGGCATCTGATCCGCCGATACCATGTTTTCGCGGCGCACGTCATACGGATCGCGACCGACCGCACGGGCGACTTCGTCCAGGGTTCGTTCGATTGCAAAACACGCGCCGGGACGGGCGACACCGCGATAGGGGCCAAGCGGCGGCTTGTTGGTCGCGACCGTCCAGGTATCTACAGACAGGGCGGCAATACGATAGGGGCCGGGCAGGTTGCGCGCCGCCATGCCGGTTTCCATAAACGGACCCGACGGCCAGATGGAATAGGAACCCGCATCGACGATCAGCTCTGCCTCAATCCCGAGAATGCGACCGCTGTTCTCGGCATAAGCGGTGATCCGGTACCAGTGTTCGCGGGCCTGATTATTGGCCGTGATGTTTTCGCGACGGTCTTCGAGCCACCGGACCGGGCGCCCGGTCTTGAGGGCGGCGGCAGCGACCATGATCTCTTCGGGCATCAGCCGGTTCTTCGAGCCGAACCCGCCACCGACATCGGGGGAGACCAGGCGCAGCTGGCGTTCCTTCAGGCCGAGGATCTCGGCAATTCCGACACGCATCAGGTGCGGGCCCTGGGTCGCCATGTTGAGGGTCAGTTCGTCGCGGCGGTTGTCCCACATCGCGAGGGCGGCGCGGCCTTCAAGCGGAATGGCCGCGTGCCGGTTCATGCGGAATTCGTTCGTAACGGTGACGTCGGCGGCATTGCGGGCCGCGTCGATATCGCCACCCGTCACTTCGCGTTCGATATAGACGTTGTCGCCCCAGGCCTCGTGGATCAGCGGATCCTTGCGCGTTGTCGCGTCGCGCATTTCGGTAATGGCGGGCAACTCGTCAATATCGAGCGGGATCGTCTGCACAATGTCTTCCGCTTCGGCGCGTGTCGGCGCGAGGCAGATGGCAATCGGCTGGCCGACGTAGCGCACCTTATCTGTCGCGAAGATCGGAAAATCAGATGCCTTAAACCCCGGCACGCGGGGCACCGCGCGGATTGCGCCGATATCGGGGAAATCCGCAGCGCTCAGGACTTTGATCCCGGCGGGTACGGCAGACGTATCGATGCCCTTTAGATAGCCATGGGCAACCGGGCTCCTGACAATGGCTGCTTCCCAGACATTCCCGGGCGGGATGTCCGACACGAACAGGCCACGGCCGGCAAGATGCCGCGCGTCTTCTTTGCGCAGCGGGCTGGCGCCGACGCCGTTCGGGTTGGTACCGTCGAATGCGTCGCTCACGTGACAGCGTTCGCTAGTTCGAGACTTTTGAACAATCCGGCATTCAGGCAATAGACGCGGGCTTTGGTTGGATCTTCGGCGGACGCCCGGACGGCATCGAGCTGTTCCTGACGCACGGCGGGGTCTTTCGCCTCCATCAGTTTCTTATTCGCGATCGACGTTGCCTGTACGCCTTCCATCTGCGCCTTGTGGCGCTGGCGGCTATACAGGCCGAGAAGCTCTTCGGGCGCGCCCTCGATCACCTGGGACAGCTTGTCGCCGAGTGCTACCGCATCGTGGATGCCGCCATTCATGCCGAGCCCGCCAATCGGGTTGTTGACGTGGGCGGCATCGCCGGCGACCAGAACGTGCCCTTTGTGGAAGGTCTCCACGACGCGCTGATGAACCTCATAGAGGCCGGTATAGATAATGTTGTAGTCGCCATCCTTCGGGAAAAATTTCTGCAACCGTCGCTGAATGCCTTCGTGCGACAGGCAGACTTCGTCCGGCTCGTCCGCCGGGATGGGGAACACGGTACGCCAGATACCGGGCGGGCCGTAGCCGTTGACCTTGAACAGGTTGCACCACTCGTCGGGGTCGGAAAAGAAATTGCGGATGCACATCGCCATCCCGGCTTCCTGAAAATCAAAGTCGGAGCCGATTTTCACAAACTTCTCCGGATAGGTAAAACCAACGAAGTCGATCTCCGCTGCCTGGCGGACGACCGAGCTGAAGCCGTCGCACCCGACAACCCAGGGCGCGCGGATCGACTCCGCTTCGCCGTCCTGATTGTTGAAGGTGATGGTCGCGCCATCGGCATGCTGTTCCAGACCCGTAACGCTGGATGAAAACCGATACTCGACATCGGGTGTGTCGCCGATCTCGGCGATGATGGTTTCGACCAGTTTGAACTGCTCGTACTGGATGACGTAGGGGAACTCGGTCATGTCGGCGAGCATCGAGAAATCGAACTCTGCGACAAGCTCGCCCGACAACCGGTCGCGGTAGTGGAAGGTGGGCGAAATCAGACCGCGCTCATGGATCTCGTCGGTGACGCCAAGCGTCGTCAGCATCTCAAGAGACGAGGGCTGAATGGCCGCCGCGCGCTGATCTTCGATGGGGCCATCGGCGCGTTCCAGCAATGTAACCGGAATGCCTTTGCGGTAAAGCGCCAGGGTAAGCACCATCCCGACAGGACCGCAGCCCACGATAATCACCCGTTCTCCCGATTTCAGCGCCATCGATCCGTCTTCCCCTGATGTTCGGACTCACTTTAGCCGGGCGTACTAGGCGGTCAAGCGTGCGCGCCGCGAGCTATGCGGGAGGGGATGAGAGGGTTGCGTATACGGCTGTTTGTCGGCGGCTAGTTCCGCTTGTCTAAGATTCCCGGTCCAGCTGCAGCCGCGCCATGAAGGGCACGAAGGGGTGGATGCCGAGGGTTGCGAAGGCCTTGTCATCCATTTCGGCCAGCGCTTTCTTTTCTTCACCGGACATATCGAGTTCCGCCGCGAAGGCGGCACGGTCGTTAGCGAACCGGCTGCGCTCGGCCGGGTTGTTGGCAATCCGGTGCAGCGCATCGGTCAGGGCGACGCGGTCTGCCGACACCGTTGGGTAATGTGGCGGTGCGGTATCCGCGATCTGTACGGACCACCAGGCGAGGGTAGCGTAGTTATGGTGCCAGCTCGGATCGAAGGAGACGGCGTCGGGGACGCGTTCGCCGAGCATGCCGGCGACGACCGACCAGCAGCGCAGTTCGATATTGCCGGTGTCGTCGAGACGCTTTTCGTCGAGCGACAGCAGCCAGCGCAGATTACCGGCGCTCATTTCGCGCAGCAGTTTCAGATCGAATTCGGTCGCCGGGCTGTCGTAGCGGTCGGTGCCGGGAAAATGTGAAAGCCCGCCACTGGCGACGACAACCGCGCGGATATTCATTGCACGCAGTGCCCGGTCGATTGCCTGACCAAGGTGATAGCAGCGCTCCATCCGGGGCTGTGGCGGCACGTAGGCGTTCACGTATATAGGAATGATCGGGCCGCTCATCTCGAGGAAAGTGAGCGGAATACCGAAGGCGTAGTCGAGCTCCGCTGTGCTGGTGAAGGCGGGGTCGAATTTCTCGTCCTGCAGGTACCGCACAAGATTGGTCGCGGTATCGCTGTCGACATCGAACCTGAAATCGCGGCCGGCGAAATGTCCGCTGGCTTCCTTCCCGCGGTGAATGGCGAAGGAGGGGACACAGTGGAGCAGGAACTGGTTGGCGTGGTCGTTGGCGACGACAAGGGTGACGTCGGCGTTCAGCGCCCTGAGTTTCTCGCCATTCTCCGCGGCGAGGCGCCGGACCCGTTCGACGGTATCCTTGTCTTCACTATCGGGCAGGGTGAAAAACTGCGGCGCGTGCGCCATGCAGACGCCCCCGACAATTCCGTTCTCATCCGACATGGGGTCATTCTCCGTGAATGTGACGCTGGAATTCGGCCAGATGTCGTGAGAAGTGTAAAGAGGGCCGAATTTAACCAATGAATTCAACGGTATGTGCGCAGGTGTCGGTTGGTGTCGGAATATCTTACATGTCATTAACCATTGAGCCCCCATATGTCGGTTTACTTTACACTTCGGCTTTCGGCTTTAGGCCGGTTAGGGGTAAGTGTGTGCAAAATAATGATAAAAAAAGTTGGCACGGTTATTGCATATCACTGGGCAGAGTAAGTTTAACCGAAACCTTCTCAGGTGAGTAAAATGTCGAAACTGGTTGATAAATTAATCGTCGCAGCAGCTTCAAGTGTTCTGGCCTTCTCGGCCATCGCTCCCGCAAGCGCAACAACGTGGATCGTCACCAATGTTCTGACAGTCGGAAACGATGGCGGCTTCGGCGCCTCTTCTTTCCACGATGCCCGCGGCAACGTGATGAGCGGATCCAACATCGCCAACATCACCGGCGGCGCTTTCGGCACCTATAACGATGTCACCGGTGCATTGGACCTGACGGCAACCGTCACGCAGGGCGCGAACACATTTGAACTGAACGCCACGTCGGCCGGCGGTTTTAACTTCAACGCCACAGGCTGGCTCGCGGCGAACAGTACGCTGAATGTCTCGATGAACCACGACGTCGCCATGCCGAGTGGATCGACGCTCCTGTCTGGTACGGTTACCGAACTGGGCTTCAAGCTCGGCGATGTGTGCTGCAGCGGCGGGATCAACAACAGCAACCCGAATTCCTTCATGCAGCCGGGCAGCGATGACGACGAGCGCTGGATGACCCTGTGGGGCGCCAACAGCTTTAACATCGCAACCGGCCAGTACGATTATCAGACTGAAAGCACGCTCGGCATGGATGTCCGCATCCGCCTGGAGCGTGGCATCACCAGCACCGAAGTGCCGGCTCCGGCCGTCACCGTGATCTTCGGTTTTGGCCTGATTGGCCTTGCCTACATGCGACGCAGAAAGACCGTCTGAAGCCAACCCCGGACGGACTTTCTTATCACGGCGGCCCAGCGTATCCGGGCCGCCGTTTTTCTTTGCCTATTCCTTGACCCGCATATGACGGCGTGGATCGTCCTCATAGGCGGTTTCAAGTACATCCCACCCAAATTCGAGAAACGGACCGGCCACATCGGCCAGTTCCCGGATATGGTCCAGCAGCTTGCGACTTTGCACCTGCTTGTTGGTGAGCGACCGGCCGACAAGGAAATGCTTCCATTTCAGGTAGTCGGCAACCGGGCTACCGGCAAATTCCTGGAACCCGCGGGGCATTGTCTTTAGTGCGCCGCGGTGGCGCAGGAAGTACTTGCCGCGCGGTTTTACGAAAGGGGCGATGATTTCGAGGAACCTGTCGGGTTCCGCCGCGATCCGGGATCGCCATGCGGCCAGAAATTCCTTATCGAGCGAATAGAAACCGGCGGACAGAAAACTGCCGCCCGGCTCGATATGGGTATAGATCAGGCCCGGCTCGCCCTTGCCGCCGGTCCGTGTCATCACCGCACCGACATGTGTCTTGTAGGGGTTTTTGTCCTTGGAAAACCGCACGTCGCGATAAATGCGGAATATGCCGCGCTTGGGGTCGCCCTGAACCGAAAAGCCCGGGGGCCGCCTGTCGGACGTGAATTCACCCAGCAGGCACTCCATCGGAAACTTGAGATCGTTATCGTAGGTATCCTTGCGGGGCTTGAACCAGTCGCGCTCGTTATGTTTCCCGAGATCTTCAAGAAACGTAAGTGCAGTTGGGGGAAACCCCTGAAAATCGGGGCGAATATCGTCGGGAAAATCGAGTGTTTTTGCCATGCGGGCAGTCTAACGCGGTCGCCGGAAAGTAAAAGGCCAGGCGAGTGTCTGGCGCGAATGTTCGGGCCAGCCGGCTTTCGCATCGTTGCCGAACCTCGGCAGGGCGTTTCGCGCTTACTGCGCTCAGCGCCCCGCCGCGCACCGTCTAAACGGGTGGGGGCGACGGCACGTTGGTTGGCAAGGACCGAAAAGGAGTTGCCATAGCTGTATACGTATCTCTGGCCACACGGATCACGGAACGGGCAAGATTCTTTCTGACACCGCACTCATTGCGCATCGCTGGCGCAGGATTTATTGGTAAGTCACAAAATCAAGCAACAGGGGTTCTCGATGTCAGACCAGTTCCAAAAGGCCTTTCCCGTTTCATGGGACCAACTCCACCGGGATGCGAAAGCCCTTGCCTGGCGCCTCGCCGAAGGAGGCCCCTGGCGGTCGGTAATTGCGGTGACGCGGGGTGGTCTTGTGCCAGCGGCGATCGTCGCACGAGAGCTGGAAGTGCGCCTGATAGATACTGTCTGTGTGTCCTCCTACGAACACCAGGACCAGGGCGGTCTCGAAGTGCTCAAGCCGGTCTCCGACGACCGTGGCGGCGAAGGGATACTGATCGTCGATGACCTGGTGGATACCGGGAAGACCGCAAAAGTCGTCCGCGAGATGTTGCCGAAGGCGCATTTCGCAACCGTCTATGCAAAGCCCGAAGGCCGCCCCATGGTCGACAGCTTTATTACCGAGGTCAGCCAGGATACGTGGATCTTTTTCCCGTGGGATACCGAGCTTCGCTTCGTTGAACCAATCGCAAACCAGCCGGCCGACGCGCGGCCCTAGATAGACCGGGCACACACTGATCGCAGGAGGAATCTTTCATGAAACATCTGTTTGCCATGCTTTTTGTCTCATTGGTTCTTCAGGGGTGCGTGACGAACGATGAGTTTACGGGCACGGGACCGGTGAAGCTGACGGACCGCCAGCAATCAAGTTTTGACAAATGGGCCCGTGGGACGACGGACCAGGACTCACTCTATTTCTTTCTCGTACAGGGCGGGGGTGCCTATCGGGTATTTTGTCCGGAAACGCGGGCAATTTGCAAAGATTCAACCGAATATGCCTCATTCCAGCAGTGCGAGAAGCGGTACGGGAAAGGCCGATGCAAAATGTATGGCGTGTACGGCGATGTCGTCTGGCAGTTCGACAGGCCTGCCGATCCGAACTGGTGGAATACCAGAAGAGGATTTTCGGTAACGCGGGATCAGGCGACCACGGAGGTTGACGTTCGATCGGTTGAAATCAAGTGGGCGGGGCGCCCTGAAGTGTTGACGGGCTCGCTGCATTACCGGTCGTCACTTCGAAATTACGAGTTGAACCTGACTATCCCCGACGAGACCTATTGTGACGGGACTGCGGAATTCACACGAAAGACATGGACCATCAACTGCCGAAACGATGTGTCGGCCAAGGGTACTTTCCGACCGCTTGGAAAAGGCAAAGGATCTATCGGTGAGGGTATTGATACGAAGGGCAACAAGATCGACTTTCGGGTAGCTCCGAAATAGTCGTTAGGCGGGTTGCTCGGGCCAGACCTCTGCTGCCGTTTCGACAACCAGCCGCAGCTTTGCAACCTGGTCATCGAGGGTCAGTTCATTGCCGTGATGATCGCTGGCAAATCCGCATTGCGGGCTGAGGGCGAGATTGTCGAGATCGGCAAAGCCCGAAGCCTCTTCCAGCCGCTTTTTGAGATCGTCTTTCGATTCCAGAGCCGCTGTCTTCGTTGAGACCAGTCCGAGGATGGCGGTTTTGTTTTTTGGCAGATATTTTAAAGGCGAGAAATCACCTGCGCGCGGCGTGTCGTATTCCAGAAAATAGCAATCGGCGTTCACTTCGTTGAACAGGGTGTCAGCGACGAGGTCGTAGCCGCCTTCGGCCTGCCAGTAGCTCTGCTTGTTGCCGCGGCAGAGATGCATGCCGATCCGCATGTCGGCGGGCTTCTCGGCGAGTACCCGGTTGATCACACCTGCATATAGCTTGAGAAGGTCTTTCCAGTTGTCGCCACGCGCTTCGAGCGCCGCCTGGATTTTGGGGTCGGAGAACTTGGCAAGCGCGGTTTCATCCAGTTGGACGTATTCGCACCCGGCATCGGCCAGCGCGGCGAGCTCGTTGATATAGGCATCGACGATATCGTTCCAGAACAGGTCCACGTCGTCATAGACAACCTTGCTGATATTGCCGGCACCGCCGAAGAAATGCAGTACGCAGGGACCGGGCAGGGTGACCTTGACCGTCTGGCTGGTCAGCTCATCGACAAACGTGAAGTCTTCGTCGTTGATTGGATGGGTCCAGTGCATGCGCGATGCAATTCGAACGCGGGCCGCGCCCACGGTTTCGCCGGAATTATTGGTATAGTCCCAGCCTTTTTCACCGTTTCGGTCGAATTCCAACCCGCCGATACGTTCGAAGAAATGCGAGAAATAAGTGTTCCGGCGGAATTCTCCATCGGTAACGACCTCAAGGCCGATGTCTTCCTGCAGCCTTACGGCGTCACGGATAGAGAGGTCCTCGAGTTCGCGCAGTTCTTCCTCTTCCATATCACCTGCCTCATGCGAGTGGCGGGCGTCTATAAGGTCCTGCGGTCGTAAGAGACTGCCGATATGTTCGGCACGAAACGGTGGATCGATAGGTTTCTGGTCGGTCATTCTTGCCCCGGGGAAACTGAGGGTGATGTTAGGGATAATTGGGGTCTCGGGTCAACGGTGTCTCTTCACTGCCGTGAGAAAACTATGGACCGCTTTTTACACGCCCGGCGCCGTTGCAGTGACGCCGCCGTCGACCACAAGATGCGTGGCGGTGATATGACCGGCTTCGTCGGACGCGAGAAACAGCGACGCATACGCCACGTCAAACCCTGTCCCCATTCGGCGGGAAGGAATAATGGCATCGCGTGCCGCCCGGTATTCGTCAGCCGTCTCGAAGCCCTTGTAGGTGTATGCCGGTTTGCCGTTCACGATGCGCTGGATGAACGGTGTGTCGATATATCCAGGCAGGACGCAATTGGCGCGAATGCCCTGGCTTGCATACTGCAGGGCGATATTCTTCGTAAACTCGATCATCGCGCCCTTGGTCATTGAATAGACGGCCGTCGGTACGTTGAGATGCCGCAGTGCTGCGATCGACGAGATGTTCACGATGGCACCTGCGCCGCGCGCCGCCATGATCGGGACGACGGCGCGGCAGGTCAGCATTGCCGTTGTAACATTGCGTGCAAAGGTTTCATTCCAGTCATCCACCGTGATGGTGTCGAGCGACCGCCCGGTACCCTGACCGCCGATATTGTTGTGAAGGATATCGACGCCGCCATAGGCGTCGATGCAGGCTTTCACCATGGCCTCGACGGATTTTTCGTCGGTGACGTCAGCCCCGAACGCGGTCGCCTCGCCACCGGCTTCACGGATCAGGCGGGCGGTGTCTTCCGCGGCATCCAGCCGGTAGTCGACGCACAAAACCTTCGCGCCTTCCTTACCATAGACATAGGCGGCGGCTTTACCGTTGCCCCAGCCCTCGCCGACCGCGCCTGCACCGGCGACAATCGCCACTTTGCCTGCAACGCGATCTCTGGCGGGTGTGTTTTCGTCGGGACCTGTATGCATTGGGTGTTTGCTCCTCTTTTTATGAGAAATATTCTATTTGAATTGGGGAACGCTTGCCAGATGCGGCCGGCGATAAAAGCAGCTGTGTGGGACATCCTATTTTTGAGGCATTCTGTTCTTCGTATGCCGCGTCGGCACTGCTGCCAGGGGATCGTCGGGCCAGGGGTGTTTGGGATAGCGCCCTTTCATCTCGGCCTTTACCTGCGGATAGGTGTTGGTCCAGAAAGCCTGAAGGTCCCGGGTGATCTGCAAGGGCCGTCCCGCCGGGGACAGCAGGTGTATGCTCAGCGCAATCGCGCCATCGATGATACTTGGCGTCTCGGTTGCGCCGAACATTTCCTGCAACTTTACCGGCAAAACCGGTGCCGTCGGATCGGCGTAATCTATTCGGATGCTGGATCCGCTGGGAACGGTGAAGTGGCTGGGCACCTGCTTGTCCATCGTTTGCAGGGTTGTCCAGTCCGACAGGGCTTTCAGGACGGCCAGCATGTCGAGTGATTTCAGATGCTGCAACCGGCTCATGCCTGCCAGATAGGGCAGCAACCATTCTTCAAGAGTCTCAACCAGCGTACTATCCGACACGTCGGGCCCGTTACCGGTGGCCTGATGAAAGCACAGTACCCGCTGCCGCCATTCCGAGGCGTCCTTGCCCCAGGGCAGGCAATCCAGCCCGATGTCGCGGATGCCATCAACCAGGGCATTCGCAATTTGATCGCCGGGAATGTTCTTGGCCGGGACATCGTTGAGCACCAGAGCATTGAGGCGCCTTTGTCTGCGGGCGATTACAGAACGGCTTTGGCTATCCCAGACAGCGGTTTCCCCGTCGCGTATCTCGGTCTCAAACAGGTGTTCAATGGTTGCGGCAGATATGGGCGCGGCTATTCGGATGCGGGCGTCCCGGGTCCCTCCGGTGACCTCGGCAATCGCCAGATAGGGCGCATCACGCAAGCCATCCTCGGCAGGCAGCACGGCGCCTTTGCCGTTGCTCATCCGGTAACGGGAGTCTCCGCCCGGGCGGCGTTCTGCAATCCGGTCCGGATAGGCGAGGGCGACCAGGGCGCCAATCTGTTCGTCCGGGGACAAATCCAGTGCTGGATCGTGACCGCTTTTCTGGGGCGCACGTCTCAGCCATTGCTTTGCGAGCGTCCTGGTTCGGCTGAGGGCATTGCGGTTCACGGTCAGGCTTGTTTGCTCACCCATCAGGGCGCTCACCCGTAACGTCAGATCCACCGCGACAGGATTGCGGCCATCCCGCTGGGCAATATCCCTGTCTGTGAGCAGGGCGGCGACATTGCAGGCACGATCGGCCCATCCAGATTTTGCGCCTTCGATGACCATATGTGCCAATCGCGGATGCATCGGCAGCTTGGCCATCTCGCGTCCATGGGCGGTTATCCGGCCCTGATCGTCTATGGCGTGTAACAGTCTCAGCAACGCCTGTCCCTGATCCAGGGGGGCTTTCGGGGGTGATGTCAGCCAGTTCAGGGCGTCGGGGTCATGAATGCCCCAATTCGCCAGATCCAGTGCCAGCGGGGCCAGATCGGCATTGAGAATTTCAGGCTGGGAGAACTGCCTGAACGCACCTTCGCCGGCCTTGTCCCAGATCCGGTAACAGATGCCGGGCTCCAGCCGACCGGCACGGCCCTGGCGTTGCGTCGCGCCCGCCAGTGAAACCGGTTCCGTGAACAGCCGGGTCATGCCGCTTTGCGGGTCGAACCTGGGATTGCGGGACTGACCGCTATCGATGACCACGCGAATGCCTTCGATGGTCAGGCTGGTCTCGGCGATGGCAGTTGCCAGAACAATCTTCCGCCGACCGGAAGAGGGTGGAGAGACGGCCTGATCCTGTCGGGCCTGGGGAAGGGCCCCGTAGAGTGGCAACACGTCGACATCACCGGGCAACGATGAATCGTTCAGCAGATTCTCAACGCGCCGGATCTCGCCTTCACCGGGCAGGAAAACCAGAATACTTCCCGTTTCGTCTCTCAACGCCTGTTTCACCGCCGAAGACACAGCCGGGCAGAGCGTGTCCCGGAAACGGTCAGCGGGTGGTTTTCCCAGATAACGGGTCGCGACGGGAAAAGCCCGACCCGCGCTTGCAATAACGGGAGCGTCTCCCAGTAATTCTGCAATCGGGGCGACGTCCAGTGTGGCCGACATCACCAAAATGCGCAGGTCTTCACGCAGTCCTGCCTGACAATCGAGGCACAATGCCAGGCCGAGGTCGGCCTGCAGATTACGTTCGTGAAACTCATCAAAGATGACCGCCGCCACGCCCTCCAGCGAGGGATCGCTTTGCAGGCGGCGGGTCAGAATACCTTCGGTGACGACCTCGATGATCGTGTCCGGGCCTGTCTTGTTGTCCAGCTGAATACGGTAGCCGACTGTTTTTCCGACGGGCTCGCCCAGCGTTTGCGCCATCCGTTGGGCGGCCGCTCTTGTCGCCAGACGGCGCGGTTCCAGAATGATAATCCTGCCGCCCGCGCGCCAGGGCGTATCGAGAAGCCGAAGTGGAATCCGCGTGGTTTTCCCGGCGCCAGGTGCTGCCTGTACAACCGCGTTGGGCGTGTGCTCAAGGCTTGCACAGAGTGCCGGTAATATGTCGTCGATTGGCAGTTTGGTCATGGGGGGCGGATCGTGTCGATTGAGCCTGGTTTTATCAAGCGCGTATAATGTAAGCGGTGGAACGGCATTCGGCCGCTCCGGGGTTATTCGGGGACCCTTTGTCCCAAATCGGCCCAAAACGGCTCAAATATTCCCTTTTTGAATGTCGGAGGGTCGCTTGCTATCCCGGACAAAACCCTATAAAAACCGCGACTTACAACACCGTCGGGGCGTAGCGCAGCCTGGTAGCGCATCTGCTTTGGGAGCAGAGGGTCGCCTGTTCGAATCGGGTCGCCCCGACCAATCTTTTCAAGGGCTTAGCGGACTTCTCGGAGTTTCGCTAAGCCCTTTTCTCTTTTCTAGGCAACACATAGGCAACATCGAACGGATCACACGCGGCTGCGGCCAGCCGTGAAAAAGCGACCAAGGGGTATGGCGGGGGGGCACCCCGGGATTTCCGCCCGACCCGTCAAATAGGTGGTGGTTCAGCCGTCGCTCTATTTAATTTTGAAATTTTTTTGAAATTTCGACAGACTTGATCCCAGGCCATTTGCCGAGCGCCAGTCTTCCGGTATTCACCCGGGAGCAGACATCTTCCGCCAGGTCGCACAGTTCCGTTTCTAGCCAAAAGCGGACATTCCGAAATTCCTCGGGCTGATGTCGGAATTCTTTACACCTTCACGGTTTTGTTACCGGCGGGGTCTCCCCAACATACTGGAATCGTGGGATGCTTGTTTCTGGC
>JBLIMV010000014.1:0-133183 GCA_047638395.1 Paracoccaceae bacterium | reverse complement strand
CCTGGGCACGGGCAATCAGTGCATACCCTCTGCTGAAGGCTGATGATCCGGTCTATGCCTGGCGCGGGCGGATGCTCGATATGTTCGACGGCATGCCGCTTGCTGCGGTCGGCTACGACATCTAAGACCGGCGGCGGATTACTGGTATACTGAACGGTATGGACGATCAGCCACATATTCTGGTTGTGGATGACGACAACCGGCTCCGCGAGCTGCTTAGCCAGTATCTCGGCGAGAACGGTTTTCGCGTCACCACGGCCGCCGACGCCGAAGAAGCACGGACACGCATGCGCGGCCTGCAGTTCGACCTGCTGGTGGTCGACGTGATGATGCCGGGCGAAAGTGGACTGGAACTGACCGAATCACTGCGCTCTGTATCGCGCGTGCCGATCCTGCTGTTGACGGCGATGGGCGAACCCGAAGACCGCGTCTCCGGGCTGGAACAGGGCGCGGACGACTACATGAGCAAACCGTTCGAGCCGCGGGAACTTGTGTTGCGCATCGAATCGATCCTGCGCCGCGCCGCGCCTGCCGTCACCGAAGGCATCGTCCAGCTCGGTCAATGTGCGTTCGACATGGGCCGGCGCGAGCTTCGGCGCAACGATGCGATCGTCAGGCTGACGACAATCGAGGCCAACCTACTGTCGGCGTTGGCCCGCAACCCGGGCATGACCCTGTCGCGGGACGAGTTGATCAATCAGTGCCGTATCGACGGCAATGAGCGGACCGTCGACGTGCAGGTCACACGCCTGCGCCGCAAAATTGAATCCGACCCGCGCGAACCGCGTTACCTGCACACCATTCGGGGACAGGGCTATGTACTTCACCCGGATTAACGCCAACACGGAGCGATATCAGTGAGAACGCCGATACGGTTCCGGATCGCCATCAAACGCTATTTGCCCAAATCGTTTCTGGGCCGGTCGATCATGATCATCATCACACCGCTGATTCTTGTGCAGGTGGTGTCGACCTGGGTGTTTTACGACCGTCACTGGAGCACGATTACCCGGCGCCTTTCGGATTCGGTCGCGGGCGAAATCAGCCTTGTGATCAACGCGAGGAGCCACTTCGCGGACGAAAAGAGCACCAACTGGATAATGAGGTCGGCAGGCGATATGGGCCTGACCCTGAACTTCAAAAAGGGTGAAATACTACCAAACGCACCGCCGGTAACCGGTGGCGGCATTCTGGATACCCGTCTGGCAAATTCCATGCGGGAACGCGTCCGGCGTCCTGTTCATATCGACACCTGGAGCCACGATCGACTGGTGCAGATGAAAGTTCAGCTGCCGGACGGGGTGATGGAAATCTTCGTCCCCCGGGAACGCCTGTTCAGCTCCACCACTTATATCTTCCTGATGTGGATGGTCGGCACATCGTTACTGCTTTTCGCCATTGCCACGATGTTCATGCGCAATCAGGTCAGGCCGATCAGGCGCCTCGCCGCGGCAGTCGATAATTTCGGCAAAGGCCGCGATGTCCCGGATTTTCGGCCCGAGGGCGCGACTGAAATTCGCCGGGCGGCAGCAGCGTTCGAGCGGATGCGTGGGCGGATCAACAATGCCCTGACCCAGCGGACGGAAATGCTTGCCGGGGTCAGCCACGACCTGCGCACGCCGCTTACGCGCATGAAGCTTCAGCTCGCAATGCTGGCAGAATCGAAGGGTGTCGAAGACCTCAAGGAAGACCTTCGCGAGATGGAGGTCATGGTCGAGGAGTTTCTCGCGTTTGCCCGCGGCGAGGGCACGGAAGAGCCGATCGAAAGCGATCTCGCGGAAATCGTCACCACGGTCGCGCGAGCGGCCTCGATCGACGGCAGGGTTGTCAAGGCTGCAACCAGTGGCGACCTGACGATCCTGATACGCCCGAACGCAATCCGCCGATGCATCACGAATCTTGTCGTCAACGCGCAGACCCATGCCGAGGCGGTGGAGGTTTCGGCAGGCCGCCGGGGGGCGTTGGTAGAGATAATCGTCAATGATGACGGCCCGGGTATTCCAGAGGATGAGCGCGAAGCCGTCTTCAAACCGTTTTACCGCCTCGATTCATCCCGCAATCCGGGAACTGGCGGGACCGGCCTCGGCCTGTCGATCGCCCGCGACCTTGCACGCGGCAGCGGCGGTGACGTGGCACTTTCAGAATCGCCGCTGGGCGGTCTCCGCGCAACAATCACCCTGCCTGTATAATCATCGGCCCGATCACCGACCTGGGCAGCCGGGTCACCCCGACGGCGGCCAGGTCACGATCCCTAAAACAGACGGGCGCCATTCGCGACGGCTCGGTCTATCGCCGTCAGCACGACCTCACCGTCATCATCGGGGAAGCCGAGCACAAGAACTTCCGACATGAACTTGCCGATCTGGCGGGGTAGAAAATTGACCACGGCGGCTATCTGGCGCCCCGCAAGCATATCCGGCGTATAGTAGCGGGTGATCTGGGCCGAGCTTTTTTTCTCGCCAATATCGGGCCCGAAATCGATCCATAACCTGATCGCCGGTTTCCGCGCTTCGGGAAACGCTTCGGCGCGCAGAACCGTTCCCGCGCGAATATCAACCTTCAGGAAATCATCGAATTCTATCGTCACAGCCACCTCCATCCTCAGATTGCCGGTGATAATCGTGGATGACGGCCCAAAAGAAAACCGCCGCTCCGGAGACCCGGAACGGCGGTTTAATCGGCGCTAAACGCGCCTGGATCAAAAAATGATCTTGATTACGCGGCTTTGGCGGCTTTCGCAGAAGCCTTCGGGGTCGCCGTGTCAACGTAGGACATAACTTCGTCAAGACCTTCGGCCCAGCGCTTGGACACGATATCGACCGTCTTGTTGGTCGTCTTGGCGGCAATATCCTGAGCTTCACGCGCGGTCGAAAGGCTATTCTCGAAAGCGGCCTTGGCAAAAGCAGCCTGCTTGGCAACCTTGTCGGTCGGTTCCTTGGCGGAAGCAACGTCCTGGGCGAGCACACCGGTATCTTCGAAAGCGGCCTGCCACAGTTCGGCCTGCTTCTTCGCGAAACCCTGCCAGCTCTCGACAACGGTCTGGTTGGCGAGGTTCATTGCTTCGATATTCTTCTGCTGCGCCGCGACCATCGCGTCGACATTAATTTCGGGCATTTTCATATCGGCGAATGCTGGCATCTTCATATCGCCGAATGCGGGCATCTTCATATCGCCAAATTCGGGCATCTTCATGTCGGCCCAGACTTTAGTGACGTCCCATTCCGGGAACATCGCGCCGTTCGTTTTACCTTTAGCAGCCATTGTATGCTCCTGTTGCGTTTCAAATGTGAACAAATGTTCTAAACTCGTCTCAGATATATATGTTGTGCAGCGCAGCATGTCAACGTTTTATTGTGCAGTGCACAATTTTAAAATCGTTAAATATCAATAGTTTAAAAATATAACTCCGCGCCCATCATCAAAATATTGCATCGCACTTTTATCGAGGCGTTGCAAAAAAGATCATCACGGCGCGCGCGTTTTATGAAATGAGCATCTGCATTTGAGCTGCGATGCCGGCCCCAACCAAGAAACTAGTCGGCCGGTTCATCGAGGTGTTTTGGTCGGCCACCGCCGAACGGCGTCATCGCAAGCGCCGCTTCCGCGCGTTTTAGGTTTTTGTCGATATGCGCCATCGTCACCGACTGGTCCTGCGTATCGTCGCGCAGCCAGACCCGTAGCGCGCTCAGATAGATCGCCGCCAACCCCTTTTTACGCACCATCCCCAAAAGACCGGAGGACCCAACGCCGGCGGCCTCTAGCGACCACGCCATCGAATTCATGAAGGCAGGCCCGGAACACAGCAGCGCGCCGGGGTCCCTGCCCAGGTCGCGGGTGATCGACGCGACAGCATCCTTGTGCGACGCCAGCGCATCCAGACGCCGCATCAGCACGTCGAGAAGGCGTTCCCGTACCGGTTCGGACGCATCGTCAAAATCGTGACCCGCCAGGACAACCTCGTCCGTCCGCCGGATAAAGGCATTTAGCAGCGCGGATTTCGATGGAAACAACGCATACACCCGCGCCAGTGTCGCACCGGATTCATCTGCAATCATTTCCATGGAGATGTCCCGCCAGCGCATTCCGCTCGCGAGTTTGAGGGCAGCGTCGAGAATCCGATCGGAACCTGGCTGCCGGCTGGTTGCTTTCTTGGCCATCTGATCCTCCGTAATTGATTTTAGCATAACAGTATTATGCGACGTCACGAATTCGCACCGCCATCCGAAACAGTTGATCCTGCAGCAACTGTATGCGACGATTCGCACACAGTGTTACTGGAGAAATAATGCGTTCGCCCATTCCGGCAAATATTGCGCACGCCCTGCGACGGACACCGCTTCTGTCGGCGACAGAAGAACGCGACCTTTTCCGCAAAATTCATAAGGGCGATACGCGGGCACGCGAGCGTTTGGTTTTAAGCCAGCTCCGATATGTGATCCGCATTGCGGGGCGGTACCGGCGTTACGGCTGCCCGTTCTCCGACCTGATTCAGGAAGGCACCGTCGGACTTCTCGAGGCGATTAAACGCTTCAATCCCGAAAAGGGCGCCCGCCTGTCGACGTTTGCAATGTGGTGGATTCGGGCAGCGATTCAGGATTATGTCCTGCGCTCCGGCTCGATCGTCCGTTCGGTCACGACACCACGGCACCGCACGATGTATTTCGGCGGTGCTCTGGCAGGACTTGATGAAAAAGGCGGTGACGCTGTCCGTGCACTTGCCGCCCGGCTGAATACAACGGTCGATGACGTACGGGCATTTGCCCAACGACTAAGAGCGTCCGATCAGCCCCTGGACACAATGCGTGCGGATGGCCGAACACTGGCAGAGACCCTCCCCGATTCATCCCCGAACCCGGAAATCACGCTGAAATCCAAACGTGAGCGCATTGCTCTTGTCCGCATGCTGCGCGCCGCAATTCCCACCCTGACCCGGCGGGAACGACACATCCTGCGCCAGCGCTTCCTTGCTGAGAAACGTCAAAGCCTGACAAAGATCGGCAGGGAGCTTGGGCTGTCTAAAGAACGCGTCAGACAGCTCGAATCGCGGGCACTGGAAAAAATTCGCTCGGGTACGCTTTATCTGCAGGCGGCAGAGTAACGGGTCAACCGGTCGGTTCGGCCCCGGCTTTGACCAACTTGCGACTTTGATCAGCCGGCGAGTTCGCGGGATCTTCGGGCCGCCGCGTCAATTGCCCGGTCCATGAGCTGCTGGAGACCGTCGTCATCTGCCATCAAAACATCCAGCGCGGCGGCAGTCGTCCCACCGGGGCTGGTGACATTTTGGCGAAGGGTGCCCGCCTCATCATCGGACAGACGTGCAAGTTCACCTGACCCGGCAACCGTTGCCCGCGCCAGCCGGGCTGCAATATCGGCTGGCAGCCCCTGCGCTTCGCCCGCTTTCGCCATACACTCGATCATCAGAAAAACATAGGCGGGCCCACTTCCCGAAACCGCCGTCACAGCGTCTATCATCTCTTCATTCTCGACCCAGACGACATCGCCCACGGCTTCAAGCAGGCTTTCACAGGCCGTCCGTTGGGCTGCACTGACATGACCGTTCGCGCACGCCGCCGTGATTCCGCGCCCCACGGCGGCGGGCGTATTCGGCATCGTCCGGACGACGGCGGCGCCATCGCCAAGATGTGCCTCAAAATAGGAAATTGTCCGGCCGGCGGCGATTGACAGGCTGACGGCACCCTTGGCGGCAAAGCCGGCATAGGAGGGGACGATGTCGTCCATGCCCTGTGGCTTGACTGCAAAGACGACGATATCGGGGGCAAAGTTTGGCTCCACTGCAGCGATATCGTCAAGAACAGTGACCGAGAGTTCCTGGCGCAGTGCTGTGGCAGCATCGGCAAAAGGCTCTATTACCCTGACATTGCCGGGGGCGACGCCCCGCGACAGCCATCCGCGCAGCATCGCGCCGCCCATCTTGCCGCAGCCGACAAGAAGTATGTTTTGCGATTCAGACATCCAATTCGCCCCACTGGTTTTATTGCGGCGCGACCGATCGGCAACGTGCGATCAGGCTTCGCCTTCGGTCTCCAGAATCGCTGCCGCCATGGCTTCCTCCGGGGTCTTTCCACCCCAGATCACAAACTGGAAAGCCGGATAGTAGCGTTCGCTCTCGGTAAACGCGATATCGACAACATCTTCGAGCTGTTCATGGCTCGCCCCGGAAACCCCCCGGAGTAACAGAGCGTGACGGAATACCGGCAGGCCGTCATCCGACCAAAGGTCGAAATGGCCGACGAGCAGGCGTTCATTGATGATCGCCAGCAATGGGTGGATGGAATTGGATTTTTTCTCCGGGACCCGCATATCGAATGCGCAGGCGAAAAGCAGCGCTTGCACATCGGCGTGCCACGAAACGAACATCCGGTAGTCGCACCAGTGACCGGTGACTTCGACAGCGATATCGCGGTCGCTTGAACGTTCATAGAGCCAGTCGTGGCTGGTCGCGATCTGCTCGATCTGATCGAGCGGATTCGGTCCTGATTTTTCGAATTCCTTACTTAACGCCGTCATGCCTTAACCCCCTTTGACACTTTGTTTGTGTCGAGACCCTGGTAGCCTGCAAAAAGCAGCTTCACCCGCAAAATAGTGGGGGTCTTGGGTATCTCAACACAACATTTAGCGTGCCAGAACCGTTTTTAAGGCGCAAGAAGAATTGGTGGCTCAGCGACGCTGAAGCACAAAATGTAGTGGATAAGTCCGTTTAGGGGGTGTCAGCTCTTTTTAGTCGCAGCCCCTTTGGGAGAGGTCTTGGGCTTGCTGCGCACCGCAGCCGGCGATTTTGCAGATGCGGTTTCAAGCGCCTGCAATCGCGCTTCAAGCCGCTCATTTTCTTCGCGTGCCCGGACGGCCATGGCCTTCACGGCATCGAATTCATCCCGGGTGACCAGATCCATCCCTGACAGCATTTTATCGATCTGATGACGAACCAGCCCTTCGACCTCGCGCCGGATACCGGACAGGGTGCCAAGGGCGCCGCCGGCCACACGGGCGGCATCGTCGAATACACGGTTACGGCTCTGCATGGTCTGATTGCCTCCGGGCGAGTTGGGCGGTTTGATCGTATTGGTAATATAAGTCGATGTTTGCGGCTTGTCCCGCCTGAACCTATAACCAATATACTGAATTACGGAGTAAACTTCCCGCATGATAATTGTCACCGGCGGCGCCGGATTTATTGGCTCGAACCTCGTTCAGGCGCTGGAAGCGCGCGGCGACCGCGACATCGTGGTCTGTGACATTCTGGGCCATGACGATAAATGGAAGAACATCGCCAAACGCGAACTGGCGGATATCATCCCGCCGGAAGCCCTCGCCGAATTTCTGGGCGACAACGCAAAAGATATCGAGACGATTTTTCATATGGGTGCGGTGTCGGCGACGACCGAACGCGATGCCGATCTCATCGTGCGGTCCAACATCCGCATGTCGCTCGATTTGTGGAACTGGTGCGCGAAGGCGGAAACTCCGCTGATCTATGCCTCATCTGCCGCCACCTATGGCGATGGCGACCGTGGCTTCAGCGATGATGATTCCATTGACGGGCTGGCGAACCTCCGTCCGATGAACGCCTATGGCTGGTCGAAGCATGCCTTCGACCGGCGGGTGGCCCGCATCGTTTCTGAAAACGGACCGCGCCCGCCGCACTGGGCGGGTTTAAAATTCTTCAATGTCTATGGCCCGAACGAATATCACAAAGGCGGGCAGATCAGCGTCGCGTTGAAAAACTTCCGGGAGATATCGGAAGACGAAAAGGCGGTTCTGTTCAAATCACATAACCCGGACTATCCCGACGGTGGCCAGAAACGTGACTTCGTCTGGGTCGGCGATTGTGTCGATGTCGCGCTATGGCTGTCCGACGCACCGGACGTCTCCGGCATTTTCAATGTCGGCACGGGCACGGCGCGGACATTCGAGGACCTCGCCAAGGCGGTGTTCCACGCAATGGATAAAGAGCCGGTGATAGAATTCGTCGATACGCCCGAGGCGATCCGGGACCGATATCAGTATTTTACAGAGGCAGATATGTCGCGCCTGCGGGGCGCGGGCTACGATCATGCGCCGACCACGCTTGAAGAAGGTGTCGGCCGCTATGTCCGCGAGAGCCTGACGGCCTCCGATTCGTACATCTGATGACCATATCTGACTCATGACCGTATCTGATCAATGACCATGTTCGCCCTGACCTACCCGACCATCGATCCGGTTCTGATCGAGATCGGGCCGTTCGCCATTCGCTGGTACGCCCTTTCCTATATCGCCGGAATCCTGCTTGCCTGGCGCTATATGGTCGTCCTTGCCCGGCGATCGCCGGTGGGAATCACCAAAGCGCATACCGATGACTTTATCGTCTGGGCGACGCTTGGCGTCGTTCTCGGCGGACGGTTCGGCTACGTGATCTTCTACAAGGCCGATTACTTCCTCGACCACCCGCTCGAAGCTTTTGCCGTGTGGCAGGGCGGCATGTCGTTTCATGGCGGTCTGCTGGGTGTCATTTTTTCCATCTGGCTGTTTTCACGTCTGCGGAAATATCCCTGGATCGCAATCGGCGACATCGTTGCCTGCACGGCACCGATTGGCCTGTGCCTCGGCCGGATTGCAAATTTCATCAATGGCGAGCTCTACGGGCGGGTCACCGATTCGCCGCTGGGCATGGTGTTTCCGGGCGGCGGTCCCCTGCCCCGGCATCCAAGCCAGTTGTATCAGGCCGCGCTTGAAGGTCTTCTTCTGTTCCTCATCCTGGCGTGGCTCGCATCGCGCCCCGGCATATTCGAGCGGCGCGGGTTCCTATCCGGCGTTTTTCTGGTTGGATACGGCATCGCCCGACCGGTTGCCGAGTTTTTCCGCGAACCGGATGCGCATATCGGCTTTCTCACGTGGGGCACGACCATGGGCCAATGGCTCTCGCTGCCTTTGCTCGCCATCGGCATCTGGCTGATCGTCACCTCGCGGAAAAATGTCACCCCTTGAGACCCTGATCCGCGACAGGATCGCCAAAGATGGACCGATCCCCGTCGCTGACTTTATGGCGCTGGCGCTCGGTCATCCCGAACACGGCTATTATATGACCGGAGACCCCTTCGGCACCGCAGGCGACTTTGTCACGGCACCTGAAATCTCTCAGGTCTTCGGCGAACTGATCGGGCTGTGGGCCGCGGTCACCTGGCAGCAGATCGGCTCCCCGGACAAACTGATTCTCGTCGAATGCGGTCCGGGCCGCGGCACGCTGATGAACGATCTGCTGCGGGCTGCGAAATCGGTACCGGATTTTCACAAGGCCATCGATATTCATCTGGTCGAGACCAGCCCTGCCATGCGTCGGCGGCAGGAAGAAACCCTGTCGGGCTATTCACCGCGCTGGCATGACACGATCGCCTCCGTGCCGGCGGGCCCCATGATCCTGGTGGCGAACGAATTCCTGGATGCATTGCCTATTCATCAGTTCGTGATGACGGACACAGGCTGGGCCGATCGCTGTGTGGATACCGGGCCGGACGGCCTTGTTTTCGTAACCGGCCCGGCGGCGGCGGATGGCGGGCCCATGATGGCATCGACCGCACTGCCCGGCGCCATCTTTGAGACCTGTCCCGCTGCGATGGACTTCGCAGACACCCTGAACAGCCGGCTGAACGCGGCACCCGGGGCGGCGCTGCTGATCGATTACGGTCATGGCACGTCAGCGACGGGCGAGACCCTGCAGGCGATCCATGACCACAAATTTACCGACCCGCTGTCCGACCCGGGCAAAGCGGACCTGACCGCGCATGTCGATTTCGACGCATTCGCGCGGCGACTGGAATCGGGCGGCGCAACGGCAAGCGGTCCGATCTCTCAATCCGCTTTTTTAACCGCCATAGGTATCCGGGAGCGGACCGATCAGCTTTTACAGAACGCTTCACCGGATGTCCGCGCCGATCTGAACGCGGCAACGGCCCGGCTAACAGATCCCGGACAAATGGGTGAGCTCTTCAAGGTTATGGTGGCCACATCGGCCGAAATGCCTAGACTGGCCGGGTTTGAATCCTGGATGGAAGAACCATGTTGAAATCCGCCTCGCTGGACAATATCACCGGCGTCAGACACGCCTTCTTCACGCGCGACGGCGGCGTCAGCGACGGAATCTACGCGTCGCTCAATTGCGGCGCTGGATCGTCCGACGACCCGACCCGTGTACAGGAGAACAAACGCCGTGCGGCAGCCCATCTCGAGCTCGAAGAAGACAGGCTGGTCACGCTGTATCAGGTCCACAGCCCGGAGGTCGTGACGTTGACGGACCCGGGGCAAATTCTGGCCAACCGCCCTGAGGCCGACGCAATGGTGACCCGAACCCCGGGTGTCGCCCTCGGCATCCTGACCGCCGATTGCGCGCCGGTGCTGTTTGCCGATGCCGAAGGCGGGGTCATCGGCGCGGCCCATGCCGGGTGGCGCGGGGCATTAGGCGGCGTTGTCGAAAACACAATCGCGGCCATGGAAAACCTCGGCGCCACGCGGCGGGGAATCCGGGCCACCGTCGGTCCCTGTATTGCCCAAAGCTCCTATCAGGTAGGCGCCGATTTCCCGGATCCGTTCGTGGAAGACGATGCAGGGGCGATAACGCTCTTTCGTCCCGATGGAGAGACCGGCAAGCACCTGTTCGATTTGCAGGGATACGTTCTGCGCCGTCTGGAACAGGCCGGCATAGGCTCCCTGGGTACGCTGGATGTGGATACGTATGCCGCCGAAGATTTGTTTTTCAGCTATCGGCGTACCTGCCACCGGGGCGAAGACGATTATGGCCGCGGCCTTTCGGCGATCACGCTGACGGAGGCGCCCTGACCTTGCCCCACATGATTGTATTCCTGTTCGTCCTCATCCTGGGCCTGATGGTGAGCTGTGCGATCTAGACGCCTTGTTTCCGCCTTTGTGCCGATGCTTGCCGTGCTGGCACTGGTGGCGACCGCCTGCCAGCCGCTGCCCCAGCCGTTCCAGCCGGACGCATCAAACAAGACGGCAAACCCGCTTCTGAAACTGGCGGACAGGTCTGGCGTCGTGGTTCGCCCGGTACAGGGTATGCCGGAAGACACTGGCGCCGTTCTGGCGCGCGCGATGGCGACCGCGCTGGTCGACCGGAATCTGCCGGCCTTCACCGAAGACGGCAACAGCTCCAGCCTCGTGCTCACCGGACAGGCCATCGCAACCCCACGCGGCAGCGCCCGCAGCGAAATTCGCGTTATCTGGCGGGTATCTGACCGCAACGGCATCCAACAGGGTGAGCACGTCCTGGATATTGCGGCCCGCAAAACCGCCTGGGCCAATGGCAGCCCGACCTTGTTACGTGAGATAGCCCAAAAATCCGCGGGAAAAATTGCCGAGATCGTCCAGGGGCCCGCCGAGCGCGACCGGACGGCCGACCGGGTGCAGCGCACGCTGCACGTCTGGAAGATTGACGGTGCCCCCGAGACCGCCGGCGCCCTGCTGCGGAGCGAACTGGAAACGGCTCTCCGCCGCCAGGCATTGCGGGTGACATCGAAGATGCGCGATAATTCCGTCATTGTCGTGGGGACCGTGCAGCTGACGCCCACGCCCGCCGGAACCTCAGGGCCCAAAGGACGAAGAGAGCTGCACCTTGATTGGGTCGTGATGAGCGCGGACGGGCGGGAACTCGGCAAACTGCGTCAGAAAAATTCGGTCGCGCCGGAAGTACTGGAAAACGACTGGCCCAAAATCGCCCGCGGTATCGCGCTTGGCGCGGCCCAGGGCATTCGCGATGTACTCGAAAAAGTGCCGGAAAGCGCGCTATCCGGCGCTCCGTCGGACGCCCCTGCGAAGCCGATGCAATAGCCTCGTTAACAGCAACGAGAAGAGAATCGATGAGCGTTTACACCCTCCGGCACCACTGGTAATTTGCGCCAGCGTCGGCTCGGGAGGCGGACGCAGGATAATACATTAGTGACCTGCCGAAAATCGTCAGGTCTGGAAGTGGGCGGACATGAAAATTATTGCGTGTAACAGCAATCGTCCGCTGTCCGAAGCGATCGCCGCGTATCTCAAACTGCCACTGACCGAAGCCAGCGTCCGGCGGTTTTCGGATATGGAATGTTTCGTGGAGATTCATGAAAACGTTCGCGGCGAAGACGTTTTCATTATCCAGTCCACATCCTATCCGGCCAATGACCACCTGATGGAGCTTCTGGTCGCGCTCGATGCGGTCCGCCGTGGATCGGCAAGCCGCATTACAGCGGTGATGCCGTATTTCGGCTATGCCCGTCAGGACCGCAAATCAGGTCCGCGGACGCCGATTTCAGCAAAGCTGGTCGCAAATCTCATCACTGTCGCCGGCGCTGACCGCGTACTCACAATGGACCTTCATGCCGGCCAGATTCAGGGTTTCTTCGACATCCCTCTGGACAACATGTTCGCCGCACCTGTTTTTGTCCGTCATATCGAAGAAAATTTCGACAATGGCGACCTGATGATGGTGTCTCCCGATGTCGGCGGCGTGGTGCGTGCCCGTGCCTTTGCCAAACGGCTCGGCACTGACCTCGCAATCATCGATAAACGGCGCGAACGCGCAGGCGTATCCGAAGTCATGCACATCATCGGTGATGTCAAAGACCGCACCTGTATCCTGGTTGACGACATCGTCGATTCCGGCGGAACGCTGTGTAATGCGGCCCAGGCCCTCAAAGATGCAGGGGCAAAGGCCGTCCACGCCTATATCACGCACGGTGTGCTGTCTGGTGGCGCCGTCAGCCGTGTATCCTCCTCACCCTTGGAATCCATGGTTATTACGGACTCCATCCTCGGCACCGAGGCGGTCCGCGTGGCCAGTAATATCCAGCAGATCTCCATCGCGCCCCTGATGGGTGAGGCGATTGAGCGCATCACCGATGCCAGATCTGTCTCCAGTCTGTTTGACTAGGCCCTGATTTACCGCTAATAACGCGCGCCCCTGCCGGATTCGGCGGGCGTATTTTCTGTGACCGGCACCCCTGGAGGCCGGCACACTTACTTTAAAGGAGACTATTATGGCTGTGGTCGAAACTGTACCCGCCTCTCCGCGAGACGGCGTGGGTAAGGGGTCCGCGCGCCAGGCTCGTCGTGATGGGCAGGTACCCGCCGTTATCTACGGCAACAAGGAAGAACCGATTCTACTGACGCTGGAACAGCGCGTGCTTATCAAAGAGCTCGATAACCCGCAGTTCTTCATCCAGCTGGTCGATGTAGAGATCGCCGGCGCGAAACATCGCGTTTTGCCGCGCGACGTGCAGTTCCATCCGGTGTCCGATATGCCGTTGCATGTCGATTTCCTGCGTTTCGACCCGAAGCGGAAAATTGCCGCCAATGTGCCGGTCGTCTTTGAAGGCGAGGACGACAGTCCTGGTCTCAAATCGGGCGGCGTGCTCAACATCGTGCGCTACGAAGTCGAAGTGCTTTGCACCGCCGACAACATTCCGCCGGAGCTCATCCTCCAGCTTGCGGGCCTCGATGTTGGCGATTCGATGCATGCCAGCGCCGTTACGCTGCCGGATGGTGTTGAATTCGTGATCACCGAGCGTGACTTCACGATTGCCACGATTGCCGCACCAACCATTGCCGTCGAGCCCACCGTGGACGAAGAAGGCGAAGAGGGTGCAGAAGGCGAAGGAGCCGACGGCGAAGAAGGCGGTGCCGAAGATGGCGGAGACGGCAACAAGGACTAACAGGTCCTTGTTGCAGGCCAGGGCCGGTAGACAGCCATGCTGATCTTTGCAGGGCTCGGCAACCCCGGCCCGAAACACGCCCGGCAACGCCACAATATCGGGTTTATGGCGGCGGATGAAATCATCCGCCGCTATAACTTGGTTTTGCGCCAGTCCAAGCACAATTCGTATGTCGCCGAAGGCGCGATCCACGGCGAAAAAATCCTGTTGCTGAAGCCCAAGACGTTTATGAACGAGTCCGGTCGCGCGCTTGGGTCCGCCGTGCGTTTCTACAAACTTCGCCCGCTTCAGGTCACCGTCCTCTACGACGAGCTCGACCTCGCTCCCGGGAAAATCCGGGTCAAGATGGGCGGCGGTCATGCGGGCCATAACGGCATTCGCAGTATCTCGTCGCATATCGGCCAGGACTTCAAACGGGTACGGATCGGGATCGGTCATCCGGGTGACAAAAAACGGGTTCACAGCTACGTCCTGTCAGATTTTCCGAAGTCGGAAATGGACTGGGTTGAACGAACGATAGATGCCGTTGCCGATGCCGTCCCGTATCTGGTGGAAGGCGACGATGCCGGTTTCATGACGCGCGTGGCATATCTCGCCCCGCCCCCCGGCAAGCCGGAGAAGGAATAGAACTAATGGGTTTTCAATGTGGAATTGTCGGCCTGCCGAATGTCGGTAAATCGACCCTGTTCAACGCGCTGACCGCAACGGCCGCCGCTGAAGCCGCCAACTATCCGTTTTGCACGGTCGAGCCGAATGCCGGCCGGGTATCCGTGCCGGATGAACGCATGGCGATCATCGCCGGCCTGGCCAAGTCGGAGAGTATTGTTCCCGCACAGTTGGAATTTCTCGACATTGCAGGCCTGGTCGCCGGCGCAAGCAAGGGCGAGGGATTGGGCAACCAGTTTCTCGGTCACATCCGCGAGGTCGCCGCGATCGCCCATGTGCTCCGTTGCTTTGAGGGCGACGAGGTCACGCACGTTGCCGGCAAGGTCGATCCGCTCGCGGATGCGGACGTGATCGACACAGAATTAATGCTGGCCGATCTTCAGAGCCTGGAGCGCCGTGTCGATCCGCTGGTCAAGAAAGCCCGAGGCGGCGACAAGGAATCGAAGGCGATGCTTGATCTCGTCCAGCGCGCCATCGCGCTGCTCGAAGACGGCAAACCTGCGCGGACGATGGAAGTTTCCAAGGACGACGCGCCCCTCTTCAACCAGATGCAGCTACTGACGGCGAAGCCGATTATGTATGTCTGTAACGTCGACGAGGATTCGGCCGCCACCGGCAACGCGCTGACGAAAAAAGTCGCCGAGCGGGCAGCAGCCGAAAACGCCGCCTGCGTGGTGGTGTCTGCGGCGATCGAATCCGAAGTCGCACAGCTCGATGACCCGGACGAAAAGCGCGAATTTCTTGAAAGCCTCGGGCTGGAGCGCACCGGCCTCGAACGCGTTATCCGCGCGGGCTACGACCTCCTTGGCCTGATTACCTATTTCACCGCAGGCCCCAAAGAAAGCCGCGCCTGGACCATTCCCGATGACAGCAAGGCCGTCGATGCGGCAGGCGTCATCCATACCGATTTCGCCCGCGGTTTTATCTGCGCCGAAACCATCGGATATGACGACTATGTGGGGAATAACGGCGAACAGGGTGCCAAAGAAGCCGGCCGGGTACGCCAGGAAGGCCGCGATTACACCGTCAAGGACGGCGACGTGATCCTTTTCCGTTTCAACGTCTGACCCGGCGCGCTAAGCTACGTTCACGGCAGCGGCACAACGACACTGCCGCGCGATAATAAAAGCGTATTTTGACTTCAATCAGGGACCCAGAGAAAGGGAGAATTATGGGAGAGATAATCTCACTCACGACATCCGACGGCCACACGCTCGACGCCTATAAGGCATCGCCGACAGGTGCGGTAAAAGGCGCGCTTGTCGTGGTTCAGGAAATCTTCGGCATCAACGGCCAGATCCGCAGCACCGTTGATTACTTCGCCGAACAGGGCTATGAGACAATTGCGCCCGCACTGTTCGACCGCGTCGAAAAAGGCATCGAGCTCGGCTACAACGAAACCGATTTCGGCATCGGCCGCGAGACCCGCGGCAAGATCACCGACCCATGGATTACGGCCGATGTCAGCGCCGCCGTTCAGGCGGTCGCGTCTGCCGGCAAGGTCAGTGTGATCGGCTTCTGCTTCGGTGGGTATGCGACATACGTCGCCGCCTGCACGGTGGACGGCGTTTCGGCCGCCATGCCGTTCTACGGCGGCGGGATCGCGGCCAAGGTCGGCGACATGAAGCCGAACTGCCCGGTCCAGTTCCACTTCGGTGACAAGGACGCAGCCATTCCGCTCAACGATCTGCAGACGATCAAGGACGCGCTGCAGGACAGCCCGCTTTATGTCTATGACGATTCCGGTCACGGCTTCACCTGCGACGACCGCGATTCATACAACGAAGGCGCAACACAGCGTGCCTTCGCCCGCGCATTGAGCTGGATGGACGAACACGCCAGCTGATCCGCCTGATAGCGAACACGACCGAAACCCTCTCCCCTCGCGGGAGAGGGTTTTTTTATGGGCTAGCGCAGGGCGGCAGCGATATTGCCGCCATCGACGGTCATGACGGCCCCGGTCGTTTTTTTCGCCAGCGCAAGGTCGACAAAGGCCTGGGCCACATCATCCGCCGTCACTTCACGTCCCAGCAGATTACCGGCCATGTAATCGTCCTCGCTCAGGCCCCGTGCCGTTGAGCGCGACGCGATCATATCGTCGGTCAACAACCCAGATCGGATACGGTCGGCATTGACGGCATTCGAACGAATACCATCCGCCCCATGATCAACCGCGTATTGCCGCGACAGGAACAGCGTCGATGCCTTGGGCAGACCGTAGGGCCCGAAATCGAGGCCCGGGTTCACCGCCTGTTTGGAGGTATTGAACAGCAGCGCACCGCCGGTACCCTGTGCTTTCATAATCGCGACCGCCGCCTGTGCGCAGCGTTGATGCCCCCAGAAATTTAGCTCGAAACTGTCACGCAGAACTTTCTCGTCCACGTCACCGATACGGCCCTGCCAGGCGGCCCCAGCGTTCGAGACCAGGATATCCAACCCACCAAAAGCACGGACGATTTCCGCAAACGCACCGTCGACCGATGCGGGCTTCGTCACATCGCACTGAACGGCGATACCGCCGATAGCGGTGGCAACGGAGCGCGCGGCATCCTTGTCGCGGTCGAGCACGGCGACTTCGGCGCCGGCGCGGGTAAAAGCCTCAGCGGTCGCTTTGCCAATGCCGGATCCACCGCCGGTGACGGCGACGATATGTCGGGCCAGTGGTTTTTCCGCTGCTTTGCCGAGCTTTGCCTGCTCAAGCGACCAGTATTCGATCTCAAAGATGTCTTTTTCGGGAATGCACCGATACCGGCCAAGCCGCTCGGCATCGGCGATAACACGTGCCGTCGTTTCGGCAAGGTCCGCCGCAACGGCCGCGTCTTTCGCCGACTTGCCCAACCCGAACAATCCCACGCCCGGCACCAGAATAACCCGCGGCAACGGATCGAGCGCGATCTTCGGGTTCTTGAGCTGCCTGTTGTTTCGCTCGAAATACCGCAGGTAATCCTTTTCATAGGCGTCGACCGCCTTGGCCGCCGCCATCGCAAAACCGGCAAGATCGTTCTTATTCGGTACCGGCAGAATCAGCGGTTTGGGCTTGGTGCGGATAACGTGGTCCGGGGTTACGGGACCGACCGTCGCGTAAGTTTCGACCGCCTTGCCGTTCACGTAGTCCTGCGCCGCCGGCGAATCGCGGAAATCCATGACCATGCGCCGCCAGTCTTCCTGTGTCGGATCAGCGACCAGACCGCGCAGCACCGGCGCGATATCTTCGACCGGCGCGATATTTTTGGGTAAGCGTATGGAAGCGAAGGATTTCGCTTTGCCCGACTTCGCGAGGTGCTTCTCGGCGACGGTCACGAGATCGATCATACGCTCATAGGCCTCAAGCGCGGTCTCTCCGAAGGTGAAGATACCGTGCTTGAGCAGGATGAGGCCTTCGACCTCCGGATGCTTCTCCCAGATGCGCGCGCAGGACTGGGCGAGCGCAAACCCCGGCATGATGTAAGGCACCAGGGCGACGCGATCTCCATAAAGATCGCGGCAGATACGATTGCCATCCGGCTGGTCGGTGATCGACAGGATCGCGTCGGAATGGGTGTGGTCGACAAATTTATGCGGCAGAAAGGCATGCAGCAGCGTCTCAACGGACGGATTGGGCGATGCGGAATCCAGCAAGGCGCCGCGCTGGGCGTTGACCATATCCTCATCGGAGAGTTTTTTGAGCGTCCGCAGCTTGCGGATCGCGTCAAGCCGGACGGCCGGCAGACCGGGCGGCTCGATATCGCCCATATCCCAGCCGGACCCTTTAACGCACAGGACATCGACCGTATCGCCGGCAGTGTCGGTCATACGCGTCTTTACGGATGTATTGCCGCCACCGTGCAGCACCAGACGGGGATCATTGCCGAGCAACTGGGTTGTGTAGACACGAAGGGCCAGATCCTCGCCGATATTTTCTGCGGCGTAGGATTTTATCGCCGCGCGCGCGGCCTTATCGGACCATCTGCTTTTCATTTTTGAATTCTCGTCTGGCGTTCATCAGGATTTCATCGGGGTGGGCAATGTGATCGAAGCCGACCGCTTTCTCAAGCGAATGATCGACACGCGCCGGTCACCAATATTTTCTTGTTTACCAAGTATTTACCAAAAAGATGAACTCTGTTGACGCGGGACGCATTCCATTAGCGCTGCGCAAAATATGGGGGAACGACGACTGTGAAATCATACGATACCGTTTTGCGGTCCATGGCCGCTTTCGTGTGGCTGGGCGCTGCGGGCGCGCTGGCGGCAGATGGCCATAACGCTCCCCATGCTGCCAAGGCACATGATGCCAAAGCCCCTGCCGCAGACAGCCATAAGGCGTCGAAAAAACCGATGGCGCTGACCCCGGCGCATAAGGCAAAAGCCCCCATGCATAAGCCGAAGGCGAAAGCGCATGGTGCAAAGCCCTCGGCGCACGGCGCAAAACCCTCAATGCACAAAACAACCGCGGCAAAGAAAGTGATGCCGACGAAAAAAATGTCGGTGCACAAACCGGCGATGGCCAAACCTGCAAAAAAGGTCGCCATGGCGCCTCATACGCCGAAGAAATCCCATGCCGCCCATTGGGGCTATCGCGGTGCGGGAGGGCCTGAGCACTGGGGTGATCTCAAACCCACCTTCAAGGCATGCTCGGCCGGCCGGCATCAATCGCCGATTAATCTCGAAGCGACAGAAGCCGCGCATGTCGTGCCGCTCACCATGCATTACAAGGTGTCGCTGATCGATCTGGTCAATAACGGCCACACCGTTCAGGCGAATTACGGCAAGGGCAGCTATATCACGCTCGGTAACGAGCGCTTCGACCTGCTGCAATTCCACTTTCATACGCCGAGCGAACATCGCGTCGCCGGGCGCAGCTTTCCGATGGAAATTCATTTCGTCCACCGTAACAAGCGCGGCCAGCTCGCCGTGGTCGGTGTGCTTGTCGCCACCGGAGACTATAATCTGGCAGCCCGAGAAATATGGGATCGTCTTCCCGCGCAGGCTCACACGAAATCGGCGAACACCCGCGCCCTGATCAATGCGCGTGACCTGTTGCCGGGCGACACCAGTCACTTTCGCTACAGCGGATCACTGACCACGCCACCCTGCTCTGAAAACGTAAAATGGCTGGTTCTGCAAACGCCGGTCAGGTTCTCGGAAGGCCAGATCGGCAAACTGCACCAGATCATCGGCATGAATGCGCGGCCTGCACAGGCGCGGAACAGCCGCTACCTGCTGCAGTCGATCGGGGGATAGAGCCATGAAAATGCACTCACTCGCGATCGTCGCCCTGCTCGGATTATCGGCCTGTGCAATGCCGAACCTGGACGCACTGACCGGATCAAAAAAACCGACAACCATGGAAAGTGCCACCGCATCCGGGGTCAAGGGAGACCCGATGCGGATCGACACGATCGCCTTCGCCGACGCCTATTGCCGGAAAGACGGGATAGCCGCTGTGGCAGCAAGCCAGAAGCTTGTTGTCGCCAATCCGAACCATCCGCGCGCACTTTTGAACTACGGCCTGTCGCTCGACCTTGCGGGCCGCGGCATTGCCGCCTACAGGGTCCTCGGGCCCCTTGGCAAGGCCGGGCACACCATGCCCACTGTCCTGCAATGCGGAGATGATTTTATCTATTCGGGAACCGTCACCGAAGTTGCCCAGCGCCGCCTTTTCGATATCAAAACATCGCTGACAGCGCTCGGCATGACCATGCCTCTGCCGTCAGCCAAAGAAACAAAAATGGGGAGCAATACGGTTTATCGTCTTGCTGCTCTGGCGCCTTCCAAAGATGAAATGGACGCCAATCAAGCCAGACCGGCCGTTAAAATGGTAAAACATGCACCTGCAAAGCCAAAAATGGCGCATAAATCCGGGAAGGCCGGAAAAACTGGCCATTTTGTCCACCTTGGGTCCTATAAATCGACCCGCAATCTGGATAGAGGCTGGCGAAACCTGCGAAAACGGTTCTCCAAAGTCCTGGGCGGCCAGCCAAAGTCAGTCTCGGCCATTAATCTCGGCAAAAAGAAAGGCCGTTACCTGCGGCTCGGCGTCAAGGTCGCGAGTGCGAAAACCGCCCGCGATATCTGTAAGCGTCTGAAAGCGGGCGGCCAGTATTGTGTCATTCGCCGGGCGCGCAAATCCTGATCGTTTAAGTCGGGCCAGCGAGTCGGCCCGCCAGACCACCAGCCCAGCCCACCCGCCTAATTCGCCAGTTCCGGATACAACCCTGCGAGGCCGTCTTTCGATGCGCCGCATACGCCGCGTTCGGTGATTAATCCGGTCACAAGGCGGGCAGGCGTGACATCGAAGGCGAAATTCGCCGCCGAACTACCCGCCGGCACGATCTCAACCGTCTCGACGGCCCCGCCGGCCGTCCGTCCCGTCATATGTGTGACTTCGACCGGGTCGCGCTGTTCTATCGGGATATCGCGCACCCCGTCGTCGATTGTCCAGTCGATCGTCGGTCCCGGCAGCCCGACATAAAACGGCACGCCGTTATCGTGCGCCGCAAGCGCTTTCAGATAGGTACCAATCTTGTTGCAGACGTCGCCCGCGGCTGTCGTCCGGTCGGTGCCGGTGATGCACATATCGACCAATCCGTGCTGCATCAGATGGCCGCCGACATTGTCGACGATGACCGTGTGCGCGACACCATGCTTCCCCAGTTCCCACGCGGTCAGACTGGCGCCCTGATTGCGCGGCCGGGTTTCATCGACCCAGACATGCACCGGAATGCCGGCATCGTGCGCCTTGTATATCGGCGCCAATGCGGTGCCCCAATCGACCGTCGCCAGCCAGCCGGCGTTGCAATGGGTCAGGATATTGACCCGGTCGGGCTTGCCGCGCGCCTCCCAGACATTGTGTATCAGCGACAACCCGTGATCGCCGATAGACGAACAAATCGCCACGTCTTCGTCGCAGATTTCCGCGGCCCGGATATAGGCCGCCTTCTCGCGCGCATTGGGCGATAGCGGCAGTAAAAGCGCCTGCATGGCATCGACCGCCCAGCGAAGATTGACCGCCGTCGGGCGCGTCGCCATCAGGGCCTGCGCCGATGCGCTCACATTGGCATCGGACGGGTCTTCGCGCATCGCTAAAGCCATGCCATAGGCCGCCGTCGCCCCGATCAGCGGCGCACCACGCACCCACATATCGCGGATCGCCGTTGCCGCAGCCGCGCTGTCTTTCAGTCTGATGACTTCGAACGCAAAGGGCAGCTTCGTCTGATCGATAATGTCGACGCCCCAGCCATCATCCGCCAGCCAGATGGTGCGATACGGTTTACCGTCGACGTTCACGCTTCGAGCACCCGGTGGGCAACGGCATCCAGCATCGCGACCGCATCGGGGTCACGCGCTTCGGGCGGCGTGATAATCGCGAAATCGAGCGCAGTGTGACAGCCGTCATTGCAGGAATCCGCGCGGCCTGAGAGCTTCGGCACCACTGACTTTATCAATGACCGTGCCTTTTCGGCGTTTTCCTGGACGACCTTAATGACCGCATCGACCGTGACATCATCGTGATCCTCATGCCAGCAATCGTAATCCGTTATCATCGCGACGGTCGCGTAACACATCTCGGCTTCACGGGCGAGTTTGGCTTCGGGCATGTTGGTCATCCCGATCACGTCGCAGCCCCAGGAACGATAGAGATTGCTCTCGGCCCGGGTCGAAAACTGCGGGCCTTCCATCACCATGTAGGTGCCGCCCCGCGAATGCGCTACGCCAAGTTCACCAAGCGCGTTGACGAGGTGCCCGCCAAGACGCCCGCAGACCGGATCGGCCATCGACACATGCGCGACACAGCCTTCGCCAAAGAACGTTTTCTTCCGCGCAAATGTCCGGTCGATGAACTGGTCGACGATCACAAAATGGCCGGGCGCGTATTCTTCCTTCAGCGACCCGACGGCGCTAATGGAAATAATTTCGGTAACCCCTGCCCGCTTGAGCGCGTCGATATTGGCATGGAAGTTCAGCCCGCTCGGTGGCACCCGGTGGCCGCGCCCGTGACGCGGCAGAAAAACGATCTTCTGGCCGTCCAGCTCGCCGAACAACAACTCGTCCGATGGCAGCCCGAACGGCGAAACCACCTGCCTCCAATCGGTATTGGTCAGCCCGTCGATATCGTAAACGCCGCTTCCGCCAATCACGCCGATCACTGGCGGTGTACCCGGTTGGGTCATTCGGTTTCTCCATGAATTTGTTCTTCCCTTGTGCGGTATTTGGCCGGACGGATCAAGCCCACAGGGGCCGGACATGGCGCCAAGAAGCGAAACAGCTATGATGCGAAAAAAGAGGACCGCAGAATGATCACGACTGCTTTCAACACATTTTGGAAACGCCCGGCTCTGATACTGGCGTTTGTTTTGCTGGCGTTTCCGGCCGTCGCACAAACGGCGACATCTGCCGGCAGTGATCCTGCAGCTATTCAAAAACTGATCGACGACGCCCGGAAATCAGGCGCAAAAATCGTCGTCATCGAGACAACCGGCCCAACGGCAATGGCTGCGGGCCAAGCCCTGAAAATGCCGTCAATCGCCGACCGGCTGGAAGCAGAAGCGTTCGAATTCCGCGACCGTCTGACGGCAATTCTCCACGGTGCGTCCGGCTTTGTCGGCGAAACGATGACAACACTTCGCGACGTTGATTTGGCCCGCAACGCGAATTCCGACCGCAGTCTTACGTGGATTGCCCTTGTTTTGATGTTCATGACCATTCATCTAACGGTCGGCTACGGCGTCGAAAGACTGTTCCGCCGCTGGGCACGGCCGCATTTCTCTTACATGTTCAATCCCACCCCGCAGAGCCGGGCGGAGAAGATCGGCTATCTTCTGCTGAGCGGCATGCTTCAGATTTTTTCTATCGCGCTACAAATCCTCACCGCATTTACCCTGATTGTCGTCTTCGCCCCGGAAGAAGAACACATCCGCAATACCGAATTCATTATCCTCGGCACGGTGGCGGCAATACGTATCCTGGGCGCATTTTTCCGCGCCTTTCTGGCCGTGGGAGCGCCGTCGCATCGGATGGTGCATGCCACGGATGCCGCAGCGGAAAACGTATATCGCGCTCTATTGACGGCAATCATCGTCATCGGCATCGCCATCGGCATGTGTCTCTGGATGGAAGCGCTCGGCCTCAACGAAAATGCCCACAAACTCGGGCTGATTGGGGCGACCCTGATTTCGTCGACGCTGTTCGGCTTCTTCGCCCTACGACGCCGCGCAGATGTCGCCGGTATGTTGCTGGGCGCAGACCCGGAATCCCAGGCGACGTGGTGGCGGCTGTTTGCGCGGACATGGCACGGCCTCGCGGTCGTGTATGCGACGGCGGCCTTCTGCGTCACGGTCGTCCGGCTGGTGCTCGATATCCCCGACGTATTTGCCCTTGTTACCGGGCCAGTCGTCGTTCTCCTGGGCTCGCTCTCGCTCTTCGGCGTAGCGCTCCTCATCATAGAATGGGCCTTCAGCCGGAAAAAACCGACCGCCCGGATAATGCCGCTGGCAACCGGCGACGACGCGGCGGACGGGATATCGGAGAGCGTCCAGGCGGCGATGGAGGACGACGAATCCTACGCGCTTGAGCGTCATCACCGCAGCTTCAAGGACGTCGCGGAACACGCAGCGGCAATTCTGGTCACCGCGATAGCTGCCTGGGCCATATTTGCGGTCTGGGGTGTCAATCTGGCGCAGAGCGGCACCATCGCCCATGCAGTATGGGAAGTTGTTCTGATCGTCTTCCTCGCATGGCTCGCCTTCGAAGCCGTGGATATCGCCATCGACCGCAAAATAGAAGACGAGGGAGGCTACATCACCGCCGCACCGGGCGAAGAAGGGAGCGGCGGCGGCACATCGCGCGTGACTACGCTGTTGCCGTTGTTCCGGAATTTTCTGCTGATCGTCATTGTCATCATCGCGGGCATGGTTGCCCTTGCCGAGCTTGGGGTCGATATCGCACCGCTGTTTGCCGGGGCCGGCGTTCTCGGCCTCGCCATCGGTTTCGGTGCGCAATCCCTGATCAAGGACATCTTCTCCGGCGCCTTTTTCCTGCTCGATGACGCCTTTCGCATCGGGGAATATATCGATGTCGGCAGCGTAAAAGGCTCGGTAGAGAAAATCTCCCTGCGATCGATGCAGCTACGTCATCATCGCGGCGCTCTGCACACCATTCCGTTTGGCGAAATCAAACATCTGACCAACTATTCACGCGACTGGGTGATGATGAAGCTGCCGCTACGGGTGAACTACAACACCGACGTCGACAAGGTCCGCAAGCTTGTCAAGAACCTCGGCAAGGAGCTGATGGCACACCCCGAGGTCGGGCACATGTTCATGCAGCCCCTGAAATCTCAGGGCGTCTTCAAGATGGAAGATTCCGCCATGATCATCCGGGTCAAGTTCATGACCAAGCCTGGCGAACAGTTCATGACGCGAAAAGTGGTCTATGCCGAAATCCAGAAACTGTTCGACGAAAACGACATCGAATTCGCCCACCAGCGCGTCACCGTGCACGTTGCCGAGGACGATCCGGGATCAACGGCAGCCGATCGCCCCGCAGTCGCCGCAGCGGGCGCTCAGGCAGCGGGCCTGGCGACAAAGCCGGGCCCCGCGTGATCTCTGCTATCCGCGCCCCCGAAACAGTGCGCCCCATAGGGTAGGATCGTCAGGCCGGATTGCGGCAGACCGCCTGCAGCTTGTTACCGTCAGGGTCGCGCACGTAGGCGGCATAATAATCTTCGTGATAATGCGGGCGGAGCCCGGGCGCGCCCTCGTCGGTGCCGCCTGCGGCCAGCGCAGCCGCGTGAAAGGCATCCACGTCTGCGCGGCTCTCGGCAACAAAGGCGGCGTGGACGCCATTGCCGGTTGATGCCGCATTCCCGTCAAACGGGTTCATGACGAAAAACCGCGCGCCCGACCGGTCGCCGTAAGAAATAAACGTCTCCCGCTCCAATCCCCGGACATGTCCGAGGATGCCAAGAACCGTATCGTAGAAAGCGCCGGCACGCGCGAGGTCCTGCGTGCCGAATGTGACGTGACTGAACATGAGGTATCTCCCAAAAGAAACGGGCGGATCAATTGACCCGCCCGCTTATGGTAATCGAATTTTCAGATCGGGCTAGTGAACGTCGGCCCAGATCCGCCGTTTGACGACATAAAGCAGACCCGTCATGAGCAGCAGGAACAGGATGACCTTGATGCCCATCCGCTTGCGTTCCTCGAGCTCGGGCTGTGCTGCCCAGGTCAGGAACGTCACGACGTCCTCGGCCTGCTGTTTGACCGTCGCCTTGGTCTTGTCGGCATAGTCAACGCCTTCATCCGAGATCGGCGGTGCCATCGCAATAAGATGACCCGGGAAATATGCGTTGTAGTACATGCCCTCAGGTACTTCCACGCCCGCAGGCGCTTCCTTGTAACCGGTCATCAGCCCATTGACGTAATTGGCACCGTCAAGCCGTGCCTTGATGATCAATGACAGATCAGGCGGCAAGGCACCGTTATTGCCGGCACGTGCAGCGTTTTCGTTGGCGAACGGCGACTTGAACTTATCCGCCGGAATACCGGGACGATCTTCGATCTCACCGTCCTCATTGGGTTCTGCAGGCACATCAACATCGGCTGCGATCGCCTTTACCTCGGCTTCGGTGAAACCGATATCCATCAGGTTGCGATAAGCGACCAGCCGAAGGCCGTGGCAACCGGCACAGACGCCCTTATAGACCTCGAAGCCGCGGCGCAGCGCGGCGCGGTCATAGGTGCCGAACAGACCAGAAAACGACCAGTGGTGTTCAGGCGCATGGGGCACATCGCCCGCTGCATTGGCAGAGGAGAAGGTCATCGAAGCTGTCACCGCAACGACGCCGGCGACAAGAGCAGTTCTGATCATATTCATCAGGCTTTCTCCATCGGCTTGGAGGCCGCAGCAGAGGCACTCCCTCCGCCCCCGCCGAGTACGGGTTCGGAGATGCTCTTGGGCAGATCCTTGGTTTTCTCGAATTTCGCCAGGAGCGGAATGATCACGAGGAAATGGGCGAAATACCAGATCGAGGCGACACGCCCGATGGTGATATAGACGCCCTCGGCCGGTTTCTGACCGACATAGCCGAGCACGATGCAGTTAATCAGGAAGATCCAGAAGAACCACTTATACATTGGCCGGAAACGCGACGAACGCACCGGTGAACGATCAAGCCAGGGCAGGACGAACAGCACCGCGATCGAGCCGAACATTGCCAGCACGCCGGCGAGCTTGGCTTCGATCAGCACGAAGCCCATCCAGGCTGTGGCCCATTCGCCAACGAAGTTGGCCGGCACCGCGCGCAGGATCGCGTAGAACGGTAGGAAGTACCATTCGGGCACGATATGCGCCGGCGTCGAAAGCGCATTGGCTTCGATATAGTTGTCCGGATGCCCCAGGAAATCAGGCGCGAAGAAGATGAACAGGGAGAAGAAGACGAGGAAAACGCCCAGTCCGAACATATCCTTCACCGTGTAATAGGGATGGAACGGGATCACATCCTGTTCGCCCTTGGTGTCGATACCGATCGGGTTGTTCGATCCGTGCACATGCAGCGCCCAGATATGCAACACAATGACGCCGACCAGGACGAACGGCATCAGGTAATGCAGGCTGAAGAAGCGGTTGAGTGTCGGGTTATCAACGGCAAACCCGCCCCACAGCAGCGTCACAATCCAGTCACCGACCAATGGGATGGCCGAGAACAGATTGGTGATCACGGTCGCTCCCCAGAAGCTCATCTGGCCCCAGGGCAGCACATATCCCATAAACGCAGTCGCCATCATGAGCAGCAGGATGACGACACCGAGTATCCAGAGAATTTCTCGGGGTGCCTTGTAGGAGCCGAAGTAAAGCCCGCGGAACATATGGATATAGACGACGATAAAGAACATCGACGCGCCGTTCATATGAATATAGCGGATCAGCCACCCGTAATTCACATCGCGCATGATGCGTTCGACCGAATCGAACGCCATCGCCGTATGAGGGGTGTAATGCATCGCCAGCGTGATACCGGTGACGATCATGATGACCAGGATAATTCCGGCCAGCGAGCCGAAGTTCCACCAGTAATTCAGGTTACGCGGCGTCGGGTATTCGTAAAGCTCGTGGCTGACGAACGTAAAAATCGGGAGCCGGTGATCGACCCAGCGGACGAGTCCGTTTTCGAGCCAGCCAGGTTTCTGGAATTGTGCCATGTTTTTCTTCCTCAGCCGATCTTGACGACGGTGTCGCTCACGAAGGCGTATTCAGGCACCTCCAGGTTGCGCGGCGCCGGGCCTTTGCGGATACGGCCGGATGTATCGTAGTGCGAACCGTGACAGGGGCAGAACCAGCCGTTGAACTCGCCCTTGGTTTCACCCTGACTGGTGCCAAGCGGAATACAGCCAAGATGCGTACAAACGCCGACGAGAATGAGCCATTCGGCCTTTTTGACACGGACTGTATCCTCCTCGGGATCAATCATGTCCCCGACGGCAGTCGCCTTGGCAGCATCGATTTCCGCCTTGGTGCGATGACGGATAAAGACCGGTTTGCCGCGCCATTTGACCTTGATTGCCTGGCCAACCTCGATTTTCGAGATATCGACCTCAATCGTTGCCAGCGCGAGCGTGTCCGCTGCCGGGTTCATCTGTTGAATGAACGGCCAGGCGAAAGCTGCGAGACCGACGGCGCCAAAGGCCCCCGTCGCCAGTTGCAGAAAGTCGCGCCGGGTTTCCCCGTCGTGACCGTGTTCCGTCTTTGCCGTACCGTCGGTATCAGCCATGGTTCACACCTTGTTTTCTTTTACCCGCCGACCCATGTATCAAACGTGGCCGACGCGTCGTTTCCGCTGAATATCCGCAGAATTACGGACATTAGAAATCCTTCCAAAACACAGGATTCCGCCTCGGACAATAGCTAGCACGGGTTCGGATTCGATACCTGCGGCGCGTCGCCGCACGTTTTCCGCCGAATGCGCCCATATATCCCGGGGACGTTAACCTTGTTCGAAATCGGTATAGTCGAAATCTTTCACGCTGCAAAGCCTGCCGGTATAGGGTTAATGCATCGTTAATTCACGGTCGAAGCCGTTGAAAACACGCGCGATTGCGGGATTCACCACATAACGCTATGCCTTCGTCATGCGTATTGCCCTTTATCAGCCGGATATTCCGCAAAATGCCGGTGCAATCTTCCGTCTTGCAGCCTGCCTAGGTATTCCAGTGGACGTCATCGAGCCCTGCGGTTTCGTGCTTGATGACCGGCGTCTGCGCCGGGTCGCAATGGACTATGGCGGACAGGCGGAAATCGTCCGCCATCCATCCTGGGAGAATTACACGGACAAACGCACGGACGGCCGCGTCGTTCTGCTCACCACCACCGGGTCAACATCCCATATCGACTTTGCCTATGAGCCATCGGACACGCTGTTACTGGGGCGCGAAAGCGCTGGCGTGCCGGACAACGTTCACGCGGCCGCCGATGCGCGACTGATTGTCCCGATGGCAGATGGCGCGCGGTCGCTTAATGTGGTGACAGCAACAGCGATGGTTCTGGGCGAAGCTCTTCGCCAGACTGGCGGATATTCTGAACTGTCGGAACAGGCGGACACATGACAGACAAATCACTAGACGACAAAAAAGACACAGCCACCGCGTGGTTTCGGGACCTGCGCGACCAGATGTGCACGGCATTCGAAGCGCTCGAAGATCGGGTCGACGGCCCGAATGAAGCGGTCGGCGATGGCAAACCGGGGCGTTTCGAACAGACCGTCTGGGACCGTCCGGGCGGCGGCGGCGGCGTGATGTCCGTGATGAAAGGCCGGGTGTTCGAGAAAGTCGGCGTAAACATCTCAACCGTCCACGGCGAATTCTCGGAAGAGTTTCGCAAGAACATTCCCGGCGCCGATGAAGACCCCCGCTTCTGGGCAAGCGGGATCTCACTTGTCGCGCATATGCACTCCCCGCTGGTACCGGCAGCCCATATGAACACGCGGTTCATCGTCACCACCAAGGAGTGGTTCGGCGGCGGCGGCGATCTGACACCGATGTATCCCAACGATACCGACACCGGGATGTTTCATGCAGCGTTCAAATCAGCCTGCGATGCGCATGACCCGGAATATTATCCGAAGTTCAAAAAATGGTGCGACGAGTATTTTTTCCTGCCGCACCGGGATGAGGCACGCGGCGTCGGCGGTATATTTTACGATTATGTCGATAGCGGCGACTGGGATGCCGATCTCGCTTTTACGAAGGACGTAGGCAAGGCGTTTCTGGACGTCTATCCGCGCATCGTCGATGCCCACATGAACGAGACATGGACCGCCGAACAGCGCGAACACCAGCTCATCCGGCGGGGCCGCTACGTCGAATACAACCTGCTGCACGACCGCGGCACGATTTTCGGCCTCAAGACCGGCGGCAACGTGGAGGCGATCCTGATGTCGCTGCCGCCCGAGGTGAAGTGGCCCTAAAAACCTAGTGCCACCAGTCCGGACGCCAGTTAGTGGCGTCCACCGGGACGTGGGCCAAGATGTCCGGGCCCCATGTCATGGCGCCGCGGACCGCCATGCCTGCCCTGCCTGCCGCCCCCGCCGCCCGGTGGGCCCTTGCGGAAGCTGCTATCGGGTGTGCCGACGAAAGACCGCGGGACAAAAGGAAATCCGTCCGACAGGAAATAGGCAAACGTGCCTTTCGGATAGTCAGGCGTCACCGTAAAGCGGGCATTGGATTCGTTCAGATCCCCGGCGCCTTCGACATACTGCCAGTCATTGACGAACGAGCCATCGTACCGGCCACCGGGGCCATCCGGCCGCGTGCCGCTTTTTAGCCGCCAGCTCGACCGCACCTGTTTGATGCCTTTGGTCGGATCCTTCGGGTCGGTATAGCCATAGAGCGCATACATTGGAAAGCCGTCGGCGGCATAGCCGATCAACGGAGAGTGTGCGTCGGGCGAAAGAGACGCCAGCATCCCCTTTGGCAACCCGTGATAATGATAGGCCCCGTTGGGCTGGACGTGGGCATTGTTCTGATCGAGCCCCAGGTTGATTTTGCCGGACAGGGCCTCGTATCGCCAGCCGGAGCTACGATCGTTTTGCCAGTATTCCGCCGTGCCGGGGTCGAACGGCACGCCGTTCAGGGCAACCCCGAAACTCATCCCGCGCTGCATCGGCACGGGCCGGTTCGCCGCGACCGGGTTCATGGCGACGCGGTAGGCGTGGCTCTGCGGTGATATCGCGTTGGGGTTTCCCCGGTTCGGAAATGCGCCGACATCGTGTTTGGGAATACCGTTAGACCGGATAACCCGCGTATCGCCATCGGCGCGGATGACAACTTCATTGTCGTGGGCGCTGGCGCTGCGGGTCGCCGGCAGGGCCGCGGCTGCGGCCGCAAGCAGGCCCATGATGGCCAGGCTGTAGCTATTCGTTCTGGCAGTCATCTTGCCTCCTGACGCGCAATGTTTTGCGCACCGCTTGTGGATGGTGTACCGATCGTTGCTCTATTACGTAGGTGTCAGGAACTGGGTATCAAGATGAAACGTGTTCGTATTTCTGTCCTGGCAATTGCCGGGTTGCTTGTGATGTTCGCCGCCAGCGGGGCGCAGGCCGCCGATCTCGGCATCAAGGCGTTTTTTGGAAAATTCCAGGGCGGCGGCGTCGCGGAAAACGACGACAGCCTGTATTTCGGCGTCACGGCCCGCGATTTCGATGTCGATATCCAGCCGGCCGATACAGGATTCTCGGTGAGCTGGACCAGCGTCATCCGGGGCGGCGGCGTGCCAGGCAAACCGGAATCCCGTCGCAAGACATCGATGCGGACCTTCAAGCCCTCTAACCGGCCAGGCATCTGGGAAGCGGTCGAATCGAAAGACCCCGTGAATGGCGGCGAACTTTGCTGGGCGCGGGTCAAAGACAATACGCTGACGGTATTTCTGATGGTGGTCCGCAAGGACGGCGCCTACGAGCTGCAGCAATACGACCGCAAACTTCTGCCGACCGGTATGGAAATGGTCTTCACGCGGCTGCGGGATGGCGACAAGGTGCGCAGCGTGAAGGGCCGCCTCGTCAAGGTCGCACGCTAACCAGCCACAACCCGTCTGCGGTTCAGGTCACGATCTGAAATTCCGCGCGGCTGTCTTGCGATGCCGCTTCCGCCGCGTCGCGTAACTCCCGGCGAAGCACTTTATTGGCCGCGTTCCGGGGCATGTCCGAGACAAAATAATACGCTTTTGGGCGCTTGAATCCGGCGAGGCTGGAGGCGACACAATGTTGGTCGAGAGATCTCGCAAACGTGTCATCCGGCGGCCCGAGAATCCGGATGCAGCCGACCACCATCTGCCCCCATTTACTGTCCTTGATGCCGATCACACTCACCTCGGCGATGTCGGGATAGGATTCGAGAACTGCTTCGACTTCTTCCGGGTGAATGCTTTCGCCGCCGGAACGGATCATGTCGTCGACACGCCCCACAAGGGTCACGTCGCCATTTTCTTCCTGAACAAAAACGTCACCCGTATAATACCAGCCACCGCGCAGTTTTTCGGCGGTGGCATCGGGCCGTCCCAGATACTCGGTAAATATCGTGTCCACGGTCGCATCGGCGATAAGTTCGCCCTCTTCACCGGCGGCAACGATATCGTCGGGACCGTCTCCATCGATCCGCACAAGCCGCGTGCGGCAATAAAACCCGGGGCGTAATGTGGCGTGCTGACCGACGGGATCGGGGTTATAGAGCGAACTCATGGTCTCGGTCGTCCCGTAGATATGGCGAATCTTGCCGCCCCATTCCCGGTCGATATGCTCCAGAAGGTCGGGATCGATCGTGATGCCGCCATACAGGATGACCTCCAGCGAGCTCATTTTTTCGGGCGCATAGTTGGACGCCCCCGCCATCGCCTGAAACATCGTCGGCACACAGAACGCGTAAGTGATCCTCTCCCGCGCAATCATCTCGACAATTGCTGGCGGATTGAATTCCGACACAACGAAGAACGTGCCGTTGAACGCCAACGTGACGAGAAACACGCCGTAAAACCCAATCGCATGGCTCAGCGGCATACAGCCCAGTGCGCGGTTATGCATGCCGTGCCGCAGGCCGCCCTGGGTGGACAGCCACAGCAGGCGATGTTCGGTCGTGCGATGGTTCAGAACGACGGCCTTCGGCAGCCCCGTCGTCCCGGACGTAAAGAACAGGAACGCCATATCCGTCTCGGCGGGTTTTTGATACGGCGGCAGCGATCCGGTGTCCGCGCGACAGCCGGAAAACACCCGCGCCGGTCCGATATCGGCCCCCACTGCCCAGATCGGCGCGCCGTCGGGCAACGCCGCTTCGATCACCGACGCCAGCGCCGCATCGGGCAGAATAATCGCCGCATCGATCCCGCTGGCCTTGCAGAGGCCTGCAACCTCATCCGGCTTCAGGCGAAAATTCAGCAGGGCCGGAACGGCATTCAGGCGCATCAGCGCCAGAACCGCGACACAGTGTTCCCACATTGTCGGCAACACCGTTGCGACCCGCGAACCCTTGCCGATGCCGTTCGCCGCAAACCCTGCGGCCACGGCATCCACCTCCGCGATCAGTTCGGCATAGGTCAGACGGCGATCGGTCTGGTCATCCACAATGGCCGGGTGGTCCGGCGTTCGCTCCGCGGCGATCCAGAGCAGTTCATATCCGGTATGCATTCCATTCCCCGTATTTCAGGGGATGTTTTCACAGACCGAACAATGAATCCAGACCTGCCGACGGCGCGCATACTCCGGACCGCCGGCAGGGAGTGTTTATCTTTTCACGAGAACTTCGAACGGCGCCCGAACACCGAACGCTTTCCCTTCCGCCGCGATATAGCATTGATCGCCATACTGCTTGCCCGGATAAACCCCGCCCTTGTATTTCGCCCGGCAGATATTGAGCAAATGTGAGGTCCAGTCGACACCCGCATACATTGCGTTACGCGAGCTGGCCCGACCACCGTCCGACTTCACCCATTTCGCGCGCGTTCCCGCCACCAGGTATTCGTAGGTCCCGAACCTGACCTGCTGGCCGAACATTTCGGCAATACAGATCTTATTTTCCAAGTGTCCGAGAATAAGGCCTTTGGAGTTCTTGTTCGGCTTTTCCCTCCCCTGAATACCGCGGGCCATTTTCTGTTGCCAGTCCAGATTGAGCGCCGACCTGTACCCCCGGCAGACCCCGAGCTTGCTGCCGTCGGGTAGTTTGCCGCCGGCAAACACGTTCGGCCAGTCTACCTTGTCCGCCCGCTGGCTCGGGGTGTACATGCGGTCGTAATGCTTATGGCGCATTTTCCAGGACAGACTGTTGGTCGGGTGATAGTAGCCGAGATCGCGCCCGTACTTGGAACCCGCTCTGCAGGTTATCTTTCCGCCTTTGGCGGTGACGACAAGCGCGCCACCGGCCGGAATAACGCCGTGACACATCTGCGCTTTAAAAGTTTCGCTCTTGCTTGTACCGGACTGATTGATCGCGCCAAAAATCAGGGAATGATTACGCCCGCCGCCCTTGTTACAATCCTTATTCTGCCAGTTGCAGCAGGATTTGCCGTTGGGGGCGAGTTTGGTGACGAACCAGCTGCTGAAGCCGGTACCGAATGCTTCCAGATACCCTGTGTTCGTTCTGAACGTATTGCCGTTCAGAAACTGCGAGATCATCACCGTCCGGTCGGAGTTCTTGGAATTGTAGACACAAAATGCGTTCGCCAGGCGTGGTGATAAAAGCGTCAGCAGGAGCACCATCGCCATCAAGGCTATTTTCGAAGTCTTCGTCATTGTCCGTACCCTTTCGGATCGTGCCCCGCCGGCGCGGTGACACGCCTATGTGTTTGGTCATAAACTACATGCCTACTCGGCGGGTATCGGCAGGGAATACACACCCTCCCTTAATCCCTTTACGCAACCACCTTGAAAACCGAACTGGTGTTTTTCAAGTATCGTTTTACTTCATTTACCCGGCAGAAGATGGACGTTCGAACATTAACCGAAGCTGAACAGGATCAACTTGATCGCGGTTCATTGGAAAAAAAGAAATGACGCAAAACCAAACCCCCGATCTCAGATCCTGGATCGACACCCTCGAAAGTGCCGGACAGCTTAAACGCATCGGCGCACGCGTCGACTGGGACGAGGAAATCGGCGCCATCACCCGCGCCAATATGGCGCTGGGCGGCCCCGCCCTGATATTCGAAAACATCCGCGATCATACGGACACGCTGTGCACCCGCCTGATGACCTGCGGGCTGTCGACGCGGGAGCGCACGGCCATCATGGCGGGATTGCCGCCCGAGACATCCGACAAGGCCCTGGTACGCCATTTCAAGGATCGCTACCGGGAACCGCTGCCGCCCGTATCGGTTGAAAGCGGCCCCGTTAAAGCCAACATCCTGCGCGACAACCAGATCGATCTGGGGCAATTCCCCGCGCCGCGCTGGTTCGGCTCCGACGGCGGGCGCTACATCGATACCTATTGCGGTGTGGTCACCAAGGACCCGGAAACCGAACGCGCCAATGTCGGGCTTTACCGCGGCATGGTCGCCGGGCGCAACAAGATCGCCAAGCTGATGCTGCCGACCCAGGGCTGGGGCGGGCATTTCGGAAAGCACGGCAATAGCGGCGAGAAAATGCCGGTGGCACTGGTCCATGGCTGGCACGACGTATTGCCGTTCTGCGCAGGCAGCCCGTTTCCGCGCCGCATCTGCGAATGGGACATGATGGGCTCGATCCTCGGCAAGCCGGTCGAGCTGGTGAAATGCGAGACCGTCGATCTCGAAGTCCCGGCAAATGCCGAGTTCGTCATCGAAGGCTATATCGATCCCAACCCCGAGACATTCGTGATGGAAGGCCCGTTCGCGGACTATCCCGGTCATGAAGGCGGCACGCCGTCACCCAAACCCGTGCTGCAGATCGAATGCATCACCCACCGCGACAACCCGATCATGCGCGGTGCGCTGGAAGGCGCGCGACCCGGTTTCCCAAGCGAAGATTCGGCACTGTGTGCCTATTCGTGGTCGGCGATCGCCTGGAACATGCTCGAAGACGCGGGTGTCGACGGGGTGCTCGACGTCTGGATGCCACCGGTCGTCACCGGCATGAATATCGTGATCCAGATTCAAAAACGCTATCACGGCCATGCCCAGCAGATCGCCAACACATTGTGGGGCACATCCGCCGGTCAGTGGTTCTTCAAGAACGTAATGGTCGTCGAGGAAGATATCGACCTGCGCGACTGGGAGGCGCGCGAATGGGCGATGGCCTTTCGCGTCAATGCCGGCGAAGACGGTATCACGACATTCGGCCCCAGTTTCGGCTCGGTTCTGGACCCGTCAACCAGGCCGGAACATGTCAACATCCGGAAGTTCGGCACCGCGCGCTGGACACGTGTTCTGATCGACGCGACCCGCAACTGGACATTCGAGCGCAACCCCGACTGGGACGGGCGACGGATGTCACCGATCGCGGCGATGGACCCCGAACTGGAACGCAAAATTGCGGGACGCTGGGATGAATACGGGATCGGCGTGGACTATCTGGATGACGAGATGCGCGAGCGGCTGACTCTGGAAGAGCTCCGCAAGCGGTTCCCGGACGCATAAGCCGCAGAGGTGTATACCGGCGCCGCCGAAGCGGCATGAATCAGCGCTGCCGAAGCAGCATGAATCAACGCCGCCGCATCATCATACGCAATCGTTCCAGACACCCGTCGCGATCCGGCCTGAACGCCTGTTCGATCCACCAGTCCTCGATATCTTCCAGAAGATCGCCGACCTCGGGGCCTTCTGCGACACCGCCAGCGATAATATCCTCACCCGTCACGGGGAATTCGGGCGGGGTCCAATCATGGGCGGCGTCCCACGTGTCTTTCCAGTCCTGGATATTGCCCGCTGCGGCGGACGGGTCACGCGCGATCTGGTCAGCCCAGTCGAGCAGAATCAGATCCTGGAATAAATCGACCCCAAGTGTGTAGAGAGACCGGCGCAATGCAAGTTCGGGCATTCCGGCGCGCGATTCGCCACGGCTGACACTCAGATTATCCAGTCGGGAAGTTTCTGCCCGCGAGAGCCTGAGACGGGTCGCAATTTGCGATGCTTCCTGACGATCGGGCTGGATCAACGCTGTCAGACGACGGATCGGCTCCGGCGCCAGTTTTACCATGCCTTCAAGAGCCGCCAGTGCCTGGAGCCGCGATGTAGAGCGTCCGACGGGAAAGAGCAGCCGCAGAATGCGGGCTTCTTCCATCAGCGCAAAGACCTGCATTGGTTCACCAATCACCAATATCCGCGATAACTCCTGCCAGACCCGCTCACCCGAGAGTTTTTCAACGTGGCCCGATGCCTCGCGACACGCCTGCACGGCCTCTGCGTCCGGCACCGTAGAGGCATAGGTGGCGTGGAACCGGAAAAAACGAAGAATTCGCAGATAATCCTCGGCGATGCGGTCGGCGGCGGCGCCGATAAACCGCACGCGTCCGGCACGCAGATCTGTCAGGCCATCGACATAGTCGTACACCGTGCCGTCCGGATCGGCCGACAGGGCGTTAATGGTAAAATCGCGGCGCGCGGCATCGACCGCCCAGTCTGTGGTAAATTTTACCTCGGCCCGACGGCCATCGGTTTCGACATCCTGACGCAAGGTGGTGATTTCAAACGGGCGTTGGTCGGGAATTGCCGTAATCGTGCCGTGATCGACCCCGGTCGGCACTGCCCTGATTTTTTTCTCGCCCAGCAATTCAATAACACGGGCGGGCTCCAGGTCGGTCGCAAGGTCGATATCGCGGACGTCACGGCCAAGCATCGCATCGCGCACACATCCGCCGACAAACCGCAGAGATGCGCCGCCCGCTGTCAGACCATTGAAGAGCGCGACCGTATCCGGTGCCCCCATCCAGTCCGGCGGTGTTATATTTTCAGTCGCCGTCACTGCTTTTTGAGTTGTCTTAGACGCATTTTTTCTTCTTCCAGTTGCTGCTCAACTTCCTTGGCGTCGATCCCCTTATAGGGCTCGTCGGCGAATCTGTGCTGGAACAGCAAAAACGCCCCGACGGTCACAACCATCAGCCCAAATCCGATCGCCAGCAGCTTCCCGCGCGGTGCCTTTTGAAAGTCAGGCGGGATCTGGTCACCGGTCTGGGTATCGATCTTGGGCGCGCCCGAGAAGACACGCCACACGAACCAACCGACGAAAGGTAAAAGCAAAGGAATAATAGTAAGTAAAAGTAGACGGATCATGGGTTCCCCAACGTGTTTCTGAGTGCAACGAGAAGGCGCGCCGTCAGACCCCAAATGTAATACCCGTCATACGGCATGACATAAAACTGCCTCTCAAGGCCTTTGATCAGACGCGTTTCGACTTTGTGATTATCTGGATTGAGTACATACGGGAGCGGGACTTCGAAGATGGTTTCAACCTCACCAGGATCGGGCACAAGCTCTACCGTCGGCTGTATCAAGCCGACGACGGGCGTTACATGGAACCCTGTGCCGGTCGTACGTTTCCCGAGGCGGCCGATGATCTCGACGTGTTCGCGCGGCAAGCCGATCTCCTCTTCCGATTCCCGAAGCGCCGTGTCTTCAGCGCTCCCGTCATGCGGCTCGGTTTTGCCGCCGGGAAAGGAAATCTGTCCGGCATGGCTCCTGAGATGGGCTGTCCGCTGTGTCAGCAGAACCGTCATGCCTCCCGGGCGCTCGACGATCGGGACCAGTACGGCAGCCGATGTGATGCGTTCGGGCTTCACGTCGTCGCTCTGGGACACCCAGCCATATGCTGTATCGCCGTCATCCAGCGACGGCGGATCTATCCCCGGGCCATGGAATGCCCCGACGATCTGGTCCCGGATCGCAGTGCCACCCTGTTCACTCATCGTCGGCAGATCCGATCTCAAAAAACTTACCATCGCTCCAGACACCCATTACCGAGGCTCCGCCGTGTGCGCGCACATCCGCGAGTTCCACCAGGTCGTAGAATACCGCTCGTGTGATCAATGCTTCGAGCCCGTCTCTGATCATTACATAGGGCGCTGGCTCCTGCGTGTCAGGATCGATTGCCACACGGAGGGGGTTATTCGGTCCCGCGGTCACGATTTCGTCAATATTTGTCCTGAAAGTCAGATTCTGATGCGCGCCCGCGCCCTCAACCGTCATTTCAACAGCCGCGAACGGCGCGTCGTCAACCTTGATGCGGCACATTTCAGCAGGCGTAATAAGCCAGAAATCCCCGGCTTCATCGCGTTTCAGCACCGAGGAGAACAGTTTTACAAGCGGTTTGCGCCCAATCGGCGAGCCCATGTAGTGCCAGGTGCCGTCGCGGGCGATCCGCATATCGATGTCACCGCACATCTGTGGCCCGCCGGGCGAGTCCGAAGAAATGCCGCCTTTGCCCTTGCTTTGAGACAGTGCGCGTTCAAGATTAGTAAGTGAATTCGCCGACATACGCCTTAATACCCTATTTCAGAGGATCGTCGTGACCGATATTGATACCACCACACAACCCACCGCCGAAGCTGACGCCCCATCTGCCCGGCTCGTCTCCGAAGTAGAGGCCCTCGGCCAGCGCATGGCCGCCGTGAAGGAAAACATCGGCCGCGTCATATTTGGCCAGCATGACGTTATAGATCAGACGCTTATAACACTTCTGGCAGGCGGACATGCGCTTCTTGTCGGCTATCCCGGTCTTGGAAAAACACGGCTGGTCGATGCCCTGGGCACTGTGCTCGGCCTTGAAGACAAACGGGTTCAGTTTACCCCGGATCTTATGCCACCGGATATTCTTGGCTCGGAAGTTCTGGAGGAAGACGATACCGGAAGGCGATCGTTCCGCTTTATCAAGGGGCCGATCTTCGGCCAGCTGCTGATGGCGGACGAAATCAACCGTGCCAGCCCGCGCACCCAGTCGGCCCTGCTGCAGGCGATGCAGGAATACCAGGTATCGGTAGCCGGCCAGAACTATGACCTGCCGAAACCATTCCATGTACTTGCCACGCAGAACCCGCTCGAACTCGAAGGCACCTACCCGCTGCCGGAAGCCCAGCTCGATCGCTTCCTGCTCCAGGTCGATGTCGGCTACCCCGATGAGGAATCGGAAAAGAAAATGCTGATGGCAACCACCGGCGTGATGGATGCCAAGGCCGAACAGGTGCTGACCGCAGACGATCTCATTGCCGCCCAGCAACTGGTGCGGTCCGTTCCCGTCGGCGATGCCGTCGCCGATGCGATCCTGAAGCTGGTGCGCGCCGGACGGCCGAATGAAGACGGCGACCCGGAAATCCGCAATCACCTTTCCTGGGGACCGGGACCGCGCGCCAGTCAGGCCCTGATGCTCGCGACCCGTGCGCGCGCACTTCTGAACGGCCGGTTTGCGCCGTCGATTGACGACGTTATCGCGCTCGCACCACCGGTTCTGCGGCACCGCATGGCATTGACGTTTTCGGCGCGGGCAGACGGCATCACTGTCGACGATATTATCGCGCGATTGTGTGCGCCACTCGGGTGAGAACACCCCGGCCCGCCATAAACGACACCCTTACACCGACCGAGGTACGTCGCGCTTCGGACGAATCCGCCTCGGTGCTGCCGGCCCTGCTGGTCAAGGCCGAAAGGGTCGCGACGATTGTCGCCCAGGGTGAACATGGGCGCCGGCGCGCCGGCACAGGGGACAGTTTCTGGCAGTATCGCCGCTACCAGCCGGGCGATCCGGCGCAAAGCATCGACTGGCGCCAATCGGGGAAAACCCAGCTTGCCTTCGTGCGGGAAAACGAATGGGAAGCCGCCCAGAATGTCTACTTGTGGGCGGACCGTTCGCCGTCGATGAACTGGCATTCAGATCCCGAGTTGCCGACCAAGGCGGAACGTGCCGCTGTCATTACCCTCGCACTCGCCTCCCTGCTGGTGCGCGGCGGCGAGCGGATTTCGCGCCTCGGCACCGGGCAGCGGCCGGCACGCGGCCGCGCCGTGCTGTCGCGTATGGCGGCAGAACTGACACTTGAAGGCGTTACCGGCACCGGCATGCCGCCGATGGAGCAACTGCGGCGGCATAGCCGGATCGCGATGGTCGGTGATTTTCTAAACCCGATCGATGAGATCGAACCGGTCGTCCGGTTCTTCGCCCAGCAGGGCAATAGCGGCCATATCGTTCAGGTATGTGATCCGGCGGAAGAAACGCTGCCATTTATGGGGCGCACGCAATTTGAAGGCCTTGAAGGCGAAGGCGGCACGCTGATCGGCCGCGCCGAGGCTGTCCGGGATGAATACACGGCGCTGATGAATGCGCATCGCGACGCGTTGACCGATCTATGCCGATCCAACGGATGGACCTTCACCGTACATCGTACTGACCGGCCAGTGGAATCGACCCTTTTGACGCTCCACATGCTTATGTCGGAAATGGAGCGTACCTGACATGCTGGAGTTCGGAAGCTTCGCCTTCACCTCGCCGTGGCTTCTGACGGCCCTGATTGCGTTGCCGGCGCTCTGGTTTCTGCTACGGGTAACACCGCCATCGCCCCGCCTGGTGAGCTTCCCGCCGATGCGGCTCCTGTTGTCCCTGCGGCCGAATGAAGAAACGCCATCGCGAACGCCGTGGTGGCTGATCCTGCTTCGCATGCTGCTCGCCGCGCTGGTTATTTTTGCCTTGTCTCACCCGCTGCTTAATCCCGGCGCTGCGCTGCGCGGGTCCGGCCCGCTCGTGCTGGTGATTGATGACGGCTGGGCGTCGGCCGCGAACTGGCCGCTGCGCATCGAAAAAATCAACCAGCTGCTGGACCAGGCGGAACGCGAGAACCGCCCCGTTCGTATCCTCTCGACCGCGCCCAAGGCGCCGGGTGAGCCTGTTCAGGTCAGCAATCTCCTGCGCGCCAGCGCGGCACGCCAGATTACCGCGGGTCTTCAGCCAAAGCCCTGGCCGGTGGATCGCGCGCAGGCGCTTGCCGCGATCCGTGCAATCGAAATAGAAGGCTCCGCTCATATCGTCTGGCTCGCGAACGGTATTGGCGATGCCGATGCCGCGCCGCTGGGCGAACACCTGCAGACCCGTGGCAGCGTTCAGCTCATGGAACAGCCCGGCCCCGCACGCTCACTGCTGGTCCAGGCGCCGAAATCCGAAAACGACATTATGAACGTGCCATTGCTGCGGGTGCCCGGCCGGCTGGAACAAACGGTCTGGGTCCGTGCAGTGTCGGATGACGGCAGACTGATCAGCCGCGAACAGGCCCGCTTCGCCGGCGGCGAAGGGTCGACATCGGTTCAACTCACCCTGCCCGGCGAACTCCGCAACGATGTCGCGCGGATAGAGGTCGAAGAAAGCCGGAATGCGGGCGAGGTCTTTCTGGTCGACGAGCGCTGGCGGCGGCGGCCGGTCGGCATCGTGTCCGGCGATATTGCCGAAGCAGAACAGCCTTTGCTGTCGTCGATCTACTACCTGGAACGGGCGCTGCGCCCGTTCGCCGAGGTCCGACGGGGAAGCGTATCCGACCTGTTTAAGCGCGAGATCGCGGTGGTGGTGCTGGCCGATATCGGAAAGCTTATCGACACCGACCGGGACTCGCTCGACGCCTGGATGAAGACGGGCGGCGTGACGCTGCGCTTTGCCGGACCGCGCCTTGCCGCCGGTGGCGACGATATGGTTCCGGTCCGCTTGCGTGGCGGTGGCCGGGCTATTGGCGGCGCGATGTCCTGGGCCAAGCCGGCGGGCCTGCTGCCGTTCGAGGAAACAAGCCCGTTTGCCGGCATTCCGACGCCGGCGGAAATTCGCATCAGGCGCCAGGTCCTCGCAGAGCCCGCGCTCGATCTCAATCAGAAAACCTGGGCGCGGCTGTCCGACGGCACACCGCTCGTCACCGCAGAAAAACGCGGCCGTGGCTGGCTGATACTGGTTCACACAACCGCCAATACCGACTGGTCCAACATCCCGTTATCGGGCCTGTTTGTCGACCTTCTGCGCCGTATCGTGGGGCTGAGCGCCGGTGTGGTCAGCGACGACCAGACGACACTGCTGCCGCCCCTGCAGACACTGAACGGGTTTGGCCGCCTCGGTTCACCATCCAGCGATGCCGTCAGCATTTCGGCCAAGGAATTCAGCGAGACGCGGCCGAGCCCGGCAAATCCGCCCGGTTATTACGGCCTTGATGCAGGCCGACGCGCGCTTAACCTGTCCGTTGCGGTAACGTCGCTGCAACCGATGGACGGCCTGCCGCCAGGCATCGAGCGGGTCGGCTTCGTTTCGGCCCCCGCCGTCGATTTCAAACCCTGGCTGTTGCTCGCGGCATTGCTGCTTGCGCTGATTGATCTTCTTGTCAGTTTCTTCCTGCGAGGGTTTGTCGATCTTCGGCGGCTAGGCCGTTCCGGCGCCGCGCTTATATTGGCCGGCGTTTTGAGCGTACCCATCCTCGACACCGCCAACGCCCAGAATTCAAACCAGAATTCCAACCGCGATACGGCACAAAATCTGTCGCAGACTCCCGCGCCAAATCCCACGCGGACTCCCGGGCAATCGACAAAGCCGCTCACAGGCCCCGACGCGGCTGCGCTGGCAGCCACGCTGAAGACACGCCTGGCCTTTGTCGTCACCGGGGATCGCGCACTGGACGATGTAACAGCAGCCGGCCTGAAGGGGCTGAGCGATATTCTGAGAAGGCGAACCGCGATCGAGGCGTCGGACCCCATTGCCGTTAAAATCGACACCGACGAACTGTCGTTCTTCCCGCTGCTCTACTGGGCCGTATCGCCACGCCAACCGCTCCTGTCGAGCCGGGTGCGCGGCAAATTGAACCAGTATCTGAAGACCGGTGGCACGATCCTGTTCGACACACGTGAACGTGGCGGCTTCGCTTCCGACACGACAGGCGGTGTCGGTGCGGCCGGGCTGCATCTGCGCCGGCTGATGCGCGGCCTCGATATCCCGTCCCTCACGCACGCGCCGCCGGACCATGTCCTCACCAAGGCGTTTTACCTGCTGAACGATTTTCCCGGCCGATGGGCCGGCGGGCCCGTCTGGGTCGAGCGCCGCGGCGGGCGTCATAATGACGGCGTTTCGTCCGTCATCATCGGTGCCAATGACTGGGCCGGTGCCTGGGCCGTGGACAGCCTGGGCCGCCCCATGGCAGCCGTCGTACCGGGCGGCGAACGCCAGCGTGAAATGGCGTACCGCTTCGGCGTCAACTGGGTGATGTACGCACTTACCGGCAATTATAAGACCGACCAGGTCCACGTACCTGCCATTATAGACCGGCTGGGCCAGTAAGATGCTGAGTATCGCCTTCGCCCCGATGTTTTCATGGTCAATTCTTGCCGGACTGGCCGCCGTCGCGCTGGTTCTGGCCGGGTTCGGGCTATGGCGCAGGGCGCGCGGCACGAGCCTGAGATTGCTGACCGCGGCGGTGCTGCTGGCCGCAATGGCAAATCCAGTCCTGGTGGAACAGGAACGCATTCTGAACAAGGATGTCGTTGCAATCGTGGTCGACGAATCCGCGTCGCAAAAGATAGGCGACCGGGCGCAGCAAACCGAAGACGCCGTCGCGTCCCTGACCGAGAAACTGCAGCGCATGCGCGATGTCGATATCCGTATCATCCGTGCCGGAAAACCGGATGAGAAGCGAACAGTCCCGGTCGACGGCACACGGTTGTTCGAAGACGTCCAGCAGGCGCTGGCCAGCGTGCCGCAGAACCGGATTGGCGGCACCTTCCTGATTACGGACGGCCAGGTACACGATGCACCGGCCGACGGTGTAAAATCCCTGATCCCAGGGCCGGTCCACACGCTGCTGACGGGCTCGCCGACGGAACGCGACCGGCGGCTGCTCATCGAAAACGCGCCGCGGTTCGGCCTGGTCGGCAAAACCGTCGAAATTGAAGTTCTGGTGCGAGATCATAATGGGCTCAGCGACGGCAGCACCGCCGAGGTCACCATCGTCCAGCATGGCAAACCCAACCGTGTCGCCAGAGTGCCGGTCGGCCGGCCCCACAAGATCAGCCTGGAGATCGATCATGCGGGAGCAAATATCCTGCAGCTCGAGGTATCGCCACTGCCCGGAGAGATAACGGCTACGAACAACCGCGCCGTTGTTCAGGTCAATGGTGTCCGCGAAAGACTGCGTGTGTTGCTGGTGTCCGGCGAGCCCCATCCGGGTGAGCGCGTGTGGCGCAATTTCCTGAAGGCCGACCCATCTGTCGATCTGGTGCATTTCACGATTCTGCGCCCGCCCGAAAAACAGGATGCGACACCGGTTCGTGAATTGTCCCTTATCGCCTTTCCCATTCGAGAATTGTTCGAGGTCAAGATCAAGGAATTCGACCTGATCATTTTCGACCGGTACCGCCGCCGCGGCGTTCTGCCCAGCATCTACCTCGAAAACATCGTCCGCTACGTCGAGGAAGGCGGGGCCGTGCTGACCGCCGCGGGCCCGGCATTTGCAACCCCGCTCAGTCTGTCGAGCACCCCGCTGGGCGATATTCTGCCGGGTGCGCCCACAGGCAATGTGATCGAACGCGGGCTCAAACCCAGCATCACGGAAAGCGGTAACCGGCACCCGGTGACCGCCGAACTGGCCGGTCCGGCGAACGAGACCCCGCGCTGGGGCCGCTGGTTCCGCCAGATCGAAGCGACTAAAACCCGCGGTCAGACCCTGATGAACGGTGTTGGCGACCGCCCGCTTCTTATTCTTGACCGGGTTGGCGAAGGCCGCGTGGCCCAGCTGCTGAGCGATCACATCTGGCTTTGGGCGCGCGGCTTTGAAAACGGCGGCCCGCATTCGGAGATTCTCCGCCGGCTCGCGCACTGGCTGATGAAGGAGCCGGACCTGGAAGAGGAAGATCTCCGCGCGGTTGTCGAAGGCAAGAATCTCGCCATCATCCGCCGCAGCGTGTCGGACGAACATCCCGATGTCGAAATCACCCTGCCATCGGGTGAGACAAAAACGATTTCCTTGAAGAAAACCACGGGCGGTCGGGCACGCGGGATCATCCCGGCCGATGAAGTCGGCATTTACCGGCTAAATGACGGCACGCGCACCACCGTGGCCGCCGTCGGCAACGTCAACCCCAAGGAATTCACCGACATGCGCGCGACACCGGCGCTACTGAGCAGTGTCGCGACCGCTTCCGGCGGCGGCATGCACTGGCTTGAAGACGGCGCGCCGACGTTGCGCCGGGTACGGGCCGACCGCAAGCGATCCGGCGCGGACTGGATGGGCGTCGTTGCCAATCGGGATTTCCGGGTCGCAAGCGTGCGCGAAACGCCGATGCTACCAGCGCTGCTGGTTCTTCTGCTGGGGCTTGGCGCGCTGATGCTGGCGTGGCGTCGCGAGGGACGCTGATCGGGGCGTCGCGAGGGACGCTGATCGGGGCGTCGCGAGGGACGCTGATCGGGGTCTACGCGCCGTTCTTTGCCCCGTTTTTTGCCACTGTATGAAGAAGACGTCTCAAATAAGACGTGAGGATCGGCAGCTCTTCGGGCGAGAAACCGTCCCGCGGCATTTCCCAAATTTCCGACATGCGCGGCATCAGAATGTCGATCATTTCCTGTCCGGGCGGCAGGATCGCGACGTTGACGGTTCTGTTATCGGTGTCAGAACGGCTGCGTGAAACAAGCCCCCGCTGAACCATGCGGCCGACGAGGCGGGACAACGTGGAGGTCTTGACACTCGTCGCCTCCGAGAGTGCCACAAGATTGTGGTGGCCTACTTCTGAAAGCATGAATAGGACACGGCACATCTCAAGGCTGATGTCCTGCTCCTTCAGATATGGGTCAACCGCTTGATACATCAGCATGCTGATGCGATGGGTGAGATACGGCACGTTATCGCGCAAAATTTCCGGGCCATCGAAATCATCTGAATAGGTCATAAGGCCTCAGCAGGCTCCTGTTGGCTGGCTTTTAGAAAGATACGAAAACCGGCGTAAACCGGACGCGCCCGGCTATCAACCGAAATCAATTGTTTTAAATAAAATTGTTGCATATGCATTGAATTGACTGTTAGCTTTGCGAATGCTTCTATTGATAAAAATCAAAACATCAGAACAGGCTCGGCAGAAAACTTCGACCGCCGTGCATGGTGCACAAACTCAGATTTATGGGAGAACGTCATGACCACACCCGCTGTTGAAACATCCAAAGACCCGGCGCTTAAGCTCAACTTCCTCTCGCATGGCACGCTCGAATCGAAAAACCTCGATAAAACCCGAGAATTCTATACCGAATTCCTAGGGCTCGAAGTCGTCCGCACCAGCCCAATCTCTATCCTCATCCGCCTGGGTGGCGACAACACGATTGCGGTTGTCGAACAGAAGAACCGAGCCGATGAACAAATGCCGATGTTGAACCATAACGGGCTCGACGTGGAAACGCAGGAAGAAGTCGATGCGGCCTATCAGACGATCATGGAACAGAAGGATAAATGGGGGCTGCACAAAATCGGCAAACCATTGCTGCAGCACGGCACCTATAGCTTCTTTTTCTGGGACATGGACAACAACTGCTGGGAAATCCTGACCAATCCGCAGGGCGGCTATAGTTGGTTGTTCGAAAAGGGCGACCTCGAAGGCAAGGGTCACATGGACAAGAGCTTCGAACGCCCCAGCTAAGCCTCCACCAGAATCCGAAAATCACCAGGGCCGGGTCGGGTAAATTTGCCTCACCCGGCCCTCTCTATTTGAGCCGTGCTTCATCCGGCATGAAATAGAGGAAATCCTGTTTGGCCCCCGCCTTGGCATGACATTCGGCGCAGAATTTGACGGCTTTTGTGTTCGTCCCGCCGGTTAGCCCGACAATGGAACCGTCGCCCCGCAGCATCATGAAGCGCCAGGTGCCAGCAGCTGACCGAAATCCTTCCGGCATTTTTTCCATCATAAAAAGCGGGCCATGCATCACCTGACCGCGTTCGGTCACAGTGAAGGAATCCTTGATGACAATTGAGCCCGCCGGCAGAGGTCCGGCCTTTTCGTAATTGCGATATTTTTTCGCCTTCTCATTGGCATAGTGATGGACAAAACGTTCACCATGGCTCCCCGCCCGGTACGGCAGGCGGGTGAAACGTTTCCAGCCCTGATAAGCCAAAAAAAGCGGATCGCCTGATCGCGCGTACTGATCGCGCAAACGAACCCGGATCGCCTGATAGATTTCCTCCGCACGCTCCGGGGAGATATCTGCAGGGCGGGCAATAGCAGGGTGCAGTTGCTGAGCGTCGCCCGGCTCTGCCGCGGCGGCGGCATTTACCAGACTTCCGACAGAGTCCCCATCTGAGCGATACAAGGACACACCCAGCAGACCAACCAGGGTCAGCAACGATGCCACAAACCAGATAGAACCCCTGACCTGCCTTGTCATCTTCGAATGCTCCCGCTGTGTTAAACCATTCGCTGCAAACCGGCATGCTGATCGAAGACGCCCCCAACTGGAGACCGTGCATCCGAGCCCCGACGGGGCCGTGAATCCGGGTCCCGACTGGGGACAATGCCGGGACCCGTTCACAACCGGACAACGCCCCGGCTGGAGATCGGTTTCAACCGCTTATCGATTTAGGGCGTCTTAAACGGTTGCCTACCAACACGCATCAAACATGGTGCCGGAGGTGGAATGCTGCCAATCACTCACCGTCAACTTGTCGTTACCCGCTTTGATTGAGCGATCGCCATCGGCTGTCCCCCAGCGGCGATAGCCTGTAACGTCGACACCGAATTCATCTGGAAAGCCTCCGCATGAGCAAACCCACGGTATATGGATTTCCGCAAAGTACTTATGTGAGAACGGTCCGGCTGGCGCTGGCTGAAAAAGGCGTCGACTACACTCTGGTCCCAACCGGATTCAGTTCGGAGCGCCTGGTCGACCTTCATCCATTTCGGCGCATCCCGGCTTTTCAGCACGACGCCCTGACCCTTTTTGAGACGACGGCAATCTGCCGCTACATCGACGACGCATTTGACGGCCCTGCCCTGTCGCCTGCAGATGTGGCCGGCCGCGCGCGGATGGAACAATGGATCAGCGTTATCAATGCCTATCTGGATCCGCCGGCAATTCGGGTGATCGTCACCGAGCGCATCACCAGACCGCTAAAGAACCAGGCCACCGACGACGCAAAATGCCTTGCTGCCAAGGCACCGACTGCCCACGCTCTTTCCGTGCTCGACCACGCGTTGGACGGCCAGGATTTTCTGGCCGGGAACGCGGTGTCGCTCGCCGATTTCTTCCTGCTGCCAATCCTTTTTTACCTTCGGCAAATGCCGGAGGGCATGGAACTTCTTCCCGGGTATCCAAATCTGGAAGCATGGTACGGACGGATGGAAGCGCGTCCGAGCTTTGGCCACACCCAGCCACCCGCGCCCGGAACGCGGTGATTCACAACGCCGGGCGAGAGCCGATCAATCTGCGTCCGCGGCAGGATTTCCGGGTTCGTCGGGCGGCATAATGGGAAGCCGCAACACGGCGCAGGTGCCTATACCAATCCGGCTCCATAACCGGAACGTGCCGCCATGCAACTCCGCCAGGGATTTCGTCAGCGGAAGTCCAAGCCCGGTACCCGCTTCCTGCGATATGACCGGGTGATCCGCCTGAACGAACGGCTCAAGCACCCTCGGCAGATCAAGTGCCGAAATACCGACACCCGCATCGACGACCGCGATCTCGACAAATTCGCGGTCGGCCCGCCGCGCCGAAACCCGGACGCGCGTGCCGCCCGGGGTGAACTTTATGGCATTCGAAAGCAGGTTCATAAGCATCTGCTTGAGCATCCTCTGATCCACGTGGATCTTTGGCAACGGCCCAACAAACCTGGTCTCGACGGTCACATCGGCATCAGCGGCATTCTGGCGGACAAGTCGAACACTGGTCTCGATCGCTTCGGACAGCTCCACCTCGGAGAGGCTTGCCGAAAGCTTGCCGGCCTCGATCTTGGACAGGTCCAGTATATCGTTGATGACATACAGCAGGTGCATGCCGCTTTCGTGAATATCGCGGGCGTATTCCGTGTAATGATCGTTGCCGATCTCACTGAACATTTCATTCTGCATGATTTCGGAAAACCCGATGATCGCATTCAGCGGCGTCCGCAGCTCGTGACTCATATTCGCCAGAAACTCGCTTTTCGACTTGTTGGCGATCGTCGCGGTTTCCATGGCCTTTATGAGGTTTTTCTGAGATCGGTGCTGCTCTGTAATATCCGTCAGTATGACGAGCGCGCCCCGTTCCCCGTTCCAGTTGAGCGGCGTTATCGACACCCGGGCCCGGAACTCCTCTCCGTCAAGACGGCGGCGCATTTGCTCCATGCGCAGCGTATCGCCGGTGCGGCGCTGGTAATCCTCCGCGACGGGGACAACGTCCGAATGCATCAGATCATAGATCGACGCGCCGAGAATTTCTTCCTCGTTACGCGCGCCAAACACCTCGACCGCACCTTGGTTCGCCAGGACAATCTTCGCATCGACATGGACATAGACGGCGTCAGGGGTCAGCTCGAGAAGTTTCCGGTAGCGTTCCTCAATTTCCGATAACGCCCTTTGCGTCTCGACCCTTCGCGTTACGTCACGTTTGATCGCGACGTAATTTTCGATCATGCCGCTCTCATTGAACACCGGCGAGATCGACGCTTCCTGATCGTATTCCCGACCGTCTTTATGACGCGCGCGAAGCATGCCCGACCAGGGTTTCCCGGACCGAACCGTTTCCTCGATTGTGTTGTATAGATCTGGGTCTGCGTTCTCCGGCCTGAACAGATCACCCGGCTGTTCGCCGACAACCTCATCGGACGAATACCCGCTCATCTTTTCGAACGCCGGATTGGCATAGGTTAGCGTGAACTCATTGTCGGCAAGCTCAATCGAATCCGCGGCATGGTGAAGGACCGCACCGAACAAAGCCTGTTGGCGCTCCGCCTGAAGGCGATCCTCGATGTCGCGAACAACGATCAGTACCGCGGCCTCGCCTTCCCAGGTGATGCTGGAAACAGCGCTTTCACAGTTACCGATCGTCCCATCGCGGCGAATGTAGCGGTATTTCTCGAACGATGTCAGTTGCGCCGTTTCCAGACGGGCTCTGCGGCTGGCAAGCGCAACACGATCCACTTCAACTGCAAGATCAAGCGAGTCGGTGCCCAGCAAATCACTCGGGTCACCAACCCCAAACATTCGGGCAGCCGTCTCGTTTGCGAACACGACAACCCCGTCGCGATCGACAAGGATTGCATCCGGCGAAAGCTGAACCAGCCTCCGATACCTTTCCTCGCTGGCATGCAGATCGTTTTCAGCGCGTTTGCGCTCGTGGATATCGGTGTAAACACCGACGGTATACCCTTCGTTGGTCCGCCGCTCGGTCAACAACATCCAGCGACCGGAAGATGTCAGGATCTCCGTTGCACCCCTTGCTTCCTGATGACATTGCAGACGTTCGACCACCCAGCTGGCGACCTGCTCTTCGTCCGCGTGATGGCGCATGTTGTTCGCCGCGTGTTCTACCAGCGTCGAAAATTCCAGACCCGATTTCAGGATCACCTCGCGCTGCGGATGCGCCGATATAAACTTGTCGTTCCACAGAACAAGCCGGTCTTCCCGATCCCAAAGCGCGAAGCCGTCGGACAGGCTGTCAATCGCCTCGGTCAGCCATCTATACGCCTGAGCCGCACGGTCTTCGGCCTGTTTTCGCGCGGTTATATCGACAAAGATACCATCCCAGACGATGGCGCCATCTTCGCGCCGCCGGGACCTGGCGAGACTCCGCACCCACACCAGCTGGCCATCCGGTTTGGTATTGCGGACTTCCATATCGAAAGGCGTGTGACTTTCCGCCGACTGCTTCAGCGCCTCTGCAAACCTTTCACGGTCGTCGGGATGAACCCGTCCGGTCAGAAGACTGCCATCGCGCTTAACGTCTTCGGCATCCACACCATGCGTTTCGAACACCCCCCGGCTGATATATGGGTAGACGATTGTTCCGTCGGGATACATGACACGCTGATAGACCGCGCCGGGCAGATTTCCGGCGACGGTCAGGTAGCGGCGCTCGGTTTCCTGCAAAGCATATTCTGCACGTTTTCGCTCGGTCAGATCGCGGAGGACCGTCAGCACAGCAGGCTTCGCATTCCACTGGATGAAGGTGTGACGGACCTCGACATTGATAATCCGACCATCGAGACGCATACGCCGCTGTTCCTCCGGCGGCAGTGAGACCTGACCCTGAACAACCTGTTCAAGGCGCGAAAGAATTTCCGCCCGGTCCTCCGGCGGCACGAAATCATCCGAATTACGGCCGATCAGATCGGTATGGGTCTTCCCACCGAGAAGCTGAATGGCGGCCGGGTTCAGATAGGCGAATTTGCCGCCGCTATGGATCACGACGCCATCGGGCAACGTTTCGAGCAATCGGCGATGCCGGTCCTGGGTCTCGGAACTTTCCGCTTCCCGGCGCTTCAATTCTGTAATGTCGGAATAGACGGAGACAATACCGCCTTCGGAGGTACGTCGCTTGCTCTGCTGGATACAGCGGCCATCAGGATACTGGATCTCGTGCAGAGACGGAACGTCTTCATGCCGCGCGATGGCCTGCTGCAACAGCGTCTCCGTATCAACGCCCGACGCTTCCCAGACATTCCGGTTCAGGGTTTCGTGGACGATATCCTCGAACACGACACCAACCTTGATAAATTCTGCAAGGCGCGGCCAGATCTGACTACGATAATTCTCGTTGAACATGACCAGCCTGCGGTCGGCATCGAAAAGGGCAAACCCCTCCGTCATAGTCTCGATGGCTTCCTGCAGGCGCTGCTGAGAAACCCCGTTAACCCGTTCCGGTTCCGGGCTTGTCAGATCGCTAATATCGGAAACAACGCAGAGAATTGCGGGCTGACCCCGCCATTCGACCCGCCGCGCGGCCAAGTTTATCGAAACTGCCACACCGCCGAATTTTTCAACATCCAGTCTTCCGGAAAGCGTCGCCGTTCGCGCCGCGGAAAGTTCATCGTATATCCGCCGGAGTTCCGACCGTGACGCCGGGGGCATGAAATCGGTAAAATCCCGACCGATCAATGCATGGGGAGACGTTGCGCCGAACAGCTCGCCGCCGATATCGTTGACCTGAACGATTATCTGGGCCGAATCCAGAATTAGAACGGCTGAAGGACACAGGGCGACAAAATGCATCACGGCATCGTCGGATGCCGGGACGGCAGGGGAGTCCAGTCCCGTCAGATGGTCGGTCGAAACCGCCAAAACGCCCTTCCTCTCGAACGCGTAAACAAGCCGCGATCGTTACTCTGTCTCGCCTCGAAAGGCACAGTGAACAGGCCAAGCAGCTAATTTTTAGCGCGCGGCTCCACCTGCAACACCTGATTAATGCATTTGAAGATAAGAAAAAGCAATTAACGTTCAAGCAGTTCATTGGCGATCCGCCGAAGCTCACCCCGTTGGATCTTTACCCCGTTGGGGCCATCCGCAACCGGAAATTCATCCAGTGCGTGCAGGATTACCGGCACTTTGAAGGGCGCGAGGCCGTCGCAGCACCGGGCCAGGACCGATGTGGAGTCAAACGCTGAAAGCTGCCGAATTGTAACGAATGCGGCTGCGCGTTGCCGGCCTTCCGCTCTGACGCCAACGACCACACACGCGGAAATACCGTCGATGCTTTCGATAAAGGCGGAAATCTCGTCAGGGTTGACCAGAAACCCGCCGAGACGCAAAGCATCTCCCATCCGCGATTCAAAGGTAAAAGCGTTTCCTTCGTCCAGATATCCAAGATCGCCCGTCCGCACATAACCGTCTTCAGTCATTCCGATGGACGTGGCGGCGGCGTCGCCGAAATAGGTTTTCAGGATACTCGGACCGCGGAGCTCCAGCTCTCCGCTCTGACCGGCCATCAACACCTCGCCGGTCTCGGGGTCGCGTACCCGGACCGCCGCGGCGCGCGAAACCGGGCGACCGCCCCCCTGGAATCTTGTCGCAGGCGGGTCGCCGAGATCGCGGCGGGCATACAACGCCTGCACTTCGCTCATTCCGTACAATCCGACGATTGGCAACCCATGGTCCGCGGCAAGGGCCGCCAATGTCTCCGGGCCGCGATTGAAGGACGCCGCACCAATCAGTCGCAACGATTCATGCATCTCGGGAGGAGATGCCCCGACAAGCGCTGTCAGCATTTCATCGGTCGCATTGAAATGCGTCACCCGGTGGTCGGCGATAAGCCTCCCCGCCGCACCCGGGTCGAATATATCCATCAGGACGCTTGGCCGGCCGGCCGCAAGCGCCGCCATTGCCTGACAGAACCCGAAGACACCGCAATATGGCAACGCCTGCAGCATGACCGCATCCGGATCCGCCATGAAGAAATCCGCGGCCACATCACCTGCGTGATCAACAATCGACCGGTGGGGATGAAGGACAAATTTCGGCGCGGATGTCGTCCCCGACGTTGCAAACATAATCGCGCCGTCTTCCGGCGACAGACCGGCGGAAACGGAAACCTCCGGCTGGTCCGACAGATCGTCGAGCGATATAGCCCCGGGGTTGGGCCTGGGACTGGAGCCGGCATCGGAACCGACCACGATTTCCAGAATGGGGGGTGCCGATACGGCCCCGATCGCCTCGGTGATAAGGGCCGCAAAGCTGACGGAACCCAGCGTTGAACGATAAAAAATCGCTTTCGGCCGGGTGCGGCTGATCATGTCGATCAGTTCCGTCGCCCGAAACCGGGTATTGACGGCGACGACGATAGCGCCAAGGCGGGCGCAGGCGAAAAACACGGCCAACCAGTCAGCGTCGTTCAGCAGCCACACAGCCACCGTATCGCCCGAACCGATCCCGCGCCGATGTAATCCGGCGGCAATTGATCGGGAGCGTTCAGAGAGATCTTCGAAACTTACACGCACTTCGCCGGAAATCAGCGCCGTCTGCCGGCCATGACGGGCGGAAAGACCATCCAGCCATGCGGGAAGGGTCTGCGTCATCGTGCTGGCCGGGGCCGGTCGATCAGGTACGCCGCCGGGCCCGAAGCCAAACGAGGGAGAGCCCTGCCAGCATCAGAATAGCCAGACCACGAGGTTCAGCGATCGCCGTACTGGCGGCTTCGGTCTGAACCAGGAATTGACCGGGAAGAGGGTCGGCTGTCATCGTAATCACGAGATCGGTAAAATCCTGATCCGAATAGCCCGCGCGGCTGAGATCTTCAAAAGCGAATGTGGTTAGTCCGCCGGCTTCAAAAGTCATCAGCTGATCGAAGCTGCCGGGATTGGCGTCCGCAACCGAAAACAACGGGGCGGGCCGACTGCCACCGTAAAACGCTGCCGGGTTTTCAAGAACCGAGGCCAATGTATCGTTTGGGATCAGGAACAGGCCGAGATCGGTTCCGGCCGCGAACTCCACCGATGCCGTCGCCCCGGGATTCGTCACCCGGTCGTCGAAAACCACGGTGGATGCGCCAAGCGCCTGTATCGCCCAGTTCTGCCGATCGGACACAGGATCTGCGGTCACGGCCCCACGGTCGAACACACCAAAGGAAAATCTGTAGCTGCCGGTATCGCGAACATAGGTAAAATCCAGCCGCGTCGAGCCTCCTGATGCGCCGCCCGGTGCACCCCCGGCTACGCCAGGAACGATAAAGCTCTCTGCTGTCGATTCGATAGACGGATCGGATAAATTGTAGCCAAGCCCGGACAGCGACTGCTGTACGCTGCCAAAACCGCCATCGGCATATCGTATGGTGTCGGCATTCGAAACAACAGGCGCGACCATAACCGCCGCCGCCAAAACAATTCCAGATGCCGCTGCTCCAACTGAACAACGCATGATCAACCCCTTATTGCGCCTACCTAGCGCTCAACGGGTAATACAATGGGGCGGCATTTGAGATTTTTCAAGCGTAAAACGCTTATTAAGAAGGTGTTAACCTATTGAAAACCAAGGCCTGTACAGATCGACAGGACGAAAGACTGCACCAGATAAACGTCTGCCATGGCAGGCACGGCGAGTGCACCGATCAGCAAAAGGGCACCGATCAGAACATATTCCGGCTTTACACGCGCCGGACGCTGGGCTTCGGTCGTGTCGAGTTTGTCTTCCATAATGGTAATGTAGGGCATAGGCGTTAAAAATTAAAGGATTGGGACGATCAGGCAGCCCATGGTGTTGGTACGTCTCTGAATATGCATAATTGCATAATTGCATGGCGCCATTCTCCCCCGGACACTGAAATAAGCCCTATTGGCATTGAAATTCGACGCATAACAAGATACTGTCCGATCAGTATGTAATTGCCGGGGTCCTATGGACACGCATCTGCAAAACACTGTTGATCAGTCCGCCGAGAGTGCCGGCCGTGACCGCCCGACGACCAAGCGGGAACAGCGCGCGGCAAGCATCGAAGCATTGCTGACGAAGGCGCTGACCCTGTTTATCACGCAGGGATATCACGCCACGACGGTCGAGGAGATCGCGCAATCCGCGGACCTCACAAAAGGTGCCGTCTATTTCTATTTCAAAAGCAAAGCCAACGTCCTCAAGGCCCTTCTCGACCGCACGGAAGAACTGACGGTCGAGCCTACGCTCGCGGCGATGAAAGCGGCAGGGGAAGATCCCCGCGACCGGTTGAATGCCTTCGTTCGGTCCCAGTCGGTCATCGGCGCCGAGAAAACCGAATATATGCTGCTGGCCATTCTGATGAGCGCCGAGTTCAACGGGTCCGGCGACGAAATCGAAACGCGGCTGACCGATCTGATGGCCCGGATGGAAAACGCCCTGCGCGAAACCGTCAAGGTCGGCCAGGAAAGCGGCGCATTCCGCAAGGGTATCGGACCGGATGAGCTGGCCAGCGTGATAATGGCAACCAATAAGGGTTGTTATGTGGAATGGTACATGCGGGGCGGCGATCTTAAAGGACACGATTTTGCCCGGGCGTTCCGGGATTTTGTGTTTGACGGCGTCGCAGCCCGCGATTGAAATTTTTACAGCATTAATCGGTGCTTTATTCACCGAAGGACCTAATTCGGCTTTAACGACGAAATACTGAACGAAAGGCATCGACACATGGCAACTGCTATCAAGGACATCCAGGAAGATCCGCGGGAACTCGCCCTTCAGGAAAAAATCGCCACCGGATACCAGCTCGAAGACGTCGAGGAAATGACGGACCGCTACCGGAATGTTCTGGTCAACACCATCCATATCGCAGCGGACCTAGAAGTCGTCACACTGCCGACCTATTCGCCGGCAATCAAAACGTCGCCGACGCTCGAAGACAAAATCGCCATTGCAGCCGCCTGTCAGGACGAACTGGGCCATGCCCAGATGATGTACCGGATTCTTGAGGATTTCGGTTATGACACGCACAGCTTCCTGTTCGATCGCGATCCGGAAGAGTGGCGGACATTCCAGATGCTGGAATTCCCGCACGAGGACTACATCGAATCCGTTGTTTCCATGTGCTACGGCGACCGCGCGGGTTACATCACCACGGTCGATCTTGAGGAAAACTGCTCCTATGCGCCGTTTGCACGTTCGCTGCGCAAGGTGAATTACGAAGAGACCTTCCATGTCGCCCACGGCGAACGCTGGACGCGGTTCTTCTGGAATCAGTCCGAGGCCAGCCGCAAACGCGTACAGGAAATGGTCGATTTCTATTTCCCGCTCTGCGCTGCCTGGTTTGGCATGCCCGACGGCTTGAAAACGCGAACCGATCAGCTGGCATACCGCATCCGTGGCGCTTCAAACGACGAAATGCGCCAGAAATGGCTGTCGCGGATCGTGCCGTATTCCGAAGATGTGGGCATCAAGGTCCCCGCACATTTCGACGAGGAACAGGGTAAATTCGTTCTCGACTACGAAGCGCCGATCTATCTCGACGAAGAGAAGCGACAGTGGGATTACGACCGGCAGATCACCTGGAAAGAACAGCTCAAAGTCTGGAAAAAGGGCTCACAGCACAAGGTGCCATCGATCGCCCGCGTGATGTCCGAAGTCTGGGGCAAAGACCTCTGGTAGGTCGCCGGCAAGATCACTGAACCATAGCGAAGATTGAAATGACCGAAACAGACACCCTGCCCTCGAAAGAGGACATCGTCGAAGCACTGGAGGCCGTGCACGATCCGCACGTGCCCGTCAGCCTGCGTCGGATGGGGATGCTGCGCGACATCGAGATCGACGAAGACGGCGTCGCGAAGGTTCAGGTGTGCATCCCCTGCATGGGATGCCCGGGCGTTGGCATGCTTCGCGAAAACGTACGCGAAGCGGTGCTGGCAGTACCGGGTGTAAAAAGTGTTGTCGTCGAAGAAGGATGGCACCTGCCGTGGTCGCGCGACATGATCGAACCTGATGTTCAGGAAATGATGCGCGCCAACGGCATACAGGTTTGACGGAAAGGAATTGAGGATGGCGACCAAGTTCAAAGGCAAGAAGAAGATCGACCAGAAGCGCGAACGCGGCGGCAAAGAGCCGAAATACTACGAGGTGTTCGCCCGCAAAGACTCGGATTCGGAACTGTCCCACGTGGGATCGGTCGAAGCGCCGAACGATGAGCTTGCGCAGGTGCGTGCCTGGTTCATCTACGACCAGCACAAGTGGCGCGAGATGTGCGTGGTCCCGCTGGACTCAATCATTACGGTCACCGAAGAAGGTAAATCAGCCAAAATCAAGATGGGCTGAAGCAGAAAACAAGGAAGACGAATATGGCTTATACCCCCGGCAATACCGGCACCAAGCTGGATGAGAATTTTGAAAACGACCTGCTGGCCATCGCCGATACACGGCTGGTGCTTGGCAACTGGTATGCGGAATGTGTGATGAACGGCCGTTCATTGCCCGACTTCGCCGCGATCCTCGGCATGTGCACGTCAAATTACGGCCATACGCGCGCGATATACCAGTATCTCGCAGCGCACGGGCATAATTATGCGCATCTCGAACGCGGTCGCGGCCCGGAAGGAATCCGGTCGATGAACCTACTCGATGAAGCTCCCACAGGCTGGGAAGATTTTATCGTCACGACATGGCTCACCGAGCTTGCAACCTGGATGATGGCGTCGGGCTTCCTGAAGCACGAAGACCGCGCAATCGCGGGCATCGCCAAGAAGATCGGCGAAGAAACGTATTTCCACCTCAAATATTCCAAGGGCTGGTTCCAGATCATCGGCGAAGGCAAGAAACAGGCCGCGCTGTTCCAGAAATCCTTCGCAAAGCGGTACCCGCTGGCACTTCAGTGGTTCGGCCCGGCGAGCGGAAAAGATCCCGTGCATGAGGCAGGCATTCGTGACGTACCGCTGAAAAAACTGCGCGACGCCTTTATCAAGGAAGCAGCCGGCGCGGAGAAATTCCTCGATGCGAAACTGACCCAGGAAAAATCCGTCAAGTTCACCAAGGACTGGCGGACCGACGCACGACGCGCCGGCCCGATGCCCGATGGCCTGTTCGAGGTCGTCCGCTTCAAGGACTCGGAACTTGCCCACTGACGAACCGGTTGACCGGATCGGCCGCGAGGCGGGTGGATATGCCACCCGCCACCGCGAACTGCATTCGGACGACCCGGACTTCGAGGGTGTCACCTGCCCGGATTGCGACAGCAGCGACCTTGAGGTCATCTCTCTGTTTGGCGGTGCCGCATCGGAGGTGATGTTCCGCTGCAGCGCCTGCAACACCAGCTTCAACTGGATCAAATGGCGCGGCAAGCTGCCCCCTGCCCCATCGGTAGACGACTGACACCACCGGGATTTCCGACATGACCGACACCCCCGCCCCGCCGCTTCTTCCGGCGGCAACTGCGCTTAAGCAGAGATTGCCCGAAATGACCGACCCGGGCATGCCGCGCCCCGACATGCACGTCGAAGACGCCATAATTTCCCGCCGCTCAATCCGGGTCTTCAGGCCGGATCCCGTGCCCGGCCCCCTGATGCGCCGGATACTGGAAGCCGCCCGCTGGGCGCCGTCAGGATCGAACATACAACCCTGGAAAGTCCATGTGCTGAACGGCGACAGCCGGCAAAAATACACGGACGCCCTGCTCGCCGCGGAAGAACGGGGCGACACCAGCGGGATGGAATACAATTACTATGCGCCGGAATGGGAAGAGCCGTACCTCGCGCGTCGCCGGGCCTGCGGGTTCGGACTGTATGGTGCCATGGGCGTCACCCGCGAAGATCGTGAAGGTCGCCGCCAGGCATTTCTCAGCAACTACAAATTCTTCGGCGCCGGGACCGGCATGCTGTTCTGGATCCGCTCGTCGCTCGAACACGGATCATGGCTCGACTACGGCACGTTTATACAATCGTTGTCCGTTGCCGCCCGTGGATGGGGATTATCGACCATTGCCCAGGGCGCACTTGGTGAATACCCCCATGTCGCCCACGAGATGTTTGGCATCAACGACGACTACACACTGATCGGCGGCATGAGCATCGGCTGGCCCGTCGAAGAAGCACCGGCAAACCTTTTCCAGCCCGAACGGCTGGAGGTAGACGAATTCACAACCTGGCTTGATTGAGGGAACACATGGAACACGGAAGTATGGACTACACGAAATACGAGACACTGCTGTTTGAAAAACGCGACCGCGTATTGACGGTCACGCTGAACCGGCCCGAGAAGCTGAACGCGATCGACGGGGCGATGCATGTGGAGCTGTCGCATGTATTCGAGGAGATCAATCGTGACCGGTCCGTCGACATTGTCATTCTGACGGGTGCCGGACGGGCATTCTGCGCCGGCGGCGACGCCGACTGGCTGCAGGAACTGATCGACGACCCATGGGGGTGGGAGACCCTGTCGGAAGAAGGCAAGCGATCGATGATGTCGATCCTCGATTGCCGCCAGCCGGTGATCGCCAAGCTCAACGGCGCGGCGGCCGGGCTCGGCGCCACGCTGGCGCTCTATTGCGATATCATTATGGCCGCGGATACTGCCCGCATCGGCGATCCCCACGTCAAGGTCGGCCTGACCGCAGGCGACGGCGGATCCGGCATCTGGCCCTATCTGATCGGTTTCGCCCGTGCGCGCGAATTTCTCTACACCGGCGAGATGCTGACCGCCGAACGCGCCGCCGACATGGGCCTGATCAATCGCTGCGTACCGGCAGATGAACTGGACAAGGTCGTCGACGACTTTGCCGATCAGCTTGCCAATGGCGCCATCCGTGCAATCCAGTGGACCAAGCAGGCCGTCAACGCACCGCTGAAACAGATCGTCTCGGCAAATCTGGATTACTCGCTGTCGCTCGAATCGAAATCCAACATCACCGAAGACCATCAGGAAGGCATCAACGCCCTTCGTGAAAAGCGCAAACCGGTCTTCAAGGGCCGCTGAGCCGGCGCGAACAACGCAAAAAAAGGGCCGGCAAATGCCGGCCCTTTTCAATTGCGATAAGCGTCAGCTTACATCGTTTCTTTCGCAGCCGCTTTGATCAGCTTGTACATCGGCGCGACCTTCGGATCCTTCAGGAAAATGTCGTCTCCCATCGGGCGGAGCTTATCGAGCGCTGCTTTCCGCTCGGCTTCGTCGAGGCGGATGACTTCGCCGCCTTCTTCGCCCCATTTCTTTTCCCAGATCTTGGTGTCGTCTTCCGACCACTTATTCGCGACCGGGGCGACTTCCTTGCCGACCTGAATAAGAATTCCACGCTCTTTTTCAGACAACTTCGCGAGCCATTTTGCATTGGTCCACAAGGCGGTCGGAATATAGGTGAACGCGGTCGGCGTGATGTATTTCGCCGCCGTATAGAACTTGGACGGCCCCATCACGGTGATCGCGGAGCTTGCCCCATCCAGCACGCGGCGCTGAATGGCCGGCAGCACCTCGGAATACGCCATCGGCGTTCCTGCGGCACCAAGCGAGCGCATGATCGCGACTTCGATCGGCGATGCGAGGACACGAATTTTCTTACCCTTCACGTCGCTCAGTTTGCGTACCGGATCACGCATCGCAAGAGCCGAAGCACCCGCGGCGGAAATATACAGCCCGGTCACGCCTTTGGCCGTGGCAAGGTTCAGGAATTTACTCCGGACACTCGGGTGGTTCATCGTCTTCGTCTGATGGGCGAAGCTGTTAAACAGGCCGGGCGCGTCGGGCGCGGCAAAGGCCGGGTTCAGACCCTTGAAAAAGCCAGGCGGTGAAATGAAGCCTTCTATCGTACCGAAAAGAACACCTTCGATCATGCGCGGAATTTTGCCGAGCTGTGCCGCCGGATAGACCTTTACGTCGATCGATCCATCGGTGCGCTTCATGACTTCCTTGGCGATCCACATGGCCGATTTGTGCTGGCCGTCATTGATCGTCGCAAAGCCGATTTTCATAATTGTTGCGGCAGAGGCGCCCGTCGGGGCAAGTGCCATTGCGACGCCGATGGCAGCCGCTGAAAGAATTGATGTTTTGATCATTTTTTTAGTCTCCCTGAATGACGCCCGATTGGCCGTCTATTACATCCCATTGTAGTCAGGAGTCCGGCGTCGATGCAAATCTGCGTAAGCCCCTGACAACCGGCGGACCCCGGGTCTAAGCGGGCGCCGCAGGCAAGGATTTCATGAAACGCGACCGCGATACGATCAGTCGCTCATGCACACCGCGCGCGACCTCGGTCGTTCCGGCGCGAGCGTAGACGTTGAAAACAATACGTTTTTCATCGATCCGCGCGATCATTGCCTCGGCATGGAGCAATTCACCCGATGCCGCGTCGCCCCAGAACCAGATATCGTTGTGGATGCCGACGCTGGCATCGTCCTCACCATACTGTTCGGTCAGGATATTGTGGCAGGCCATTTCACAGGCGAGATGGAGCTTGGTGACGGTCAATCCTTCATCGCCGATATCGGCATCTTCCAGCAGCAGTACCTGCCGTGCCGTCATGCCCACGGTGTATCGAGGCATCAGACACACACCCGCTCAACCATGCCGGAAACGATCTCACAGGCGGAATCCCGCCCCGTTACACGGCAGATCACGCGGGTATCCTGAACCGAGACGATTTCCGCGCTGATCTCGACCCGGTCGCCGATCGGCGTTGCAGCGAGATGGCGGATATCGACCCTGACCCGTCGCGTCGGGATATCTGTGCCGCAGGCTTGCGCCGCCGCCTTATCGCACAATCCCGCGAGACAGGGCGTCGCCAGCACGTTCACGCCGGGATTGCCCAGCATCGCGGCCGACAGCGCATCCGTCACGTCCCGCTTCACGGTGCCCGTCTGGCCGATGGAAATTTTCATCCCGGGGTCACCATTCAGGCAGCGCGCCGATACCGAATCATGCCGTCGGTATCCTGATGACGTTCGAGCGACCCATCGGTGACGAGATAGTTCAGATGCGCCAGCGTTTCGCCGATCGCGAAGCTGAACTCGAACACGCCGATCTCACGGGTAAAAAGCGACGGCATGACATCCGCTGCTGTCTGCGGTTCCCGACAGAATTCCAAGGCCACATCGAGGCGCTCCTGATGATGCGCCCTCAGATCATCCAGACGGCCATGCATACCCCTGAACGGGTAGTCGTGCGACGGCAGCACGAGCACGTCTTCGGGGATGTGCCGGAACTTGTCGAAACTGTCAAAATAATGGCGCAGCGGATCGCCATCGGGTTCGGTATACCAGAGACTGATATTCGAGCTGATACGCGGCAGTATCTGGTCGCCTGAAATCAGAATGTTGAGCTCGGGGCACCAGAGCGACGCGTGTTCGTGGCTGTGACCGCCGCCGGTAATAACGTGCCAGACACGCCCGCCAATGGTGATCTGCTCGTTATCCTGGATACGACGGACGGTTTCCGGCAAGCGATACCACGGGTCGCGGAATGCCTCACGCACCTCCTTGAAACCAGCCGTCATTTTCTCCGGCGCGCCGTTATCCCGATAGAATTCGACCCAGCGATCGAAATTATGCGTGACCGTTTCGGAGACCGCCATATGGGCCTGCAGCCATTCGGCATAGGTCATCCAGAGCGACGATCCGAATTTTTCAACAAACCAGCCGGCAAGACCGAGATGGTCAGGATGAAAATGCGTGCAGATCACGCGGTCGACCGGCCTGCCACCGGCGATCTTCGCCAGCGAGTCGTCCCAGATCTCGCGCGTCTGATCGACGTTGTAGCCGGTATCGACGACGGTCCACGTATCGCCATCTTCGAGCAGCCAGAGGTTGATATGATTAAGCGCGAACGGAAGGGGCATGCGGACCCAGTGAATGCCGGGGGCAACTTCCAGCGTTTCGCCATATTCGAGCTTCTGAAACGGATAATCGGGTGTGTAAGACATGGCGGGGGTTATAGGTGCGCCGCGGATCAGCGGCAATACGGTTCCAGAAATCCCTGCACCATGGCGACAACCCGCTCCGGATCTTCAAGCTGCGGGAAGTGGCCGAGCCCGTCGATCATCTCCGTCCGGGCGTGCGGCACTGCCGCGGCGATACTTTCCAGCTGGCTCGGCAGGCCATAGGCATCTTCCGTTCCCTGAAGGGAATACAACGGCGCCTCGATCGCGGCAATCTCCCCGGAGATATCCCAGGAATCATAAAGCGTCCGCTGCCAGACCTCGGTCCAGGACCGGAGCAAATGCGCAGCCCTGTCGCCGTGAAACCGCTCCATCCAGTCCGGTATCTCGCCCGCGTGATACATCTCGCTGTGGCGCATTACCTGACCGTAGGTCAGCTCGTCCCGGCGGACATGGGCGGCAATCGTGACAATGGCACGCACCCGACCGCGATAGCGCGCCCCGTGGAGCAGCGCGACGGTGCCACCGTCGGAATGACCGACGAGACAGCAATCTTCGATCCCCGCCACATCAAGCACGCGTTCGAGATGATCCGCGGCTTCCCCCATGAAATCGACGGGGAACTCTTCCTCGCGGTCGGACCGGCCATAGCCGAGACGGTCGAACACAAAGGATGGCAGGCCCGTCGCCTGTCCGGTCTGTTCCGGGAATTTGCGCATCGTGCCGACGCTGCCGAGACCATCATGAAGAAAAACCAGTGCCGGCTTCCCGGCAACCTGCGGCGTGCGCCAGACACCAAACACAGGACGTCCGTCAACCGTCAGCCAGGTCGCGCCAGGAACATCGTCAGGGGGGTCGGCTATGCCGGAAACAGGGGGAATTTCTGTACTCATTCGGTGCGGACGGTATCAGCCGTGCAAGGATTTGTTAACCCAAAAGGTATTCAAAGGATGCAGGAGAACGCGTATATGCGCCGTCATACTTACTACGCCCTGATCGCCGCACTGATAGCGGCTGCGCCGGCAGTTCCGGCGCACGCGAACCCGGTCGAGTTTCTCGACCGGATCGTCACCTTTGCAGAACGAACACTGAGCGAAACGCTCCCCCGGTCATTTCTGGAAACCGGGGCCGATCCAAAAGGGCCGCCGCCGTTCCGCGTCGGGCTGATGCTGCCAAAATCAGGTGGCCTGCGCGAAGCTGCCGAACGCGTCGCACGGGGCTGGGAAATCGCGCTCCAGATGTCGGACAACCACGTCGTCGAACGCCCGGTCAGACTGGTCCTCGTCGATACCAGCCAGGGGCTCGAAGAGACGCTCGTCGCCGCATCTGCCATGTTGGAAAAACCAGGCATCGATGTCTTTGCCGGCGTTGTCGGCGCACATACCGCCGCAGCGATGGCACGGTTTACCGGACAGCGGCAAAAACCATTGATTATTGCCGGTGCAATCGGCGCCGATGTGATGTCCCAGGCCTGCTATCCGCATGTGGCGCGGACATCGTTCAATATCGCCCCCTATCAGACCACGAGCGGGCGCTTTTTCGCCACCAAGTACAAAACCCTCGTCTCGGTCGGGCCGGATACCAAAGGCGGTCACCGTATCGTTCGGCGTTTCGTCAAAGCCTATCGCAAGGCCGGCGGGCGTATCATCGAACAGGCCTGGGCGACAACCGGGCGGAAATACGACTGGTCAGCCCTCCTCGCCCGCTCGATACAAGGTGGTCCGCAGGCGATCTATGCGTTCTATCAGGGCAAGAATGCGGAACGCATCGTTCATCAGTATTCACGCAATGGGACGAAACGGCAGGCGGCACTGATCGGTCCCGAATGGCTTTTTGGCCCCCGGGTCATCAACCGCCGGGGTAAGCATGCGAAGGGTCTGCGGTTCCTGACGAGCTATCTTCCCGAACGCGACACGTCGGCCAACACGATATTCGTCGCCGCCTACCGCAAAGCGTACAGCGAAGACCCAGATTCATACGCCTATATGGGATATGAAAACGCGATGGCGGTGCTGCTGACCGCGGCCGATCTGGGGGGCCAGGTACAGGATGGCGCCGCGTTTATCGCGGCAATGAAGAAGGTCTCGTTTGCCGGATTAATGCCGCGCGGGGATTTCAGCCTCAACCAGACAAACAGCGCTTTCCTGAAACGGCTCTACTGGGTCGAGGTCGTGCATAACAACAAGGGAACCCGCCTGAAACGGCTCAACACTATTCCGATTGATCCCGATAACAGCACCTGTAAGAAGCAGACGGCCCGAAACGCTAATTGAGGAAGTTGGATATGATTGGCTGTCGTCCAAGCTAGTTTGCGGCACGCTGCAACACTCTGCCTCAGCCCGCGTAACAGCCTGCTTCGCGGCCGCGTTGCTGTACCAGCGCCAGAACAGCATCGATATAGGGCGTCTGCACGCCAACCACGCGGCCCATTTCCTGCACCGACGTTACCAGCGCATCGATCTCCATCGGGCGCCCGCGCTCCAGGTCCTGCAGCATCGACGTTTTATGCGCGCCGACGTCGACGGCGCCATTAATCCGTTTTTCGACATCGACGGCAAAACGGACACCCAGTGCCTCACCGATTTCCTGACCTTCGAGCATCATACGCCGGGCGATTTCCCGCGTACCAGGGTCGGTGCCGATGGTCTCCAGTGTCGCGTGGGTAAGCGCGCTGATCGGGTTAAACGACAAATTACCCCACAGCTTCACCCACAGCTCGTTGCGGATCTGCGGGCGCACAGGTGCCTTGAACCCCGCACCGATCAGGGCGGCAGACAGGGCCAGAATACGGTCGGTCTTTTCACCTGACGGCTCACCGAGGGAAAACCGGTCACCCTCGACATGCTGGATCACGCCGGGCTCCGACACCTCGGCCGCGGGATAGACCGCACAGCCGATCATCCGCTCGGGGCCAAGATGATCCCAAAGCACCCCATCGGGATCCAGGCATTCGATCCGCCGATCCGTATGATCACCGTCGAGACCATAGAAATACCACCAGGGAATGCCGTTTACGCCCCAGACCACCGCCGTTTTGTCGTGAAAAAGCGGCGCAAACTGGTCCGCAATAGGCGGCACGGAATGCGCCTTCAGCGTAACGATCACGTAATCCTGGGGCCCCGCCTCGGCCGGATCGTCGGTTGCCGTCACCCTGGCAACACGTTCTTCGCCATCCTTGATCAGTTTCAGGCCGTTTTCCTGCATGGCCGCCAAATGCGGGCCGCGCGCAATCAGGGTGACATCGGCACCGTTCAGCGCCAGGCCGGCGCCAAGATAACCGCCGATTGCGCCGGCGCCGTAAATGCAGATTTTCATCCGATTGCCCCTTCGCCGATTAAACCAGCCCGAGCTTTTCCGCGAGACCGATCCGCTGCAGCTTGCCGGTAGCCCCCTTCGGAATCTCGTCCAGGATCACAACCTTGCGCGGCACCTTGAAGTCCGCAAGATGTTTGGCCACGAAATCGCGCACCTCACGTTCCTCTGCTGTCTCGCCATCGACCAACACAATAGCGGCGGCGACATCCTCACCGAGCTTATCGTGCGGGACGGCAAACGTGACCGCCTGAGCGACGGCAGGATGGTCCATCAGCACCTCATCGACTTCGCGCGGGGAGATTTTCTCGCCGCCACGATTGATGATTTCCTTGAGCCGGCCAGTAATCGAAATATAGCCTTCGTCGTCCATCACGCCCTGATCGCCGGTACGAAACCAGCCATCGGTGAACGCCGTGGCATTGGCATCGGGGTTGTTTTCATATCCCGGCGTAACGTTCGGGCCCCGGATCACGATCTCGCCGATATTGCCGACCGTCAGCAATTCGCCATCGGATTCGGACATAATCGCGACCTCTGGACCGGCAGCGATACCGACCGAGCCCGGCTTGCGGGCCGCCGGCGGCAACGGGTTGCAGGCCATTTGGTGCGCCGCTTCGGTCATGCCATAGGCTTCGACCACCGGTGCATCGAAGGTTTCTTCGAGCTGTTTCATTACCTGCGGCGGCAATGATGCGGACGACGAACGCACCAGACGCAGATTTTTGCGGGCCCGCGCCACGCTGTCGGGGTTCCTGCCGGCACGCGACAGGATGGTCTGATGCATGGTCGGCACAGCCGTGTACCAGGACGGCTCGATCTCATCGAGCCAACCGAACACCTTCAACGCGTTGAAGCCCGGCGCACAATGGACGCTCGCCCCTGCACCCAGAGACGACAGCACGGCGGCGATCAGTCCATGAATATGAAACAACGGCATGATGTTCAGGCATTTATCCGCCGCGACAAGATTAAGCGACGCGCCGATATGGCGGGCCGATGCTGTCACGTTGCGCTGCGTCAGCGGCACGATCTTCGGACGCGATGTGGTACCGGACGTATGAAGAACAAGTGCGACATCATCGGCCTGTGCAAATCCGCCATTCGCCGATGCGGCACCGATGCCTTCGCCTTCAAGCGTGAAGCTTCCAGCAGGCGCGCCTTCAGCGGCAACCAGTGTCACAATCGGGATATTTTTTTTCTGCGCAACGGCCACAGCAGGCGATTCAGAGCCCTGTTCGACGACAAGCGCCTTGGCGTTGAGATCATCAAGATAGAAATCGAATTCATCTTCGCGATAGGCCGGGTTCAACGGCGCCGTCGTCGCACCGCACCCGATCGTGACAAACGCCGCTGCCATCTCGGCACTGTTGGGCAGCACGATCGCCACCCGGTCGTTCCGGCCGATGCCAAGTTCGTTCAGGCGGGCAACCGTCGCATCGGCGAGGCCGCGCAGCCCGGCATAGTCGAGGCCGGGGCGTTCGGGGGCGCCGATAGCGGAATCGGCATCCGCGCCGGAATTCAGAAGGTCGCGAAGCGTCGTAAAGTCTGTCATGTCGTTTTCCCGTTCGTTCAGGCGCCGTATTTGGCTTTGGCTTCTATGCGGCGGCGGTGCAGGACCGGTTCGGTATAGCCGCTCGGCTGTTCCAGTCCCTTGAAGACCAATTCACACGCCGCCTGGAAGGCGACGCTGTCGTCGAAGTTGGGCGCCATGTCGCGATAGGCCGGATCACCGGCATTCTGACCGTCAACCACGGCGGCCATACGTTCCATCGTCTCACGCACCTGTTCTTCGGTACAAATTCCATGATGAAGCCAGTTGGCGATGTGCTGGCTCGAAATGCGCAGCGTCGCTCTGTCTTCCATCAGTCCCACATTGTTAATATCGGGGACCTTGGAGCACCCGATGCCCTGCTCGACCCAGCGCACGACGTAGCCCAGGATCCCCTGGGCGTTATTGTCGAGTTCCTGGCGGATATCGTCCGGCGACCAGTTCGGCCGGTCGGCGACGGGAATTGTCAGAATGTCGTCGAGGCTGGCACGCCCGCGTGACTTCAGCTCGTCCTGGCGGGCGAACACGTTGACCTTGTGATAATGCATGGCATGCAGTGTCGCCGCTGTCGGCGACGGCACCCAGGCGGTATTGGCACCGGCCATCGGGTGACCGATCTTCTGCTCCAGCATATCCGCCATCTGGTCTGGCATGGCCCACATACCCTTGCCGATCTGGGCATGTCCCTGCAGGCCGCATTCGAGGCCGATATCAACATTCCAGTCCTCGTAGGACTTGATCCAGGCGGACGCCTTCATATCGCCCTTGCGGATCATCGGTCCGGCTTCCATCGATGTGTGCATTTCGTCACCGGTCCGGTCCAGAAAGCCGGTATTGATAAAGACGACACGTTGCTTCGCCGCGCGGATACATTCCTTCAGATTGACCGTCGTCCGGCGCTCCTCGTCCATGATGCCCATCTTGATCGTATTACGGGCGATACCAATCGCATCCTCGACCCGTGCAAAGATCTCGGACGCGAAGGCGACCTCTTCGGGGCCATGCATCTTGGGCTTCACGATGTAGACCGAGCCGGCGCGCGAATTCCTCATCTGTCCGTTGCCCATCAGGTCATGTTTGGCAATGAGCGAGGTGAAGATCGCGTCCAGAATGCCTTCGGGCATCTCGTTGCCGTCCTGGTCGAGGATGGCATCGATGGTCATCAGGTGGCCGACATTACGGATCAGCATCAGACTGCGGCCAGGCACCATCAGTTCGCCGGCGCCATCGGGTTTAACGTATATATGATCCGGGTTCAGTTTCCGGTGAACGGTCTCGCCGCCCTTATCAAAGCTCTCCGTCAGATCACCACGCATAAGGCCAAGCCAGTTGCGATATACGACGACCTTATCGTCTGCATCGACAGCGGCGATTGAATCCTCGCAATCCATAATCGTCGTGATCGCGGATTCCATGACAACATCGGCAACACCGGCGGGATCGTCCTTGCCGATGGGGTGGCTCGTATCAATGCGGATTTCGAAGTGAATACCGTTATTAGCGAAGACAATCGTCGTCGGGGAAGCAGGATCGCCAAGATAACCTGCAAGATGCGCCTCGTCCTTCAATCCGACGGTTTCGCCGCCGGCCAGCGTCACGGCCAGCTTCGCATCTGCAATCGTGTAGCTCGTCGCATCCACATGACTGCCTGACGCAAGCGGCGCGGCATCGTCCAGGAATCCGCGGGCATAGGCGATAACCTTCGCCCCGCGCACAGCATTGTAGCCGCCGCCGAGTGTGGCCCCGCCATCCTCGGAAATCGCGTCCGTGCCATAGAGCGCATCATACAGGCTGCCCCAGCGGGCATTTGCGGCATTCAGGGCGTAGCGTGCATTCATCACCGGCACGACAAGCTGCGGTCCGGCGATGGATGAAATCTCGGGATCGACGTTATCGGTGTCGACGGAAAAGCGTTCGCCTTCCTCAACCAGGTATCCGATTTCAGTTAGAAAATCTTTGTAAGAGGCCGCGTCGAACTCCTGCCCTTTACGGGCCTGATGCCAGGCATCGATTTGCGCCTGCAAGGCATCCCGCCGAGCCAGCAATTCGCGGTTTCGCGGCGCCAGGTCACCCAGAATTTCGTTTACGGAGGCCCAGAAGCCGTCCCGGTCTATATCCGTGCCGGGAAGTGCTTCGTCATTGATGAACTGGTACAGCGGTTTCGCGACCTGAAGCGTGCCAACAGTAATACGTTCGGTCATTCTCTTCCCCTCCGGCGTCCCTGCCGATGCCCTGTCGGCATTGGTCCCGACGGAGGTTGCCGGTAAATCAATCCGTTGAGGCAGTGATAATTAAAACTAGTATCTACGTGATCCGATTTTTTCCGGCGCGTGTCAAACACGGAACGCAAAAAGCCCCGGTCAAAAGACCGGAGCTCTGCCGCCATCAGTTGCCCGATATCGTAGATCGCTGTTTTTACGCGACCCTCAGAGTGAACGGCACATCTTTGAAGCGGAGTGAATCCGTTTTGGTATAGGCACGGTTCGCCTCGGGAAGGCTCGCCTCCGCCGGGCTGCCAGATACGGCATGGAAGACCTTCTGCGCAGTCACACCGGCACCGACCGTTGCTGCATTGCCAGTGGACACCGCCCGTTCGACGGCGGAAGAAACCGTCCGCCCGGTCGAGGCAGTGTTCGCACCATTCGACACAGTGTTACCGGCCTCCGGCGTGGAATCGCGCTGAACCCGGTTCCGCAGGGCCTGCGGGGCCTCGACGGGACGCAGTTGCGTTGCTGAAACAGGTTGAGAGATAATTCGCATTAACACTTTCCTTCACGTTCGCTGACTAATTTAATAATCACGACAACACCGATTGTCAATGAATCGATGTAAAAAACCCCACTTTCTCTTATTTTTGTTTATGTATTAATTAATTGGTTAATTTTATTAAGGTTAATATGTTAACCTATTCTATTTTCATGCATTTATATTTGATTTTTATTACGACGCGAAAATTCCTGCGTTAATGAATTAGCAATAATTCAAACCTTATCTTAATCGCGAAATCCGAGCAGGAAGCTCTGGGTAATTGCCTTCAAGTAGGAGGTCCATCGGTGCACGACGCCACACATATTATCTCCACAGCGGAGGAACTCGCCCGACTGCGCGCCGCGCTGTCTGCCGCAGGCGACGTGGCGTATGACTGGGATCTCACAACAGATACCATTCACTGGTCCGGCGACGTCTGTAAGGCGCTGGGTTTAGCGCATGGTGAGCAACCGATTTCGGGCGGCGCTTTTACCGCCCTCGTTGCCCAGGAAGATCTCGCCGCCCATTCTAATTTCGTTACGCGCCTGCAGGCAGGTGAAGCCCAGTTCGAATGTGAATACCGCCTGCAGCTGCCGCAACGCGGAGAATCATGGGTACATGACCGTGCAAGCGCCGAATTCGACCCGGCAGGAAAACCGACACGTCAGGTCGGCATTCTGCGCTTTATGGATTCGGATCTGTCGCGCGCCGGACGCCGTGAACACCTTGCCAATTTCGACCCGCTGACGGGTCACTTTAACCGTGCGCGCCTCCGTGAAGCGCTCGACCACTCGCTTAATTTCTCAAAGCGCTACGAAGTTCAGGGCGCCTACCTCCTCGTCGGGGTCGACAAACTGACGATGGTCAACCAGGCGCTCGGCCATGAAGCCGCGGATGCCGTATTACTGGCCATCGGTGACCGGCTCGACCGCTGCCTGCGCGCAAGTGACGTCATTGGCCGCGTCGGCGGAGATCGCTTTGGCGCCGTCCTGAGTAACGTGCCGGAGGCCGACGTCGAAGCAGCGACGGACAAAATTCTCGATGCAATTCGCAGCGCGCCGATCGATACGCCGGAAGGCCCGGTTTACGCGACGGTTTCAATCGGCGCCGTGCCGTTCCCCGGCGCGATCAATACAGCGCAGGACGTCATGATGCGTGCAGACGCCGCCCTGCAGAAAGCCAAGCAGCAAGGCCGCGATTGCGCCTCGACATACATGTTCTCGCCGGAGCAGAAAGAACACCATAAGTCCTGCATCGTTATCGCCGAGCAGGTTCAGCGCGCTTTGCGTGAAAAACGGTTACGGTTCGCCTATCAGCCGATTGTCGACAGCGTGACACGCGAAACGAAATTGCACGAATGTCTGCTCCGGATCGTTCAGCCGGATGGCCAGGTCGTCGTGGCCGGTCAGTTCATGCCCGTGGTTGAAAACCTCGGGATGATACGCAGCGTAGACCGCACGGTACTGGAACGCGCGGTGGACGAATTGAAACTCTATCCGGACGCTCGTATGGCGATCAACGTATCCGGCCTGACCACGACGGACCGGTCATGGATGCGAAGCGCCGTGGCAATGCTGCGCGGACGTCCCGACATCGCTGAGCGCATGGTCATTGAAATCACCGAAACGGCTGGCCTTGAAGATCTTGAGGCATGCTGCCGGTTTGTCTCGACACTGCGCGATCTGGGGTGTGAAATCGCCCTCGACGATTTCGGTGCCGGCTACACGTCATTCCGTCACCTCAAACAGCTCGCTGTTAACAAGGTGAAAATCGATGGATCGTTTGTTCGCAAGATCGGCGAAAACCCTGAAAATCTGGTCTTTATACGAACGCTGATCGACCTTGCCCGCACATTCGGCCTGGAAACGGTTGCCGAATGTGTCGAGACCGAAGAAGAGGCTGACCTGTTGCTGAACGAAGGCGTTCATTACATGCAGGGATATGCTTTCGGAAAACCCGACCTGACGGTCCCATGGAAAGCGATCGACAGCCAACCTGCCCTGACCGGCTTTGGCATCCTGGAAAACAGGGAAAACCTCGAAAAGGACGAGAGCAACGCGCTGCCCGGACTGGCCATGCCGGTGACGGTTTAGCGACGCCTGTTTCCGCGGGTTACTTCTTGGACGACAGTGAGTTGAGCTGTTTCTGCATTTCTTCGAGCTGCGCCTTGAGCATACCGATGGCTTCATCCGGCTCCTGAGCAGCGCCTTTCTTATCGGCAGGCGGTGCGGCGGACCCTTCAGGCGCAGCTGAGTCCTCTCCATCACCCTGCTGAAATGGCGTCATCATGCTCATGGCCTGCTCGAATATTGCCATGTTCTTGCGGCCCATGTCTTCGAAGGACGAGAACGGATAAATACCGCCCAGCGTATTTTCGAGATAGCCGTTCATCTGCTCGTGATTACGGGCAAAGGAATCCATGGTCATATCGAGATATTGCGGCACAAGGCCCTGAAGATTGTCGCCATAATAGCCGATCAACTGGCGCAGAAACCCTGTCGGAAGCAGATGGTTGCCCTTGGCTTCCTGCTCCACAATGATCTGAGTCAAAACCGAGCGCGTGATGTCTTCACCGGATTTCGCGTCATGTACGGTGAAATTAACGCCTGCCTGTACCATCGTCGCCAGATCATCCAGCGTCACGTAGCAGCTTTCCGCGGTGTTATACAAACGGCGGTTGGCATACTTCTTGATGGTAATTACATCGGGCGCGTCTTTATCAGCCTTGCTTGGCTTACGGGCCATGACGCTAATCTCCTGAAAAACCAGTCACTAATCGGACCTGCCGAGTCTCGCACTTTTGTTGCATTGCATCAATCCTTGGATGCAGTGCCGAATATTCAGCGAAATCTGGCCTCGACACCTCGGCTGGCCTATAGTTCTTTATGGCCGACACTCCGGATCCTCATGAACTTGCCCGCCGGTATCTCGATTTATGGCAACAGCACCTGACTCAGGCTGCAACAGACCCCGAACTGGCCGCGACGATGGCAAAGTTCTGGCAAAACCTGCCGGCAGCGATAGCGTCAGGCATTCCTGGGTGGCCACCGGGTGCTCCCCCCGGTGCTGCAGGCATGGGCATGACAAACACGGGCATGACAAACACGGGCATGACAAACACGGGCATGACAAACACGGGCGCACCGGACGATGACGCAAGCGGATCAGGAACCGCGCCAGAATCCTCGACTGAATCCTCGCCCGAATCCGCGGCGGGGCCCACGCCCGATACCCCTTCATCTGACGGCAGCGGCGATGATATCGACGAGTTGCGCAACCGCATGGCCGCACTTGAAAAACGGTTGGGCGCCCTGGAGCCAAAACCTCGCAGCCGCGGGAAGCGCGCTGCAAAGGGATCTGGAAAACGTAAATCCTGACAATTTTGCGGCCGCGCTCTCAGACGAACTGGCAAGGCGTCACGACAAATTCCTGACCGGCCTGGAAACATACAGGGCCCATCCGTTCCATCGCGATTTACCCGCACCGCCCGCGGTGTGGGAGGCCGGGCCGACACGCTTGCTCGATTACGGTGCAACGTCGCCGGCCGGGGAGGCTGGGCGGCCGGTACTGGTGGTCCCGTCGCTGGTCAACCGCAGCTATATTCTGGATCTCGCAAAAGACCACAGCTTCCTCCGGTTCCTGTCGTCCCAGGGATTTCGCCCACTCCTGATCGATTGGGGGACGCCCGGCCCCGACGAACTGGACAGATCTCTCGGCGACTACATTTCAGGTGACATGGCGGCCACGCTCGACGTTGCAGTCGAAATTGCGGAAGGCGCACCGGTACCGGTCATTGGATATTGCATGGGCGGAACGCTGGCCGCGGCGCTGGCGGCACTGACCCCGGATAAAATTTCGGCGCTGATCCTGCTCGCAGCACCGTGGGATTTCCATGTTGGAACGAACGGTGCGCCCATCGCGGTCACGGCCGGACGTGCGGGTCTGGAGCAGCTGATTTCCACCGAGGGCTGCCTGTCGGTGGACGCTTTGCAGTCGATGTTCTTTTCGATCGACCCGTTGCAGGGCTGGACCAAATTCCAGGCTTTTGCGGAAATTGCGGCGGGAAGCCCGGCTGCAGAAAGTTTCGTCGCGCTGGAAGACTGGTTGAACGACGGCGTGCCGCTTGCAGCCGACGTTGCCCGAGAATGCCTTTTCGGCTGGTACGGCGACAACAGCCCCGCCAACGGGGCCTGGGAAGTATCCGGGCAGATAATCGACCCGGCAACCATCGCCTGCCCGACACTTGGTATTATCCCTGCACAGGACAGAATTGTGCCTCCCGCCTCTGCGCAGGCGCTGATTGAAAAAATCCCGAACGCGGCGTCGCTGTCACCACAGGCCGGACATATCGGGATGATGGTGGGACGCCGTGCGGAAGCACTCCTCTGGAGGCCTTTGGCCGATTGGCTTGAAGCACGCTAGAATTTTTTGACATGGTTCAGGTGGTCAATCCTGCCGCATAACACCATGTTGCAGTGCAGCAATATTAGTTGAAGGGCCCTATCGTTGGGCTTATATTAAACCACACAGTTTACGCTCCGGGCGCGCGTACCAGCCGCGATCACGCCCGCAATCAAATGCAAATGGAGGAATTCCCTATGACCGAAGTCGTAATCGCCGGTGCCGCCCGCACGCCTGTAGGCTCTTTTAACGGCGCGTTGAGCTCCCTGTCAGCGTCAGACCTCGGGAAGGTAGCAATCGAGGCCGCTCTGGCGCGCGCAGGCGTCGCACCGGCAGACGTATCGGAAGTCATCATGGGGCAGATCCTCACCGCCGCGCAGGGTCAGAACCCGGCCCGTCAGGCATCGATTGCCGCAGGCCTGCCGGTCGAAGTGCCGGCCTACGGCGTCAACCAGCTTTGCGGCTCGGGCCTCAAATCCGTTGCCATGGGTCTCCAGGCAATTCTCAACGGCGATTCCGGCATCGTTGTCGCCGGTGGCCAGGAATCCATGAGCATGGCGCCCCATGCGTCCAACCTTCGGGGTGGCACGAAAATGGGCAACACCGAGTTCGTCGACACGATGATCAAGGATGGACTGTGGGACGCCTTTAACGGCTATCACATGGGAAACACGGCAGAGAACGTCGCCGAGAAATGGCAGATTACGCGCGAAGAGCAGGATAATTTCGCGCTCGCTTCGCAGCACAAGGCCGAAGCGGCGATGAATGCCGGAAAATTCAAGGACGAGATCGTCCCCGTCACCTATTCGACCCGGAAGGGCGAAGTGACCGTCGAAGATGACGAGTATCCGAAACACGGCACGACAATTGAAACCCTCACCAAGCTCCGCCCCGCCTTCGACCGCGAAGGCACTGTCACGGCCGGCAATGCATCGGGTATCAATGACGGCGCCGCGGCGCTGGTACTGATGTCCAAGGAAGAAGCCGCGACACGGAACATCGCGCCGCTGGCCCGTATTGTTTCATGGGCACAGGTCGGCGTTGATCCCGCGATCATGGGGTCCGGGCCGATCCCGGCGAGCCGGGCCGCCCTTGAAAAGGCAGGCTGGACCGCCGACGATCTTGACCTCATCGAAGCCAACGAAGCATTCGCCGCACAGGCCTGCGCCGTGAACAAGGATCTCGGCTGGGACACAAACAAGGTCAACGTAAATGGCGGCGCCATTGCGATCGGTCATCCGATCGGCGCTTCAGGGGCGCGCGTTCTGGTCACACTGCTTTACGAAATGCAGAAACGGGATGCCAAGAAGGGCCTCGCCACGCTCTGCATCGGCGGCGGAATGGGCATCGCCATGTGCGTCGAGCGCGACTGACCCCTTTCGCCTATACTCGCGACAGGGGCAGGCAGGAAAGCTGGCTCCCAAAAAATTGAGGCATTATGCACGACCGGCCAGGATGGGCGGCGGCACTGAACCAATATTGGGAGACGGAACATGGCAAAAGTTGCAGTGGTTACCGGCGGCACACGCGGAATCGGCGGGATGGTGTCCGAACAACTCAAAGCGAAGGGCTACACGGTCGCGGCAATCTATGGCGGCAATGACGAAGCCGCGACCAGGTTCAACAAAGAAACCGGTATCGCCGTCTACAAAGTCGATGTATCGGATTTCGACGCCTGCCAGGCGGGCATTGCCACGATTGAAGCCGATCACGGTCCTGTCGAAATTCTGGTCAACAATGCGGGCATCACCCGCGACGGCACGCTGCACCGCATGAAAGCGGAAAACTGGCAGGCCGTGATCGATACCAATCTCGGCTCCTGCTTCAACATGTGCCGCTCGGTCATCGACGGGATGCGCGAGCGCAAATTCGGGCGGATCGTCAATATCGGCTCCATCAACGGACAGGCCGGGCAGTACGGCCAGGTGAATTACGCCGCCGCGAAATCCGGCATTCACGGTTTCACAAAAGCGCTGGCACAGGAAGGCGCTGCCCAGGGGATCACCGTCAACGCCATCGCGCCGGGCTATGTCGACACCGACATGGTGCGGGCCGTACCGCCGGAAATTCTGGAAAAAATCATCCAGCAGATTCCAATGGGACGCCTGGGCCGGGGCGAGGATATCGCGCGCGGTGTGCTGTTCCTGGTCGCCGACGAAGCCGACTTCGTTACCGGCTCGACCCTGTCGATCAATGGCGGGCAACATATGTACTGATCCCGCAGAGCGGGTAAGATCGCCGCATGACCGACGCGCCACCAAATACCGAAGAACGGCGTCGCGCGACCCTGGTGGGCGCGGGCGCCGTTTTTCTATGGGGCACACTTGCGATCCTCACGACCCTGACCGGTGACGTGCAGCCGTTCCAGATTGTGGCAATAGCCTTTTTCGTCGGGTTTCTCCTGGCGCTGGTCAAATGGATAGCACTGGGCGAATCCCTGACGGCACCGTTTCGTCAAAGCGCGCGCGCCTGGGTCATCGGCGTCGGTGGATTGTTCGGATATCATTTCCTGATCTTCCTTTCGCTGAAGATCTCCCCACCGGTACAGGCCAACCTGATCAATTATCTATGGCCGTTGCTGATTGTTCTGTTTTCCGCCCTGTTGCCGGGTCAGAAACTCCGCCTACGTCATGTGGCCGGGGCATTGGCTGGCTTTTCGGGTGCCTGCCTTCTGGTGGCAGGCGAAGACAGTTTCATGCCGGCCCCGGAACACATCCCCGGCTACGCCGCCGCGCTCGCGGGCGCGCTGGTCTGGGCAAGCTATAGCCTTGCCAGCAGCCGGCTGACATCGGTCCCGACGGATGCCATCGGCGCGTTCTGTCTGGTTGCCGCCATCCTATCGACGCTCGCCCACCTATTGTTCGAAACCACCGTGACGCCATCAACCGGTGAATGGGCTGCCCTGATCTGTCTTGGGCTGGGTCCGGCAGGTGGTGCCTTTTTCCTCTGGGATTGGGGGCTCAAGCGCGGCCACGTCCGGGCACTCGGCGGGTTTGCCTACACCGCGCCCCTGTCATCGACCGCCCTTCTGATTATCTTCGGGCCGGCGATCCTTACCGGAACCATCGCCATTGCCGCCGTCCTGATATTTGGCGGCGCAATTCTTGCCGCAGGCGATATGCTGCGCCGGTCACCCAAGGCTGTCTGACCCGATGCATGGACCGGCTGCCCTTCCCAACCGGGATTTTGCTGGATCCCGGAAATCGCTCATATGTATCCGGCCTTTTTGATCGGCTCGCGGGCCGTGGCCATGCCGGAGTCCATACGCACCGTTTGTCTCATTACCGGACGTTCGAATCCGATGGCCCTGCGTTTACCCGGTACATAAAATCGGCACTGAAATTCAGCGGGTTAATCTTGATGTTACAGATCAGCCCAGGGAAGTGTCACATGCCGGCGTTGTTTATTGGCCTCGCCGGCTACCGAAAACTGCGGATTATTGCGGCCGGCGATCGGAGAAATGTTACGCTATACTCAATAGTGTAACATTACGGACGGACCACAATCCGATGTCCGTTCATGCGTCAGATTCAGACGTATCTCCGGCATTGTCAGAACAGCTGCTTCTGACCCGGAACGGACATTCTACAAATGAAAACGGCGGCCCCGAAGGACCGCCGCTTCAATAAAGTACCGTTGGCAGGGATCAGGCAGCGCGTCTGCGCCGTGCGAAGCCCAGACCGGCGAGGCCAAGACCCAGGATGGCAAGGCCACTTGGCGCCGGGACGGCGACCGACGCCACGACGCTGACGTTATCGATCACCGGACCATAAGTTGCACCGCCGCAGCAGGTATCATCCGCCGAAAAAGTAATCGTCGTCGATGTCCCGATAGCATCGAATTCGAACATAAACGCTTCATAAACTTGAGAGCCAAAGGCCCCTCCATAAGCCGGCACAAACGCCTGCCCGGTTAACGAGCCGGCCGACAGCGTTCCTGCCTGCTGCAGTGGGGCGACGGCGGTCGAATCAAATGTCAGCTGATAGGTCTGACCGATCACGGTGGAAATCACCGTCGAAATCGAACTCGCAAAGAAACTCTGCAGATCGACGGACAGGCTGCCTGCCGAAGCATTGAAGCTCGGTTGAGACAACCAGTCCACGCCATCGCCGGGACCGCCAACTGTCCAACCGGTGATCGCCGTACTACCGGGGGCGAGGCTGTCAAACGCAGCACCACTCTGGCCGCCTAGCTCAAAACTGCCGGCGCCAGCCCCATATGTTGTATCGATGATGTTGGCGCTTGCCGCCGACGGGAGGGTTGTCGAGACGATAAATCCCGCAAAGATCCCCGCCGCGATCAATTTCATGTTTTTCATACTGGTGACCGATCCTTGATTCTGGAGACTTTGCCCGCCCCACACTACTGGCCATCATAGGAATGCAAGACCTGTGCCAGATTCTATAGTTGAACTAGAACAACGCCTTAGATGCCGAGTATGGCAACCCGGCGCCGGAACTGTAAAATCTACCGACACCTACCGGGGGTGACGCGCGGGAAATTCATCGACGTCTGATAGTCCGCTTATGGCTGAGGCTGTTGAAAAACTCGGCTGGCAAGTGGCAGCAGGATTTGCCCGATTTATTTTTGCAAGGGCCGGATGGCTCCAGACGCCGTCTTTCCGGCTCTATGCGCCGTCAGGACGAGGATTTAGGTTCCTCTGCCGGTCCCTTCGTATCGATGATGCATGCCGGGGCTCAGTGGGCAATTAATTTTCCCTAATGCGCCTGAAAAGGAGTTTTTCAACAGCCTCGGCTAGAAGCGGACATTCTCACCCTGCAACAGATACGTCCGTTACCAGCCATTTCCGTCCCTTGCGATTAGCCAGGTGGCTCAGGTTACCGGGTTAAAAATCCAGGGCCTGGTGGTTATAGCCGACACAAAAGGTCGGGTAAATCGGGCCGCGCGGGCGGATCATTTGTGCTGACGTACACTACACCCGCCGGACATCCACCGGCAAAACCCCCGCCGGACATCCGCCGGCAAAAACCTAGGTCCCTTTCTTGGGTGCGTGCCCCCCTTTTAGCGCCAGCAATTCTGATGGGATTCCGGTCTTTCGGTTTTTGATGTGTTCAGGATCTGCCGCGGCAAAAGCATTCTGAGGGGCTTCCCGCCCTCTAATCGTCACCCGCTGCATATATCGTTTATTGGGAAAATAGTCGTGGACCGCATAGTGTTGCGTCGACCTGTTATCCCAGAACACCAGCGTATTGTTCGTCCAGTGATGCCGGTATTGGTATTCCGGAATCTTGGTGAGGTCGTAAAGCTGGTTCAGGAGTTGCTGACTTTCAGGCGCACCCATTCCCTTGATCTTGACTGTAAATTGGGGGTTCACAAAAATGAGTTTCTTACCTGTTACCGGGTGTTCGGCAACGACCGGATGAAGCGCCGGTGGATAATCTTGTTCGTACTCCAGCAATTTCGCACGGCGTTCCGCCGTCTCACCGAAGAGCGCCTTGAAGACGATGAAGTCGTGATAGGCCTCAAGCCCCGATAGGAATTGCTGCATCCGGTCGCTCAGCCCCTCAAATGCCGCCGTCATCGATGTAAACATCGTATCGCCACCGAATTTGGGAACATCGAGGGCGTGGAGCATTGTTCCAAGTGGCGGTACTTTGCGGAACGTTTCATCCGAATGCCAAACATCCGTCCCCCATGGCGGGGTGTTTTCATCGTTCCTGAATAAAATAAGGGCGGGGCTCTGATCATCATTCGGGGAGAACGGGTGCACACTGAGCTCACCGAATTTTTCGCCCAGCGCCATCAACTCCTCACCGGTCATCGACTGATCGCGAAACACCAGCACCTCATGTTCGGCAAGCGCCATCTCCAGTTCGGCAATTTCTGTGTCATCGATCCCGCCGGCGAGGTTAAGCCCCGTCACTTCAGCGCCGAGAAAGCTGTTGATCTGTTCAACGTTGATCTTCGAGCCAGTGGTCGCCCCAACGTTCATGGTGTTTAATGGTGCGGACATCCTTGTCCCTCTCACAATATTCAAATTTCAATCTGTTGTGACGCTAGGGGATAGTAATTTGCGGCCCCTGCCAATGAATTTTTGCGCCCCGTCGGTCTAAATTTACAGATCGTATTCAAAGCGGCTCATGCCGACAGACGGTGGCAGTGAGGTGCTGGCGGCGAGCCATTTTGGGCTGGCGCAGCCTGCCCAAAAGCAGAGCGACTGCTTCTGAGCCAACGCGGATTCTGGGAGCCCAAAAACACCGGCCTTTGCCAATGCTGCGTTTTACTATAGGCTTTCAGCTGTCAGGGCATCCCCCTGGAAAAGCCCAACATGGCTTACAGTGACCTCATATCGTCGGTTACTGAATATTGACTACGAAAAATAATGACACCCCAGCGGGGCGCTCCGCTGCCGTAACCATGAGACAGGTGTGGCAGCGTCTGCACTCGCGATGCGGTGTCTTGGCAACCGATAAGTGATGGAGGTCTGCATCCCCGAATGGGGGTGACGGACGCCACCCCTGCCCAGGTCGTTGTTTTTCTGCGATCCCGGTTTTCGGGAACTAATTTGACATCGCGACGAACCTCAACGGGACGCAAAAGATGTTCAACGAAAAGCAGGCCGAGACCTCGACAATCGATATCAGCGTGGCGCCGCCGCCGCCCGCGCCGGTAGAACGTCGTCAACGGGGTGAGATCGACTACGCAAAGGTTAACCGCTACTGGGCCAAGGCCACGCCGTCGGTCCTCGGGCCCTACATGATGGACGATTTCGGCTTTCCCGCGAGCGCCGGGGTCTTCCGCTTTCGCGCCGAAGCCCGGATCGTTCATCGGCTCACCCGCGATGTGCCCAAGAACGGCGCCGTCCTTGATCTCGGCAGTGGCATCGGCATGTGGGCAGAAGATTTTGCGCGTCGTTTCTCCTCGGTAACAGCAGTCGAAAGCAGCCATGGGCTGTTCGAGGCCCTGCAAGCGCGGGCGGCTCCCTATCCCAATCTCAACCCGGTCCATGGCGACGTGATGACGTTCGAGACCGAGGAACGCTACGATCTGATCTTTCTCGGCGGCCTGCTCATGTATCTAAATGACCGGGACGTGATCGATCTGCTGCAGAAGCTGGCCCTGTACCTCAAGCCGGGCGGTATAATCCTGTGTCGGGAGTCCACTGTCAGGGGCCCCGCGCTCACCCTGAAAGGCGACTATCAGGTCGTCTATCGCCAAGTGTCGGATTACACGAATATCTTCGCGCAACGCGGGCTGGATGCCCGCCACGTCGAACGTAACGAGCCCTACGTGTTGATCGAAATGGGATCTGAGCTCGTCGAGAAATGGCAACACATCATGCCCGGGCGGTTTCAGGCACTCCGGGCCATCGGGCGTTTGGTCTATTTCGGATTGCGCCTGGGGAACCCCTGGATAACACGCGTTCCCAAGGCGTTGGGCCTGGCCTATCCCAAGCTGGAGAATCATTTCTTCGTTCTCGGCGCGGACGCCACCTGATCATGGGAGCACTTGCCGCAAATTTCACCTATCGCAATCTGGCAAATGCGACGTCCCTGCTTGGCGTCCTGCCGCTCGCCATTCTTTTTCTTGAGAACGGCTACCTGTACGTAATTCCGTTGATCATTTTCAACAATTTCATCGACGATCTCGACGGTGTTCTGGCGGCAAAATTAAACATCCGAAGCCGGTTTGGCGCCGATCTGGATAACGTTTGCGATGCGGTCGCCCATATCAGTCTTGCTCTCGCCGTCGGCGCGTATTTCGGGAATTTCGTCATCGTCGCAAGTGCCATAGCTGCCGGCGCGATCCTCATTCGTATCGTCACCCGGCTCAATCCCGACGTCGTAAACGGCACCGGCTCCCAGACCAACGAGCTTATGCGTCACATGCTGTTTGTGTTGCTCCTGGCAGGCCAGTTTGGCTTCAGCCCGGAATATATTCTGATCGCGGTCTTCCTGATCCATGCGGTCTCGATGCTGCTTCCCTATCCGCTGCCTCACCCCATAATCGACAATGCCACTTCAGCGACAAGGCTCGGCCTGGTGAATATCGCCCTCCTCACCGCCTGGCTTGTACCGGTTCTCACGCCGATTATCGCGGGAGCCTTCGTTACCGCCTATGGCTACTCATTCGTTATGGGATCGATCGGGCGGCAGAAAAAACCGGCCATAAAACCGCTTCTGAAGAAACCTGTCCGGGTCGGTTAATAAACATCCTGTCAGAGTCCGACGAATTTCTCACGGTGAAAGAAGTCAACCTTTGGCCACTTAACAGATTTCCCGTGCGTCCTACTTAAACATAATTTGAGAAGATCCGAGGATCACCCAGATAACGGATTGGATAGTCTGTAGCCGATGAAATTCAGGATTAATGATTCACCTCGATAAGCTGAATATCTCCAATCGTGTTATCCCAGCGGCGCGCCGCAAGCGGCGTTCTGAAAGTAGCTACCTGGCCGAACAACGGTTCCAGAGAAAGCTAATAGCGCCCCCGTCGCTGACCTTGTCGGTTATTCACCCCCGATCAAACAAGACGAGGAAGGAGGAAATGTCCCAGACTTTGTGGGTGATTTGCCAAATTTTGAGTGAATGCTCGGGAAAAGACGCAGATCTATATCTCAGCCGCCAGTGCGCCCTCGGGCAGTGGTTGATGCGAAGGAGCGGGGGAATAATGGCCGCAATAGCCCTGCTGTGTTTGCACAGTCAGTTCGCCGGCGCGCACACGGTTCGCGACGGCCTGAAGAATAACCTCAAGAACGTCATACTGGTGCCAGCCGGTAATGAAATTGTGCGGATGCGAGAACAGATGGTAGACCTGCCCGTTCCTTATGGTTCGGTCCAGAACCGACTCGATCTTCGTCTTGATCGCTACCGTCGGGATCCAACGTCGAAATCCGTTTCTAAGCGTTAGATATCGGCCGGCGGGAAGAGCCAACGGTACGCCGGAGTTGCTGTGATCCACCGGTTTTTCGAACGTATTGAAATCGTTCGCCAGACGCACGAGCTTTGCTCCTGCCGTTTTGTTGAGATTACCCGGGTCCGGCGGGCGGTAGGCTGTAAACCCATACTCGGACAAGGCAGAGAGATATCCTATCTTGTTGCGCGGGAAAACGAACGTTTCCGTTTTGATACCCCGTAGCGCCTCGGCCGCGCGAATGCATTCCATTTCGCGCCGAAACTGTCTTTCGCTGATTAGGGATTCGCCAAGCGGAATATGGCTGAAACCATGTGACGCGATTTCATGAGCGCCGCTCTTCATCACGGTTTCCAGGGCTGTGGGGGATAGCCAACCGTCGAACTGCTGTTTGGCCATGTCCGACTTGAACGGCTTGAACCAGTCGCGACTATTGAAATCCGAGGGTTCAAACCATTGCGGATGTGCGTTTGCTTCATCCGCTGTCAGATAGAAACATGATGAGAAAGCGAATGTCGCGGGTACTTCGTATTTATCGAGAAGCTCAACAATCAGTCGATAAGCTTCCTCCAGCCCGGCACTGGTGTATGAACCGAGAACCGAATTCTCAAGAAGATCGGCGGCTCCCCATTTCCCTTCACAATCCAGCGAAAAAATAAAAGTGGCATCGCCCATTTGGAAAATTCCTCAATGTGACTGCCCAGGTGCGCGCCGGGTCGTTTCATCCAACAGCTACGCGTAGCTGGGTCAGATTCCGTCCCAGTCTCCACCGGCAATCCGCCATGCATCGTGGTTGTGAATATTGCCGTCCAGATTGCGGGCCGTAAGGCCGCGAACGATGAACGGCGCACTCTTGTATCGAAAGAAGCCAGCGCGACGAAAAGCGCGAACCACCGGTTCCATGTTGCAATACGACTCAAGCACGATGGCCGACCGTCCCCTTGCGCGCTTAATGATCGTCGCCAGGACGGCTTCGATATCCTGTGGGGTTTCCCCCATGAGTTCGCCGATACGGGCGCGTCCATCGGACGATTGCCCCCAGGAAGCGTTCTGCATGCCCCATATGCCGAGTCCGACGAGCTTACCGCCGCGGTGGACGCATACCCATTCAAAGTCTTTTTCAGCCGCGGGAGAATATCGCCAGGAAAACCAATTCAGATCGCGGTGGACCCGACAGGTGTTTTTCTCGTCGCTGCTTAGATTTATCAACGTCTGCAAGGATGTTGCGTCAGGGATTTCGAACGAGATTTGGGCGTCTCCGATTTTGCCGGACGGCAGGAGAAATGATGCTGCGTCTATCATCGGGCCGACAGCTTTCGGCACAGCCCGGTATTTTGATAATTTCAGGGTTCGCACCCAATGGACGATATCGCCGGTATGATCCCAGTTCAGCCGGCGAAGAAATCCCGGGTAGCTGTTCGAATTCGGAAATCCGTAAAGCGCTTCGTATCCACGCTCGGCGCAGATTTCATAGCATGCCATGGCCAGTTTGATGAACAGACCGCGCCCCCGATAATCAGGATGGGTCATCGTATCCATCGACTGGGCACCCGACACGATTTCGTTGCCTAACTTCAGCTTGACGGGCCAGACCGTATAAAACGCAACGGCGCGAGCACCGTCCATGGCAATAACTGAGGGGCAGTTGCCGTAGGGGCCCGCAAAGAAACGCCAATGATCATATGAACGATTTCGTTCATCATTGCCGATCGCCACAATTAATTCGCGAATTACATCGAGGTCGGCTTCGGTTGCTTCGCGAATGTTCAGATCGCTCCCGACCGATTGACTCGCGTTCCCGGTATGCAGGATTGGACGAACAACATTCATCTCACCGTCTCCATAAAACTGGGTGGTCAGAGGCCAAATAGTGTCTGACTGAAACTCCCGACCGATCGAATAATTTATGAAGTAGTAACCTTAAAAAACCATTACATTTGTCTCTGTCGGCTTTTCGTCGCCGGGCAACCGGGTTCAACGAAATTTTTCAACAGCCTTGGCTGACAGCGGACCAATATGACACGACACGAGAGTGTCAGCTTACCTTCCAGAAGCGGGCATGACGGGCTCTGCTCACAATCCCGACGATGAGCCGTCTTTGTACCCCGGTGCTCGGTCGTCTTTGTCCCCCGGCGGTGAGCCAACTTTGGCTAAAGTCTTTGTGGAATCGCCCGTCACCCTGACAACCCGTTGCGGGAACGGGATGACGATGCCATTGGCTTTAAGCGCCTGCCAGAACATCAGCAACAGGTCGCCGCCGACCAGGTGCTCGCCGTCATCGACGCCTTCCATCCAGAATTCGACAAGGATGTTGATGCCGGAGATGAAATTAGGCGCGATCTGCTGCAACCCGAAGCCGAGACCGACACCCAGCGCCCCGCCGAAAACCGCCAGTGCCGTCAGGCGGCGAGTGCACCCGGCGTCTTGGGCTCGCGCGTCCGCAACAGGATCAGCGCCATGATGCCGACATTCAGCACGTTCCAGGCAATCCCGTTCAGGAAGGCCGCCTGATAAGAGCCCGTCAGATCGAAAATCCAGCCGGACACCCATCCGCCAAATGCCATGCCGACGATGGTCATCATGATCAGTGTGCCGACGCGTTCAGCGGCGACTTTCGCGGGCATGTATTCGCGCACAATGATCGCATAGCTCGGCACGATCCCGCCCTGGGCAAGCCCGAACATCAACGAGATCACGTAGAGCGACATCAGCCCGTCGAACGGCAGATAAAACACGAGCGCAATACCCTGCAGCACAGAGCCGATCAGGAGCGTCCGCACACCGCCAATATAATCTGCGACAAAGCCGGAAATAATCCGGGTCACCGCGCCGCCCGCGAGCATCAGCGACAACATCTGTGCGCCCCGCTCCGTGCCATATCCAAGATCGCCGCAATAGGCGACGATATGGACCTGCGGCATCGCCATGGCGACGCAGCAGGCAATGCCGGCAATCGACAGCAGGATCATTAATGCGCGCGGCGACAGGTTAATCATGCGCGCGCCGCCCGCGCCCGATTTGTTCAGCGCCGCTGCGGTTGCCGCCGGGTCTTCCTTGGGCGGCGGGCGGCGCAGCAGGAACGCAAGCGGCACCATGGTGGACACCACAACAATCGCGACCACGATATAAGCCGTGCGCCAGTCCCAGGTATCCATCAGCCACTGAATGACCAACGGCCAGATTGTGCCGCCAATATAGTTACCGCAGGCACATGCCGCGACCGCGACGCCCCGGCGACGGCGGAACCAATGCGACACATCGGCGATCAACGGGCCAAACGTGGCCGCCATCCCGACGCCGATAAAAACGCCCTGCAACAGCGCAAAAACCCAGACATTCGGCGCGAAGGCCGCCGAGGCGAAACCGAACGCCATGGCGAGCGAGGCGGCCACCGCGGGAATGACTATCCCCAACCGGTCGACATAGCGCCCGATCAGCATATTGCCGGCGCCAAAGCCGATCATGGTGAGCGTATAGGGGATGGATGCATCGGCGCGGTCGACGGAAAATTCGGCCTGAACCGCCGGCAGAATAACGACGACGCCCCAGAATCCGATGCTACCGACCGTACCCAGCGCCATGGAAACGGCCAGCCGCATCCACGCGTAGCGGCTGTCGATCAGGTTTTCTGCCGACGTATCAGGTCCGGTTCTCGAGGTCACATCTGCCATCCGGGGAAAAAGATGCCGAAAGCTAGCACCCGAACGCGAACAAGGCGATGTGGTTTCTTGCGGATCGGCGAGATGTGACGGAGTAATGTAGTGGAGCTTATTTCAGCCTCGATGTGTCACCCCGGCCTTGTGCCGGGGTCCAGAGCCTTTCGCCCGCATACAGTCATAAGGCTGAATCCCGGCACGGGGCCGGGATGACAATCGAAAAGTAATTTTCCAGAGCCACACCTTTCTGATAGCCGCAATTTCGCCGCCAAATGCGTATACTCCCCCGCATGAACGCGCCATTCGTCTCTCCCCGCTTCCATCTCGGCATCGTCACCGGCCTGCAGTTCGAGGCCACGATTGCCGAGGACGCGATCCGTTCCGCGACGGAACCTCCCGGCGATGACCGGGTCACGGCGACCTGTCACGGGCCGGGACAGGCCCGCGCATTATCGGCCGCCGAAGCCCTGATCAATATCGGGGCGAGCGCGTTGTTGTCGTTTGGCGTAGCCGGCGGATGCAATCCCGACCTGCCCCCCGGCACGGTGGTAATCGCCACCGGGATCCGGGATCTGTCGACAGTTGGCGCAGGCGACATTCTCTATACCAATCGCGGCTGGCAACACCGCCTGAAATCTCTGTTGCTCGGCAATGTCCTACTTGAAGAAGGCACCATCGCGTCGGTCGCCGAACCGGTTCATGGCGCAGATGCCAAACGACGTCTGTACGAGGATGGCGGTGCCGCCGCCGTCGACATGGAAAGTGCGGCGGCGGCAAGGGCCGCGATGGAAGCCGGGATTCCGTTCATGGCGCTACGCGTAATTGTCGATGCGGCGGGGACTTCCCTGCCGCCCGCCGCAATGGCCGGCATGACACCAGACGGCGCAACACAGATCGGTCCTGTGCTGCGCGCCCTGCTGCGCCGGCCGCAGGACATCCCCGGTCTCATCGGCATCGGCATTGCCGATTCCAGGGCGCGCAAGGCGATGAAGCGGGCATCGGCAGTTGCGGCCCCCCTGTTCGGCGGCGTCTAGCCCCTCGCGCTCAGCCGCACTCTAGGGGGCGGCACTCTCTGGATTCCGGCGGCGCATCCGCGATTTTCGCGCCAATATGTTGAGCCCTTCGACCAGCGCCGAAAACGTCATCGCGGCATAGATGTACCCCTTTGGCACATGGGCGCCGAAACCGTCGGCGATCAGGACCATGCCGATCATCAGCAGGAATCCGAGCGCCAGCATCACGACGGTCGGGTTGGACTGAATAAATTCAGCCAGAGGTTTCGCGGCAAACATCATGAGTACGACCGACACGACCACCGCAACCACCATGATCGGCAGATGCGGGGTCATGCCCACCGCGGTGAGAATACTGTCCATCGAAAACACCAGGTCGAGCAACAGTATCTGGCCGATGACCATCGCGAAGCCCGACACAGACACAGGCCCCTTTTCCTCCCCGCCATCGGGATCAACATTGTGATGGATCTCGGTCGTCGCCTTCCACACCAGGAACAGACCGCCGGCAATCAGGATCAGATCCCGCCACGAGAACGCATTGCCGAAGGCTGTAAATACCGGCGCGGTCAGGCTGACGATCACGAAGATGAGGCTGAGTAGCGCCAGCCGCAGTATCAGGGCAGCACTGATGCCGACCATACGGGCGCGCGGCCGCTGCGCTTCGGGCAGGCGGTTTGTCAGGATTGAGATAAAAATCAGATTATCGATGCCAAGAACGACTTCGAGCACGATCAGGGTTGCAAGCGCCGCCCAGGCTTCGGGGCTGGCGGCGAGTTGGGCGATGTAATCCATCGTTCTATCCTTTGATTTCGCCGGACATCACGCCCGGATGGCGGGTAGTTACGTCGCTAGCGCAACTGAATTCAATCCGGTTTCCGAACCAGCGATGCCGCGATTCGCTGGCGGACTTCTTCGGGTTCGTGGCTGACGGCGTCGGCAAGTCGCCGGACCTGGTCACGCAGTCCGTGTACTTGGTCGAGAAGCGGCAGGATCACATCCAATGCGTCGGCATCGAGTTCCAGTTCTGTCCGGAATTCGCGAACCAGCCGTATTCGGGCAACATCTATTTCACGAAATCGGAAGCCCCCCGTGCCGGATTCGGGTGCAAGCCAGCCACGCTCGATCCACAGATACAGCGTCTCCCGTCGGATGTCGGTAAAAAGCCCGAGCACTTCTTTCTCGTCGATCATGACGCGTCCTCCATACCGGCCCTCGGGTCATAGGCATTGTCGACCGCCCAGGATTTCATAAAATCTTTCAGGGCATCGTCAGGCGCATCGGGCAGAACGACCCTGAGCGTAACGATCTGATCACCCGCAGGATTGCCCGCGTCGGGTAATCCCTTGCCGCGCAGCCGAAGCGTATCGCCGGTATTCGAGGCCGACGGGATCGTCATCGCGACCGGGCCCGACACCGTGGGCACCCGCACCTTGGCTCCGAGCACAGCTTCATTCACGGCAACAGGCAGGTCGATATGTATGTCGGCTCCGTGTCGGCGGAACAACGGATGCGGGGCGACGTGGATTTCGACATAGGCATCGCCGCTTTCACCGCCGCCTACCCCGGGGCCGCCCTTGCCGCGCAGCCTGAGAACCTGTCCGTCGCGCTGCCCCGCCGGGATGGAGATATCGAGCGACTTGCCGTCCGGCATGTTGACGCGTTTTTTGGCGCCCGCCGCCGCTTCGAGAAAGGACACCTCCAGCGTGTAGCGCGCATCCACTCCGCGCATCCGGATGTTCGCGCGCGCGCCGCCCCGCCTGCCTGTGCCGCCTGCCCGGTCGCCAAACAGGTCGGCGAAGACGTCGCCGATATCGTCGAAACCGGCAGACGACGAATAGGGCTGTTCGCCGCCCGCATCCGCATATTCACGGTAGTAACGCTGCGGCGTCTCGTTGCCTTCTGCGTCAATTTCGCCGGCATCGTATTGCAGGCGTTTTTCAGGATCGGACAGGATTTCGTTCGCCCTCTGGATTTCCTTAAAAGTCTCCTCGGCGGCACTATCGCCGGGATTCAGGTCAGGATGATGCTTTTTTGCGAGAGCGCGATAGGCCTTCCGAATGACATCCGACGTCGCATCACGCGCGACGCCGAGCACGGCGTACAGATCTTTTTGCACATCAGCCAAGGCGGACTCCTAATTCACGGCCCACTAACAGAGCACAATAATTATTTGGCAATTTCATTGGGTATTTCCAAATGAAGCAGGGAAAGAATTGCGAATCATACCACACATTATCCGCCACCTTTGTGCCACCCGATCCATCCCTTCGACCAGAAAAAGAAAACCATGCCGAGCGCGACCACGCCCATGATTCCCAGCGCGAACGGATATCCCAAATACCAGCCGAGTTCCGGCATATTCCAGGGAGAACGTCCCCGGTCGAAGTTCATCCCAAAAACACTGGCGATAAAACCAAGCGGCATGAATATCGTCGCAATAATCGTCAGCACCTTCATGATCTCGTTCATTCGCATGTTCACCGCGGACAAATGAAGCTCGATCAGAATCGACATCTGGTCGCGATAGCTTTCAATCAGGTCGATCAGCTGAATTGTATGATCGTAACAGTCGCGCAGATAGAATGCCGTCTCATCGCCAAATGCGGATGACGGATTAGCCGACAGGCTATGTGTCATGTCGCGTAGCGGCCAGACAGCGCGACGCATTTCGATCAATTCTCGGCGCAGCCGGTGGACAGTCGGAAGCAGCGTTTCATCGCTGCGGATAGCCATTGCGTCCTCGATTGCTTCGATCTGCTCGCCCAGCTCTTCGATAATGGGAAAGTACGAATCGATCACAGCATCGATCAGGGCATAGGCAAGATAATCTGCCCCACGCGCGCGAAGAAGGGATCCCTCCCGGCGCAGACGCGTGCGCACCGGGTCGAGGCTCTGCCCCGGCCGTTCACGGAACGTCACGACGAAATCTTTGCCGACAAATATCGAGAGTTGTTCGGTTTCGAAGACCGCCTCCCCGACGGGCTCGCGGATAACCGCGAAAGTAAGATCTTCGTATTCTTCGGTCTTCGCACGCTGATGCACGTTCAATACATCTTCCAGCGCAAGAGAATGAATTCCGAAGATCCTGCCGATTTCTTCAATCACCTGTGCATCGCCAAGCCCGACGATATCAACCCAGACCACAGGATACTGGCCATGGACGTCCCTGACACGCCCGGGATCGATGGCATCAAGTTCGTCGAGCCTGCCGGGGCCAAACGCATAGCAGTGTATCGTCGGCGCCGCGGCATGAGGATCTGCGACAAGCGTGCCGGGCGGCGACCCCGGTGGTGTTCGTCGGGTGGCTGCAATTGGACGCGATCGCTTGGGAAATCTGAAAGTCTTCGCGCGCCTCTTCTTCATTTTACTCCCCAAAAACCTGGTTTCTGCTTAGCGATAATGATCTGAAACTGTGATGTGAACTCCCGCTTTGCTAAATCCATCTGAGCTTTTTGAGCAGCCAATATTCCGCAAAGCCGAGAACGACAAGGCCAATTGCGACAGACGTGAAAGACCACAGCCATTTTTCGCCGGGGATGCCGCCGACATTGATTCCCAGAAGCCCTGTCAGCAGACCGAGCGGCAGGAATATCGCGGCAATGACCGACAGCACGTAGGTATTCTTGTTCAGCCGTTCGGCCAGCCGGCTCGACAGCTCGTCCTGGACGACCGCGGCGCGTTCACGCGCAGAATCGAGCTCTTCGACATAGCGGGTGATTTTATCGGCGACCTCGCGCAGGCGCAGACGGTCGCCCTGTTCCATCCAGTCGGCGGGATCGTTAACCAGGCGCTGAATCGCCTCACGGTTGGGGCCGATAAACCGGCGTAAACCGATTGCTTCGCGCCGGACCGCGCTGAGCTGCAGACGCAGATCGTGGCTTTCCGCGGTCACCACCGCTTCTTCCAGATCGTCGACACGTTCGTCCAGCGTCGAAATCACGTTGCCCATACGGACCGTCAGACCGTCGGCCAGCATGATAACCAGTTCCGCCGGCGTTTTCGGCGCCAAGTTTCGGCGGATTGCTTCGCGCACGTCGTCAACCGCCATCAGACGGCGGCGGCGCACGCTGATGACCCGTTTACCGTCGCACCACAGACGAAGAGACACCATGTCTTCGGCATCCGCGTCCGGGTTCATGTTCACGCCGCGGATATCGACGATTATCCCCTCATCGAATGTTGTCATACGCGGGCGGCTCTCGGCGGCGACAAGCGCTTCACAGGCAACCCGCGGCAGGCCGCTGAGGTTGAACAGAAAGTCCCGTGTCTCTGTGACATCTCGTTGCAGATGGATCCATGCAAAGCCCGGCGTGGTCGTGTCATCGGCCATACTCCCCAAGTCCGCCCAGGACAGCGATGTCGCATGCTTCTCACCATCGAACCAGAACGCATCGATCAACGCTGACGGCTCTTCGACCGCCTGATCGGGCGTCTCTTCAGGCGGCGTAGGATCAGTGTCGGTCAACAGGGTCACTCCGTCATCGCGATGGGATCGCAGAAAGGCGGAGTGTGAAGCGCGACGAAGCCGTGTTCAATCGAATCTTTGTGCGGCATCTCTGCTGCCTGCTCCGCTAGAGGTCGCCGACTGTATCGAGAACAACCAGAAGGATCATGACGGGCGCGAACAGACGGAGCAGCCAGTACCAGATGACCCCGGTGACGGTGCCCGACAGCCCGGCCGCGGACAGGGCGTCCGTGCGACGCAGAAACCAGCCGGTATAGAGACACACCAGAATGCCGCCCAATGGCAACAGATAGTTCGAGACCGCCCGGTTGACGAAGTCGAAGACGCTGTCACCCGATATCTGAACGCCGGAGAGCAGACCGAAACTCAACGCCGATGGAATCCCGAGGGCGAAGGCGATCCCCGCGATCAGTATCGCCGCGCGACGGCGGCTTAAACGGCTGCGATGAAGAACGCTCGCGACCGGCACTTCGAGCAACGACATCATGGATGTCAGCGCAGCGGCGGTCAGCAGGCCGAAAAAGACGATCCCGGCGATTTTGCCGAGCGGCATTGCGAGGAATATCTGCGGCAGGGTGATAAAGGCGAGCTCCGGTCCGGCGGCCGGGTCCATCCCGAAGGCAAAGACCGCCGGGAAAATCGCGAGCCCGGCCACCAGGGCGAAAAGCGTATCCCCGGCCGCGATCGTGACCGCCGCCCGGGGGATCCGTGTGCCGGGCGGCAGGTAGCCCGAATAGGTGATAAACACCGCCATGCCGACCCCGAGGGAAAAGAACGCCTGACCGATCGCCGCGACCAGAACCTGTCCGGTCAGAACGGCCGACCAGTCCGGCGACAACAGGAACTGCCAGCCTTTTGCCGATCCCGGCAGCGTAGCGCTATAGATAGCAAGAACGACGACGCAGAGCGCAAGCAACGGCATCAGTATCCGGTTCGCCGCCTCTATGCCGGCACGCACGCCGCCGGCCACAACGCATACCGTCAGCGCCAGCATCGCAAAGTGCCACCCGATCGGTGCGACAGGATCGGCAACGAATTCCCTGAAATAACCGCCATAGCCCGCCCCGGCGGCCTCCCACAACGCGCCGCTGACAGCACCAGTGAAATACTTTAACGCCCAGCCGGCGACGACCGCGTAGAAACTGAGGATCAACACGCAACCGAGCACTGCCACCCAGCCGGCGAAACGCCAGGGCGACCGGGGGGCGTCCTTGGCGAAGGCAGCCACCGCATCGGCGGCCCCGCGGCGGCCCAGCGCCATTTCACCGATCACAATGGGCAGCCCGACGAGCATTACACACAAGCCGTAGACAATCAGAAAGGCGCCGCCGCCGTTCTCGCCCGCGACATAGGAAAATCGCCAGATATTACCAATACCGACGGCCGAACCGATCGTCGCCAGAACAAACCCGGTACTCGTCCCCCATTGCTCGCGCGGCGTCTGCTTTTGGTCTGCGGACACGTTATTCCCCGTTCATCAGAACGTCCTGAGGGGACAGCTATATCCTAGCGGGAGAATTTATCCTTGATCAGCATCAAACCAGTGTGGAAAGGATCAGGACCGGACAAAGGCGTAATTATAAACTTTTTTCACGCCGTCGCCCTCTTCGAGCTTGGCGATGGCTTTTCTCAGCTCTTCGCGCGACCGGGCGCGGCCCATCAGATAGAGATTGCCGAACGGGTCGGCGGTGACGCGGAAATTCACATCGGCGACCCCGGCGGTGCCGATCAGCCGCGCCTGCGCTTTGGTCTCCAGCGTGAGGACATCTTTCCAGTCCATCATGCGACCGCCGGCGATGGCCTCTTCCTTGGCCTTGTCGGTCATATAGGTGACATGCCAATAGAGTTTTTTCACGCCTTCGACGGCACGCACCCCTTTTTCGAACTTGCGATAGGTCTCCCCGTCGGCGAACAGGCCGGTGATCAAAAGGTGTTGTTCGTAGATCTGCGTCGACGCCTTGATGGTGCCGAGATCGGCCATGACCTTGTTGACGTCGATAACAATCGCATTGTCACGCGCGAGATCCGACGACGATCGCGCTTCGATTGCCCGGTCAATCAGTGTTTTCGGTCCCAGAAGAATATCGCTGAGCTGCGCTGATGCGGGAACGGCAAAAGCGGCGGCGGAAAAGGCGGCAAAGGCTAGGGCAAGAACGGCAAACGCGGAACGGCGCATGGAAGCACTCCAGACTATTGATACTGCAGATAATATTGTCACGAATTGGGGCAATTTAAAGGCATTCTGTGGACATCGTGTCATGTAGGCAGTTCTCGGCTTTGGCAGAGCGGTGATTCCGCTCCTCCGTTCAGCCGGCGTCTTCCTACTCTTATTCCCCCGCCCTTGTGGCGGGGGTCCATGGCAAGACCGGGCCTGGTGCAAAAAAGGACCCCCGGTACAAGACCGGGGGAATAAAGAGATCGGTGTCGTGGACACACTCTGCAGCCCCCTAGAACGGCAGTAACACTAACGCATACCGGTATCGATCCGCGGCAGAATTTCCGTCTCGGCCTTGCCGATGTCTTCGGGAAAATCAATCTCGACCCAGGGGGTACCTGTGATGTCCTCGAAGGCGAATTCGGCAGGCGCGGCCAGGATCGCGTCGCGGATGACCTCTTCATAGGGCGCCTCACGATCGCCGCGCGATATATAATCCTCCGCACGCTGGATCAGGTTTCCCGCCATCGCGGGCGACCACTTGAAGAACCCCACGGATTCGCCACACCAGTCGAACGGGGTCTCGACGATCTTGCGGAAATCGACCAGGTCCGTTTCCCCGCGCACACAGATTTTGACAGGCTCATCGCCTTCCTCGAAATCACGGTCGACCAGCAGGCAGTTCGCATGGGCCGAGTTCGCGAGCCGCGCCATCAGCTTCGGATCGTACAGCACGTCGGCATCCATCAGGATGACCGGGCCGCCAGCCGTAATCATCGCGTCGCCGAGCACCGCCATCGTAATGACACTGCCCTCTTCAAAATCCGGATTGTGTACAAAGTCGATCTCGCCCGGGAAGTCAGCCTTCGCGGCGGCTGCCCGCAGATCGTCCGCGCGATAGCCCGTGCCGATCACAACGCTGTCGACGCCGACCCGCGTAAGATTCTCGAGATGACGGGCCAGAAGCGACTTTCCACCGAATTCCAGCAAGGCCTTAGGCAGCTTGTCATCAATCTCTCCGAGGCGGTTTCCGACGCCGGCGGCAAGAATACAGGCGCGTGCTACTGTCATTTCAACGATCTCCGGTTAACGCTTTAAACCGGGTTTTCCCGGCAATATGCCGTCAACCTAGATAAAAACATCGTGACTGTCATTCGAACCAATTCCCCGCCCGGGCAGAGCGGAATATTGTATGGCGCAACGTGAATCCCTACATAGATGCTACCCCGGATCGCTCATCGTGAGATTGGAGAAGACGCTTGTTAAACAGATCATTCATACGCACCGCCCTGCTTGGCCTGACACTGACCCTACCCCTCGGATCAGGCATGGGCAGCGCCGCTGCACAAACCGCAGCAAACGCCAACGCACCTGCGGCTGAGCCACAGCCGTTACGGGAAACCGCAAAGCCCGAAGCTCTGATCGCGGATTTCAATGCAACGCTGCTAACCGTCATGCGGGATGCCAAGGCGCTCAAATATGCCGGGCGCCGCGACGTCCTGCGTAAACAGCTCTTTGATGTTTATCATCTACCGGTGATGGCCCGGATTGCCGTCGGCGCGCACTGGCGCAAACTTTCGCCGGCGCAGCAGACAACACTCGTCACCCATTTCAGCAGTCTCACGCTCGCAACATATGCCAACCGGTTCAATGGCTGGTCGGGTGAGAAATTCGAAATCCGTGGGGTCCAGCCGGTGCGCGACAAGACCGTGCTGGTCAAAACCGCGATCATCCGGCCGAAAGGTGACCCGGTGGAGATCAATTACCTGATGCGGAGGTTTCAGGCTGGCTGGAAGGTGATCGACGTCTTTCTGAAGGAGTCCTATTCCGAACTGGCGACAAAGCGGTCGGAGTATTCCAGTGTGTTGCGACGCCAGGGGTTCGATGCCCTCATCAGCCAGCTCGATGCGAAGGTCGCTCAATTCGCCAGCGAACCCAATTGATATGAAAACAATTGCGCGAATGGCGGCAGCCACAGCTCTCCTACTGGTGGCTATCCCCGCCTCCGCGGCAGACCCGGTAACGCCCGATGCCACAAAACTCGACGCGGCGCGTATTGCCCATATTGCCGGGCTGAAACAACTCGACGGTCGCAAGGTGGATGCCGACAGGCTGCGCGGGCGGCCGGTCATCGTGTCGTTCTTCGCAAGCTGGTGCCCGCCCTGCAATGCCGAGTTCGAGCATATGAAACTGCTTCATCTCGCCCACGCGGCGGACGGGCTGGAAGTCGTCGCGATAAACCTGTTCGAGGGTTTCGCCGGCTTCGACGACGAAGGTAAACGGCTCAAACGCTTCCTTGGCCGTCACACACCGGTATTCCCGGTTGTGACGGGTAACGCAGAGACCGCGAAATTGTTCGGCGATGTGAAACGCATACCGACCGTATATGTGTTCGACCGGCGGGGAAATTCCCGGCTGCATTTTGTTCATGCCGAAGGGTCGCAAAAGACCAATCCCGGACTGTCGGATTTACGTCGTGCGGTGCGGGATTCCCTCGGCATCGGGGCGGCCGGACGATCACCATCCTTGCGTAAATGGGCGATCTCTGCGACAAATCCGCAACACTCCAGACATTTTGCAGAAAGTGCACGCTGATGGCGACGAATATCGATTCCGGTACCCTGTCCGGCAATACTGACGCAAGCCTCACAAAATCCGCACGGTTGCGGGCCCTGATCGAAGGGCCAGAAATGGGCTTTCTGATGGAAGCCCATGACGGACTGTCGGCCAAGATCGCCGAAGAGGCCGGGTTCAACGCGGTCTGGGCCTCCGGGCTGTCGATGTCGGCAGCACTTGGCGTACGCGATTCAAACGAGGCCTCCTGGACGCAGGTTCTGGAAGTGCTCGAATTCATGGCCGACGCAACGTCGATCCCGATCCTGATGGACGGCGATACCGGTTACGGCAATTTCAACAATGTGCGCCGTCTGGTGGCCAAGCTGTGCCAACGCGGCATCGCCGGCGCCTGTATCGAGGACAAGCTGTTCCCGAAGACCAATTCCTTTATCGGCCACGGCCAGCCGCTGGCCGACATGGAAGAGTTCTGCGGCAAGATCAAGGCCGGCAAGGACAGTCAGACCGATCCGGACTTCGTGCTGGTCGCCCGCGTAGAAGCGCTGATCTCCGGCTGGGGGCTGGACGAGGCTCTGCGTCGCGCCCACGCTTATCAGGAAGCCGGTGCAGATGCCGTGCTGATCCATTCGAAACAGTCGAGCGCCAGCGAAATCATGTCATTCATGCGCGAATGGGACGATAGCTGCCCGGTCGTGATCGTACCGACGACCTATTACGGCACCCCGACCGACCAGTTCCGCGCCGCCGGGATCAATGCCGTGATCTGGGCCAACCATTCGGTCCGTGCCTCGATCAACGCCATGCGCGACGCTGCCAAGATGATCTTCGAGGAAGAAAGCGTCGTCGGTCTCGAAGACCGCATCGCGACCGTCAAGGACATCTTCCACCTCGCCGGCAATGCCGAACTGAAAGACGCCGAAGACCGCTACCTGCCCGTCGACGACGAGGCACCCCGCGGCATCGTGCTTGCCGCGACACGCGGCAGCGCGCTCGGGCCCCTGACCGAAGACAAACCGAAATGCATGGTCGAGATACAGGGACAGCCGCTCTTGCGGCGCCTGACCCGTACACTGCGTCAAAGCGGCATTCGTGATGTTGCCGTGGTCCGCGGCTATGCCAAGGACGCCATTGACCTGCCGAACCTGACCTATCTGGATAATGACGCATATGAAACCACGGGCGAAGCCGCCTCGCTGGCGACCGCGATCGACCGGCTGACCGGCGACACGGTAATCGCCTATGGCGACATCATGTTCCGGCGCTATATCCTCGATGCGGTGCTTGAGAGCGAAGGCGATATCGTGCTGGCAGTCGACAGCATGTGGCGCGAACGCACGGACCGGTCCGAAAGCTCCGGCCAGGACCTCGTCCAGTGCTCACGCGCATTCTCGCCGAGCTTTATCGAAGATGATCCGGTGCTATTCGAAAGCATCGTCGCCGACGCGGCAGACGCCGATGAAAATACCGGTGAATGGATCGGCATCGCCCGGCTAACGGCGAAAGGCGCCGACCTGGTCCGCGCCGAGCTCGAAGCGATGCGCGCCGACGGCACATTGCAATCGGCGGACCTCGCAACGCTGTTTGCCCGCCTGGCCGCCAACGGCAATGCCCCCCGGGTGCATTACGTCGCCGGTCACTGGCTCGATGTAAACGACGCCTTCGATCTCGCCCGCGCCCGCGATTTTCTGTAGGTTTTCAGCCTCCGTTACCCTCAACGCTGTCACCCCGGACCTGTTCCGGGGTCCAGTCTTCTGTGGGACACTGGGCACAACGATGAATAAAAACACAGACCGGGCCGGTATATCTGTCACGCTTGAGGCGTGACACTGGATCCCGGAACATGTCCAGGATGACACCGAATGATGGATATAAGAACATGATCAAAGCCGACGATTTCCTCATGCCCGCACGCGATGCCGGATACGACTTCTTTACCGGTGTGCCCTGCTCGTATCTGACCGAAATCATCAACCGGGTCATCTCCGACACGTCGCTCGACTATGTCGGTGCCGCCAGCGAGGGTGAAGCGGTCGCGATCGCATCTGGTGCTTGGCTGGCAGGGCGCAAGACTGTCGTGATGTGCCAGAACTCGGGCCTCGGCAATACCGTCAACCCGCTGACATCGCTGAACCATCCGTTCAAAATTCCGACCATGATGATCGTCACCTGGCGCGGTCAGCCCGGCATTACGGACGAGCCGCAGCATGAGCTGATGGGCCCGATTACCCCGGAATTGCTGGACACCATGCGTATTCCGCATGCCGTATTCCCCCAAACGGAAGACGAAATAGCAGATGCGCTCGCGGGCGCTCAGAAGACCCTGGACGAGACCGACCTGCCCTTCGCCTTCGTTATGTCCAAGGGTTCAGTCGCACCGGAGAAACTCGATGAATCCCCGCGCACTCTGCCGCCGCGTGGAACTCTGACGGACTATTCCGAAGGCGGTGCCCCGTCTTCAAGACCGACACGCTATCAGGCGCTGGAATGCCATCTGGCACATGTGCCGGACAGCGCGGGCGTTGTTGCATCGACCGGTAAATCAGGACGTGAGCTGTTCACGCTCGACGACCGCGACCAGCATCTCTACCAGGTCGGTTCCATGGGCTGCGCCAGCGGCATGGCGCTTGGCGTGGCGCTAAATTCGGACCGCAAGGTGTTCGCGCTCGACGGCGACGGCGCCGTTTTGATGAAAATGGGCGCGCTTGCCACCGTCGGCGCCTATCAGCCGAAAAACCTGATCCACGTGGTGCTCGATAACGGCGTTCATGATTCAACCGGCGGCCAGTCGACGGTCTCCGCCTCGGTCGAGTTTGCCGAAATCGCGATCTCGTCGGGCTATGCAACGGCCGCGAAATGCGATTCCGTTGCCGGGTTGGCAAAAGCCTACACCGCCGCCCTAGCGTCGGCCGGCCCGCACCTGATCCACATGCGCATCCAGCCGGGCTCGCTGAAAGAGCTTGGCCGCCCGACGGTAAAACCGCCCGAAGTCGCACGGCGGTTCAAGGCATTTCTGGCGGGATAAACGCGCTCAGTTATGTCATTCCCAAGTGACCGTTGACTCTGTCGCCGGACAGCGCAAAAACTCGGGATAAACAGGGAGAACGAACCATGGCCGAGATCACGCTTTACAACTTTCCGCAATCGACCTGCAGCCAGAAGGTGCGGCTCGTCATGTGGGAAAAAGGCATTCCGTATACCGATCACATCGTGATGCACAAAGAGCGTGAACATCTCAGCGACTGGTATCTGAAACTCAACCCCAACGGCGTGGTGCCGACGATCACCGACGGCGACGACGTCGTAAATGATTCCTCCGTCATCCTCGAATATCTCGAAGACGTCTATACCGACCATCCGATGTCGCCGAGCGACCCGGTCGAAAAGGCGCATATGCGGAAGTGGATGCGCTATCTCGAAGAGGTGCCGACCCCCGCGATCCGCGTGCCGTCGTTCAACCAGCATCTGGCCAAGCGCTATGAGACCATGGAAGACGATGCCTATAACGCGATGGCTGACAAACATCCGATCCGGAAGCATTTCTACAAACGCATGAACAAGACCGGTTTCAGCGCCTCGGAAACCGAGGAGGCCCTCGAGCGGCTCGATACCGCGGCCCAGCGCTTTGCCGAAGGTCTCGAAGCCCACGGTAAGGACTGGATTATGGGCGACATGCTGACCATCGCCGATGCCGCCTATCTGCCGACGGTCGACCGCATGATCGATCTCGGCCTCGGCGACATGATCTTCGACCGTCCCGCGCTCAAAGCCTGGTACGAATGTTATGCCGCACGTACCGCCTTCGACAAGACGTATTATGAAGGCACACGGCTCACCGACATTTTCGGCAAGGACGCCGGCTAAGGGAAAAATCCGGATAACCACCCGGATCTCATTCCAGCGAAAGCCGGAATCTCCAAATCATATAAACCCGGGAATGAGATCCCGACTTTCGCCGGGATGACGGCGTAGCGTATCCCGCCGCGCCCGGGCAGTATACCGGCGAACAAACTGCTCCGGAGAAACCCATGACACAGAAGATCGGGATCATCGGCGTCGGACGCATGGGGCTTGCAATGGCGCGCAGTCTGATTGCGCAAAAGTACGCGGTCACCGGATATCGCCGCAGCGCGATGGATGATTTCATCGCCGCCGGCGGCACGCCCACCGCCTCGCCCGCCGAAGTCGTGGCGGCATCGGATATCGTTTTCACCTGCCTGCCGGATAACAGCGCCGTTATGGATGCGCTGGAGCGGCCAGACGGTGTGCTGGGGGCGCTGAAACCGGGCCAGATCATCGTTGAAACCACGTCCCTGCCCCCCGCGGACAAGCGCGCACACGCCGCCCGTATCGTTGCGGCCGGTGGCGTGATGCTCGACTGCCCCGTCAGCGGCACGCCGGGCATGCTGGAAGCCGGCCGGGGCGCGTTTTTCGTCTCCGGCGATCGTGTTGTCGCAGAAAGCATCGGCAAAGTGCTCGAGGCCGTTTGCCCCCGCACCACGTGGGTCGGCGATGTCGGCGCAGGTGCCGCAACGAAATCCGTGGCCACGGCCCTGGTCGCGATCCACAATCTTGCGGCTGCCGAAGGGCTCGCCATTGCAGCACGCGAAGGTGGCGACATTGCCGCCGTCCATGAAGCCATCGCCGGCAGCCCTGCCGGGTCCGCGATGTTCGAGATGCGGGGTGCCCTGATGGCGAAACGCGAATATGCCTCCGGTGGCGGCTCGCTCGACGGATATCTGCGAGGCCTTTCACGGGTCCATGGCGATGTCAGCCCCGGCGGTGCCACACCGCTGCTCGACGTCACCCACGCGTGGTACCAGGCCGCCGTGGATGCAGGGCATACCGGCCAGGACCAGGCATCGATTTTTGAGTATGTGCTGAAAGCGGAATAAATCCGGGTTGATCGCTCTAATCGCGCGTATCAAAAAACCCCGCCCGCGTTGCCGCGGACGGGGTGTCGCCAATCCCTAGACGGGAACGGACGTTACTTGTAACCCAATGCCTTCTTGGCGTGGGCGACGACCTTGGGGTCGGTGTTGAAGATCGACTTCGCGCTTTTCTGAAGCGAGTCGCCCGATGCCGGATGGATCGGCAAGTCGCTTTTCGCCATGGCCGCGGCAAATCCCGGATCGGAGATTGCCTTGGCGAATGCTACCCGCATTTCATCGACCCGTTCCTGCGGTACACCCGCCGGGAACCAGATCGCACGGCCCATGAGTTCGGACGATGCCGCAAGCTTCATGGCCTGGCGGTCTAGCTCGGTCTTGCCCTGTTTCCACATCATCGGCACCCCTTTGAGCGCGGGATCGGGCTCAAGCCCGGTCTGCATGATGTATTTGACCTGGCCGTTCTTGCCCCAATCCGGACGCATCGAATTCCAGGACTTGTAGCTCAGCGCGAAGGCGTGGATTTCGCCGGATTCAATGGCCTTGAACAACGGGCGCGAACCACGATAGCCCTTCACGATCTTGAACTTTGTGCCGAGCATCTTGTTGGCCATGGTCGGCGTCATGAAGGTTTCGGAACTGGTGCCGGTTGCGCCGACGACGATTTCCTTGCCCTTCATGCCTGCCCACGTATTGGCGGGTGCCTTGTTCCACACGCCAAACGCGCTGCCGGCGGTCGCGATCCGGCCGACCCACTGCCATTTGGAGACGTCGAACTTGATGCCTTTCGGGTTGAGCACGAAATAGACCGGCACATTCTGCTGCACCATGCTCATCACGGTACCATCCTTCGGCGCCGCGTTCGACACGAAGGCCGCAACCTGGCGTCCGCCGCCGCGCGGATTGAACTGCGGTACGATAGTCGGATTGCCCTCGATGTATTTCTGCAGATACGGAATAAGGCCACGCGCGTAAACGCTATACGTGCCGCCCTGCCCGGAGCCGACCTGAAACTGGATTGTCTTGCCCTTATAGAAAGGGTCGGCGGCGCCCGCGGGGCCGGCCGCAAGTAAAGCCGTGCCCAATGCGGCAGCGGCCAGTCCTGTTGCGATATTTGTTTTCATGGTTCCTCACCTTTTTGCAGATTGTGCGGATTATGGTCCGCATTCCGGTTTCCGAAACGGCGGCGTTTCTTGTCTATGGTTTGGCTTTACGCCGTTTCGTTACCCGAAGTATGGCATGCCCGATACGCTTGGGCACCCCTGAACGTGTTCACTTCTTTACGACACCCGCAGCGATGTCTTTCAGTTCGCGGCGCAGCACCTTGTTGGCAGCATTACGTGGCAGCGCGTCGAGAAACACGTAATCGCGCGGGCGCTTGTAGTTGGCGAGCGCCGAATTCTGGCACCAGGCATCCAGCGCAGCGGCATCGATGCCCGCGGCAACGACGCAGGCGACCACGCGTTCCGTCCACTGATCGTCGGGCATCCCGATAATCGCGGCCTCCCGCACGGCCTCGTGCTGCATCAGAACGGTCTCGATCTCTTCGGGGTGAATGTTCTCGCCCCCGGACACGACCATGTCATCCACGCGCCCGCGCAGATCAAAATCACCGTCTTCGCGCCGGGCCACGATATCGCCGGTCCGGTACCAGCCATCAACCAGTTTTTCCGCCGTAACGTCCGGCCGGTTGAGATAGCCGAGAAACGTCGCATCCGCCGTGGCGTCGACCAGCAACTCGCCCTCGTCGCCGTCTGCACAGATATCATCCACCGAACCGCCGATCTTGCCGACACGGACGTTTGAATAAAAGCCCGGCCGATACCGTGTCGGCCAGCCTACCGGGTTGGACAAATACAGCGCATTCATGGTCTCGGTCGTCCCGTAGATGTTCGTGATACGAGCCGCCGGGAACGACGTGCCGACGCGCTCGAGCAGTGGCCCCGGCATGACGGACCCCGCGTAGGCCAGTGTTTCGACCGTGCTGGCCGCCGCCCCATCGAACCCGGGCACTGCCAGTATCGCGTGAAAATGCGCCGGCGCACCGAACAGATAAGTGATTTTATGGTCACGGATCGCGGCCACAGACGCCGCCGGATCGAACACGGACTGAACGTAATAGGTGCCGTTCATCGACAGGGTCGTGACGAACGCGGCGTAAAAACCCACGGCATGAAACAGCGGCATCAGGCCAAGTGCGCGGTTATGCGTACCGTGCCGTAACCCGCATTGTACCGGCACGAATAATACCCGCCCGTCGGTCGCGCCATGCGGGATCATCACGCCCTTGGGGAGACCGGTCGTCCCCGATGTGTACATAACGAAGGCCAGCTCATCCGCCGCCGGTGTCTGCCATGGCGCAAGGCTCGCCCCGTCTGCCCGGCAGGCGGCAAGATCCTGCGTGTCACCAATCACCCCGCCATGCGTAAACAGGGGCGCGCCCGGTGGCAGCGCACCACGCGCCGCCGCGACGATGTCATCCTCCGCCGGACACACCAGCGCTGTGACTTCTCCATCCGCGACAAGCGCCGCTGCTTCATCGGGTTTCAGCCGGGGATTGATCATGCAGACAACCGCGCCAAGGCGATGCAACGCGAGGATCGCGACCGCATGCTCAAGAACGTTCGGCAGCATGGTCGCTACGCGGTGACCGGGAGCAATGCCTGCCGCAGCGAAACCGGCGGCCATGGTTTCGGCCTCCGCGCTCAACTCGGCAAAGGACAACTGGCGGTCGCTGAGGTCGTCGACGATCGCCGGATGATCCGGCGTCCGCGCGGCAGCGAGCCTTACATGGTCCCAGACGGTCTGCATCTTCTTGTCATCCCTGGCTTTTAGCGTTTATCGACCGCCATTGTAGCCAAACTTGCCCGCCTAGCGGAACAGGTCGGGCAAAACCGGTTAAGAAAAATCGTCGTCCTGGCGCGGATCCAGTTCTCCGGAAAGCGCGCCCGCGCGCGACATCGGAACGAACGGTGTTTGTTCGTCCGGTAGTACGGGCGGTCGCTGTGTCTGCCGCCATATACCGAAGGCCGACAGGAGCAGAAAGACAACGGCGATAAAACCGAACAGCGCACCTGGCGACATAACACCAATCAGCCAACCGGCAATCAACGGGCCCGCGAGCGCACCAACCGCGTATACGAGCAGAAGCTGCGCGGTGAGCGAGACAATTCCGCCAGGTTCGGCATGATCGTGGGCATGCGAAACGGCCAGCGAATAGACTGTATAAGACAGTCCTCCATACGCCACGCCGAGCGCATATAACGCCACCGCCCATTGTCGCTCTCCAGCGAAAGTCGCGCCTGCGGCAACGATAGCGGTCAGGGCACAGATCACAAAAATTAACGAGCGCCGATCCCAACGGTCGGATATCCAGCCGATCGGCCATTGAAGAACGAGCCCACCAAAGACCGCCAGGGCCATAAACAAAGCCGTTCCGTTCTCGCTCAATCCGGCATCCAGCGTGAAGACCGGGGTGAGCGACCAAAACGATCCCTGCGCGATGCCAACCCCGGCGCAGGCGACAAGCGCGAGCGGCGAAATCTGCCAGAGGACGCCAATCTTCACCGGTTGCGGCACGCCGAACGTGGGCGGCGACACGTTGGCAAGAGCAATCGGTACCGCCGCCAAGGAGATCAGCATGGCCGTCACCGCAAACAGGGCGAAGTCCTTCGAATCCGTCGTCAGCAACAGCAACTGCCCCAGACTGACGGCACCGAGGTTGACCATCATATAAATGGCAAAAATACGCCCGCGCGACTCGTTGTTCGCCTTTTCGTTCAGCCAGCTTTCGATCGTCATATAGAGACCGGCAAAACAGAATCCGACTATCACCCGCAGAACGCCCCAGACAACCGGATCGACTTCGAGGACATGCGCCAGTGTTGCCGCGGAAGCGATTGCTGTCAGTGCCGTGTAGGTGCGGATATGCCCTACGCTGTGAATGATTTTAGGGCACCACAGACAACTAAAAAGAAACCCGAGGTAGTAAGCGCCCATGACAGCGCCGACGACGAATGGAGAAAACCCCTCACCGGCCGCCCGTATGGCAAGAAGGGTACCGTACAGGCCACTGCCAAGAAACAGGAACGCCGTACCGGAGAGCAGTGCGGAGACTGAAAGAATTGCCGGAGGCATTGATACCGTGTTCCCATTTAGGCGTGCAATCGCGGTCTGTGTGGACCTGCGGCCCTAAAAATACAATCAAAAGAATACCCGGCTCAGACCCGATCATCGGCCTGATCGCCGACCTTCTGCCGGGGACAGGCACAGCAGGCGCCAAAGAGCTCCTTTTGTGGTTAAGAATCCCTAAATCCTTGACGGTTAGTATTGACCGAACCGAACAACAATTGCCCCGCCGGAGGTCCCCGGCGCCACTAAATAACAGGCATCGTGATATGAACACTTCCGCTTCCGCCGCCGCCGTTTCAGAGCCAGTCTCGAACGATCCCTTTGACCAGGCTTTTGCCGCGATGGACAACATCGAGACCGGCACGAGCGGTCTGGAAGAAGATATCCAGGCTGTCGCCAATGTTGCCGATCAGGTTCAGGCAATTGCCAAGCAGACCAACCTGCTCGCGCTCAACGCAACGATCGAGGCCGCCCGCGCAGGCGATGCCGGCAAGGGTTTCGCCGTTGTCGCATCCGAAGTGAAACAGTTGTCAGACGAGACCCGCAAAGCGACCGACCAGATCGGCGCAACGCTGAAATCACTGCACAAAAAGCTCGAACAGTTCGTCGCACAGACCGAAGCGGCACGGCAGTCCATCGGCAAGGCGCGCAGTCAGGCCGAAGTGGTGGTCGATAACACGCCTCCCGTCGAGCCTGCCGCCCAGCCTGTCGCCGAACCGCGCCCCGAACCCGTGGCCCAATCCGCGCCCGCGCCGACGCCCCCCGTGGCGGTGGCGGCCGCCGCCGCGCCCACGCCAGCACCGACACCTGAAGAGACACCCGCACCCGCTCAGGCAAGCAAAGATGACGGGCCGATCAGCCAGGCCGATATCGACCTCGTTCAACAGAGCTTCATGCGCGTCGAGCCGATCTCGATGGTGGTCGCGCGGACATTCTACGAACGTCTGTTTGAGACAAACCCCGAGATCCGGACCCTTTTCACCGGTGATATGGAGTCCCAGGGCGAGCGCCTGATGGACATGATCGGCGCGGCAGTGGCCGGGCTCGACGATCTCGAAGCGCTTGTACCCGTTGTCCAGCAGCTTGGTGCACGGCATCGCAAATACGGTGTTGAAACCAGCCATTACGGCGCGGTTGCCGAAGCCCTGATCTGGACCCTCGAACAGGGTCTGGCCGATGCATTCACGCCGGAAATTCGCACCGCCTGGGTTAATGTCTATGGCGTTCTCGCCGAAACCATGATCACGGCCCCCGACGCCTGAGGGCGAACGTCGCCGTCAACCGACCCGGTGAAAGCCGGGCGGAAACGTGTGTATCCGCTCATACCCGTCTGCGGTAATCAGCAGGCATTCACCCGTCTGAACCCCCGCCTTGCCATCCTCGGTGGTCACATTGGGCTGCACCACGACCAGCATTCCCGCTTCCAGCACCATGTCCGGTATCTCACCTGCGGGGCGGCTCGCCGATCCGATGACGGGCGGCAGATAGCCGCCGCCATAACCGTGCATCAGGTCGTCACAGGTCGTGAAACCCGCCGTCTCGATCACGCCTGACGCGGCGACAATGTCCGCCACCGGCGTGCCTGCTTTCAGGACCGCGCAGATCGCCTGATACGCCGCCATCGCGGTGTCATGCAGATCCTGGTAGAGCGGCGTCGGGTCTGCATTCACGGTAAAGCTGCGCAGGATTTGCCCCGAATACCCCCGGAACGCGCCGGAAATTTCACAGAACACGATATCGCCCGCCGCTATTTTTCGGGCCGATGGGATCTGGCGCGGCACGCGACAATCCGGATCGGCCATCGCCGTCGAGCCGAAGAAATGAATGCCGGTCTCCCCGCCTGCCGGTACCCAGGCACGCTCACAGAAATCACACAGATCGCGCTCGGTGACTCCAGGCGTCAGGTTTTCAGCTACCGCGGCCATCGCGCGGTCAGAATACCACGCGCCAAGGCGCATCCAGTCGATCTCCTCTGCCGATTTGATCAGCCTGGCCTGCGCAAAGGCGCGGTTCAGGTCAACCACATCGGCAAACGCCACGCGCAGCTTCGCCGCCCCGCCAAAACCCAGTGGCCCGATCACGCCAATACGGTCATTGGCGGTCGCCCCGCGGGAGTGAAAATCGGCAATGACGCTCGCAATCGCATCTTCTCCGCCCCAATGCACGTCACAACCAGTCGCGCCGACAGTCGCCTGAGGGACATGATTGTGAAACTGGACAAACAGTTTTGGCGTGCCCCACGGTGTCACCGTCAGCGCGGCCTCCGACGTGGTCGGCCAATGTGTCAGCCACGGGATCGCGGCCCCGTTCCATTGTGAACCATAGACCAGCAGGTGGCGGACCCCCGCTTCTGTCATCAGGCCATCGATGGCGGTATAGCGACGGGTCATCTCGGCATCGGAGAACCGCGGCCAGTCGGCGGCGGCGAGCGCGGCTAGATGATCTGACAGATGATCGGGAAGCGACGCCGTCGTCATCCGCGTTCGAGGCCCATCTCTGCGGTGACCTCGGCCACGGCCGCAATCGCGGCGCGCATATCGTCCGGGAACACCTGACCGATACAGCCGATGCGGAATGAATTCGCCTTCGTCAGTTTCCCAGGATAGATCGTGAAGCCGCGCCGCTGCAGCCCATCATAGAATTTTGTGAAATCGAACGCGGCATCCTCCGGCGTATGGAAGGTCACGATGATCGGGGCCTGCAGGTTGTGCGACAGATAGGTCCGGAACCCCATCGCCGCCATGCCGTCCACCAGGATCGCGCAGTTTTCGCTATAGCGCGCATTGCGGGCAGCAACACCTCCCTCGTCCTCCAACTGCGCCAGAGCCGAATCCAGCGCCGCGACCACATGGGTCGGCGGTGTAAAGCGCCATTCGCCGGATTTCTCAAAGCCTGCCGCCTGAGCCTGAAGGTCGAGCACCAGGGAGGGCGCGTTCCCGGCGGCATCGGCGAGAACATCATTCCGCGCGACGACAAAAGCGATACCCGGCACCCCTTCGAGGCATTTATTCGACGACGAAATCACCACGTCTATCGGGGTCGCGTTCACGTCGATGGGGATCGCCCCGAAAGAACTCATTGCATCGACGATCAGCGAGCGGCCCCGGGCGGCGGTAATTTCAGCGATCTCTGCCAGCGGGTTGAGAATGCCGGATGTGGTCTCGCAATGGACCATCACGATGTGGGTGATGCCGTCATCGGCGGCAAGACGCCTGTCGACCTCTGCCGGGTCCGGCGGCGTGTCTTCATCGGTCTCATAGATGTCGACCTCGCGGCCGAGGATCTCACAGATCGCGGCAATCCGGTGGCAATAGGCGCCATTGGCGAGGACCAGCACGCGACCGTCCGACGGCACAAAAGTCGCCATCCCGGCTTCGAGCCCGTAGGTGCCACTGCCCTGCAACAACACGCAGCTATGTGTGTCCGCGCCGCCGGCAATATCGGCGATCCGGTCGCGCACGCGCTGGGTGAGCGCGATAAAGGCCGGATCGCGGGAACCCCAGTCCTGCAGCATCGCAGCGCGGGTCGCGTCGGATGTGGTGAGCGGGCCGGGTGTGAGAAGCAGTTGTTTTCGATCAGTCATGCGTTCCTGTTTAGAACAAATCTGTGATTTTGTCCGCCGTCATGTGGACGGAGTTATTCGGCGTCTTCCAGTGCGACACCGGCAACGCGTTGTGTGGGACGCATCCCACGATTGACTAAATGAAAAAACTTGGGATAGAGTTTATCAAAGAGGGACACGGAAAGACGAGCACCATGGAACATGAAGACCTGATTACGCGGATTGAAGTCTATTGCCGCCGGGCCGAAATCGCCGAATCCACTTTCGGCCGCCGGGCGGTCAATGACGGCAAATTTGTCGGCCGCCTGCGCGATGGCAAACGCGTCACCACGCGAACGATTTCCCGCATCGAAAAATATCTCGACGCCGACCAGCCCGCCGCCGATGAAACCGTCACCTACGACCCCCGCATGATGCCGACAACCACCGCCGCTCCGCGGATTCCGCCCTCGCCGGAGACCGAGAGCGCCGGCCATTTCCGCTTCTACGACAACCGCCAGAAATACCTCCTGTTCGTCAATACGTGCTCGGAAAAATGGGCCGTTGCGGACCGTGTCGGGCAGGAACTGACCCGCCTGCAGGTCCGCCCGCCGGCCTTGCGGGTTTTCGATGCGGGCATGGGGGACGGCACGGTGCTGACCCGCGTCATGCGGCACATGCACAAGCTGTATCCCACCGTCCCGTTCTACGTTGTCGGCAAGGAAATCAGCCTCGAAGACGTGCGCCTCACGATGGAAAAACTGCCTGATCGGTTCAATGAACACCCGGCGATGGTCGTCGTCATCACCAATATGTTCTACGCCGAGGCACCGTCACTGATGCCACGCGCGCCCGAAAACGCTGCCCGGTTGAACTGGAGCGAGGTCGCGCTCGAAGGCAATTCCGCCCATGAATTCGAAGAACAGATCGCCGCCCTTGAGCCTGAGATCGCCGATGGCTGGCAGGTCCGCACCAGCGAAAAGACCGGCAATCCGCTTTATGTGCGCCCGTCCGTGATGATCCTGTATCGCGGCGATCACAAAATGCTGCTCGACAATATCATCCCGCGCCCTGGTCTGGCGATGAACGACTACAACCTGATCATCGCCTCGCAACCGTTCCGCCTGCGCGCGTCGCTCGACCTCAAGGTCAAACGCGTGCTGGCGCCGCTAGCCCGTGCCCTGGCGCCGGGCGGCCGCATGCTGACCATCCATTCGGCCGGTAAAGACCCGGGCCAGGAAATCATCCAGCGGGTCTGGCCTGACGAAAACCCGTTTCACCACAATCGCCAGACCCTGCTGCAGGCGCTCAAAAGAGAACTGGGCCGCGACGGGCGCGATCTCAACTTCACCGCCGCCGCCGACAAGCGCGCCCTGTTCCGCTACGTGATGCACACCCTGCCGACCGAAATCGGCTCCTCCATCGGCACATCGACCCTGATGGCCGCCTGGAATGCCGCGGTCTATGTCTCGCAGATCGAGGACGATCGGCTTGAAGCCGCGATGGCGGACAATAAATACCTGGAAACCACGAGCGACGTGCTCCGCGAATATAACGGGCTGTGGTTCAACGACGAATCCTTCGTCGTCTCACGGCGGCGTGACTGATGAGCAACCTGTCGGACGCCATCGCTGCGGGACGTTTCGCGATCACGGCGGAAATTACCCCGCCGCTGTCCGCAGATCCCGCAGATCTGTTGTCCAAGGCATCGGTGCTTAAAGGCCATGTGGACGCCGCCAATGTCACCGACGGGGCCAGTGCGCGGGCGCATATGTCGAGCGTGGCGGCGGCGGGGCTGCTGGTCCAGCATGGCATCGAGCCGGTGCTGCAGTTCACCTGCCGCGACCGCAACCGTATCGCCCTGCAGTCGGATATCCTGGGGGGTGCAGCACTTGGCGTCGAAAACCTGCTGATCCTGCGCGGTGACGATCCGTCCGCCGGCGACCAGCCGGACGCAAAACCGGTCTTCGATTATGAAAGCCGCGATCTGATGGACTGCGCCAGACAGATGCGCGATGACGCCACCCTGCCCTCGGGCCGGGAGATCAAATCCGCGCCCAAGCTGTTTATTGGCGGCGCGGATACACCGATGGACCCGGCGGATGAACGCTGGAAGCCCGACGGCCTGCTCGCAAAAATCGGTGCGGGTGCCGGGTTCTTTCAGACCCAGTTCTGCTTCGATGCCGATATGGTGCGCAAATACGCCGCCGGGCTGATCGACCACGGCATATCGGAACGTGCCGGTGTGCTGATCGGGATCGGCCCGCTGGCCTCGGCAAAATCCGCCCGCTGGATGCGCGAAAACCTGTGGGGCACCACTATCCCCGATGCATTGATCGACCGGCTCGATGCCGCCGCCGACCCGAAAGCCGAAGGCACCGCCATTTGTGCCGAGCTGATTGCGGCCTATGCCGACATAGAGGGCATAGCAGGTGTGCATTTAATGGCGCCTCTGGGTGTTGACGCCGTCCCCCTCGCTATCGAACAATCAGGTGTCCGCCACTAATCCAAATAAGAGGTTCCTGATGTCCACCAAGCCGTTCTTCCATGCCGATCAGGTCGGCAGTCTATTGCGCCCGCAAAACCTGCTGGAGGCACGTCTGGAGTGGAAAGCCGGCAAGATAAGCCGCGAAGACCTGCGCACGATCGAGGACGAAGCCATCGCCGGCTGCGTGAAAATGCAGGAAGGCCTCGGGCTCGATGCCGTCACCGACGGCGAATTCCGCCGCGAGAACTGGTGGATCGATTTTATCTCGGCCATCGACGGTATCGAGATCAGTGCCCCGGATACCGACAACGCGTTTCAGCAAAACCCCGAACATGGCGGCAATTACGTGCCGAAAAACGTGCTGACCACCGACAAAATCGGCGGCGGCGGCACAATCTCCATCGACGATTTCGACTATCTCAACCGCTGCACCTCAAAGACCGCCAAGGTCATGATCCCGTCGCCCAGCCGCATCCATTTTCATGGCGGGCGCAAGGCGGTGAGCGAGGACGTCTATCCGTCGATGGATGATTTCTGGTCCGACATCGCCGCACTCTATCAGGCGGAGATTACCGCCCTCGAAGATCACGGCTGCCAGTACATCCAGATCGACGATCCGGTGCTGACCTATTTTCTCGACGACCACCTGCGCGCCAACACCGCCGCCATCGGCGAAGACCCGGACAACCTGCTCGGCCTGTACGGCGACGTCATCAACGAATGCATCTCAAAGCGCCGCGCCGACACCTGTATCTCGATCCATCTGTGCCGCGGCAACGCCCAGAGCCAGTGGATCGCGGAGGGCAGCTACGACGCGATGGCCGAAGAGCTGTTCCCGCGCGTAAATGTCGACGCCTGGTTTCTTGAATATGACGACAAACGTTCCGGCGGGTTCGAGCCGCTGCGCTTCATGCCGGACGGCACCAAGGTGGTGCTCGGCCTGATCACCACCAAGACCGGCAAGATGGAAGACGCGGACGAGATCCGCACCCGCATCGACGAGGCCGCCAAGGTGATGCCGTTGGAGAACCTGGCGCTGAGCCCGCAATGCGGCTTCGCGTCCATCGATATCGGCAACAAGATCGCGTTCGACGAACAATCGGCCAAGCTCGGCATGATGCTGGAGATCGCCGAAGACGTGTGGGGATAGGCCTGACCCGGCGCGCGCGCCTTCAGGGCGAAGACCACTGATATAGACGCCCCTTCCTGAAGAACGCATCGGCGCGGATGGGGTCGTCCAGGATGCCGCGCCGGTCGGGTGCTTCGCAGCGCGTGGGCCAGTCACAGCCGAAATACCAAAGATCCACCGTGCCGGACCGCCACTTCTGTATCTCGACCGGCCGGCCCCAGGTCGCGGCGACTTCCTGTTTGCTCATCCCTGCGCGAAGCTCGAAACGGCGCATTGCCGTGACGGTTTCGTTGTCGGTCGCGGAGTGCGCTGCCAGATAGGCATTCACCCGCTCACGCGCGACCTGGCGGTCTGAAACGAGGCCCTCGCCCGCACAGGCCGTGGCAATCAGGCAACATGTCATTGCCAGAGATATCCGACGCAGCGGAAATATCTGAATTTTTGTTGCCATCGATCTGGCAAAGGGAATTGTAAAAAAATGCATGGCCGGCCACCCGGATGTAACAAGGAAGCACGCCCTTCCTCATTATCACATGCCTACTCGGTCCAGATATTACAATGCTTGAGACCACTGGGTGGCGCTGTCGTCGAAGCAGCCACCGTCGCGGCTTAAGGCGACCACCACCGGACAAGCTGGCCCTTCTCAAAAAAAGCCTCGGCTCGCTGTGGCTCGACGAGACCGCCGCGCATATCGGGGGGAAAGCAGTACGCCGGCCATGCGCAGGAAAACTGCCAGTGGGTCACCGTGCCGTTCCGCCATTTCAGAATCTGGTACGGCGCCCCCCAGACTGCCGTGACCTGTTGCGGCGTCATCCCTTTGCGAATCTGGAACCGCCGCATGGCGTCGACCAGAGCGCTGTCCGTCCGGGGGTTCGCGGCAAGAAATGCGGCAACCCGCTCCCGCGCGACCTGGCGTTCGGATTTGAGCTCAACACCGGCACAGGCGGTGAGAGCGCATGCCAGAACACCGATGATCAGTGACTTCATCACCCTGCTGCCCGGGTTGGCCTTTGGCATAAAAGAAAACATGTGAGATGGCATCCTGCTCCGATGCCCCCTAGCCGATCGTTTCAATATCGACCCGGCAGGCGAGTTCTTCGTTGTCTGCCGTCAGCGCGACCTCGAACCGCTCAACCGACAGGCTTTCGCCAAGTGGCACCGGGTGGCCGATAAACACTGCCGTGCCGGGCTTCAGGCCGGATGCGTTGCCAAGGGCCGCCATCGTATCGGCGGGAGATGTCAGCGCCGACAGTTTCTCGGCGACGAACGCTGTGCGCTTATCGTCGTGAACGGCCCATGACCGCAACACAATGTCGCCATAGCCGTCGCGGATATCGTCAAAGCGCCAGGCGGCGCGCGCCACCGGCAGAAAACCGCCCACGAGTGCCCCGACCGACACGAGCAACCCGTAGCTTGCCGCCACGAGCACAACGGCCGGCACACCCATAGGCGCACCCGCCGATTGCTGGAGGACGGCGGCAGACGTGACCCGGGACACCGGCACGGGGGAGAGCGCCCCATCGGCGCCCGAGGCATAGACGCGCTCGATCAGGATATCGGGCGTGATGACGCTGCCGTCGGATTGCTGCACATGGGGCTGGTAGACAAAGCTGCTGGACATGGGCAAAGCGTAGCGCATTATCCGCCCGAACGAAAAGATCGATCGAAAAGCAGGACGTCACAATGAAGATTCTATTACTCCCCGGCGACGGGATCGGCCCCGAAATTATGACGGCGACGGAAAAGGCGCTGACCGCCCTGGATGCAAAGTTCGGGCTCGGCCTCGCACTGGAGACCCGCGATGTTGGCGAAGCGGCACTTGCAAAGCATGGCTCGACGGTGCCCAACGGGCTGATCGACCATGCACGGACGGTCGATGCGGTCATCCTGGGGCCGGTCGACACCGCCGCTTACCCACCCGCGGCCGAAGGCGGCATCAACCCGTCGGCGACGTTCCGGCGCGAGCTCGATCTATACGCAAATATCCGCCCGAGCCGGACCCGGCCCGGTGTCCCGGCCCTCACCCAGATGGACCTGGTGGTGGTGCGTGAAAACACCGAAGGCTTTTATGCCGACCGGACCATGTTCGCCGGCGGCGGCGAATTCATGCCGACACCGGATCTGGCCCTCGCCGTCCGCAAAATCACCCGGCACGGCTCCGAGCGCGTTGTCCGCGCCGCCTGCGAGATTGCGATGATGCGTAACAAGCGGCTGACCATCGTTAACAAAAGCAATGTGCTTAAACTGTCCGACGGATTGTTCCTCGAAGCGGCCGCAACCGTCTGTGCCGATTACCCGGAGTTGGAAGTCGAGGAAATTCTGGTCGATGCAATGGCCTCATTGCTGGTGCGCAACCCCGGCGATTACGACGTGCTGGTATCGACCAATATGTTTGGCGATATCCTGTCGAACGAGGCGGCGGAGCTGTCGGGCGGGCTCGGCCTCGCGCCGTCGATCAATGCAGGCGACGATATAGCGATCGCCCAGGCTTCCCACGGCGCTGCACCGGATATCGCCGGCCACGACGCCGCCAACCCGGCGGCACTCATCAGCAGCACGGCGATGCTGCTTGACTGGATCGGCCGCCGGTCGGGCAACAATGTGCTGGTCGAAGCCGCCGCGGCGACGGAGCGCGCGGTTGACGACCTTCTGGCGGATACCGCCACGCATACGCCCGATCTCGGCGGATCGCTGGGCACGGGTGCTTACGGCGACGCGCTTGCCGCCCGCATAGGAGAAAACTGATGCGTCTTGTCACCTTCACGCTGTCGGATGGCGGCGAAGACCGGATCGGCGCGCTGATCGAGGACGACGCGCTTATCGTCGATCTCGCCCGTGCCTATGCCACCGCAAACAACGAAGACACGAAAATGTTCGCCTCCATGCTCGCGCTGATCGATTCTGGTGGTGCCGGCCTGACCGCGGCACAGACGCTGGTGGATGTCGCCCCGGCGGAAGCGGTTATCGATACCGCAGCCGCCCGCCTGCGCGCGCCCCTGCCCCGCCCGCGCCAGATGCGCGACTTCATGGCGTTCGAAGGTCATGCCCGCGGCGCCCGCGAAGTCCATTTCATGAAATCGGCACGGCAGAAGAAAGACCCGGCGGCCGCCATGGCCGAATACCGTCGGCGCGGCCAACTCGACCCGCCGCCGGTCTGGTACGACCAGCCGGTCTATTTCAAGTGTAACCGGATGAGCGTGATCGGACCCGGCGAAGACATCCTCTATCCATCTTTCACCCATGAGCTGGATTACGAACTGGAACTGGCCTTCGTCACCGGGCGCAAGGGCAAGGACATTCCGCGGGCCGATGCGCGTGACTACATATTCGGCTACACGATATTCAACGATGTCAGCGCCCGCGACGCCCAGATCAACGAAATGCGCGGCCAGCTCGGACCTGCCAAGGGCAAGGATTTCGACACCGGCAATATTCTGGGCCCCTGCATCGTCACCGCCGACGAGATCGGCGACCCGTACGACTTGGACATGCGCGCCCGCCTGAACGGCGAACTGCTCTCACACGGAAACTCCGCCGATATCTTCCACAGCTTCGAGCGCATGATCGAACATGTCAGCCGTGACGAGACGATCTGGCCCGGCGAAGTCTTCGGCTCCGGCACCATTGGCGGCGGGTCAGGGCACGAACACTACCGGCTGATGGAAATCGGCGACGAGATCGAGCTGGAGATCGAGAAGATCGGCGTGTTGCGGAACAAGGTGGTTGCGGGAGGCTAGAGTGTCAGCCACCAGTCTGAACTTTAAATTCCCCTGCCACCAACTGTATTCCCCCGGCCCTGTGCCGGGGGTCCATTTATCAAGCATCTCTTTCTCCACCATGGACCCTCGGTACAAGACCGAGGGAATAAATCGGGAGGGCGAGCAGCCCCGGAAAACAGGCCGCCTTAAGCCAGCTCTTCTCTGATCCGCACCAGTTCTTCCATCTGGGCGGCATCGTCGCTGCCGGTGAAGCGAACGCTGACATGCGAGGCGCCGCCCGCAACAAATTCGCCGAGCCAGTCCACCGCGCCTGCCCGGGTGCCCGCAAAACAGTATTGCTGGGTGCGGATTTCCGCTGCCGGTCGCAGGTAATAGCCTTCGAGATAGGCGTCGAGCTCGGCATCCGCCTTTGCCTGATCATCGTGAACCGCGAGCGTGACATAGGCCGCGCCGGTAATGGCGGATGGATCGCGCCCGGCGTCCTTCGCAAATTTCTGCACGCCTTTCCAGCCCTCGGTCCAATCTTTGCCGGTGCCGGCGCCGGACGGGAACCAGCCGTCGAAATAACGGCCGGAGCGCTTCAGCGCGGCCTCGACCCCCCCGCCGGACCAGATCTTCGGCCCGCCCGGTGTATAAGGTTTGGGCGCAAGTTCGCCCTGTTTGACCGTCCACAATCCGTCCCAGTCGACCGGCTCGCCCGACCAGAGCGCGCGGCACAGGCGCATCTGTTCGAGCATGCGCCCGATGCGTTTTTCGAACGGCACCCCGGCGGCTTCGAATTCAGCGCGGATCGCGGGCACGTCGCGCGCGGTACCGATGCCAAGGATCACGCGGCCTTCACTGATCTGATCCAGCGTCGCCACCTGATGGGCCAGCAATACCGGGTTGCGCAGCATTGGCAGCAGCACTGCCGTGCCGATTTTCACGTTTTTGGTGCGCGCCGCGATGGCGGCAATCAGCGTCAGCGGATCGTGGCGCGGCTTGGCGAGCAGAGAATCCCCGATCCACACGCTGTCGATGCCGAGCTGATCCGCAAGATCGCCGAGGGCGATGATATCGCCGGTTTCATGCTTGCCGACCATGATGCGTTCACGGGTCGGCAGAAGGTATCCAAGTTCGAGAGACATTCGCTTTCTTTCTTTTTTTTCGCTATCGCGTCATCACGGTGAAACGTGCGTCGCCATCTGCGACGACCTGTGCCGGCAGATTTTCTTCCCATTCCAGATAGGCGCGGGCCGCATCGTCGCTGCCCATATGGCGGCGCGACACCCAGAACAGGTAATCGATGCAGTCTTCGTCCGGCGGTGTGTCGGGCGATGCCTCGAGCGGCAGGCCTGCCGCCTTCCAGGCTTCGCGCCCGCCCTGCAGCACGGCAACCGGCGTATCGGTCACCTCGGCAAGGTCGATGGCGGCGAGCCGCGCACGGGTTTCATGATCGGAATAGAAAACCACCTGCACGCCAGCCGGCACCTGCAGCCGGTCGATACGCGCGCGCGGGCACCAGACGGCACCCGGCAGGTGCTCATCGCGGTAATCCATGGACTGATCGACATCGACGACCAGTACGGCCCCCGCCTCGATGGCTTTTGACAATTCGGCCGGCGCGACGGTCGCCACATCTGCGGCACCGGTACCCGGCGCCGACGGTGGGCCCTTTTCAACGGCTTCCGCATCGGTCAGGCCGTTCTCCAGAATATGGACGTCCCAGCCCATCTGTTTCAGCCAGTGACCGGTGATCGCGGCCCGGGCACAGGGCGCACTGTCGGCAAGCACGACGCGCGCCCCCCAGACACCGCACCATTCATCGGTCGCCTGAACAAGCTGTCCCCCCGGGGCATGGACCGACCCCGGCAGATGGCCGGTGGTGAATTCGTCGGCCGCGCGGACGTCGAGCACGAACAGTGTGCGGTCGTCATCCGACTGCCAGGCCGTCAGCGTATCGCGGTCGACGGTGGGCAGACCGAAGATGCTCATCACATCCGCCGCGTAATCCGCGGCCCTGGCAGCGCCTTCGCCCGACATGTCATCGGGGTAGCGCAGGGTTGAGCCATTTTCGAGTTCAAACCCGGCCAGCGTCCAGCCCATGGTGCCAGCCTTGAGCGCGACCACCTTGTTCGGCAACCCGGCATTGATCAGCGCCTGCGCACCGATGATCGAGCGCGTGCGCCCGGCACAGTTCACCACCACCGTAGTCGCGGGGTCGGGTGCCAGATCGTGAATCCGGTAGATCATCTCGGCATTGGGCACGCTGATCCCGCCCGGGATCGACATGCGATTATGCTCGGCGGGTGTCCGCCCGTCGACGATCACCATGTTCTCGCCACGGGTTATCATCGCATTCAGTTCTTCCGCCGGGATGCGCGGCGTATCGGCATCATGCTCGACAACCTCGCCGAACGCCTTCGACGGCACGTTAACGCCCTGAAAAACCTCAAAGCCCGCTGCCGCCCATGCTGCATTACCACCTTCGAGGATTGAAATGTCCGTGTAGCCCATACCCGCAAGCCGCCGCGCCGCCTTCTGAGCAGTGCCGTCGGCGGCATCGATCAGCACCATGCGCACGGATTTGCGCGGCACAAGCAACGGCGCACGGGTTTCCAGAAGGCTATAGGGGCACGGGACGGCATGCAGCATGTGATCCGCGCCAAACTGGCCGGATTCGCGCACGTCGAGCAGGGCCAGTTCGTTGTCGTCCCTGATCATCGATTTGAGCGCGGGAGCGTCGATAAATTCTGTCATGGCGAACCTTCTGGAGAATGAGCGCTATAGGTGCCATTTGACCCGTTGGAAGGCAAGGTTTCGGGACAAAGGCGCGGCATAAACCAGTGTTGGGCAATCCGCGGCAAACATTCCCGGCCAGCGCGTTTTGTTGGTCAGCACCGGCCGGATTGAGTATGCTTCGCCGATGATACCGATTACCCGCATTGGCAAGTCCCGCCTGTCGAATACCCGCAGCCGGTCTGTTGTTTTTCAGGGCGTCCTGACCACCGTGTCGGTCGCCGCAGATACCACGCTGCCCCTATATGAACAGTCTAAGCAGGCACTTGCCGTGCTCGATGACAATCTGGTCGAGGCCGGCACCGATAAATCCCGCGTCCTTATGGTGATGATTTACCTGAGCGATATCGACGCGAAGCCCGAATTCAACCGTGCATGGGATGAATGGGTGGACCGGGACAACCTGCCGCTTCGGGCTTGCGTCGGCGCGCCGCTCGAAGGCGATTTTCTGGTCGAAATAGTGGCCACGGCGGCAGTTAATCCCTAAATAGGGTATCGGGAGCAAAACCCCGGGGAGTTCACAGCTGCTCTGCTATCCGAAGGGGAGAACACCGTTGCTCGCTCCAAGGACCGCCATTTTAAACTTGGTCGAAGGGGATTATCTTTTAAAGGGTGCGCCGGCGGCGCCTGATGAAGCAGATTGCCGCAAGCCCGAAGGCGATTACGCCAAGTGAGGAAGGCTCGGGAATTTCGGTACTGACAATGGGCTCGTCATACCCGCCACCCAGTTTCTTGATCTTAAAATAATCTTTCACCCCGTTATATGTGGGCAAAATAGTGGCAGCGACAATGATCACGTTGCCCATAAGGTTTCCGTCCTCGGCGAAAAGCGCCGTCCGGGGGCTGCCATCGTTCACATAGTTCTCATCACGCGTGTACAGGCTGTCGAGATCGCTGAAATCCATGCCCGCAAGGTCGAGCTCCGTGGAGAAATCGCTGTCCGTGTTACCAACCCACACGGTGATGTCGCTATCTCCGGTGCCATATTCGTTCATCGTCACCGAACTCAGATTAACGGCACGGTCCAACTCGAAGACGACGAAATCAAAATTGTTATTATTATCGACCGCGTGTTCCGGGCTGCTGGTATCGTTGCTGAGCCTGTTTTGAACACCAAACCCGCCGCTCCAACGTCTCAGCGACGCGGCCTCAAAATCATTTCCAACGCCTGAGTTTGTGGCCCCTGTGTCGGACCAGGCGGTTGCTCTCAGGCTAACGTTATCCGGGCCGCCGCTCTGATACGTCCGGCTGTTCCCAAGACCCGTGTCACCACCGACAAGGGTTTCGCCAGATCCGTCAAAGGTCCAGTTGATATCGAAGTCAAAGGCATGCGCCGGGGCAGCAATCAGCAGCGCGATACAAGTCGCGCTAACCGCCAATCCCCTCGTAAGTCTCTGATTTATTGTGTCCCAAGACATCATCTTAACTCTTCCTACCACGCGTTCGTTCTAATCCATTCGCGTCCAGAGGACGGAAATGGCATCCCACAACCCAGTCTGTGCAATTTTTGTGCCAAAACAATTAATCACTACATTTCAACGGGTTGAGATTCAATCACTACTAATCAGTCAACAAAGTGTAAAATATCCTGACACATTTTTTCCATTATGTATCAGAATGTATCAAACATGTAAAATTCAACCTATCGGTGACACCCAATTATATAATGCACGCATTATCCCGATTCAACGTTCACCAGAACAATTAATTCTACCCTTAAAATCTACCCTTTTTATCTAAGTTGCACCATGTGAGGATTCGCATACCCCAATCCGCCAAAAGAAAGTAGGACGAGATTATTTTCAACCGCCTTAATCGGTTGAAAACGTTCGATTAAAAATTAATGTGTTAAGGATGCGAGATGGATATGATTTTTGGTACGGGTATCTCCAGCATGCGTATCGGAACTTTCATCCGTCTGTCCTATATCCGTCCTGACAGGCTGGTGTTGCAGCCATGAAGGAAGCGAATGATTGTGATGATTTTGGGAGCCATTCGATGAGCACCAAAGCCAATTGGTTCTTGGCGGTAAAATCTTTTCTGGCGGTGTTTCTCGTAATTGCCTCATCGTACAGCACGTCTTTTGCCGCCTCGTCGGAAAGCTCCACCGATACGTCGGCGACAACCTCCTTTTATGAAGACGCGCTGAAGTGGTTTCATGCCAACGACTACCGCGCCGCTGAAATCCAGCTGAAAAATGCACTGCAAAAAAACCCGCGGTATCTTCCGGCCCGGATTTTGTTGGGCCGAACCTTGAATAAGCTGCGTCTCGGCGAGGAGGCTGAATACCAGCTTAAACTCGCGCGTGGCGCTGGTGCCAATGATTCCCAAATATTGGCGCCGTTGGGTGAGGCGTATCTCGCACAGGGGAAATCTGAGACATTGTTACGCGATTTTCCCGCGGGTCGTCGTTTGCCAGCGGTCGAGGCCGAGGTCCGGGTCCTTCGTGGGCGCGCGATGCTTGAACTCAACCAAATTCGAGAGTCCGAGGAAGAATTCCTGAGCGCGCTCTCTATCAAGCCTGATTTTGTAAAAGGGCTCATTGGCCTCGCCTCACATCGTTTGTCGCTCGGCAGGATGGAAGACGCCGATAAGCTGCTTGATCGCGCCATGGCCCAGGAACCGGCTAACGAATCCACCTGGCATATGAAAGGTAAGATCAGCCTGTCGCGAAATGATTGGCAGGGCGCCTTGAATTATTTCGATAAGACGTTGTCTCTTTCGCCAGTCAATATCGCGGCGCGCGTTGATCGCGCGTCGGTCTATCTTCTAACCGGCCGCCGTGATGACGCGTTAGCGGACCTCGACATGGTCTACAAAGACGCGCCCAAACTCCCTCGGGCCGGCCTTCTCCGTGCCCTCGCTTTCGTGCAAATGGGTGAACGCCAGAAGGCGTTGACGCTGCTGGACGATGTGGCGTTGTGGATCGGGGTGCTTTCCACCGAAACCTTTAATAACAGCCCGCAATCATTGTTGTTGATGGGCGCGATCCATTATTCCCTGAAACGGTATGAAGATGCGGTTCCCTACCTCCTGCGCTATAACGAACTGGCGCCTCACACGCTGATCACCCGCAAAATGATGGGGATCATTTATATGATGCGCGGCGACAACCGGGCCGCCCTGGAGTTGCTGGAACCGCTACTCATTCAGGCGCCAAACGACATTCAATTGCTCACGGCAATGGGCAAAATCTACACGCGTGACAAGCAATACGGCAAAGCGACCGAATTGTTCGAAAAAGCAGCGTCGATTGCGCCCAAAAATGCGGCCGCCCGCACGGAACTCGCCCTGAATCGCATGGCGACCGGCCAGCTGGACGACGCTCAAGAAGAATTAGAGGAAGCAGTTCGACTGGGTAAAGGGCTCGGTCGCGCCGGTGCGTTTCTCGGTCTGCTCCATCTGCGCCGCGGCGACACAAAATCCGCGGTAGAAATTGCGGACCGCCTGAGCGAAGCAGACCCAAAGAACCCGTTCCCCCACAATCTCGCAGGGTCTGCTCATATTCAGGACAAGGCATATGAGAAGGCGCGCAAAAGATTTCTTGCCGCGCTGGCGGTCGCACCCGACTACAAACCTGCCGTTTATAACCTCGCGGCAGTGACCGGGCTTCTGGAAGGCCCGGCAGCAGCAAAACGGAAATATCTCGCCATCCTCAAAAAAGATCCGAGCCAGATCAAGGCGATGTCGGAACTCGCGACGCTCGCCTTAAAGGCAGGGAACAAACGCCAGGCGATCAATTGGCTCGACCGGGCCAGCAAGACCAGCCCGACCGCAATCTCGCCCCAGTTACGGCTGGTGAATTTGCTGATCCAGGAACGCCAGCTCGCCGAGGCCATGCAGATAGTAGAAAGTCTGGAAAACCGGGCGCCGCGCAATTTATCGGTGCTGGATACCAAGGCGCGAATACAAATCGCAAATGGAAACCAGGCCGATGCGATCCAGACCTATCGCAAAGCGTCTAATGTCGCCACCGACAACGCGGCGCAACTTTTTCGTATCTCAAAGATTCAGAATTCATTGCAGGATGTGGAAGGTGCCGTGCTTTCGCTCAAATATGCGGTGAATCTTGATCCGAAAATTTTGCCCGCTCAGGCTGCCCTGGCGCGCCTGACCTACGATATGGATGGTTTTGACGCGGCGATGAAAATGGTCACGGCGCTGCAGGAAAAATTTCCGGGATCTACCGTCGCCGATACGGTGAGGGGTGATGTTCTCATGCGCAACAAACATTACGGTGGGGCCATCTCGGCGTATGAAGCGGCATTCGGCAAATCCCGAAACAGCAAGCAGGCTCAACGCCTCTTCCAGGCGCGTTGGGCGTCCGGTGACAGGACTGCTGCCGTAGATGGCCTGGGCGCCTGGATAGAGTCCAATCCCAAGGACATTCGGACCCGTCGGGTCCTTGCCCTGGCCTATTTAAAAGTCGGCAAGATGGACCAGGCGATCAGCCACCACGAGGCGCTGGCGCAGACGTCGTCGCGGGATGTGGTCATTATCAACAATCTGGCCAGCCTGTATCATCGGCGTGGCGACAAGCGCGCGTTTGAGTACGCCAAGCGGGCATACGACCTGGCGCCAGACCAACCTCAGACCATCGACACATATGGCTGGATGCTGGTCCAGAAAGGCGACGTAAAAGAGGGCCTCCAATTACTGCGCAATGCACAGGCACGCTCTGATAGCCAACCCGATATCGGGTTCCATATTGCAGTCGCCCTTGATGCCCTGGGACGACATAAAGAAGCTTTACGGGAAATCGAGGCGGTGATCGCCTCAGGCAAAAAATTCAAGGACGAGGACGCCGCCCGCAAGTTGCTGGAACGGCTGAAACGGGATAACTGACTTTTCGGCTCCCCAGACTTCTTTGGTGCTGACCTCCCGGTTAGGTCAGCCAGCGCGACAGGTTTTCCGCGACAAATTCGTCATCATTCATCTCTGGATAGCCGCCCTGGATACGATCCAGTTCTGCCGCCTGGCCGGCGCTCAATACCTCGTCGGGATTGAGGCACCAGGTGCCTTCGAGCAGGCCCTGCCGACGAAGAATTTCATGGCAACCGGGGATACATCCGGCGAAATCGTTTTCAACGTCGAACACGGCACGATTGCAATCGGTGATCTTTGAATTCAACGCCAACAGATCGGTATCAATGTGGCCACTATCGATTGCCGTATGAATACGGTTGAGCTGCTCTGTAGCGCGCTTTGTCCAGACCGACCAATGCCCCAGAAGCCCGCCGCGGATGCGCACGCGGACCTCTTTACCGTTCCGCAGCGAGGTGAACGGCTCCAGCAGATCAAGCACGATATGGTCATCATTGCCCGTATAGATAGCAACGCGTTCCTCCGCCCCCGCCTCGACAATCCCACGAACGACATCAAGCGTACGATAACGGTTAAAAGGCGCAGTTTTGACCGCGATCACGTTGTCGATTTCAGCAAATCGGCGCCAGAAGTCGACCGATAGACTGATTCCCCCAACCGCCGGCTGCAGATAGAAGCCGACCAGCGGAATTTCGGCGGCAACCGCCTGACAATGGGCGATCAGCTCGTCGTCACTGCTCCCCTTCATTGCTGCCAGGCTGAGCAACCCCGCATGATAGCCGATCGAGACCGCCGTTCTGGCTTCGTTCACTGCCTGCGCGGTGCCGCCGGCAAGCCCGGCGATCATGATCAGAGGCCGGCTGCCGCCTATCGGCGACCAGTCATTTGCGGTTTCCATGGCGCATTCGAGCACCGGTTCGTACAGCCCGATATCACGAATTTCAAACTGGGTGGCATGCACCCCGACGGCGAGCCCGCCCGACCCGGCATCGATATAATAGCGTGTCAGGGCGCGCTGCCGGACCGGATCGAATGCGCGGTCGGCATTGAGCGCCAGCGGATGCGCCGGAATTGCCGTGCCGCCGAACAGCAGGTCGGTTATAGATGCCGGTAGGTCGGCGCGTTGAAGGGCCATGATCGGAACTCCCGCCCGCTATGAAATGCTGGCTTTATTGACGAGGCGGCGACCTGCCCCCTACAGTTTTGGCAGAAAATCAGACGAAACAACCCGGGTCAACCGAACAACATGGCAGACGCATTTCCGGACGGCTTCGACGGTGTCGACGCGCTCGAAGAGTATATGACAGCACCCGACGACGCGCTCATCGCCGATCTCGCCGCCCTCGACGGCGATATCATCGTGCTCGGTATCGGCGGCAAGATGGGCCCGACCCTCGCCCGCATGGCCAAACGCGCCGCACCCGACAAAAAAATCATTGGCGTCGCCCGCTTTTCCGAAACCGGTATGGAAGAAAAGCTGGCCTCCTGGGGTATCGAGACGATCAAGTGCGATCTGCTCAACGCCGACGACGTCGCGGCGCTGCCAAAATCCAAAAACGTCGTCTTCATGGCCGGGCGCAAGTTCGGCAGCAGCGGCAGCCCGGATCTGACCTGGGCGATGAACGTGCATGTGCCGGCGATCGTTGCCGAAGCCTATCGCGACAGCCGGATTGTCGCCTTTTCGACCGGCAACGTCTATCCGATGGTCGATGTCGACGGTCCGCACGTCACAGAACAGACCGTGCCCGGCGCCATCGGCGAATATGCCCAATCCTGCCTGGGCCGCGAACGCATGTTCGAGTTCTTTTCGGCGAAATACGGCACGCCGGGGCGCGCGATCCGTCTCAACTACGCCATCGACATGCGTTACGGCGTATTGTGGGATATCGGATCCAAGGTGTTCGCAGGCGAGACGATTGATCTCACCGCAGGCCATGCCAACGTTATCTGGCAGGGCGAAGCAAATAGCCGCATCCTGCGCTGTCTCAACCACTGCACGACACCGACCAGCCCGATCAATATCACCGGCCCGGCGCTCGCCGTCCGCGAAGTCGCGGCGTCATTCGGCAAACTGATGAACAAAGTGCCTGTGTTTGCCGGCACCGAAGACACAAAGGGCTGGCTCGTCGACGCCTCCTGTTCGGATACGCTGTTCGGCCCGCTTCAGGTGCCGGTCGACGTCATGATCGGCTGGCTTGCAGACTGGATTGCCAATGGCCGCGAGAATCTCAACAAGCCGACGTCCTTCGACAGCCGTGACGGATCGTTCTGAGATGGACCAACCTGATGTGACCAAACCCGATGTGGCGGGCCTCGTACGGGCCGATCTGTCGGTCGCGGATGCGCCGCGCGGCACCCTGTTATCAACCGAGATCGGCTGGAACCAGACAGAGGCTGACTGGTCCTACATGCTGGCCAACGGGCCGGGGATCGGGCTGACCGATCCGGACGGCAAGCTGGTTGCGTCCGCCCTTGCCCTGCCCTACGGGCAATTCGGCTGGGTCTGCATGGTGCTGGTCGCGCCCGACTGGCGACGATTGGGGCTTGCGACCGACCTGATGAACGGCGTGATCGAATTGCTCCAGGCCGACGGCATCGTGCCCGGCCTTGATGCAACACCGGCGGGACGCGAAGTCTATCGCCGGATCGGGTTCGTCGATGTGTACGGCCTGGAACGGTTCGTTGCAGAACAAGCGGAACTTGCCGCCATACCGCCGACAGGCATCGAAATCCGAGTGCTCACCGAAGCCGATATGGACGCCGTTGCCGATTTCGACGGGCCGGTATTCGCCGGCGACCGGGCGACCCTTCTGCGCCACCTGCAAAGCCGCGAACCTTCCCGCGCGATGGGTGCCTGGAAAGGCACCGAACTGACCGGCTTCGCCCTCGCCCGGGACGGACGGACATGGACCCAGATAGGTCCCGTTATTGCCGCAGATGAAGACACGGCCAAATCACTGGTCGCCGCCGCCGCAAATAGCGGGTCGGGGCCGGAGGCACTGCTGATCGATGCGATGGATTATCACGCCGGGTATCTCGACTGGCTGAAGGCCGGCGGGTTTGAATTTCAGCGGCCTTATATCCGCATGCTGCACGGATCGGACCAGCCGCTTGACCGCAAGGAGATGGTGTTCTCCCCGGCGGGGCCCGAACTCGGCTAGCCCTGCTTCCGTTTTCATAAAAAAGGGAGGAACCGGTTTCCCGATTCCTCCCCGATGGCGGACGCGCTGTTAGATCGAAGCCTTACTACTACTCTAGACTACTCCTGGCTCCGCGGCGACGGTGACCCAACAGCACCACCATCTCTTCGACGGGGCCAACCCTGACCGGTCTCAAAGAGAGACCAAGCCCCCGAATTGCTACCCCGACAACGCATAACTACTACTGATACTCACTACTCTTATGCGCGACGCTTACTCTTACGCTTACGCTTCCTACTCTGGTCCGCAGCGCGCCCGACGTACTCGATACACATCGTCGGTCGCACCTAATCCTCTGCCGCGGATCCCATACCGGCCTGTACTCAAGGTCGGTCGTTCAATTCACCTGCCCCGGAATTCATTTCTCTTCAGATATCTCACTCGCAAACGTGCCCGCCTTCTGTGTCAACGCATTATCGAACGACGCCAACGTGCTGTGCGCGCCATACCCATATGAATTTGATGCATTGACGGACTTCACTGTCGACAGTGTGTGCAACGCCAGAACCACCAGAAGCGCGCCAACCCCGACACAAATGGCGGTGACGATATTCTCCGCTGTCGCCAACTTGATCTCTTGTTTCATTGTGAAACTTCCTTCTTCCAGACCGCCTTATTTGCCAACTCACTGCGGTCACAACGAAGTAAATGCAAGAAGCGTGCCAGCTTCTTAAGACAGGTTAATTTTTTTGAAAAATACTGCCTTTTCAATGCACTAAGAAGGTTTTCTGAGGTGGCGCACCTGCATTGAAGTCAGGCCGCGCGACCTGTCTTGTCGCGATTTGGATCGAAATCCATTTCGTTCCTGAGAAACGAATTACAAAATGAAAGTCACATTGTACGAAGCGGCAATACGCCGGATCAGCGTTCGCGGAAGGCCTCAGAGCGGAGTTTCAGGATCGGCCGCAGCAGATAGTCGATCACGGTGCGTCGCCCGGTCTTGATATCGACCGTCGCTTCCATACCGGTCGATATGGGCAGAAGCCCCTGTTCCGGTCCGAGCCAGGTTTTCTCGGTCTCCACGACAACACGGAAGAACGGCCGCCCGGTCGAGGCGGCACTGTCGGTATCGGGGGCAATACGCACCACGCGGCCTTCCAGGCCGCCATAGCGCACAAAATCATATGTGCTGAGCTTGACGATGGCGCTCTGGCCCGGACGCACGTAGCCGCGGTCCGCCGGGTCCAGCCGCGCTTCAATGACGAGACGGTCACGCGCCGGCACGATCTCCAGGATAGGCTCGCCGGGCCGGACGACGCCGCCAATCGTATTGTAGCGCAGGTTCTTGATCGTCCCGTCGATCGGACTGCGGATATCAGCGCGGCCCTTCTGTTCAGTGGCTTCGGTCATCAGTTCATCGGCGCGGCGGAGATCGACCTCAACCGTGCCCAGTTCGGCGCGCACATCGGTCGCGAATTTCTCGCCCAGCTCGCGTAATCGGGCCTGCGCCTCGGCAAAGGCGGCATTCGCCGCGGCGATTTTGGCAGATACGGCACGGCGCTCGCCCTCTATCCGGCCGACATCGCGCTGTGCATCCAGATGTTCGAGCCGCGACGTCAGCCCGTCCTTGAGCAAATCCGACGAAATACCCAGTTTTTCGCGGTTGATCCTTAATTCCCCGACCAGCGCCGCATCGTTCGCCCGCAACTCGCGAATTTCGGACTGACGCTGCGACAGCTGTTCCGCCAGAACCGAACCCGCGGTCCCCAGTTCTCTTTTCCGGCCGGCATACGCCGCCCGTTCCGAGGCCGTGATCTGCGGCTGGCGGTCTGCCGCCTCATCGGGAAAGACCAGGTCTCCACCACTTGCTTCGGCAGCCAGGCGTGCACGACGCAGCGCCAGGCCATCGCGCCGGACCTGCAGTTCAGCGCGGTTCACCAACCCGGCCCCGAGCGTCAGGCGCAAAAGTATGTCGCCGGCCTTGACCTTCGCCCCGTCCCGAACGGCAAGCTCACGTACAATCCCACCTTCGAGATGCTGAACGACCTTGGTCTGCCCCTGCGGCACGACCTCGCCGGCGGCAACGGCGACCTCGTCCAGCCGTGTGAAAGACGCCCAAACCACGGCAGCGCCAAGGGCAACGATAATCAACAGCGACACCGCCCCCCACCCTCGTTGCGGGCGCCGCGTCAGCAGTGTGTCGAGCGCGCCGCTCATGGCTTGCCCGCTGCTGCGGCTGCCGTAGGGAACATTTCAGGCAGAACCTTGTCCGCCGGACCACCGGTGCGGATCTTGCCGCGTTCAAGTACCAGAATACTGTGACAGGCACTCAGCAGGCGCAGACTATGCGTCGCCATAACGATCGTATGATCAGCCGACAGCTCCCGCAGGGTTTCGGCGAGCGCGGTTTCGCTATCCCGGTCCAGATTGCTCGAGGGCTCATCCATCAACAATACAGGCGGCTGGCGCAGCATCGCCCGGGCGATGCCGATCTTCTGGCGGATGCCACCCGGCAGAGCCGCCCCGCCGTCACCGACATCCGCGCCATATCCATCCGGCAGGGCCGCCACGAATTCATGTACACCTGCCAGCTTCGCAGCACGGATAACATCCTCATCCGGTGCCTCTGGCAGGGCAGCGCTTATATTGTCGCGGATGGTGCCGGAAAACAGGCGGATCTCCTGCGGCACATAGCCGATCCACCGTGTCAGGTCGCGGCGGCTGAACTGTGCGATATCCGCATCGTCGATCAGAACGCGCCCGTCATCCGGTGCATAGAGGCCCATCGCCAATTTCAGGAGCGTCGTCTTGCCGCTGCCATTGGCACCCATCACGGCATAGAGACCACGCGCTTCAAGCGTCAGGCGGATTTCATCGATCACAGGCTCGTTTTCCGGCGCGTAGCGGAATGTCGCCCCATCAAAGACAAGCTTGCCGGCGGGACGGTCAAAAGCGATAGCGCTATCGGCGCGCTCGGACGGCACAGCGAACAGATCGTCCAGCCGCCCGACCGCCTCGCGGCAGTGTGCCGCCATCCGCCAGGTGCCGACAAGCTGATGAAACGGCATGATAATGCGTGCGGCCAGCATGTTTGTGGCGATCAGCGCCCCGATGGTGAGCTCCTGATTCAGAATCGCGAGCGCGCCGACACCGGTGATCGCGACGGTCGCGATGACGCTGACGGCGAGACCCATATTGACGAAATTATCGCCGGTCCGCCCGCGGTCGAGCCCCCGGTCGACGGCTTCGGCATGGGCGTCTTCCCAGCGCGACGCAAATGCATCGTCCAGTCCAAGACTTTTGATCGTCGTCCGCCCGGCGATCAGGTCACCGACAAGCCCGTCGCGGGTAAGCGTCGCGTTGCGTTCGGCGCGCGTACGGGCGGTCTGACTGCGTGCGCCGAGCCAGGCAATCAGCACAAAGACGGGGATCAACATCAATACCACCCAGGCCACAGGGGCGGCAATTGCATAGATAACGCCGAGGAAAATCACCGCAAACGGCAGGTCTGCAATCGCGACCGCCGTCGGCCCGGAAAGCGTGTCACGCACCGCATTGGCATCACGGAACAGGATGTCCCACTGCGCAACGGGGCGCGATTCAAGCACCCGTAGCGGCACCGCCATGAGCTTGTCGAGCACGCGGCGGTTAACGCCGATATCGATCTCAAGCGCGGCGCGCTGCAACAGCCGGGCGCGAAACTGGCGAAGCACAAAATCGAACACGATCGCCACCAGCACGCCGATCACCAGGCCATACAGCGTGCTGATACCGGCATGCATCACAACCCGGTCATAGACCTGAAGCACGAAGATCGGTGCGGCGATTGCCAGCAGATTCACGAACGCAGACACCACCAGAATCTGGGTGAATGCCGGTCGAACGTTTTTCAGAATTTCAGACAGCCAGTGACTGGCCATTCGGACGACTCCGCAGAATTACGCTATGCCACCCACGAATTCGGGCGACGCTCGGATAGTTTTCAGGTTTATGTTATACTACAATGGTTTACGAGATACGTCAGGTTTTGAAGGGGCACGAAGCAGACATGGGGGCACAACGCGCACATTCGGCGGCGATAACAGCCGCCGTCGTAGCATGCGGACTGGCATTGGCGGTTATTGCCCCGGCGCCAGATGCAACTGCGCGTTCTCTGCAGGATGAGTTGCAGCGTGCATTGCAAACGCTCCCTCGCCTGCACGCTGAGAGTCTGATTCAAAAGTTTCTGCATAATATCAAGTTCTTGCCAGCAGACGAGTGACGCGGCGTATGTGGGCGACGAGGAGCCATGTTTCGGCGCTTGCGATGGTCCGTTCCCAA